>CAVYSW010000001.1:0-12220 GCA_963771275.1 uncultured Gemmatimonadales bacterium
GCCGTGAAAGCTGAGGAGCGCAAAGTGAAAAGGGAATGCCCCCACATCCCATTGCGCGCCCTGTACGGCAGGCTGATCATTCGGCGCGGGATCACCCATCTTGTCCAGAAGGTCCGACGCCTGGGGCAAGGGTAACGTTCGCAAGAACGGGCTGAGCACGAGCGTGGTCTGTCATTCCGGCGTCATCGAGCGATCCTAGGCTGGCAGCCATGCGGGTTCTGGTCGTGGAAGATGAAATCGAGATTGCGGATCTCCTGGCCCGCGCGCTGCACGACATCTCCTGGGCGTGCGACGTGGTCGCGACGGGCGGCGCGGCGCTCGAGGCCGTAGCGGTCACGGAGTACGATATCGTCGTGCTCGACCTCGGTCTACCCGACATGGATGGGCTCGAGGTGTGCCACCGCTGGCGCGCGCGCGACGTCCGGACCCCGATCCTCGTGTTGACCGCGCGGAGTGGCCTTGACGATCGCGTCACAGGTCTCGACGCTGGTGCCGACGACTACCTCGCCAAACCGTTCGCCATCGAGGAGCTGCTCGCCCGCCTGCGGGCCTTGCTCCGCCGCCCGTCGTCAGCCCAGGCACCGCTCCTCCGGATCGCCGATCTGGAGCTCGACCCCGCGACCCGGTGCGTCCGGCGGGCCGGTGAACCCCTCCGCCTCACCGCCCGCGAGTACGCCCTGCTCGAGTACCTGCTCCGCAATCCCGGGCGCGTGGTGACCCGCGCACAGATCCTCGAGCACGTGTGGGACGACAACTTCGATCCCGTCGCGAACGCGGTGGATGTGCTGGTCGGGCGCGTCCGACGCAGGATCGAGTCTCCGGACGGCACGCCGCTGATCCACACGATCCGCGGCGCCGGATACGTGCTGTCCGAGACCGAGCCGCCCAATGCCGTTTAGTCGCCTTCGGCTCCAGATCGCGCTTCGGTTCGCGGCGGCGGTGCTGATCGCCGCCGGCGTGGTGGACTTCGGCCTTTCCGCCTACTTGCGGCGCGATGCGGATGCCCGGCTCACCCGCGACCTACAGGCAGCCGCGCGAGGGCTCCGCGACGCCGTTCTGCGGGAGGCCCAGGAGACCGGCATTACGCAGGCCCAGGCGGTGCACGACGCCCTGGAGGAATGGCCGGCGGGCCCGACGGCATTCGCGGTGTTCGGCGCCGACCGCGCCCGGCTTGGTGCAGTCGGGCCCGGGGAGCCGCAGCGTCTGCTGCGTCTGCCGGTAGCGCCAACGCCGGGCACGGTGCGGACCTATCCGTTGGACGACGAAGGCGACCTGCGCACGGTGGTGGACGGCGACACCGTCCCACCCCGTCTCTGGATCATCGCCGCCCGTTCGACCGCCGAGCTGCGGGAGCATGAGGAGCTGCTGACCGGCTGGCTCCTGCTCAGCGTACCCGGCGTCGCGCTGTTCTCGCTCCTCTCGGGGTACTGGCTTGCGCGGCGCGCCTTGCAGCCCCTGCGTGACACGGCCGATGCCATTGAACGGATCGCGCCCGACGACCTCCACCGTCGCCTTCCGGTGCGGACCCCGCCTGACGAGATCGACCGCCTCGCCGACCGGTTCAACGGCCTGCTGGAGCGCCTGGCGCAGGCACGGGACCGCAATCGCACGTTCTTGGCACGCGCGGCGCACCAGCTCAAAACCCCACTCACGGTCGTCCGCGGAGAGAGCACCCTCGGCCTCGAGCGCCCGCGTGACAACGATACGTACCGCGCCGTCCTCGAGCGCATCCGGCGCGCGGCGGACCAGATGACGCACCGCGTGGACGACCTGTTTCTCCTGGCTCAGGCCGAGGCCGGCGATCAGCCGCCCATGCAAGATGCGGTCGAGCTCGACGGCCTCGCCCTCGAGTGCGCGGACCTCATGCGTGGCCGAGCGCAGCGGGCTGGCCGCTCCTTGGAGCTGGACCGGGTTGAAGCGGCGCTGGCTCGTGGCAACGAGCCCCTGCTCCGCGAGGCCGTGCTGGAGCTGATCGAGAACGCGGTGAGGTACGGTGGCCCGGAGCGCCCCATCCGCGTGTCGGCATACTGCGAGCACGACCGGGCGCACCTGGCCGTGTTGAGCGCGGGTGGGCCCATTCCCGAAAGCATCATGGGGCCGCCCGCCCGGCAGGAGGAGGGATCTGGTCTGGGGCTCTCCATTGTCGCATGGATCGCGCGCGTGCACGGGGGGAAGCTGGCCTACCGCCATGCCGACGAGACCAACACCCTGCAACTGGTCTGGCCCGTGCCAGGCCCAGCGAGCAGCGGGTAGGACCCCCAGGGTTCATCCCCCGAGGGGGTCTCACCACCGTCAACTCAGCGTCCCGTCTCCTGCTTCACGGGGCTCACAGCACCCGTCATGGCATTGATCGTGACGTGCCAGACCCCTGGACGGCCGGGAACGGTGAGCGAGAAGGAGTAGGTCAGCGTCCCACTCTCTTCCTCCAGCTCCGCCTTGGTGATCGTGCCGTTGGGGACGGCCGCGCGCGCCAGGGTTCTCGCGCTGTCCCCGGAGATCTTGGCCCGTGCCGCGAGACCCGGATGCTCCTCCACGATCTGCACGGCTCCAGCAGCTCCCGACTCCTCGGCGTTCTCGCGTTCGACGGGCGCGACCTGGCCCGTGACCGCGTCCACGTTCACCTCGAAGATGCCCGGCTGCCCGGGCACGCGGAGATCGAACGAATAGATGAGCTTACCGTTCTCTTCTTCGATCTCGGCCGCCGAAATCCGCCCCTTCGGCACCGCCTTCCGCGCTAGCACGATCGCGCTGTCGCCCGCCACCTTGGCGCGGGCCATCAGCCCCGGCGTTTCCTCTTTGATCGTGACGCGGGTGCCCTGCTGCTGGGCCCAGGCGGTGGCCGGCGCACCTCCCACCACCACTGCCGCGGTGACGACCATCAGCTTCATAGCCCTCATTGCTCCTCCGTGGGTGGAAGCCCGGTCCGGTCCCCATCCACCAAGGCTACCGCCGGCACATGACAGACTCCTGACAGTGGCGCGGTGAGAAACGCCGACATCACTTCGGGAACGAGAGCATCATGCCAATCTGGGGTGCCCAGTCGGTGGCCTTGGACGAGATCCCGACCGCGTTGTCGAGCTTGAAGAAGAGGAAGTCCGCAATGCGCCAGTGCGTGCCGAGGACGAGGTCCCACTCGTCCGGCGCGCCGGTTTCACCGCCCTCAACTCCGAAATACACGCGCCAGGAGGGTGACAACCGCTTGAGGTATTCGAGGGAACTCTCCCCGAGATCGAGATGCTTGTTGTCATGATTGTACTCTACGGTGGTGCGAAACGTCATCGTGCCCCAGGAAAACCCCCTCACGATGCCGATGCCGGGCTTGAAGTCCCACTCTGAAGCGCCGATCAGCACTTTCGTCTTCTGCGACGGAGGCGTCACCTCCAGGAACCCGAAGAGGCCGGGGCGATGGTCACCCTCCCGCATCACATGCATGCGAAGCTGTCCCTCGATGTCTCCCAGCCCCGATTCCTCGATTCTCGCCGGCATGGCGGACGGGTCGCTGGGCGACCTCTCGAGTGTAGCGCGCACGAAGCCTGCCTCGAACTCGAGCGCGAGCCAGTCGGTCAGGCCGTAGGCGACGAAGATCAGAGCCTCGGAGCTCCGGTACTTCCCGCGGAAATCCTGATCCAGTCCGAAGCCCAGCGCGGCCGGCTGGTACTCACGGTTGTTATCGAGGGAGTACGCGAAGAACGGGTGGACCACCAGCTGGCCTCGGCCGATGTAGGTCCCGAACAGCGAGGCTGGGACGCCGGCGCCTCGGTCCGTCAGATACCTCGGCAGGGCACCGTCCTGGCCCGCGACCGTGCCGGGCAGACCGGCCACCCCCGCGACGACGACGAACGCCCCAAGCGTGCGCCGACTCATGTGTGTGACCTGAAGCGGACGTCGCGATTCGCGGGGGTTTCGCAAGGCGCGGAAGGCCCGTAGTATGGTCATCTGTCACCTCGTCGTGAGTCGGCCATCCCGTGGCCGGCCGGCTGTGCCAAGCTATCCCGCCCACGTGACAAGCCGGTGACGGACGCTGTCACCCGGATGTCATGCACGCCGGCTATGATGATCCGTTGCCCACGGGTCTTCGCTAGCCCACAACCCTGGAGGACATCTTGAAGCTACTCGCGATCACCGCCATCCTGTCCGTGGCGGGCCCCACCGGCTGGGCTGGCTTGCCGTCAACCCCCGCGCAGGATCCCCCGACCTACGCGCAGCAGCTCGTCAATCAGATGGTCGCCGCTCACGCGGAGCTGGCGGCAATGGAGCTGGCGCTCCAGTTGACAGAGGGCTGCAAGACCGTCGCCGCAACCGCTGCGGAGGACATCGGCGAGAAATGCGACGACGACGAGCTGGGGCCCATCCGCACCGGCGAGCCCGACGTGGAAGAGCCGACCAAGGACGACCCCGTGTACGACATCACGCAGGCGCTCCACGACAGCGCTGGGAACCTCATCGGGGCGGTGGGCATGGACCTGAAGCCCGCGCCCGGGAAGGACCGGGCGGCGATGGTGGCCCAGGCTCGAGCGATTCTGCATGAGCTCGAAGCGCGGATCCCCTCGAAGCAGAAGCTCCTGGAGCCGGCGTCGTAGCCGCGGCATCTTGTGGGCGGCGGGGGTGGCATAGGGCTCGCGTGGTCGCCTTCCCCGTGACCGCAGCGTAGAATACGGCCGACCCCTCATCCGGCGGCGCCGGAGCCCACGTCATGATGCTCGCGCTCCTTCTCATCGCTCGCGGACTGCTGCCGCAAGGTCCGCAGGACTCGCTCACCCTCGACGCCGCGCTCGCCCTGGCGCGGGCGCACCGCGGACAGGTGGCCATCGCGGCCGCCGTGGTCGCCGCCGCCCGCGCCGAGCGGCGGGTGCTCCTCTCCCTCCCCAACCCCACGGTCTCATACTCCTACACGGGCGACCCGCCGCGCCAGCACGCCACCGTCGACCAGCCGCTGGACTGGCTGCTGCGCCGCGGCAGTGAGGCCGTCGCGGGACGCGCTGGCATCGGCGTGGCGCTGGCCGATTCCACCCGTCTCTTGGCGGACGTCGCCCGCGAGGCGCGGAGCGCGTTCTACACGGCGCTCGGCGCCACGCGTCGACTCGCGCTCGCCGAGGATGAGGCCGCCCTCGCCGACTCGCTCGCGGCCATCGCCGCGCGGCGCCGGGCAGCGGGCGAGATCCCCGAGCTGGAACAGGCCCAGGCCGCGCTCGAAGCCGCCCGGGCGCGGCAACTCGTCTCCGCCAGCCGCGAGGACCATGCGCTGGCGGCCGCCGAGCTGGGCCGGGCGCTGGGCGTGCCGCGCGAGTCGCTGCCCGCGCCGGCCGGCGCGCTCGATCGGGAGCTTTCGGCAGTAGCGCCGGCCATGCCTCCGGCGGAGGAGCTCCCCATGGTCGTGGCCGCGCGCGCCGACTCCACCATGGCGCGCGCGGTGTATCACGCCGCACAGTGGAGCCGGGTTCCGTTCCCGTCCGTGCAGGCCGGTGTCGAATGGAACGACCCCACCAACCCGACGGCCGGCTCCACCGTGCTGCTGGGCCTCTCCCTGCCGCTCCCGCTGTGGCAGAGCGGCGGCGCATTCACCGCCGCCGCGCGGGCCCGCGCCGACCAGGCGGCGGCCCAGCTCCGCGAGGTGCGGGCCGATGCCGCGCGGCTCCTCGCACAGGCGGCCACGCGCGTGCGGGAGACGGCGCGACGCGCCCTCGTGGCGCGCGATTCCATTCTCCCGCTCGCCACGCGGCAGCGGGAGCTCGCGCTCGTCGCGTACACGGCCGGCGAGACCGGGATCGTGCCCGTGCTCGACGCGCTCCGGGCGGAGCGCGAGGTGGTGCGCGATCTCGTGAACGACCTCGTGGCCTACCAGGTGGCGCGGGCGGACTGGCTGGGACTGATCGGCACGACGAATGAGGTCCGGACTCTCAGGCTACGGCAACGTGGAGCCGAACGATGGATAGACGGCGGGCAGTGGCGAGCCTCGTTGCCGCCGCGGTGATCGTGGCGGCGCTCATCGCCCTCAGGCTGAAGGGCTCCGGAGCTGGAGACGAGGCGGTCGTCACGGACGTCGCCGTGCACGTCGGCACCGTGCAGCGGGCCACCCTGCATCGCTACGTCACCGCCTACGGTTACGTCGAGCCGGAGCCGGCCGGAGGCGGGCGCGCGCCGGGCGGCGCGCTGCTCTCCCCCATCGTCGGCGGCGTGCTGGCCGAGATCGACTGCGTGGAGGGGCAACGGGTGACGGCGGGGAGCGTGCTGTTCCGGCTCGACAGCCGGATGGCAGAGGTCGCGGTGGACAAAGCCCGGCAGCAGGTCGACTTCGCCGAGCGGGCCTTCAAGCGCCAGCAGGAATTGCTTCCCTCCAACGGGACGTCACAGCGCGCCTACCAGGAGGCGGAGCAGCAGCTCGACGCGGCGCGGAGCGATCTCTCGGCCGCGGAGACCGGGCTGGCGTATCTCCGGATCACCGCGCCGCTCAGCGGCACGGTGGTTCGGCTGAGCGCCACGGTCGGCCAATTCGTCGACGCCAACACCGTGCTGGCCGAGGTGGTGAACCTCGATCGTCTGGTCGTCACCGCCAACGTGCCGGCCCGCGAGGCCGCCGGGCTCGCGCCCGGGCTGCCGGTGTTCCTCGGCGCGGACAGCACGGCGCCGCGCGGCACTCTGCGGATCGTCGGCAAGGACATCGACCCCCGCACCGGGACGTACCGGGTCCAGGCCTCGGTGCCGGCGGGCTCCGCGTTCACCCCCGGCCAGTTCACCGACATCCGGATCGTGGCCGAGGAGCGGCCCAACGTGCTGGTCGTCCCCGAGGTGAGCCTGGTGACGCGGGCCGGCGAGGGCAGCTGGATCATGGTCGTGGAGGGCGACAGCGCGGTGCGCCGGCCCGTCACCGTGGGAATCCGGGACGGGGGCCTCGTCGAGGTCGCGGGAGCCGGTCTGGGCGACGGTATCACGATCGTCACCGACGACGCCTACAGCCTCCCCGAGGTGACCAAGATCCGGATCGTGGGGCGCTGAGATGCTCGGGCGCCTCGCGACGCGGTCGTCCCTTTCGATCTTCTTCATCTCCATCGCGCTGTGCCTGGCCGGCGTCTACGCCGCGCTGACGCTCGCCTCCTCGGTCTTCCCGCAGACCGACTTTCCCAGGGTCGTAATCCTGGTGGACAACGGCGTCATGCCGGGCGACGAGATGATGGCCACGATCACGCGCCCGATCGAAGAGGCCATGCACGACATCCGCGGCGTCACCACGGTAAAGTCGGCCACGGGGCGCGGATCGGCCGAGATCAACGTGTTCTTCACGTGGAACGTGGACATGATCCAGTCCGAGCTCTACGTGCTGAGCCGCCTCGCGCAGATCCGCAGCACTTTGCCGGCCACCGCCGTGACGACGGTGTACCGGCTCACGTTCGCGGCCTTCCCCATCCTGGGCGTGAGCCTGACGAGCGACACGCGCAGCATCACCGAGCTGTGGGAGACGGCGCGCTACAACCTCAAGCTGCGCTTTCTGAGGATCGCCGGCGTGGCGCGCGTGGACCTGGTGGGGGGCCGGGCGCCGGAGTACCACGTCGTGGTGGATCCCATCCTGCTCGGCGCGGCGGGGCTCAGCCTTCAGGACGTGATCGCCGCGCTCGAGGCCAACAACCTCGTGGCGTCGGCGGGGATGCACGAGGAGAACCACACCCTCTACCTCACGGTGGTGGACGGACGGGTGCGCTCCATCCGGGAGATCGAGGACTTCGTGGTGACCGCCGCCGACGGCCACCCGGTGCGGATCCGGGACTTCGCGACGGTGGTGCGGGGACCCGAGCCGGTGTTCAACGTGGTCACCGCGGACGGCCACGCCGCCGTGCTGCTCAACATCCGGAGCCAGCCGGACGGCAGCACGCTCCACATCGCGCGGGACCTCCGGCGACAGATCGCCGAGCTCCGCCAGGAGCTCCCGCCCGACATGAAGCTGGCGTTCTTTTACGATCAGTCCGAGATCGTGCGGGCGTCGGTGGAGAGCGTGTGGGAGGCCATCATCTTCGGTCTGATCCTCTCCGTCGGCATCCTCTACTTCTTCCTCAAGAGCTGGGACACGACCCTGGTGGCGACCACCGTCATTCCGGTGACGGTGCTCATCACGCTCGTGTCGATGAAGCTCACCGGCCTCACCTTCAACCTGATGACCCTGGGCGGGATCGCCGCGGCGATCGGCCTCGTGATCGACGACGCCATCGTCGTGGTCGAGGCGATTCACACGCGTCTCACCCATGGCATCGGCCGGGCCGAAGCCGTCGTGGCCGGGATCGGCGAGATCTTCCGCCCGCTCGTGGGGTCCACGCTCACGCCGGTCGTCGTGTTCATCCCGCTCGCGTTTCTGCGCGGCATCACCGGCGTGTTCTTCCGGGCGCTCGCGCTGACGATGGTGGTGTCGCTGCTCACCTCGCTCGTGCTGGCCGTCACGCTCACCCCGTCGCTGGCCGCGCGGCTCACGCGGCGGCGGACGGGGGCCGAAGGGACGGCGCGGGCTGAGCTGGGCGGACCCCTG
The DNA here is from genome assembly GCA_963771275.1 of uncultured Gemmatimonadales bacterium. Lineage (GTDB taxonomy): Bacteria > Gemmatimonadota > Gemmatimonadetes > Gemmatimonadales > GWC2-71-9 > JAOTWJ01. The sequence goes on from CAVYSW010000001.1 coordinate 8,510, forward strand.
CTCCACCGCGTGATCGAGATCTACGAGCGCGCGGTCCGCCCCGCTCTTCGGAATCCCTGGCGTGTCATGGCCGCCTGCGCCCTCATCCCGATCGCCGGGGTGCTGGTCTACGGCCAGCTGGACAGCGAGTTCCTCCCGCCGATGGACGAGGGCGGGTTCGTGATCGACTACTTCACGCCCCCCGGCACGAGCCTCCAGGAGACCAACCGCCAGCTGCTTCAGGCCGAGGCAATCCTCCGCACGGTGCCCGAGGTGGAGAGCTACTCGCGGCGCACGGGCGCCCGCCTCGCGCTGGCGATCGCCGAGCCCAACACCGGCGATTTCCTGGTCAAGCTCCGCACCAACCGCAGGCGCAAGACCGACGACGTCATCGGCGAGCTGCGGCAACGGTTCAACACCGAGCTCCCGGGGCTCAACTGGGAGTTCCCGGGCATTCTCGGCGACCTGATCGGCGACCTCATGTGGGCGCCCGCGCCGGTCGAGGTGAAGCTCTACTCGACCGACCAGGCGTGGCTCGAGCAGAAGGCGCCGGAAGTGGCCGCCCGGCTCGAGGCCATTCCGGGCGTGGTGGACCTGTTCAACGGGCTGGTCTACACCGGACCGACCATCAGCCTCCGCACCCGGGCGGCCGACGCGCGCCGGTTCGGCCTCACGGCGGACGACATCGCCAACGCCGCCAACAGCGCGATGCTCGGCCAGACCGCCTCCTCCGTGCTCGAAGGCGACCGGGTGGTGGACATCCGGGTGAAGGTGGACTCGGCCCGGATCCGGACCCTGTCCCAGATCCAGGATCTTCCGATTCGCACGCCGGCCGGGACCCTGGTGAAGCTGTCACAGGTAGTAGACGTCGTGGAGGAACCGGGGCAGCTCGAGTTGCGGCGCGAGGACGCCCGTCAGGACGTTGCGGTGACGGCGCGCCTCGAGGGACGCGACCTCGGGAGCGCGATGGCCGAGATCCGCCAGGCGCTGAGCACCGACTCGTCGATCCCTCCGGGCGCCATCGAGTACGGCGGGCTCTACCAGCAGCAGCGGGAGTCGTTCCGCAACCTGGTGTTCGTGCTCCTCATGGCCGTCTCCCTCGTGTTCACCGTGCTGCTGCTCGAGTTCGGCTCGTTCAGCGAGCCCATCGCCATCGTGTTCGGCGCCCTGCTCGCCATGTTCGGCACGGTGCTCGCCCTATGGCTCACGGGGACGTCGTTCAACGTCGTGTCGTTCCTCGGCGCGATCATCGGGGTGGGGATCACCGCCAAGAACGGGATCCTGATGCTGGACTACGTGCGGCACCTCAGGAGCGAGGGGCTCGATCTGGTGGAAGCCCTGGTCCGCTCCGGGCGGCGGCGTCTCCGCCCCGTCCTGATGACGTCGCTCGCCGCGGCGCTGGGGATGCTGCCCCTGGCGTACGGTCTCGGCTCGGGCGCCGACATGCTGCGGCCGCTCGCCATCGCCGTGATCGGCGCGCTGTGCATCTCGGTTCTGTTGTCGCTCGTGGCGACTCCGACGCTCTACTTCCTCCTGATCCGCCGGAGCACCCCGCCCCGCGGAAGCAGCGAGACACCGGCAACGGCCTGACCATCACCGGGAGGTGACCCAATGAGACGATACCATCGACCCCACCTGACGCTGCTGCCGGCGCTGGCACTCGCAATCGCGGTCGGCACCGTGTCCCTGGCCGCCCAAACGCCCACATACCGATTCATCAGAGAAATCACGGTGGGCGGCGAAGGTGGCTGGGACTATCTCGCCGAGGACGCCGCCGCCCACCGGCTCTACGTCAGCCACGGCACGAAAGTCGTCGTGATCGACATGGCGCAGGGCACGGTAGTGGGGGAGATCGACAGCCTGCCGGGCGTGCACGGGTTCGCGGTGGCCCCCGAGCTGGGGCTCGGGTTCGCGAGTAACGGCCGAGAGAACACGGCGGCCTTCGTGGATCTCAAGACGCTCGCGGTCACCAGGCGGGTCGCGACGGGCGAGAACCCCGACGCCGTCCTCTACGTCCCGGGCTTCCAGCAGGTCTACACGTTCAACGGCCGCGGCCATTCGGCCACGGTAATCGACGCCAAGACCGGCGCGGTGGTCGCCACGATCCCGCTCCCGGGCAAGCCCGAGTTCGCCGTGTTCGACCCGGCGGCCGGCCGGATCTACAACAACATCGAGGATCAGAACGAGATCGTCGCGATCGACGCCAAGACCCACGCCGTCGTCGCCACCTGGCCGATCGCTCCTGGCGAGGAGGCGTCGGGTCTCGCAATCGACCTGGCGCACCACCGGCTGTTCGCCGTCTGCGGCAATCAGTACATGGTGATGCTGAACAGCACGACCGGCGCGGTGGTGGATACGGTGCGGATCGGGCAGGGCGCCGACGCGGCGCGGTTCGATCCGGCGACCGGCCTCGCGTTCGCCTCCAATGGCGAGGGCACGGTGACGATCGCCCATGAGGAGTCTCCCGACCACCTCGAGGTGATCCAGACCCTCACCACGGTCCGGTCGGCCCGCACCATGACGCTCGACCCCACGACCCACCGGATCTACCTCTCGGCCGCGACGTACGAGGCGCCATCGCCGGCCGACTCGGCGACTCCCCGCCAGCGCCCGCGGATGGTGCCGGGATCGTTCCGGGTGCTGGTGTACGGGATCGACGAGCGGTAGGCGATCGCGGTGAGCGAGCTCGCGCTGCACGGCTGGGCCGTCCGCGCCGAGCTCGCGCTCGCCGCCGTCACGCTGGTTGCGCTGCTGTTCGTGGCGGCGCCGTACGGCCGCTACGAGCGCCGAGGCTGGGGCCCGACGCTGCCTGCGGCGCTCGGCTGGATTCTGATGGAGCTGCCGGCGGTCGCGCTGTTCGCCGTGTTCTTCTTTACCGGCGACCACCGCTTCGAGGTGGTCCCCCTCGTGCTGCTGGGCGTGTGGCAGCTCCACTACCTGAACCGGGCGTTCGTCTTCCCGTTGCGCATGCGCGCGGGGGGACGCAGGATGCCAGTGCTCATCGCGTTCCTGGCCATCGGCTTCAACACGCTGAACGCCTACGTCAACGCCCGGTGGATCGGGCACTTGGGAACCTACCGGAGCGCGTGGCTCGCGGACCCCCGCTTCCTGCTGGGCGCCACGTTGTTCCTCGCCGGATGGCTCGGGAACCTCCATGCGGACGCCGTCCTGCGGCGCCTCCGGCGGCCCGGCGAGACCGGATACGAGATTCCACGCGGGGGCCTCTACCGCTGGGTCTCCGCGCCAAACTACCTGTGCGAGATGCTCGAGTGGAGCGGCTGGGCGGTCGCCACCTGGTCGACGGCCGGCCTTGCCTTCGCCGTCTATACGGCGGCGAACCTCGGGCCGCGCGCCGTCAGACACCACGCCTGGTATCGGGAGCGGTTCGCCGACTATCCGGCGGAGCGCAAGGCCTTGATTCCCGGTCTACTCTGACCGAACGTACTTCGCCTTCAGCTCGTCATACACCGTCATACGGTCGGTGACGTTACCCTCCCGGTCGAACAATCCGCTCCTCCAGCCGAGGGGCTCCCAGATCGCCGTTCCCTTCCCCAGGTCGTTGGGGAGGTCGAACACGATGTCGTTGACCTCTCGCTTGACATCGGAGTATTCCACGACGTTGACCGGCTTGCGATAGCGGTCGATCAGGTCATGGAGGTTGCCGTAGAGGTCCTCGAGGGTGCCGTGCCAGCGGGGATAGTACGACAGGCCGATGATGTCGAACTTGACGCC
>CAVYSW010000002.1:0-14135 GCA_963771275.1 uncultured Gemmatimonadales bacterium
CGCACCTGCGGGTGCTCGTGCGCGAACACGCGGAACAGCCGCGAACGCGTCGAATATCACCTTGCTGGTACACGGACTGTCGTTGGCAAGGCGCATGAGCACGAGCGTTCCCGGAGCCGCCGGCGGGCGGTCCGGCGCCTCCAGCGCTCAACCGGTCTCGTCTAGTTGAAGCCGGGCCCGAGCGCCCGCGCTGCGGCCCACAGCGCGACGCCACCAAGGAGCACCATCAGGACGTATCTCTTGAGGTGCGCCATGGTAGCCAGCTTGCCATCGGCCGTCTTCCCCTTGAATCGCACGATGTCGATGTAGCGAGCGCCGATCAGCAGGCCGACAATGAGCCAGAAGACCACATCCGCGATTGACCAGCCACCGCTACCATAGACCGAGGCCGTCGCCATAAGCAGCGCAATGTTCCCGATCAGCATCCAGAAGATTCGTGGAAGGCACCCGACTGCACTGTCGTACTGGGGCTGCGCGGATACCGGTTCCCTACGGTCGTCCACCATGGGTCGCCACTCCTTCGCCTCCTTGAGGAAGCGAATGCGGTGGCTGGCGGCCCGACCAACCCGTCAGGTCCTCCGACGGGATAAGGGGCCCGTCGGACCCTTGTTGTTTCCTGTGGACTAGCCTACCAGCTTCGGCGCCTACGAGCAACCAAAGCACCGTTGATGAGCAAGGACCATGGGGCGCAGGGACGCGTCATCGCGCTGCTCGCGTCGCCCGCCTCCTCGGCGACTTCCTGCGCCAGATGATGGAAAACGACGCCGCCTACGACCGCGCCCGGCAACGGTATGGAGCGCTCGCGGTCTTCGGGAACGACCGCCGAGGGTACCACCTGCACGATCTGCGCCCCGGCGTCATCCGGCACCTCGATGGCCATGGCCACGAGGTCGCCTGGAAACAGCACCGCCCGGCGCGAGGCCCGGCGGGTGCCTTCACTGCTGTTGCAGGGTATAGCCGTACAAGGTGCCGGTTCCGGTGCCGGTGTCCGAAATCCAGAGGAGCCCGTTGGCAAACGACAGCGACCACGCGCTCTGCGCCACGACGGCCACCGGGAAGGTGAACGTGGTAATGGGCCCGCCCAGCATGTCATAGACGTAGACGGTCCCCAGCTCATCCATCGTGAACAGGTGGCTGCCGTCCGAGGTGATCACGTAGTTGCTCGGGAACACGCCGAACTGGAACCCGGTCAGCGTGCCCGTCACCGCCCCGCTGGAGAAGGCCAGCTGCGTGACGGTGCCATCGACGTGCTCCAGAATGGTCGCGCCGTCCGACGTCATGACCGGCTTGGCCTGACTCTGGGAGAAGATGCCCGTATGCAGGGGCGTCAGCGCGCCCGTCGCGGGGTCCACCTCATACCAGTCCAGCCCTAAGCTCTTCGCGTAGAACTTCCCGTCGGCCGGCCGATAGAACACCCCCCGCATGTCCAGGTTGACGGGTGTCGTCTGCGTGACGGTACCGCTGGTATTGACTTGCTGGATCTGGCCGGTCCCGGCATTGCCGCCATTGGAGAGGTAGTACGAAGTGCCGTCCCAGGTGACCGTCATCACGCGCAACGGAATCGAGAACGCAAAGGAGGTCGTCAGGACGGGGGCGATCGTCGCGGACTTGAAGTTGGTGGTGCCTGACACCCCATTCGCGGCGGTCGCCGTGACGGTCGTGGTGCCGTTCGCAACCGTCGTGAGGAGGCCGGCCGCGTCGATCGTGGCGACCCCTGCGTCGCTGCTGGCCCACGTGAACGTGGTGGCAAGCACGTGGCCGTCGGCCGACAGTCCCGACGCGGTGAAGGTAACCGTCCGGCCGCTGGCGATGAGGGTATCGACGTTGCTGGGCGTTACGACGACCGTCGTCACCACCTGAGGTTCGGTAGAACATCCTGCCACCAACGCCAGGATCGGAACCGCACAGAGAGAGATCCGTAGTACGCGGGTCACGAGAGTCTCCTTTCGGCTTGGTGGTCGCTCCGGCACGTCGCCGCGACCACGTTGGGGGTCTTCGCGAGCAGCTTGCAACATGGTCCCGCCCGTGGCGCGGGGGGAACCGATTGGTGCCCAGGACTTGGGTCATGCTACCGCGGCTCGGCTCGCGCTGGAGCGTGTACCGGCCGCCGAGTGGTTCATGGAGGGCGAGCCAACTGGTCAGGCGTTGGGCCCCCCGTGGTCCGCTCTCGCTGCTTCTACAATAGGGTCCGAAGCGGGAATCGGCCAGAAGCCCCTGGAGATTCGTGAGATGAACGTGCTGGGCCGATCACTGAGAAACAACAACGGAACGACAATTGGGACGGCTGAACGAAGACAGGGCTGATGGAGCTAACCTCAAGCTCCGTCGGCCCCTAGCAGTCGGGACGGCGGATCGTCAGAGGCGCGCGATGGCATCGGTGAGGAGACCGATCGCCAACGTATTGAGCGACACGCCCTCGACCGCGGCCCGTTCCGCCAGGCGGGCGTGCAGCGAGACAGGGACCCGGAGGCGGAACTGGCCACTGAAGCCGCGGTGGACCAGCGGATCCGGGAGCGCCTTGCCCTCGCTCGGCATGATGTCGACCGCTTCGGCGAGCACCGTCGTCAACTGGTCGAGCGCTTCCGTGTGCGTGTCACCCAGGCCTGAGAGGCCGGGGAACTCGGGGGAGACGGCCACGAACGCGTCGTCTTCCTCGCTCCACATCACACGGCGGCTGTACGCGCTCACGGCGTCTGCTCGGGCGGCCGATCGTCGATCGCGGCGACGAGTTGCCGTACCTGATACGGTCTTGCCATGTCGTTCACGTTCTGGAGCGCTCCACACGAGGGGCGACCTCGATGCCGCACTACGCGAGCGCGTGCGCGGCGTTAGCCTCACCGGCGTGCCGGATCGATGACAACACCGAATCGGCCGGTCCTCGTTCGGATCGCTGGGGCCTTGGAGGCCCCGCCATGGCGCGGCCAGGACCCTACCGCACCCAGCGCGCCACGATCAATCCCCGCCGTCGCGACCGATCTCCTCGAACTGCGTGATTCGGACCGCTCCATCCGGGAACCGGGCAACGATCTCCAGATCGCCGCCGAGGGCCTGGATGTAGGTGCGCAGCGAGCTGATGTACATGTCGGCTCGGCGCTCGAGCTTGGACACCAGGGCTTGCTGTGACCCGAGCCGCTTGGCCAGCGCTTCCTGGGTCATGCGTCGCGCCTGGCGCAACTCCTGGAGGGGCAGCTCGGCCAGGAGGGCCTGTGCTCGCTCGCGAACGCGCTTCTGGCGTTCGGGCGCCATCTTCGCTCGCAAGTCACGGAACTTCTTGGCCATCACTTTCCCCCTCTTCTTCCGCTTCTCGCTTCAGCGCTTTCAGGTGCTCGTCCAGGAGCGCGTCAGCATTGGGCACTGCCGTCTCGTACCAACGGTCGTCGCCGGTCTTGTCACCGCCGACCAGGAGCATTGCGACTCGGCGGGGATCGAACGCGTAGAGGACTCGGATCGGGCGGCCGGCATGCTGGACCCGCAGTTCGCGCATCTGGCCGTGGCGCGACGCCCGAACGCCGGAGCTATATGGGTACCCGAGATGTGGACCGCGAGCCTCCAAGAGCGCGACCGCGACGGCAACCGACTCCTGCTCCTCCTCGGACAAGTCGTCCCACCAGCGCTCGAATTGGTCCGTATACTCGACGTCCCACGACAAGAACAATATTCCTTTTGATGACTATTCTGTCAAGGGAATTCCTGACTGTTCTCCAACGTAGCAGAGACGACGGGGCGAACCGTCATCATTCTGTCCCGACGGGGGACAACGCCATCGCGGTGCTCAAGGGCCGGTTGGGGGAGCAGGCCCGCTGGCTACTCGTGGCCTGGGCGAGCCCGCTGATTCCGATCGTGGGGTTGTGGGTGCGGAGGTGAGGGCGGCGGCCTTCGTTGCGTGCCGAAAGCGACATGACCTGCCGGGTATGGCGGGCGTCCAGCCGGCCGCCCGCCTTTAGCGCACGGCCACCCCGCTGCTTCCAGAAGAACGGCACCTTCTCCCGCACGCAGGTATCCCTGCGCTGGAGCGCCCACGCTGGGTCCAGCGGCCGGGCATCGGGTCCACTCTCGCCCCAACGATGACCCAGTGGATCCCACGCAGGTTGAGTGACGCGCGCGGCTCGACCAACGGTCGCAGGACAGGGACCGGATGGCGGCGTTGAGGGATTTAGGGTGTCGCACGCGGTACGTCACGTCGTCATTGTCGACGGAAGTTTCGAGCCAGAGATGTCCCGGGATCCTCCGAAGACCGAGGAGGGGGCGGCCGAAACGAACTCGTCCGGGCCGCCGGCGTGGAAGAGGTCAGACATGGAGTTGACGAAGATCATTCGCGGCTCGGTTCACTTCAGGGGGTGATCCAGACGGTCCGATGTGATGCACCCAAAGCGCGCGGCCCGTTTGCGAATGCCTGCGCACCTGGAGGTCCTAACGCAGTTCCGAGATCGCAGCGGCCAGCACCTCCGTCAGTCGCCTCTCGATGGTTCGCACCTGTTCCTTCGCTGAAAGCCGGAAGAACGTTGAGAAGTCAGCCACCAGCGGGACGAATGCGCAGGCCCACCAGCGGTCACTACCCGGAGCCGCCAGTTCGCGCAGGGGCTCATGGCTCCGGAGTCGCTCGATGAGCGCGGGATCGACAAACGTGGCCCGAGAGAGCCATACCGCGGAGTCGCCGTGCAGATCCGAATAGGCAGGCCCGCCTATCTCCTGACCCTGGCTATCCTTGAGGGCCACGTACATCGCGTACCGGTCTGATCGGGCCGATGCGTGACGGAGATGGAGCGCCGCGCAGCACGCGTCCGCTGCCTCCTCGAACATGAGTTGCAGGTGGTGACGCGCCAGCGTCCCTTCCAGCAGATGAGGGCCTACAGGCTCGAGGGTCATGCCGTGCTCCCTGAGGAATTGGAGTACTTCTCCGGTGATGAACCGCATCTCGGGCGACGAGCCGGAGATGCCGTTGAGTACGTCCGCGACGTCGTGCCAGCGCCGCTCCCTACACCACGTGGAGTGTGCTTTCCAGCGTTCAACGTCGATGGGATACTTCGAGATGAGCCCGACCGTGGCTCCAGTGTGTTGCGCGTACCTCAGGTAGCAGTCGATCTGGGTCTCTTCTTGTCCGTCGTCCTCCCGATGTCCGCGAATCCCAACAGCCGCCTCGATCTTCGATTCGATCAGCAGCTCGCGCTCCGGACCACCCTCGATCGGCACCTGCAGGACGAGATCGACATAGCCATCGGGTACGTCCATCTGCGTCTTGGCGGAGACTGTCCGGTCGGCGGCGACAGTTTCCACGAGAAAGAGGTTGGCGAAACCCCTTCCGAAATCCGGCCACTCATTGATGAGCCACGCCATCAATTCGGTCGTGAAGTTCTCAAGCGGCCGCACCGTAGCGGATGATGAATACGTGGACAGCGCGGTGAAGAGGCCCCTGGCCGGCGTCATGAGTGGCGTCCTTGCCGCTCCCCTGGGCGAGGTCCCGAGTATATACCGAAAGCACATCACGGAGCACAGCCGTGCGCCAGGAACGGCCGATCCGCGGCAGACGGCCGTTCGCTGACCCCGAGCGGCGCGCCGCCGATCGTGGCCTGTGTCGCCTCGCGGAGACCGTGGGGCGACCTCGCCGCGCGCTACGCCGCCCGAAACCGCGCAAAGCGCTCGTCGAGGTAGTCCGCTTTCGGCCGCTGGGTAGGCACCCGTGGCAGCTGAATCCGGATGCCGTCCAGCTCCTGGAGGCCGTGGCGGAGCATGGGGCCGTCGTGTTCCTCCAGCACGTCTCGCCGCACGTGCACCCGATAGTCCGGCGCCACGCCCACGATGTTCACGTCGTAGGCGCCGTGGTGGATCTTGCAGAGGCACAAGCCGTTGGGCACTTCCGGGTGGCCGCGCTCGTCGCGGTCCCGCAGGATCACATTCTGTGACCTTAAGGCCCGCGTTGCGTCAGGCGGGGGCGACGTCTCGTTTGGACTGGCTGCGGACCGCGTCGTGCAGGAACTCCGGGGCGATGTCGGCGCCGTTGGGCCACACCAGCGTGTGGCACTCGGGGTCTACCCTGAACTGTCGGAAGTAGATCGGGTTGTGGAGCGGCTCGAATACCGGGCCGCGCAGCACGGGGCGAAGGTTCACCTCGCCGGCCGAGCCGTCACGGCAGCGGACCCAGACCGTGAAGTCTCGCAGGTATCTCGCTTCGAGTACGTCGTAGTCCATACCCGTCACTCCAGCGGGGTGATCGCGACGAGCGGCTTGCCCTGCCGCGCGCGCTCCCAATTGGCGAGCAGCTCCGCGCGGTGGAGGGTCGCCCATTCCAGCACGTGGTGCAGCGCCGTTCGTGGGAAGATACCGTGCACCGTGCTGGTTCGCACCTCAACCGAGATCTTGCAGCCGCCACACACCGCGTGGAAGTGGGGCACGCCATGGTCAGCGTAGTACATGTAGACGGCGATGCCGAAGAACCGGCAGATCTCGGGCATGCCGGCGAGTGTGCGGCCTCGCCAGCGCATTACGTCATCGGATTCATGCGTCAGAAGGGCGAAATGGCGCGTCACCCGTCGTAACAGGAGCTCTCTGGAGTGTCGAGTAGCTCAATGGGATGCTCACTGCGCTAGAACTACCGGCCGGACGTCATGGGACGTCCGCGCTCGCAGGCAGTCTTCGCGCAAAATCCTCCGCACCGTCGGCGCGAAGCCTCGACCGGCACGCCCAGCGCATCACCCACCGCGAGTCCGAGGATGAACAACGGCGGCGCAGAAGGGGAGAGGTGACGGGGGAGGCGCTTCGTCACCCGCGGCGTGGGAAGGATGTCGCGGGATCGCGCTGACGACGCCACGCTGCGGCCGTCCCGGGCATGAGAAACGAGGTCGACTTGCCCACACAAGTTATAGCTTGTATCATCCAATTGGGGGTCGCCCGGTGGATTCCCGGGACGTGATCCGCGCCCTGAAAGACGACGGCTGGGTCCTCGTGCGCACCCGGGGGTCGCATCACCACTTCGCGCACTCGCTCAAGCCCGGGATCGTGACGGTGCCGCACCCCAGGAAGGACCTCGCGTTGGGTCTACTGCGGAGCATCGAGCGGCAGGCCGGGATCAGGCTCGAGCGGTGAGGGGGACGATGCGGTATCAGGCGCTGGTGACCAAGGAGGGGCGCGCAACCGTCGCGCGCTTCCCCGACTGCCCGGGCTGCCAGACGCAGGCGGGGCCGGGCGAGGAGGTCCTCGACCAGGCGCGCGACGCGCTCGAAGGCTGGCTCGAGGCGCATCTCGCGCTCGGCAGGGTCCCGCCTCTGCCGGCCGGCACGCGGCGGCGGGCCTCGGCCGGGCGCAAGGTGATCGACGTCGCGGTGGATCCCACGCTCGCGGTGCGCATGCTCCTGCGCGTCGCCCGTCACGAGGCCGGGCTCACGCAGGCAGAGCTGGCGCGGAAGATCGGCGTGAGCCAGCAGCAGATTGCCGCCCTGGAGTCGCCCGACTCCAATCTCACACTCGGCACCCTGGTGCGGGTGGCTGCGGTGCTCGACCGCGAGGTCGAGATCCGCCTCAGCGTGACTGGCGCCCGAAGCGCCGCGCCTTCGCGGGCCTGACCCGAAGCTCCGCGACGCCCGTCCTTACGGGCAGTCAGCCCCGCCGAGTGGCCGCCTTGGCGGCATTCTAGAGAGAACGCCGCCAACACGCAGGGCTGTCCCAACCTCATCGGGGCGCTACGCCGCCCGGAACCGCGAAAACCGCCCATCGAGGTAGTCCGCTCTCGGCCGCTGGGCGGACACCGGCGGCACGCGAATCCGGATGCCGTCCAGCTCCTGGAGGCCGTGGCGGAGCCTGGGGCCGCGCTCGTCGCGGTCCCGCAGGATCACGTTCTGTGACCTTAGAGCCCGCGTTGCGTCAGGCGGGGGCGACGTCTCGTCTATGCTGGCTGCGGACCGCGTCGTGCAGGAACTCCGGGGCGATGTCCGCACCGTTGGGCCAGACCAGGGTCTGCCCCACCGGGTCCAGAGCGAACTGCTGGAAGAAGGCAGCATCGTGCAGCGGCTCGAAAACGGGGCCGTGCAGCACGGGCCGGAGATCGACTTCGCCGGCCGAGCCGTCGCGGCACCGCACCCAGACGGTGTAGTGGAGCTGAGCCCACTCCCGCCTACGGCCGCTACAGCCTCGTGATCGTGTAGGTTCCGAATCCGTCGACAGCCGTGCCCGGCGTGAGGTAGCCGAACCACAGGCCGGCTTCGATCGAGTCCGGGACCTGGCCTGAATTGAACCCCCCGTTGAACCCGTAGGCGCCGCCGCTCACGAAGACAATCTTCGTCAGCGTCCCGTCCTCGAAGTAGGCCGTGCCGAGGTCGCTCCCGCTGGACGCTCCTCGCGGGAAATCGAACGAGAAGTTGTCGAGCGCGGCGTCGATCGTCTCGGAGCCAGTTCCCGTGAGGCTCCCGACATCAATCTGGAACGTGGCGGTGAAGGTCTGGCCCGCGTAGGTCCCGCCGTCGTTCAGGCAGGTCACGGTGACCTCGAATTGGACGATCTCGAACGTAGGCGCATCATCGGAGCAGGCACCGACCGCGACGACGAGTAGGCTCAGCCCGAGAATCGAGCCGAGGGTGGAAGAGCGTCGGGCGCCGAACCTGGTGTTGAGACTCTTCATGAGTCGATCCCTTCTCGTAAGCTGGAGTATGCTCCTCGCCTTCGTGGTAGTGCTTGCCCTCGGCGGGCGCGCCCTGGCCTCGGCAGCTTAGCCCGACCCGACGGACCGGAGTGACAGCGACAGAGGAGCCCCGAGGGCGCTAAGGCCTGCCCTGGCCGCTACGTCAGCGGACCGGCTCCGGGTTCGCGTACGTCACCAGCAGCGCCTGGAACCGCGGATCGCTGCGGATCGGGTCCCAGCGCGGATCGAGGCGGAGGGTGTGGGCGCCGAGCTCGGAGGGTCCCGCCAGCAGCCGCTCGATCTCGACGAGTGCCGCATCCGCGTCGCCGATCCTCGCCAGAATCCGCGCCCGATCGTCGGCAACTGCCGGCCCGGCAAGAGCGTCCCCGCGGTAGATCGTCGATTGCCTCAGCCAGCGGGCCTCACGTTCAGCCTCCCGCTGCCGTCCCAGGCCGGCGAGGGCCAGGCCCCGGGCGGCGTGGACGCGCCAATCGTCGGGCAGCACCACCGCCACCGAGTCGAGCAGCACTCGGGCCGAATCGAATGCCGCCCGCGCCGCCACGTGATCCCCACGTAGCTGGTGGGCCCACGCCGCATACAGCGCCGTCGGGACATAGAAGTTCATACCGTCAAAGGCCCGCTGCGGTGTCCGACGGAGCAGCGCGAGCAGGCTGTCCGGCTTTCGCTCCCAATACAGCTTGAGGGCCTGCCAGGCGCTGGCGCTCCCCAACGCACCGAGCTCGGCCTCCGGCGGATAGCGATCCAGCGCTGCCCCGAGCGAGTCCAGCCGTCCCTGCCAGACGACCCAGGTCCACCCGCGGTCCACGTCGATCGCGGCCACGTCCGGCGCCAGCGCCAGCGCTCGGCTGTACCACTCCACGGCCTCCCGATACCGGCGCAGGAAATTCAGGGTGCCACCCAGATTGTAGAGGGCATCGGCGTTGCGCGGGTCGAGCGCCACGACCCGGTCGAACGCGGCGACGGCCTCGTCCCAGTTCCCGAGCCGCCGCTGCGTGTACCCGATCCGCTCCCACACCTCGGCGTCATTCGGCAGCCCCGCGAGCGCGATCCGAAACTCCCTCAGCGCCGCCTGCCAGTCCTGGCGTCCGACGTGCTGCACCAACCCCATGGCGAGGTGCGCCTGCGGCAAGTCGGGCGCAAGCCGCAGCGCTGACTCTGCCTCTTCCCGTTGGCGCGCCAACCGTGCCGGGGACGGATCATACCGGTACAACGACATCCGGCCATGCACCTGCGACAACGCCGCGTGGGCGAGGGCAAACGTCGAGTCCAGGGCCAGCGCCCGCCCATACAAGCCCTGCGCGATCTCCCAGTTGTCACGCAGGTTGCCCGGCCGGCGGTAGTACTCCAGCCCCTGCAAGTAGAGCCGGTACGCCTCGGCGCTCGCCGTGGGGGCCGCGGCGAGCGCCGTCCGTTCCGTCCCGCCGAGCGTCGCCCCCACCGCCGCCACGACCCGCTGCGCGATCTCGCTCTGGACCGCGAACGCATCGTCCAGCGTCCGGTCGTAGCGCTCCGCCCAGAGGTGCTGGTCCGTCGCGGCATCGATCAGCTGCACGTTCACCCGCAGGCGCGCTCCCAGCACCTGCACGCTGCCCTCGATGATCGTGCCGACACTCAGCTCGTCCGCGATCTGCCGGAGCGGCTTCGTCCGCGTCGCGTACTCCATCACGGACGTCCGACTGATCGGCTTCAGCGCCGCGACCTTCGTGAGCTGCGTGATCAGCTCGTCGTGCAACCCGCCCGCGAAGTAGGCGTTGGGACCCTCGCCACTCAGGTTCTCGAACGGCAGCACCGCGATCGCGGTGCGGGGGTGGCGTGACCCTGTCGCGCCCGGTCGCAGCCAGCTGCCCACCGCCACGGCGCCGGCGATCACCACGACCGCCGCTCCGCCGAGCACCGCGATGCGCTTCCACGATCGCTTGGCGGACATGACCGCACCCGATGCGGGCGGAAACACCGCGCCGGCCGTCGAGGCCCGTGACCCGAGCGCCTCGGCGAACAGCGCCACCGGGTTGAACCGGTCGGCCGGTGTCTTTGCGAGTGACCGCGTCAGCGCCGCCGCTACCCACCCCGGCACCGCCGGCCGCATCACCGTGATGCTCGGCGGCTCCGCCGTGAGATGCTGATGGATCAGGCTCTCGACCGTCGGCCCCGTGAACGGCGGCTGCCCCGCGAGCATCTCGTACAGGACGCAGCCGAGGGAGTAGAGATCAGACCGACCGTCCAGGTCATGGCTCCCCGCTGCCTGCTCGGGAGACATGTACGCCGGCGTGCCCAGCGCGATCCCCGTCCCGGTGAGCTTCTCCCCACCCGCCTGGTCGATCGCCCGCGCGATCCCGAAGTCGGCCACCACCGCGTGGCCGCTCTCCAGCAGGATGTTCTCGGGCTTGACGTCGCGGTGGATCACCCCGTGGCTGTGGGCATAGGAGAGCGCGTCGGCCACCTCGCGGCTGATCTGGAGCGCGTCGTCCAGCGGCAGCTGCTTCTCGCGGGTGAGGCGGTCGCGGAGGGACTCGCCCTCCACGTAGGGCATCACGTAGTAGAGGAACCCGTCGGCGTTCCCGGAATCGTGCAGCGGCAAGATGTGGGGGTGCGTGAGCTGGGCGGTGGTCTTGACCTCGCGCAGGAACCGGTCCGCGCCCAGGACGGCCGCGAGCTCGGGCTTCAGCACCTTGAGGGCAACGGGCCGCTCGTGCTTGAGGTCGGTGGCGAGATAGACCGTGGCCATGCCCCCGCGGCCCAGCTCGCGCTGGAGCGCGTAGCGATCCACCAAGGCTGCCTTGAGGCGATCCACTTGGTCGGGCATCCGCTCCCGTTGGTCTCCCTCCCGCGGGTACTACGATACGGCGCGCCGGGCAAGCGGGCCAGAAGGGGGCTGAGGGACCAGAGACAGCACCGCGCAGTCCGCGACCCTTTTTTAAGGTCACACTCTGTGACCTTAAAGCCTCGGTTTCCTCCGCCAGGGTGGTGTCGAGCAGCACCTTCTGGCCGCGCAGCAACACGATGGCGCTCGTGATGCGCTCGACTGGTATCAGGCTCGCCGGAGGTCGGGGCATGCACCCACGTTGCGTCGGCGCTGTTCGCGGCCGACATCATTCCTCGTCAGGGTGGACCATTGGGCCGCGGCTCCCGGCCGGGCGGTCGTACTGGAGCTTCCGACCGAGAAAGCGACGCGCGGCACGCATCGAGGATAGTGCGCCGGCAGGGGCTCGCCCTGATGCGGCGTCATCGGGGGGGCTACGCCGCCCGGAACCGCGCGAACCGCTCGTCGAGGTAGTCCGCTCTCGGCCGCTGGGCGGATACACCACGATGTTCACGTCGCAGGCGCCGTGGTGGATCTTGCAGAGGCAGAGGCTGTTGACGCTTTCGGGGCGACCGCGCTGGTCGCGATCGGGGAGGAGGTGCGCTGCCAAGGCCGGCGCTGCCGCTTCAGGCTGCTACCCGCACCGCCTCGTAAAGCGTCTCGGGAGCGATGTCCGCCCCGTTGGGCCAGCAGAGGGTCCGGAACTCCGGGTGGATGGTGAACGTCCTGAAGAAGGCCGGGTCGCGGAGCGGTTCGAAGATCGGCCCCTGGAGCTCCGGGCCGAGATCTACCTCGCCGGCGGTCCCGTCGCGGAAGCGGAGCCAGACGGTATGGCCGCTGATGTAGCGAGCTTCGACGACACTGTAGTACATCGCATCACTCCAGGGGCTCGATCCGTTCCAGTGCCGTTCCCTGACGAGCCCGATCCCAGTTCGCCAGCAACCGGGCTGCTTGAAGGGCCGTCCATGTCAGGACGGACCGGAGCACTCGTGGGGGTAAGCTACCATGAACCCGCCGCGACCTCTACCACAGCCTCGTAGTCGCCGTAGACGGCATGAATGTGCGCAACCCCGTGCTCCCTCGCCAGCGGAGTGCGTCATCAGATTCATGCGTCGGAGGGGCGAAATGGCGCGTCGCCCGTCGCGACAGGAGCCGTTTGGAGTGTCGAGTCGCGGCCGTTGGCCGTTGGCGGCAGCGGGACTCTCTCCTAGCGGCGCTGCCTTCCCCTGTCCGTGTCCAGCTCCGGATGCGCCCTCGCGAGCCAGCTCCGAACCGCTCCCGCGAAGCGAGCGGCTTCCTTCCGAAGGTCGGCAGCCTCGGCATCCGAGACGTCGCCGGCACTGTCGTACTCCAACTGAGCGCGCTTTCGCCGGCAGTCGTCATAGTACCTGGCTCTGTCGGACACCTCGGGGATCCCGAGCCGGTGCAGGGCCTCGAACGTCATCTCGTGGTGCCGGGCGTGCTTCGCGCGCACGCCGTGGGCCCGGAGGACGACCGTGGCCGCGCACCGCACGGCGTCATACGCGAGCGTGAAGATCGAGTCCGGGTGCTTCAGGTTCCCCCGCAGCTCGTCGAGGCGGCGCTCGACGATGCCGAGCAGGCCACGGATCTCCTCGACGTCCGTCGGCTGGGGTTCCAGCCACCCGGCGTCAACCAGTGGCTTCAGCGCTTCGGGCATTGCCGATGAGGTCCAATCTCGGGCCCGCGAGGACCCGCGTGACGAAGGAGTGCCCCTTGCGCTGCTTCTCGCGGAACTCCGCGGGCGTGATGAGATAGGGGTTGACCGCGCGGCCGAGCAGGTCGGCGGCCGGTCTCAGGAGGTCGGCAAGCTCCGGGGACCCGATCGCCCCGACGACGAACAGATCGACGTCGCTGGCGGCCGTCTCCTGGCCGCTCGCCATCGAGCCGTAGAGAAAGGCCCAGCGGATGTCGGCCTGACGGTCCGCCAGCGCGGTCCGCAGCGCATCCGCGATGCCTCCCAGCTTGAGGACGAGCGCGCGCAGCTCGGGGAGCACAGAGGCATCGCGATCCAGCTCGCAGTAGAGGCGGCGGCCCTCGGTGCGGCGACGGACCAGCCCCAGGCGCTCCAGGGTTACCAGCTCGCGGCTGACAGCCGTCGGCGGCAGGTCCAACCGCCGCGCCAGGTTGCGGACGTAGTAGCGGTCCGCGGCACCGAGCAGCAGCCCGCTGAGGATCTTCGCCCGGGCCTCGGAGCCGAACAGGCGGCCTAGGGTGGACTTGGACGGCCGCCGGCGCCCGGAACCTCGAGGCCGAACTGCCACAGTCCCTCCATGTACACAATATGTGCACTATAGTACACATATTGTGGACAAGTGCAACCCCTCGCGCGGATTCAGGCCGGATCCGGCGCTCAAGCCGAGAGTAGCCCGAACGGGTCCGGCTGCGTCATCGAAGCGTCGCCACTCGGCGCATTGTCGCGCTGGCCAGGCGTCGAGGAGGGAGACGGCTACGCCGCCCGGAACCGCGCGAACCGCTCGTCGAGGTAGTCTGCTTTCGGCCGCTGGGCGGCGTACGCGCGGCAGCTGAATCCGGATGCCGTCCAGCTCCTGGAGCCCGTGGCGGAGCATGGGGCCGTCGTGCTCCTCCAGCACGTCCCGGCGCACGTGCACCCGGTAGTCCGGATCCACGCCCACGATGTTCACGTCGTAGGCGCCGTGGTGGATCTTGCAGAGGCACAGGCCGTTG
>CAVYSW010000003.1:0-1875863 GCA_963771275.1 uncultured Gemmatimonadales bacterium
CACCGCCGCGCGGTTTGCGGAGACGCTGGCGAGCTTGAAGCGCCTCGGAGAGGTGAGAAGTGAGGCCGTGACCACGGACGACGTTACGAAAGCGTACGCTGACCTGGAGACCAGACTGACGGTGAAGGAGGAGACGGCGGCGCGACTCCGGCGCCTCCTGACAGATCGCACAGGCAAACTCTCCGATGTTCTCGACGTCGAACGGGAGCTCTCCCGTGTGGTTACAGAGCTTGAGCAGCTCAAGGGCGAGCGACGCTACTACGACCAGCGGATCGCCATATCGACGATTACGGTCACACTCGTCGAGCCAGGCGCACTGCTGCGCCCAGGTTCTACCGCTCCGATCAAGGAGGCGTTTGGTCAAGCGCTTCACGTTCTCTCCACCTCCCTGTCGTGGCTGGTTTACCTGGTGACATTCCTGGCACCGTGGCTTCTGATCGCGGGTCTGGGCTGGTGGGTCGTCAGGTTGGTGCGTGCACGCCGAGGTGCAGCCTAACCGGCGCTTGAAGCTGGCCGGCGCTTCCGCCGGGCGTAGCATTGAGTGGCTGGCACGCTCCAGGACCAGGTCATTGACCAGACGGCTCGCCTGGTGCACTTTCGCGCCGGCAGCTTAAGCGCAAGTCCGTTAGGCGTCACTGAAAGATCTTGCTAGATTGAAGCATGCCAGAACTGACCGCCGTGTTCCAAAAGGTGCCCCTCGGTTACATCGGCTTCGTCGAGGAATTGCCCGGCGCCAATACCCAGGGCACCACCCTCGAGGAGGCCCGGGCCAACCTCGCCGAAGCCGTCCGGCTCGTGCTCGAGGCCAACCGCGTGCTCGCGGAGGAAGCGATCGGGACCAAGGAGGTGATTCGCGAGCCGCTGCGCCTGCCGGCGTGAAGCGTCGCGATCTCATCCGCCACCTGGAGGCCAACGGGTGTGAGCTGCTGCGGGAAGGCGCCCAGCACTCGGTCTACGTGAATCGCGCACGACGCAAGACCTCGACGGTGCCTCGGCATCGCGAGGTCGATGACTTTCTGGCCCGGAAGATCTGTCGCGACCTGGAGGTACCGGAGCCGTGACGCCTAACCGGCGCTTGAAGCTGGCCGGCCCTGTACGTTCACGAAGGAAGGGGTCTTTGCTCGCGTGGTGAATTCCTGGGTACGTTCATACTGCGTTGCTGCTGGCGAGCTAGGGCCGGCAGCTTAAGCGCAAGTCCGTTAGGCGGCAGCGTGCAGCAAGATGGCCAGACGGGTTGCAGGCTCGGGTGGACGGTGCGCACTGCGCATCGCTACGATCCGGTGGCAGGGCCCGCGGCTCGCCGGCACGACATCTTCTTCGGACCGGACTCCGCGCTCGCGCTCACGGCCACCTGCTGGGTCCAGATCCGCCGCCGAGTCGGCGACGCAGTGGTGGGCATCCAGCTGGCGCGACCGTCGGGCTGCACGCAGCCACCGCCATCGACGGGCGTTCTCGACACAGCGCGCATTGCTGCGCGGCGCGCCGATGTACGGTGCTGACAGAGCGTCACAACCTGCGTCGCGCACATCGATGCCACCGAGCGTGCATACCGCTGCGCCAGTGACATCGCGGCGGATCGGCGAGCCGCCGCGATCGCTCGCGGGCGAGCTGCCTGCGACGGCGGACGCGACGTGGTTCGACTTCGAGCTCGCAGTTACGCGAACCGGTCCTCGGGCGCCTCGCTCGAACAGCACGCTTCGAGGCCGTCGGAGCCTCAAGCGCCGCTCGCGGTGCGTTTCGCAGTGACCGACTGGTGGCACGTGCGATGAAGGCCGCCGTCTAACCGGCGCTTGAAGCTGGCCGGCCCTGTACGTTCACGAAGGAAGAGGTCTTTGCGCGCGTGGTGAATTCCTGGGTACGTTCATTGACTGCGTTGCTGCTGGTGAGCTAGGGCCGGCAGCTTAAGCGCAGATCCGTTAGACGCCCGCCATGACCTTGCATCCGCGCCCGAGTGAGAACACGGTGTTGATTGCCGTCCCGCTTCAACCAACGGGTCTTGGAGTCGTCGAGATTGAGGCCCTTTGGGCGGAGCCCCTGACACCGGGCCGGTATGCCATTCGCAGCATCCCATTTGATGTCGAAGGCGTTCACCTCTACGACGTCATCGAGGCGCACGGCGGGACACCACGCTCGCTCAAGCCGGAGCAATGTCCGGTTCTCACCCGGGTCATCAAGCGCTCTGGCCACTCGACCTTCCATCTCACGGTGGGCGTCGGAGTACCGTCGCGTGAGTTCGAGCGGTTCTGGCCGCGGCTGGCCTCGCTCGGGTGTACGTTCGAGCAGCGGGACGGCCACACCATCGCCGTTGACATCCCACCCACCGCAGAAGTCAGTCGCATCGATCGAGTCCTCGGCGATGGGGAGCAGGAGGGCGTGTGGGAACTCGAGGAGCCGCAGGACGAACACCCGATTGCCTCATAGCAGGCAAGCGGGCGTCTAACCGGCGCTTGAAGCTGGCCGGCGCTTCCGCCGGGCGGTAGATATGGGTGGCTGGTGTTCTCCAGGAGCAGCTCATTGACCAGACGGTGCGCCTGGTGCACTTTCGCGCCGGCAGCTTAAGCGCTAGTCCGTTAGCCAGCAGCCCGGAACGCTTGCCACCCTCGCCCGGCCCGACATAGACTTGTTGCAATGCCGACTGTCTTCCGATCCGGCCCCTACCGCTTCTTCTTCTATTCGGCCGATCGGCAGGAACCACGGCATGTGCATGTCGAGCGGGACGATTGTCACGGGAAGTTCTGGCTCGACCCGGTTCGGCTCCACGACAGCGTGGGGTTCCGGGGTCCCGAACTCGGGGCGCTCGAGGCGCAGGTGGCAGCGCGCGCAGACCAGTTGCGAAAGGCGTGGGATGACTACTTCACCGACTGACGTGCGGGCCGTCCTGGCGCAGGAAGTCCGCGTTACGGACGACGCCCTGACCGTCGAATTGGTGGATGGGCGGACCCTGTCCGTTCCGCTGGCGTGGTATCCGCGTCTGTCGCACGGCACGGCCACCGAGCGTGGGAACTGGCGCCTCATCGGACGCGGTCACGGCATCCATTGGCCCGACCTCGACGAAGACATCAGCGTCGAAGACCTGCTCGCCGGCCGGCGGTCAGGCGAAACACAGGCTTCTCTTCAGCGGTGGCTCCAAGCGCGCAAGGCTGCTGGCTAACCCGCGCTTGAAGCTGGCCGGCCCTGTACGTTCACTAGGGAAAAGGTCTTTGCTCGCGTGGTGAATTCCTGGGTACGTTCATCCTGCATTGCTGCTGGCAAGCTGGGGCCGGCAGCTTAAGCGCAATCCGTTAGCCAGCGCCGGGTGGCGGGTGTCATCGGCCGAGCATAAGTTACCCGGAGCCAGGTGAGTACCCGCTCCGGTGAGGATGTCATGCCCCAGTCCGCCAAGGACCTGCTCAAACAAACAGCCGAGCACCTGCCCGCCGACGCGACGGTCGAGGAAGCGATGGAGCGCCTCCTCTTCCTCGCGCAGATCGAGCAGGGGATCACGCAGGCCGAAGCTGGTAAGACCGTCCCGCACGAGGACGTCCGTCGTCGCCTCGCCCTGTGACCGAGATCCGGTGGACGGAGCAGGCAGTCGACAACCTCGCGGCCATTAAGGCGTTCATCGGGCAGGATTCCCCGGCATACGCTCTTGCAGTGGTTGGTCGGCTCTACCAGGCCGTTACGCAGCTGGGGCAGTTCCCGGACTCCGGGCGCATGGTGCCGGAGCAGAGCCGCCCCGAGATTCGAGAACTGGTCCGCCCGCCCTATCGCATCGTCTATCGACGACGGCCAGAACTCGTGGAGGTACTGCTCGTCTTCCGATCCTCACTCCCGCTCCCGAGGATCCCGG
The DNA here is from genome assembly GCA_963771275.1 of uncultured Gemmatimonadales bacterium. Classification (GTDB taxonomy): domain Bacteria; phylum Gemmatimonadota; class Gemmatimonadetes; order Gemmatimonadales; family GWC2-71-9; genus JAOTWJ01. The sequence continues at coordinate 3,830 of CAVYSW010000003.1, forward strand.
AATGAAAGGGCGCTGGCTAACCCGCGCTTGAAGCTGGCCGGCCCTGTACGTTCACTAAGGAATGGGTCTTTGCTCGCGTGGTGAATTCCTGGGTACGTTCAACTCACGTTGCTGCTGGTGAGCTAGGGCCGGCAGCTTAAGCGCAAGTCCGTTAGGCGGCGCCATACACGGAGGCAGGATTGGGTGGAGCGAGGACCGGAACGGTGGTTCGGCGTAGCCGCGGCAGCAGCGATTTGCGTCTCTTTCGCCGCGGCACTGAAGGGCTATCCACTCCTCAGCGTGATCAGTGCCCTAATATGCCTCGTTCTCTGGTTGGTCTTCGCGCTCCAAGCGCCTCGCTGGCACTGGCGCCTGCTAAACATAGGGTGCCGCTTCTTTGGACTGGCAGGCATTGTTGGTGGGACCGTCTTCTGCCTCTCCGCCATCCCGACCATCGACCGCCTCTTGTTCGAAGGCGAGCCGCTCACACGGGGAGACCGGCTACAATCCCTCCTCGTCGGCGTTCTGGCGTTGGGGATTGGCGCGGCGTTTCTTCTCGTCGCTCCGTACCGCCCGGATCTCACGAACGGAGTGAACGCTCGAGGGCGGAGTTGGTGGACTGGGGACCCTCGTGGCGCCGCCTAACCGGCGCTTGAAGCTGGCCGGCGCTCCCGCCGGGCATAGGATTGAGCGCCTTGGAGGCTCCATGCCCAGGTCATTGACCAGACGGCTCGCTTGGTGCACGTTCGCGCCGGCAGCTTAAGCGCGAATCCGTTAGCAACTGTGTTGAATGCTGGGCGCCGGCACGGCCCAGCGTTGGTTGTCTCGGACCATGGCGTTGAGGACCGTCAGCAGTTTCCGGGCGCACGCGATCAGCGCGACCTTCTTCGGCTTGCCCGCCGCGATCAAGCGATCGTAGAACACCTTCAGTTGGGGATTCCACCGGCGGCCACAGAGCGCTGCCAAGTAGAGGGCGGTCCGGACCGGAGCCCGTCCCCCCCAGATCATGCGCTTCCCGCGGAGCGTGCCGCTGTCGCGCGCTAAGGGGGCCACCCCCACCAGGGTCGCGATCTGCTTGTGCGTGAGGGTGCCGAGCTCGGGCAGCTCGCCGAGCAGGACCGCGCTCACGATGGGGCCGATGCCCGGGACGCTCTGCAGCAGATCGTCCTGGGCGCGCCACACGGGGCTGGCTTCGATCTGCGCCGCCAGCTCCCCGGTAACGTCGTCCAGCTGATGCTCCAACCAGCGAATGTGCTGCTGGATCCCCCGGTGCAGCGGCCGCGGGGCAAAGCCGAGGCGGTGCTTCTCGGCCACGAGCATCGCGAGCAACTGCCGGCGGCGGGTGAGCAGGGCGTCGAGCAGCTGGGCCGCCTCGTCGGCCAGGGGCCGCGGCATGGGCCGTACCCGCTCGGCGAACAGCGCCAGGATGGCCGCGTCGATCCGGTCGGTCTTGGCCAACTGGCCCGTCGCCTTGGCAAAGTCCCGCACCTGGCGAGGGTTCGCCACCACCACCGGGACGCCCGCCGCTGCGAGGGCCGCCACGACCGGGCGCTCGAACCCGCCGGTCGCCTCACACACGAGCAGGGCGGGCTTCAGCCGCCGCAGCCGCGCCACGAGCTCGGAGATCCCTGACTCGTCGTTGGCGACCTGCCAGGCCTCACCCGTCGGCCGCCGCGCCACGTCGAGCGTCGCTTTGGCCACGTCCAGCCCCACGAACACCGGCTCGCCACTCATCGCCCCCTCCTCGGAGAACGGCCTCGTCGCGACCCGACCTTGCCACATGCGGGCTCTCGGCCCCGACCAACTGTTCGGGCTTCCGACGAGTCCTGACGGTGGGCGACGCCCTGGCTAACGGACGGTCTCGCGGACCCTAGGCAACACGGGCTATCGCCCACCGCAATCTGCTTGCACTTTAGGGAAGAAGCGATATACAAGGCAGCGAGCCATGCATCTCTTCACCACAGCGCAGCGGCCCCTCCTCCTCGCCACCGGTCTGATGCTTCTCGGGCCAGGCTGCCAGTCCGCACGAGCACCTGCTTCCATAGAGCCCATCGTGCTCGGCACCGAGGCCTCCCATAGCCTCCTGCGACGCGCGGAGCCCATGTTCAGTGTGCCGCCCACGATTCAGGACACCCTCTTCCTCCTGGAATTCGTCGTCGGGCTCGATGGGCGGCCGGAACGTGAAACCATTCGAATCCTTGACGCCCACCGTCGCGAGCGGGCATTCCCGCAAGCACCCGGCTTTCTCGACCAGGTGCGAGATGCCGTCTCACAGTGGCAATACCAGCCTGGGACGTTCAAGGGACAGCCGGTACGTGTCCTCGTCGACCAACCAATCATCCGACACCGGGCCGCGCAGACGGATTCCCTCCCGCACGACTCGCTGCCTAACAAGCGCTTGAAGCTGGCCGGCCCTGTACGTTCACGAAGGAACGGATCTTTGCTCGCGTGGTGAATTCCCGGGTACGTTCATGCTACGTTGCTGCTGGTGAGCTAGGGCCGGCAGCTTAAGCGCAAGTCCGTTAGGTGGCACGCGCTCGAGATGACCAGCATCAACCGGTTACTCAAGCCCCTAGTACGGAAGCCTTGCTGGCGAGTCCGGTGGCATTCCCAGGTCAATCTGGACTTGAGCTTCGGACGACCGTCGCTCCACGTCCGCGAGCCGCGCCACGTCAAGTCGCGATTCCGCCGTGTAGACGCCCTATTCGCACGGCGTCTGGCCACGATTCGGGCGGAGTTCTGGCTATGGATCTACGTCGCTCGTTGGAGGATCACCCTTGCGGACGGCCGGAGTGCCACTCAGGCGTCGGGGCGGCGCACGAAGGACGCAGTGTGCGCCGGCCTCGAAGGCGAACGGATTGTGAAGGTTGAGATCGCGCCTGCAACGGGTCGCACACGCTTTGTGTTTGACTTGGGAGGAGTCTTGGACGTTCGGCGGATCGGCCCCGCTGAGGACGCTGAACTGTGGATCCTCTACCTTCCCCGGGGAATGACAGTCGCAGTGAAGGGCGACGGCACTTACGCCTACGGGCCGAGCAGGCGCCTCCAAGACCAAATGGCAGCGGCTAGGTGAGGGGCGTGCCACCTAACCCGCGCTTGAAGCTGGCCGGCGCTTCCGCCGGGCGTAGGATTGAGCGCTTGGTGCTTTCCCGGAGCAGGTCATTGACCAGACGGCTCGCTTGGTGCACTTTCGCGCCGGCAGCTTAAGCGCAATCCGTTAGGCGTCCACGTCGCATGAGCCCAAGGCTACGCATCCGTCGGGATCCCCGGGCTCTCGCGGTGGCGGGCCTCACCTTCGCGGGGTTCTGGTTGTTCCGTTTCCTCGCCCCCCTGGTGACGACCTACCTCCGACGCTCAAGCCGCAATAACACCTCCGCGCACCTGTTCCGCATTGTCAGCCGGATCCCCGATGAACCGAATCGACACCTGGTTGAGGCCAGGCTCATCGCGGCGCTGGACCTCCTCGCCACCCTGGGACCGGTCCACCTGCGTTGGCTGCAACGGCGTTACCAGTTCCTGTTTCTCGCTCATATCCCTGGCGACGGTTACTTCCAGCATGTACCGGACGTCAAGCTCCTCCGTATCCATCCCTCCCTCGTTTGGAGAATGGCCCCTGAGGGCTTGGCTGTCGAACTCGCTGGAACCGCTGCTCAGGGCCGCCTGCGGCACACCGTGTTGTCGTGCACAGACTACGACAAACAGCGGCTTGAACGGCTCGGCGACCAGGAGCGCGTTTGGCTGGCAAGGCGCGTACCCGAAATCAGTGTCCTTGGAACAGAGTGGCAGGAGTTCTTGGCACACAACCCGGCGCCTGTGACCGACGGCCCTGCAAGTCCCCCACGCCAAGCCCGCACCGTGGACGCCTAACCCGCGCTTGAAGCTGGCCGGCCCTGTACGTTCACTAAGGAATGGGTCTTTGCTCGCGTGGTGAATTCCTGGGTACGTTCATTGACACACGGTGCTGCTGGTGAGCTAGGGCCGGCAGCTTAAGCGCCATCCGTTAGGTGGCTCGTGAGAATGCGGACTTGCGTAGGCTCCACGGAAGGGGGGAGCACCGATGCGTCGCTCTAGCCTCTGCGTGATGGCGTGTCTCCTCGCACCGACCCTGCTCCCGGCACAGCGCCCCACTTTCGGCCTGGCCGTCGGCTGGAGCTTCGTCGGGAACGCCGATAGCCGCATCGTCGTGCCGGCGACCACGGGGAGCCTCACCGGCGCCGACCGCGCTGGCCTGCATCTGCGCGCGATGACCGAATGGCCCCTCGGGACCACCAGGCTCCGGTTTCGGACCGAACTCTTCTACAATCGACTGACCTCCACCGCGTGGAGCTACGCCTACGTCGGGACCGAGGTGGTCGCGACGGCGCGACGGGATCGTACGCTCGGGCTCCTGGGGACGTTCGTGGCCTCCCCGTTCGGGCCCCACGCCGTGACGCCGTACTTCGTGCTGGGAGTGGGGGCGTTTCAGTCCCACCTCGCCGGCGCGCCGAGCGCTGACCCGGATAGTGCCTGGGTCGTGCGGGACGGCATGGGGCTGGGCGTCCAGACCGGCCTGGGCCTGCAGGTGCGTGTCGGCGGGCCGTGTCTGATGCTGGAATGGCGCTACGGTCAGGCATGGAATGGCGTGCGGGGCGTGGGCTTCATGCCGGTCACGATCGGCGTGGGATTCTGAGAACGCCACCTAACCCGCGCTTGAAGCTCGCCGGCCCTGTACGTTCACGAAGGAAGGGGTTTTTGCTCCCGTGGTGAATTCCAGGGTACGTTCATTCTGCGTTGCTGCTGGCGAGCTAGGGCCGGCAGCTTAAGCGCAAGTCCGTTAGAGCGCATCAGGGCGAGTCTCAGGACTTGCCCGGCGCCGGCGGGGAACCTATCGTATCGCCATGCGCCTCGAAGACTACATCGAGATCCGGCCCGATGTACGCAGCGGGAAGCCCTGTTTCAAGGGCACCCGGATCACGGTCTATGACGTCCTGGAGTATCTCGCCGGCGGGATGAGCGAGCCACAGCTCCTGGAGGAGTTTCCGGCGCTGACGCCGCAACACGTCCGGGCCGCCCTCGCCTTTGCCGCCGCCCGTGAGCGCCGCTTGGCGTCCGGCACGGTGGCGTGAAGCTCCTGCTCGACGAGAACCTCAGTTTCAAGTTAGCTCCGCGATTGGCGGCGGCGTTCCCGGACACCGCACACGTGGATGGCGTCGGGTTGCACGGCCAGCCGGATGCCGTCGTGTGGCGCTACGCGGCGGAGCACGGGTTCGTCCTCGTGTCCAAGGACGACGACTTCCGTCAGCTCAGCTTCCTCCGCGGCGCGCCCCCGAAAGTGGTCTGGCTGGTCGTCGGAAACGCCGGCACCACGGTGATCACAGATCTCCTCCTGCAGAACCGGGCGCGCATCATGGCCTTCGCCCGAGATCCCGACGACGCGCTCCTCACCCTGACTACAAGCACGTAAGATGCGCTCTAACCGGCGCTTGAAGCTGCCCGGCCCTGTACGTTCACGAAGGAAGAGGTCTTTGCTCGCGTGGTGAATTCCTGGGTACGTTCAATCGACGTTGCTGCTGGTGAGTTAGGGCCGGCAGCTTAAGCGCAGTCCGTTAGACGGCGCGGCATGTCACCATCTTACGCCCGGTTTGCTCTCGCCTCGTTGGCCATCGCGCTGGCGTGTACCGCCCCGCCGCCCAGTCCTCCGTCCGCAAGTCCCCAGCAAGCACCTATCCAACCAACGCGCTTCGGCCCCGAATGCGATTCAGCCATCCAGCGCGCTGTCATGACCCCCGACTCGGTGAAGGTCTCTCCGCCGATGCCGAAGTACGTCGTGCTGCCACCGCCTTCCCTCGGTGCCGCGCTCCGCGGCCGTGCTTTTCGGGTGCGCTTCCGAGTCACCGAAGCCGGCCAGCCCGATTCGGCCCGCACGATCATTGAGGGCCGCCTCACGGAGGCCGAGCGGCAACAACTCTGGGTCCACCTTCTCAAGTGGGCGTTTTGGCCCGCGCTGTTGGAGGGCTGTGCCGTACCGGGATCTACGACCCTTTCACTGCGTTTCTAGCGCTGGAACTGCAGAGCCCCAAGTCCTACCTAGAAGCCGCGCGTCTAACCGGCGCTTGAAGCTGACCGGCCCTGTACGTTCACGAAGGAAGGGGTCTTTGCTCGCGTGGTGAGTTCCTGGGTACGTTCATTGACACACGTTGCTGCTGGTGAGGTAGGGCCGGCAGCTTAAGCGCAGAGTCGTTAGGCGGCTTCTCTGATGGCTCGATCCCGAGGCGCACTCCATGTCCTGATCGTCGCCGCCGGCGTCTCGCAACTCGCGGCGTGTCGCGTCCGCCCCAGCCCCGAACCCGCTCAACTGGATCCGGCCGAGTCGTGCAGTTTGGACCGGTACCTCGCTCGCTACACCCCTCCTACTCCACCTCTCGAACTCCACCCCGACTCGGCTCTCGATGTGAAACCCATTCGCACCAGCGGCCCCATGCTCCACTACCCAAAGCAGTTGCGCGATGCCCGGATCGAAGGGAGCGTGATAGTGGCCATGGTGATCGGGCCGGACGGGAGTGTCGCAGACGCTCAGCCTATGGCCGCCTCCCATCCCGATTTCGTACCGCCGGCCTTGCAAGTCGTGCGCGGCAGTCACTACACACCGCCGATGCTTGGCGGCAAGCCAGTCTGGACCTTTGTCTGTCAGCCGGTCACGTTCTCGATCGCCTATTCGAGGTAGCCGCCTAACCGGCGCTTGAAGCTGGCCGGCGCTCCCGCCGGGCGTAGGATTGAGCACCTGGAACGTCCCAGGAGCAGGTCATTGACCAGACGGTGCGCCTGGTGCACTTTCGCGCCGGCAGCTTAAGCGCAGATCCGTTAGACGTCGCCGGGTACAACGACATGAACCAGGGTGGTGAGCAAAGCAGGATCCGGGTGCCGGCCCGTCACGCTCCTCCCTCACGGGCCGCGCGCGACGCTTCCCCCACCCTACGACGCAATCAGCTCTCGCTCTCTGCCCGAGGAATCGCTCCAGTGCGCCGCGCGGCCCCGGCGTTCCGACTCGCCCGGTCCCACCGCGTTCGGCGCCGCGCCGTCGGGGCACCAGGAGTCGGCGGTGAGTCTCCAGGCGGTGGCCCCGGGCACTGTGCCGCGGCAGCGGCGCGGCCCCTCACGCACCACGGGCGTCGTCTAACCGGCGCTTGAAGCTGCCCGGCCGGTACGTTCATAATGAAATGAGGTTGGCCGCTTGGTCAGTGCGCAGCTACGTTCACGTTACATGCTGCTGGCCACAGCCGGCAGCTTAAGCGCTGTCCGTTAGGCGCCTCGCTCTATGAAGCGATTGCCTCGTGGTCACTTGATCCCGGTCGTGCCAGCTGCTCTAGCAGCGGCCGCAGCCTGCGTAGATCTCTCGGGTGCACCACCGTGCGAAGGCGACTGGGGCGATTTCCCGCCAGTCGCGTGTGCGGTCCTCAGCGCTCAAGCCGTCGGCCTGGCCCCGGGCTGGGTAGTCCTCGTTGTGGCACCTCGTGATTCGGGATACTCCTCTTCCGACGCCGACGTCGGTTCGGACGGGTCCTTTGAGCTACTCGCGATGCGCTACCAGTGGCCCGTGCCCGGGGACACGGCAACGGTGACGTTGGGAGCCTTCATGTCGGCGGATTCCATTGGCCCGGGCCTCGACAGTCTGATGCCCGCGCGCACCGCCAGTGTCTTGCTTCGCTTTGCCCCGATTGGACATCGTGTGGACACCACGTACGCAGGGACTCTGACGTTTCGATAGGGCTGCCGCGGCGAGGCGCCTAACCGGCGCTTGAAGCTGACGGGCGCTTCCGCCGGGCGCTAGATGTGAGTGGCTGGGAGGTTCCATGAGCAGGTCATTGACCAGACGGTGTGGCTGGTGGGCGTCCGCGCCCGCAGCTTAAGCGCAGTCCGTTAGACGGCCGCGAGGCAGTCTCCATGAGACACGAAGCAATCTGCACCGCGCTCCTTGTCGCCTTGACGTTCCTTTCAGCCGGTTGCGCGCGGTCGTCAGGCGCCCTGCTTACGCCCGCCGGCGCCGTGAGAAGTAGTCTGCGCGCGGTCGCGGCGGCGCAAGAGCAGTACTACAGCGACCACGGCACATACACTTCCGATCTCGCCGCTCTGCGCCGATACCCAGGCTGTGCGATTCAGCCCGGAGTGACGATCACCGTCCACGAGGGGAGTTCCCGCGGCTGGGCCGCATCAGGCTTCCATCCCAACTTCCCTGACCGGAGTTGCGTGCAATGGGTGTCGCGGCCAGGCGGCGTCGAGGTGCCGGTCACCGCACTTGAGCGACGGCGGGGCGACTCGTTACCGGGGGGAGTGGTCTGCGACGCTTCGGTGAAGTGAGCGGCCGTCTAACCGGCGCTTGAAGCTGGCCGGCCCTTTACGTTCACGAAGGAAGGAGTGTTTGGCCGCGTGGGTGAATTCCTGGGTACGTTCATGCTGCGTTGCTGCTGGTCAGTTAGGGCCGGCAGCTTAAGCGCAGTCCGTTAGACCGATTACCACTCTCTCTCCGGAGTTGAGGAATGCGTCAACCGTTCGCCACCGTTGCCATCGTGATCGTCCTCGCCGTCGCGACCGTCAAGGCGCTTATCGGCGCTCAAGCGGCAGTCGCCGTTGAACTCGACGGCTTCGGTGTGGCTTCCATACTGCTTCGGTTGAGCATCGCCGGACTTGGGGTCTTTGCGATAGGCGCCATACTGCGACGGCGTGGGCACGCACGCCGGCTTGTTCTGCTCTGGGGTGTCGCGATGCTGGCCGCCGTGATTTTCCCTGATTTTGCGCTCGGGTTTACACGCACCGGCCTGCAGGGTCGCTTGCTCGCGACTGGACTTGTGGCAGGCCTTCTGGCCGCTGTGGTCCTCAGCGTGCCTCGGAACGCGCCGACGAAGGCCTCGGCGGTCGCTCCATCCGCCTAGCCGTCGCCCAACCAGATGGCGTCCTGTTGGTGACGTGGTGCAACGAAGTGAAAGGGAATCGGTCTAACAGGCGCTTGCTGCCGACGAGGCCTGAGACGCTCGGCCGCCGCGTTAGGTAGACTTGGGGATGGCGGCGGCCTCGCCAGGCCTCGCGGCAGCAAGCGCAGGGCCGTTAGGTGGCACGGCCGGCGCGAGTTCCCCGCTCCGTTGCGCGCGTCTGGCACTACGCGCGGAGGAGGCCAAAGCTGATGCGCAAAGCCAGCCTCGTTCTTACCGCAGGCCTGCTCACCATTATGGGCTGCAGTGAGGCCTTCGAGCCTGACCTCGGGATGCTAGCATACGAGATCTTCACCGGTTGCTTTGTGAACCCCGCTGGCCCCTACACCTGTGCTCCAAATCAGACAGCGGTGGCTCGAGGGGACACGCTCCTCGTTGGTCATGCGGTCGTTGATACGGCCGATGCCACCGGCACCCTGAGCCACGTGACGATCCGGCCATTCTGCGCCGTCAACTTTGAGATCCGGCGCGGCGGGGCGCTGGTCGGGACGCTACCGGAACAACCATGGTGTGTCGACTCCACCCTCGCCCAAGGCATCAATGCGCCACGGGTGCTCAATATCTCGATCTATGGCTGGGTCGTGCCTCGTGACCTTGCACCAGGCTCCTACGTCTTGCACAGTGTTTGGCTAGAGGAGCCTCGGGTGACTCGTTCCCTGCAGATCACGGTGCGGTAGGCCGTGCCACCTAACCCGCGCTTGAAGCTGCCCGGCCCTGTACGTTCACGAAGGAAGGGGTCTTTGCCCGCGTGGTGAATTCCTGGGTACGTTCATTGACACACGGTGCTGCTGGTGAGGTAGGGCCGGCAGCTTAAGCGCATGTCCGTTAGGCGTCACTGAAAGATCTTGCTAGATTGAAGCCATGCCAGAACTGACCGCCGTGTTCCAAAAGGTGCCCCTCGGTTACATCGGCTTCGTCGAGGAATTGCCCGGCGCCAATACCCAGGGCACCACCCTCGAGGAGGCCCGGGCCAACCTCGCCGAAGCCGTCCGGCTCGTGCTCGAGGCCAACCGCGTGCTCGCGGAGGAAGCGATCGGGACCAAGGAGGTGATTCGCGAGCCGCTGCGCCTGCCGGCGTGAAGCGTCGCGATCTCATCCGCCACCTGGAGGCCAACGGGTGTGAGCTGCTGCGGGAAGGCGCCCAGCACTCGGTCTACGTGAATCGCGCACGACGCAAGACCTCGACGGTGCCTCGGCATCGCGAGGTCGATGACTTTCTGGCCCGGAAGATCTGTCGCGACCTGGAGGTACCGGAGCCGTGACGCCTAACCGGCGCTTGAAGCTGGCCGGCCCTGTACGTTCACGAAGGAAGGGGTCTTTGCTCGCGTGGCGAATTCCTGGGTACGTTCACACTGCGTTGCTGCTGGCGAGCTAGGGCCGGCAGCTTAAGCGCAGAGTCGTTAGGCGGCGCAACGGAATCGGTGGTCAATGGAAGCTCTCAGAGATCCCATTTGGCAAGGAATCGGCGCCATCGCAACCGTTCTGGCTGTCGTCGCCACGGTCGTGACGGTTCTTCTGGCCGTTCGAGCTCAACGCCGCAGGTCGATCGCCTATGGCTATACCACCCTCTCAGTCGTTTCGATCGGGAGTCAAGTCGCGGACCGCGTGAAGGTCCTGTTCAGGGACAAGGAGGTAACGAGAGTCCACCTGCAGGAGCTTACAGTGGTCAACACAGGTGGCCAGCCCGTCACTCCGGCCGACTTTGAGTCGGACCTGGTCATTCGCTTTGACGGAGGACGCGCCTTCACTGGGGAACTCGTGTACACCCATCCAACCAACCTCAACGTCAGGCTCCAGACATCGGAGGATGCCGAGGGGTACATGACGGAACTTCATGTCCTACCTCTTCTTCTGAATCCTGCTGAGGGCTTCCGCCTCAGGTTCCTTCTGGCCGGCGAATCGCCGGCCCCCGCGCTGTCTGCCAGAATCGCCGGTATCACGGAACTAGGCTGGTTCGATAGAGACACCGAACCCCAGCATCTGAAGCTCCTGCGGTCTCTTGCCGTGACGCTCGTCGTGTTCTTGCTGATGTCGAGTGCCACATGGGCCGCGGCGCGGTACGGGCTCGCCTGGATAGCGGCCATACCAGCCCTGATCGGCTTCCTCCTGATCTTCTTGTTCCTGTTCCTCTCACTCCTGGGACTCGGCTTCCGTGTGACGAGGCATTTTGATCCCTATAAGAACCTGAAGAAGTGAACCCATGGCGCCGCCTAACAGGGCCTTGCAGCGGCCGGGTGCCTTCGCCGGGCGTAGCATTGAGCGCCTGGGACTCTCCCGAACCAGGTCATTGACCAGACGTACCGGCTGGTGCACGTTCGCGCCGGCAGCTTGAGCGCATATCCGTTAGGCGTCGCCGAAAGAGTGACTCTTCGCGCGTGCCGCGGGTATTTGCTGTCAGGCAGCTGCGTTAGGATGGCACTATGCGCAACCGACTTGCTCCCACCCTCCTGATCGCCGCAGTCCTGGTCACGGGCCTCTGGGCATGCCGCGACAGCGTCGATCCCCTGCTCCGGATCCGCCGTCGGAGCCCGGCAGTTTTGTCATCAATGGAACTGTCCGGTTTCTCACCGTGGAGGGTGGCTGTTGGGCGATCCAAGTTTCGCCGCAACCTTACTACGAGCCACTCGGACTGCCCGACGCATTCAGACACGACGGGCTCCAAGTGCGGGCCGCCGTCAAACCGCGCCACGATGTCGGGAGCTACTGCATGATCGGCCCAATCGTCGAAGTGGTGTGGATACGTCGACGGTAGCGGTGGCGCCGCCTAACCGGCGCTTGAAGCTGGCCGGCGCCTCCGCCGGGCGTGGGATTGAGCGCCTGGTGCTCTCCAAGACCAGGTCATTGACCAGACGTATCGCCTGGTGCACTTTCGCGCCGGCAGCTTAAGCGCAGATCTGTTAGACGGCCCGCTCTCCGGCCACCCTCTCAATGGAGGCCAAGCCATGTCCAGATGTGCGTTCCTACTCGTGTTGATAGGCGTTTCGCTTGCGCCGCTCGTTGCACGAGCGCAGCAACCTATGCCTGATTCCCTCACGGTCTCGGCTGCGACCGCGACGCTTGGAAGCGACTTGCGGAACTTCATTGTCGCGCAAGAGAACTATTTCGCCCATCATGACACATATGCCCGGTTTCTGCGTCAAACAAGCGAGATCTACAAGCCCACTTCCGGCGTGACGGTTGTGCTCCTGACCGCTTCTGACACCGGCCACAGCGAGATCGCGATCGATGAGCGCGTGCCTGGGCTCGTCTGCGCCACCTACGTGGGAAGCGCCCCTCCACCACTGGGTACCGGTCGCGAGGCCGAGGTCGTGTGCCGAGGCCCGTAGAACTCCCCGTCGTCGCTCGTTCTCTGCCAGCGTCAAAGCCCTGTCGCCGGGCCACCGGCGGGCCGTCTAACCGGCGCTTGAAGCTGGCCGGCCCTGTACGTTCACGAAGGAAGAGGTCTTTGCGCGCGTGGTGAATTCCTGGGTACGTTCACTGAGCGTTGCTGCTGGTGGGTTAGGGCCGGCAGCTTAAGCGCAATCCGTTAGACAGCCGCACCAATGGATCGGGAAGAGGCAACGTCCGTACTCGCCAACGAACTGGCACGCTACCGTTCGGAGACTTACGGAGCGCTGCAGCGGCTCGTCGATAGTCAGGACACCTGCGAGGTGACCGGCCCATCCGGAGCGAAGTACCAGATCGAGATCCAGGCCTTTTGGGATGCGGGGCGCGGCGGCAACTTGCGAGTGCTGGGAAGCATCGACGATGGCGGGATGCGCGCGTTCTTCCCACTCACGGACGACTTCATCATCACGCCGAGCGGAGCATTCGTTGGCGAGTAGACGGGCTCCAAGGCGGCTGTCTAACCGGCGCTTGAAGCTGGCCGGCCCTGTGCGTTCACGAAGGAAGGGGTCTTTGCCCGCGTGGTGGTTTCCCGGGTACGTTCATTGACACACGTTGCTGCTGGTGAGGTAGGGCCGGCAGCTTAAGCGCAAGTCCGTTAGGCGTCAGAGGCGAACGTGGCGCGCGATCTGAACTGGCGCGAGGTGGGAATGCCCGCATTCTCGGCGGCGCTCTCATCGGGCCAGACCTACTTCGTCCCCCCAGAACTTCGGCCACCTTGGGCCCAAGAGCTCAACACAATGACCGGAGCCTGGCTTCATTTCGTTGGCGGTCAGCCCGCTGCATCTACGGGTAGCCTCAGCACTACCGGTGCTCACGCGAGGATGGACACCGAGCGTCGCTTTGACCCGACAGACCCGACTCTGCTCAAGTACGATCGCTACTACTATGTGAAGATGAATGACGGTCGGGTATTTCAACTCGGCCCGTTCAAGAACGTGGACTATGGCCATCACCTACACGAACGCCCAGAGTGGACGCGGCAGTACAGCTCGAACTCCGCAAGCCTCTGACGCCTAACCGGCGCTTAAAGCTGACCGGCGCTGCCGCCGGGCAGTGGATATGAGTGGCTGGTGCTCTCCAGGAGCAGGTCATTGACCAGACGGCTCGCCTGGTGCACTTTCGCGCCGGCAGCTTAAGCGCAGATCCGTTAGACAGAGCGGTCCATGTAAGGCATGAATCCATGCCATCCTCTCTTCCAACCGCAATGCTGTACGGCCTCGTTCCCGCCTGGGGCATCAGCGCTCTCGTGAGCGCCGGCCTCCTGAGCCACGACAATCATGCCGGCCGAGGTTTCCTCTGGGGCCTGGTCCTCGGGCCCGTCGGGTTGCTGATCGTCTGGCGCAAACGCGCCGCGTGGGAACGCCGCTGGCAGAGCGAAGCCGGAGCCGGCGAGGATGTGCGCAAGGAACAGGCATGGCGCGAGTGGCGAGGGTACTAGGGCGGGATGCCGCGCGGTCGCGCTCTGTCTAACCGGCGCTTGCTGCTGGCGGGCGCGGTGGCTGGCGGGAGATACGAGCGCCTGGCAAGATTAGGCATGAATCAGAGTTCCTTGCTGCTGGTGAGGAGTGCGCCCGCAGCAGAACCGCATGGCCGCCTAACCGGCGCTTGAAGCTGGCCGGCCCTGTACGTTCACGAAGGAAGAGGTCTTTGCGCCGCGTGGTGAATTCCTGGGTACGTTCACTGCTACGTTGCTGCTGGCGAGTTAGGGCCGGCAGCTTAAGCGCAAGTCCGTTAGACGGCCGCAGGAAAGGACCATGCCAGCGCTCATCTCCGTCCGAGTGTTCCGGGATCGCCCCGAAGCTGAAGCCGCGAAGGCCAGGTTGGCGGCAGCCGACATCGAGGCGGTCGTGGCGGCTGATGACGCCGGCGGTTGGCAACCCGGGCAGCCTTTCGTCAGGGGTGTGCGCCTCTTGGTGCGTCCTGGCGATGTCGCTGAGGCAACGCGGCTCTTGAGCACGACTGCTGACTAGGCCTGCGCAGCTACAAGCGGCCGTCTAACAGGCGCTTGCTGCTGGCGGGCGCGCAGCGCAGGCGGTGGATACGCGATGCTGGCGAGATTGAGCATGAATCGGGATTCCCTGCTGCTGGTGAGGAGTGCGCCCGCAGCAGAACCGCAGAGTCGTTAGACGGCGGCTGCAATTGGCAAGTCTAGAGGAAGAGTTGCACCGTCAAGGCGAGTCCGCGCTGGAAAGCGGGCCCCGCGTTGCCCACGCCTGGGAGGCAGGCGACGTCTTGGCATTCCCAGCCCAGTCGCATGACGGGTTCGAGGTGCGAATCGTGCCCGCAGGCCGCGAGCTCATCGTCTTTACACAAGGCTACCACGAGCACCTGTCCGGCAAGCCGAGCACCATTGTCGAGCAGGCCCTTGGCTTGGTCCGTGATCTCCTCAGCCCCGACATGCGCATTCGCGAACGCCGGGCTGGCGGGAGTCCCTATCGGTGGGTCCTCGAGCGACGTGCTGCGACTGGGTGGGAGCGGGAAGCGAGCACCGGCCTCCTCTTCTGGAATTGGTTCGGTCGCCGCTCTGAGCGCATCTACCAGAACCACCAGTTGCCCGGGCGGCTCGTGGCCGCCGTCTAACCGGCGCTTGAAGCTGGCCGGCCCTGTACGTTCACGAAGGAAGAGGTCTTTGCTCGCGTGGTGAATTCCTGGGTACGTTCATTCTGCGTTGCTGCTGGCGAGCTAGGGCCGGCAGCTTAAGCGCAAATCCGTTAGACAGCCGGAGGGTAGATGCGCGGCGTTCCGCTCGCCTTGACCAGCACCATCCTGCTTCTCGCGCCCGTCCTCGCCCCCGGCTCTCTCGCGGCTCAAGGCCGATCCGACTCTCTGCCTCTCGCAGCCGGCACGAGGGTTCGCGTGCAGGGCACCTCCCTCGGCTCGGGCTGGCATGACGGCCACCTCGTACAGCTGACGGTCACTGGCACCGGGGACTGCCTCGCCTTCAGCCCCGCTGCTCCGTCGCGGGTCGCCGCGATCCTACTCAACGCCAGCGATAGCCTCGAGGTCTGGGTTCAGCCTCGGTCCACCGACTCAAGCGTCGCGCGCGCCGATACGACGGGGGTACAGGGCCAGTGGGTCGGTGTGTCGCACGCCCGCCGGCAGGCGCTCTCGCTCGGCTGCCGGCGATCCGGCCACTGAGCAGGGTTCGGCCGGCTGTCTAACCGGCGCTTGAAGCTGGCCGGCGCGCCGCCGGGCGGTAGATAGGAGTGGCTGGTGCTCTCCATGAGCAGGTCATTGACCAGACGGCTCGCCTGGTGCAGTTTCGCGCCGGCAGCTTAAGCGCAAATCCGTTAGGCGGCTTCGACCGACGCAGAAGGAATCGGCGGCAGGCCTCAATCTGGCCGGAGGGTGACATGGATGACGCGTTTCAGGTCAGGGTTCACGCCGCGGCGAGAGCCGCATGGTGGACGCTCCTCATCGCGTCCGTGTTCTTCGCGCTGCAATGGGTCTTGTACCTCGGGGTCATGGCCACGCGGCCTGCCTGGGTGGTGTCCTTCTGGGGACCCGGGGCGACTTGGGAGAGTATTGGCACTCTCTGGTTTCAGGCGCTCGTCTTCGTCAAGCTCACGCTGTGGCTGCTCGTGCTTGCCGCTCTCTGGCTCACACTCTGGGCTAGGCAGTTACGAGCGCGGGCACGCAGCGCATGAGTAACGGCTCCGTGGTTCGCGGGGCTCAGTGAACTCGAGAGCGAAGGACTGGGCGACGGGCACCGCTCCGGGGATCTGTTGAGGCCGCACGCCTCTGCGAAAAAGCCGCCTAACCGGCGCTTGAAGCTGGCCGGCCCTGTACGTTCACGAAGGAAGAGGTCTTTGCCCGCGTGGTGAATTCCTGGGTACGTTCATCTGCGTTGCTGCTGGCGAGCTAGGGCCGGCAGCTTAAGCGCAAGTCCGTTAGGCGCATCACGGAACGATCTGTCCGGGCCGGGCAGGAGGTCCGAAATGAATCGGCAAGTCCGTTCTGACCATCGTCCCCGCTATTTGCAGGTGCTCGCAGGCCTCGTGCTGGTCGCCGCCTCCTGCCACCCGGTCCCGCGCACTGACTCCGGCATCGCGATCTCCTGCGGGAGCATTGGCCTCACCGCCCCTACCGTGGACATCACGCTCGACAACACCAGCGCGCTCACGTCAGGCAGGCTTGCGCTTAGCCCCTCGCCGAGAATACGATGACGCTCCACGGTGCCGTTGTGGAAATCACCACACCGGGTGTCGGGGCGCGCTGTGCAGCCCCGGGTGGCAAGTTCAGGATCGCCATTGGAGGCGACACGGCGGTGGACGGAACGCTGCGCATCGCTGCGAAGCAGCCGGTACGTATCGTGGTGCGCACCGCCGCCGGAGTTGAACGGGCCGTGCAGTCGTTCGATCCACGGAGCGCCAGCCCGACAGAACTCACCTGGAGCGCGGCGACTCGGTGAGGCGCCTAACCGGCGCTTGAAGCTGGCCGGCCCTGTACGTTCACGAAGGAAGTGGTCTTTGCGCGCGTGGTGAATTCCTGGGTACGTTCATTCGGCGTTGCTGCTGGTGAGTTAGGGCCGGCAGCTTAAGCGCAATCCGTTAGGCCGACCGCGAGGTCCTTCCGATGTCATTCGATCGCGATCTTTGGCTGAAGCGCATTTGGCTCGTCAACGGCGGGCTTCTTTTCCTCGTGATGCTCTTGGTCATAGGCGTCGTCGTCGTCGGCTTCGTCTCCGCACGCTCCTGGAGTCGGCCCGATCGCCCCGTTGACATTCCTGAGCCTACGAGCATCAGGGCGTCGCAACAGCCACGGGCGGTCCGGTATGACGCACCGCGCTCGATTTACGGATCCCCTGTGCAGCTCGTGGCCGTGGCCTATGGGGCCGGATACACCGAGATTGTTGTGCAGGGTTACTCTGGTATGTCGCTTTCGCGACCTGGCAATCCGGTTGTCAACATCGTCTTTCTTGATCCCGGTGGGCAGGCGCGGTTGTTGCTCGACAAACCGGCCTACATCCCCCGCTTCGACTTCCCTCAGACCGACCGAGATTCCCTCCAGTCGTGGATCTCCTACGAGATCGCTGTTGAAGACACCGATCGTAACGGGCGGCTCGACGAAAAGGACCGCACGCGCCTGTACCTCACCGACCGCGAGGGACGGGGCCTCCGTTCCGTACTACCGGACGGACTCCGCTTGCTGTGGCACGGCCCCATGGACGGGGGACGACACATTCTGGTGTTGGCCCTGCAAGAGACCACTTCAGTATCACGCATCGCGGATGATCAACTACCGGAGGTCGCGTACATCGTGGACCCGTCCACGGGGACGGCCGAGCCGTACGCCGCACTCAACGCCGTGGTCGATCAGATCGGTCGCATGCTGGCCAAGTGACAGCGGTCGGCCTAACCCGCGCTTGAAGCTGGCCGGCCCTGTACGTTCACGAAGGAAGAGGTCTTTGGCCGCGTGGTGAATTCCTGGGTACGTTCATACGGCGTTGCTGCTGGTGAGTTAGGGCCGGCAGCTTAAGCGCAATCCGTTAGGTGCCACACGTCGCGGCCCGCCGAACGTCGCTTACGTCGGAGGAGCAATGGAGCCCCGCCCAATAACATCTGACGCACGTTGGCGCGCTGAGTGGGAGGCGCGCTACATGCCAGACTCTCGTCTCGCCGCACTCATCGCTGAAGGACCTCAAGGACTCGACCCCGCGCTCTGGCAGATCTTGCTCAATGAACGCGCGAACCGTGATCGGCGGTCGAGTGTTGCCCCCAGCGCTACGGTGAAGAAGCCCGGCGATGGTTACGAGCCAGCATCGAGCGACATCGTTCTCGGCAAGAGCAATCGCCGGTATCCGGCGCTCGCCAGCATAGTAGTCCTGGTGAAGGTCACTGCAGTCATGATACTGATTGCTGGCTTTGTGCTCGCCGCAATCCTCTATAGGGCCAAACAGCCGGCGCAAGGTGCTGTTTGCGTGACCGCTGCAACCTTCTGGACACTTCTCACCTGGGCCGCAGCTGAATCCATCGCGGTGTTGACAGACATCGAAGCCAACACCCGAGCCACCGCCGGAGCATTGCGCGGCAACGTGCCTTAGCCAGGTCGTCGAGGTGTGTGGCACCTAACCCGCGCTTGAAGCTGACCGGCGCTTCCGCTGGGCGTGGGATTGAGCGCCTGGTGCGCTCCAGGACCAGGTCATTGACCAGACGGCTCGCCTGGTGCACTTTCGCGCCGGCAGCTTAAGCGCATATCCGTTTTAGACGGCCGTGCCGGAATGGAGGTCAGCTCCATGCGGTGGGTTCTTGTCCCCCTGATCCTCCTCGCGTTGCCGGGTGTCGTCGGTGCCCAGATCCCAGACACGCTGCACGGGAGTACACTCCTTCGGCTTTCGGCCACCGCGACCCGGACCACGCCACCGGACTACGCTGTGTTGCGGGTTGCAGTAACGACCCAGGACAAACTGGCTGCGGAAGCTGGTCGGTCGAACGCCCGTTTGATGGAAGCGGTGTTCGCCGCGTTGCGCCAAGCCGACATCGCGGTCGACTCCATTTCAACCGGGGCGTATGCGGTGCAGCGCGCGCCCCAGGATCGGCAGGGTCGCTCGACTGGCTACGTCGCGCGGGCACAACTTGCGGTTCGGATACAACAACTCAACCGAATCGGCGAAGCCATCGATGCCGCCCTCAATGCCGGCGCCACCGACGTCGGCCCTGTGGACTTCGCCGCAACGTCCCTCGACGCCGCCCGAGATTCGGCCTATGCCGCAGCCGTACGTGATGTCTTTCGGCGCGCAGCCGTGGTGACTGCCAGCGTCGGGGGGAGTCTAGTCGGCGCCGTAGATATCACGGCCTCTGAGCAGCGTGCGTGGGTACCCTGCGCGGTATGCGCCGAGGCGCCACCGGCACGCGACCCCGCCACGATAGTGACGCCTGGACTGATCTCCGTCACCGTGATTGTGAATGCGGTGTTCCGGATTCGGGTGCCGTGAAGCACGGCCGTCTAACCCGCGCTTGAAGCTGGCCGGCCCTGTACGTTCACGAAGGAAGAGGTCTTTGCCCGCGTGGTGAATTCCTGGGTACGTTCATTCTGCGGTGCTGCTGGTGAGTTAGGGCCGGCAGCTTAAGCGCAGTCCGTTAGGCAGCATGCACTACTCCCAATGGTGGTACTGAGAGCGACCCAGAAGCTCGCCAAGCTTCTCCCGCCTTCCGCGGACCCAGCCGCTCAGTCGGATACCGCGCTGGGCGATTGGTACGTCAACCGCCTCACGGTCGATCGCCAGCCATTGCTTCTCTTGGTCAGCGCGCGCTCCCTCCTCGCGATCCTCACCCTCGCTCGAGACGTCCGCGCATTGCCCGAGCGTCTTCCCGGCCTCGTCGGCGCCCGGTTGAAGCGGCTGGGCATCCCGGCCCACTTGATCGCCGCCGAGAAGACCGCCATGGCCCCGGTCGTCGTGAGCAAGACCGCTGATCGCTCCGTCCTTGGCATCATGGTCGATTACGCCAAGATGATCCCCGGCTACTTGCCCGTTGACGGCTGGGACGCGACCACGCTCCCATTCGTCGAGGCCAAACTGGAGGGGAACCCTTGCTACGCCGGTGGGCCTGAGGCGGGCGTCGTGTTTCCCGATCAGGCTACACCCAGGATGCTGTTGGATCGGTGGCATGCTGCCTAACCGGCGCTTGCGCCGGGCGTAGCATTGAGTGGCTGGCGGGCTCCATGAGCAGGTCATTGACCAGACGGCTCGCCTGGTGCACTTTCGCGCCGGCAGCTTAAGCGCAGAGTCGTTAGGCGACGAACGTGGGCTCTGCTATATTGCAGGTGAACCCCTAGCGCCGACTATGACCAAGATTGAGAAGCTCGCGCGCGACGTCCGCAACCTCTCAACGAACGAACTCGCGAGGTTCCGCGCCTGGTTTGCGGAGTTCGACGCCGCCGAGTGGGATCGGCAGATCGAACTGGACGCGGAGACCGGGAAGTTGGATCGCCTGGCCGACGCCGCCGTTGCCGACCACACCGCTGGCCGGTCCCGCAAGCTTTGACCCACCACGCATCGCCGAGTTTCTGGCGGTGCTACGACGCCCTTCCCGCGACCGTCCGGGCGCTGGCGGACAAGCAGTTCGAGCTGCTCAAGGTCGATCCACGTCATTTCTCCCTGCATTTCAAGAGGGTGAAGCGCTTCCATTCTGTCCGCATAGGAGCGAAGTACCGCGCGCTGGGGGTCGACACCGCCGGTGGGATTCTCTGGTTCTGGATCGGCTCACACGCAGACTACGATCGCATCGTCGCCTAACCGGCGCTTGCGCCGGGCATCAGATATGGGTGGCTGGTACGCTCCAGGCCCAGGTCATTGACCAGACGGCTCGCCCGGTGCACTTTCGCGCCGGCAGTTTGCGCGCAGAGTCGTTAGTCCGCCGCCCAAAGGGCAAGAAACGGAGGCAGCATGCCGAAGCTTCGCCTTGGCTCCAACGTCACCGTCTTCCTCCTGTTCTTCGGCGTCGCGCTGTTGGAGGCCTTCCAGACCCGTCACTGGCTGAAGGCCCTCCTCTGGCTCGCCATTGGCGTCGTCTTCCTTCTCGCGGACAACCTCAAGCCCCGACCATAGCCACCCCTGGTTCGCCAGAGCGAATTACCCGCGCCTGAAGCTGCGGCGCCGGCGCCAGGATGCCTGCGGCCTACCCGGCGCTTGAAGAGGACTCGGCAATCCGGACTTCCGTTCGCCTGTGCAGCAGACTGGCCTCGTCGCCAATGATGCAGCAGCGGGGAAACGGGATGCCGCCCCCCCACGAGACAACGAGACCGACACCGCGCACCTCGGCCGGCACGGCGAAGACGCGCGAAGTAGTGACCGCTGACGCGGCTCGAGCCGGACGTCGAACGGAACGTCCGCCGCCTCGCGGCGTCCGTAGGACGGAGCTATTCTGCGATCGTCGGACCGCATGCCCTGACCACCCGAGGGCCACACCGTGCACCCAGGTACGCCCGTGACGCTGCGGGACTGCTGGCGAGAGGTGGCTGACAGCTCGAGCGGGGGCTCCGTGAAGCCGCACCCCCTGGAGGGCCGGATGCCTCGGCTCCCGGCATCGCGCGAGTGCCGCCCACGCTGACCACCCGGAGCGCGGTGCTCGCGGATGCGCCACGCCTGGGCGAGCTCAGCGCGGTCTTGGGGTACCGTGTGGCCACAGAGGCCGTCGTCGAGCGGCTCACGCGCCTGCTCGGGCGCGCCGACGACACGGTCCTCGTCGCCGAGCTGCCGTCCCGTCGCATCGTGGGCTGGGTGCACGGCTCCGACCGGGAACTGCTGGAATCCGGCCGGCGCTGCGAGATCCTCGGGCTCGTCGTGGACGCCGAGCACCGGCGCCAGGGAGTGGGACGCCGGCTGGTGGCGGCGGTGGAAACGTGGGCAACGCGGCGCGGGCTCCAGGAGATCGTGGTGCGCAGCAACGTGATGCGGGCGGAGTCCCACCCGTTTTACGAGCGGCTCGGGTATGTGCGTGCCAAGACCCAGCACTGCTATCGCCGGCGGTTGGCGGACGGCGCTACGCCCTAATCGGTCTCTGCTGGCGGCCTGTGGGCGTTCGGTGCAGCTTAGCCGAGGCGGCCCGGGCGCTCACGAGGAGACCTGATGGATGAGGTGCTGAAGCGTCATTACCGGGAGCTCCTCCATCGCTTCAAGGACCAGCTTGCGGCCGCGGGCGATGACGCCGCGATCGCCGGACCGGGCGGCACCCCCTGGCAGGTCCATGGCGAGCCCGACGGCGGCATGGTCCTCGCCGCCTCGACCTCGGGCGGGATGGTCACGCGGATCTGGCAGCCGGCTCCCGATCGCCTGCCGGACTACCCTGCGGACCTGCCGTTCCTGGCCGGCACGATGGCCTGCACGGTGGTGGCGAGGGGCCCGACACGCATGGCCATGGTGCAGTGGTGGAACATCGAGGACGCGGCCCCGGCATTCGAGCGCCTCATCCGGGAGAGTCTCGCTGACGGCTGGGAAGAGACCGGCCCCATGGCCGAGACCGGCGCACCGGCGGCCGAGCGCCGCCGGTTCGTCCAGGGCTCGCTCAAGCGTATCATCTCCCGCAGTCGGAGCCCCGACTGGGACATCCTGACGCTGGTCCAGGCCCAGCTCGCCGGCGAGGCGGTCTGACGGGCACCCGCCCCGGCGCGCCTGATCGAGCCGCCGTGCGCCGGACTCAACCTCGAGCAGAACACCGAGGGAGGAACACCATGCGACGTCCCTGCCTTCTTGCCCTGTGCCTCCTCGCCGCCGTCGCCCCAGGCGCCACGGCACAGGAGATTGGCCCGGCGAAGGGCGCGCTCGTCATCGTGGGGGGTGGCCGGCTCGACGACGCCATTCTGGAGCGGTTCTTCGACCTCGCGGGTGGACGCGACGCGCCGGTGGTCGTGATTCCGACGGCGGGCGGCGACGGCGACTACGGGACGTACTGGGCAGGGCTGTCGCGCTTCAAGGCGCTGGGGGCGACACATCTCACCGTCCTGCACACCACCGACCGCGCGGTCGCCAACGCCGACGCGTTCGTCCAGCCGATCCGCGACGCACGGGGCGTGTGGTTTGCCGGCGGGCGGCAATGGCGCCTGGCGGACGCCTACCTCCACACGAAGGTACAGGACGAGCTGAACGCTCTGCTGGGGCGCGGGGGCGTGATCGGCGGTACGTCGGCCGGCGCGACGATTCAGGGGTCCTACCTCGTGCGCGGCGACACCAGGTCCAATACGATCATGATGGGCGATCACGTCGAGGGGATGGGTTTCCTCAAGCACGCCGCCATCGACCAGCACGTGCTACGGCGTAATCGGCAGTTCGACCTCATCCCGGTCATCGAGGCGCATCCGGAGCTGCTGGGCATCGGGATCGACGAGTCCACCGCGATCGTGGTCGAGGGCGATCGCTTCCAGGTCATGGGCGCCGGCTACGTGCTGATCTTCGATCACGAGCACCAGCTCGACTCGGGCGGACGGTTCTACGTTCTGGCCCCGGGCGACCGGTTCGACCTCAAGGCCCGCGTCGCCGAGCATCCGGGCCAGAGCTGGACGCCCCTCGAGCGCGTGCGGGCGATGCCGTGGCCGGGACGCAGGTAGGACGTCGTCTCCTTCGGGAGGCCCTGTGACCCGCTGCAGGCTTGGCCGCCGAAGCAGCGCCGCGACACTCGTTGGTTTCGCCATCGCGCTCATCGCACCCGGCACCGGCATCGCGCAGGAAACGCCGGTGCCCCGACTGCTCGTTGGAGGAGCGCTCGGCTGGTCGACCTTCACGGGATCCCGCTTCAGCACAGTCCGGGGCGCCCTTGGACTGGACGCGTCCGTGGCTACCCGCATGAGCCCGCGCCTGCAGGTCGCCACCCTCGCTCACTTGAGCCGACATCCGACCGAATTCGGCGGCCACGTGGGCTTCATCGCACTGTCGGTCGAACCGCGACTCGTCTTTCCACCGTGGCGTTCCCGACCCCTCACCTATGTCGGGGCACGTGCCAGCGCGATGTATCGTCTGGGCAACTCCTCGGGCCCCGGGTGGGGCGCCGGGGCCGCGCTTGGCGTCCTGTGGCGGGTTCCCGGCCCGGCCTTTCTCGAGACCGGTGTCACGTTTGACTTTGTGTCGCTTCCCAGCGCTCAATCCGGTCGTGACACCGGCCAGGCCATCGACGCCCACGTCGGCATTCACGTTCCCGTCGGCTCGCGATAACAGGCACGCGGCGCCGGACTTCCACCCTCGGGCTGCTGCGCCCGCCGGGCCGGAGCGGCGGCGGAGGGGGGCGGGATGGGGCATTGGTCGAGGGTCCGCGATGGGCTGGAAGGTGAGGAGTGCCAAGGAGATAGACGGCAGGCCACCGGCCTGATCCTCCCCGGGGCACGCCCCGGTCGCGGTCGCAACTCGCCGAGCGACGGAATCCCGACTGCCGCATACCCTACTACTGGTAGCAGTTGCGTTTCGCCGCGGCGGGCCACACGATAGGTGCAGTGGTGCCCGCCGCGGTCGTCGCGGCGCGACGAAACGCGGGCCTCGGGCGTCTCTGAGAATTGGAGCTTTCGAAGCTGGCGCCCGCCTTCGCAAAGGACCTCCCATGCGCCTCCCCACCGACCGCCGCGTCCTGCTCGTGGTGGCCCTGGTGGTGGTCGGCGTGCCGACCGCCTGGCTGCTCGCCGGCAACCGCACCCCCACCGATCTGTCGGTCGTCACCATCGCGAAGCGCGGCCCGTTCGCCGTCGCCGTGATCACGTCGGGCGAGCTGAAGGCGCGGGAGTTCGTGCAGATCACGGCACCGCAGGCCGCGATGCAGGCTGGCGCCTACCAGATGAAGATTTCCTCCATCGTGCCCGAAGGCACGGTCGTCAAGCAGGGCGACATCGTGGCGGAGATCGACCGCTCCGCGGTCGCGACGCGGCTGCAGGAGGTGACGCTCGCGCTCCAGAAGGCGGAGGCGCAGGCCGAGCAGGCCATGCTCGACTCGACGCTGACGCTCTCCGGCGCGCGGGAAGCCATCCGCGGCATGGAGCTGGCCCTCGAGGAGAAGAAGCTGGCCAAGGAGCAGGCCGTCTACGAGGCGCCGACCGTCAGGCGCCAGGCGGAGATCGACTACGAGAAAGCCGAGCGCGGGCTCGCGCAGGCCAAGGCGGACTACGGCACCCGGACCGAGCAGGCGAAGGCGAAGATGCGCGAGGTGGGCGCCGACGTGGCGCGGCAGCGGAACCTGCTCGGTTTGGTACAGAGCGTCATGGAGGGCTTCACGGTCCGGGCCCCCGCCCCGGGGATGGTCATCTACGTCACCGAGTGGAACGGCCGCAAGCGCACGACCGGCTCGCAGGTCACGTCGTGGGATCCCGCGGTCGCCACGTTGCCGGACCTGAGGCAGATGGAGTCGGTGACTTACGTGAACGAGATCGACGTCCGGAAAGTGGCGGTGGGCCAACCGGTGACCGTCACGCTGGACGCCGATCCGTCAAAGCGGCTCACCGGCAAGGTGGTGAGCGTCGCCAACGTGGGCGAGCAGCGGCCCAACGCCGACGCCAAGGTCTTCGAGGTGAAGGTCACGGTCCAGCAGTCCGACACCACGCTCCGTCCCGGCATGACCACCGGCAACGCCATCGAGACGTTCCGGACGGACAGCGCCGTCCACGTCCCCATCGAGGCGATCAGCAGTGACGACGGCATCCCCGTCGTGTACAAGAGGGCTGGGGGGGGCGTCGTGAAGCAGGAAGTCGTCACGGGCGCGATGAACGACGACGAGGTGATCATCCTGCGCGGCGTCGAGCAAGGCGACCGCGTGCTCCTCTCGCCGCCGCCGGATCGTGACGGTCTCGCGCTGGTCCGGCTGCCGGGGTCCCCCATCGATTCCACGACGGCGGGCGGCGACACCGCGCTTCGCGCGCCGATCGGCGACACGGGGAAGCCCGCGGCCCCGCCGCGGAACGGCACCACCGCCAAACCACCCCGGTCAGACTGACGCGATGCGGCTGGATCACGCGGCCCTCGCACGTCTCCGCGGGCGGATCCTCGCGCACGTCGTGTTCGCCGTGCGCACCGCGGCCGAGGCGGTGCAGCACAACAAGGTGCGCGCGGCGCTCACCTCCCTGGGCATCCTGTTCGGCGTCGCGTCGGTGATCGCCATGCTGGCCATCGGCAAGGGGGCGGAGCAGGAAATCCTGGCACAGATGCGCCTGCTCGGCTCGAACAACGTGGTGATCACGCCGCTCGTCGAGCAGCAGGAAGGCAAGGTCGAGGAACAGCCCGAGAAACTGGTGAAGAAGTTTTCGCCCGGACTCACCGACGCCGACGCCCAGGCGATCGCGCGGGTGATTCCCGGGATCGAGGTGACGAGCGCCGAGATCGTGGTGAACACGACGCTCACGCGCGAGGGCCGCCACCGGTCGGGCAAGGTGGTCGGCGTGGACACGACGTACTTCCGCCTCACCAATCTCGCGCTGGGCAGCGGCCGTTGGTTCAGAGCGCTCGAGGTCCAGCGCGGCCTGCCGGTCGCCGTGATCGGCTACGGGGTGCGCACGCGGTTCTTCACGACGGAGGATCCGATCGGCAAGCCGCTCAAGGTGGGCGGGGTATGGGTCACGGTGGTGGGCGTGCTCCAGGACCGGCACGTGAGCGACCAGACGGCGCAGCGGCTCGGCATCCGCGACGCCAACATGGACGTCTACGTGCCGGTGCACACGATGCTCC
The DNA here is from genome assembly GCA_963771275.1 of uncultured Gemmatimonadales bacterium. Lineage (GTDB taxonomy): Bacteria > Gemmatimonadota > Gemmatimonadetes > Gemmatimonadales > GWC2-71-9 > JAOTWJ01. The sequence continues at coordinate 30,290 of CAVYSW010000003.1, forward strand.
TCCGCTTCCGGAACCGCGCCCTGCTCACGCAGCGCGACATCGAAGCGGCGGCCCGCCCCGCCGGCGTCGGCGCCGACGAGCCCGAGACCGAGACGGAGGAGCAACGCCAGGAGCGCACCAACCAGAATCAGCTGGACCGGATCATCGTGCGCGTCACCGACTCCAAGCTGGTCCCCGCGGTGACGAGCATCATGCAGCGGATGCTCCAGCGCCGGCACAACACGGTGGTGGACTTCGAGATCACCGTGCCGGAGCTGCTGCTCCGTCAGGAGCAGCGAACCAAGACGATCTTCAACGTCGTGCTCGGCGCCATCGCCTCCATCTCGCTGATCGTCGGCGGCATCGGGATCATGAACATCATGCTCGCCTCGGTGCTGGAGCGCATTCGCGAGATCGGCGTGCGTCGCGCGGTCGGCGCCACGCAGAAGGACATTCTCTTCCAGTTCCTGAGCGAGGCGGTGTTGATCAGCGTCGCCGGTGGGCTCGCCGGCATCGTCGTCGGAGGCGGGCTCAGCGCGGGCATCGAGCGCTTTGCCGGCATCCAGACGGTCGTGTCATTCCTCTCGGTGGTCGTCGCGTTCGGCGTCTCGTTCTCCGTGGGCCTCGCGTTCGGGATCCTCCCCGCGCATCGCGCCGCCCGCCAGGATCCGGTGGTCTGCCTCCGCTACGAATAGGTCCCATGTCCAGACACCTTCGGCTTCGCGCCCTCGCGCCGCTCGTCGCGGCGGGGCTTTTCCTCCCGCGCGCCGCGCCCCTGGCGGCGCAGGACGCGCTCACGCTCGGCCAGGCCATCGCCATGGCGCAGGAGCGGGGCCACCAGGCCCACGCCGCGGAAGCCGCGCTGGAGGCGGGCCGCTCCCGGACCCGCTCCTTCTCGTCGCGCCTGCTGCCGCAGCTCTCGCTGACGGGCTCGCTGCCAGCCTACAACCGGTCCATCATTGCGGTGGTTCAGCCGGACGGGACCACGCTGTTCCGGCCGCAGCAGCAGACCAACGCGTCGCTCACCATGCAGCTCACGCAGAAGCTGCCGTTCACGGGCGGCGATCTGTTCGTTTCGTCGTCGCTCGCCAGGCTCCGGGTGACCGGGCAGCAGGACATCGAGACCTGGTCCTCCACGCCGTTTGCCATCGGCCTGCGGCAGGGCATTCTGCGGCCCAACGCTGCCGGGTGGGATCACCGCGAGCAGAACGTCCAGGCCGAGCTGGACGAGCGGTCGTACCGCGAGGCCATGGAAGACATCGCACTCACCGTCACGGGTCTGTTCTACGACGTGTACGCCGGCCGGGTCGCGCTGCGCAACGCCACCGCCAACGCGGCCACCAACGACACGCTCTACCGGTTGAATCAGGGTCGGTTCGAGGTCGGCAAGATCGGCGAGAACGACCTGCTCCAGAGCGAGCTGGCGCTGCTCCGGTCGCGCACGACGCTGGACGGCGCGCGCCTCGAGTACGATCGCGCCCTGGCCGCACTGCGCCTGGCCCTCAACCTGCCCGCAGACAGGCCGCTCGCCGTCGCCGTGTCCGCCACGCTGCCCACGCTCGAGCCGGACACGGCCGTGGCAGTGGCCCAGGCGCTCCGGAACCGGGCGGCAGTGATCGGTGTGGAGCTGCAGGACGTGCAGGCCCGGCGACGCGTCACGGAAGCCAAGCTCGCCAACGGGATCGGCGCGACCGTACAGGCGAGCTTCGGCTACAACGCCACGGCGCCCGAAGCGAAGCTGGCGTATCAGGACCTGCTGGAAGCCCGCCAGTTCACCCTGTCGGTGCAGGTGCCCCTCTGGCAATGGGGAGCGCACGGCGAAGACGTCCGGGCCGCAGAGGCCGAGCGGGACCGGACGGAGAGCCTGGCGCAGTCCACGCTGGAGCAGACCGCCCACGACGCGCACTACGCCGCGCTCCAGCTGTCCCAGGCACGCCGCAACGTCGAGCTCTCGGCCAAGGCGGACACGGTGGCGGGCAAGCGGTTCGAGGTCGCCTACAACCGCTACGTCATCGGACGCATCAGCATCGACAACCTCTACATCGCGCAGAACGAGAAGGACCAGGCGGTGTCGCAGTTCGTGCAGGCCCTGCGCGGCTACTGGCAGGCGTACTACCGGCTGCGGCGCGTGACGCTGTTCGACTTCGAGACTGGTGCGCCCATTCGCTGAACTGGGGGCCGGTGGCACTGCACGCGGCAGTGTGCGGCAGGAGGCTACAGTGGCACCAGGCGCTGGTCTTCGACGCACGAGTCGAGCGCAGAGCGCACGGCCCTCCCCCGCTACTCCAGCCGATCCACCTTGCGGAGCGCCGGGAACAGCCGGGCCCAGAGCCCGGTCACGCCCAGCGAGGCGACGCCGCCGAGCACGGCGGCGAGCACCGGCCCGAACACGCGTGCGGTGACGCCGCTCTCGAATTCTCCGAGCTCGTTGGACGCGCCGATGAACAGGAACGAGACCGCCGCGACGCGGCCTCGCATCGCATCGGGCGTCACGATCTGGATCAAGGTCTGGCGGATGTAGACCGAGACCATGTCGGCGCCCCCGAGCGCCGCGAGCGCGCCGAGCGAGAGCCAGTAGGAGCGCGACAGCGCGAACACGATGGTCGCCGCCCCGAAGATCGCCACCCCGGTGAACATCGCGACGCCCGCCCGGTTGCGAACCGGCCGGCTGGCCAGCACCAGGGCCACCGCCGTCGCCCCGACGGCCGGCGCCGAGCGCAGCACCCCGAAGCCCTCCGCGCCCACCCCGAGCACGTCGCGGGCAAACACCGGCAGCAGCGCGGTGACGCCGCCCAGCAGGACCGCGAACAGGTCGAGCGAGATCGCGCCGAGGATGATCTTGCTGTTCCAGATGTAGGCGAGCCCCTCCTGCACCAGCGCGAGGCGCGAGCCGGGTTTGGCGTCCGGCGTGGTGGGGCGCGTGATGCATGCGAGTCCCGCCACCGCCGCGAAATAGAGCGCGAGCGAGACGCCGTAGGCGTGGGCCGACGACCACCGGCCGACGATCAGGCCGGCGAGCGCCGGCCCGGTGATCGTGCCGAGCTGGAAGGCCAGCGAGTTCCACGCAATCGCCCGCGGCAGCAACGCCTTGGGCACCAGCATCGGCGCGAGCGCCACCCCCGCGGGCGCGCGGAACGCGCGGGCAATCCCGAACCCGAACGCGATGCCGATCAGGACGTGGACCGAGAGGACACCGAGTGCGGCGGCACCCATCAGCGCCCCGGCGCACACGGCCTCGGCGAGGAAACAGCTGATCAGGATCGTCTTCCGGGCGTACCGGTCGGCCACGACGCCTGCGGGCAGCGCGAGGAAGAACAGCGGCAGGAACGTCGCGAGGCCGAGGAGTCCCACGTACAGCGCCGACACGGCGACGCCGCTGCGCGCGCGCGCCAGGTCGTACACGTGCCAGCCCATCGTGACGCTCTGGGCAACCGTCCCCAGCACCCCGAACGCCCGCGCGCTCAGAAAGACGATGTAGTCGCGCTCCCGGAACAGCGCGCGGCCACTCGCTAACTGGAGCCCGGTCACCCTGCGCTTGGCGCCCTCACCCAAGCTGCAGTCACCGCCCCGGCCGGTATTCCCGCTCGATGTGCCCCGCGAGCTGCGAGCGGTAGAAGTACACCGCCCGGAGATCGCCCGTGCTGTACCGCACCGCCTCGTCGTTGAAATGGGGAGATGCGGGATGCCCGCTCTCGCCGCCGGCGGTCACCGCGATGGCCCGGACGCTGTCGCCGAACTCGACCACCGCCACGAAGCTGTTCCCGCTGGTGCCGTACCATTTCCGGGTGCCCAGGTACGCGCGCGCCCCGAACGAGGCGAGTGAGCCCCATCGGGAAGACGTGAAGCCCACGGGGATGCTTGGGCCCGAGTCGCTGAACGGCTGGACGATGTCGCCGGTGAGCCGCTGGAATCGGTTGATGTCTCCCCACGGCGTCTGCCAGCCGCCGAAATCGGCCGTGAGTGTGTCGACCGCCGCCGCCAGCGCCGGGAGCAGCTGCTCCGCCCCACCGCCACCGGCGACGTAGTCCTCGAGCGTCATCCCGGCGGTCCGCGCGTCGCGCCCCACCCGTCGCCCGACCTCCTCACCCCAGAACACGGCGAGCGCCGTGGGAATGGACGCCACGCCCCAGCGGTAGTCCCAACCACGCAGCGTCCCGATCTGCTCGGCCAGCGTCGCCTTGAGCGGATTGCCGGCCGGCGCCCGGTCGTGCGCCGTGATCAACGGCGGGATCATCTTCGCGAACGCCGGGAGGTAGCTGTCGTACGCGGCGTCCCTGAGCGACGTCAGCGTAAAGTCCTTCTTGTTCTCCAGCACCCGGATTGCGTGGAGCCCGCGCGCGGACTCGCTGGTCCCGGTTTCCACGTAGGCCGGAAAGTCCCCCCGCTTCGGACTGTTCGGCCCCGCCGCCGACCACGGCCAGTTGTTGGAGTTGTAGAGCCAGCCGTTCGGCGGGTTGAGCAGGTGCGGCGTCTCGTCCACCGACAGCACGCCGTGCCACGCCGTCGCCGTGTCGCTGCCGTCCACCGGTCTGGTCCAGTCGAACCGGGTGCTGCGCCCCGGAATGAAATTGGAATGGAAGTAGGCGATGTCGCCGTCGGCGTCGGCGAAGATCGTGTTATTGGACGAGTTGGTGTGCAGCTCCATCGTCTGGCGGAACTCCTGGAGGCTCCGCGCCTTGGTGCGCGTGTACGACTGCATCAGCGCGTGGAGCGGATCCTGCATGAGGGCGACGCTCACCCACTTGCCGTCCGCTGCGCGCACGATCGGCCCGTGTTGCGTGCGGTAGACCGTGAACGTCCGCTCGGCCAGCCCGGTGTCGGTTTTGTACGGCACCGTGATCCGGCTCACCGTCATCGGGCGCAGCTCGCCCCCGTAACGGTAGAACACGCTGTCGCCGTGCCGGACGATCGTCTCGAGGAATTCGTCGATATTGTCGACGCCGCTGGACGTGTGCATCCATCCCGCGCGCTCGTTGAAGCCCTGGTAGACGAAGAACTGGCCCCACGTCACCGCGCCGTAGGCGTTCAGGCCCTCGTCGCTCGTCACCTGCACTTCGGCCCGGAAGAAGAACGAGGTGTGCGGGTTGATCAGCAGGAGGGCATGGTGGTCGACCGTGTTCGACGGCGCGATGGCGACGCCGTTCGAGCCCGTGGGCTCCGCGAAACCCGTGCGCTCCGCGGCGCGCATCGGCCGCTCGGCGCTGTCCCCATAGAACGCCTGGAGCTGCCGCACGTTCACCCGCTCGATGTCCCCACCGATGCTGCCTTCGCTGAAGCTCAGCGCCATCCAGGGCTCGAAGTGCGTGATGACCTTCGGCGTCACCTCGGGATGCCTGGCGAGGTAGTAGTTCAGGCCGTCGGCAAACGCGTTCATCAGCGCCTTGAGCCAGTCCGGACTCGCCGCGTACTGCCGCTGCAGCTCCGCCGGATCGATGAACAGCTTCATCCGCAGGTCCTGATACAGTGCGGGCTCGCCTGCGGTCTCCGCCAGGCGGCCCAGGGCGTTGAGGTAGTTCATCTCCACCCGGTTGAAGTCGTCTTCGGCCTGGGCGTACATCAGGCCGAACACCGCATCGGCATCGGTCTTCCCGGAGACGTGGGGGATGCCCCAGTCGTCCCGCGTGATCGTGACGTTCTGCGCCTGCCGCTCCCAGCGCGCGATGTCGGCGTTTCCGGGAGCGCATGCCACGCATCCCAGGGCGACGACGAGCCAGAGCCTGTTCATGAGCAGTCTGTCCTCGAAGGGGGTTCGCGATCCGACGCCACGCTCCGCGAGCAATTCTACGTCGATCTCCCCCGCGGCGTCTAGCGCGGCCCGCGCATTCGTCATACCTTCGGCGCGACGCGCCCCTGCGCGCGGCAGGCGCGCCGCCCTCAGCCACTCTCCAGGAGGTACTCCATGCGTCGAGCGTTGCTTCTCATCCCACTGGTGGTTGCCTGTTCCCGGTCCCAGCAGACCCAAGGCAATGCCGCCGCGGCGGGTCCGATGGCCCTCACCGAAGCCGACATCGCGGGGACGTGGATGGGGACGTCCATGGCCGAGGGCTCCGATTCCGTCGTCGCCCGGTGGACGGAGGTGTGCGCCAATGGAGCGTGCACCGGGACGACGGAGGGGTCGCCTGACACGAGTCGGTCCACGTACACGCTGTCCGGCGACAGCGCCGTGGGGAGGTCCACGCCGTTTGCCAGCACGGCGGCGGGCGGAGCCAGGGTGATCGACACGTGGACGGTCCGTCTGCGTGACGGCAAGGTGGTCGGCACTGGAGCGTTGATGCTGGCCGACAAGCCGGACTCCGTGCTGATGCGGTATCACTTCGAGGGGAGCCGGATGTAGTGTTCGACGGCTGGAGGTGGGGATCGGCGCCTGAACCCGATCACCACTCTCCCGCCCCCATGGTCGACCGCACCTCCACCCACCAGGACGGCTGTCATGCGCCCGTTGCGATTCCTCCTGCTGCTCGCGCTGCCCGTCGCACTCTCGGCCCAGCAGCGCGCCATCACGTTCGACGACCTCCTCGGCCTGCCGGTGGTGTCCGACCCGCAGCTCGCGCCCGATGGCCAATCGGTGGCCTACACGATCACGACCGCGTCGCTCAAGGACAACCGCGCGGCGGCGCGCGTGTGGCTGGCAAGCGTCGCGACGGGCGAGACGCGCCAGCTCACCCAGGGTCCGGGCTCGGACCGGTCCCCGCGCTGGGCGCCCGACGGGAAGAGCCTGGCGTTTCTCTCGAGCCGCGAGGGTGGCTCGCAGATCTGGGTGCTGACGCTCGCGGGCGGCGAAGCCCGCAAGGTCACGAGCATCCCGGACGGCGTGAACGAGTTCCTCTGGACACCCGACGGGCGGGGGTTCCTGGCAGTGGTCGATCTCAAGTGGCCGGTCGAGCAGGAGATCGACCGCCGCAACGGCGACTACCCCACCGACGCGCGCATCTGGACGGAGCTGCTGTACCGCCACTGGGACGAATGGCGCGCCGGCCGGCGGCAGCACGTCTTCGCGGTGGCCCTGGCCGGCGGGACGGCCAAGGACCTGACGCCGGTGGACCACGACGTGCCCACCATCACCACGACGGGCGCGGGCGACCTCGCGGTCTCCCCCGACGGCCGCCAGATCGCGGTCGCAATGCACGGCGACGACATCGTGGCGACCAACACCAACGTCGACATCTTCGTGTTCGGCGCCGATGGCGGCCCGATGCAGAACCTCACCGCGGCCGCGCGGGGCGCCGAGAACACGCCGCGCTACTCGCCCGACGGCAAGTGGCTGTCGTACCTGTCGATGGCGCGGCCCGGGTTCGAGGCCGACCGGCTGCGGCTCATGCTGCGCGACCGGAGCGACGGGACCGTCAGGGAAGCGACGGCGGGTTGGGACCTGTCGGTCGGCGCGTACGCATGGTGTCCCGACTCCAAGTGCCTCTACGCGGTGGTCGAGGAGCGCGGCCGGGACAACATCTATCGGCTGGACCTGCCTTCGTTCCGGCGGACGCTGGTCGTGACCCAGGGTGTCAACGCGAGCCCGAGCGTCGGGCCGGACGGCCGCACCCTGGTCTACCTTCACCAGAGCGACACGCAGCCCGCCGAGGTCTGGGTCGGCGACAAGGCGCTGACCCACCACACCGACGCGATGGTGGCGGAACTCGATCTCCCCCCGCTCGAGCCGTTCGGCTTCGTGGGCGCCCTGGGCGATTCGGTGTTCGGCTGGCTCCAGAAGCCCCCCGGCTTCGACCCGGGCAGGAAGTACCCCGTCGTCTACCTGCTGCACGGCGGACCGCAGACCGGGTGGCTCGATCTGTGGCACGCGCGCTGGAACTACCAGCTGTTCGCCGCGCGCGGCTACGTGGTGGCGGCCGTCAATCGCCACGGCTCGACCGGGTACGGCCAGAAGTTCACCGACGCCGTCTCGCAGCACTGGGGTGAGGCGCCCTACCAGGACCTGATGAAGGGGCTCGATGTGGTGCTGCGGCAGCCGTACGTGGACACGGCCCGTGTCTGCGCGGCGGGCGCGAGCTACGGCGGCTACATGATCTACTGGGTCGCCGGGCACACCGATCGCTTCAAGTGCCTCGTGGCCCACGACGGCGTGTTCAATACGGTCAGCATGGCCGGCTCCACGGAGGAGCTGTGGTTCGTGAACTGGGATTTCGGCGGGACGCCGTACGCCAACCGCGCGCTGTACGAGAAGTGGTCGCCGCTCAACTTCGTGCAGCACTGGAAGACGCCGATGCTGATCGTGCACTCCCAGCTCGACTTCCGGGTGGACCTGTCGGAGGGCTACCAGGCGTTCACCGCGCTGCGGCAGATGGGCGTCCCGGCCAAGTTCCTGTACTTCCCGGACGAGGGGCACTGGGTGCTGAAGCCGCGAAACCGGCGCATCTGGTGGGGGACGGTGCTCGATTGGCTGGACCAGTATCTGAAATGACCGGGCCGGCCCCCGCCGCACCCCGGGCCTTCCGGAGCGCAGCCGCGTTCCGCGCCTGGCTCGTGAAGCACCACGCGACGGCGCAGGAGCTGGTGGTGCGCTGCCACAAGACCCACGCGGCCTCTCGGGGCATCACCTACGCGCAGGCCCTCGACGAAGCGCTGTGCTTCGGGTGGATCGACGGGGTTCGCCGCGGTGTCGACGGCGACACATTCTCCACCCGCTTCACGCCGCGGAAGCCGCGCAGCACGTGGAGCCGGGTGAACGTCGCGCACGTGGAGCGCCTGATCCGGGAGGGACGCATGGCGCAGCCGGGGCTTGCCGCGTTCGCCGCGCGGGACGAGGGCCGTACCGGCGTCTACTCCTTCGAGCGACCCCCGGCAAAGCTGAGCCCGGCGTACGCCCGGGAATTCCGGGCGAATGCGGCGGCCTGGGCGTACTTCCAGAAACGGCCGCCGTGGTATCGCCGGACGAGCACCTACTGGGTCATGAGCGCCAAGCGCGAAGCGACGCGCGCCAAGCGGCTCGCGAGCCTGATCGCCGATTCCGCGCGGCGCACGCCGATTCCCCCGCTGGCCCGGAACCCGTAGGAGACCGCCGCGGCGCGGATGTCACGACGAACGATGCGAGAGATTGTCGGCGCGCTCGCCGCCGTCGCGGCGCTCGGCGTCACCGCATGCCGCCCCGCGGCGCGCGGCGGCGGCGCCGTGGCCGGGAGCGTCACGATCAGCCACGCCGTGGTCTCCGCGCCGGCCGGGCCGATGGAAGCCCCGGCGTTCCTTCTGCTCGCCAACCGCGCCCGCGCGGCCGACACGCTGGTCGCGGTCGACTCGCCCGACGCGGACTCCGTGTCCCTGCACACCGTCACCGCGGGGCGCATGCTGCCGGTATCCGGGATCGCCGTTCCCGCCGGGGGCCGCGTGCGCCTCGCACCCGGCGAGTATCACCTGATGCTCCGTGGTCTGCGCCGACCGCTCGTGGTGGGCGATACGGTCACGCTCGAGCTCCGGTTCGCCGTGGCGGGACCCGTGCAGGTCCGCGCTCCGGTGCTGCGCTACACGGAGGCGGTCAGCGAGGTGCGGTAACCTCGAGCGGCGCGCAAACCTGCCATGCTCGGCGAGAGCGCCGCGTGACCCGGCAGGCGGGTGAGGCGGATGGCGTCCGCGTCTTCACGATGGGCGGAGCTGCGCCGAACCGGCCGCGGCCTGTACGTGGCCTGGCGATTCTCCGTGAAGCAGGCGACGGCGCGCTTGCGCCCCAACGGCAGGCCTGGCAGCTTGTGCCCGCCGGCAGCGAACCCCGCCGGGTCTTTCAGCGATTGCCTTCGAGAGGATCCCGTGCATCTGCTGCTCAGCCTGCTCCTGCTCGCCGCGCCGCCGCCGGGCGCGGCGCCCGCACCGGACTCGCTCCTCATCGACGTGGCGGGCCGGACCACCGTGCTGCGCGCCGCCGATTTCGCGGCCCTGCCGCATGACACCGTGCGCGCGAGGTTCCACGACGGGCCCACGCTGACGTACACCGGCGTGCCGCTCGTCAGCGTGCTGCGCCTCGCCGGCGTCCCAATCGACAGCCTGCACGGCCCCCAGCTGGTCCGGCGCCTGCTGGCCGAGGCGGCCGACGGCTATCGCGCCCTGTTCAGCCTGGTCGAGCTGGCGCCCGGTCTCGGCGACCGGGTCGTCATCGTCGCCGATCGGCTCGATGGGCGGCCGCTCCCCGCCACGGAAGGCCCCTGGCGCCTGCTCGTCCCCGGCGACGGCGGGCACGCCCGCTGGGTGCGCCAGGTGGTCGCGCTCAGGATTCTCGACGAGGGGCGGTCGCCCGGGAGGTGACGCCGATGATCAGTCGCATCTGGCATGGCTGGACGAGCCGCGACAAGGCCGATGCCTACGAGCGGTTGCTGCGCTCCGAGATCGTCGGCGGCATTACGGCACGCCGCATCGAGGGCTTTCTGGGCATCGATCTGCTGCGACGCGAGCACGGCAACGCGGTCGAGTTCGTCACCGTGATGTGGTTTGCATCGCTCGACGCGGTTCGCGCCTTCGCCGGGTCCGACTACGAGGCGGCGGTGGTGCCGCCCGCGGCGCGCGCGTTGCTCCAGCGCTTCGACGCCCGCTGCGCGCATTACGCCGTGCTGGAGCGCCGGTCGCCATGAGCCGTCTGCCCGGGAAGTGGGGGGCAGCGCGCCGCCGCGCCAGCAGGTCCAGGTGTGGCGGGGCGGCAAGGCCCAGCGGCTGCACGCGGTGGTCGTCACCGCGGACAGCGTCACGGGCATTCCCTATCTCCGGCCGGTGACGTGCGACAGCTGCCGGATCGGCCTGCCGCGGGCGGAGGCCGACTCGATCCGGCTGGGCAACCCCGTCGCCGGATTCTGGAAGAGCGTCGGGCTGGTGGTGGGGATCCCCACCGCCATACTCATCGTGGTCTGCTGGTCAGGCTGTTTCCCCAGCACGTAACCCGACCGCCGCGTCGCCCACCTGCACGTGGATCTCCGGCGTGTGGGTGAGCGTGTGGTGCACGGTACAGCTCTCGGCGGCGCGGACCAGGGCCTCGCGGTACTTGTCCGGCACGTCGACCGGAATGCGCACCGCCACCTCGAACCGGCCAATCCGGTTCGGGTTCGCCGCCCCCAGCGCTCTGACCTCGACGGTCATCCCCGCGGCATCGAGCCCGCGCGTGGTCAGAAACCGCTGCACGTACAGGGCGACGCAGGTGCCGAGTCCCGCCGGAATGAGCTCGAGCGGCATGGGCGCGCTGTCGTCCCCGCCTCCCTTGGGCGGCTGGTCCACGGTGACCTTGTGGCCGCGAATGTCGGCCGTGAACCGGGCGCCGCCGTCCCAGGTAACGACGATGGGTTGCATCAGCGCTCCCCCGCCGGCGTTCCGGTCAGGTGCTTGTCGAGCATCTCGTGAAACAACGGCTGGGGCGCGGCACCCAGCACGCCGTCCACGATCTCCCCGCCGTTGAACAGCGCGATCGTCGGGATCGACCGGATGCCGTAGCGCTCGGCCGTCTCCGGGTTCTCGTCCACGTTGACCTTCAACACGCTCACCCGACCGTCGTATTGCTCGGCGACCTTCTCCAGCACCGGTGCCACCACGCGGCACGGCCCGCACCACGGCGCCCAGAAGTCCACGAGGACCGGCCCCGGGGCGTCGAGCACGTCCTGCTGGAACGTCGCGTCGGTTGCATGCTTCACTGTCGACATCGTCTCCTCCTGGGCCAGGGCCCGCCGCAGGCCGGGGCATCCGGGCGGCGCGGGCGGCATGAGTGAATATTTACATAGCTATAATAATATGTCAAGGCCCGAATCGGGAACCTCGCACCGGCGCCCCGCCCGGTCCCCTGCCGCGTTTGACGTGCCGCCCGGTCGCGCCGTAGCTTGTAGGCCTCGCAGGGCCTGCGGCTCGACGCCGAGCCGCCTGTCTATCCATCACGTACCGGGAGCCGACCATGGTCAGCCGCCGCGAATGGCTTGGGATCACCCTGGGGGCCGGGGCCACGCTCGCCCTCCCTCCCCGCCTGCTCCGGGCATTGCAGCAAGGGCAGCTGATGCAGCGCGCCATCCCCTCGACCGGCGAGATGCTGCCCGTGATCGGCCTGGGCAGCTCGGCCACGTTCTCGCAGCTGGCGCGGCGGGATGAAGTGGACGCGCTCAAGGCCGTCATCAAGACGATGGTGGACCGGGGCGCCAAGGTGTTCGACACCGCGCCCGGCTACGGGGCATCCGAGCAGGTGGCGGGCGACATCGCCAACGATTTGGGCGTGGCTTCGAAGATCTTCTGGGCAACCAAGGTCAACGTCGCGGGCCGGGGCGGCTCGGCCGACCCCGCGGCCGCGCGCGCGCAGATCGAGGCCTCGTTCCAGAAATTCCGGGTCCCGAAGATCGACCTGATCCAGGTGCACAATCTGGCCGACGTGCCCACGCAGCTCGGCATTCTCAAGGAGCTGAAGCAGCAAGGGAGGATCCGCTATCTCGGCGTGACGACCACCAGCAACAGCCAGTACGCCGAGCTCGAGCAGGTCATGCGCAACGAGCCGCTCGACTTCATCGGCATCGACTACGCCGTCGACAACCGCGACGTCGAGCCCACGATCCTGCCGCTCGCGATCGAGCGGAAGATCGGCGTGCTCGTGTATGTCCCGTTCGGCCGCACGCGCCTGTTCCAGCGCGTCGGCGACCAGCCGCTGCCCGCGTGGGCCAAGGAGTTCGACGCCGCATCATGGGCGCAGTTCTTCCTGAAGTACGTGATCGCTCACCCCGCGGTCACCGCGGCGACGCCCGCCACGAGCAACGCCGAGCACATGGTGGACGACCTCGGCGGCGGCATTGGCCGCCTCCCGGACGACGCGATGCGGAAACGGATGGCGGAGTTCGTCGACGCGTTGCCGCCGGCACCACCGCGGCGCGGGCCCGGCGGAGGGCGTTGATCGCGACGCTTACGGTGCCGCGGCCTGGTTGCCGATATCCAGGGCGACCTTCCACGATCCGTCGGACTGGCGCCGCCACAGCGTGACGTAGTTGCCGCGCGCCACGACGGAGTCGCCGGTCGCCGTCCGCACCACCGACTCCCAGTGGCCCAGGGTGTACGCCAGGTCGCCGGCCGCGGCGACGACCGCCGTATCGGGGTCCCAGCGGAGCGCCGTCGTGGTGTCCGCGAAGGCCGGAACCATGAGCGCGCGGATCGCGTCGCGGCCGTCCACGTAGCCGCGCTGCCGGTACATCCGGCCATCGGGCGCGAAGGAGGCCGCCCAGCCCTCTCCCCCGCGTTCCGCGGTGGCTCTGGCGAAGGCACGATCGGCCTCCATCACCTCGCGCGGATTGGGTGGCGGGCCCCAGGGCGCACACCCGGTCATCGCGGCCCCCACCACGACTGCCAGCACAACGGGTAGTCGCATCGCTTCCCTCCCCCGGCGGGCGCCGGGCATCTGTCGGTCCGGTCGGCCTACGAACCGGCCCCGTCTTCAAGCATGTCCCGCAGGCGGGCGGCCGCCACCCGGTCGAGCCGGGCGGAGCGCAGCGCCTCCAGGCCCAGCGCGCGATACACGGCCGCCACGTCGGGCGGGAGCACGGCCAGGTGCGCCGCGACCGTCTCCACGTCCCCCCGCACGATCGGGCCCGTGAGCGCCTGCAGACCTTCGACCCGCACGTTGTCCAGGGTCCCCTGCATCAGCGCGACCAGCCCCGCGCGCGCATCGTCGGACGCGAGGCCCGCATCCGTCAGGAGGCGCTCGGTCAGCCCCGCGAGGACCACGAGGTAGTTCGACGCGATGGCCGCGGCGGCGTGATACAGCGGCTTGGCGCCCGCCTCGAGTCGTACCGGTCGCATCCCGACGTCGCGCGCCAGCCGCTCCGCGGCGCGGACCGCCGCGGCATCACCCGTGAGGGCGGCGAGCGCTCCGCGGAAGCGCTCCGGTGCCGATTCCGGGCGAGCGATCGCCTGCAGCGGATGCAGCACGCCGAGCGCCGCCCCGCTCGGTCGCAACGCGATGAGCGGCTCGATGCCGAGCATGCCCGACAGGTGCAGCACGACGTGCCGGCCCGTGATCGCCTGCGCCCCAGCCACCTCGCGGGCGGCAGGCTCGATGGCCCCGTCGCGCACGGCGAGCACCACGACGTCGGCACGTCCAAGCCAGTCCGGCATGCCGCCCCAGGAAAGACGAAGCGGCGGGGGAACGTCCTTCCCCCGCCGCCCATGGAGCCAGACCTCGTGACCGGCCTCGGTCAGCGCCAGCGCGAGACCGATGCCCGCGCGGCCCGGTCCGATGATGCCGATCCCGCTCAATGCGAAGGACTCGTCTCCGGCCGCGCGGCGAGCGCCAGCAGCTCTGCCGGTGATTTCGCGCGCGCGAGCAGCGCGGTGGCCTCGCGCACCTGCGGATCGCGGGCGAGCTGCCGCCGGATCTCGAGGTCACGCCCGAACACGAAGCGCGCGATCTCGTCGCCAAGCTGCTCGTCCAGGAAGCCTGCCGCCCCGGCATACAGCGAATCCGGCAGCGTGATGCCGTGCTGCTTGAGCTGGGCCACCAGCTCGGCGCGCATCGCCGCGGTCACGCGGAACATGGGGTCGGTCACCCCGTTCCGGCCCTTGACCTCGAGCGCGTCGGCCGTGAGCGCGGCGCGGTACTCCGGCACGCGCGACCCGATGGCCCGGGCAAACGCCTGCTCCTTCGTCGTCAGCGTGTCCGGGGTCACCACCCGGTCCGGCGCGATCCCGCCGCCGCCGAACACCAGGCGGCCGGCGTCGGTGTGGAACCGCGGCCGCGTCGTGTCGGGCGCGGCGGCGGTGGTATCCGCGGTATCGACGCTGTCGTCCGGTGCCGCCTGCGCGATCGCCGCGCCGCCGCGCCTGACCGGCCGCTCGAGCTGCCGGCCGCTCGGCGTGAACCACCGGCCCGTCGTGAGCTTGAGGGCCTGCGGCCCCGGCCCCAGCTCGTAGACCGATTGCACGAGCCCCTTGCCGAAGCTGGTCGTGCCCACGATCAGGGCCCGATCGTGATCCTGCAGCGCCCCGGCGATGATCTCCGCCGCGCTCGCCGAGTTGCCGTTCTGCAGCACCACGATCGGCATGTCCGGCCACTTCTGGGGGGTCGAGGCCTTGAACACCCCCGACGCGCCGGGAGCGCGGCCGCGGGTTTCGACCACGATCTTCCCGCGGTCGAGGAACAGATCGGAAACGGCTACCCCTTCGTTCAGCAGCCCGCCGGGGTTGTTGCGCAGGTCGAGAATCAGCGACTTGGCGCCCTGTTGCCGCAGCCGGTCGATCTCGCTGCCCAGCTCCGCCGCGGACGCTTCGCTCACCTGGGTCAACTTCACGAACCCGACGCCGCCCGGCAGGACAGTCCCGCCTTCGATGGACCGCACGTGGATCCGCTCGCGCACGATCCGGAACTTGATCGGGTCCGCGACGCCGGGACGGACCACCGTGATGTCCGCCGCCTGGCCGGGCTCCCCGCGCAGCCGGCTCACCGCCCGGTCCACCGGCCACTCGTGGGTCGACTCCCCGTTCACCTCGACGATGCGGTCACCGGCCTGCACGCCCGCCCGCTCCGCCGGCGTGTCGGGCAGCGGGGCCACAATCTGGATCCAGCCGTCGCTCGACTCGATCCGGATGCCGAGCCCGCCGTAGTTGCCCGTGGTGGTGACGCTCAGGGCCTCGACGTCGGCCGGACGGAGAAAGGTCGTGTAGGGATCGTTCAGCTCCCGCAGCACCCCGTCGATCGCGAGGTCGTAGATGTGCCCCTCGCTCAGCGAGTCGACGTAGTACTCGGAGAGATAGGCGACGACACTCTCGAACAGCCGCGCCTTCTGGTAGACGTTCCCCGCGTGCTCGCTGCCGCGCTGCAGCAGCCACCCGCCGGACAAGAACGCGACGAACCCGACCAAACCGAACAGCGCGATGTTCCTGCGTTTCATGATTGCTCTCCGCGGCCCCGGGGGTATCTATTCAACCCGCCCAACGCCCAAGTGTTTCCCACAGTGCTCGAGCACCGCCGCCCACGCGGCTGCTTCCACCGCCGCCGCCGGGCCGGTGCCGTCGAGGTGCATGATGCCCGGTCCCCGGGCGTCGCGGAATGCCGCCACGACGCGCGCGTGGAATCCCGGGTCCGCGCGCTCCAGGCGATCGGGCACCTTGCCCTCCGCTTCCTGCCGAGCCCGTCCCAGCGTCGCCGGCACGTCGAGCACCAGCGTGCAATCCGGCGCGAGGCCACCCGTCGCGAGCCGGTTCGCGCCCTGCACCGCTGCCGCGTCCAGCCCCCGGCCCGCGACCTGGTACGCCATGGTGGACAGGTCGTAGCGGTCGCACACGACCGGCCGTCCCGCGTCCAGCGCGGGGCGGATCACCTTGGCGACCAGGTCGGCGCGCGCGGCCAGCAGCAGGAACAGCTCCGCGAGCGGCGCCACGTCCAGCGCGGGATCGAGGAACGCCGCCCGCGCGGCCTCGGCGACCGGCGTTCCTCCCGGCTCGCGCACTTCCACCGGCGCGAGGCCCCGGGCCGCGAGCCGTCGCGCCAGCGCCCGGGCCAGCGTGGACTTGCCCGCGCCCTCCGGCCCCTCGATCACCAGGAACAGTCCGGGCACGCGTCGTCAGCTCAGGGTGATGATCGGACTGGCGGCGCCGCGCTTGATCCCCTCCAGGATCTGCTCGTTCACCCGCAGCATGAGCTTGTCGAAGTTCGACTGCGCGGCCACGACCGACTGGTAGCGTGGATCGGCCTGGATCACGCTGAGCAGGGCGTTGTACTCGTTGACCGCGGCCTCCGGGGGATCCTGCTCGCTCATGGCGACGCGCTCGAGCTGCTCGGCCAGGGCGTGGAGGTGGCTCATCCGGTCCTGCAGCTCGCGCTCGTCCTTGACGCGCTCGTGAGCCTGCCGCAGCGCCTTGTATTCGTCGCTCTGCCCGATGAGCCGGCCGAGGTCGATGGCTCGTTCTGCGATCACGCGATCTCCTTCGTGGCGAGTAGGTACCGCGGGCGCCCGAAGAGATCTTCCTCGACCCGCACCACCGTCCAGCCGAGGGCCCCTGCGAGCGCGGCGCCCGCGGACGCCCGGCTGCAATCTACTTCCAGCGCGAGCAGCCCGCCCGGGGCAAGCAGGGGCCGCGCCATGCGAAGCAGCGCCTCGGTGTGCCGCTGGCCGTCGGCCCCGCTCACGAGCGCCGCGCGCGGCTCGAACGCCCGCACGTCCGGCTCCGCCGCCTCCCACTCCGCGTCGGTCAGGTACGGCGGATTGGCGACGATCACGTCCACGACCTCGCCGCGCAGCGCCCACAGCAGATCGCCCTCGCGGAACTCGACGGGCGTGCGCGGCGCCAGGCGCGCGTGGTTTTCCGCAGCGAGCGCCAACGCGTCGGTCGCAACGTCGCTCGCGATGATCTTGGCGAAGGTGCCCTCGCAGGCGAGGCTCAGGGCGACGCAGCCGCTGCCGGTCCCGATGTCGGCCGCGATGCCCCAGCGCCCGCGCGCCCGGGCCCAGGCGAGCACCCGCTCGACCAGCCCCTCCGTCTCGGGCCGGGGAATCAGCACCCGCTCGTCCACCGTGAGCTCGAGCGTGCGGAACGCGGCCGTGCCCGCCGCGTACGCGAACGGCACCCCCTCCAGGCGGCGCGCCACCGCGCGCTCGAAGCGGGCGACCAGGTCGGGCGCGGGCCGCTCGGCGCGGCGGCGCCAGGCTTCGCCCGAGGTGGTCCCCGCGACCGCGCCCCACAGCCGGAGCGCGCCGCGCCGCGGCTGGCTGAACCCGGCAGCGGCGAAGGCCTGCGTGGCGTCCGCGACAACGTCTCCCACGGACCGGACGATCGTCGTGCTCACGCCCCCAGCTCCGTGCGCCGCGCGGCCTGCAACCGGGTCACCAGCTCATCGAGCGCGCCGTCCATGACGTCTCCGAGCGAGTAGACGGTGAAGTTGATCCGGTGGTCGGTGACGCGGTTCTGCGGGAAATTGTACGTTCGGATCTTGGCCGACCGGTCGCCCGTCCCCACCATGGCGCGTCGCTCGCGCGCCCGCGCCGCTTCCTGCTCGGCGATCCTGCGATCGAGCAGGCGCGCCCGCAGCACCTCCAGCGCCCGGAGCTTGTTCTGCAGCTGGGATTTCTGGTCCTGGCACTGCACCACGATCCCCGTGGGGACGTGCGTCACCCGCACGGCCGAGTCGGTCGTGTTGACGCTCTGGCCGCCCGGACCCGAGGACCGGAACACGTCGATCTTCAGGTCCTTCTCCTCGATCTTGACGTCGATCTCTTCGGCCTCCGGCAGGACGGCGATCGTGGCGGCCGACGTGTGAATCCGCCCTTGGGCCTCGGTCTCCGGAACCCGCTGGACTCGGTGCACGCCGGACTCGTGGCGCAGCAGGCCGTAGGCACGCTCGCCGCGTACCGCCAGGATCGCTTCCTTGATGCCGCCGAGGTTGCCTTCGTGCAGCTCGAGGATTTCGACGCGCCAGCCCCGGCGCTCGCCGAACCGGGTGTACATGCGCAGCAGATCGGCCGCGAACAGGGCGGCTTCGTCGCCGCCCGTCCCCGCCCGTAGCTCCATGATCACGTTGCGGTCGTCGAGCGGGTCGGGCGGGACCAGCAGCTCGTCGAGCTCCTGCGTCGCGCTCTCGACTGCGGGGCTGAGCCGCTCGGCATCGGCGCGCGCCAGCTCCGCCAGGGCCGGATCGGCATCGCGCGCGAGCTCGCGCGCCTGGGTCAGTTCATCGGTGAGCTTGTGCAGACGGCGGGCAACCTGGCGCAGGCGGTCCAGCCGGGCGTGCTCGCGGCCGAGCGCCTTGAGCTGCTGCGGGTTTCGCGCCGTCGCCGGGTCGGCGAGCGCGTGCTCGACCTCCTCGGCGCGGGCCAGCGCGGCGGCGAGCCGCGCGTCCACGGTCAGGTCCCCTGCGCCGCGCCGCTCCGGCCGTACCGTCGGTGGAACCGCTCCACGCGCCCGGCGGTATCGATCAGCTTCTGCTTGCCCGTGTAGTACGGGTGACACTTGGCGCAGATTTCGACGTGGATCGCAGGCGTCGTCGAGCGCGTCTCGAACGTGTTGCCGCACGCGCAGATGACGGTGGCCCGCTGATAGTTGGGATGGATGTTCTGCTTCACGGCCTTGGCTCCCGTGGGTGTGCTGGTATGCGAAAGCTTGGAAATATAGACGGGACATGGACTTGGCGGCAAGCTCCCCGCCGCAGTCCATTTGACACGCCCCCGCACCGGCACGTAATTTCGCGCGTTCGTTGAGGTTACCCGCGTTCGAGGCACCACCGATGACCGTGACCGAGACGCTGCGCGCCGTCCCGCTTTTCGCCCATCTCGGAGATGATGAGCTGCGCCACGTCGCGGCGGCAGTGCGGGAGCGCAGCTACCCCAAGCAGAGCATCATCCTGTTCGAGGACGACCCGGGCGACGCGCTCTACGTCGTGGTCGCCGGCCAGGTCAAGGTCGTCCTGATCGGCGAGGACGGGCGGGAGGTGATTCTGTCGGTGCTGGGGGCGGGGAACTTCTTCGGCGAGATGGCCCTGATCGACGACCAGCCGCGCTCCGCCCATGTCATCGCGATGGAGGACGCCCGGCTGCTGGTGCTGCGGCGCGAGGACTTCCAGCGCGCGCTCGAGGAGACGCCGCGCATCGCGCTCGGCCTGCTGCGCGCGCTGTCGGGGCGGCTGCGCCGGGCCGACGACAAGATCGGCGGGCTGGTGCTGCTGGACGTGCTGGGGCGCGTTGCGCGGGTGCTGCTCGAGCTCGCCGACGAGGAGCGCGACGGCTGGATCACGCGGCGTCTCACGCACCACACGATTGCGCAGATGATCGGCTCGACCCGGGAGACCGTCTCCCGGACGATGCGCGAGCTCGCCACGCGCGGGCTGATCGAGGTGTCGCGCCGGGGCATCCGGATTGCGGACCGAACGGCGCTGCGCACGGCGGCCCGCCTGCCGTGAGCGCCGTCACCGGGGGCGCGTGAGCGACCGGCTTGCCCCCCGACGGGCAGAAACCCTACTATGAGTGCGACATGCGCAATCAGCCGGGCTCATGACCTATAGCGTCACGATCTGGGGAGCCCGTGGCTCGATTCCCACACCGGGGCCGCAGACCGCGCGCTACGGCGGCAATACGCCCTGCGTCGGGGTGGAGGCGGACGGTCCGGGAGGCCGGCGGCTCGTGGTGCTCGACGCCGGCACCGGCATCCGGCCGCTCGGGCGGAAGCTGGCCGAGGCGGCGCGCGGCGGCCTGGCGGTGGACCTCCTGCTGTCGCATACGCACTGGGATCACATCCAGGGCCTGCCGTTTTTCGCCCCGCTGTTCGAGCCGCTGAACGCCGTCCGGATCTGGGGTCCCCGGCAGGGTCGCGTGGATCTGGAACGAATCCTGCGCGAACAGATGAATCCGGTGGTCTTCCCGGTGCCCCTGGACCAGGCGGACGCGTTCCTCTCGGTCACGCACGTGGAGCCGGGGAGCTTCGACGTGGGCGGGTTTCGGGCGCGCGCCATGACGCTCCGCCACCCCGGCACGACCCTGGCGTACCGGCTGGTGCCGGACGGCGGCGGACCGAGCCTGGTGTACGTAACCGACAATGAGCTGGGGCCGGGCGGGACGTACGACGTCGGGCCGCGTTGGCGCGAGGAGCTGGTCGCGTTCGTGGACGGAGCGGACGTGCTGATCCACGACGCCATGTTCACGGTCGCGGAGCTGGGACAGTTCAGCGGCTGGGGGCATTCCACCGGGGCGGAGGCCGTCCGCCTCGCGGCGGACGCCGGCGTGGGACGCCTGGTACTGTTCCACCACCGACCGGAGCGCGACGACCCGGGGATGGACGCGTTCGTCGCCGAAGCACAGGGTCTGGCCGCCCGCGAGCACCGCGGGCTCGACGTGGTGGCGGCGACGGAAGGGCTGCGGCTCAACCTTTAGCGGGAGGCTGATGACTATGCGCTGGCGTTCCCTTCGTACTCTGGCAGCGGCCGCGGGCCTCAGTGCCGCGATGACCGGGGCGCTCCGCGCCCAGGACAGCCGTCCGGGCCTCGCCGTGCTGCCGTTCGTCAACGGCGGCTCGTACGGCCAGGATCCGGAGAACTATCAGGCGCTCGAGGTGGGAATCCAGCAGATGATGACCACCGAGCTCGCCCAGAACCCCGCCCTGCGCGTCGTGGACCGCTCGAACATCAAGAACCTGATGACCGAGCAGGACATCGGCGCGTCGGGTCGGGTCGACGCGGGCACGGCGGCGCGGCTGGGCAAGCTGGTCGGCGCCAAGTACATGATCATGGGCGGGTTCACCGACCTGTACGGCAACATGCGACTCGACATCTCCGTCGTGAGCACCGAAACCTCCGAAATCGTGCGGGCGGAGAAGGTGACGTTCAAGCGGGACGAGCTGTTCTCCGGCGTGGTGGACGCCGCCAAGGTGATCACCGCCGGGCTCAAGCTCCCCGAGCTGCCCAAGGAGTCCCAGGCCAAGCGTGACGAGCGCGCGCGCGAGATCAACCGGACGCAGGCGGTGAGCTACTACACGCGCGGCCTGTTGTACGCCGACCGCGGCGATACGGCGCGTGCCAAGGAGCTGTTCGCCAAGGCGCTGCAGGAGTTCCCCAACTACACCGAGGCTCAGCAGGCCCTGAATCAGCTCGGGAGCTGACCTGGCGCGCTTCTTCGTTCGCGCGGTCACGGCCTGGCTCGGCCGGCCGCGCGCGGGCCGGGCGGATCCGGACACGACCCGGGACGAGCGGTGATGGTCCGACTGTTCTGCAGCGCGACGTGCGACACGGCTCCGATCGCCGCGGCGCTGGCGGCCGACCGGGTCGAGGTCGTGCGCCTGGCGACGCCCGGTGCACTGGTGGCCCGCGACGTCCCGACCGTCCTGCTGCTTGCTGCCGCGGACCGGGCCGGGATGCCACGCGAGCTGCTCGGGCGGTTCGTCGCGGCGGGCGGCTCGGTGGTGGCGCTGGGCGCGGCCGGCGAGCGCGACCTGCCCGATACCCTCGCGGCCGACCTCGTGGCGGCGTTCCTTCCTCTTCCAACCGGCCCGCGGCACCTGCTCGTGGCGCTCCGGTCGGCGTTCCGCGAGGCCACGGCCCGCGCCGAGGCGGCCCGGACGGGCCGCGAGATCGAGAGCCGCACGCGGGAGCTGTCCGAGCTGTCGCGCATCGGGATGGCCCTGACCACCGAGCGCGACCTCGACACGCTGCTCGCGCTGATCCTGTCGCAGGCCCGCGCCATGAGCGACGCCGACGCCGGGAGCCTGTACCTCGTCGAGCGGCCGGACGACGGGCCCAGGCGCTTGCGCTTCAAGCTCGCGCAGAACTTCTCGCGGCCCGAGATCCCGTTCGTCGACTTCACAATCCCGATCGACAAGGCGAGCATCGCGGGCTACGTGGCGACCACCGCCGCCCCGCTCGTGCTGGAAGACGCCTATCACCTGCCGCCCGGGGTCGAGTTCGCCATCAACCGGTCCCTCGACGAGAAGTACGGCTATCGCACGAAGTCGCTCCTCACGCTGCCGATGAGCGATCACAAGGACCAGGTGATCGGGGTCCTGCAGCTGATCAACCGCAAGCGCCGGTGCGAGACGAAGCTCGCCACGCCGGCCGACTTCGAGCAGGAGGTCGTGAGCTTCAGCCCGCGCACGGTGGAGCTGGTGTCGGCGCTCGCCGGCCAGGCGGCGGTGTCGATCGAGAACAGCGAGCTGTACCAGAGCATCGAGCGGCTGTTCGAGGGCTTCGTGCGGGCAGCCGTGACCGCCATCGAGCAGCGCGACCCGACGACGTTCGGCCACTCCGGGCGCGTCGCGGCGATGACTGTCGGGCTCGCCGAAGCGGTGGATCGGGCGAGCGACGGCAGCTACCGGCACGTGCGGTTCACGCGCGCGGAGCTGCGCGAGATCCGCTACGCCGGCCTGCTGCACGATTTCGGGAAAGTCGGCGTCCGCGAGCAGGTGCTGGTGAAGGCCAAGAAGCTCTACCCACCCGACCTGGCGCTGGTGCGCCAGCGCTACGCGTTCATCCGCCGCACCGCGGAGCGGGACTTCGACCGGCAGCGCGCCGACTACCTCGAGCGCTGCGGCACGCATGACTACGCGGCGTTCGTCCGCACGCTCCGGCGAGAGCACGACGAGCGGTTGGCCGAGCTCGATCGCTTCATGCGCCTCGTGGCCGACTCGAACGAGCCCACGGTGCTGCCGGAGGGGAGCTTCGAGGACCTGCTGCACCACGCCGAACGGACGTACGAAGACCTCGAAGGGCGGAGCCAGCCCTACCTGACCGACGACGAAGTCCGCTTCCTCACGATCCGGAAGGGCAGCCTCGACGAGCAGGAGCGGCTCGAGATCGAGAGTCACGTCTCGCACACGTACCGCTTCCTGCTGCAGATCCCGTGGACGAAGGAGCTGCAGGACATCCCGCACATCGCGTACGGGCATCACGAAAAGCTCGACGGCGGCGGGTATCCCCGGCGGGTCCGGGGCGATCAGATCCCGATCCAGACCCGGATGATGACGATCGCCGACATCTTCGACGCCCTGACGGCGGCGGACCGCCCCTACAAGCGGGCCGTGCCGGCGCCCCGGGCGCTCGCCATCATCGAAGAGGAGGTGCGGGCCGGAATGCTGGACGGGGAATTGTTCCGGCTGTTCGCCGACGCAAGGGTGTATGAGCGGGCGGCCGAGACGACCTAGGCGCTCTCTGGCCCGGGCGGCCGTTCTCCCCTAGCTTGGCGTGAGGAGCCTCCCAGCCGGGTCTCCCGCGACCGCGGTGCCGCCCCCGGAACCGGCGCGTTGGCCCATGGCGCGCGCCACCCGGCCGTCGCGGCGCTTCCCGGCGGGTCCTCCCACCCAGCACCACGCCACCACCCGTCGAGGCGGCCTGCGCCGCGTGGAGGTTCGCATGGCACTTGGCAGCTCGAGCTTGACGCTCTCCGCGTCCGTCGGCGAAAAGGGCAAGAACCACCATGAGGACGTGGTCAAGGTCCAGGACGTCCTGAACGCCATCCCGCCGGCCGGCGGCGGCCAGGCCGTCCTGCTGTCCGTCGACGGCGTCGCGGGGCCCAAGACCCGGAAGGCCATTCAGGAATTCCAGCTCGCGCACTTCGGCTGGAAGATCGCCGACGCCCGCGTGGACCCCGACGGCAAGACGTGGGAGCGCATGGTCACCCTCCTCGCCGTGTACGGCGGGACGGAATGGAGCATCAAGCGCGTGGAGCACGAGTGGATCGCCGGCAAGCCGTTCCGGACCTCGGAATCACGCGACCGCTTCTACGAGGTGCGCGACAAGACCGGCCAGCAGCGTGCGTTGTTCCTGTTCTCGACCCCCGACCAGTACGCGCTGGGACGCAATCCCGATCTCCCGGATCTGCAGTCGATGGGGGAGTACAACTGGTTCCGGACCGACTCGGCCTGCAGCGTGTACGCGTTCGGGGGCACCGGGTCGCACTCGGAGATCTCCCCGGATCCGGACCACGCCACGATCTCGTTGCGGATCAAGCCGGTGCGGCCGGATCTCACGGCCGGCCTGCACCTCCATCTCGAGGTAAAGCACTTGTGGATCGTGCCCACCAGCACGCCCGGCGTGCGGAGCATCGTCGAAGGCGCCCTGCGCTTCGTCCGGTCGGACTGCGTCGACCCCGGCGCGCGCAAGCGCGCCGCCAAAGCCTGGTAGCGTTGACGCAGCGGGGTCAGCCGCCCCAGCCGCCCCCGCCCGGGGTCTCGACCCGCAAGACGTCGCCGGGCGCAAGCCCGAGCGCCGCGCGGCCGCCGACGGGCTGCCCGTTGAGCGTGTTCGCGCCGGGCGCGCCCGCACCGCCACCCTCGCTGCCCTGCGGCGCATGCCGCCGGCGTTCGGTGATCAGGCTCGCCTCGAGGGGCGCCAGCGCCTCATACTCCCGGATCACGCCCGCGCCACCCGCATGGCGGCCCGTGCCGCCCGAGCCGCGCCGCAGCGCGTAGGCGCGGATGCGCATCGGGTGCTCCAGCTCGAACACCTCGACGGGCGTGTTCCGCGTGTTCGACATCCCGACGTGCACGCCCGACGGGCCCGCGCCGCGCGCCGACGCGCCCTGCCCGCCCCCGAGCGTTTCGTAGTAGGTCCAGCCCGCGCCGCCGAATACGACGTTGTTCATGGTGCCCTGGCCCTGGGCCGGCACCGCCGCGCGGCCGGCCAGCGCCAGGAACAGCAGGTCCGTGATGCGCTGGGACGTCTCGACGTTCCCGGCCACCACGGCGGCGGGCCATCGTGCGTTGACCAGGGAACCCGCGGGCGCGGCGACGGTGACGGCCCGCTGGACGCCGCCGTTGGTGGGGATGTCGTCCTCGACCAGGCAGCGCACCACGAACAGCGCCGCCGAGCGCGTCACGGAGATCGGGCAGTTGACGTTCCCCGGCACGGCGGGTGCCGTGCCGGCAAAGTCGCAGTGGATCCGGCCGCCGGTCGCCGTGACGGCCACCCGCAGCTCGATATCCCGCTCGGTCACGCCGTCGCCCTCGAGCCAGTCGCGCGCCTCGTACCGCCCGTCGGGCACGCGCGCGCGGAGCGCCGCCACCGTGCGGCGCTCGGCGTAGTCGAGCAGATCGCGCGCGGCGCCTTCGACGTAGGGGCGCCCCCACCGCGCGACCAGGGCCCGATACCGGTCGGCGCCCCGCTCGCAGGCCGCGAGCTGGGCGGCGAGGTCGCCGCGTCGCATCGCCGGCGTGCGCACGTTGGCGAGCAGCAGGCGCTCGATCGCGGGATCCGGCACGCCGTCCCGCGCCCAGCGCACCGGCGGGATGACCAGACCTTCCTCGA
Source organism: uncultured Gemmatimonadales bacterium (assembly GCA_963771275.1). GTDB lineage: Bacteria > Gemmatimonadota > Gemmatimonadetes > Gemmatimonadales > GWC2-71-9 > JAOTWJ01. Next base: position 55,926 of record CAVYSW010000003.1, read on the forward strand.
AGATCGAGCGCGAGTCGGGCGGCATGCTGCCCGGCCGCGCGCCACCCACGTCCGAATGATGCGCCCGGACCACGGTGTAGCCGGCCATTGCGCCGTCGAGCGCGATCGCGTGCACGAGCGTGAGGTCCGGGAGATGCGTGCCGCCGGTGAACGGATCGTTGAGGATGAACGTGTCGCCCGGACGCGGCGCCAGCGCGCGGACCGCGGCCACCGCCTCGGGCATGGCGCCGAGATGGACCGGGATGTGCGCCGCCTGCGCGACCATCGCGCCGGCGGGGTCGAACAGCGCCGCCGACGAGTCACGCCGCTCGCGGATGTTGGGCGAGAGCGCGCTCGCCACCAGCACGGCGCCCATTTCCTCGGCGACGCCCGCGAACGCGTGCGCCATCACCTCGAGGCCGATTGGATCGAGGGTCATGCGGGCGGTCCGTCGCGCTCGACGACCAGCGCACCGGTGGGGTGCACGCAGCCGGTCCACCCTTCTTCGATGCGGACGGTCGCGTCCTCGAGTGCGATCGTGGTCGGGCCGTGCAGGCGGGTGCCCGGCCCGAGCCCGCCTGCGCCACGCTCCAGCCCCCGCGCGCGTTCGCCGATCTTCACGGCGGCCGCCCGGCGCGTTCCGACGACGCGCAGGTTGACGATCTCCACCGGGCGCGCGCGGTCGGCGTGCCCAAAGCGCTCCGCGTGAAGCGCATGAAACGCGACGGCGGCCGCGGCCGGGCCGTCGTCCGCACCAACGCTGATCTCATACCCCTGGCCGGGGTAGCGACAGTCGGCGACCCGCGCGAGCGTGGCGCCGGGCAGCTCGGCGCGCACGATCGCGGCGACCGGCGCGCAGAGCGCGGCCCACTCGCGCGCCGCGATCTCGTGGGACGGCCGGTGCACCGAGGCGACGTGCTCGACCCGCGCGGGCGCGGCGGCCAGCCCCAGCGCCGACAGCACCCCCGGGTGGGGCGGCACGAGCGCCCGGCGCATCCCGAGGCTCGCGGCGAGGCGACAGGTGAACAGCGGCCCGGCGCCGCCGAACGGCACGAGCGTCATGGCGCGCGGGTCGAGCCCGCGCTCGACACTCACCCGCCTGAGCGCGCGCACCATCGTGGCCACGACGATCTCCATGATCCCGGCCGCGCAGCGCCGGGTGTCCAGCCCCGCGCGCGTGGCGACGCGTTCCACGGCGCGCCAGGCCGCATCGGGATCGAGCCGGAGGGCCGCCGCGAGCGGCGTCGCCGGGTCGAGCCAGCCGAGTACCAGGGCGGCGTCGGTGACGGTGGGCTCGCTCCCGCCACGGCCGTAGCACGCCGGACCGGGGGCGGCGCCGGCGCTGTGCGGGCCCACCTTCAAGGCGCCGCCGGCATCGACCCACGCGATGCTCCCGCCACCGGCGCCCACCGTTTCGATCAGGACGTGCGGCAGCGCGAGCGGGACGCCGCCCACCTCGCCGGCGGTCTGCATCAGCGCCTCACCGGCCAGCACGACACTCGCATCGGCGCTCGTCCCGCCCATGTCGAGCGTCAGCAGATCGCGCTCGCCCACCGCCTGGCCGAGCAGGCGGGCGCCCTCCACGCCACCGGCCGGCCCCGAGAGCGCGAGCGCCGTGGCGCGCCGGCACGCTTGGGCCGGGGCGAGCGTCCCGCCGTTCGACGCCATGACGCGCAGCTCGGCGACCCCGCGGCGGCGGGCCTCCTCGCCGAGCCGCTCGACGTAGCCCGCCACCACCGGGCGGAGGTACGCCTCCGCCGCGGTGGTGCCGAACCGCTCGTACTCCCGGAATACCGGCAGCAGGTCGGCGCTCGCGACGACCGGCGTGCCCGGCAGCGCCGCGGCGAGCCCGTCCGCGAGCGCGCGCTCGTGGGACGGATCGCGGAAGCTGAACAACAGGCCCACCGCGACGGCGTCCGGCCGCAGCGCCTGCACCCGTGCGACGACCCGCCGCGTTTCCGCCGCGGTGAGCGGCAGCACGACACCGTCCGCTCCGATCCGCTCCGCGACCCCGATCACGTCGCCGCGGTCCACGACGGGCGGCGGGTGATCGGCGCTGAGGTCGTACAGGCTGGCGCGCTCCTGGCGGCGGAGCCAGAGCAGGTCTTCGAACCCCGCCGTCGTGACGAGCGCGACTCGCCCGCCACGCCGCTCGAGCAGCGCGTTGGTCGCGACGGTCGTGCCGTGCAGCAGGGCGCCGATCGCCGCGTCGCCCAGGAGGTCCACCGCGTTCCACAGGGCGCGGGCCGGATCGTCGGGCGTGGACGGGACCTTGACCAGGCGCAGTCCGCCGTCGGCGTCGAGCGCGACCAGATCCGTGAACGTCCCCCCGACGTCCACGCCGAGCCGGGTCAGCTCCGCCGCCACCAGGCGAACCCCAGCACCATGACGGTCCCGACCAGGCTCAGCAGGGCGACCCAGTCTCCCAGTCGCGTGTACACGGTCCTGGCGTCGCTCGTCACCAGCTCGCCCAGGACGAAGCGCCGCTCACCCAGGCGGCTGCGGTCGTAGATCCTGCCCAGGGGATCGACGAAGCCGGAGATCCCCGTGTTGGCCGCCCGGGCGATGCCGACCCGGTTCTCGATCGCCCGCATCACAAGGTGGGCCAGATGCTGCCGCGGCGCCGAGGTCTCGCCGAACCACGCGTCGTTGGTGATGTTGACGAGGAAGTCCGCCCCCATGGAGCGGTAGCGCCGCGCACGATCCTCGAATGCGGACTCGTAGCAGATGATCACGCCGAACCGGCCGATGCCGACCTCGAACAACGCGCCGGGCGCTCCCACCGCGAACCCGCCGAAGAACGGCAGGTCGAACCAGCGCGGGTTGACGAACGGCACGCGCTCGGTGATCGGGACGAGATAGTGCTTGTGGTAGACCGGCTGGCCGACGCGCGACCCCGTGGAATCGAACAGGAACGCCGCGTTCCAGTAGTCCAGTTCCAGCCGGCCGGGGCCATACCGCTGGGAATCCACGGCGCCCACCAGGAACGGCGTATCGTGCTCGCGCGCCAGCGCGCCGATCCGCCGCTCCCACGGCGGGTAGGGAAACCAGACCGGCACCGCAGCCTCGGGCCAGAGCACCAGGGCCGGCCGGCCGGCGGCGAGCGCGTCGCTGGAGAGCTGCAACAAGTCGTCGAAGATGCCCTGGGCGAGGTCCGCGTCCCACTTCTCGTGGAAGCTCACGTTGGGCTGCACGAGGGCCACGGTCCCCACGGGCCGGATCGGCGTCGTGCGCTCGCGCCACCGTCCGTACGCCAGCGCGAGCAGCACGCCGAGGCCGACGACGACCAGCCGCAGCACGGCGCGCGGCCGCTTCCGGTCGAGCCAGGCCGTGGCGAGTGCGGCGTTGGCCAGCACGAGCAGGAACGTCACGCCGCGAGCCCCGATCACGTCCGCGATCTGCACCAGCGTGGGGTATCCCGTGAGCGAGGTGCCCAGCCCCAGCCACGGGAAGCGGATGTCGCCCTGGTGGCCGATGCACCACTCGACCGCCGTCCACAGCAGCGGGAGTACCACGACGACCGAGAGCTTCGTGCGGCGCGTGACCCAGCCGGTGAGCGCGAACAGCAGCGCGTTGTACAGCGCCAGGATGAGGACGGTCGCGGCATAGCCGGCGGCCGACAGGCGGGTGAAATGCCACAGGGCCACGATCATCCAGTAGAGCACGAGTCCCTGGGACAGCAGGCCGTACCACAGCCCCTGCACCAGGTGGCGCCGTACCGGGCGCGCGTCGCTCTGTGCCGCGTGCAGCAGCCACACGACCGGGATCACGCAGACGAACGAGGGGACCAGCAGATGGAACGGCGGGTAAGCCAGCACGAGCAGCAGCGCGCCGGCCGCGACGAGGGGCCAGTCGCCCCGCGGCAGCGCCAGGCCCTTGAGCCACCTCACACCGCGACCGTGCGGCCTTCCTGGGCGGATCGGTAGACCGCCTCCATGGTGCGGTGCAGCTGCACCTGGTCGTCGAGCGGCGGCGGCGGCACCTCGTCGCGCACAGCCGCGAGGAACGTGGCCCACTCGGCGCGGTACGACGCCGGCACCAGGTTCTCCCGCCCCGTGCCGCTCGGGGGCGTCACGTTCATCGGCGTGCCGTGCATTTCCTTGTACACGCCGAGCGGGGGAATCCGCGCCGACCCGCCCTCCCCGAGGACGTCGAGCCAGACGCGCTCGTGATCGCCGACATAGCGCCAGGCGACATCCACGAAGATCGAGTAGCCACCCTCGCAGAGGACCAGCGCGCACCCGGCGTCCTCGACGCCGCTCCCGGCGCGATGCAGGCTCGCCGTCGCCTGGAGCGGCTTCAGGTCCTCCGCGAGCCAGAGCCCGAGATCGACGAGGGGCAGGCCGAGATCGAACAGCGCGCCACCCCCCGCTTCCGGCGGGTGCAGCCGCCAGCCGAGCTCGGTGCGTGACGGGCGGAACTGGTACCAGCCGGCGCGCATGGCGCGCAGCGCCCCCAGCTCCTTGCCATGCACGAACGCCCGCACGGCCTGCACGTCGCCGCGGTAGCGGTGGTTCATCCCCACGAGGAGGGCCCGGCCCGCCCGCCGCTGGGCGGCGAGCACGCGCTGCGCGCCGGCGCTGGTCAAAGCCAGCGGCCGCTCGCACAGCACCGCCGCCCCGGACGCGAGCGCGGTCAGCGAGTGGATCTCGTGGAAGTGATTCGGCGTGGCGATCACGACCGCGTCGGGGCGCGCGATCCGCAGGAGATCCTCGATGTCCTCGAAGATGTCCCGCACCGCGAACCGCTTGGCGAGCGCCCGCGCCTTGGCCTGATCGCTGTCACAGATCCCGACGATGTGCACGTCGTCGCGCGCGGCGAGCGCCGGCAGGTGGGCGACCTGGGCGACCGCGCCGACGCCGATCACGCCGAGCCGGGTCTTGGCGCCCTTCATGGATTCCCCCGCCACGGGAGCCGGTACATCACGCCCCCCCGCAGGGAGACGGCGTTGAGGCCGCTCGCCACCACGCCGCGCGCCTCGAGCGTGACGCGCAGGGTCGACATGATGGCGATCTCGACCCCCGCCGTGCCGTTCAGCCCCGCGACCACCGCCTGCAAGCCGTCCTCGATGAACGTCCCCTGGATCGCGGCGCCTTTGGCGTCCCGGATGTGGATACCGAGGCCCACGCCCGCGTACGGGAAGACCGGCCCGGCGCGGACGGGCAGGTATTGCAGATCGAGATCGAGCGCGAAGTCGGTGAGCGTGACGGCGCCGATATCGATGGTGAAGTCGTTCGTCGGATCGATCACGACGTCGCGCAAACGCGCCTCGAGTCGGGCGATCTCGTCCGCGGCGTAGTCCGCCCGCAGGAATCCCACGCTCACCAACGGGCGGATGTGCGGGGCGATCCACCCCGCGTCGACGCGGAGCGACGCCGACGCGCGGCGCTCCAGGCGGTTGCTGAACGTGGCGCCGAGATCGACCCCGAGGCCGGCGAGGCGTAGGCCCTCGTAGCTGAACTCGTCGAGCAGGCCCTGCGCCGCGACCGGCACTGGGGTCAGCAGGACGAGGAGGGCGGGCAGGAGCAGGAGCCTAGTACGCGCGTGCAAGGGTGGTCCCCGGGAAGTAGGCGTTGAGTATGGTCCGGGCGTCCTGGCCGGCGCGCGCGCGCCCGACGGCGCCCCACTGGCACAGCCCGACTCCGTGGCCCCATCCGCGGCCCTGCGCCACGAGCGAGGCGAGCGCGCCGTCCTGTTGCCGGGCCGCGAAGCGCACCGCGGACCCGCCGAGCGGTCGTCCCTCCGGCGTCTGGAACACGGCGCGCACCGCGTAGCCCGGCACCGGGATCTCGCCCTCGGCGATGCGGATGCGGACGTCGGTGGCCCGCCCCGAGGCGCCGGTGCGACGCACGTACACGTCGCGGAGCCCGGTTACCGCGCTCGAATCGATGCCGAGCACCGCCGGCACGGTGTGTCGTAATATATCGCGTAGCTGGGAGCCCTCCCACTCGACGGTCCACTGGAAGCGCGGCGAGATGTCGCAGTAGTGGCCACCGCCCGGCCGTGCGTCGGAGACGGCGCGCAGGTACGGCGCGCCACGGACCAACTGAAACGACTCCTCCGGGGTGGCGGTGGAGCCGCCGCAGGTCGAGTGGAAGAACGCGGTGATCGGGGTGCCGTGATACAGCAGCGCGAGGCCGGCCGTCGCGCGCACCGCCGCGATCCCCAGCTCGGTCTCGGCCGCGACCCCGCCGTACAGCTGATCGCCGACGCCCGCCAGCAGGTCGTAGCCGTCCACCGCGTAGCGCCCGCGATTGCGCAGCGCGTAGGTCCGGGCGACCGTGGCCTGCGCCTCCAGCGCCGCCTGCTCGCTCGCCGCCCGGCGTCCCATCTCCGCGTTCACGACGCCCTGGAGATATTGCTCGAGCGGCAGCGCGTTCACCACCGTGATGCCGCCGGCCCGGGCGAACACCTCCACCGCCCCGCGGAACGGCCGCCCGTTCACGGTGACGTACCGCTCCGCCATGGTGCTGGCAAACGCAAGCTGCTCGAAGCGGCCCGGCGCCGCGCCGCCCGTGACGAACGCCGCGCCATCGGCCGCCAGCACGAGCGAGTCGCCCGGCTCGAGGCGGAGCGTCGGCACCCCGCGGGCGGCCCCGAGCGCCGAGCCCTGGGCGCCGATGATCACCTGAGTCGCCGCGCTGACGAGCGCCACGCGGACGATGGGCTCCGCGCCCAACGGCGCACGTGCCGCGGGGCGGGGGCACGCCGCCAGCGCGATGCTACCCGCGAGACCGACCGTCCAGCGCCACGGCCCGGAAATCGTAGTCCTCATTCCCCTCGATCCGCACCGGTACGAGAGCACCGGGCGCGGCCCAACCGCCGCGCGCCACATACGTGACCCCGTCCACGTCGTCCGCCTGCCACGGCACCCGCCCGACGTGGGTGGCGTCCGTCGTGTCGGGATCGGTCACGTCGTCCACCAGCACCTCGGTTTCGCGCCCCACGAATCGCGCGAGGCGATCCTCCGTGATGGCCCGTTGGAGCTCGACCAGCTCGTCCTGGCGGGCGCGCTTGACGTCGTCGGGCACGTCGTCCTCCAGCGCCGCCGCCCGCGTCCCTTCCTGCGCCGAGTAGGCGAACACGCCCAGCCGATCGAACGCCAGCTCCTCGGCGAAGCGGCAGAGCGTGCGGAAGTCGTCCTCGGTCTCGCCGGGGAATCCCACGATGGCCGTCGTGCGGATCACGAGATCCGGCATGGCGCGGCGCAGCCGCTCCACGGTCGCGCGAATCGTGTCCTGACGCTCCGGGCGGCGCATCCGCTCGAGCACACGATCGGCGGCGTGCTGGATCGGGATGTCGAGGTAGGGGGTGATGCGCGGCTCCGTCGCCATCAGGGTCACCACACGGTCGGTGAGCCCCGCGGAATAGACGTACAGCAGGCGGAACCAGGGCACCGCCGTCTCACGCAGCAACGCGGCCAGCAGATCGGGCAGCGCGGGCGCCCCGCGGCCGAGGTCGCGGCCGTAGTGTCCCAGGTCCTGCGCGACGAGATTGATCTCCCGGGCGCCCTGCGCCTCGAGCTGCTGCGCCTCGCGCACCAGGCGCTCGAGCGGCTCGGAGCGGTGCTTGCCCCGCATCAGCGGGATGGCGCAGAAGGCACAGGTGTGGTCGCAGCCCTCGGAGATCTTGAGGTAGCGCACGTGCGGCCCCTCGCCGAGATAGGCACGCACGCCGGGGTGCGCCGCGATCGGGTCGGCGATCAGGCCGCGGGCGGCCAGCTCGGGGGCGAGCTTGTGGAGCTCGCCAAACCCGAGAAACAGGTCCACCTCCGGTAGCTCCCGCCGCAGCTCCTCCTGATAGCGCTGCACGAGGCACCCGACGGCGACGACCGCCTTGACGCGCCCGGTGCGCTTCAGCGCCGCGGCGTCGAGCATCGCCTCGATGGACTCGCGCTTGGCCGCGTCGATGAACCCGCAGGTGTTGACCAGCACCACGTCCGCGGTTTCCAGCTCGCGCACGACGTGCGCGCCGTGTCCGACCAGCTCACCGACGAGCCGCTCGGAATCCACCGTCGCCTTGTCGCAGCCAAGGGAAATGACGCCCAGACGCATGGGAGGTGAATATACCCCTGTAGCGGGGCGGGCCGGGACCCTGAGGAGGGAAACGTGAGCAGTGAAAAGTGAAAAGGGGCCCGCTGGCCCCCGTTCCCGCTATACACGTTACGCTGCGCGCTGCGCGCTCACATCAAGAAGCTCTCCAGCGCCCGGGCCCGGCTCACGTGGCGCAGGCGGGCGAGCGCCTTCTCCTTGATCTGCCGGACGCGCTCCCGCGTGATGCCGAGCATGCCGCCGATCTCCTCGAGGGTCATCGGCTCCTGGCCGTCCAGGCCGAAGTAGAGGCGCAGGATGCGCGCCTCGCGCTCCTTCAGCGTGGACAGCACCTCCTCGATCGACTCGGTGAGGGCATGCTCGAACGTCTCGTCGTCCGGTCCCGGGTTCTGGGTGTCCGGCAGGTAGTCGAGCAGCTTGTTGTCCTCTCCCGGCGTGAGCGGCGCGTCGAGCGAGAGGTGGCTCTGGGAGATCGAGAGGGTCTTGGCCACTTCCTCCTGGGAGATGTCCATTCCCTCGGCGATCTCTTCCACGGTCGGCTCCCGGCCCAGCTCCTGCAGCAGGGCGGACGAGCGCTTGCCGATGCGATGCAGCGTGCCGGCGCGGTTCAGCGGCACGCGCACGATGCGGCTCTGCTCGGCAAGCGCCTGGAGGATGGCCTGCCGGATCCACCACACCGCGTACGAGATGAACTTGATGCCCTTGGTCTCGTCGAACTTGTGGGCCGCGCGGATCAGCCCGAGGTTGCCTTCGTTGATCAGGTCCGACAGGCTGACGCCCTGATTCTGGTATTTCTTGGCGACCGACACGACGAAGCGGAGGTTGCTGCGGACGAGCTTGTCGAGCGACTCCTCGCAGCCCTGCTTGATGCGACCCGCCAGGTCGACCTCGTCCTCACGAGTGATCAGCGGATACTGACTGATCTCGCGGAGGTACTGGTCGAGCGAGCCTTCGTCCGACGAGATCCTGCGAGCCGAGTTCATTCGCATACGGTCGACACCCCTCCCCCCTGCGCCGCCCTCAGAAGTGGTCGTCCGGGAACATCACGCAGAGGTCGGCACGACACACGACGCCGCCGTGGAAGGCGGCGGCGGCGAATTCAGCACGGAGTTGGAGCGGCGCAGCTGGCGCGCACGCGGACACCGCGTGACACCACAGCCCGTCGGCGGAAATGGGGAGCGATCCCTGCATGCCGTCTTAGGTTACCCACGCCCCGGAAGCGGCGCAATGGTCACCGACCACCCCCGCCCCCCGGCCCAGCGTCCCAGGGCCGCCCGAACCGCCGCCCGGGACTCGGTGTGGGCGATGGTGGCCGCCGCGCAGGCGGCCGAGGCGCTCCAGGCGAACTCCGCGCGCACGATGCGTCCGACCGGGAGATCCGCGAGAGCGGCGAGATCGAGCCGGGCGCCACGCGCGCTCAAGATCACGGCGATCGACGTGTCCTCGGGCATGCCGGACGCTACGCCCGGAGCGGCGCCCGACCGAGGCCGTTTCTACGCGGGGGCCACCATCCCGTTGCGCGCGTGACGCCGCTCAGGCCTCGGCGGCGCGCGTGAGTCCGTACTTCTCGATCTTTTTGTAGAGGTTGCTGCGGGGCATCTCCAGCCGGCGCGCGGTCTCACTCACGTTCCAGTCGTTCTCCGCGAGCTTGGCGACGAGGAACGCCTTCTCCGCCTCGAGCTTGAAGCTCTCGAAGGTCTGGCAGCCCGCGAGGTCGCCAATCGCCGAGTCCGCCGCCTCGCGCACGATGCGACGCACGTCGGCCACCGAGACCGTATCGCCCGGCGTGAGGATGAGGAGGCGTTCCGCCGCGTTGCGCAGCTCGCGCACGTTCCCCGGCCAGTCGCGTTCCTGCAGCGCAGCCAGCGCCTCCGGGTGGAAGGTCTTGCGCGGCAACCCGTCGAGCTGGACGAGCTCGGCCACGAACCGCTCCACCAGCAGGGGGATGTCCTCCCGCCGGGCGCGGAGCGCCGGGATCGCGATCGGCACCACGTTCAGCCGGTAGAACAGATCTTCGCGGAACCGGCCCGCCGCGATTTCGGCGCTGAGCGCCTTGTTCGTCGCGGCGATCACCCGCACATCCACGCGCACCGACTTGGCGGCGCCGATGCGCGTCACGACCCCCTCCTGCAACGCGCGCAGCACTTTGGCCTGCGCGGCGAGGCTCATGTCGCCCACTTCGTCGAGAAACAGCGTTCCCCCGTCGGCCTGCTCGAACTTGCCGGCGTGGTCGGCGAACGCGCCGGTGAACGAGCCCTTCATGTGCCCGAACAGCTCGCTCTCGATCAGCTCGCCGGGGATCGCGGCGCAGTTCACCTCGACGAACGGCTTGTCCCGGCGGGGAGACTGCCGGTGGAGGGCCCGCGCGACGAGCTCCTTGCCACTCCCGTTCTCGCCCTCGATCAGCACCCGCGCCGCGGTGGGGGCGACCTTCGCGACCGTCGCCAGCACCTCGCGAATCGCGCGGCTCTCTCCGACGATCGCGTAGCGGTCTTCAACGCCGGCGCGCAGGCGCCGGTTCTCGGTCTCGAGATTGAGATGCCGCAGCGCGTTCCGCAGCGTGAGCAGCACGCGGTCCGTGTCGAGCGGCTTCTCCAGAAAGTCGTAGGCGCCGAGTTGCGTGGCTTCGACCGCGGTCTGAATGGTGCCGTGGCCGGAGATCATGACCACCTGCGCCGCCGGATCGAGCTGCCGCAGCTTGGCCAGGGTGGCCAGGCCGTCCAGGCCCGCCATCTTCACGTCGAGGAACACGAGATGCGGGTGGAACTCGGGATATGCGGCCAGCGCGTCCACGCCCGAGGCGACCGTCCGGACCTCGATCTCCTCATACTCGAGCAGCTGGCGCATCGCCTCGCGCACACCCGACTCGTCGTCCACCACCATCACGCGTCTCGGCATCAGTGTGTCCGTCGGTAGAACGTCACGCCGTCTCCCCGGATCCGCACGGCCCCCACGGTCTCCGGCACCGCGATCGGGATGCTCCCGTCGGTCCCCCCGGTGATCGCATTCACCAGCCGCGGCACCAGCGACGCCGGAAAGGGAAAGTCGCGCACGGCAAACTCCTCGGGTCGCCACGCGACCACGCCGGGGCGCGCCACCACCGCGCCGCCGATCATCCGCAGCGGCTCGCGCGGCGCGAGTACCCCCGCCAGCGGCCCCAGCAGCTCCCGGCCCAGGCGCTCCGTCCGCACCTGCGCCGTGAGCGTGAAGCGTTCCGGCTCGAGCACCACCGCGAGCGAGTCGAGCGACGCGCGCGCGCGCGCGTCCAGCCCGTCGGCCACCAGGGCCGCCAACTCGGCGGCGGAGAGCACCACCGAATCCGGCCCGTCACGCCGCGCCATCCGCGCCTCCGCGCGGCGCGCCGCCCGCAGGGCCGCCTCGGTCGGCACGCCGATCGAGCGGGTGGTGTCGCGCGCCGCCCCGTGCAGCACTCGCGCGACGACGGCGCGCGTCGCGCCCCCCAGCTGGCTGCGATACTGGTACGCCACGACCCCGCCCAGCACCAGCAGCGTGGCGCACCCCACCGAGGCGAGCAGGGTGCGGACGCAGCCCCCGCCGCCGCTCACGCCCCCTCCGCGAGCACGGCCGCATGCCGCACGGTGTAGCGCGCGCCGGCCGGGGAGAGCGCGCTCTCCATCAGGTCGACCGACCGGACCACGATTTCCCCGTGATACACGAGCCGCGCCAGCGGTTCCGCCAGCCCTGTCACCCCGTTCCGGGCATCCCGTTTGGCGCGCCCCAGGGTGAGGTGCGGGCGGAACGGCCGGCCCTCGAGCGGGAAGCCGAGGGCCGCGAGCTCCCGCTCGACGTCATGTTGCAGAAGCTCGAGCGCCGGCACGGCTTCACAGGCCAGCCACACGACGCGCGCATGCGACTCCGAGGGAAAGGCCCCGAACCCGCTGATGGGGAGGGTGAACGCGCGGGCGCGTCCCGCGGCGCGCTCGACACCCGCCGCCAGCTCGCTCAGCCGATCCGCCGCCACCTCACCGAGGAACTTCAGCGTGAGGTGGACGCCCGCGGCCTCGACCCATTTCACGGGAAGACCGAGCCGGCGCACCGGCTCCGTGGCCCGCAGAATGGCGCGCCGCACGTCGTCCGGGAGGTTGAGGGCGACGAAGAGCCGCACCCGTCACTCCCGCGCCGCGAGCACCACGACGGCGTCGCTGCGGTCGGCGAGCAGGCTTCCCCGCCGGTACCCTCCGAGGTCGAGCGTGATCCGGGCAAAGCCGAGTGCCAGGAGCGGCCCGGCGATCCGGTCGATGGCGCCGCGCACGACGGCGAGCTCCGACGGCTGCACCTCGATGCGCGCCTCGTCGCCGCGGTGCCGCACGCGCAGGTCGCCGGTGACCCCGAGCCCGCGCACGAGCGCTTCGGCCCGCTCCACCTGGCGCAGCCGCGCGGGTGTCACGCTGAGGCCATAGCGGATGCGGCTCGCGAGGCAGGGCGCGGCCGGCGCGGCCCAGATCGGGATGCCGAGCGCGCGCGCCTCGCGCCGAACGGCGTTCTTGTCGTAACCCGCCTCGGCGAGCGGCGCGCGGATGCCGCGCTCGTCCGCCGCACGGAGGCCCGGACGATGATCCCCGAAGTCGTCGACATTGGTGCCGTCGGCCACCGCGGCGAGCCCACGCTCCGCCGCCACCTCATGCAGCCGGGCCCACAGCTCGCGCTTGCAGAAGTAGCAGCGGTCCGGCGCGTTGGCGACGTATCCGGGCTGCTCAAGCTCGTGCGTCGCGAGCTCGAGCAACGGCACGTCGAACTGCTCCGCCAGCTCGCGCGCGCGCCGGTGCTGCTCCTCCGCGAGGGACGGACTCACCCCGAGCACGGCGAGCATCCGCCCACGGCCCAGCACGCGCCGGGTCCGGACGGCGAGCAGCGCGGAGTCCACGCCGCCCGAGTACCCGATCAGGAGCGACGGGAACCCCGCGAGGATGCGGTCCAGCACCTCGGACGACATGCGCAGAATATACGCACGGCGGCTGGGTGGGTCGCGCCGCGATCCCGCGCGCCGTACATTCGGGAGCATGGCGCTCCTCCCAGCCGATCGCGCGCGCCGCGCTGCGCTGCTCAGCGCGGGAACCACGCTGCTGGCCCTCGGCGTGCTGGGGTTGGTGGCGGACCGCGAGTTCGCGCGGCTCGCGCGCGCGCGCCAGCGCGTGACCACCGAGTCGCAGGTCCATCCCACCCAGCAGGCCCTGGAGCAGGCCCTCGCGCGGCGCCTCGAGGTCCTGCCCGCCATGCGGGCGTTTCTCGAAGCGGGCCCGCCCGGCACCGACGTGCGGGACGACCTGGACGCGTTCGCCGACGGCCTGCACGCCAGCGATCGAGGGCGTCCGGACGCTGCAGTACGTGCGCGGCGGCGTGATCCGCTACACATCGCGGCCCTCGGACAACCGCGGCGTGCTGGGCTACAACCTGCTCGCCGACCCGCGCCCGGAAATCCGCCGGGACGTGCTGCGCGCAATGGGGGCGCAGAGCATCGTGCTGTCCGGTCCGATCGAGCTGCTGCAGGGCGGCACCGGTCTCGTCGCGCGGCTCGCCACGTTTCGACGGACGGACCCCCGGTTCGGCCTGGTGGCGGTGGTCATGGACCTCGCGCCGCTATTCGAGGAGGCCGGGCTCGCCGACACCGCGGACGGGTTCCGCAAGGCGGTGCGCGACAGCACGGGCACGGTGCTGTTCGGGCCGCCGGACGTGTTCGCCGGCGACCCGGTCACCGTCGCGGTGACGCTGCCGGACCGCGCGTGGTACCTCGGGGCCGTGCCGTTGCGCGGCTGGGCGAGCGGCGGCGTCGCGCTGTGGGGTGGCCGCGCCGGGCTCGCGATCATCGCGCTGCTCGGTGTCCTGCTCGCCGGCTCGCTCGGCGGCCGCCAGACGCGGCTCCGCGAGGCGGTCGCCGCGCGGACCGGGGAGCTGTCGCGGGCGAACGCGGAGCTCGCGACCCGGGTCGAGGAGATCCGGGTGGCCGACCAGGCGCTGCGCGAGCAGCACATGCTCGTCCGGGCGGTGGTCGAAGGCTCGCCCGACCTCGTGCTGGTCAAGGACCTCACGGGCGCATACGTCCTCGCCAACGATGCCGCGGCCCGGGCCATCGGACGACCGGTCCACGAGGTCATCGGCCACACCCCGGAGGAGCTGTTCCCCGCCGCCTTCGCGCAGGACGTGCAGCAGGCGGACCGCGAGGCGCTCGAGCGACGCGGTCCGGTGAGCCGCGAGCGCCGGCTCCGGATCGGCGACGAGGAACGCACACTCCTGCTGGTGCTGCACCCCTGGTTCGACGCGCAGGGGGCACCGGCCGGCACCGTCACCGTCGCGCGCGACCTCACCGAGCGCCTGTTGCTGGAAGCGCAGCTGCGCCACGCCCAGAAGCTCGATGCCCTCGGCCGCCTGTCGGGGGGGATCGCGCACGATTTCAACAACCTGCTCACCGCGATTCTCGCCAACGCGCACCTGATTGCGGAGGCGATCCCGGAGACGCAAACCGAGGTGCGCGGCGACATCGGGGAGATCATGGCCGCGGCGCAGCGTGGCGCCGACCTGACCCGCAAGCTCCTCGCCTTCGGCCGCCGCGAGCTGCTCGAGCGCCGGCCGATCGACCTCACCGCGGTGCTCGCCGAGAACGCGGCGATGGTGCGGCGGTTGGTTCCCGAGCCGATCGACATCCAGCTCGACGTGCCGCACAAACCCGTGACGGTCCGCGCCGATCAGGGCGCGGTGGGACAGATCCTGCTCAACCTCGTGACCAACGCCCGCGATGCCATGCCGGGCGCCGGGCGGCTCGAGATCCGGCTGACCGAGGTCGAGCGCGACGGCCGCGGGGCGGCCCGGCTCACGGTGCGGGACACGGGCGTCGGCATGGATGAGGCGACCCGGGCGCACGTGTTCGAGCCGTTCTTCACCACCAAGCCGTCCGGGCAGGGCACCGGGCTCGGCCTGTCGATCGCCTACGGCCTGGTGCAGCGACACGACGGCACAATCGCGATCGAGAGCGCGCCGGGCGCCGGCACGACCGTGTCCATCGAGCTGCCGCTCGCGGAGCCGGGGCCCGAGGCGGCGCCGGCGCCGCTGGCCGGGGCACCGGCCGGGCGGTCGGAGATGATCCTGATCGTCGAGGACGAGGCCGCGATCCGCAGCACGCTGGGGCGCCTGCTCGAGCGCACCGGGTACCGCGTGCTCACGGCAACGGATGGCGAGGTGGGTCTCGAGATTCTGAAGCGGCGTCCCGACGTCGCGCTCGTGATCAGCGACGTCGTGATGCCGCGCATGGGCGGTGCCGAGCTGGCGCGGCGCGCGCGCCGGCACGGCGTGCAGGTCCCGTTCCTCTTCACCACCGGCTACCCTGGCGGACGGACCTCGGGGGAGGCCGCCGAGCCGCTCGCGGGCCGGGTACTCACCAAGCCATGGCTGCCCGACGCGCTCCTCACTACGGTGCGCCAGCTGCTCGACGACGCGCACCCGGGGGTCACCGCGGGCGGGAGCGAGCAGGCCCCCGAACCGTGACGGGAAGGGCCCGCACCCGGCGGGCGATGGCGCGCGCCGGCGTCGGCCTCACGCTGCTCGCCGCCTGCAGCCACACCGAACCGTTCACGCCGGAAACGCCGCGTCGCAGTGCCTCAGCGCCAGCTCGCCTTCGTCTGGCAGCGGGGAGCCCCGCTCAGCGTCCGGGCGTGGACGCGCCATCTGACCGTCGCGCCGATCGACTCGCCGGCCCAAGGCCGCCAGACCATACTCGCCGGTTGGGCGTCGGCTCAGCGGTACGACCGCACTACTGACAGCGCCACAACGTCAGTCAATCTCGGGGCGGCCCCGCACCATTTGTTTCAATATGCAACGAACCGTCGATGCCCCTGTCCAGCAACGACTTGTGCCGCCTTGCGCCAGAATGACCTCCGGGCCCCCTTGTCCTCGGCGATATATTCCCCCGTGAGCGCAGGCAGCCTGAAACCCTAAGTTGTTACGCCATGGCCATTTACGCGCAGCCGAACTCGTGGCAATGTGGGCCGTTCGCCCTCAAGCATGGACTGATCGCACTCGGGGTCTACACCCATGAGGACGACCTTGCGCGTATCGCGGGCAGCACCGAGAAGAACGGCACTGACGACCGCCAGCTCGCGCGGGCCGCACAGGTGCACGGATGCGCGCTCACGGTCGTGCGGCGCTCGCACGCGTGGGCCGCGCGCCAGGAGCTCGACCACTGGTTCGCCCGCGGCGTGCCAGTGCTGCTCTGCCTCGATCAGTGGGAGCACTGGGTCACCGCCGTGTCGGCCGATGCGGAGCACGTCGTCGTGTTCGACAGCCAGTTCGACAATGCGGTATTGCGCCTCGAGCGGTGGGAGCGCATCGCCGAGCGATTGGTGTTCCGCCGCCGTCGGTGGCGGGGGTTGTGGACCCAGAGGCTCTACGACCTGCATCCCCTCGTGCCGGTGCGGGACGCGGGCGCGCGGCTGCGGCTCACGGTCGAGCGGGCCCGGCGCCTGCTGGAGCTCGAGGGCGGTGTCGTGGCCGACCGGTGGGACGAGTACGCGCGACGGTTGCTGCCACTCGCGGCGGCGACCGGGCGGACCGCGCACCTCGTCCGACTCGATCGCTTCCTCGCGTCCCACGCCGACCGGATCACCGCCGAGGTGGAGCGCACGCGCGGGTTCGCGGTGCGGCATGACGCCGAGCGGGTGTTGTGGCGTCTGGCGCTGGCCGCGGAGCTGTATGATCTGCGCCTGCGCCCGCTGCTCACGCGCCGCGCCGAGGCGCGCGTCGCCGGGATCGTGAGCGGGTTCGTTCCCGCCAAGTCGACACGCGTGGGGCCGCGGCGGGCCACCGCCCCGGTGCGGGCCATCGCCGCCTCCGCGTAGCCCGGCGGCGCCCTAGCGCTGCTCCGTCACGTAGGCGTTGAGGTACTGGATCGTATCCTGCTGCTCCGCGATCTGGTACGCCAGGATGTCGCCGGACGTGATGATCCCGCACAGCGCACCGTGTTCGACAACCGGCAGGTGACGGATCCGCCGCCCGGTCATCAGGGCGCGGCACTCGTCGAGCGTCGTATCGGGCGCGCAGTGCGCGACCGGTGACGCCATCACCTCGCCGATCGTCGTCGTGGCGGGGTCCCGCGCCTCCGCCACCACACGGCGCATGACGTCGCGTTCAGTGAAGATCCCGACCAACGTCGCGCCGTTCATCACGACCAGGCCGCCGATGCCGCGGTCGTTCATCAGGCGCGCCGCATTCACCACCTTCTCGATGGTGACCGTCGTGATGACCTCTCGGCCCTTGCGATCGAGGATGCTGCGGACGGTGGGCATGGGACCGCCTTGGCTGGGGATGCTGCCAACGTACGTCGTCCCGGCCCAGCCCGCCAGCGTGCCGCGGCGGTCCGCCCGGGAGCGGTGCCCGCGGTCACGCCGACGCGGTCGTCCCCGCAGGTTTGCCGAGTCTTTCCATCGGGTTCGCTGTCACACGACCGCACGGTGCCGTGTCCTTGAATCGGACACGCCGGATTCCACCCCGTACAGGAGGTCGTGATGCGCACGGTTCGAACCGTTGCAGCCCTGTTGTGGTTGGCGTTGCCCGGGCTGGCGCTCGCGCAGCAACAGCAGCAGGACCAGCAGCGCCGGCAGGCGCAGCAACAGGTGCAGCAACAGCAGCAACAGCAGCAGGCGCAGGAGCAGATGCGGCAGCAGCAGCGCCAACGACTGCAGGCCATGCAGCAGCAGAGCGAGCGGCTGATGACCCAGGTCCGCGAGACCAACCAACAGATGACGCGGCAGCAGGCGCATCAGGCACTGCAGCAGATGGGGCAGCAAATGGAGCAGGCGACGGTGCGGGTGCGGGAGATGACGCGGAACATGGAGCGCCTGCAGCAGGATCCGAGCTTCGCCGACTCGCCGCAGCGGCTGCAGCAGATGGAGCGCCTCCAGGAGCGGCTGCAGAACACCATGCGCGAGATGGAGCAGCTGCACCAAGCCCTGCGCGCGATGATCGGACAGTCGTAATGCACGCGGGACGCCTGCTGGTCGCCGTCATGGCCGGCGCACCGCTCGAGGCGCAGACGCTGCACTACGAGGGGAGCGCCGGCCTCGCCACGGGGACGTACATCTTCACCACGCGGACGTCCAGCTGGCACGTTGCCACCGGCTTCGCGCTCGGCGCGGGGCCGGTGACGCTCCGGGCGACGTTGCCGGTGTTCTATCAGAACTCCACGCTCGTCGCGACGACCGGTACGGGCCTGGTCCCCACGGGTGGCTCCTCCGGCAGCGTCGTTGCCGACTCGTCGGCCCGCCGGTCAGGAGACGGCTCGCGGCGGACCCCTGTGACCGGCGTTGTGGCATGGTCGACAACGGCGGGCCTGGTCGGCGACCCGGTCGAAGTCCCCGCGGGGGCCGGGGGCGCTTATCAGTGGGCGGCCGGGGATCCCGTGGTGACCGCCACCGTGGCCGCGTTGCAGCGCGGCCGGGTCGGCATTCTGCTCGGCGCCGCCGCCAAGATTCCGCTGGCGGACACCGCCAGCTTCGGGACCGGCGCGTGGGACTTTGGCGGCACCCTGTCGTCGTCCTTGATGCTCGGAGGCCGTGTGCTGGCCGGCGTCGATCTCGGCTACTGGGCGATGGGCGATCCGCCGGATCTCGCTCTCGAGAACCCGCTGCTGGTGGGGGCGACGCTATCCTATCTCACGCCGCGCGGCTGGAGCCTGTCAGTCGGCATGAGCGGCGGCACGCCGGTGATCGCCGGCTTCGCCAACAGCCTCTCCGCCACCGTGGGGATACTCAAGCCGGGACGCCCCGGGCTCGGGCTGCTCGTGGCCGCCGGCTTCACGGAGACGGCGCCGGACTTCTCGTTCGCGCTGAGCTGGCGGTTGGGGCTGCTCCAGTAGGGACCGGCGCGCGCCGCAGCCGCGATCCGGACCTGAACCGCTGCAGGCTTCCCGCTTCCCATGACTACGACATGAGCACTCATGGTCATTGCGTCACCCACAGGCTCATGGCGGGGGCGTGACGCATTCCCGGCACGCTACCCCACCGGTCGATCGAGGCTGCGATACTGCACCGCCTCGCTCACGTGCTGGGGCTGGATGTCCGCCGCCCCCGCGAGGTCGGCGATCGTGCGCGCGATCTTGAGGATCCGGTGATACGCCCGGGCCGAGAGCCGGAGCCGGGTGATCGCGCTCCGGAGCAGCGCGTCCGCGTCGTCGCTCACCCGGCAGTACACCCGCAGGTCCCTGGGCGTCATGTGGGCGTTGGCGTAGATCCCCGGCCGCTTGGCGAATCGCTCGAGCTGCACGTGGCGCGCCCGGTTCACGCGCTCCCGAATCGTCGCACTCGCCTCCCCGTGCCGCTCGGTGGAGAGCTCGCGGTAGGGCACGGCGGGCACCTCGATGTGGATGTCGATCCGGTCGAGCAGCGGCCCCGAGAGCCGCGCGAGGTAGCGCTCGACGCCCAGCACCCCGCAGGTGCAGGTGCGGCCGGGATCGCCCCAGTAGCCGCAGGGACAGGGGTTCATCGCGGCTGCCAGCATGAACCGCGCCGGGTAGCACAGCGACGAGGCGGCGCGCGAGATGGTGACGTGGCCGTCTTCCAGCGGCTGGCGCAGCACCTCGAGCACGTTCTTGCGGAACTCCGGCAACTCGTCGAGGAACAGCACCCCCCCGTGGGCGAGGCTGACCTCGCCGGGGCGCGGATACGTGCCGCCCCCGATGAGGCCGGCATCGCTGATCGTGTGATGCGGCGCGCGGAACGGCCGGCGCGTCACCAGCGAGGCTCCCGCCGGCAGCAGGCCGGCGACGGAGTGGATCTTGGTGGTCTCGAGCGCCTCCTCGAGCGTCGTCTCCGGCAGAATCGTGGGGAGGCGCCGGGCGAGCATCGTCTTGCCGCTTCCCGGCGGGCCCACCATCAGGAGATTGTGCCCACCCGCCGCCGCCACTTCGAGCGCACGCTTGGCGTGCGCCTGACCCCGCACGTCCCCGAAATCCACGTCGTCGGTCGGGGGGGTGTCGAACAGGGTGGCGGGATCCACCGTCGTCCGGGGGAGCGGCCGGCCCTCCGCGAAGAACGCGGCGACCTGCTGGAGCGACTGGGCACCCAGCGTCTCGATGCCCTGCACCACGCCGGCCTCCGCCACGTTGGCGAGCGGCACGATCACGCCGCGGCAGCCCTCGCGCTTGGCGGTGAGCGCGACCGGCAACACGCCGCGCACGGGCCGCAGGTCCCCCTCGAGCCCCAGCTCGCCAAGAACGACATAGTCGGCGAGCCCCTGCGGGTGCGCCGTCGGGCGGGCGTCTGGTTGGCCGGCGCCCCCCGGGGCGGCCGGATCCGCGCGCACCGCCCCGTTCAGCTGTCCCGTGGCCGCGAGGATCCCCAGCGCGATCGGCAGGTCGAATGCCGAGCCGTCCTTCCGGATGTCGGCCGGGGCGAGATTGACCGTAATGCGGCGTAAGGGGAAGAGAAAGTCCGAGTTGGCGATGGCGGCGTAGACCCGCTCGCGGCCTTCCTTCACCGCGCCCTGGGGGAGACCGACCGTCGCGAACGTGGGCAGACCATTGGCAATGTCGGTCTCGACGTCCACCAGGTAGGCGTCGATGCCGAGGACCGCCGCCGACCGGATGCGGGCGAGCATGCGCCGACGGTAGCGGCGGCCGGCGGCGCGGTGGTAAGCGAAGTTACGCGGGCCGGATCAGAGGGCCGCGCGTGGCTTCCTCAGCCCTCCGGCTTCTTCGGCCGCGTCGAGAGACCGAACGGCAGGTACGCCGGACAGAATGCCACGAAGCTCGTGAGCACGAACAGCACCGCGACCACACACAGCACGATCGCCAGCGTTCCGCTGATGACGCGGAAGTAGTACAGCACGCCGATCACCACGGCGACCAGAATCCGGATGGTCCGATCCGCGGTTCCCATGTTCGCCTTCATGTCCGCCTCACCCCGTTCAGGACGATGGGAATCTCGTATCCGCGCGGCGGGATGCAAGGGCAGCGTGCCGTGCCGCCTGCCACCCGCGTATACTAGGGGGAGCCACCAGCGAAGCGAGGAGCCCCGCCCCGTGGGCCAGCAGCAGCCGGATTCGCGTGTCGCGCCCCAGCCGTTCCCGTCGGGCCTCGCGGTGCGGCTCGCCGCGATCACGAGTGTGCTCGCGGTGGTGCTCGTGCTCGCCGCGACGGAGATCGCGCTCTCCTGGTCCGAGCGTTCGCGGCTGGACGACACCCGGCGCGAGGCCATGGCGGTGGGGAACACGCTCGCCTCCTACCTCACGCGGATCGCCCCGGCCGGTGACCGCGACTCGCTGGTCGCCGGGTTCGCGCGCTGGGCCGGCCACGACGTCTCCAACACCGAAGCGACGCTCTACCTCGTCGAACGCGGGCTCCTGGTCACGGCGACCGCCGTGGACAGCAGCCTGCTGGTGCCGCCGGGACCGCTCGACAGTGCGGCGCTCGCCGGCCGGGCGACGCAGGTCACGTTCCAGGCGCAGCCGGAACCCACCTGGCGCATTGCCCTGCCGCTCGGCGCCGGCGCGCCGTTCGGCGTGCTCGACGTGAGCGTGTCGGCGCAGCGCCTGGCGGACTGGGCGCGCACCGAGCGGCGTCGCGCCTACGCGCTCGCGCTCGCCTCCGCCCTGCTGGTGGCCCTCGGCGTTGCCTGGCTGATCACCCGCTGGGTGGGTCACCCGCTGCGCCAACTCGGCCGGGTGATGGCAGCCGCAGGCCAGGGCGCGGAGTGGGGACCGCAGGCCGCGGAGATCGGCCCCGCCGAGTTCCGCCTGCTCGCCCGCCGCTACAACGCGCTGCGCGGAGCCCTGATCCGGCGCGAGCGCGAAAGCGACGCCCGGGCGGCGCTGCTCGCGCTCGAGGAGCGGGCCCGCTCGCTCGACCGGCTCGCGGCGATGGCGGAGACGCGGGCGAGCTTCGCCCACGAAGTCGGCACACCGCTCAACACCGTGCGCGGCCATCTGCAGCTGCTGCGCTCGGACATGGAAGACGCCGGCGCGCCCGCCGGCGCGCGGGTCGACCTGTTGCTGGACCAGGTGGATCGCCTCACGGCCATCGTCCGGAAGGGACTCGAGCGCTCCGCGTGGCCGCCTCCCCAGCCCGAGTCCGTCGATCTCCGGGGCCTCGCCGACCGGGTACTGCGATTCCTCGAGCCGTCGTTCACGGCGGCCGAGGTCGCCGTCTCGCTCGTGCCCACGACCGGCTGGTCGAACCCGGTCCGGGCGCGCTGCGACCCCGCCATGGTCGAGCAGATCCTGCTCAATCTCCTCAAGAACGCGATCGAGGCCACGCGCCCCTCCGGGCATGTCACGGTGTCGGTGGGCGCCCGCGATGAGAAAGCGGAGCTCCTGGTGGCCGACGACGGGCCCGGCCTCTCGAGCGAGATGCGCGCCCAGTTGTTCAGCCCGTTCGCCACCACCAAGGGCTCCGGCGGCACAGGCCTCGGCCTCGCCGTCAGCCGCCGCCTGGCCCGGGCGCACGACGGCGAGCTCGAGCTCGTGCCCACCGAGAGCGGTGTTACGTGGCGGCTGCTGCTCCCCCTCGCCGAACCGCCGATACCGGAGATCATCCCATGACCACCCGCGGACGCCTGCTGCTCGTGGACGACGACGAAGCCGCCTGCCAGCTCCTGGCGGAGGTGTTGCAGCGCGAGGGTCACGAGGTCGCGACCGCGCTCGCCGTGGACGAGGCGTTGGCGACGATCGGGCGCGCCGGCCCGTTCGACGCCGTCGTCACGGACCTCCGCATGCCCAACGCCAGCGGCCTGGACCTGCTGCGCCACATCCGGGCGCGGGATCCGCAGGCAATCGTGATCGTGGTGACCGCGTTCGGCGACGCATCGGTCACCGCGGCCGCGATCAACGCGGGGGCCTACGATTTCATCAGCAAGCCCTACGACCTCGCGCTCGTGCGGGAAACGATCGGCCGCGCGCTCGAGCGGCGCGGCCTGGCGATCCGGCACCGCGCGGACGACGACGCGTCCGCCACGGCCGCGGCGACCACGCCCGACGACGAGGCCCCCATGCTGGTGGGCCGCAGCCCGGCCATGATCGGCGTGGTGAAGCTGCTGGCGCGCGTCGCGCGGTCGCAGGCGACGGTGTTGCTGCTCGGCGAGAGCGGCTCCGGCAAGGAACTGGCCGCTCGCACGCTGCACCGCCTGTCGGATCGCGCCGACGGCAAGCTCGTGGTCGTCAACTGCGGCGCGCTCGCCGAGACGCTGCTCGAGAGCGAGCTGTTCGGCCACGTGAAGGGCGCGTTCACCGGCGCGGCGAGCGCCCGCCCGGGGATGTTCCGCGAGGCCCACCGCGGCACGATCTTCCTCGACGAGATCGGCGACATCTCGCCCGGCCTCCAGACTCGGCTGCTCCGCGCGGTGCAGGAGAAGGAGGTGCAGCCGGTCGGATCCGAGGCGGCGATCGCCGTGGACGTGCGGGTGATCGCCGCCACCCACCGCGACCTCGCCGAGATGGTGCGACAGGGCCGGTTTCGCGAGGACCTGTACTACCGGCTCAACGTGGTGAGCGTGACGCTGCCGCCATTGCGCGAGCGGCGGCAGGACATCCCCCTGCTGGTCGATCACTTCATTCGCCGGCTCGCCCGCCAACACGGTCGCGGGCCGATCGCGCTCGACCCTCAGGCGGAGGTGCTGCTGCACCAGTTCGACTGGCCCGGCAACGTCCGGCAGCTGCAGAACGTGCTGGAGCGCGCCGTGGTGCTGGCGGAACAGGGGGTGATCGGCCCGGAGCATCTCCTCCCGGAGATCCGCCACCCGGTGCCCGCGACACCGCGGCCGCCGTCAATCGGTGCGGCTGCCCCCACCGAGCGGCCCACCGGCTCCCCGGACCTCACCTCGGTCGCGCTGGCCGACGTCGAGCGCGAGCACGTGCTGCGGGTGCTCGACGCGGCGGGCGGGCGGCGCGAGGTCGCCGCCAAGGCGCTGGGGATCTCGCGGCGCACCCTTACCCGCATGCTGCAGCGCTGGGACATCGACGTCCCGCGACGGCACGCCTGAGACACGTTGGCGCGCCCGGACAAGCTGTCCGGCGCCGCCGCGTCAGACTGCCCCACATCCGCCGCCCCCACCGGGGATGCAAACCGGTTGTCGTGCAACAGGTTGTGCGTCGGCGTCCCGAGGGCATGCCGGTTGCCTCTCTCCAGGCCGAAGGGCCCCCTGCGGACCCGTGTGCCCACCCCGACATGCCAGGAGGAGATATGAAAGGAACCATGGCGCTGTTCATCGCGGGGATTCTCGCCGCCGGCTCGGCGACGTCGCTTCACGCGCAACAGCAGCAACAGCAGCAGCCGCCGCCGAAGCCCAAGCCGGCGCAGGTGCAGCCCGCGCCCAAGCCCGCCGCGAGCCCGGTCGCGCAGACCCAGGCGATGCATCGCACCGGGACGATGCGGCCCCGAGCGCGTCACTGGAACGCGGCGCAGATCAAGGAAGCACAGACGGGCCTCACCGCCGCGAAGCTCTACACCGGGAAGATCTCCGGCCTGTATGACTCGGCCACCCGGACCGCCGTGCGCGAGTTCCAGCGCGCGCACAACATGCCGGTGACCGGCAACCTGAGCGACTCGCTTCTCGTCTTGCTGCGGGAGCAGAAGCCCAGGTAGCGACCGCGAAGCGAAGCAGGTCAAGGCGCCTCCCGGACGGTTCGGGAGGCGCTTTCGTTACGCGACGACCTGGCGCATTCGGACAAGGTGACCGCCGGCGCCGCGTCAGACTGACCCTTCCCGTCGGCGGCACGGAACCGGTCAAACAACTTGCCGCGCAACGGGTTGGGCGCCGGGCTCCAGGCGGCACGCCGGTTGCCTTCGTCAACAGCGAAGCGGCTCACCGCCGCATTCAATGCGCAACCAGACTCAGGAGGAACCAATGACGCCCAACTTCGCGCTCATCGCGGCGCTGCTCGTTGCCGGATCGAGCACGACGCTTGTCGCACGGCAGGAGGCACCGCGGCCCCAGCCCGTGGACGTCCGGCCGGATACCTCGGTCGCACAGCCGCAGCTCGCCGCGCCGCCGTGGATGACGAAGCCGGTGGCTCGCCAGTGGAACGTCGACCGTATCAAGCAGGCCCAGACCGGTCTCCAGAACGCCAAGCTCTACGGGGGCAGGGTCAGCGGGGTGTACGACGGGGAAACGCGCCATGCCGTGCGCGAGTACCAGCGCCTCCACAACCTGGCGGTGACCGGAACGCTGAGCGACTCGCTCATGGTCATGCTGCTGGCGGAGCAGCCCTCCAGACCATGCCCGTCCATGCCCTGACCGGCCGGCGCGGTGTCACACGGCAAGCGAGGCGCCTTCCCCACGAGGGAGGCGCCTTTTGCGTTGCGGCCGCGCGGGGGAGCGGAGGACCATCTGACACCTCGCAACGGACAAGGTGTCCCACTCGTCCGACAGACCACCGGTCCGCAATGCGCTGCCATTCAAGGACTTGCGACGACGTGACCAACGGCCCGCCACTTGCCTGCTCCACACCGCAGTGGCGCGGCCGTGACGTTGGGTTGCGGCTCGGCAGGCTGAGATCAGCGCACCCGGACGAGTGCGTAGCGCAGAGCGACGAGGAGGAGAACCAACCATGACGTATTTCAATGATCGCGGCGTACGCCGCCTGTTCGCGGGGACCGCCATCGTGGCGTTCGCCGCCGGGGCCGCGCTGGTGCTCGGCCTTCGGGACCAGCGAGCCGAGGCGCAGGGACCCCGCGCTCCAGAAACCGCCGCCGCGGCGACATCGGCCGCCCCGATGCCGGTCGTGCCGACCCTCGCGCCGCTCGTGAAGCGGGTCGCGGACGGTGTGGTCAACATCAGCGTGGAGGGCAAGGTCGAGAGCAGTCCGGTGGGGCTGCCGGACGACCCGTTCTTCCGCCAGTTCTTCAACGTCCCGGATCATCCAGTGGAGCAGCAGTACCAGGCCGCGGGATCCGGCGTGATCGTGGACGCCGCCAAGGGCTACGTGCTGACCAACAACCACGTGGTCGATCACGCGGACAAGATCACGGTGACGCTTGCCGATAACCGGCGGTTCGACGCCAAGGTGATCGGTCGCGATCCCGAGGCGGACATCGCCGTAATCCAGATCCCGGCCAAGGGGCTCACGGCGCTCAAGCCGGCGGATTCGGACAAGCTGCAGGTCGGGGACTACGTGGTCGCCATCGGCAATCCGTTCGGACTCCATTCAACGGTCACCGCGGGGATCGTCAGCGCCGTGGGTCGCTCGGGCCTCGACATCGAGGGCTATGAGGACTTCATCCAGACGGATGCGTCGATCAACCCCGGCAACTCCGGTGGCGCGCTGGTGGATCTCCAGGGCGATCTGGTCGGGGTCAACACGGCGATCGCGGGGCCGACCGGCGGCAACGTGGGCATCGGCTTCGCGATTCCGATCAACATGGCCCGCGCGATCATGCTGCAGCTGATCGCGCACGGCAAGGTGGTGCGCGGGCAGCTCGGCGTCTACGTGCAGGATGTCACCCCGGACGTCGCGCAGGCGATGCACCTGGAGCAGTCGAACGGCGCCCTGGTGTCGCGCGTCGAGCCCGGCTCCCCCGCGGAGCGGGCGGGAATCCGCGCGGGCGACGTCATCGTGCGGGTGGACAGCCTGGACGTGACCAGCGCCGCGGCGCTGCGCAATCAGCTCGGCCTGATGCCCGTCGGCAGCGACGTACGCCTCGGCCTGGTGCGCAACGGCAAGCCCATGACGGTGGAGACCCACCTCGTCCGCCGGGAAACGGCGCGCGAGAGCGGCAGCGCGCTCGATGCGCGGTTCGAGGGCGTCGAGCTGAGCACGGTGCCGGCGGGCAACGAGCCGTCCGGGGTGGTGATCACGGACCTGAGCCCCCAGAGCCCGGCCTATGCCGCGGGGCTCCGAAAGGGTGACGTGATCACGAGTGTCAATCACCAGCCCGTCAAGTCGATCGATGATCTGAAGAGCGCGGTGCACGACACCGAGGGCCCGCTGCTCATCAATGCGGCCCGTGGGAGCACGGAGTTGTTCCTCGTGCTCCGGTAACGGGGATCGCGTGCAGGTTCGCGTGGCGGTCGCCCCGACGGGGGCGCGGCCGCCACGCAATGTTTTCGGGACCCTGAGCGCGGCCGGACGGCCGGCGGGGCCGCGCCGGCCTCACCCGCCGGAGGTCGTTTCCTTGGGGGAGCCGTCGGGGGGCCGGTGCCGCTCGATGAACTCCTCGTGCTCCTTGGGGACGAACATGTCGTCGGCGATCGCCGCGATCTCTTCGGCGGCCTGCCACTGCAGCTCGAGGTCCACCAGCTCGCCCGCCAGCGCGAGGCGCTCCTGCTCCTCGTGGAGCGCCATCTCGAGCGCGAGCTTCATGTCCTTGGGAAGCCGCTGGACAAGCCCGTGCTTCTTGGGGCTGACCCCGGGACGCCCGTCGATCACGCGCACGGCCTCCGGCAGCTGCGCAAGGAACACCTCCGGATGCCCGGCGGCCTCGATCCGGTCGACGGCGCTGCGGATCACCTTGGGCGACCCTGCCATGTAGTTGAGCTTGGGGAGGATGATCCCCGCCACCCGTTGCGCCTCCGTGCCCTCGAAGACCTCGCGCCCCTTGCCGTGCTTCACGCTCAGGGTCCAGGAGGTGCCGTCGGGGGTAGGAGTGATCTTGGTCTGCTGGAGCTGGGGCCTCCGCAGTTTGAGGACCCGTCCGTCCCGCGTCCGAACGCGGGCGCGCACCGGCAGGTTGAACAGCACCTGCGGCAGCTGGCCCATGGCGCCGATCCCCACCCCGGCTGCCGCCAGGCCCGCGTAGACAGCGACCAGCGCCGCCACGCCCGCGCCGGTCCAGATGATCGCGCGCCGTCGCCGCCGGCCGAACTGGTCGCCGTAACGCCAGGCCGCGAACTCGGGACGCAGCGGGCTCCCGATCCGCACCAGCTCGAGGCCCTCCTTGAGACGCGCCAGCCCGATGTTGTCGGTGGACATGCGCATCCGGGCCGCCCGGAACACGCGCTCGCACTCCTCGAAGGCCTCCCAGCGCTCCTCCAGCGGGGAGAGGTTCCAGCGCTCACACTTCTTGCACACGACCCAGAGGCGGCCCTTGTCCGGGTCGAATGCGAGCCGACGGCCGACGGGGAACGCGCCGATGACCTCGTTCGTGCCGAGCGCGCTCTGGCAGAAGATGCAGTGGGAGTACACGACGCGGTGCCCCTCCGGCGGCGCGCCGATCAGGTCTGCTGAAGACTAACCACCTATGTACAATTAGCGAGCCATGACCCACGCGACCTTGCGCCGGACGATTCTCGTCATCTACGGACTCGTCGTGGCCGTTCTGATGGTGGCCCCGATCCGCGCCCCGCACCTGGCCTCGGAGGTGCCCCAGGCTGACAAGATCGTCCACGCGGCGTTGTTCGGCCTCATGACGGGCTTCATCCGGTGGAATCTCGGGACGGTCAGTCGGCGGCCGATGTTCTGGGCGGTCGTGCTCGCCACGCTGTTCGCCGTGATGGTCGAAGTCGCGCAGCACTTCGTGCCCTATCGCAGCGCCGACCCAATCGACGCCCTCGCCGCGCTCGGGGGCGCGCTGGTGTGCGCGTTCGTGCTGGCGAGGGGGCCGGCGAAACGGGTGTCGGCATCGGGCAACGGGAAACGGGAAACGGGAAACGTGCGTGGGACGTGACGCCGGGCCGACCAGCCGGGTATTCCCTCTCGAAGCGGAGCGCGTCGGAGTTTGTTGCACACTGTGACGATTTCGCGGGAGGTGGACATGCGCTGGACCAGACTGGCATCGATACTGGCATTCGTCGCGGCAGGGGTGGCGTGCTCCGACGGTAGCGGGCCCCCGGAGGGAATGTCGCGCGCGCGCGTGCTGCTCACGGACGCACCGTTCCCGTTCGACGCGGTGAAGCGGGTGGATGTCTACGTCGTGAGCGTCGCCGCGGCGACTACGGCCGATACCTCGGGTGGCGCGGAGTGGCTCACCATCGCGGAGCCGCGCCAGCGGTTCAACCTGCTGGCCCTCCAGGGCGGGCAGGCGACGCTGATCGGGGAGGGCGACGTGCCGGCGGCACAGTACGCCGCGGTCCGGCTGGTGATCGATGTGGACTCCTCGAGCGTCACGCTGTCCGACGGGACACCCGCGGTCGTGGACTGGCAGGGGACCGGCGAGAAGACCCTGTACGCGCTGGTGGAGCAGCCGCTTGCCCTGTTCGTGCCGGGCACCGAGATGGACGTCGTGCTCGACTTCGACGTCGGGCGGAGCTTCGTGGCGCAGTACGGCTTCGCGCTCAACGACCTCCAGTTCCTGTTCATACCATGGATCCGGGCCGTCAACGAGGCCGGGACGGGCGTGATCGCCGGGACGATTCGCGGCGCCAACGCGCCGAGCGAGGTGCTCGGTCCGGTCCCCACCGCGAGCATCACGGTGTACCGCTACATCCCGAGCGACTTCGGCCCCGCCATGACCTACGCGGCGTCCACCGGCCGCACCGACGCCCAGGGCCAGTACGCCGTCCACTACCTGGCAGCGGGCGACTACATCGTGGAGGTGTATCCGCCGAGCGGGTTCGACGCCGGGGTGGCCTACTCCGTCCCGATCACGGTCAACATGGGTGAGACGACCCACCTCGACCTCACGCTGCCGCAGTCCGGGACGGGCGGCGCCGGGTTGTACGTGTACGGTCCCAACCTCGTTGCGTTGCACGACACCGCGAGCTACTTCGCGACCGTGCTCGCGCCGACGGGCGACTCTCTCACGGGCCCCGTCGTGTCGTGGCTCAGCCGGAATCCGGCGGTCGCGACGATCGAGGGCCAAAACAACTCCGCGCGGCTCGTGGCCGCCGCCCTGGGCACCACGTGGGTGGTCGCCACGTTCGAGGGGCTGGCCGACTCGATGGCCGTGACGGTCGCACAGAGTGACAGCACGGGCGGCGGCGGCAACGACAACCCGGTGGCGACCATCGAGCTCACGCCCGCCGCGCAGATCGTGAGCGTCGGCGACAGCGCGGGCTTCTGGGCGACGCTGAGGGACGCGCAGGGAGCGATGCTCTCGGGGCGGACCATCACGTGGGCCGCGACCGACACGACCGTCGCGCGGTTCGAGTTCGTCTGGGGCCAGGCGGTGATCCTGCGCGCGCTCAAGCACGGGACGATCACCGTCACGGCCACGAGCGAGGGGAAATCGGGATCGGGGACGGTAACGGTGCAGTGAGTCGAGCGTGAAAAGTGAAAAGTGAAAAGGGGTGGCAGCGTCACGCCCTCTTCACTTTTCACTTTTCACTCAGTGCCGTCCTGCCCGAATCGTCTCCAATCCGTGCGCATGCGGGCCGGTCTCGGACCGGCGCAGCAGGAACGCGAACAGGAACCCGAGGAAGCCGAGGCTCGAGAAGATCCACATGCCGAGGCTGTACCCGCCCGGGTTCGCGGCGCTCGCGCCGGCGTGGTCGTTGGCCCAGCCGATCAGGAGGTTGAAGCCAAAGAGCCCGATGTTCTGGATCATCGTCATCAGCCCGTAGGCCGTGCCGAGCTTCTGCTCGTCCACGATGTAGGCGACCGACGGCCACATCACGGCGGGAATCAGGGAGAACGCGATCCCCATCATCGCCATCGGGACGAGCAGCGGGACGTGGGTGTAGGCCATCATGAGGTAGACCGGCACGAGCAGCAGCGAGCCCCACATCATGAACTGCGCGCGGCGCCCCACCCGGTCCACCAGCAGCCCGCACAGCGGGGTGAAGACCATGGCGAACGCGGTGAGCAGGCTCGAGAGAAATCCGCCGAACTCGCGCGTCGTGCCGTGCGCCTCCTGGAAGAACTTCACGGCGAAGGTCTGGAACGGGAAGATGCCGGAGTAGAACGTCACGCACAGCAGCACCACGAACCAGAACGACGTGCCGAATCGGAACAGGTCGCCCCACGCGACCTTGTCGGTCGGCTTCTCCTGGCCCATCTCGTAGGCGCGCGCCGCGCGACTCTCCATGATCCAGTAGAGCACCGCGCCGACGACGCAGAACGTCCCGAGCGCCGTGGCGATCAGGAGCGGCGTCTGCCAGCTGGCGAAGGCGGACTTGGCCCACGTCGGTGAGTTGAGCGCCGCGAACGACCCCAATCGCGCGATGGTGAGATTGACGCCGAACGCGAAGGAGAGCTCCTTCCCCTTGAACCACTTGGCGATCGCCGTCGTGACCGAGACGATCAGCGACTCGGCGCCGATCCCGAACACCAGCCGGCCGGTGGCCATCACGGCGAGCACGCCGGAGGACGAGGTGATCGCCGCGCCCGCCAGACACAGCACGCCGAAGAGCAGCGTCGCCTTCTTGACGCCGATCCGGTCGATCACGATGCCGCCGATCAGCACCATGATGATGTTCGGGAAGCTATAGATCGCGTTGAGCCAGCCGATCTGGGAATCCGAGAAGCCGAGCTGCGCCTTCAGCAGGTCGGCGATCGGGCTCACCGCGTCGTACACGTAGTAGTTCCCGAACATCGCCAGGCTGATGACGATCAGCACGGCCCAGCGATAGAACACCGGCGGCGGTGGGCGAACGGCGGCGGTCTGCGGAGCGATCATGGACGAGGGGTTCACCTGGCGGAGGGTCGGGTGCGGGCCCCGCGGAGCGCGGGCCGTCCGAAAGATGACGCGGGAGGCTGGGGTGTCCAGAGCCGGGGCGGCCGCGCTAGCTTCCGACCCCAACCGGAGCGACCGCCGATGCCCACCGTACCCCTGAAGCGCCTCGATCCCGCGGGTCGCCTGCCGGCTCGCGCGACGTCCGGCTCGTTCGGCTACGACCTCGCGACCGTGCAGGAGGAGCGCATCGCCCCACGCGAGACGCGCGTGCTGCCGGCCGGGTTCCAGCTCGCGGCCGACCTGCCGCACGACCGAGCCCGCGGGCTCGCAATGCTCATCCTGCCACGCTCGAGCCTGCCGCTCAAGCACGGATTGATCCTCCCCAACGCGCCGGGGCTGATCGACGCCGATTATGCCGGCCCGCTGGGGATCATCGTGCACAACCTGCGGGACGAGGCGGTGACGCTGGCGGCGGGCACGCGCATCGCGCAGGCGGTGTTCGTGGAGCTCAGGTTTCCGGCGATCGCGGAAGTGGAGCGCGCCGACGAGCGCCGTACCCGGGGCGGGTTCGGCTCGACGGGTCACGCGTGAGCGGCGACGCCGATCGCGCCGCGCGACGCGCGCGGCTCCGCGTGCTGGTCGGCGCGGCATTCCTCATGGCGACGTCGGCGGTGGGGCCCGGGTTCCTCACCCAGACGGTCGTGTTCACCGAGCGGCTGGGGGCGAGCTTCGGGTTCGCGATCCTGGTCTCGGTGCTGTTCGATCTCGGGGCGCAGCTCAACATCTGGCGGGTGCTGATCGCCGCCCGCGCGCCGGCGCAAACCGTCGCGAACCGGTTGCTCCCGGGCCTCGGGCACGCGCTGAGCGTGCTGGTGGCCCTGGGCGGCCTCGCCTTCAACATCGGGAACGTGGCCGGCGCGGGGCTCGGCCTGAACGCGATGCTCGGGCTCCCCGTCGCGGCGGGCGCCGCGCTCAGCGCCGCGCTCGCGATCGGACTGTTCCTGCTGCGCGAAGCCGGCCGGGCGATGGACCGGTTCGCGCAGGTGATGGGCGGCGTGATGATCGTCCTCGCCTGCTACGTCGCCGTCGTCTCGGGCCCGCCGCTCGCCGAGGCGGCGCTCCGCACGCTCGCGCCCGCCCGGCTCGACGTGCTCGCGGTCGTGACCATCGTCGGCGGGACGGTCGGCGGGTACATCACGTTCGCCGGGGCCCACCGGCTGCTCGACGCGGGGATCGCAGGGCCGGACGCCGTCGGGCGCGCGACCCGCTCGGCGGGACTCGGCATTGGCGTCGCGAGCGTGCTCCGCATCGTGCTGTTCCTCGCCGCCCTCGGGATCGTCTCACAGGGCCTGGCCCTCGACCCGGCCAACCCGCCCGCGTCGGTGTTCCGCCTCGCCGCCGGCGAGGCGGGCTACCGGATCTTCGGCGTGGTGATGTGGGCCGCGGCCATGACCTCGGTGGTGGGATCGGCCTATACGTCCGTCTCGTTCATCCGCACCGTCCGGCCGGCCTGGGAGCGGCGCCGCGCCACGCTGATCATCGGCTTCATCGTGATCTCGACCGCGATCTTCCTCGCCGTGGGCCGGCCGGTGGCCGTGCTGATCGCGGTCGGCGCGATCAACGGGTTGATCCTGCCGATCGGCCTCGCGGCGATGCTGATCGCCTCCCGCAAGACCACGCTGCTCAATGGCTACGTGCACTCCCCGGCGCTCACCGCGGCGGGCGCGGTCGTGGCGCTCGCCATGGCCGGCCTGGGGATCTACACGGTTGTCACGGAAATCCCGAAGCTGATGCGGTGAGGGAGGCAGCGGGTAGCGTGCCGCGTGTGGGGGGGCGTGCAGCGGGTTACAGGTCGCGGGGACTGCCGCCGGGTGCGTGGGGCACGGCGAGGCGCTCCTCTTCCGCAGTCCTGGTCGGGTCCTCACCCGGATTGATGAACAGATCCTCCTCGACCTGGTGCTGCCGGTCGTGCAGCTGCTTGTAGCGGCCGCCTTGCGCCATCAGCTCGGCGTGGGTGCCACGCTCGATGATCTGCCCCTGCTCCAGCACAAGGATCTGGCCGGCGCTCCGGATCGTCGAGAGCCGGTGGGCGATGACGAAGGTCGTCCGGCCCCGGCGCAGCGTGCGGAGCCCGTCACGGATCAGCGCCTCGCTTTCGCTGTCGAGGCTGGAGGTCGCCTCATCGAGGATCAGGATCCGCGGGTCGGCCAGGATGGCCCGCGCGATCGCGATCCGCTGGCGCTGGCCGCCGGACAGCTTCACGCCGCGCTCCCCCACCACGGTGTCATAGCCGTCCCCGAATTCCATGACGAACTCGTGCGCGTGCGCGATCCGCGCCACGCGCTCGATCTCCTGGCGGCTCGCGTGCGGCCGCGCGAACGCGATGTTCTCCGCGATCGTGCCGTCGAACAGGAAGTTCTCCTGCAGCACCACGCCGAGGTAGCGGCGGTAGTCGTGCAGCCGCAGGCGCGCGAGGTCGTGCCCGTCCACCAGGATCCGGCCGGCGTCGGGCCGGTTGAACCCCATCACCAGCGAGATCAGCGTGCTCTTCCCCGAGCCACTCGAGCCGACGAGCGCCGTGGTCGTCCCGGGCGCCGACCGGAACGACACGCCGCGCAGCACGGGCACGCCCGGCACGTAGGAGAACGTCACATCGTCGACGACGATCTCCCCCTCCACGTCGCCGAGCCCCGGCTTGTCGCGGTCCTCGTCGCTCTCGGTGGCCATGCGCCGCAGCTCGCGGATCCGGTCGAGCCCGGCGAACGCCTCGGAGAACTGGGTGCCGATCTCGGCGATCTCGACCAGCGGGAACGCGACCAGTCCCGTGAACAGCACGTAGCGCAGGAGATCCCCGAGGGTCATCGACTGCGCGAGGACGGCGCGCCCACCCACCAGGATCATCACGACGCCGATCGCGCCGATCACGACCGTGGTGAACGCGGTGAGCCCGGAGACGCCGGTGATGGTGGCCGCGATGTTGCGGAACAGCCGGTGCACGCCCTTGGCGAAGACCGCCCGCTCGGACCGCTCCGCGACGTACGCCTTCACCACGCGGATCCCGCCAAGCGACTCGGCGAGCCGGCCGGTGACGTCGGCGTTGATCTTGCTCCGCTCGCGGAAGATCGGCCGCAGCTTGCGGAACGCATAGGCCATGGCTCCCGCGAACACGCTGAGCACGGCGAGCATCATCAGCGTGAGATGCCAGTTCGTCAGGAAGAGCACCACCAGGGCGATGCTCGCCGTGACGAGTCCGCCGGTGAGACGCACCAACCCGGTCCCCACGAGGTTCCGGATCCCCTCCGCATCGGTCATGATGCGGGAGATCAGCACGCCCGTCTTGGTCGAGTCGAAGAACCGCACCGGCAGCCGCTCCACGTGCGCCTGCACGGATTTCCGCATGTCGGCGATCGCGCGCTGCGCCGCGACGCCCAACGTCTGCGACAGCGCGAACGACGTCGCCGCCTGCACCAGCGTCGCCACACCCACCGCGGCCGCGATCGGCACCAGGAGGTCGACGCGGGACTTCCCGATGACGTCGTCCACCAGATACTTGGACGAGCCCGGCAGGACCAACCCCGCGAGTCGGTTGATCAGCATCAGCCCGAGTCCGACGGCGAGCCGCGGCCGGTGCGCCCACACCAGCTCGCGCGCCTCCTGCCACACTGTCTTGAGCGGCAGCCGCCGCTTCGCGTCCTTCTCCTCGGTCATGCCGACCTGCGACTCCGCGCTGGGGGAGCATGCAATCTAGCGGATGTGGCCCGGCGGTTGGCAGTTCGCGGTTGGCGGAGGGCGGTTGGCGGTTGGCGGTTGAGCATTGGCATTGGACAATGGACATTGGACATTGCGCCGGTATCTTCTCGCCCATGTCGTACGCGCTGATGAGCGGCACGGGAAAGGACTCGACGCTGGCGCTCGACCGCGCGCGTCGCCAGGGCCTCGACGTGCGCTGGCTCGCGAGCATCTACGACGGGACGATCGGGCGGGTGCGGTTTCACGGCGTGCGGCACGAGCTGATCACGGCCCAGGCCCGCGCCCTCGAGCTGGAGCCCGTCCTCTACGCCACGCACCCCGCGCCGTTCGAGCCGGTGCTGATGCGCCTGTTGCAGGAGCTCAAGCGCCGCGGCTGCCGCGGGCTGATCTTCGGCAACATCGCCCTCGCGGATGTGCGGGAGTGGTGGGAGCAGCGGGTCACGGCCGCGGGCCTCGAGCACGTCGAGCTGCTGTGGGGCGAGCCGTCGATCGAGGTCGCGCATGAGGTCGTCGAGCGCGGCTATCACGCCTTGGTCGTGAGCGTGAACCTCGCGATGCGCGCGGCCCCGTTCCTCGGCCGCGAGCTGGACGCCGATCTGCTCACCGAGCTCGGGATCACGGACGACCTCGATCCCTCCGGCGAGCGCGGCGAGTTCCATACGT
This sequence comes from uncultured Gemmatimonadales bacterium, assembly GCA_963771275.1. GTDB lineage: Bacteria > Gemmatimonadota > Gemmatimonadetes > Gemmatimonadales > GWC2-71-9 > JAOTWJ01. Next base: position 91,854 of record CAVYSW010000003.1, read on the forward strand.
TCGCGTACGATGGCCCGGAGTTCCGCCACCCGATCGCGTTCCGGATCGGCGAGACCATGGAGCTGGAGGGCCACCGCTTCCTGGATCTCGTGCCGATCGACGAGTCCGCGCTGTAGCAAGCTCAGGTCCGGTCGCGACGCGGCCGCCGGGCTCACGCGACGTGAGTCGGTCCGCCTAGATGCCGAGCGCGTCCGGCAGATCGGCCACCGAGTCCAGCACGAGATCGGGCGGTACCGCGATGCGGGTCTCGTCACCGGCGCGGTACTTCCCGGTCCGCACCAGCGCCGCCGCGCAGCCCGCCTCCCGCGCTCCCGCCACGTCGCTCGCGGCGTCGTCGCCCACCATCAGCACCCCCGCCGGCGTGAGGTCGAGCGAGCGCGCGGCCGCGACGAAGAACGTCGGGCTCGGCTTGCCGGTGAGCGTCGCGGTGACGCCGGTCGCGAACTCGAGCGCCGCCACGAACGCGCCCGCGTCGAGCGTGAGCCCGTCGGCCGTCAGCCAGTAGCGACCCTTCTGCACCGCGACGAGCCGCGCGCCCTCGAGCACCCAGCGGAACGCCCGATTGAGCCGGTCGAACGTCCAGCCGGCGCCAAGGTCTCCCACGACCACGGCCTCCGGCCGCTCGTCCACAATCGTGAACGCCGTGAAGTCCTCGTGCGTGACGTCGGGGAGACAGAGGGCCACGCGACGCACGCCCTCGGCCTCGAGCCACGCAGCCGCGGCCGCGGGCGCGGAGATCACCTCATCGACGGACGCCGCGATCCCGGCCGCCCCGAGCTGCTCCACCAGCGCGCGGCGCGGCATGCGCGTGATGTTGGTGCAGAACCGGACGCGGAGCTCGGCGCCCCGCAGCCGCGCCACCGCGTCGGCGGCGCCGGCGATCGGTCGGTCGTCTTCCCAGAGCGTGCCATCGAGATCGAGCAGCACGCCACGTGGCCGAATCAAGCTCACGCCGGTACCACCTTCGCTTCGAGCGCGTCGAGCGCGTCGATGCAGTCGTTCCCGAAGTAGTAGCGCAGCTCGTCCCGCACGCCGCGATACAGCGTCGGGCCCTGCCCCGCGCACACCAGCTCGCCGTCGAGGATCTCGTCCGCGGGGCCGAGCAGGCCGTCGCCGAAGGTGAGCGGGAAGAGGCAGTCGACCATCGACTTGACCTCGTGATAGTCCATGCCGCGCTCCAGCGCGAACGCGTGCAGCAGGCAGCCGCGGCCGTCACGTCGGAGAAAGACGCAGTGGCCATCCTCGACCCGCGTGCGCCGCACGCCGCCGCCCGGCATCTCGGAATCCGCTCGATCTCGGGCTCGAACCACCGCGCGCGCGGGATGCCCACATAGCGCTCCAGCGCGTCCGCGTGGCGCTGGATCGCGTGCGAACCGCGTCGAGCTCGACGTCCACCCCGAACTGGCAGCACCAGTCGTGGCAGAAGCCGCACTGCAGGCAGTGCGTGAAATAGCGCAGCGTGAAGATCCGCCGGTCCACGCGCGCGATGCTGGGGACGCCGTCGCGGGACGGGAAGGCGCGGGGAAGGCGGAGGGCGCGAGGCATGGCGAAGAAAAGTGAGAAGTGAAGAGGGAAAAGGGAATGGGTCGGTTCGCCTTGCCGGTAACGGCGGGGTACAATTCGGTCGACCGAACCGATCCTCCCAGTCGGGCGCCGGAGCCCATGTCATGATGCTCGCGCTCCTTCTCGTTGCTCACGGCCTGTCCGGACAAGGACAGCAGGACTCCCTCACGCTCGACTTTGCGCTCGCGCTGGCGCGGGCGCACCGCGGACAGGTGGCGGTGGCCGCGGCGGTGGTGGCCGCCGCCCGCGCCGATCGGCGAGCGATGCTGACGCTCCCCAACCCGATCGCCACATACACCTACACCGGTGATGCACCGCGCCAACACGCCACGGTCGATCAGCCGCTGGACTGGCTGCTGCGGCGCGGCAGCGACGGGGCCGCGGGACGCGCCGGGGTCGGCATGGCACTCGCGGACTCCACGCGGCTGCTGGCGGAGGTAGCGCGCGAGGCCCGGAGCGCGTTCTACGCGGCCCTCGGCACCTCACGCCGGCTGGCGCTCGCCGAGGACGAGGCGGCGCTCGCCGACTCGCTGGCGGGCATCGCGGCGCGGCGGCGGGCGGCGGGCGAGATCTCCGAGCTGGAGCAGGCGCAGGCGGCCCTCGAGGCCGCGCGCGCGCGGCAGCTCGTCTCCGCGAGCCGCGAGGACCACCTGCTCGCGGTCGCCGAGCTGGGCCGGGCGCTCGGCGTGCCGCCCGAAACGCTGGCCGCGCCCGGAGGTGCGCTCGACGGGGAGTTGTCCGCGCCGGCCCCCACGGCACCGCTGGTGGACGCGCTCCCCATGGTGATGGCGGCGCGCGCCGACTCGACGAGGGCGCGTGCCCTATACCATGCCGCCCAGTGGAGCCGCATGCCGTTCCCGTCGGTGCAGGCCGGGGTCGAGTGGAACGACCCCGCCAATCCGACCGCGGGCTCCACCATCCTGCTCGGCCTGTCGCTGCCGCTCCCGCTGTGGCAGAGCGGCGGCGCGCCGGCCGCCGCCGCGCGGGCGCGCGCCGACCAGGCGGCGGCACAGCTCCGCGAGGTGCGGGCCGATGCCGCGCGGCTCCTCGCACAGGCGGCCACGCGCGTGCGGGAGACGGCGCGACGCGCCCTCGTGGCGCGCGATTCCATTCTCCCGCTCGCCACGCGGCAGCGGGAGCTCGCGCTCGTCGCGTACACGGCCGGCGAGACCGGGATCGTGCCCGTGCTCGACGCGCTCCGGGCGGAGCGCGAGGTGGTGCGCGACCTCGTAAACGACCTCGTGGCCTACCAGAGTGCCCGCGCGGATTGGCTGGCGCTGATCGGCACGAGCGAATGATCGGACACTCGACTACGGGAAAGTGGAGTTGAGCGATGGATAGACGTCGTGCAGCGGCAAGTCTCGCCACCGGAGCGGTGGTCGTGGCGGTCCTGATCGTCGTCGCCGTGCGAGGGACCGGGTCCGGAGACGAAGCGATCGTCACCGACGTCGCCGTGCACGTCGGCGCCGTGGGCCGGGCCACGCTGCACCGCTACGTGACCGCGTACGGATACGTCGAGCCCGAGCCGGCCGGCGCCGGGAGAGCGCCGGGCGGGGCGTTGCTCTCGCCCATCGTCGGCGGCGTGCTGGCCGAGATCGACTGCGTGGAAGGCCAGCGCGTCACCGCGGGGGCCGTGCTGTTCCGGCTCGACAGCCGCATGGCGGAGGTGGCGGTCGCGAAGGCCCGCCAGCAGGCCGACTTCGCCGAGAAGGCCTTCAAGCGGCAGCAGGAGCTGCTGCCGTCCAACGGGACGTCCCAGCGCGCCTACCAGGAGGCGCAGCAGCAGCTCGACGCGGCGCGGAGCGATCTCGCGGCGGCGGAGACCGGCCTGGCGTATCTCCGGATCACGGCGCCGCTCAGCGGAACGGTCGTGCGCCTCAGCGCGACGGTCGGCCAATTCGTCGACGCGAGCACGGTCCTGGCGGAGGTCGTGGACCTCGGTCGCCTGGTCGTCACGGCCAACGTGCCGAGCCGCGAGGCCGCCGGGCTCGAGCCCGGGCTGCCGGTGTTCCTCGGCGCGGACAGCACCGCCCCGCGCGGAACCCTGCGGATCGTCGGCAAGGACATCGACCCCCGCACCGGAACGTATCGGGTCCAGGCCTCGGTGCCGGCGGGCGCGCGGTTCACCCCCGGCCAGTTCACCGACATCCGGATCGTCGCCGAAGCGCATCGCGACGTGCTCGTGGTGCCCGAGGTCAGCCTGGTCACCCGGGCCGGCGAGGGCAGCTGGATCATGGTCGTCCAGGGGGACAGCGCGGTGCGCCGGCCCGTGACCGTGGGTCTCCGCGATGGCGGGCTCATCGAGGTCGCGGGAGAGGGTGTGGGTGAGGGTGCGGTGATCGTCACCGACGACGCGTACAGCCTGCCCGCGGTGACCAAGATCCGGATCGTGGGGCGCTGAATGCTCGGGCGCTTCGCGACGCGGTCGTCGCTCTCCATCGTCTTCATCTCGATCGCGCTGTGCCTGGCCGGCGTCTACGCGGCCCTGACACTCGCCTCCTCGGTGTTCCCGCAGACCGATTTCCCGCGGGTCGTGATCCTCGTGGACAACGGCGTGATGCCGGGCGACGAGATGATGGCCACGATCACGCGGCCAATCGAAGAAGCGATGCACGACATCCGTGGCGTCACCACGGTGAAGTCGGCCACGGGGCGCGGCTCGGCGGAGATCAACGTGTTCTTCACGTGGGACGTGGACATGATCCAGTCCGAGCTCTACGTGTTGAGCCGCCTGTCGCAGATCCGCAGCACCCTGCCCGCCACCGCCGAGACGACGGTGTACCGGCTCACGTTCGCCGCGTTCCCGATCCTCGGCGTGAGCTTGACGAGCGACACGCGCAGCATCACCGAGCTGTGGGAAACGGCCCGGTACAACCTCAAGCTGCGCTTCCTCAGGATTCCCGGCGTGGCGCGGGTCGACCTGGTGGGGGGGCGGGCGCCCGAGTACCACGTCGTGGTGGATCCCCTCCTGCTCGGCGCGACGGGCCTGAGCCTCCAGGACGTGATCACCGCGCTCGACGCCAACAACCTGGTGGCATCGGCGGGGATGCACGAGGAGAACCACACCCTGTACCTCACCGTCGTGGACGGGCGGGTGCACTCGATCCCGGAGATCGAGGATTTCGTGGTGACCACCGCCGACGGCCACCCGATCCGGATCCGGGATTTCGCCACGGTCGTGCGGGGCCCGGAGCCGGTGTTCAACGTCGTCACCGCGGACGGTCACGCCGCGGTGCTGCTCAACATCCGGAGCCAGCCGGACGGCAGCACGCTCCACATCGCGCGGGACCTCCGGCGACAGATCGCCGAGCTCCGCCAGGAGCTCCCGCCCGACATGAAGCTGGCGTTCTTCTACGATCAGTCGGAGATCGTCCGGGCCTCGGTGGAGAGCGTGTGGGAGGCGATCATCTTCGGTCTGGCGCTCTCGGTCCTGATCCTCTTCGTGTTCCTCAAGAGCTGGGACACGACACTGGTGGCGACGACCGTCATCCCGGTCACGGTGCTCATCACGCTCGTGTCGATGAAGCTCACCGGCCTCACGTTCAACCTGATGACGCTGGGCGGGATCGCCGCGGCAATCGGCCTCGTGATCGACGACGCCATCGTGGTGGTCGAGGCGATCCACACCCGCCTCACGCGGGGCGTGAGCCGGGCCGAAGCCGTCGTGGCCGGCATCGGCGAGATTTTCCGCCCGCTCGTGGGGTCCACGCTCACGCCGGTCGTCGTGTTCATCCCGCTCGCGTTTCTGCGCGGCATCACCGGCGTGTTCTTCCGGGCGCTCGCGCTGACGATGGTCGTCTCGCTGCTCACCTCGCTCGTGCTGGCGGTCACGCTCACGCCGTCGCTCGCGGCGTGGCTCACGCGGCGCCGCCCGGAGGGCGCGCCCACGCAGGCGGCCGAGCTGGGGGGACCCCTGCTCCGCCGCGTGATCGAGCTGTATGAGCGCGCGGTCCGGCCGGCGCTGCGGCACCCGTGGCGCACCATGGGGGCCTGCGCCTTCGTGCTCGTCACGGGGGTACTGCTCTACGGCCGGCTGGACAGCGAGTTCCTCCCGCCGATGGACGAGGGCGGGTTCGTGATCGACTACTTCACGCCGCCGGGCACCAGCCTCCAGGAAACCAACCGCCAGCTGCTCCAGGCCGAGGCGATCCTCCGCACGGTGCCCGAGGTGGAGAGCTACTCGCGCCGCACCGGCGCCCGCCTCGCCCTCGCGATCGCGGAGCCCAATACCGGCGATTTCCTGGTCAAGCTCCGGACGAACAGACAGCGCAAGACCGACGACGTCATCGCCGAGCTGCGGCAGCGGTTCAATACCGAGCTGCCCGGGCCTGAACTGGGAGTTCCCCGGCATCCTCGGCGACCTGATCGGCGACCTGATGTGGGCGCCGGCACCCGTCGAGGTGAAGCTCTACTCGACCGACCAGGCGTGGCTCGAGCGGAAGGCGCCGGAGGTGGCCGCCCGGCTCGAGACCGTCTCAGGCGTGGTGGACCTGTTCGACGGGCTGGTCTACACCGGGCCGACCATCAGCCTCCGCGCCCGGCCGGCCGACGCGCGGCGCTTCGGTCTCACGGCGACCGACATCGCCAACGCCGCGAACACCGCCATGCTCGGCCAGACGGCCTCGTCGGTGCTCGAAGGCGACCGCGTCGTGGACATCCGGGTGAAGGTGGACTCGGCGCGGATCCGGACCCTGTCCCAGATCCAGGATCTTCCGATTCGCACGCCGGCCGGGACCCTGGTGAAGCTGTCACAGGTAGTAGACGTCGTGGAGGAACCGGGGCAGCTCGAGTTGCGGCGCGAGGACGCCCGTCAGGACGTTGCGGTGACGGCGCGCCTCGAGGGCCGCGACCTCGGGAGCGCCATGGCGGAGATTCGGCAGGCGCTGAGCGCCGACTCGTCCATTCCCCGGGGCGCGATCGAGTACGGCGGGCTGTACCAGCAGCAGCGGGAGTCGTTCCGCAACCTGGTCGCCGTGCTGCTCATGGCGATCACCCTCGTGTTCACGGTGCTGCTGCTCGAGTTCGGGTCGTTCAACGAGCCCATCGCGATCGTGTTCGGCGCGGTGCTCTCGATGTTCGGCACGGTGCTCGCCCTCTGGCTCACCGGCACGTCGTTCAACGTCGTGTCGTTCCTCGGCGCGATCATCGGGGTCGGGATCACCGCCAAGAACGGGATCCTGATGCTGGACTTCGTGAAGCAGCTGCGGGCCGACGGGCTGGATCTGGCCGAGGCGCTGGTCCGGTCCGGGCGACGGCGCCTCCGCCCCGTGCTGATGACGTCGCTGGCCGCGGCGCTGGGGATGCTGCCGCTGGCCTACGGCCTCGGCTCGGGCGCCGACATGCTGCGGCCGCTCGCCATCGCGGTGATCGGGGCGCTGTGCATCTCGGTCCTGCTGTCGCTCGTGGCGACCCCGACGCTTTACTTCCTCCTGCTCCGCAAAGGCAGCACGACAACGACGACCGCCTGACGATCACCGGGAGGTGACCGCATGACCCAGACTATCAGGTCCCGCATCGCGCTGCTCCTGGCGCTCCCACTCGTGACGGCAGGCGTTGCCGCCCCCGCGGCCGCCCAGGCGCCCACTACCGCTTCATCAGGGAAATCACGGTGGGCGGCGAGGGCGGCTGGGACTACCTCGCCGAGGACGCCGCCGCCCACCGCCTCTACGTCAGTCACGGGACCAAGGTCGTGGTGATCGACATGGCGCGGGGGTCGGTGGTGGGCGAGATCGACAGCCTGCCGGGCGTACACGGCTTCGCGGTCGCCCCGGAGCTGGGCCTGGGCTTCGCGAGCAACGGCCGGGAGAACAAGGCCGCCGTGGTGGATCTCACGACGCTCGCGATCACCAAGCGGGTCGACACGGGCGAGAATCCGGACGCCATTCTCTACGTCCCGGGCTTCCAGGAGGTCTACACGTTCAACGGGCGGGGCCACTCCGCCACGGTCATCGACGCCAAGACCGGGAACGTGGTCGCGACGATCCTGCTCCCGGGGAAGCCCGAGTTCGCGGTGTTCGATCCCGCGGCCGGGCGGATCTACAACAACATCGAGGATCAGAACGAGATCGTCGTGATCGACGCCAAGACCCACGCGGTGGTCGCCACCTGGCCGATCGCGCCGGGGGAGGAAGCGTCGGGGCTCGCCATCGACCTGGCGCACCACCGGCTGTTCGCCGTCTGCGGCAACCAGTACATGGTGATGCTCAACAGCGCGACCGGCGCCGTGGTCGACACCGTGCGGATCGGCCAGGGAACGGACGCCGCGCGCTTCGATCCGGCCACCGGGCTCGCCTTCGCCTCGAACGGCGAGGGGACCGTCACGATCGCCCACGAGGACTCACCCGACCACCTCACGGTGGTCCAGACCCTGACCACGGCGCGGTCGGCGCGCACGATGACGCTCGACCCCACGACGCACCGGATCTACCTGTCGGCGGCGACCTATGAGGCGCCGTCGCCGGCCGACGCCGGCGGTCCGCGCCAGCGACCGCGCATGGTACCGGGGTCGTTCCGCGTGCTGGTGTACGGGATCGACGAGCGGTAGGCGATCGCGGTGAGCGAGCTCGCGCTGCACGGCTGGGCCGTCCGCGCGGAGCTCGCGCTCGCCGCCGTCACGCTGGTCGCGCTGCTGTTCGTGGCGGCGCCGTACGGCCGGTACGAGCGCCGAGGCTGGGGCCCGACGCTGCCTGCGACGCTCGGCTGGATTCTGATGGAGCTGCCGGCAGTCGCGCTGTTCGCCGTGTTCTTCTTTACCGGCGACCACCGCTTCGAAGTGGTCCCCCTCGTGCTGCTGGGCTTGTGGCAGCTCCACTACCTGAACCGGGCGTTCGTCTTCCCGTTGCGTATGCGCGCGGGGGGACGCAGGATGCCAGTGCTCATCGCGTTCCTGGCCATCGCCTTCAACACGCTGAACGCCTACGTCAACGCCCGGTGGATCGGGCACTTGGGAACCTACCGGAGCGCGTGGCTCGCGGACCCCCGCTTCCTGCTGGGCGCCACGTTGTTCCTCGCCGGATGGCTCGGGAACCTCCATGCGGACGCCGTCCTGCGGCGCCTCCGGCGGCCCGGCGAGACCGGATACGAGATTCCACGCGGGGGCCTCTACCGCTGGGTCTCCGCGCCAAACTACCTGTGCGAGATGCTCGAGTGGAGCGGCTGGGCGGTCGCCACCTGGTCGACGGCCGGCCTTGCCTTCGCCGTCTATACGGCGGCGAACCTCGGGCCGCGCGCCGTCAGACACCACGCCTGGTATCGGGAGCGGTTCGCCGACTATCCGGCGGAGCGCAAGGCCTTGATTCCCGGTCTACTCTGACCGAACGTACTTCGCCTTCAGCTCGTCATACACCGTCATACGGTCGGTGACGTTACCCTCCCGGTCGAACAATCCGCTCCTCCAGCCGAGGGGCTCCCAGATCGCCGTTCCCTTCCCCAGGTCGTTGGGGAGGTCGAACACGATGTCGTTGACCTCTCGCTTGACATCGGAGTATTCCACGACGTTGACCGGCTTGCGATAGCGGTCGATCAGGTCATGGAGGTTGCCGTAGAGGTCCTCGAGGGTGCCGTGCCAGCGGGGATAGTACGACAGGCCGATGATGTCGAACTTGACGCCTCTCGCGATCATGTTGTCGAGCCAGAACCGCGCCTCCGCGTTCTGACCACCCAAGGCGATGTGCATCATCACCGGCATGGCGGGGTCAACGGCCTCGGCCCCTTCGACGCCTGCCTGCAGGAGACCCGCCAGCTGGTCCAGCTTGCCGATATGACCGTCCGGCCAGAGGATGCCGTGATTGACCTCGTTCCCGATCTGCACCATGTCGGGCAGGGTTCCCTGACGTTGCATGGCGCTCAGGACCGCGGTCGTGTAGCTCCTCAGGGAGTCTTTCAGGGTCTCGTAATCGAGGTCGGCCCACGCCAGGGGCTTGTTCTGCTGCTGGGGGTCCGCCCAGTAGTCACTGTAGTGGAAGTCCAGCAGGAGCCCCAGGCCGGCGTGCTTGACTCTCCTCGCCATGCTCAGCGTCGAGTCCAGTCCGCAGAATCCCACCCCGGGGGAATAGCCCTTCTCGTTCGCCGGATTGACGAAGATCCGCAGTCGGATGTAGTTGAAGCCGTGACGCTGGAGCAGCGCGATCGCGTCCACTTCCTTGCCGTCCTCGAAGAACTTCCCCGCTCCCGCGAACCTCCCTGCGCCGTTCTCGATCTGCGGCAGGAAGGAGATATCCGCCCCGATCATCCGGCCGATGGGTTTCGTCGTGGGAGGAAGCTGTTCGGCGGTGGGAGTCATCAGCGTGACATCGCCCGGGATGGTGTGGATCTCGTGGGATCCCGGGAACAGGGTGCCCGAACGGGCCTCGACCTTCACCCGGTCGGGCGACATGCCCGCTCTGAACGCGAGGGTAGCTACGCCACCCACCAGCGTCGCTGGGGTGTATCGTGCGCCACCGGTGTCCGCCACCACGGGCAGACTCGCACCTGCGAGCGAGGTGATCATGCCATCGCCGGTGACGTAGATACGAATCGAATCCCCGGCGGACCGGATCTCTCGTCCCAGGCTGTCGGTGACGGCGATCCGCAGCTTCGTCCAGTCTCTCCCATTGGCCAGCAGGGTCGTGCTGTAGCTCGTGAGCATGACCGCCACGGCTCTGCCCGAGTCGACACGACTCACGGAGGAGAAGTCCGGAGCCTTGCTGGACTCCGTGCCGCATTGGGCGTACACCAAACCCGCGAGCGCGGTCACCACGATCGCTGACGTCTGCATGATAGTCGCCCTCCTGGCCCAGTCGTCCGGCTGGTCTCGGGCTACGATAGGGCGTGGGGCGGTGAGTGGCCAGTGGAAGCGAGCGTGCATTCGAAGTGGCATCCCCGCCAGGACGCCCGCGATCACGCGGTCCCGGCCAGGAGGCGCTCCAGCGCGGCCAGCACCGGCTCCACGTCCTCGGTGGCCACTCGCCACACGATGTCGGGATCGACCTGATCGTAGCCGTGCACGATGCGGTTCCGCATCCCGACCATCTGTGCCCAGGGCAACTCGGGATGCGCGTCGCGGAACGCCGCCGTGGTGCGGCTCGCCGCCTCGCCCAGCAGCTGGATCAGGTGCAGCAGGGCAAGCTGGCGAACGTCGTCGGCGTCGAACGCGTCGCGCGCCTGTCCGCGAATGATCGCGCGAATCCGGCGGACCACGTCGAGCATCTGCTCGACGGTCAGGCGGTCGTCACGCGTCATAGAGCGGGACCGCGCCGGCGAGGATGCGCTCCCGGAGGGGTGACCTCAGGCCGCGCCGCGTGACGAGATCCAGTCGCGCACCGCCGAGCACCGGGCGCAGGGCGTCGGCCACGGCGACGATGCCGAGCCCCGGCGTCATGCCGGGCTCGAAATCCACGACCACGTCCACGTCGCTGTCGGGCGTGGCGTCTCCCGTCACCCGCGATCCGAACACGGCCAGCCACCGGATGTGATGGCGCCGGCAGACCGCCGCAAGCGCATCGTGGTCCACCGCATCGAGCAGGGATGGCGCCGCGGGCTGCCGCGCCGCCCCATACGGCGCTGCCGTCTCCCGCACGCCTGGGCCGGGCGGCTTGCGGCGGTCCGCCGCCGCTTGCTCGAGGATGGTGAGCAGCTCGCCGTTCAGACTCCGGCGGTTCGCCCCGGCCGACGCACGCAGCGCGCGCAGGACGGGGTCCGGAACACCGCGAACGGTGAGGGTGCGGGTTGGCATGACTGCAATATGCAGTCATCATGACTACACAGCAAGTCCACCCGCACCCTGGCCGCCTCAATCGGCCATGCAACGCGCCAACAGTCACCGTGGACGTGGCCCCATGCACGGCGTGGGTTTCCGTCACGCTCCGGGGGTCGTCGAGCCTGCATCGGCCGCACCCAGCGTACGGAACGGAAGCCAGGCAGTGGGGCTATCAGTCTTCGGTCCCGGACATCTGCCGGGGAAGGTGTGAAGTCGCCGAGGGGGAGCCATGCTGTCGGACCTGAGTTTCACCCACATTCTCATCATCATGCTGATCGTCCTGCTCGTCTTCGGCTCGAAGCGCCTGCCGGAGTTGGGCTCGTCGCTCGGCAAGAGTATTCGCGAGTTCAAGAAGAGCATGCAGGAGGTGCAGCAGAGCATCGATACGCCCGACGCGGCCGCACCGCCCGCGCACCGGCTGGACTCGGCGGCCGCCCGCGATACCGCCGCCGCCCATGACGGCGAGCCCAAGAAGTTGAGCCAGTAGCACCCCGCGCCGCACCCTGGCGCCCGCGGCGGAGCGGCCCGTATCTTCCGGGCCGCTCCCCCATTCCCCCCAGTATGGAGGCTTCTCGCTCGATGCGCACGATCGTCGCCGTGCTCGCCGTTGCCGTTGTTGGCTGCGCGTCGGCCCAAGGTGCCAGGCCCATGGGCCCGACCCCCGCCAGGGCCGATACGGCGGGCCCGCTCGCGCCCCCGGGACCGGGCGCGCTCTCGACGCCCAACGCCGATCCCTTCCCAAGCACCTACACGCCGTTCCCATCCCGCCCGACCGCGATCCGGAACGCCACGATCTTCACCGCCACTGGCCCGCGCCTGGAGCACGCCACGATCCTGTTGCGCGACGGGAAGGTCGCCGCCGTCGGGACCGGCGTGGCGATCCCGGCCGACGCGGTCGTGATCGACGGCACCGGCAAGTACGTGACTCCCGGCCTGATCGACGCGCACTCCCACCTCGGCGTGTATCCCGCGCCGGGGACGGAGGCCAACAGCGACGGCAACGAAGCCACGAATCCCGCCACCCCGCAGGTCTGGGCCGAGCATTCCGTCTGGCCGCAGGATCCCGCAGTTCCCGCGGAACCTCGCGGGCGGAGTCACGACACTCCAGGTGCTCCCCGGCTCGGCCAACCTGTTCGGCGGCCGGAGCGTGGTGCTCAAGGTGGTGCCGTCCGCGCGACCGTGCAGGGGATGAAGTTCCCCGGCGCCAAGTACGGCCTCAAGATGGCGTGCGGCGAGAACCCCAAGCGGGTCTATGCGCAGCGGGGACCGTCCACCCGCATGGGAAATGTGGCCGGCTACCGCGCCGAGTGGATCAGGGCCGAGCAGTACCGCCGGCGCTGGGACAAGTGGAACGCCGACCACAAGGGCGATCCGCCAGCCCGCGATCTCGGCATGGAGACATTGGCCGAGGTGCTGCGCGGCGACATGCTGGTCCAGATGCACTGCTATCGCGCCGACGAGATGGCCATCATGCTCGACGTCGCGCGCGAGTTCGGCTACAAGATCCGCTCGTTCCACCACGCGGTCGAGGCGTACAAGATCGCCGACCTGCTGGCGAGGGACAGCGTGTCGGCGTCGGTGTGGGCCGACTGGGGCGGCTTCAAGATGGAGGCGCTGGACGGCGTGCTCGCCAACATGGCGCTGGTGGATCAGGCAGGCGCTCGCACGGTCGTCCACTCCGACGACCCTTCCGGCTCGCAGCGGCTTGAGCAGGAGGCGGCCAAGGGACTGGCGGCGGGCCGAGCGATCGGCCTCCCGCTCACCGAGGAGGACGGCATCCGCTGGCTCACGATCAACCCCGCCTGGACGCTCGGCCTGGATGACCGGATCGGCTCGCTCGCCGTGGGCAAGAACGCCGACGTGGTGCTCTGGTCGGGCGATCCGTTCAGCGTGTACACCCGCACCGAGAAGGTCTGGGTGGACGGCGCGCTGCTGTTCGACCGGAGCGACCCGGCGGAGCAGTGGCGCACCGATTTCGAGCTGGGCTACGTGCCGCAGCCGGGAGGGAGCCGATGACGCGCGCGCGACTGACAGTGCCGGTGCTCCTGCTGGCGGCGGCACCCGCCGTGGCGGCGGCGCAGACGATCGCGATCACGGGTGGCAAGGTGTTCCCGGTGAGCGGCCCGCCGATCGAGCGCGGCACCGTGCTGATCGTGGACGGCCGCATCACGGCGGTCGGCGCCGACGTGACGGTCCCCACCGGGGCCACGCGGATCGACGCCACGGGCAAATGGGTAACCCCGGGGCTGGTGGACCTCAACACCGAGCTGGGCCTGGTCGAAGTCGGGTTCGGGGCGGGCGCCAACGAGTCATCGGCCAAGGGACAGGACGCGGTCGCCGCGTCGTTTCAGCCGTGGGTGGCGCTCAACTCCCGCTCCGTGCTCATCCCGCCCGCGCGCCAGGGCGGCGTCACCACCGTGGCGGTGTGGCCGGTGGGCGGGCTGGTCGCCGGCCAGGGCGCGCTGATCGACCTGCTGGACGGCTCGATGACCGACATGCTGCTCGCGGCACCCGCGGGCATGGCGGGCCAGGTCTCGAGCGATCAGGACGCCGGGGTGGGGGCCCGGGGCGAGCTGTTCGGCCGCCTGCGGGATCTCCTCCAGAACGCGCGGGACTACGGCCGCCGCAAGGCCGACTACGACCGCGGGCAGATGCGCCCCGTGCCGTACCGCCGCGAGGATCTCGAGGCGCTGCTCCCGGTGGTGGCGGGCAAGCTCCCGCTCGTGCTGGTGGCCGACCGCGCCGCCGACATCGAGGCGGTGCTTACGCTCGCGGCCGATCTCGACATCCGGATCGTGATCGCCGGCGGCGCGGAGGCGTGGCAGGTGGCGGACAAGCTCGCCGCCGCCAAGGTGCCGGTGCTGACGGGCGCGATGAACAACATCCCGCAGAGCTTCAACGCGCTCGCCAGCCGGCAGGAGAGCGCGGCCCTGCTCAAGGCAGCCGGCGTGACGGTCGGGCTGATCGGAAACGGCGCGGGTGACGAAGAGTTGTTCAACGTGCGCAACCTGCGTTACGAGGCGGGGAACGCGGTGGCCTACGGGATGACGTGGGACGACGCGCTCCGGGCCGTGACGCTCACGCCGGCGGAGGTGTTCGGCGTGGCGGATCGCGTGGGCGCGCTCACTCCAGGCCTCGAGGCCAACGTGGTAATCTGGAGCGGCGATCCGTTCGAGTTCGCCACGGCGGCGGAGCACGTGCTGGTACGGGGCCGCGAGTTCACCGCGCCCTCGCGGCAGGATCTGCTGATCCAGCGCTACCGGACCCTCCCGCCGAGGTACCAGCCACGATAGCCGATGGGCCGAGAGCCGATGGCCGAAAGCTCAGCCTGGGCCGTCGGCTATCGGCCATCGGCTATCGGCCATCGCCCCCTACGCCGAGGGCCACAGCCATCCCATGGCGCCGCCGGTCATCGCCGCGTAGATCAGCGCGTCGAACACCGACCTGAGCGTGGCGCCCCATGCAGCGCCGGTACCAGATCGAGTTCTGGAATAGCGCGAGGCCGTAGCCCGCGAACGCCGTCGCGCCGGCGAACCGGAACACCACGAGGTAGTCGGCGCCCGGCTCGAGCGCCCGGCCCGCGACGTACGCCGCGAAGATCCCCACCACGACGCAGTACACGAACCACTGGACGAGGCTCCGGCCCATCGTCATCGGCCCCTTGGGCACCACCGTCATCATCAGCACCGGTCCCTTGGCCAGCTTCTCCTGGTACTCCGGGGACTTCATGGCGGCAGACGAGCCGGCGTACGGCATGACGTAGTCGCCGGGGGGGATGTCGAACCCGCGGAGCGCGTCGCTCACCGCCCCCTCCTGGGGCACGGCCTTCACGTCGTTCTTGTGGTAGGTGAGGAACATGTGGATGATCGAGCTCACCACGAACACAATGACGGCCGCGACGAGAATGGGGAGCCAGAGCTGCGTGAGTGGGACCATGGTGCGCCTCCGTTGGTTGACCCGACTGGGGTGATGCCCGCCGGCGGCGGGCGCCTCGAGCCGGCTTCAATGCTGTCGCGCGACGGGCCGGAGCGCCAGGGATGGGGGGGGTGGGGGAGCCGGCGCGGCCCTCTCCGGAAGCGTTACATTGGGGCATGGCGAACCGAGCGATGGATTGGCTGACGCAGGGGCGCCCGGACCTCGAGTTCGCGCGCCACGCCGCGTTGGGGGGCTTCCACGAATGGGCCTGTTGCGCGGCGCAGCAGGCCGCGGAGTAGGCGCTGCAGCGCTGCTCGACACCGCCCGCCGTCTCGACCGCTTCTACATCCTGACCCGCTATCCCAACGGCTTCGACCGGGGGGCGCCGCGCGAGTATTTCGGCGCCGAGGACAGCAGTGGAGCCATCGCCGATGCCGATCGCATCCTTGAGTTCTGCGCCCGTCACGTTTCTTGACGTGCCGCGCGCGGTGGAGGCGGTCCGCGCGGCCGCCATCCGACTGCGCGCGACCGACCCGGGCGTGGTCGCGGTGATCCTCTTCGGGTCCCTGGCCGACGGCACGGCGACTCCCCGCAGCGATGCCGACGTGCTCGTCGTGTTGCGGGAGGACGGCCGGCGGGTACTGGATCGGATCCCGGACTACACCCGTCCGTTCGAGGACCTGGACCTCAGCGTGCAGGTGCTGCCGTGGACGCGGGGCGAGCTGGAGCGGCGGCTGGCGGAGGGTGACCGCTTCGCGCGCGAGATCGTCGAGCGGGGCCGAGTGCTGGCGGGGGCGATCGCCTTCACTTCACCAAGGTGAGCCCCCGCTCACTCGTGGCGCTGGTGCCCGCGACATCGTCCTGCACGGTCACGAGCAGCCGGTAGTTCCCCGTCGCGTCCGGCAACCGCAGCGTGACGACATCAGCGGCGTAGCCGCTCGCGCCCAACGGCCGCTGCCGCTGCCATGTGAAACTCCCGGCCTCGCCCCGGAGCCCCAGCGCCCGTCCCAGCACCCGCACCACCTCCGCCCCCGGCGTTCGGCCGCCCGCGGCCGCTGCGAGCTGGACCGTCACGGTGTAGCGCGCCGTCGAGTCGGCACCGATGCTGAGCCCGTACGTTTCCCAATACACCGAGAGATCTGCCTGCGGTGCCGGCAGGGTGTCCGGCCGACCTACCAGGCGCACGTCGGCCCGCCGGTTCACCTCCCCGACGCTGTTCGCCGCATCGGCCAGCAACAGATCCGACAACGCCAGCCCGTCCGGGGCCGTCACGTCGAGCGCGGCCCGGAGCTGCCCCGCCGCGCCCGCTCTCTGCGCCAGCCCCTCCACCGCCACCTGCAGCGGCCCCGCCACCACCGGCAACACCGCCTCGTACGTGACCGCACCCCTGCCCGCCGCGGGTTGTGGTGCCCCGGTTCACGAGTCGCCCGCCAAGGCGCTCGTGCACGAACACGCCCAGCTCCACGCGGTCTGTCGCTCCCGAGCGAGTCCGGCTCCCAGCCGAACCGCGCGTGTACCTCCAGCACCGGCCTCCCGGGACGCGGGAACCGGGTGACCACCGCGCCCACCCTGCCGGCCCGGTACGGATTGTCGTAGCTCGACGGCAGCACCCGCGCCATCATGCTGTCCAACTCCTCGGTCAACGTCTCCCGCTTGTATTCCAGCGCGCGCTCTGAGAGCTGCCGCTCGAAGATGAAGCTCGGCACGCCCAGATCGTAGTTGAAGAACGTCCAGCGCCCGCCGCCCTGTTGAATGAGGCTGTTGACGTCCTTGCTCGCGTCGCGGAAGATCTCCCACATGTGCATCGGCCAGCCGTACCGCAAGAACAACTTCCCCGGTTGCGTGTCCCGCCCGGGAATCCGCTCCGTCGGATCCGTGAACATGATGTCCGCTAGCGCAATCCGCGCGTACAACTGCACCCGCCGCTCGTTCCCCGGCGTCAGATACAACGGGTCCGACAACGCCCACAGCTCTCTCGTCCGCCCGAGGTCCACCCCCCGGGTAATCACCTCAAGCCGCTCAAACCCCGCCTTGAGCGAATCCGGGATCAGGGAGTCGATGACGGCGAGCGTCTGACCGGCCTGCTCGATACGCCTGCGCGTGTGCACCTGGGCCGCCACCAGCGCCAGCCGCGCCGCCACCGCCGCCGGCTCCGCCTGCATCCAGCGCGTCGCCACCCCCTCGAACTCGTCCCACCGATCCTCCACCAGCGCCCGCCGCAGCCGCAACCAGTTCGCCTCGCCATGGGTCGGATCGAACTGCAGCGCCGAGTCCAGCCACTGCACCACCACCCGCCGCTGATCCGCGATGACCGACGCCAGGCTCGGCTGGTGCAGAAACCGCTCGTTGAAGAATCGCGGATGGACGAAGTTCTCGCAGAAGTAGCCCATCTCGATGCAGTCGGGGGTGCTGACCCCCAGAGGCGGCGGGGTCTGGATCAGGAAGTCGAAGTTCCGCAGCCAGTCGTCGAGCAGCAGGGCCTTGCGGTACAGCACCGCCGCCCGGAACGCCGGGGTTGCCTTGGCGCTGTCCGCCGCCACCAACCGTTCCGCCCGCTTGAGCATCCGCTGCGCGTCCACCCGGAGACTTTGTTTCTCCTTGAGCAGCGCGTAGGCATAGAGACATGTCGCGGTCTCATGCCGCAGCCCCCGCGCAAACGCCTCCGAGGCTTCCTGCCGGATCCGCCAACTGACCTGACGCATCGTCGCCATGGAGGTGAGCAGCTGGGCCAGCGCGCACCAGACTCTCCGGGCTGTCGGTTGCGCGCGCCTGGTGACGCAGCATGGTCAGCGCAGCGCTCGTGTCACCGCGAGCGAGCAGGAGGGCGGTCGTGGAATCCCACTGGCCGACGGCCGTCGCGGGAACCACGAGGGAAACGAGAACGACCGACAGCGTGAGGCGGAACGGCATAGGACCCTCCCGCGGGGACTACCCACGGTCACCTGCACTTCCAGTCCAATGTAGGGGGGGGGGGGGGCGCAATTGCTACTGGTAGGAGGTATGGGGGGTGAACGACGACGCCACCCCGCACATGACTCCGGCACTATCCCGAACCCGCCTATCCCCTCCCCTTCTCGAGGGGAGGACGTCTACCCCCCGCGAAAGAGAACCAACCGGGAGGTGGCGACCCGGCGTCCCGGCTCGCATCTTCTCCCAGTCTCGAGCTTTGCCATCACCCGGAGCCCCCGTGCGACGCACCGTCAGCGCACAGCGCACAGCGCACATCCTGCTCGCGGCGCTCGCCGTCCCCGTGGGCGCGTATGCCCAGGAGCTTCGCGTCCCCCGGTTCGCGATCGCGCCCTCGCCCATCCAGCTCTCCGGCGATGTCCGCCCCCAGCAGTTCCTCGGCGTCGAGGGCCGCAAGGCCGCGTGGCTCGGGCTCGAGACCGGCGAGGCCGAGCTGTGGGTCCATCCGCTGAAGCTCGCCACCGACTTCCAGCTCGCCTTCAAGATCCCCGACTACACCGACCCGATCCGCGGCGCGGACGTCGCCCGCACGGTGACGGTCCGGCCCGAGATCACGACCATCACCTACAGCCACGCCACGTTCACCGTGCGGGAGCATATCCTCGCCCCGCTCGACGAGCCCGGCATCCTGGTGCTGCTCGACGTGGAGACGTTCCGGCCACTCCAGATCATCGGGAGCTTCCGCTCGGTGTTCCAGTACGCCTGGCCCGCGGGGTTCGGCGGGCAGTACACGTTCTGGAGCGAGGAGCGACCACGCCTTCCTCATGTCCGAGAGCCTGGGCCGACGGAACGCGTTCATCGGCTCGCCGTGGATCACGGAGGCGTCATCGCACCCGGCGCACGCGCTGCCCGACGCGCCGAGCGTGTTCGTGATCCCGGTGGACAGCGCGCGGGCCACGCGGGAGCTCATCCCCATCGCGATCGCGGCGGGGACCGGCGCGCGCGACTCTGTGCGGGCGGTCTATCGCCGGCTGATCACCGGGGCCGAATCGCTGTATCGCGCGCGGCGGGCGTACGCCGACACGCTGCTCGGCACCACGACGACGATCGACTCGCCCGACGACGAGTTCGACCTGGCGTTCCAGTGGTCCAAGCTCGACCTCGACGCGCAGACCGTGTGCAATCCCGACCTGGGCTGCGGCTTGGTGGCGGGCTGGGGCGCATCCGGCAAGAGTACGCGGCCCGGGTTCGGCTGGTTCTTTGGCGGCGACGCGGCGATCAACTCGCTCGCGATGGACGCCACGGGCCAGTGGGCACCGGTGGCCCAGGGGCTCCGGTTTCTCGCGAAGTACCAGCGGCAGGACGGCAAGATTCCGCACGAGATCTCGCAGGCCGCGGCCCGCATCCCGTGGTTCACCGACTTTCCCTACACGTACTATCACCTCGACACCACGCCCTACTGGATCCTCGCGGTGTGGCGCTACTGGCTCGCGACCGGCGACGGCAAGCTGCTGGACGAGCTGTGGCCCAACGTCGAGCGGGCCTACCGCTGGACCACCACGCGCGATACCGACGGCGACGGGCTGATCGAGGGCGGGCCTGAGAACCTCGGCGCGATCGAGGTCGGCCAGCTGGGTGAGGACCTGCACGAGGACATCTACGTCGCCGCCGTGTGGATCGAGGCCCTGAAGGCGATGCAGGACATGGCGCGCGTCAAGGGAAACGCGGCGCTCGCCCAGGACGCCGCGCGCCGTTACGACCTGGCATACACGACCGTGAACGAGCGGCTGTGGCGCGAGCAGGAAGGCCATCACGCGTTTGGCCTGCTCACGTCGGGGAAGACGAACGATAACCTGACCGTCTGGCCCGCCACCCCCGCCGCGTTCGGCCAGCTCGAGCCCACGCGCGCCTGGAAGACGCTCACCAAGCTCGCTACGGACTCGATCACCGCCGACTGGGGCGCGCACTTCCTGTCCACCGGCAGCGCGCTGTACGACCCGATGGGCTACAACGCCGGCGCCATCTGGCCGTTCGTCACGGGCTTCGTGATCCTTGGCCAGTACCGCTACGGCCGTCCGTGGGCGGCGTTCCCGGTGCTCGATGCCTTGGGCCAGATGACGTTCGATTTCTCCCGCGGGCGCCACCCCGAGCTCCTCTCCGGGGCGTACTATCGCCCGCTGGATACGGCCGTCCCGCAGCAGTTCTTCGCGACCTCGATGCTGGTCAACCCGGCAGTGACCGGGCTCTTGGGTTGGGAGCCGGACGCGCCGCGGAACCGCGCGCGGCTCGCCCCGCAGCTCCCGCCGCACTGGGGCCAGGTGCGGGTGAGCCGGCTCCGGGTGGGCGCCGCATCGGTGGACGCCGAGTTCACGGGGATGGCGCAGGGACTCGACGTCACGCTGCACGCCACGGGCGGCGACCCGACGATCGCGCTCGAGCTGCCGCTCCCAGAGGGCGCGACCGGAGTGCACGTCACGCTGGATGGCGCTCCGGCCAAGGTAGAGCGGGTCGCGGGGCCGGGCGCCCAGCGCATCAACCTCGAACTGACCGCCGGCGGCCGCGAGCGTCGGCAGGTGAGCGTCCGGTGGGAGGGCGGGCTCGACGTGATCCCGGAGCCCGTCACGCTCGAGCCGGGTCAGGAGAGCGGCGGCATCCGGATTCTCGATTTCGCCGCGCGCGGGGACGGATGGGACCTCGTGGTCGAAGGCACCAGCGGCCGGTCTTACGAGATCCGCCTGTACGGCGCGCTCCCTCGCTCGGTCACCGGCGCCGCGCTCGAGCGCCGCGCCGGCCCATACAACGTGCTGCGGGTCGCCTTCCCGGCGGGCACCGGCCGCGCCACCGCCCGGGTGCGCCTGGTACGATGACGCCCCTCCCGATCCGGACGTTGATCTCCGAGGAGCGGATCCGCCTCCGGGTCGCCGAGCTCGCGGAGCGGATCTCGCGCGACTACGCCGGCGTGGGGGAAGTCCTCCTCGTGTGCGTCCTCAAGGGCGCGTTCATGTTCCTCGCCGACCTCACGCGCCAGCTCACGATTCCTCATCGCGTCGATTTCCTGGCCCTGTCGAGCTACGGCCTGAAGGGGACACGGCAGGGAGCCGTGCGACTGGTGCTCGATCTCCGCGAATCGATCCGCGACCGTCACGTGTTGGTGGTCGAGGACATCGTAGACACCGGCAACACGTTCTCCTACATGCTCGAGATGCTCGATGCGCGGCACCCTGCGTCGCTCCGCACCTGCACGCTGGTCACCAAGCCCGAGCGGCGCCAGAAGGACGTGCGGCTCGACTATGTGGGCTTCGAGATCCCGGACGTGTGGGTGGTGGGCTACGGGCTCGACCACAAGGAGCGCTACCGGACGCTGCCCTACATCGGGGTGATCGAGGGGACCGAGTAGGAGGGCGCGGTCCAGTGCGGGAGTGATCCGGTCCGCTACACCACTGCCGACAGCGGGACCGTCAAGCCCGGCAGGACCCCTTCGCCATCCAGGGTGTCGGCCTCCGCCAGCAGCGACTCGCTGCCGTCGGCGCGGTACACGCGGGCCTGTCGTCGGACGGGGTCCACGACCCAGACGAGCTGACTGCCGGCGCGCAGCCAGTCCGCGACCTTGGCGAGGACTTCTCCGGGGCGGTCGTCCGGGGAGAGCACCTCGACTACCAGGTCCGGCGCCAGCCTGGCAAATCCGGTGGGCGGCGGGTCCGGCAGCCGCGCTCGGCTGACGAACGCGACGTCAGGCGCGCGGACCGTGTCGGGGTTCGTGAACAAGGTGAACCCGGTCTCGGCAGCCAACACGCAGCCGAGGCCGTGGCGGTCAACGTGGTCGGTGACGACCTTCGCGATCCGGGCAGCAACCTCGCCATGACGGTATCCCGCCGGCTCCCTGACCACCAGGACCCCTCGCACCAACTCGGTGCGCTTGTCCGGGAGATTGAGGTGCAGGAGATCGTCGGCCGTGAGCCTCGCCGGAGCGCTCATGCCGGCAATGTAGGGATGGTTGTGAGGCATGGCTAGGGAGTCTGGCGAGGTAGTGGCAGACGCTCGATCACTCGAAGCGTAAGGGCGTTCACGTCGTCCGTGAGGTGCTTCACGTCGCGACGCAGGGCGTCCACGTCAGCCCGCACGTCGTATAGTTGATTCAGGTAATTGACGAGCTCTCCGACGAGCTCGTGGCCCAACTTATCGTAGACCGCTCTCGAGAAATGGACCAGGACGGGCATCGGGCCCTCCGGGGTGACGCCCCTACAGTATGGCACCAGAGGTAGGAGCACATAACCGAAACACCGCACGCGCCGACGGCTGCACTCTAGGGAGGGGATCGGCACACTCCGCCCCAATCCCGACCCAAAGCCCCGGGTTTGATGCGCTCGGGAGGCCGCCCCGTCATATTTCCTGCCTTGTAGATCGCACCACCGCACCGCAGGGGATCGCGTCCTCGCGGTCCTTTCGCGGTGCGTGTTGTATTCTTGGGGCTCCCGGAGCGTGACCACACCGCCGGGTCGAGCACTCATTCGAGGAACACGCCATGAGCATCAGCCAGTTGGCCCGGTCGATTCGCGAGTCGGCCACGCTGAAACTGAACGAGACTGCCGCCCTGCTGCGCGAGAAGGGCGAGCCCGTCATTCACCTGGGCGGCGGGGAGCCCAAGAGCAAGGTGCCCTTGGACGCCATCATCAACATGACCTCGCTGGCCCACACCGGGGAGGTCCGCTACACGCCCCCGGACGGCATCCCGTCGCTCAAGAAGGCGATCATCCGCTACACCGAGGAGCAGTACGGCCGGACGATCCACGCCGACAACGTGATCGTCTCGGGCGGGGCCAAGCAGTCGATCATGTGCTTCTTGCACACGATTCTCGACCCCAAGGACGAGGTCATCATCCTGGCGCCCTACTGGGTGAGCTATCCCGAAATGGTGAAGCTCGCCGGTGGCGTGCCCGTGATCGTGAAGGGCGAGGACGGCACGTTCCAGCCCACGCTCAAGGAGATCGCGGAGGCGTGCGGCCAGTACACCAAGGCCGTGATCGTGAACAGCCCGAACAACCCGTCCGGCGCCATGTACCCGGCCGAGTTCATCGCCGAGATCGTGGCGTTCTGCGAGAAGAAGAAGCTCTACCTGCTGATGGACGACATCTACAACCGTCTGACGTTCGACGGCAAGACGGCGCCCAACTGCTACGACTACACGGAGTTGGATATCGAGAACTCGCGCATGGTGGTGGTCAACGGCGTCTCGAAGATGTACGGCATGACCGGCTTCCGGATCGGCTGGGCGGTGGGCAGCACGCCGCTGATCGAGACGATGGCGATCATCCAGTCGCAGCAGACTTCCGGCCCGGCGGCGCCGTCCCAGTGGGCGGCGGTGGGCGCGTTGAACGGCGTGCAGTCGGCGATCGCCAACCTGCGCACCACGCTCGAGAACAACCGCAACGTGATGGTCGAGCGGCTCCAGGCGTTCGACGGCGTCAAGGTGGTGAAGCCCGCCGGCACGTTCTACTGCTTCCCGGACTTCAGCGCCTACGAGAAGGACTCACAGAAGCTCGCCAACTTCCTGCTGGAGAAGGTCCGGGTCGTGGTGGTGCCGGGCAAGGAGTTCGGCTTCGAGGGCTACCTGCGGCTCAGCTACTGCGGCTCGATCAAGGACGTGACCGAGGGTCTCGAGCGGATCAAGTGGGCGCTCGATCCCAACTCGCCCAACGAGCTGTACCTCGGCGAGCGGAAGCTGGTGAGGGACTGGCTATGAACATCTACCTCGACGTCGTCTCGCCGGCGGCGAAAGAGGCCGGCGACTACGCCAGCGTCTACGACCTGGAGAACCACGGCCTCACGAATCTCCGGCGGGTCTACTGGAACCTCCCGACCCCCGCGCTCTACGAGGAGGTCGTGTTCCGCTCGGAGGGCCGGCTCTCCCACCTGGGCCCGATCGTCGTCAGCACCGGGAAGCACACCGCGCGCGCCGCGGCCGACAAGTTCGTGGTGCGCGAGCAGACCACCGAGCAGCACGTCTGGTGGGGCCAGTACAACCGGCCGTTCACCGAGGAGAGCTTCAGCGCGCTGCACGCCCGCCTGGTGGGCTACCTCCAGGGACGCGACGTGTTCGTGCAGGACTGCTACGCCGGCTCCGACCCCGAGTACCGGCTGCCGATCCGCATCATCGCCACCCGGGCGTGGCACGGACTGTTCGCGCGCACGATGTTCCAGCGCATCCGGAACCTCGACCAGCTGAAGAAGCACGTCCCGGAATTCACCGTCATCGCGGCGCCCTCGTTCATGGCGTCCCCGATGATCGACGGCACGCGGACCGAGACGTTCATCATCATCAACTTCCGGGAGCGGCTGGCCATCATTGGCGGATCGGCGTACGGCGGCGAGATCAAGAAGACGATCTTCACCGTGCTCAACTTCCTGCTGCCGCTCCAGAGCGTGCTGCCGATGCATTGCTCCGCCAACGTCGGCGCCGGCGGCGACGTCGCCCTGTTCTTCGGCCTCTCCGGCACCGGCAAGACCACCCTCTCGGCGGACCCCAAGCGCGGGTTGATCGGCGACGACGAGCACGGCTGGAGCGACAACGGCGTGTTCAACTTCGAGGATGGCTGCTATGCCAAGGTGATCCGGCTGTCGCCCACGGCGGAGCCGCAGATCTTCGCCTGCACGCGCCGCTTCGGCACCATCATCGAGAACGTCGTGATGGATCCCCTGTCGCGGCGGCTCGACCTGGACGACGACATCATCACCGAGAACACCCGCGCGGCCTATCCGCTCGACTACATCGAGAACGCGGTGCCCGAGCGGCGGGCCGGCCATCCCAAGAACGTCATCTTCCTCACGTGCGACGCGACCGGCGTGATGCCGCCGATCGCGAAGCTCACGCCCGACCAGGCGATCTACCACTTCATCTCCGGCTACACCAGCAAGATCGCGGGCACGGAGGTGGGCCTCGGCATCGAGCCCGAGATCACGTTCAGCACCTGCTTCGGCGGCCCGTTCATGGTGCACCACCCGTACAAGTACGCCGAGCTCCTGAAGGCGCGGATGGTCAAGCACGGCGTGGACTGCTGGCTGGTGAACACCGGCTGGACGGGCGGCCCGTTCGGCGTGGGCAAGCGCTTCAGCATTCACCACACGCGGGCGCTGCTCAACGCCGCGCTCGAGGGCAAGCTGGCCAAGGTGCCGTACAAGCAGGACCCGGTGTTCGGCTTCGCGGTCCCGGCGACCTGCGAGGGCGTCCCGGACTCGATCCTCGATCCGGCCAACACGTGGGGCAGCCGGGACGAGTACTTCCGCAAGTACGACGCGCTGGCGGCGCGGTTCATCGAGAACTTCAAGCTGTTCAAGGACGGGTGCCCGGAGCACGTGATCCAGGCCGGCCCCAAGCGGTTGAAGTAAGCATCCCGTCACAATACGAACGAGCCGGACGGTGATAACGCCGCCCGGCTCGTCTTGCGCAGCAAAACTGGCTGCGGACTCGCACCCTGTGGCACGATGATAGGAAGAACGTAGTGCGACGTCAACAGCACGGCGGTGCTGGCGGTGGGATTCGAACCCACAAGAGCCGAAGCTCCACAGGGTGCGAGCCTGTTGCGTTTGCCAGTTTCGCCACGCCAGCACCTCCACAGCGGCGAGCCACTGACAACCCGAAGGCGAGAGACGGAGTACTCGCACCCGTTCCGTGCCGCGCGTCAAGATTGTGCGCTTTGGCCATGATCAGGGTTACCGATTCCTCGCCGAGATGACCCGGATCGCGCCGGCGGGCAGGGCCGCCCCGGACCTTCGGGGCTGCCTCCAACCGTCCCGGCCTCCTACCTTTCCCGGCGAGTCGCACCATCGCTGCACGCGCACCCACGGAGGCTCGGTGACCGCCCGGTCCTTCCGCACGCTCCCGCCATGAGAATCGGCGCCTACGACCCCAGCGCCTGGGCCGGTCTGGTGTTCTCGGACCAGCCCGGCCGCGGGTTCGCGCTGCGCTGGGCTATCGAGCGGGACGGCGAGCGGGCGGACGGCGCGGATCTGCTGTTCCTGGTGCACGACGCGGGCCCGCACGACCCCGACGGCGGGTACGCGCGGGTCGAGTTCGACACGTCGCTCCCGTTCGGCAAGGGTGACGACACGCCGCTCGTCAGGAAGTCCCGCCGCACCGCCGGCCTCACCGTCGAGTGGTCGCGAACGGAGGAGGGCGCCCTCCTCCGCGCGACGGTGGCGTTCCGTGGCGTGCTCGAGCTGAGAGGCTACTTCCCGTGGGACTGGGCCGGGCACTGGACCGCGGAGGCCACCGGCATGGCGGCCACCACCGCCGACGGCGGGCTCCGCTGCCGCGTGCGCACCGACCGCGCGGGCTCGGCCGCCGTGACGGAGCGCGGCGAGGCGGTGCTGCGGTTCGCCGTCTCCCCCGGCGACGCGGTGTACGTCACCGCCGCCGTGGGGGACGACGCGCCGCCGGCGTACGGGGCGGCGATCGCCGGCACGCTGCTCGACGGGGCGGAAGCCTACGCCGCGCGGCGCGTCGCGGCGGAGGGCGTCTGGGAGGGCCTCCCGGACTCCATCGCGAACAACATCCATTGGATGGTGTGCCTCCAGCCCGAAACGGGACGGCTGTACACGCCCGCGGGCCGGCGCTGGATCTTCCCTGCCTCCGCCCCCGGCGGCCGCGACCACTGGACCATCTTCGAGTGGGACTCGTTCTTCAACGCGCTCGAGCTGGGAGTCGAGAGCGAAGCGCTTGCCGTCTCCACGCTCGAAGCCGTGCTCGCGACCCAATTCGACAACGGCAACATCCCAAACTGGCGCGGCCGGTTCTGGGGCCCGATGGACCGCTCGCAGCCGCCGGTGGGCGCGTTCTGCGTGCTGAAGCACTATCTCCGGTTCGGCGACCCGGCCGTGCTGGAACACGCGTTCCCCTACCTCGAGCGCTGGTCGGCCTGGTGGACGGCGCCCAAGGCCGGCAAGCCCCGGCGCGACGGCAACGCCAACGGCCTGTGCGAGTGGGGCTCGGACGTCGGCCTGGTCCGGCCGTCACCCGCCTCGTGGGAGAACGGCACGACCGGGCATCAGCGCGCGGCCTGGGAGTCGGGCGAGGACGATCTCCCCAACTGGGACGACGGCGGCTGGAACGACGCGACGGAGACGATGGAGCTGGACGCGGTGGACTTGAACAGCTTCCTGGCGCTCGATCACGAATGTCTCGCCACCATCGCCCGGCGGCTCGGGCTCGCGGACCGGGCCGCGTTTCATCAGGAGCGCGCCACCGCCGTCCGCACCGCGATGAACGACGTCCTGTGGGACGACGGGCGCGGGCTCTATCTCGACCGCCACTGGGACGGCCGCCGCTCGGCCAGGCTCGCGGCGGCGAACTTCCTGCCGCTGATCGCCGGAGTCCCGAGCCCGGCCCAAGCCGAGCGGATGCTGGCAACCCTGCTCGACCCGGCGCGGCTCTGGGGGCCTTATGTCGTGCCCACCATCAGCCGGGACGACCCGGCGTTCAAGGACCAGCAGTACTGGCGCGGCACGATCTGGCCGCCCACCAACTACCTGCTCTATCAGGGGCTGCGCCGCTACGGCTTCGATCAGGCCGCGTCCGAGCTGGCTCAGCGCAGTGTGGATCTATTCCTCGGCACGTGGCGGACGTATCGCCTGTGCCGCGAGAACTACGACGCGCGCACCGGCGCGGGCGGCGGGCACCGCTACCAGAGCTGGGGACCGCTGTTCGCGCTGATCGGGATCGAGGAGTTTCTCGACGTGACGCCGTGGGACGGCCTCCGCATCGGCGCGCCCGCGGCACCGGGGCGCACCGTGCTGCGCCGGCTCCGCGCCCGGGGACACGCGTGGACCGTGACGCTGGCCCCCGACGGGATGCGCGTCGAGATGGACGGCTCGCTGCTGTTCGAGAGCGACCGCCTGGTCGTGGCGCGTCAGGTCGAGGTGACGGCGGACGAGCTACGTGCCGAAGTGACGGCGAGCGTCGAGACGACGTTCCGAGCCGCCGGGGGGAGTCGCACGCTGAAGGCCGGCGAGCAGCACGTGGTCCTGCCGCGCCGGCCCGCGTGATTCTGCCTACCAGACGATCCTGATCCCGGAGTCCTCGAACGCCGGGTCGTTGGTCACGAGCGGCGCTCCCTCGAGCCGGCTTTGCGCCACCAGCATCCGGTCGAACGGATCGCGATGATGGACGGGAAGCAGCCCCGCTTCGACTCCGTGCGCCACCGTCACGGGCAGCTCCACGAAGCCTCGTTCCAGCAGGATGGCCGGCAGCCGCGGCACGGCTCTGTCAGGATCGCTCAGCTTGCCCAGCCGCAGCTTGGTCGCCATCTCCCATCCGGACGCGCCGCTCACCAGCACGGTGCTTCCGGGATCCGCAATGATCTTCCGCGCCCGGCGTGACAAACGCCGGTCGTCCGCAAGCCACCAGAGCAGGGCGTGCGTGTCGAGCAGGACTTTCACCGCTCCCAGGCCTCCCGCTCTTCGTCGGGCAGCGGCTCGAAGAACTCCTTGCCGAGCGTGAAGTGGAGGCCACCGGGCGCGCGAGGTTGGCCGTGCTCAAGCGGTACCAGTTTCGCCACCGGCTTCCCGGCCCTGGCGAGCGTGATCTCGGCGCCGCGGCGTACCCGCTCCAGCAGTCTGGACAGATGGGTTTTGGCGTCGTGCACGTTGACGATCTCGGCCACCGGTTACCTCGCGGCGAAGTGCACTGCAAGATGACTTAGTCCACTTACTTAGTCAACAACGACAGCGGGACGGTCAGGCCGACGGGATCGCCCGGCCGGCCTCGCAAGCGAAACGTCGGATCACGCAGGCGCGGTGGGTAGCCGACACCACTCGGGTCGGAGCCGAACGACGCGGGCAGGGAAAACCTGAACGCCAGCCCTACCGCCCCACCCCCGCCCAACCAACCTTTCCGGCATCCCGCGGCACTAAGGATCGCATGCACCACGAGCCGGCCGGCGCGAGCGACCAGGATCTGGCGTCCAAGGTCCTGAACGAGGGGGACGAGCGCGCGTTCCGCACGCTGTACCGCCGTCACACGCCGTACCTCTACCAGTTCGCGCTGCGTACCCTGGGCGGCGACGAGCAGGAGGCCGAGGACGTGGTCCAGGAAACGTGGATTCGCGGGGTCGAGCAGCTCGAGACGTTCCGCTGGGACGCGGGGCTCCGGACCTGGCTCGCGGCGATCGCACTCAACGTCTGCCGGGGCCGGTTCCGGCGGAAGGACGCCGCGTGGCTCGAGCTCACGGAGGAGATGATGGACGGACGAACGGCGCCGAGCCCGGATGCGAAGATCGACCTCGAGCAGGCGCTGGCGCTGCTGCCGGCGGGATATCGCACCGTCGTCCTGCTGCACGATCTCGAGGGGTACCGGCACGAGGACATCGCCCGCGCGCTCGGTACCACGGTGGGCACGTCGAAGAGTCAGCTGTTTCACGGGCGGCGGGCGCTGCGCCGGCTGCTCGGCAGTGAACGGCAGAGCGAGGCATCGGCATCATGACAGACCACAACGATCTGACCCCGAAAGAGCAGGCGGAGCTGGCGGCGCTGCCGCGCGAGCGGGCGACCGGGCGCCTGCTGGAGGAGCGCACCGTCAAGGCGCTCCGCGCGCGCGGCCTGCTGCGCGAGCGGCACCGCCGCGCGAGCTGGCTGGTCGCCGGACTGGCGGCGTCGGTCGCATTGTTCGCCGGCGGGTTTGCCGCGGGCCAGTGGACCGCCACGCGCGAGGTGACGACGTCATTCGCGGCGGCGCACGAGCAGACGGCGATGCACGCCGCCCAGGCGGTGCAGCAGACGGGCTCTGCCTACGTCGCGGCGCTGATGGCGCTCGGGCGCTTCACCGACAGCACCAAGAGCCCGGGCGTCGTGGAAGGCCGCGAGGCCGCCGCGGCGGCGCTCTACGCGGCCGCGTCCGAGCTCGCCCGGCTCGCGCCAGACAGCCCGATCGCACGCGCCATCGCGAGCGTCCTGGCCGACACCGATCCACAGCTGCGCGGCGAACCCGCCCGCGCCCGGAACGTCGTGTGGTTCTGACGACGAATAGAGGAGAACGTCACCATGCGTAGCAACAGAGTGCTCGTCGCCCTCGCCCTCCTCGGTGGCGCCACCGGGACCCTCGTGGCGCAGCGGCCTCCCGTCGCGGCCGAGCGCCCGACGGCGCGGGAGTGCCCCGACGGGACCCGGGCCGTGGGTGACCTCGGCTACACGGGGCTGTCGTGCAACTGCACGCTCTATCTCAACGAGCGCGCCCCCGACCGCTCGCGCTGGCAGTTCAACTCGGAGCCCACGATCGAGGCGATTCGGCGCGGCGGCCCCGCCGACGGCAAGCTCGAGCCGGGCGACGTGGTGGTGGCGATCGACGGCCGACTGATCACCACCCGCGAGGCGGGGCGCCGGTTCGCGCAGCTGACCGCCGGTGAGCCGGTGACGCTCACCGTCCGTCGCGCCGGCCGCGAGCTCACCGTCGAGATCGTGCCCGACGTCACCTGCCCGAGCGTGGACGTCACCGCCACCGGCGTGGAGGTGGCTCCCACGCCCGCGCCCCCACCCGCCGCGCGCCCGCCTCGCGCGGCGCCGCCATCCCGCGCTCCGCGCGTGGTGACCCTGCCCCCCAGCCCGCCGGAGGCCCCCACGCCGGCCATCGCCCCGCTGCCGCCCGTCGCCGATCTCATGCCGGAGGGGTGGTTCGGCTTCAGCATCCGGTGCTCCGAGTGCGGCATCTCGCAGAGCGATCGCGACAGCACGCCGGTCTGGGATTTCTCGAGTCCGCCCACCGTCGAGAGCGTGGAGCCCGGGAGTCCCGCCGATCGCGCTGGGATCCGGGAAGGCGACCGCATCACGCACATCGATGGACGAGCGATCACCACCGCGGAGGCCGGCGCGCGGTTTGGCGGCGTCCAGCCGGGTCAGTCGGTGACGTTCGGGATCCGGCGAGACGGCGTGACCAGGGACGTTTCCGTTACGGCAGGCAAGCGCGTCGAGCAGCCGGCGCGCGCGCGCACGCCCCGCCCGGCACGCCCTCCCCGCGCGCAGCCCGGTCCCGAAGCGCGACGCTTCTCCGGCGTGATCGGTGACGCGCTGGTCGAGGTGACGGGTGGCCCGATCACGGTGCAGCGCACCGAGGACGAGATCGTGATCCGGAGCGCCGACATCACGGTCCGGATCAAGCGAACGGACCGGTAACCTCCACCCGCAAAAGCTGAGAGCCGGCCCCTCGGGACCGGCTCTCGGCGCTATCGGCTATCGGCCATCGGCCATCGGCCATCGGCTATCGGCTATCGGCTAACGGCTCGTCCCCATCATCGCATCCCGCGCCGCCTTGAATTCGGTGCCGGGACGCCAGTTCGGGAACGTGCGCGACATCGCCAGGTTGTAGCCCACGTCGAACAGCAGTTGGAGATCCTCCACCATGCCGCTCAGGTCCCAGGTGGGATCGTACTCGTCCGACGGCTGGTGGTACTTCTGCTCGCGGTACTCCGCCTCCCGGTCGCGCGTCCACTGCTCGCCGTGCTCCACGTTGTCGACCCCCGAGCCCGGATCGAGCGCCGGAACGCCGGCCTTGGCGAACGGGAAGTGGTCGGACCGGTAGTAGTAGCCCTTCTCGGGCTCCGGGTCCGGTCGCACGACCCGCCCCTGTCGCTGGGCCGCGGCCGTCACGTAGTCGTCCAGCTCGGAATACCCCAGCCCGACGACCGTGATGTCCTTCATCCGGCCGAGCACGTCCATCGCGTCCATGTTGATGACGCCCGCGGTCTTGTTGAGCGGCACCACCGGGTGGGTCGCGTAGTAGGTCGAGCCGAGCAGCCCCTGCTCTTCCCCGGTCAGCGCCACGAACAGCACCGAGCGGTCCGGCGGGCTGCTCAGCGCCTTGAATGCCTTGGCGATCTCGAGCAGGCCGGCCACCCCGGTCGCGTTGTCCACGGCGCCGTTGAAGATCTGGTCGCCCTGGCGGTTGGGGTCGGTGCCGAAGTGATCCCAGTGCCCCGTGTAGAGCACGTACTCGTCGGCGTGCGCCCCGCCCGGCAGCTTCGCCACGAAGTTGCGCGAGGTGGACCGGACGATCTCGTTCTTGAGCGTGAGCGACACGGTGACGCCGAGCGGCACGCCGCTGAAGCCCCGCACCACAGCCTTGGGTTTGAGCGAGTCGTACTCCTGGCCACCCATGCGGAACAGCGCGCGGGCGGTTTCGACGGTCACCCAGCCCTCGATCGCGCAGCGTGACATGTTGCCGTCTTCGGATGCGAGACTGAACTGCGGGCCGGACCAGCTGTTCCGCACTACGTCCCACGGGTACGCGGCGGGCTCGGTCTCGTGCACGATGAGCACGCCGTCCGCGCCCTGGCGCGCCGCTTCCTCGAACTTGTAGGTCCAGCGGCCGTAGTAGGTCATCGTGCGGCCGTGGAACAGCGTCGTGTCCTGCGTCGCGAAGCCCGGGTCGTTGACCAGCACGACGACGGTCTTGCCCTTGACGTCGAGGCCCGCGTAGTCGTTCCACTGGTACTCGGGCGCCACGATCCCATAGCCTACGAACACCAGCTCGGAGTTCTTCAGCTCCACCGCGTCCACGACCCGTTTCGTGGAGGCCATGAAGTCGTCCGCGTAGCGGAACCGAGCGGTCGCGCCCTGGGCGCGGGCCGTGAGCTCGGCCGGTGTGGCGGTCGAGCGGACCATCGGCACGTCCTGGTACCAGCTCGAGCCGTTCCCCGGCTCAAGGCCGAGCGCGGCGAACCGGCTCTGCAGGTAGGCCATCGTGCGTTCTTCCCCGACCGACGACGGGGCGCGGCCCGCGAGCGAATCGGCCGCGAGCACGGCGACGTCCTGCTTGATGCCGTCCGCAGTGATGCTCTCGAGCGCAGCGCCCGGCACCGCCCCTTTCCCACACCCGAGCGCCAGCGCAGCCACCGCCAGCGCTCCCAAGTAACGACGGATCATTCTACGCCTCCCTGAGTGCACTCCGCATGCCCGAGCCGCGCGGCCCGGATCGAACGGGAGGAAAGATAGAGGTTTGGCGCGCGAGGCGCGCGCCGACGCCGCCCCAGCCGCATCACCAGCAGCGCCACCAGCACCAGCCCGAAGATCGCAGGCTCACGCACGTCCTTCTTCACGAGCCACAGGAAGTGCAGCACGCCGCCCGCCGCCGCGACGTACACCAGCTGGTGCAGCTTGACCCAGCGCTTCCCCAGCCGGCGAATCCACCCGTTGGTCGACGTGACCGCCAGCGGGATCAACAGGGCGAAGCTGGTGAACCCCACCGTGATCCAGCGCCGCTTGGCCACGTCCTCAAGGATGAAGCGCCAGGCAAAGAACTGGTCAATCACGAGGTAGTTCAGGAAATGCAGGCTGGCATACGTGAACGCGAACAGCCCGAGCATCCGCCGGTAGCGGCCGATCCCGTTCCAGCCGGTGAACCGCCGCACCGGGGTGACGGCGAGCGTGATCAGCAGCAACGTGAGGGTCCACCAGCCGGTCCGCAGCTGGATGGCCCGGATCGGATCCGCGCCGAGGTGGCCGCGCAGCGCGTCGATCCCGATCAGGGCGGCCGGCACGAGGCACAGCAGGAAGACGACCGGCTTGGGCGGCCGGCTGAGGAGCGTCCCGAGGCTGCCCATCAGAAATTCCGCCGGAGGTCCATTCCCGCGTAGAGCTGCGCCACCTGGTCGCCGTAGCCGTTGAACATCAGGGTGGGGCGCTTGCGGAACTCGCCGATCCGCCGCTCGCGCGCCTGGCTCCATCGCGGGTGGTCCACCTCGGGATTGACGTTGGCATAGAAACCGTACTCGTTGGAGGCGGAGGCCTGCCACGTGTTGACGGGCTGCTCGCGCACCAGCCGGATCTTGACGATCGACTTGATACCTTTGAAGCCGTACTTCCACGGCACGACGAGCCGGATCGGCGCGCCGTTCTGCGGCAGCAGCATCTTGCCGTACAGCCCCACCGAGAGAATCGTGAGCGGGTGCATCGCCTCGTCGAGCCGCAGCCCCTCGACGTACGGCCAGTCCAGGACGTTGCGCCGCTGGCCGGGCATCTGCTGCGGGTCGTACAGCGTGGTGAACTCCACGAACCGCGCCGTCGAGCGGGGCTCCACCCGCTTGAGCAGATCGCCCAGCGGGAAGCCAAGCCACGGGATCACCATCGACCACGCCTCGACGCAGCGCATCCGGTAGACGCGCTCCTGGGGCGGGAACAGCCGGATCAGCTCGTCGACGTCGTAGTGGCCGGGCTTCGCCACCTCGCCCTCGATCGCCACGGTCCACGGGCGAATCCGCAGCGCGCCGGCGTGGTGGGCGGGATCGGCCTTGTCGGTACCGAACTCGTAGTAGTTGTTGTAGGTCGTGACGTCGTCGTACGGGGTGAGCGGGTCGTTCGGCCCCGCCCCCGGCGTACCCTGGCCCTCCGCCCGGCGGGCGCAGGCCGCGAGCACAGACGGCACGGCGAGCCCGGCCACCGCGATGCCGGCCGCGCTGCGGATGAACTCCCGGCGGCTGCGATACAGCCGCTGGTCAGTGATGTCGCGACTCGGGACGTCGGGTGGGCGGCGAATCAGCATGACGGTCTGTCGTCCTCGGGAACGATGTCAGCCGTGATAACCCGCACCGCCACCCGGAGGTTCCCGCACCGCCTCAGCGCGGCGCCCCCCTGAGGCGCGCGAGCCGGCGGACGGACTCCTCCAGCACGTCCGGCGTCTTGCAGAAGGCGAACCGCACCAGATGGCGGCCCAGCTCCGGCCGGCTGAAGAAGCTCGAGCCGGGCACCGGCGCCACGCCCACCTCGCGCGTAAGCCGCTCGGCAAACGCCACGTCGGACTCGCCGCTCAGCGCCGAGAAGTCGGCGAGCACGTAGTACGCCCCCTGCGGCGGCGCGCAGCGGAACCCGGCCGCCAGCAGGCCCGCGACCAGCAGGTCCCGCCTGGCCCGGTAGTCACGCGCCAGACCCTCATAGTACGCCGGCGGGAGCCGCTCGACGCCGACCGCCACGCCCTCCTGGAGCGGTGCCGGTGCCCCCACCGTGAGGAAATCGTGCACCTTGCGGATCGCGTCGGTGATCTCGGGTGGGGCGACGATCGTCCCGACCCGCCAGCCCGTGACCGAGAACGTCTTCGACGCGCCGCTCACCGTGATCGTGCGGTCGCGCATGCCGGGCAGCGTCGCGAGTGGCACGTGCCGGCCGTCGTACAGGATGTGCTCGTAGATCTCGTCGGTGAGCGCGAGCGCGTCGTGGCGCACGCACAGCTCGGCGATGGCGGCCAAGTCCGCCGGGGTGAATACGCGCCCGCTCGGGTTGTTCGGGGTGTTGAGAATGATGGCCCGCGTGCGCGCCGTGAACGCCTGCGCGATCGCCGCCAGATCGAGCGGGCCGTCCGCCGTGACCGGCACGAACACCGGCCGGGCGCCGCACAGGATCGCGTCGGGCCCGTAGTTCTCGTAGAACGGCTCGAGGATCACGACTTCGTCGCCCGGATTCACCGTCGCGAGCACGGCCGACGCCATGGCTTCCGTGGCCCCGCACGTGATCGTGATCTCCCGCTCCGGATCCACCGCCATGCCGTACCACGCCGCGTACTTGGCCGCGAGCGCGGCCCGGAGGCGCGCGCTGCCCCACGTGATCGCATACTGGTTGAGATCGGCGTGAATCGCGCGGGCCGCGGCCTCCTTCACCAGCGCCGGCGCCGGGAAGTTCGGGAACCCCTGAGCCAGGTTGATGGCGTCGTGCTCGGCGGCGAGCCGGGTCATCGCGCGGATCACCGACTCGGTGAACCCGTGGGTGCGCGCGGCGGTGAAGCGGTGCGGCATGATGGACTGGGACTCCGGATCGCGGGGACCGCTCAATATCGTCGGCGACCCCGGCCCCGTGAAGGGTCAGTCGCCGGCGGTGACGAGGGTGATCCGCACCGTCGTGCCGCCCTCGGGCGTGCTCTCCACGGCGATCCGCCCGCCCCACGACTCCACCAGCCGCCGGCAGATCGCGAGCCCGAGGCCGGTCCCGCTCGTGGTGGTCGAGAACTGCGGCTCGAAGATGCGGTGCAGGTGCTCCGCCGCGATCCCGCGCCCGTCGTCGCGCACCGTCACCACCCGGTCGCCGTTCGCGGTCCCCAGCGTCACCGTGATCGTGCGGGCCTCCGCGGCGCGGGCGTTCTCGATCAGGTTGATCAGCACTTCCTTGAGCTCGTCCCGCCGCGCGCGCACGACCACCGGCGCGTCGGCTTCCACGCCCACGCCGGGCCCGGCCGCCAGGGCGTAGAGCGCCGCGGTGTCGCGCGCCACCTCGACCGCGTCCACGCGGCCCAGGGGCTCCGCGCCGGAGGGCGGCGCGCCGAACCGCGAGAACGCCCGGGCGATCGCGTCGAGTCGCTCGATCTCGGCGAGGATCTGCCGGCTCGTCCGGTCCAGCACGTCGCGGTAGTCGCCGCGCGGCGCGTCGTACGCGCGGCGCAGGTGCTGCACGCCGAGCCGGATGGGCGTGAGCGGATTCTTGATCTCGTGGGCGATCTGCCGCGCCAGCTCGCCCCAGGCGAGCACGCGCACCGCGCGCGCCAGATCGGTGACGTCGTCGAGCGCCACGACCCAGCCACTCGCCGCGCCGGTGAGGGGCGCCACCTGCGCGCGGATCTGCCGCTCGTCGGGGCTGAACTCGCGCGGCTCGTCGTTGCTCCGCCCCTCCGCCACGGCGCGCACCCAGGTCCAGAGCGGCTGCCACGCGGCGCCGGTGAGCGGCTCGACGGCTGCTCCCGCCGTGAGCGGCTGCCCCAGAATCTCGTCCGCCCGCGGGTTCGAGATCACCACGACCAGCGCATCATCCAGGGCCACCACGCCCGTGGCGACGTTGCGCAGCACCGCCGCCGTCCGCTGGCGCTGGGCTTCCAGCGCAGCCCGCGACGCGTGCACGTCCCGCGCCATCCGGTCGAACGCGTCCATCACCGGCACGAACTCGCCGGGCGCGTCCGGCCCGATCGGCGACGGCAGCTCGCCGCGACGCACCTGCTCGGCCGCGGCCCGCAGGGCCTGGACCGGCCGGGCCAGGGTCCGCGCCGCCAGCGTCGCCAAGGCGACCGCCGCCGCCAACCCACCGAGCGTGATCAGCAGCAGGCCGAACACCAGGTCCTGCTCGCTCCGCACCAGCCCGGGGTCGTCGAGCAGGCGCGGCGCGCCAAGCACCAGCGCGTCGTCCACGGCGCCGCTGATCGCCCGATACCCGACCCGCGTCGGGCGTCCCGCTATCCGCTGGTCGACGGCCAGCTCGATCTCGTCACCCGTCGTGAGCGCGCGCTCCACCACGGGCGCGAGATACCAATCGAGCACCCCCAGGTCGGCGAGCACGGGCGAGCTGGCCTGGCGCAGCTGCCCCTCCTCGTAGAACAGCAGGTCGGCGTTGAGGCGCACCGCCGCGTCGCGCAGCACCTCACCCGCGAGCGCCCCCGGCATGGCAGCGAACTCGCGCACCGACCCGGCCGCGTCCGCCAGCGTCTGGCGGATCAGAATGTCGCGCGTGCGCCGCGCCTCCAGGCCGAGGCGCGTGGCTGTCCACGCGCTATAGCCCACCGTGGGCACGACGAAGAAGACCGCGAAGGCCACCCCGAGCCGGCCGCGGTACGAGCGCGCGCGGACGTAGTCTCCCACGGCCCGCGGGAGCTGGAGCTGGCCGGCGATCCCCTGCGCCACCAGCCAGAGGAGTCCCACCACCGCCAGGTCCAGCACGAGGACCAGGGCGCCCCGCACCATCTGGCCGAGTGGGCTCCCCAGCGAGACCACCGCGTGGAGGTGGCGCGGGCCGTCCGGAAACACGAGGTGCGCGTCGCCCCGCGCGACCCAGCCGTCGCGCCGCCATGTCACCCCGCCGCTGGTGGCCGTGTCGGGCTCCGCCACGACGTCGGAGAGCGTCAGCGTGTACGGAGCGGCGAGCGTACCCTCGCCCCGCAGGAACCGGGCGACGCGCACCGGCTCGATCAGGCGCGATCGCGGACCGAGACCGACGGTGACCGCCGAGCCGTCGGGAAACGGCACCGACAGCACGAACAGGTGCCCGGGCACGCTCGGCACTTCCGTGACGGCGGGAACGTGGCGATCGCCGGCGACGAGCGCGACGCGCTGCAGCACCGAGTCGGCCAGCGGCAGGGCTGCGAGATCGAGCCGCGACTGGAGATCCCCGTGCAGCCACACCGCCAGCACCGCCGGGTAGCGATCCGCTTCCAGCGCCGAGCGACTCCAGCGGCTGTACAGCTCTCCGGTCGTCCGCGGGGCCGCCTCCTCCTGGAGGCTCGCGCCGAAGCGCTCGAGCAGGCCCACCGCGACCGGGTCACTGCCCTGCCGCAGCCCGGCGGCGTCCCGCTCGGCCAGCAGGATCCGGCCGTCTGCGGCGTCGCCCCACGTCAGCACCGCCGCCAGGGCGCCCGCCACCAGCCCGATGAGCGGAACCGCCCGGCCGGGCGTGGCCGGCGCGCCCGCCAGGACGAGGGCCGGCAGCCACAGAAGCGCATACCACACCGGCCAGTCATGCCCCGGCACCCAGCGCCACAGGTACAGGAGGGTCACCGCGACCGCCCACACGCCTCCCAGCAGCGGCATCCATCTCGGCAGCCCCCGCGGCACGACTCGCCGGAGCAACACGCCGCCGAACACGAGCAGCGCCGCCCCGGCGATCGCGAGCGCAACTTGCCACTGCAGCCACAGCGTCAGGTCGATGCCGTCCATCGGCGGGGTGATCGCGTCGCCCAGGCGGATGAGCACCGGTGGCACGGCCAGCGCGACCAGCACGCCTCCGATGGCGCCCCAGCGCGGCACCCGGCCCGCCCGCCACAGCAGCGCGCCCGCCACAAGCGCCAACGACGCCGTCGCCA
Organism: uncultured Gemmatimonadales bacterium; assembly: GCA_963771275.1. Lineage (GTDB taxonomy): Bacteria > Gemmatimonadota > Gemmatimonadetes > Gemmatimonadales > GWC2-71-9 > JAOTWJ01. The sequence continues at coordinate 130,778 of CAVYSW010000003.1, forward strand.
GCAGAGCACCGGCCGACGTCGACGCGGGCCCGAGCATCTCCGTGAAGAACGTGGCCGGTGAGAACAGCCGGCCGAACGGCGCATGGTGGCCCGCCGAGGTGAGCACGAGCAGCGCCGCCAGCGCCGCCGCGCCACCCATGCGCATGAGCGGTCCCGCGAACAACAGGAGGCTCACCAGCAGCAGAACGGTGGCCCCCGCCACCCAGCCCGATCCCCGGTCGAGCGCCGCGAGCTTCACGGCCCCCTGGGTCGGCGAGACCAGTCGCACGCTGAACAACGTGTCGGGTTTGACGTCCCGCGCGCCGCAGGCGGGTACGCAATAGTCGAACACGTCCGCCCAGTACGGCCCACGGCCGGCGGGATAGAACTCGAGCCCGACGCCCGTGGCGCGCTGGAACTGCGTGCCGAGCGTCCGGTTCCGGTCGGGGATGGCACTGTCGGCGCTGAGCACGACGTGGGCGACCGTGAACATCCCGTCCGGCCCCTGGCGACCGGCGGAGAGAATCGCGTAGAATGGGGTGATGCGAGTCTCGAGACCGGCGATGGGACGCGGCGACAGGCGGTGCCGACCAGCCCAGGCCCATGGCCTGCCCTCGGCATCGAACACCACGACGCCCCGTTCCGGCCCCGCACCGCGTCCGGCGTCCGCCAGTGCGGCGAAGGCCCGGCCGCGGTGCCCGCCGGACGCGGCGACACCCGCGTCGGCGAGCCGCCGGACGAGGCCCACGGCATCGGCGAGGTCCCTGTTCAGGCGCTTGCCGGCGGCCTCCACCAGCCGCCAGTGGATGCCCGTGGAGTCGCCGCCCCAGGTTGTCTCGATCTGCTCCACCTGGCGCGCGGTGTGGACCGCGCCCCCGGCGCCGGCGACCGCGATGCCGGCCAGCACCAGAGCCACGAACGGCCGGGAACGCGCCACCAGGACGGCCGCCCCGAGCCCGGCGACCCCCGCGGCCACCCCGATCGCGAAACCGGGGTGCGCCAGCCACGCGGCCAGCAGGATGGCGGCCACCGCGGCGGCGAGTTCCCAATGAGCGACACGAGCGGCCACGGCACTCCCCTGCGGCTCAAGTTCCTGCGGCCGGGCGAGGTCCGGGACATTCTGGCCCGCGACCCGCGGCTCATCATCCCGGTCGGCACCACCGAGCAGCACGGCCCGCATCTGCCGCTCGGGGCAGACACCCTGCTGGTCGAGCGGTTGGCCGACGACCTCTCGGCGGAGTTCGGCGTGCTCCGGGCGCCGACCGTGGAATATGGCGTAAATGCACGGACGCGCACGCCCTACCCGGGAAACGCGTCGCTGCGGCGCAAGACCCTGCACCGCTTCATGAACGACTTGGTCGGCTCGTGGGAAGAGAGCGGGGTGCGGCAGTTCATCATTCTCACCGCGCACGGCCACGACCCGCATCAGGAGGCCCTCAGCACGCTGCGCACCACGCACGCCACGATCCGCACGGTGGACATCTTCACGGCCCAGCTCGACGGGGAGGATGCCGGTCTGCCGATTCACGGCGGCGCGCTCGACACGTCGCTCGTCATGTTCGTGGGCCGGGACCTCGTGCAGCTGGAGCACGCGCAGGACTACCTGCCATCCGCGCGCCGGCTGCGCGCGTGGTACCGGCGCGGCGGCCGCAGCGTCCCGCCGGAGGGGCCCGGGTCGGTGGGGCACCCGACGCGGGCGTCAGTTGAGGCCGGGGGGCATCTGTACGATCTTATCTATGAGCGGATCGCGACCCGGGTCTTCGGGCGCGCGCCGCACCCCACACCGACCGCGAGGCCGTGATGCGCCGTCTGTCGCTGGCACTGCTTCTGCCGTCCCTCGCCCTCCCGGCCCAGGGGCGGGCGCAGCAGCCCGAGCGGGACGGCGGCCGGCTCGTCGTGCGGCAGGGAGGGATGATCATCGGGCAGGAAGACTTCACCCTCGAGCGCGTGGAGGGCGGCCTCAACCTGATCGTCACCGCTAGCTACCCGCCCGCGGTGCCGAACCGGGTGATCGCCTCGTTCGGGGCGCGGCGCATCACTGTCCGGCAGGCGTCGGACGGCACCGAAGTGGCCCGTGAGTACCCGGGCGGCGCGCGCAGCCTCGTGGTGGCGGATCGCGCCTTGGCGCTGTACGCCGTGGCGGGGGGCATGACACCGGGGCCGCTGACGGTCCACGGGTTGGGGATCCCGGGTCGGGAATCCGGTACCCTCGAGGATCGGGGACGCGAGCCCTTTCCGGGACCCGACAGCACCATGGCGCGGCGCATGGCGCTCCGTACCGGGGGCGGGCAAGTCGAGCTGTGGTACGACGGCGCCGGCCGCCTGCTACGCATCGCCGTTCCCGCAAAGGACTTGACTGCCGAGCGGGAGGTCCGATAGCCCGCAGCGCCACCGCTGTCCCAGCTTGAAACTTTCCATCCCGACGCGCGTACGTTCCCCGGAATCCGCATGGTAATACCACGTCCAAGGACAGGCTCAATGCGTTCACTCGCCATCGCTGCCCTGCTGCTAGGGACGGCCGTGACAGCCACTGCCGCCCAGCAACCCGTGCTCCCGTCCGTCCCGCAGACGCTGCGGCTCGAGGAGGCGGTTGAGCTCGCGACCCGCAACAACCCGTCGTACCGCCAGGTCACCAATGACCGGGGGGCGGCCGTGTGGGGGGTGCGCAACGCCTACTCGGAGCTGTTCCTCCCGTCGCTCAGCGCGAGCACCGGATTCAACTACCGCGGGGCGGGGTCCCAGACGTTCCTGACGCAGGAGTTCAGCCAGGCGTCGAGCACGATCGGCTCGATCTATCAGCTGGGCCTGAGCTGGCAGCTCTCCGGCGCGACGCTTGCGCAGCCGGGACTCGCCAAGGCGCAGCTCCGGGCGACGGACGCGGCGATCGAGGGGGCGGGCATCAGCCTCCGCGCCACGATCACCCAGCAGTATCTCGCCGTGCTCCAGGCACAGGAACAGGTCACCCTCGCGCAGTCCCAGCTCACGCGGAACGACGAGTTCCTCCGTCTGGCCCAGGCGCGCTTCCAGGTGGGGCAGGCCACGATGCTCGACGTGCGGCAGGCGGAAGTCGCCAAGGGCCAGGCCGAGGTGAGCCTGCTCCAAGCCCGTCAGGGCGTGATCGTCGAGAAGCTGCGGCTGTTTCAGCAGATCGGGGTCCCGGCCCCGGAGGATCCCAACGTGGTGACGCTGCCGGACACGTTCCCGGTGGTCGAGCCCACGTGGACGCTGCGCGACCTGTTGCAGTCCGCCGAGGAGGGGAACCCGGACGTCGCGGCGCTGCGCGCCCAGGCGGCGGCCGCCCGATCGAGCGAGCACTCGGCCCGGTCACAGTGGTTCCCCACGCTGAGCTTCTCGGCCGGGTGGTCAGGGTTCACGCAGCGGTACACCAACGGCGACCCGACCTTCCTGCTGGCCAACGCCCGGGCGTCCGCAGCGGCCGGCATCACGCAGTGCGACTATGCCAACGCCAATTTCCTCAACGCGGGGTCGACGCCACTCGACTGCTCGGCCTACGCGCTGACGACGGCCGAGGAGCAGGCGATTCTCGACGCGAACACGAAGTTCCCGTTCCGGTTCTCCTCGCAGCCGTTCTCGGCGAGCATTTCGATCTCGCTGCCGATCTTCACGCAATTCGGGCGTCCCGCGCGGATCGCGGAGGCCGCCCAGCAGGCAGATGACGCGCAAGAGCAGGTCGAGGCGCGGCGGCTGCAGGTGCGGACCGACGTGAGCCAGGCGTACTACGGCATTCAGGCGGCCTACCAGGCGATCGGCATTCAGGCGACGAACAAGGTCGCGGCGCAGGAGCAGCTGCGCCTCGCCACCGAGCGGTATCGGGTGGGCTCGGGCACGTTCTTCGAGCTGCTGGACGCCCAGCTCGCGGCCCAGCGGGCCGACGGGGACTACATTAACGCCATCTACGCATACCACCGTTCGGTCGCGTCCCTCGAGGCGGCGGTCGGGCGGCCCTTGCGCTAACAACCGGAGCGGAACGCTGTTATGGCTCGGAAAAAGTGGATCATCGGCGCAGTGATCGTGGTGGTCGTGGTCGGCGCGGTCGGCGCGAAGCTGGCGCGGGGCGGCAACAAGGGCGCGGAGGTCCGGCTCGAGACCGTGGCCCGGCGCGACTTGGTCGCCACCGTCACGGCGAGCGGGAAGATCAAGCCGAAGACCAAGGTGGACATCAGCGCCGACATCACGGGCCGGATCATCGAGCTGCCCGTGGTCGAGGGGCAGCGGGTTCACAAGGGTGATCTGCTGATCCGGATCGACCCCTCCACCTTCGAGGCGTCCGTCGCCCGCGCCGAGGCGCTGCTGGCATCGGCCCAGGCCTCGGAGATCCAGAGCGTCGCGAATCGCGATCAGGCGGAGCGCAGCCTCGGCCGCTCCAAGGAGCTCCGCGCGCAGAGTCCCACCCTGGTCTCCGACGAGCAGCTCGAGCAGGCCCAGACCCAATTCGACGTCGCGGCGGCCATCGCGCTGTCGAGCCAGCGCCAGGTGGATCAGGCCCGCGCCGGCCTGCAGGAATCCCGGGATCAACTGGCCAAGACTGTGCTGCGCGCGCCGATGAACGGCCAGGTGACGCGCGTCGCCGTGGAAGCGGGCGAGGTGGCGGTCCCCGGGACGTTCTCGCGCGAGACCGGCCTGCTCATGACCGTCAGCGATCTGTCGGTGATCCAGGTCAACGTCCAGGTGGACGAGACCGACGTCGTCCGGCTCGCGCTCGGCGATTCGGCCGAGGTCACGATCGACGCCTACCCGGACACGACGTTCTCGGGGCGGGTCACCAAGATCTCGCAGAGCTCCGTGTCGCTCGCCACGGCCGCCACGAGCAGCGACCGGGCCGTCGACTACAACGTCGAGGTGACCCTCGACAATCCGCCCCCCGACGTGCGGCCCGATCTCTCCGCCACGGCGAAGATCGTGACCGACACGCGGAAGGACGCGCTCAGCATCCCGATCATCGCGCTCACCGTGCGGGAGCACACGCCGATCTCCACCGAGACCGCGCCGCAGGATACCACCAAGGCGAAGAAGGAGACCGAGGGGGTGTTCGTGGTCCAGTCCGGCCTGGCGCAGTTCCGGCCGGTCAAGGTGGGCATTGCCGGCGAAGAGCACTTCGAGGTGCTCGAGGGACTGCAGCCCGGCGACTCGATCGTCGCCGGCCCGTACCAGGCGATCCGCGATCTCAAGGACAGCGTGCGCGTGCGCCCGTTGAAGCAGGGGCCGACGCCCGCGCCCGCGAGGGGCACATGAGCGCCGCCGCCGACGTGATCATCCGGCTCCGCGGCCTCACGCGCGACTACGCCATGGGGGCCGAGACCGTGCAGGCGCTGCGCGGGGTGGACCTCGACATCCCCCGGAACGAGTACGTGGCCATCATGGGCCCGTCCGGCTCGGGGAAATCCACGATGATGAATCTGGTCGGCTGTCTCGACACGCCGACCGCCGGGCAGTACTGGCTCAACGGGCTGGAGGTTTCCCGCATGACGGACGACGAGCTCGCCCGGGTGCGGAACCGCGAGATCGGGTTCGTGTTCCAGACGTTCAACCTGCTGCCGCGGGCCAGCTCCCAGCACAACGTGGAGCTGCCGCTGATCTACGCGGGCGTGAGCGCGCGGGACCGGCGGACGCGCGCGGCGCGGGCGCTCGAGCGAGTCGGGCTCGCGGACCGCGCGCATCACAAGCCCAACGAGCTGTCGGGCGGGCAGCGTCAACGCGTCGCCATCGCTCGGGCCCTGGTGAACGAGCCCAGCATCCTGCTCGCCGACGAGCCGACCGGCAACCTCGACTCGGCGACGAGCTCCGAGATCATGCAGGTGTTCGGTGATCTCCACCGCCAGGGCCAGACGATCATCATGGTGACGCACGAGGCGGACATCGCCGCGCATGCCCACCGGGTGGTGACGCTGCTGGACGGCCTGGTGCACAGCGACACCGTGAAGCGCGCGGCCTAGCATGCAGTTCCTCGAGGCAATCCGCCTCGCGCTCCAGACGATCTGGGCGCAGAAGATGAAGACGGCGTTCGCCGTGATCGGCGTGTTCATCGCCGTCACGTTCCTGATCGCCGTCGTCTCGATCGTGCAGGGCATGAACGCGTACATGACGGACCGCTTCGCCGGCACGCTGCTGGGCGTGAACACATTCCACCTGCGGCGGTTCCCCAACTTCCAGACCGGCGAGATCACCGACTCGACCTGGCGCTCATGGATGCGCCGCCCGCGGATCCGCTACGCGGATGCGGAGGCCGTGGAGGCGGCGATCACGGTCCCGCACCTGTCGGCGTGGGAATCGGGCAATCGCGCGACGATCGAGTACCGCGGCAAGGTGGCCCGCGACATCGACGTCACGGCGGCGACCGAGCGCTACTTCGAGATCCGGAACCTGCCGATCGTCCTCGGGCGGCCGTTCAGCGCGCAGGAGGTCCGGGCGGGCACGCCGGTCGCGGTGCTCGGCTGGGAGCTGGCCGACCGCCTGTTCGAGGGGCGCGATCCGCTCGGCCGCGAGATCAAGATCCACGACATCCCCTACCGGGTGATCGGGGTCGTCGAGAAGCAGGGCAACCTGTTCGGCATCTCGCTCGACAAGTTCGTCGTCACGACGGCGTTCGCGCCCGCCAAGCGGTTCGTGAACCCGCCGGGCGTGGTGGACGCGCTGATCATCAAGACCGGCTCCCTGCCCGAGCTGCGGGCCGCCATCACGGAAGCCGAGGCGGCAATGCGCACGCGCCGCCATCTGCGGCCCACCGAGGGGAACAACTTCGCCATCGAGACCGCCGACGCGGTGCTCGACTTCTGGGGCAAGATCAACCGGGTGCTGATGATCGCCCTGCCGGGACTGGTCAGCATCTCCCTGGTCGTGGGCGGCATCGTGATCATGAACATCATGCTCATGGCCGTGTCGGAGCGCACCCGGGAGATCGGCATTCGCAAATCGCTCGGCGCCCGGCGGCGCGACATCCTGAGCCAGTTCCTCGTCGAGTCCGCCACGATCGCCACGGTGGGGGCGGCGGTGGGCGTGGCCACCGGGCTCGCGGCGGCTGCGCTGATCGACGCCACGACCCCGCTGCCCGCGGCGGTGGCGCCCTGGTCGATCGGCGTCGGCGTCGCGCTCGGCGCGGGCGTCGGCATGATCGCGGGGATCTATCCGGCGAGCCGGGCGTCGCGCCTCGACCCCATCACCGCCATCCGGCACGAGACATGATCGCCCTGTTCGAAGGCGTCGGGATCGCGATCGGCTCGCTGCGCGGCAACAAGATGCGCGCGGCGCTCACGATCCTCGGCATCGCGATCGGCGTGATGGTCGTGATGGTCATCGCGTCGCTCATCACCGGCATCAACCACAACGTCGCCCAGATCTTCGAGGAGGCCGGCACCCGGACGTTCTACGTGACCCGCTACTTCCAGGGCGGCATCGTGGTGAGCGACGGCTCCGACGAGATGAGCCCCTGGCGGCGGCGGCCGCACGTCACGCAGCAGGAGGCGGACCGGATCGCCCGGCTGCCGGCCGTGTCGTTCGTGGACGTCATCGAGTGGTGGGGCGCGTCGGGCGAGTACGCCGGCAAGTCGCTCGGCTCGGTCGGCATCGAAGGCCGTTCGGAGAACTGGCCGCGCGTCTCGGGCGGCGACATCTACCCCGGCCGCTCCTTCACGCGCATGGAAGCGCTGACCAACGCGCTCGTGGCGGTGATCACGCAGAAGATGGCCGACCGCCTCTTCGGCCAGGTCGACCCCGTGGGCAAGGTCATCAAGCTGAACGGCTATCCGTTCGAGGTGATCGGCATGTACACGCCGCCGCCCAACCTGTTCGGCGACGGCGAGGGGCCACGGGCCATCATCCCGAACGGCACGCTGAACAAGTACATCAAGCCGCAGCGGGGCTGGCTGCGGATCGCGGTGTCCCCGGTGGACAGTGTCACCGTCGCCGACGCGATCGACGAGGTCACGATCGCGCTGCGCACGATGCGCGGCCTGCGCCCCGGTGAGGAGAGCAATTTCGACGTCATCACCCAGGACAAGCTGCTCGACACGTGGAACAAGGTCACCGGCATGTTCTTCCTGGTCATGCTGGTGCTGTCGGGCGTGGGGCTGATGGTGGGCGGGGTCGGCGTGGTCGCGATCATGATGATCTCGGTCACCGAGCGGACGCGCGAGATCGGCGTGCGCAAGGCCATGGGCGCCACCAAGCGGGAGATCCTCTGGCAATTCCTGGTGGAGGCCAGCACCCTCACGCTCGTCGGGGGTGCCGTCGGCATGGTCCTCGGGGGCGGCATCGCCTTCATCATCTCCAAGGTCACGCCGCTCCCCGCGTCGGTGCCGCTGTGGTCGGTCGTCGCGGCCCTCGGCGCCGCGGCGCTCACCGGGATCCTCTTCGGGATCTACCCGGCCGGCCGGGCGGCGCGGCTGGATCCGGTGGAAGCGCTGAGATACGAATGACCGTGTAGCGTCTAGCGTATCGCGTGTGGCGTGGCGCCAGCGGCTGCACGCCATACGCTGCACGCTGCACGATCCTTGTAGATTCCTCCTCTATGCCGATCCTCGAAGGCCTCCGGCTCGCCGTCCAGACGATCCTGGCGCACAAGCTGCGCTCGTTCTTCACACTGCTCGGGATCATCGTCTCGGTGGCGTTTCTGGTCGCGGTGGTGGCGGTGATCCAGGGCATGAACGCCTACGTCAGCGAGACGATCACCGGCGCCATCATCGGCACGAACGCCTTTCAGATCCGCCGCACGCCGATCTCCGTGGGCCTGATCGACGACCAGGAGTGGCGTGAGCTCCAGAAGCGGCCCATCATCGCGCCGGAGGACGTACCGTTCGTGGAGCGGGCGCTGCCTGACGCCGTCGCCATTGCGCTTCAGTCCGGCTGGCCCACCCCCTCGGTCGACGTGAAGTGGCGCAACCGCACCGTCGGCGACGTGCTGGTGTTCGGCGTGACACCGCCGTTTGTCGCCATCCAGGACTACCGCCTCGCGTTCGGCGACGCGTTCAACGACGTGGACGTCCGCGAACGCCGCCCAGTCGCCGTACTCGGCTGGGACGTCGCCGACAAGCTGTTCGACGACCCCGGCATGGCAATCGGCAGCACGGTGCGCGTGGGTGGGCGCCAATTCGTGGTCAAGGGCGTGATCGCGAAGAAGGGGAACGTCCTCGGGCAGTCGTTCGACGGCTTCGCGATGCTGCCGATCACGACGTTCGAGGCCATCTTCGGCCGGCGCCAGACCACGGTGATCTCGGTGAAGATGGCCGCAGCCGACCAGGTGGCCGACGGGATGGCACGCGCGGAGGAGGGCATGCGTATCGCGCATCGGCTCCGCCCCGGCCAGCCCGACGATTTCACCGTGGATACGGCCGAAGGGCTCGTCACGTTCTGGAAGAACCTCACCCGCGTGATCTTCACGGTCGTGCCCGCCGTCGTCGCCATCGGCATCGTCGTGGGCGGCATCGTGATCATGAACATCATGCTCATGTCGGTGCGGGAGCGGACCCGCGAGATCGGCATCCGCAAGTCGCTCGGCGCCACGCGCCGGGACATCCGGCGCCAGTTCCTCGCCGAGGCGGTGACCCTCACCACGATCGGTGGCGCGCTCGGCCTCACGATGGGGTTCCTGTTCGCGCAGCTGATTCGGCTGGCGTCGCCGCTCCCCGCGCTCGTCACCTGGTGGTCGGCGGCAGTCGCGCTGCTGCTCGGCGCCTCGGTCGGCGTCGTGTTCGGCGTCTATCCCGCGGCTCGGGCGGCGACGCTGGACCCGATCACCGCCCTGCGCCATGAATGATCGTGTAGCGTATAGCGTACAGCGGGTAGCGTGGATCAGCCTCGGTGCACGCTCCACGCTACACGCTAGACGCCACACGCGCGGTTAGCGTATGCGTCTCTCCGCCATCCCCGAAGGTGTCGGCATCGCGCTCGACGCGATCCGGAGCAACAAGCTCCGCTCCGCGCTCACCATCCTCGGCGTGGTGATCGGCGTCTCGACGGTCATGACAATGGCGTCCATCGTCAACGGCATCCGGGGCCAGATCCTCAACACGATCGAGGTGGTGGGCCCCACCACCATCCGCATCTTCCGCTACTTCTCGACCACTCCGGTGAACCCGGACAACCCACCTCGCGAGGTGCGGATCCGCCCGGCCCTCAAGGCCGAGGAGGCGGAGGCCTTCGCTCGGCTGCCCGAGATCGCCTACTCGGCCGTCTGGACTGTCCTCCAGCAACGCCTCGAGTACGGGCAGGTGCGAACGCAGTTCACCGTGATCTATGGCGCCGACGAGCGGTTCATGGAAATCCTCGGCGGCGGGCTCGCCCAGGGGCGCCTATTCACACCCGCCGAGACGCGCACCGGGGCCTCGGTCGTCATCCTCGAAGCGGACGCCGCCGAGCGGCTGTTCGGGCGGGTCGACCCGCTGCGGAAGGTCATGCGTGTCGGCGGCCGGCCGTTCCGGGTCGTCGGCATCTACCGCAAGGCCGAGAACATCTTTCAGCCGCCCGGCCAGGAGATCGCGGCCGTCCTGCCGTACGAGGCGGCTCGCCGGGGCTTCCGGGTGGACGAAGTGAACGGGCTCGTGATCCTCGCCAAGCCGCGCCCCGGGGTCTCCGTGGACCGGGCGATGGACGCGATCACGGTCCAGTTTCGCAAGATGCGCGGCCTCCGGCCGGGCGACCCCAACACGTTCGACCTGGTCACGTCCGAGCAGGTGCTGAGCCTGTTCAACCAGCTCACCGGCGTGTTCTTCCTGGTGATGATCGTGTTGTCGAGCGTCGCGCTCATGGTGGGGGGCATCGGCGTGATGGCCATCATGATGGTGTCCGTGACCGACCGCACGCGCGAGATCGGCGTGCGCAAGGCGCTGGGCGCCACGCGCCGCGAGATCCTCTGGCAGTTCCTGGTCGAGGCTTCGACGCTGACCCTGGTGGGCGGGGTGATCGGCGTGGTCTTCGGGATCGTGGCCGGTCAGGCCGTCAAGGCGCTGCTGCGACTGGAGTCCGGCGTGCCCGTCTGGAGCGCGGTGGTCGCCACCACCGTCTCGGTGGTCATCGGCCTCGTCTTCGGCTTGCTGCCGGCGAACCGAGCGTCGAGACTGGATCCGGTGGAGGCGTTGCGGTACGAGTGAACGTTCAGCGTATAGCGTGTAGCGTCTAGCGTACCAACTGACGCCGCACGCCATCCGCTACACGCCATACGCTATAGGCCAGCCGCTACACGCTACACGTTCTTCCTCCCGTACCGCTTCAGCAATCCCACCAGCATGCTCGTGACGCGCTCCAGATCGGCTGCCGTCCGTTCGACGGAAGCTCCCGTTGGCAGCGCGTCCACGCGGCCGGCGACCCAGAAGTGCGTCTTGAGCTCGACTGCAGACCCGAAGGCGATGCGGACACCCCGTACAAGCTGGCGCGGCGTCCCCAAGGCGAACGCTTCGGCGACGTTGGCAGGGATGCTGATAGCAGCACGGCCGATCTGATCCGCGAGAATCGGATGCCCTGAAAGCGGTCGGACCCGGGTCATCCGGTAGGCCTCAACGGCGAGTTCGCGACCCAGACGGTAGGCATCGAGGTGCTCGAGGCTGCGCATGACGCACTATGGCGCCCTTCGCCCCGCATGTGCTACCATTCCACTGCACCGGCAAGCGATACGCTACACGCTAAACGCTACACGCTATACGATGCCCACGCCCCCCGTTCATCTCCTCGCCATCGCCGCCCACCCCGACGACGTCGAGCTGACCTGCGGCGGCTCGTCGATTAAGGCGGTCCGCCAGGGCTACCGCGCCGCCATCGTGGACCTCAGCGGTGGGGAAACCGGGACCCACGGCACAATGGGGCTGCGCGCCGAGGAGGCCGGGCGGGCCGCGCGGATCTTGGGCGTCACCGAGCGCGTCAACGCCGGGTTGCCGGATGCGGGGCTCCACAACACGGACGAGACGCGGCGTGCGGTCGTGGCGCTGATCCGCCGGTTCGCCCCAAGCGTGGTGATCCTCCCCTTCCCCATCGGCCGCCACCCGGACCACCGCGTCGCGTCGGAGCTGTGCCGCGACGCGTCCTACCTCGCCGGCCTCAAGAACTACCCGGCGGAGGGCGCGCCGCACCGGCCCGAGAAGATCCTGTATACGCTGGCGTTTCGCGAAGACCCGGTGAAGCCGACGTTCGTCGTGGACATCACGGCCGAGTTCGAGACCAAGCTCGCGGCGATCCGCTGCTACGCGTCGCAGTTCGACGGCAAGATGGCGGCGGGCGAGATCTTTCCGTCCGGCGAGGACATCTACGAGAACGTGCGGATGCACTGCGCGCGGGCCGGCAGCCTGATCCGGACGGCATACGGCGAGCCGTATCTCACCTACGAGACGGTGCGGATCGACGACGTGGTGGCGATGGGAGTGCGGTCGATGTGAGCCGGGTGATGCCGCCCGTCGGCACATCCCCCATCAGATTGCCCGGCAGAGCCAGCTCTAGCTCGAACGGGTAGCACGGCACCCGGACTTCCTGATACAGCCGCCGCTTCGTGAGCTGGTCGGCTCTGCGTGTCGATGGGCTCAGCACTTCCACCACAAAGCGCAGTTGGCTGGACCTGCCGAAACGATGAGCCGGCTGGCTTTCGCCATCCGCCTCATTCGGCGCAGCGAAACCACTACGCAAATCGCAGTCCGTACACACAGCGTACGCTCGGCCTGCCGCTGCGGTCAATGGCGGGGGGGTGCTGGCGGTGGGACACGAACCCGCACGAGGGCCGAAGCCCGGAGGCTTGCGAGACCTCTGCGTTTGCCATTTCGCCACACCGGCACCCCTTCGGTTGCGACGCGAAGTGGATACGTGCGGATGTCTCGCATCGGCCCCCGCCGATGCGAGCATCAACCATGGCAAGCTCGACGCCGATGACGCAGGACCTCGCACGCGCTACCGAGCCGCGCGCTCAGGCCGGCTCGCCCAGCGCAGCGAAACCGCTCCATCTTCGTCCGCCCCCCGCCGTTTCCGCCCGGTTCCCGCTACCTTTCTCCCTGATGTCCCAGCACACCATCTACCTCGACAACGCCGCCACCACGCCCGTCCTCCCCGACGTGCGGGAGGCCATGCTCCCGTTCCTTGGCGAGGCGGCCTTCGGCAACCCGTCGTCGCCGCACCGGGTGGGGCGCGCCGTGCGCGCGGCGGTCGAGGAGGCGCGGCATCAGGTGGCGGCGGCCGTGAGTGCCGACCCCAAGTGGGTGCTGTTCACCAGCGGCGGCACCGAAGCCGATAACCTCGCCGTGCTGGGGGGCGCCCTGGCGGCCCGCGCGGCGGGCCGGCCGTTCCGCGTGGCGGTGAGCGCCATCGAGCACAAGGCGGTGCTCGCTGCTGCGCACGCCGTCGAGGACCTGGGCGGCGAGGCGATCGTCATGCCGGTGGACGCGCACGGCGTGCTCGATGTCGACGCGGTCGACCGCGCGCTCACCGCGGGCGCCGATCTCGTCGCGGCCATGTGGGTCAACAACGAGACCGGCGCGCTGCAGCACGTCGCGACGCTCGCCCGCCGGGTCGCGGAAGCCGGCGGCTGGTTCGTGTGCGACGCCGTCCAGGCGCTCGGCAAGATCCCGTGCAACCTCGCCGACCTGCCCCGCACCATGCTCACCGTGTCGGCCCACAAGATCGGCGGGCCCAAGGGCGTGGGCGCCCTCATCGTGCCAGACGTCCACGCCGTCCACCCGCTGATCCATGGCGGCGGCCAGCAGGGCGGCGTGCGGCCCGGCACGGAGAACGTCCCGGGCATCGTGGGCTTCGGGCGCGCGGCCGAGCTCGCGGTGCAGCACCTCGCGGCGCACGCCGGTCATACCGCGGCGCTGCGCGACGCGTTCGAGCAGCGGCTCCGCGCCGCGATCCCGGACGCCCTCGTCCATGGGGCCGGCGCGCCCCGCGCGCCGCACGTGAGCAACGTCGCCTTCCCCGGCGTGGACAGCGAAGCGCTGTTGATGCATCTCGACCTCGCAGGGGTGTGCTGCTCCTCCGGCTCGGCCTGCACCACCGGCTCCGTCACTCCCTCGCACGTCCTCACCGCCATGGACGTGCCCCGGGCGCTCGCGACCGCGTCGCTCCGCTTCTCATTCGGACCGCAGAACACGATGGACGAGGTAGAGCAAGTGCTGGCGGGGCTGCCGGCCATCGTGGCCAGGGTGCGGGACCTGGGGAAGGCGCTGGGACGATGAGCGGCAAGGTCCTCGTCGCCATGTCCGGCGGTGTCGACAGCTCCGTGGCGGCGGCGCGCCTCGTCGAGGCTGGCTTCGACGTCGTCGGCGCCACCATGAAGTTGTTCTGCTATGGCGATGACGTGCCCGATCGCCCGTGCTGCTCGCTCGACTCGATCGCCGACGCCCGCGCCGTGGCGGACCGGCTCGGCATTCCCCACTACGTGCTCAACCTCGAGGACCGGTTCTCCGCGGACGTGATCCTGAACTTCGTGGACGAGTACGCCCGCGGCCGCACCCCGATCCCGTGCGTTCGCTGCAACTCGTTCACCAAGTTCCGCGACCTGCTCGCCTACGCCGACGCGCTGGGCTGCGAATTCCTGGCCACCGGCCACTACGCCATCGCCCGGGATGGCGCGCTGTTCCGCGGCCGCGATCCGGACAAGGACCAGAGCTACTTCCTCTGGGGCATCGACCGCGCGGTCGTGCCGCGCATGCTGACGCCGGTGGGCGGGCTGACCAAGCCCGAGACCCGCGGCATCGCGCGCCGGCTCGGGCTCCGCACCGCCGACAAGCAGGAATCGGTCGAGATCTGCTTCGTCCCGACGGGCGACTACCTGCCCGTGCTCCAGCGGCATCTCCCGGCGGACGCGCCGGCGCTCGCCCCCGGCCCGATCGTGACGACCGCGGGCGACGTGGTCGGCCACCACGATGGGTTCGCGCGGTTCACGATCGGGCAGCGCCGCGGCGTGCCGGGGGGCTTTCCCCAGGCGATGTACGTGGTCGCGATCCGGCCCGGGGATCGCACCGTGGTGATCGGCCCCGCCGACGACCTGCTCGGCCGCCGCGTGGAGCTGTCCGAGGTACGCTGGCTCAGCGCCGAGCCGCTCGCCAAGGGTGTCGAGTGTCACGTGCAGATCCGCTACCGCTCACCCGCGGTCCCGGCACGCGTCTCCATGGTGGCGTCCGGCGGTGATCGGGTCGCGCTCGAGCTCGCCGAGCCCGTCCGGGCGATCGCTCCGGGCCAGTCGGGGGTACTGTACGACGGCGATCGGGTCCTCGGCGGCGGGATCATCGACTGAAGTGAGCCGGGCTGCCGTTTGGCCGTTCACTGAGCGGCGGAATCCACCATACGGAGTATCCATGCCGACACGACACCTGGGCCGGAACGGCTGTGCTCATTTCCTGCCCGCTCTACCCCTCCTCGTGCTGCCGCTCCTGCCGCTTCTGCCCCTTCGGCCGCTCCAGGCCCAGGACGCGCCGAAGCCGGCCACCTGGAACATCGAGGACCCCCACGGCCCCGCGGATACCATCCGGTTCCAGACCGATGAGGGCACCTGGATGGACCTGGACGTGAGCCCGGACGGGCAGTGGATCGTGTTCGATCTGCTGGGCGACCTCTATCGCGTCCCGATAGCGGGGGGGCACGCACAGCTGCTGGCCGGCGGGCGGGCGTACGAGCAGCTGCCGCGCTACAGCCCCGACGGCCGCACCATCGTGTACGTCAGCGACCGGAGCGGGATGGACAATCTCTGGCTGATGGACGCCGACGGCGGCCGTCCGCGGCCGCTCACCACGCTCGACGACTCGTTTCCCACCAATCCCGTCTGGCTGCCCGGCGGGGAGTACGTCGTCGCCAAGCGGCACGTGCGCGATACGCGCTCCCTCGGCGGCGGCGAGCTGTGGCTGTTTCAGGCGCACGGCGGGACCGGCATCAAGCTCAAGGACAAGCTGAGCTTCACCTCGGACGTGAACGAGCCCTATCCGTCGCGCGACGGGCGCTGGATCTACTACAGCTGGACCGGGCCGTTCGACTACAACAAGAACCCGGAGGCCGGGATCTTCCAGATCTCGCGGATCGACCGGGTGACCGGCGACGTCGAGCCCGTGACCCAGGCCCCCGGCGGCGCGGTCCGGCCGACGGTGTCGCCCGACGGGCGGTCGCTCGCGTTCATCCGCCGGGTGGGGCTCAAGACGGTGCTGTTCGTGCGCGACCTCGAGACCGGATCGGAGCGGCCGGTGTTCGACGGGCTGGACCACGATCAGATGGAGACGTGGACGGTCCACGGCGCATATCCGAGCTATCAGTGGACGCCCGACGGGGCGAGCATCGTCATCACGTTCGGCGGCAAGCTCGCGCGGGTGAACGTCGCGAGCGGCGCGGCGACGCCCGTGCCGTTCACCGCCGACGTCGAGCAGGTGGTGACGCGCGCGCTGCATTTCCGCTACCGGATCGCCGACGACGAGGTTCGCGCGCGCATGATCCGCTGGCCGGTGCTCTCGCCGGACGGCGCCACCCTCGTGTTCCAGGCGGTGGGCGCCCTCTGGGAGATGGCCTACCCCGGCGGCGCGCCCACCCGGATCACCGCGGACTCGGCCTTCGAGTTCGCGCCGAGTTACTCGGCCGATGGGCGGTTCCTCGCCTACGTCACATGGGACGACTCGGCGGGGGGCCACGTGTGGAAGATCCCCACCGCTGGGCGCAATCGCCGCCCCATCCGCCTCACGACCGTCCCGAACCAGTATGCCAACCCGGCGTTCTCGCCCGACGGCCGATGGCTCGCGGTGGTCATGGGGAGCGGCGCCGCCAACCGGGGCCGCGACCTCGCGGCCGAGCCGTTCCTCCGGATCGGCGTGCTCAGCGCGGACGGCGGCCCGGTGCGCGAGGTACTACGGACCGAGAACCGCGGCTCAGGCCGCCGGATGCCGCGCGTGTGGTGGAATGCCGACGGCACGCGTCTGCTGATCCAGGAGGGCCGGGACGGCAAGAGCGTGCTGTCGTCGCTCCAGCCGGACGGAGCCGATCTCCGGATCCTCGCGGTGAACCGGCGGGCGGAGGAGATGGTGCCCTCCCCCGATGGCCGCTGGCTCGCGTTCAAGGAGCTGCACAACGTGTACGTGGCGCCGCTGCCCGCGGCCGGTGCCCCCGTGACGATCGAGGCGCGGCATGCCGGCGTGCGGGTCGTTCAGCTGTCCAACTACGGTGGTGACTGGATCGCGTGGCGCCCCGACTCCCGGGCGCTGACCTGGGTGCTGGGGCCCGCGTTCTACGAGCAGACCATCGCCGCGGCGTACGATTCCACCCCGCTACCCGCCGACACCGTCGCCGGCGCGGACTGGATGCGCGGCAACCCGCGCGTCGGCGCGCGCATCACGGAAATCGTGCTGTCGGTACCGCAGGCCCGCCCGCGCGGCGCCATCGTGCTACGTGGTGCCCGCGTCATCACGATGCGCGGAAACGAGGTCGTCGAACACGCCGACCTGGTCGTCGAGGGCAGCCGGATCGCGCGCATCTGCCCGAGCCCGTGCGCGAACATCCCGCTCACGGCCCGCGTCGTGCCGGTTCCCGGCAAGACGATCATCCCGGGTCTGATCGACGTGCACGCACACATGGGGTACCAGGCGCTCGACATCACGCCGCAGCAGTTCTGGCCGTATCGCGCGAACCTCGCCTACGGCGTGACGACGACGCACGACCCATCGGCCTCCACGCAGGAGGTGTACGCGCAGGCGGAGCTGGTGGAGGCGGGGCGGACCGTGGGGCCGCGCATCTACTCGACCGGCTTCATCCTGTACGGCGCCGAGAACCCCGACAAGGCCGTCGTGGCGAGCCTCGCGGACGCGCGCGCACATCTGCGGCGGCACGCGGCCGTGGGCGGGTTCTCGGTCAAGAGCTACAACCAGCTGCGCCGGGACAGCCGCCAGTGGATCATCGAGGCGGCGCGCGAAGAGCACATGCTCGTCGTCCCCGAGGGCGGCTCGATGCTCCAGCAGAACATCACGATGATCCTGGACGGGCACACGGGGATCGAGCACGCGATCCCGGTGGCGCCGCTCTACAAGGATGTGGTGACGCTGTTCGGGCGCAGCAAGACCGGCTACACCCCGACGCTGATCGTGGGCTACGGCGGCGTCTGGGGTGAGAACTACTGGTACCAGCACGCCGACGTCTTCGCCGACGCGCGGCTGCGGCAATTCGTGCCCGGCGACTGGCTCGACGCCCGGGCCCGCCGCCGGATGCTCGTGCCGGAAGACGAGTTCTATCACATCGCGCTCGCCAAGTCGGCGCACGACGTGCTCGAGGCCGGCGGCTCGGTCCAGCTCGGCGCCCATGGCCAGCTCCAGGGCCTCGGGGCGCACTGGGAGCTGTGGATGCTCGCGCAGGGCGGCATGACGCCGCTCGAGGCGCTGCGCGCCGCCACCCGCGCGGGCGCCGACTACCTCGGCCTGGGCGACGACCTCGGCTCGCTCGAGAACGGGAAGCTCGCCGACCTCGTGGTGCTCGACGGGAACCCGCTTGACGACATTCACCAGTCCGACCACATCGCCATGGTGATGAAGAACGGCACCCTGTACGACGCCAACCTCAAGGTGCTGTGGCCCGATGAGCCGCTGCTGGGGACGCGACGCGGACCCGGCCGACGCTGACGCCGGGACGACCCGTCGCTTGACGGGGCACGTCCGGCAAGAGAGGCTACGGCATGCGAGGATTCGTCGCGCGGGTCCTGATCGCGGCGTTCGGCCTGTGGATTGCCGACTTGCTGCTCGCCGGCGTACGGTTCGACGGTGCAGGCTCGCTGTTCCTGGCTGCCTTGCTCCTGGGGCTGGTCAACGCGATCGTGCGCCCCATCGTCGTGCTCCTCACGCTGCCCATCACCTTGGTATCGCTCGGGCTCTTCATGTTCGTGATCAACGGTGCGATGCTGCTGCTCGTCGCCCGGTTCCTCGACGGGTTTCACCTCGAGGGACTGTGGACCGCAATCATCGCCTCGATCATCGTGGGGCTGACGGGCTGGGCGGCGAGTGCTTTCATCGGGAATCGCGGTCGGATCGAGGTGATCCGGCGTTAGGGAGAGGGTGGCGCGGCGAAGAGACAGCAGCGGGGCAGACGGGGAGGTGAGAAGCTCGTCCCTGCCCCTCTCCCCCGCTGCCCCTCGTTACGCTACTTCGTTTCCTTCAGGTAACGGTCAAACCACTCGATCATTCTGGCTACCACGTCCATCACGCTCTCGCGCGCCGCGTACCCATGCGCCTCGAGCGGCAGCTGCACGTACTCCACCGTGCCCCCCAAGCCCTTGAGCGCGGCGAACATCCGCTCGGACTGGATGGGGAACGTCCCCGAGTTATTGTCCGCCATCCCGTGGATCAGCAGGATCGGCTCGTTGATGCTATCGGCGTAGGTGAACGGCATCATGCGGAGGTAAACGGCCCGCGCCTCCCAGAACGTGCGCTGCTCGTTCTGGAAGCCGAACGGCGTGAGCGTGCGGTTGTAGGCGCCGCTCCGGGCTACGCCGGCCTTGAACAGGTCCGAATGCGCCAGCAGGTTGGCCGTCGCGAACGCCCCGTAGCTGTGGCCGCCTACCCCGAAGCGCCCGCTGGCGATGCCGCGCTCCACCAGGTAGTCGACCGCCGCCTTGGCCCCGGCAACCGTCTGCTCCACGTAGCTGTTGTTGGCGGTGTCGCCGCCCACCACGGGGAGCGCGGGGTTGTCCAACACCGCGTATCCCTGCGTGAGCAGGAGCAGGTGCGACGCGCCGCTCGGCAGGACGAACCGGTTGGGACTGCCGCGCACCTGCCCCGCCGCATCGGCTGAAGCGAACTCCGACGGGTAGATCCAGAAGATCACGGGGACTTTCTGGCCGTCCTGGTAGCCCGTCGGATAGTAGAGCGTCCCCGACAGCTGCACGCCGTCCGCCCTGGTGTACGTGACCAGCTCGCGCCGCACCGTCGCGAGCTCGGGCGCCGGGTTCTCGAGCGCCGTCACGGGAACCGGGTCGGCCGTGGTGCGCAGGTCCCGGACGAAGTAGTTGGGCGGCGCCGTGCGGCTTTCCCGCCGGGTCACGATCCGGCGTCCGCGGGGGTCCAGCAGCGCGACCACCGACTCGTACACATCCGGCTCCGACTGCCACAGGCGCTCGCTCCGGCGACTCTCCAGATTGAGCCGGTCGAGGAACGGCCGTTCTCCCGTCGGGGACGCGCCGTTGCCGCGCAGGTAGATCCACTTGCCGTCGGGGCTCTCGAGCAGCACGCCGCGGCCCGTGGAGTCGACGGTCAGCAGCGGCGCGCCGGGATCGCCGTAGGCATCCTCCACGCTGCGGTCGACAATGATCCGCCAGCCCGCCGCCGGGGCGTGGGTGTCGAACTTCCAGGTGCGGGTCTGCCGGCTCTTGCGGTCGAGCTCGCTCACCAGCGCCACGCCGTTCCGCCCCCACAGCGTGCCGCGGTAGCGGAAGCTCAGGCGCCCCAGTTCGACCGGCGCCGTGAACGGCGCGGCGAGCGACACCAGCCGGTCGCGCACCGTTGCGGGCCGGCGGTTGTCGCCGCCGTCCAGCGCCTCGACGTAGACCACGGTGGCCTCCTCACCGGGGCGCCACTCGGCGTCCCGCGGCCCCGTGCGGACGCCGTCGACCGGGACGTTTTCGGCCAGCGGGATCGTCGCCACGGTGACCACGCGCTCCCCACCCAGTGTCCAGATTTCGAGCTCCTGCGGAAACGCGGTGACGGGCAGCTGGTACGAGTACGGCCGGGTCACGCGGGCAACGAGCAGGAACTTGCCGTCGGGCGAGGGGTCGGCCTGGAGCAGCAGCGCCGGCGCGCCCACCGGCGTCACGGCCCCCGACGCCGCGTCCACCAACGCCAGCTGGCTCGTGGCGTAATCGTCAAACAGTCGCTCGTCCCGCGGCGACGCGAGCAGGTCCTGGAATGTCGGGACCGGCGCCGCGCGGCCTGCGGCCCGCTGCACGATCGGCCCCGCCGGCACCTCCTCCTCCGGTGGGGGCGCCCCTCGGGCGGCGGGAATCACATGGCACAACAGCCGGGTCCAATCCGGCATCCACTGGCACGCGCGGTCCAGCGTGCCGTTCAGCACCGGGCCGGTGACCGCCCGGGCCGTGCGGGCCGCGACGTCGGCGATCCACAGCTCCGTCCCCTGATCCGTGGCGTTCGTGAACGCGATCCGGTTGCCGTCCCGGGCCCAGGTGACCTCGCCCAGCCGGGCGCCGGCGGGAGTGGGCACCGCCCAGGTTTCGCCCGTGGAGTCCTGGCGGACCGTGAGGCGGGTGATGTCGCGCGTGCTGAATCGCCCGTTGGTGCGCGGGTTGAGGCGGAGGCCGGCGAGCCGCAACATCGGCTGCGCGAGATCGGCGATCGCCGGCATTGGTTTGAGCTCGGCCAGCAGCGCGGCACGCCCCGAGGGCGAGGGGAGCAGCAACGGCAGCCGCGGGGCGTCGAGCACGCGCCGGACGATCTCGGGCGGCGTGCGGTACGGCTCCTGGGCAGCGGCACCGGCCGCCAGCAGCGGCCACGCGAGAAGGAGGACAGGCCGACGGATCATCGTTCGGGCTCCTGGGAGGGCAGAAAGAACCTACGCGTCGGGAACGATGGCGAGAAGTGACGACCGAGGCTACCCCGGCCGGTACTATATTGTGCGGCGATGCCTGCGACGACGCTGCTCCGCGACCTGGTCGTGCTGGTCGGCATCGCGATCCCCGTGGTCGCGCTCGCCCACCGACTCCGCGTGCCGAGCATCGTGGGGTTCCTGGTCGCCGGCATCGTGATCGGCCCCCACGCGCTCGGGCTGGTGCGCGACCTCGGCTCGGTGAACGCCCTGGCCGACATGGGGATCGTCCTCCTGCTCTTCGCCATCGGGCTCGAGCTCTCGCTCGACCGGGTGATGCGCCTGGGCCGGGTCCTGCTGCAGGGAGGATCCCTTCAGGTGGGCGGCACCATCGCCGCCGTCGCGACCCTGGCGATGGCCCTCGGCGCGGGAGTTCCCCGTGCCCTGGTCTACGGGGCCCTCGCCGCCATGTCGTCCACCGCCATCCTCCTCAAGGTGTACGCCGACCGCGGTGCGCTCGACAGTCCCGACGCCCGCATCGTCATCCCCATCTCGCTGTTCCAGGACCTGTGCATCATCCCGTTCGTCCTGCTGGTCGGACTGGCTGGAGGCAGTGTCGCCGGTGGGGCGTGGCAGGCCGCGCTCCGGATCGGGGTTAGCGTGGCGGTTTTGGCGGCGCTCGTCCTGGGGGGACGAGTCGCCGTCCCGTGGGTGCTCGCGCGGGTGGCCCGCCTGCGGAGCCGCGAGCTCTTCACCCTGAGCATCGTGTTTCTGGGTGCCGCCGCCGCGTTCGTGACCCAGAGCGTGGGCCTGTCCCTGGCGCTCGGCGGCTTCATCGCCGGCCTGGTCATCTCCGAGTCCGAGTACGGCCTCCAGGCGCTGTCCGATGTCGTGCCGTTTCGCGACACCTTGACGGGGATCTTCTTCGCGTCGGTCGGGATGCTGCTCGACCCGCGACTTGTCGCCGCGCAGCCCGTGCTGGTATTCGGGGCCGCGGCGGGTCTCCTGCTCCTCAAGGCCACCGTGGCGACGGGCGCCGCGCTCTCGCTGCGCCGCCCGCTCCGGGTCAGCATCGTCGCCGGGCTGGCGCTGGCCCCCGTCGGCGAGTTCGCGTTCGTGCTGGCCGCGATCGCGCGGCCCGTAGGGCTGCTGAGCCCGGATGCCTACCAGCTCTTCCTCGCGGCGTCGCTCCTCACGATGCTGGCGGCCCCCTTTATCATGCAGGCGGCTCCGAGCCTCGCGGCCGCGGTGGGCCGCCTCGCCCGCCAGCCGGCGGCCCCCGCCGCCGAGGTCCAGGCGGAGATCGACGCGCTGCGGGACCACGTGATCATCGTGGGCTACGGCGTCAACGGCCGTAACCTGGCCCGCGTGCTCGACGGCGCGGGCATCCCATACGTGATCCTGGAGCAGAACGGGCAGACGGTCGAGCAGGCGCGGGAAGAGCTCCAGCCGATCTTCTTCGGCGATGCCACGCGGCCCGAGGTGCTCAAGCGGGCCGGCATTCGCCGGGCGCGAGCGCTGGTCTTCGCCATCGCCTCGCCCGCGGACGAGCTGCGCGGCGTGGCGGTCGCCCGGGGGCTCAGCGACACCGTCCACATCGTGGTGCGAACCCGCTACGTCCGCGGGATGGAAGACCTCCGCCGCGCCGGTGCCAATCAGGTAGTGCCGGAGGAGTTCGAGACCTCGCTCGAGATCTTCAGCCGCGTGCTGCGCCACTACGAGGTGCCGTCCAATCTGATCGCGCGCGAGGTGGACGCCGCCCGCGTCGAGCTGTACGGCATGGCCCTCGGCCGGGCTGCCGGCGCGTCACAGCTCGAGGCCCTGGGGCGACTCGGTCTCCACCACGCCTTCGAGATCGTCGAGGTCGAGCCCGGGGCAGCCGCCGTGGACGGCCATCCGGTCACGCTGAATCTGCGCCACGAGACGGGCGCCACCGTCGTCGCCATCGTGCGCGACGGGGTGGTGGCATCCACCCTCGACCCCGCCTTTCGCTTCCGGGCCGGCGACATCGTGCTGCTGGCGGGCGCGGACGAAGCCCTGGCGCGCGGCCGAGCCGTCTTTCTGGGACCTCCGCCCCCACCACTGTGACGGGCCTCACCATTGGCGCGCCCCCGGGAGCACTTCGCCCGGCCGCTCCACCCTATATTACTTAGAGAGTTGTGGCTGAACGCCCCCGTCGCCTGTTGCAGAGGAGGTATATCATGCTTCGGAAGTTGCTCGTCGGGTCGGTGCTGGTCGCCATGGCGGCCGCGTGCGGCGACTCCACCGGACCGGAGGACTTCAACGCTCCCGCTATTCAGCAGCAGGCGGATCAGGTCCTCGCGGCCTTTACGAACAACGCGGCGCTGCTCGCCCTGAGCGCGCTGACCTCCACGTCGACGCCGTTCGCCGCAGCGCGCACGGCGGTCGGCCTGCTGCCGGGCTCGCCCACCGATCCGTCGACGGCGGTGCGCCTCCAGCGTCTCGGCCAGTCGCTCCTGAGCCTCAGCTCGGCGAGCCCCATGGCGCTGTTCCCGGTCGACATCCTCGCGAAGACCTTCGTATACAATCCGGACTCGGCCAAGTACGTGGTCGATCCGGCGCGCACCGATGCCCCGACCGACGGCGTCCGCCTCGTGCTGTACGCCGTGAACCCGGTCTCGCACGTGCCGCTGGTGCCGCTGCAGGAAGTCGGCAATCTCGACCTGCACGACGTGTCCACGGCGTCCGCCGATGCGATCCGGATCGTGGCAACCGTGGGGACCGTGACCTACGTGGACTACACGGCCAGCGCGTCGGTGGGGACGACCTCCGCGACGCTGGGCGCCGCCGGCTACCTGTCCAACGGGACGGACCGGCTGGATTTTAACCTCAGCCTGGCCGTCACGCAGACGTCGATCACGGTCGATTACCTGATGGAGGCGGGGGACAATTCGGTCCGGCTGGTCGACGTCCTCACGCAGGACAGTGAGAACGTCACGCTCACGATCTCGGACGGGAACAACACGGTGGTGTTGCACGTCAGCGGTACGACCACCGGCTGGACCGGTGACATCAAGTACAACGGCGCCGTGGCCGTCACGATCGGCGGCACCCCCGAAGCGCCGACGTTCACGCGGTGGGACGGGACCGCCCTCACCACCGAAGAGATCCAGGCCCTCGGGGCCATCGTCGGCAGCATCCTGACCGTGTTTAACCAGATGGACGTCCTCCTCGGGCCGGCCCTCATCGTGCTCGCCCTGGGGAATGTCTAGCCGCGGTCTGATCGCTGGGGTCGGCGTGCTCGCGCTCGTCACCGGGTGCGGCGCGCCGACCACCACGTACGAACCCATCTTCCTCGCCGGCCGGGCGGTCGCCCCGGTCGGCGATTCGCTGTTTGCGGCCACCTCGACCCGGGTGGCCGCGGTGATCTTGTACGACCGCCGCGGCCGCCCGCGCGACACGCTCGGGCTGGGCGTACTCAGCAACCCGGGACGCGTGCAGGTGCTCGATGGGAGCACGTACGTCTCCGACGTGGCACAGGGACACCCGCGGATCGCGGTGTTCGGCCCGGACGGCACGCTGCGCCGCACCATTCCCCTCGACGGCATCGCGTCACAGGCGCATCAGTTCGCGGTGCTGCCGGATGGCGGCGTCGTGATCGAGAGCCGGGACGCGCGCCTGCTCGTCCTGCAGGGCGACAGCGTGGACACGTTCGCGCCGGTCGAGGTCGGCACACGACCGAGCCTGGTGCTCGGCGCGGATGGCGGGGTGCTGCACGCCATCCCGGACAAGACCATCACGCTGTACAACGGGTACGGGCACATCCGGTGGCGGATCGACTGGCCGTGGCAGGAATCGGCGTTCGTGGCCGACGTCGCGCTGGACGGGCGGGGACGGATCCACTTTCTGGTCGGCGATCCGGCAACGGGCACGTTCACGGCCCAAACACTGGCGCCGGCCACCGGTGAGGTCGTGCGCTGGTCGGAGCCGACGAGCGGCAGCTCGTTCGTGGTCGATCGGCTGGGTGAGGTGATCCCGGCGCGAGACCCCTGGGGAGACTCCGCCGGACGCTAGCATCCCGGATCGGAATGACGGTAACGTATTCACCGCAGGAATCGCCGGGGACGCAGAGCTGCTGAGCCGTAAGGGGCTCTCTGCGTGCTCTGCGGTGTGCTAGTACCGCAGGTCAGCGGCTTCGGCGAATTGCTTGAGCAGGGCCTCCTGCTCCGCGGTCAGCGTATCCGGAATCCGGACCTGGATTTCCACGTACTGATCGCCGCGCGCGCCGTTATGCTCCACTCCCTGCCCCCGGATCCGGAACCTGCGGCCAGGCTGGGTGCCTGGCGGGACCTTCAGCACGACGCGCTTGTCCTCGACGGTGCGGACGCGGACCCGGGTGCCGAAGATCGCCTGGGCGAGGTTGATCGGCACGGTACAGTGGAGGTCGTTCCCGTCCCGCCGCAGGAACCGGTCGGCCTCCACCTGCAGCGTGACGACCACGTCGCCCACCGTCCCTCCCCCACCGCGCTGGCCCTGTCCCTTGATGCGCACGCGGTGACCGGAATCCACGCCGGGCGCCACGCTCACCATGATGCGCCGCTCGACGCCGACCTCCCCCCGCCCGCCGCAGCGTCCGCACGGCTCGGCGGCCACGCGGCCGCGCGCGCGGCAGGCCGGGCACGGACGTTTCACCGCGAACGCGCCTTGCCCGAAGGTGATTTCGCCCCGGCCCTGGCACTCGGGGCAGATCGTCACCTTCGTCCCGGGGGCGGCCCCCGAACCGCCGCACGTGGGACAGGCTTCCGTGACCGGCAGCGTGACCGGGATCTTGCCACCCAGCGCCGCCACCTTGAGCGGCACCGTCGCCGTGACCTCGATGGCCGGCGCCTCCTCCTCCCGTCGGCCCCGCCCGAAGATCGACGAGAACAGGTCGCCGAGTCCGCCCAACCCCTCGAAGCCGCGCGTGAAATCGAAGTCTTCGGCCCGCGGGCGGCCCTGGGGTCCGGCGCGCCGCCCGGCGCCGCCGCCCGCAAACGCTCCGTACTTCCGCATCAGATCGTACTGCCGGCGCTTCTCGCCGTCGCTCAGGACGGCGTGGGCCTCGGATATCTCCTTGAAGCGCTCCGCCGCCGACGCGTCGTTGGGATTCGCGTCCGGATGGTATTTCTTGGCCAGACGGCGGTAGGCCTTCTTGATTTCTTCCTGCCCGGCCTTCTCCTGGACGCCGAGGATCTGATAGTAGTCCTTCGCGGGAGGCATGCTCAGGCGCCGTCGGGCCCGGCGTTGGTGTCACCGGTGTCGGCCGGCCAGACCCGCACGAGCACCCGGGCGGGGCGCAGCAGCTGGCCACCGAACCGGTACCCCACCTGCGCCACGAGGCCCACCGTGTGATCCAGCTCGGGGTGGTCCGCGGGCACCGTCCCGATGGCCTCGTGCTGATTGGGATCGAACGCCACATCGGCTTCGGTGACGCGCTCGAGGCCTGCCCCGGCGAGCACTCGGAGCAGCTTGCGCTCCACCAGCTCGACCCCGGCGATCACGTCGCTGGCCGCAGTCGCAGCGGGATCGAGGTGCGCCACGCGGCCCAGGTCGTCCACCACATCGAGCAAGGCCCCGACCAGCTCCCCCTGGGCGCGGGACCGTAGGTCGAGGCGCTCGCGCGCCGTCCGCTTGCGGAAGTTGTCGTACTCCGCCGCGAGCCGCAGGTGACGATCGCGCAGCTCGTCCAGTTCGGCCACGAGCTGCTCGACGGCCGGCGCCTCGAGCGCCGCAAGCGGCGGCTCGGGGGCCGGCGGGGCTGGCGCCTCAGTCGGCTCGGTCGGCGTCGGCCCGGACCCCGGCTGCTCGGTCATCGTCGGGCCCGATGTCGTCTCGTCGGCTGCCACCTCGTTCGCCGGTCGCTTCTTGCGCATGCTCCCTCGGCGTTGCGAACGGGCCGGGAGGCCCGTGCATTACAGGTTCTGCGCTACGGGCTTCTAATGTAATCCCCCGGCCGCACCGCTCGGGCCCTCCAGCATGCGCCGCAGCAGGTCGAGCGCCGCCTGCGTCGCCCGGGCACGGATCTCCGCCCGGTCGCCCGGAAGCCCAAGCCGCACGGTGCGGCGGACGTCGCGATACGACCCCGCGAGCCAGACGGTTCCCACCGGTTTGTCGGGCGTGCCGCCGTCCGGTCCGGCGACCCCCGAGACCGCCACGGCGGTATCGGCGCCGAAGCGCGCGCGGGCCCCGTCGGCCATCGCGAGCACGACCGGCTCACTCACCGCCCCGTGGGTCGCCAGCAGCTCCTGCGCCACGCCCAGCTCGCGCGTCTTCACCTCGTTGTCGTAGGCCACCACGCCGCCGACGAACGTCGCGGAGGCCCCGGCGATGGCCGTGAGGCGCGCGGCGACGAGCCCCCCCGTGCACGATTCGGCGGTGGCGAGTCGTCCGCCGGCACCGCGCGACCGGTCCAGCACCACCGCTGCGAGGTCCGCCCCATCCCCCCCATAGTACCAGGGCACCAGCAGGGGGCGGATCGTATCGACCGCTCGTCCGAGCAGGGCCTCCCCCTCCCCGCGCGGCCCGCCCCACACCGTCACCCGCAGATCCACCCCGTCGAACGAAGGCAGATAGGCAAGCGTCGCCGGCCGGAGCTGCGGCTCGACCGGGCCGATCCGATCGGCGAGTTGAGACTCCGCAATCCCCGTCGTGCGCAGCACGCGGCTCAGGACCACGCTCCCGCCCGCCCGCCGGGCAACGCGCGGCGCCACCTCGTCCGCCGCCAGGGCCCGCAGCTCGTGGGGCACGCCCGGCAGGAGCACGACGACCCCCCGCCCGTCCTCGAGCCACAAGCCGGGGGCCGTGCCCTGGGGATTGGGCAGCACGGTAGCCCCTTCCGGCACCATCGCCTGCGACCGGTTGGCGACCGGCATTGCGCCGGCGCGGCCCAGGCGCCGCCAGCGCTCCTCGAGGCGCGCGAGGTACGCGTCGTCCGGCACGAGACGAACGCCGTAGAGGTCCGCGACGGCCTGCTTCGTCACATCGTCGTTCGTCGGACCCAAGCCGCCGGTCGTGATCACGAACCGGGTCCGCCCCAGCGCGGCGGCCACGGCATCGCGGATGGCGGCGGCATCGTCGGACACGGTCGTCTTCCGGACGACGCGCGCCCCGACGGAGGCCAGGGCGCGCGCGAGGTCGGCCGCATTCGTGTCGATCGTGAGTCCGAGTAGCAGCTCGGCCCCGATCGTCACCAGCTCAAGGTCCATCAGGCGGTGTCGCGCGCCGGAACAGCTGCCGATACCGGTACAGGTAGTGCACCAGCGAGTACACGGTGACCACGATGGCGATGGCGAGGGTCGCGGCCACGACGCCGCCGTGGAACCGCTCCCAGGCGGCCCCGAGCCAGCCGCGACGCCAGCCACGTGCGGTGGCGAGGTCCTTCCACGCGAACCAGAGAATCGTTGCCCCGATGAAGATGTCCTGGATGATCGTCTTGAACTTGCCGGCGCGCCCCGCCGCGATCACCACCCCGCGGCGCCGCGCGTACACGCGGAACACCGTCATGAAGAACTCGCGCCCGAGCAGCAGCACCGCGACCCAGACCGGGAGGTGGCCCCACCAGGGGATTTCGTACTGCCGCATCGGGTAGCGCGTGATCCAGTAGATCGGGATCAGCGTCGCCAGCAGCAGCAGCTTGTCGGCGAGCGGATCGAGCAGCTTGCCGAGATCGGTGATCTGGGCGCGGCGGCGCGCCAGCTTGCCGTCGTAGATGTCGCTAAAGGCGGCGACGAGGAAGACCGCGAACGCGATGAGCTTGGGGACGTAGCCTCGGATGAACGGCAGCAGCGCGATGACCGGGGCCAGCCCGATGCGCGCCAGCGTGATGATGTTGGGCAGCGTCCACATCGGGCCGCCCTAGCTCAGCGTCTTCAACACGATCTTGGCGATCGCCTTGAGGGTGTCGAACACGCCCTCCCCGCTCACCGCCACGGACTCGAAGTACGGTGCGCGCTCGATCCAGGTCCCGTCGACCTCGTGAATCAGGTACTCGCCCGGGTGGTACGGATCCACCACGAGCCGCTGCTTGGCGGAATCGTCCAGCGGCCACCCGGGATTGAGCGCGAGCTGCAGGTCCTTGATCGGGGCCGCGTTGGGCAGGTCCCGCTTGTTGTACTGCACGACGAACGGGATCTTCGTCAGGTCGTATCCGTACTGCGCCATGTTATCGTACAGATTCTGCATCGACTCGATGTTGGCCTCCATCCGCTCGATTTGGCTGTCGGCCACGAACACGACCCCGTCGACCCCTTTGAGGATCAGCTTGCGGGAGGCGTTGTAGTACACCTGGCCCGGCACGGTATAGAGGTGGAATCGCGTCTTGAACCCCCGGACGGTCCCGAGGTCCACCGGCAGAAAGTCGAAGAACAGCGTCCGCTCGGTCTCCGTCGCCAGCGACACCATCTTGCCGCGCGTGTCGGGCGAGACCTTGGTATAGACGTGCTCCAGATTCGTCGTCTTCCCGCCCAGTCCCGGACCGTAGTAGACCAACTTGCAGTTGATCTCCCGGGAGGCGTAGTTGATCATCGACATGCGTTGGCCGCCCTCGCGCTAGTCCCCGAAGAGCTTGTCGATCTCGTCTTCCGCGCCCTCAAGCAGCGGTCGCCGCTGCTCGGGCCCACCCGACGCGTAGCGGCTGAACAGCTCCTCGAAAGTCTTGGCGAGATCGTGGACGGTCCGCTTCACCCGCAGCCGCACCAGGCCGACGGTCGTGCGCTCGTCGAACAGGACGACCAGGATCACGCGGCGCCCGACGTCGGCGAGATACATCGACTCCTTTTCCCCCTGGTGGAACAAGGAGGCGAACTCCGGCTCGCCGATCATCTTGGCGAGCTGATCGTTGGCGCTGAAGTCCGCCGCCGTCAGCGACGCGAACGCCGCGGAATCGAACTGGAGCTGCTCGCCCACGCTCGCCAGCAGCTGCCCCGTCCGGTCCACCAGCAGCGCGCAGCGCGCGCTCGACTCCCGCAGCAAGCCGCTGAGCTGCTCGGTGATGCGCTGATGGTCGCTTTCACCGAGCGACCATGTGCCGGCACCAGTCATCGCCCCCCCGCGTCAGGCGAGTTTGCCTTCCATGCGCCGCACGAGGGCCTCCGCCCGTCGGCGCAGCATCGGCTGCTGTTCCCACGCGATGTAGTCGCGCAGCAGTCGCACCGTCTCCACCGTCGGATGCGCGCTGAGGTAGCCGAGCGCGGACAGCCGCTTGAGCGGCCGGCCGCTGAACAGCGCGCGCCGATACCGGCTGAGCGAGTGCTGCGCGAGCACGACGCCGGTCACGAGGCCGAGCCCGAGCGCCGCGAGCAGCACCTTCACCCGTGTTCTCATCCGTTCCCCATCTCCCGCCGCGCCGCCAGCGCGCGGGCGATCGTCACGCCATCCGCATACTCCAGCTCCCCGCCGACCGGCAGGCCCAGCGCGATCCGCGTTACCCGGACGGCACGTGGTGCCAGGGCGCCGCGCACCCAGGTGGCCGTCACTTCCCCTTCCATCGACGGGTTGGTCGCGAGGATCACCTCCCGTACCGTCGAGCCGTTGCCGAGCCGCGCCAGCAGACCCTCGATCCGCAGGTCGCCGGGCCCGACCCCGTCGAGTGGCGACAGGCGCCCGCCGAGCACGTGATACAGGCCGCGGAACTCCCCGGTCCGCTCGATCGCCCCGATGTCCGAGGCCTCCTCCACGACGCAGACGACCGATCGGTCGCGGCGCGGATCCGCGCAGATCGGGCAGGTATCGCCCTCGCACAGGTTGCCGCAGGTCGCGCAGGCACGCACGCGCTCCGCCACGGCCCGAATCGCTTCCGCCAACCGTGACACGGCGACGGGCGGCTGTTTCAGCAAATGATACGTGAGCCGGGTTGCGGTTTTCCGGCCGATCCCGGGGAGCTTCGCGAGCTCCGCAGCGAGCTCGTCGATGACCGACACGGGTTACAACGGAAGCTGAAACGGAAGCGGCAGTCCCCCGGTCGCCTTGCGGAGCTCTTCGCGGTAGAGCTCCTCGGCCCGCCGCTGCGCGTCGGCGATCGCCGCGAGCACCAGATCCTCCAGCATCTCGACGTCCCCGCCGGCGACGGCCGCCGGGTCGATCTTGAGCGTACGGACCTGCCCGCGGCCGTCTGCGGTGACGGTCACCATCCCACCACCCGCGGAGCCCTGAACGCTCCGTTGCAGCAGGTCGGTCTGCATCTGCGAGAGCCGGCCCTGCATCTGCTGGCCGAGCTGCAGTAATTGCGAAAAGTCTGCCATAGTGTGCGAATGCGCCTGCGTCGGTGTTGAAGCCTCGTGCAAGGTACCGCCCCCCTAGGGGCACCGCAAGCTAGTCGAGAAGCTCCAGATCGAGGGCCTCGGCAACCGCGTCAAGTGCTTGATCCTTCGCACGATAGGCCCTGAGCCGCTGGTCGCGCTCCGACTGCTGGTCGAGCCGCCGGGCCGGCCCGGCACCGCCCGCGCTCTCGCGGCCGCGAGCGCCGCCGGCGGACGGGAACACCACCCGCACCTGGGCGGAGAACACGGCGCTCATGGCCGCCTCGATCTCCCGCCGGTTCTTCTCGAGGCCGGGCAGATACACGTCCGTGTCGCCGTCGCTCACGGCGAGAACCACGTCCCGCCCGCGGACGTCGACCACCTGCACGTGACCCAGCGCCGCTGCGAGCATCGGGCGGCGTTGGGCGAGGCTCTCGCACAGGCCGCCCCACCGCTGGCGCACCGTGTCGAGCGAGAGCGCGGCCCCCGCGACCGGACCGCCGTCCCGCAGCAGCGCGCGCTCCGGGACGGCGGCGGGTGCCCCCTGCTCTCGGGCCGGCGCCGGCCCCGCTCCCGCCGGCTCCCGCGGGGGCAGCCCCCCCAGGGCCGCGAGCACCTGGTCGAGCTCCACCGTCCGGTCGAGCAGCGCGAGCCGCAGCAGCAGCGTCTCCACCGCGAGCCGCGCATTGGCGCTGCGCCGGATCGCCGTCTCGGCCTCCTGCAGCAGATGCAGCATCCGGAGCACGTCCCCGGCGGAGAACTGCGGCGCCGTGCGGTCAATCACCTGGCGCAGCGCATCCGTGAGCCCCTGCGGCTCGCCACCCAGCAGTCGGATCGCGAGCGCCCGCAGCACCTCCCCCAGACCATTCACGAACTCGGCGAGATCGGCGCCCGACTCGACGAGGCGCGCCACGAAGGGGAACACCGTCTCCGGACGATGCCGGGCGACGGCGTCCAGCAGCTCGGCGTAGAGCTCGTCGGCGATCAGGCCCAGCGCGTCGCGCACCCGATCCGCCGTCACCGCCCCTTCGCCGAACGCCAGCGCCTGATCCAGCAGGGAGAGTGCGTCCCGCATGCCTCCGGCCGCCACGCGCGCGATCAGGACGAGCGCGTCGTCCTCGGCCGTCACACCCTCGGCGGTCACGACCGCGCGCAGCCGGTCGACGATCACCTGGGGCCCGAGCCGCCGGAAGTCGAACCGCTGGACGCGGCTCAGCACGGGGGCGGCGGTGTTGGCGATCTTCTGCGGCTCGGTCGTGGCGAACACGAACACCACGCGCGGGGGCGGCTCCTCGAGGATCTTGAGCAGCGCGTTCCACGCCTCGCGCGTCAGCATGTGGGCTTCGTCGATGATGTAGACCTTGTGCCGCTCGGGGCCGCTGGCGGCGTACATCGCCCGCTCGCGCAGCTCGCGCGCGTCGTCGACGCCGCGGTTGCTGGCGGCGTCGATCTCCACGACGTCGAGATTGGCCGAGCCTGCCCAGATGCGACGGCAGGAATCGCACGTACCGCACGGCTCCCCGTCGGGCACGTCGGGCGTGCCGCGGCGCTCGCAGTTGAGCGCCATCGCGAGGATGCGGGCGGCCGAGGTTTTACCGACGCCGCGCGGGCCGGTCAGCAGGTAGGCGTGGGCCACGCGCTGCTTCGCCACCGCCCCCCGGAGGCCGGCGGCGACGTGCTCCTGGGCGATCAGGTCGCCGAAGCGGGTCGGACGGTATTTGCGCGCGAGCGCGGTGTGTGTCATCGAGAGCAAGAAAGTGCCCCAGGCTCCCCGAAGCGACGTCTGACATCGCTTAGCGCTGCTACCTGCACGGTCCTGACGCGGTTCGCGCGCATACGCCCTTCGGACCTGGGGCGAATGAAAACTACCACCGGCCCCCGCCTCCAACCACCCCCGCGCCGAAACCGGGCCTCGCGTCTGGCGGAGGCTACTCCCCCGGGCCCTGCGAGCGGGCCAACATCGTCCGGATCGTATCGTCCTTCCCCGCCACGATCGCGACGTCCGACTCGCGCAGCTTGCGATCGGGATCCGCCACCACCTCGAAAGTCCCGGTCAGCACGTCCTGCAGCGCGACGACCTGGATGCCGTACGTGGCCGGCAGGGCCAGCTCGCGCAGCGACTTGCCGAGCCAGCCGTCCGGGATGGCC
Source organism: uncultured Gemmatimonadales bacterium (assembly GCA_963771275.1). GTDB lineage: Bacteria > Gemmatimonadota > Gemmatimonadetes > Gemmatimonadales > GWC2-71-9 > JAOTWJ01. The sequence goes on from CAVYSW010000003.1 coordinate 164,614, forward strand.
ACCTCCTGAATCGAGAAACCCGGGCCGAGGGGTACGTACTCGAGGATGCTTTTCGACGTGATGCGGTGCGCCAGTCGGTCCGCCACCTCGCGCTCGGGGAAGATCGTCTCCCGCACGTCAAACGCCTCGAGCGCGCGAGCGGCTTCGGTGCTCCCCACCTTCACGTAGATCTCTTTCACGCCCAGATCGCGCAGCGCGAGCGTCGCCAGGATGCTCGTGGCGAGGTCCTCGCCCGTACTGACGATGGCGGCGTTCGCGCCCTCGGCTCCGACCTGACGCAACAGGTCCCGGTCGGTGGCGTCTCCCACCACCGCGACCGTGACCTTGCTCTGGTAGTGGTCCACCAGTCGCTGATCCCGCTCGATGGCGATCACGTCGTGGCCCTGCGCGTACAGGGCCCGCGCGACCCACGCCCCGAAATGCCCGAGTCCCACCACCACGAACCGTTGCATGCGTCCACACTCCCCGGGCCAGCGGCCTCAGCCGACAGCCACGTTGTCATAGGCATACCGGAACGGGACCCGCCGCTCCCGCGCCAGGGCCATCGCCGCCGCCAGGCTGAGCGGGCCCACCCGTCCGACGAACATCAGCAGCGTGATGATGATCCGGCCGCTCGGCGTCAGCTCGGGCGTCTTGTTCATGGACAGCCCCACCGTGCCGAACGCGCTGTTCGCCTCGAAGACGAGGCGCGCGAACTCGTTGCGCGCGGTCGCCGTCGTCATCGGCTCCGTGAGCAACAGCAGGAATACACCTGTCGCGAGGATTGCCATCGCGGCCACGACCAGCCCCGCGGCGCTCTGTATCACATCCTCCCGCACCGTGTGCCCCTTCACCGACACGTGGCGGCGGCCGCGGAGCCGCGCCGCGAGCAGCAGCAGCAGCACGCTCACCGTCGTGGTCTTGACGCCTCCGGCCGTGCCCCCGGGCGACCCGCCGATGAACATCAGCCCCACGGTCGTCGCGTACGCAGGGTTCGACACCCGGTCGTAGTCCACGCTGTTGAAGCCCGCCGTGCGCGGCGTGATCGCCATGAAGATGGCGTTGGCCGCACGATCCCCCTGCGACAGGCCCTGCAGCGTGTGCGGTGCCTCGGACACCTGGATGATGAGCGCGGCGCCGACGACGATCACCGCCGTGGCTCCGAGCGCCAGGCGCGAGTGCGTGGACAGCCGCCGCGCCGTGCGCGTCACGTACCGCGCCCGTAGGTCCTCCAGGACGACGAAGCCGATCCCGCCCAGCAGGATCAGGCCGCCGATCGACAGCAGGATCGCCGGCGAGCCGCGCCAGCCAACCAGGTTGTCGCTGAACGTGGAGAAGCCGGCGTTGCAGAATGCCGAGATCGCGTGGAAGACCGCGTGCCACACGGCAGGCCCGGCGCCCAGCGGACCCCGCCACAGGAGCCACAGGACCGCCGCCCCAACGGCCTCGATGCCGAACGTGAGGGCAAACACCGACCGCATCATCGCGCCGGTGGTGCCGACATCGGCACCGACACCGGTGCCAACTGCCGCCTCCACATCGAGCCCGCTGCGCCGTCCCAGCACGCGGATGATGAGCGTGGCGAAGGTTAGGATGCCGAGCCCGCCCGCCTGGATGAGGAGCAGGAGCCACGCCTGTCCCCAGAACGTGAAGGAGGCTGCCGTGTCCACGACCGTGAGGCCGGTGACGCACACCGCGCTGGCCGCCGTGAACACGGCGTCGATGACGCCGAGCCGTGGCCCTGTGTAGAGCCCCGGAAGCACCAGCAGCCCCAGCGTCCCGGTCAGGATGAGCCCGGCGAAGGACAGCACGAAGAGCCGGACCCCCGAGATGTGTCCCCAGCGCCCCCGACGGCGTTCCGGCTGGGTGAACAGCGCGACGTCGAACCGCACTAGGCGAGCACGCGCGCGATGATGTCCGCCGCCCGCGCCACCATCTCTGGCGTCACGTCGAGGTGGGTGACCGCCCGGAGACGGGTCGGGCCGAACGAGACCACCAGCACGCCGGCGTCCGCGAGCAGCCGGACGGCGTCGTCGGCCCGGTGCGTCCGCAAATCGAGCATCACGATGTTCGTGGCGGGCGGCCGCGCGACGATGGCGGGATGCCCCGCGAGACGCTCCGCGAGGATCCGCGCCGAGGCGTGATCGTCGGCAATGCGCGGCAGCGTGTGCTCGAGGGCGTGGAGGCACGCAGCGGTGAGGATGCCCGACTGCCGCATACCACCCCCCAGGCGCTTGCGGATCGTCCACCCTTCGTGGAGCAGGTCCCGCGGCCCCGCGAGGCACGACCCCACCGGGCACCCGAGCCCCTTGCTGAAGCTCACCATCACCGTCGTCGCGATGGCGCCCAGGACGGCCGGGGCGACGCCCAGGGCGGCCGCCGCGTTCCACAGGCGGGCGCCGTCGAGATGGAGCGGCAGCCCGTGACGGTCGGCCAGCGCCCGGAGGGCCCGCATGGTCTCGACGGGCATGACCGTGCCGCCGGCCGCGTTGTGCGTGTTCTCGATCGCGATCCCCCCGGTCCGCGGCACGTGCGGCGAGGACGGCCGGAGCGCGGCCTCGACCAACTCCGGGGTGAGCGTCCCGTCCGGGGTGACGACGGGGCGCGGCTGCACGCCCCACAGCGCGGCGAGGCCACCCATCTCGTAGTGGAAGAGATGCGCATTGGCCTCGAGGATCAGCTCGTGTCCGCGCCGCACGTGGAGCGCGACGCCCGTCTGGTTCGCCTGCGTGCCCGACGGGAAGAACAGGGCGGCTTCCTGCCCCAGCAGCGCCGCGACCTGCTCCTCGAGCCGCTGCGTGGTGGGGTCGTGCTCCAGCACGTCGTCCCCGACTTCCGCGCCGGCCATGGCGCGCCGCATCGCCGCCGAGGGGCGGGTGACCGTATCACTGCGCAGATCGATCGGCATCATGAGAGCATCGCCCGTTGTTCCCGTTGTCGGCGGGCCAGATCGTACGTTTCCGCCACCTCGCCACCAGTGAGGAACACGAACGCCGTGACGTACACCCATCCCACGAACAGCAGGAGCGCCACGGCGTTGCGGTTCGAGACCACCTGATCGAGCGTCGCGAACCGCGCGAGGTAGACCCCGAACAGCCGCTTGACGAGCTCGAACGCCAGCGAGGCGACCCCCGCCGCCACGAGGGCCGTGTCCCACTTGACCTTGCGACTTGGCGCCACCGTGTAGACGACGAAGAACAGCAGCAACGCGACCCCGAAGGCCGAGAGGCCCGCCAGGAACCGCCCCAGCCAGGGCGCCCGCAGCACCAGCACCGTCATGATCGTGTTGGCGACGATCAGGATCGCGGCCGTAACCGCGAGGAGGACGTCAATCGCCTTGCCGTGGAGCAGGCCGCGCGTTTCCTCGGTGTCGAACACGTCGTTGAGCGCCGCCCGCACCGAGCCGAACAGCCGCCAGGAGAACCACACGAAGAACGGCACGCCCCAGATCGACAGCTGCGCCCGGCTCTGCACCACCACGCCCACGACGTCGTCCACCACTCTGAGCGGGCTCGTGGCGCCCGGCGCCACCGGGAGGAAGCGTCCCAGCAGGCTGTGGACGTCCTCGACCGGATGCGCGGTATCGCCGACCACGTATCCGAAGATCGACAAGGCGATGAACAGCAGGGGCAGGAGCCACAGCAGGGCGTCGAACGCCAGGGCGCTCGCGAGAAACGGGATGTTGTCTTCGTACGCGCCGACGAACACGCGCCGCACGAAGCCGACCGGCGAGAACGCCCAGCCCCTCGGCGGCCCGCGGCGCGAGGCCTCGGCCCGCGCCACAGCTACTCGTCGGACTCGGCTTCGGCTTCCGCCGGACGCGACTGTGCGCGCTGCGCCCGCGCGTCCGCCAGGCGGCGCTCCAGCTCGTCGCGCGCGGTTCGCACCGCCGAGCGGCCGGCGCTGACCGCGTCCCGCGCGTCCTCCCGCCGGGCGTCGATCGACCGCTTGGCGGACTGCAGACCCGCTTCGACACTCGCCTTCGTCCGCTCGTAGCCGGTCTCCACCACCTCCTCGAGGTCGTGCAACCGGTCCTCCGCCGCCTCGCGCAGGCGCCGGCCCCGGGCCCGGAGCTGCGCCCGCGTCTCCGCACCGCTCTGCGGCGCGAACAGGAGCGCGATCACCGCCCCCAGCGCGGCCCCCGCGAGAAAGGCCCCGATGCCCCCACCCTTCTCCACCACGACCACCGCTTCGTCGTCACGACGGCTGCCCATTGCGCCTCCTCGAAGTGCCACGCGCGACTTCCCGCGTCGTATCAATGTACGCGGCGCCCGCAGGAGCGTCAAAACGTCACGGTCAGCCCGTCATGCGCCGGCTCGATCCCGGGCGGCAGCCGAGCGGCCAGGGCCGCGTACCCGTGTCGGTGGGTGAGATGCGTCAGCAGCGTGCGCTCCGCCCCGACCGCCCGGGCGACGTCGATGGCCTCCGGAATCGACAGGTGGGTCGGGTGCGGGCGATCGAACAGGGCGTTGAGCACGAGCACCCGGACCCCGCGCAGCCGGGCCACGACGTCGGGCGGCACGCGCTGGGCGTCGGTCACGTAGCCCACCGGCCCGATGCGGTAGCCGTACACGTCGAGGTCCCCGTGCGGCACGACGAGCGGGAGCACGGTCAGCCCCGCGATCTCCTGCGGCTCGCCCGGGGCGAGCGCCGTCGGTAGCAGCTCCGGCTTCGACGTCCCCGGTTGCGGCCGGACGCGCGGGTCGAAGATGTACGCAAAGCGCTGCGCCAGGCGGGCCAGCGTGTCGGCCGACCCGTAGACGGCCAGCGGCCCGCGCCGCGCGGAGATCGCCCGCAGATCGTCGATGCCATGCACGTGATCGGCGTGCTCGTGCGTGAACAGGACGGCGTCGACGTGGCCGATCCCGGCACCGAGCAGCTGCACCCGGAGCTCCGGCGGCGTGTCGATCAGGATCCGCCGCCCGTCGTCACCCTCCACGACCGCCGCGACGCGGGTGCGCCGATCGCGGGGGTCGGGCGACGCACACACCGCGCAGTCGCACCCGAGGACCGGGACGCCGAACGACGTCCCGCATCCCAGCACGACGAGGCGCACCGCTAGACGACCTCGACCTTGAGCAGGTTGGTCGTGCCGGGCACCTCGAACGGCATGCCCGCGGTGACCACGATGCGATCGCCCGGGACCGCGTAGCCCTTCTGCAGCAGCGTGTCGCGCGCCACGTCGAGCATGGCGCCGTAGTCGGGGACGCGCGACGCCTGCTGGGGAATCACCCCCCAGACCAGGGCCAGGTGCCGGCACGTCTCCGCTTCCGTGGAAAGGCCGAGGATCGGCTCGCGGGGTCGCAGCGCGGCGATCTTCCGCGCCGTGAACCCGCTGCGCGTGAAGCAGACGATGACCGGCACGCGCAGCATGTCGGCCGCGGCGGTCGTCGCGGCGGCGATCGCGTCCTCGACCGACCGCTCGGCCCCCGCACGGGCGTCACTGCGCCGGCGCAGCGACCCGGACTCGTCGAACATCGCGCGCTCGACTTCCCGGATGATGCGGGCCATGGCACCGACCGCTTCCACCGGATACGCACCGACCGCCGTCTCCGCCGACAGCATCACGGCATCGGTGCCGTCGAGAATCGCGTTGGCGACGTCCGACGCTTCGGCGCGCGTGGGCCGCGGGTTCTCCACCATCGACTCGAGCATCTGGGTCGCCGTGATGACGGGACGCCCCTGCCGGTTCGCCAGCCGGATCAGGCGCTTCTGCGCGAGCGGCACCTCCTCGTACGGCAGCTCCACGCCGAGGTCTCCCCGTGCCACCATCACCGCATCCGCGGCGTGCACGATCTCGGGCTGCTGCCCCAGCGCCGCGGCCCGCTCGATCTTGGCGACGAGCCGGATCCCGCCGGGCACGAGCTGCCGCACCTGCGCGATGTCCGACGCCCGGCTGACGAAGCTGATCCCCAGGTAGTCGGCGCCGTGCTCCACCGCGAGCGCGATGTCCTCGCGATCCTTGGCGGTGACCGCCGGCGCGCTCACGTCCGCGTCCGGCAGGTTGATGCCCTTGTTCCCCTTGAGCAGGCCGCCGTGCCGCACGCGCCCGATCACGCGCGTCCCGCGCGTCTCGCGCACTTCGACCTCGAGCAGGCCGTCGTCGAGCAGGATGCGGGCGCCCGGCCGGGCATCGTGCGCGAGCGCGGCGTAGGTCGTCGGGATCTCCTCGCCCCCGGCCTCGGCCTCCGGCGCGAACACGACCGTCGCTCCCTCGACCAGCGTGCGCGGCTGGCTCAGGGCACCCACGCGGATGCGCGGGCCCTGGAGATCGACCAGGATCGCGACGTGCCGCGACCGCGCCGCGGCCACGCGGCGCACCAGCGCCATCCAGCCGGCCCGCAGCGCCGGCGTGCCGTGCGAGCTGTTCACGCGCACGACGTCCATTCCGGCATCCAGCATGCGCTCCAGCACCGGCGCCGTGGCGCTCGCCGGACCGATCGTAGCGACGATCTTGGTACGACGAATATCCCGCAGACCCGGCGGCACGTCCCCCGGCGGCCTCGCCCCCCCCTGCGGCGTCAGAACCCGACCTCCACGCCGAGCCGGAACAGGCGCGGCGCGCCGTACGCGAACACGGGCTGCAGGAAGTCCCACGCCGCGCGCAGGTAGAGCGGCAGCAGCTCGCCGGACCCCGCGATCACGCCGTTGTGGTCGAGGTCCGCCTCGGGCCGGTAGCGCGGCGACTCGTAGGGGATCGCTTCCGGGTGCGCCGCGTAGGCCTGCTGGGCGGCCGCCGCGATCTGCTGATCCGTCGCCTGCGGCACGTCGTTGTCGCGCCGAACGGCGACGACGTTGCGCCGGTCGGTGAGGTTGCGCACGTCCACGTAGGCGCGGACCGCGAGGTGCCCCAGCGCGAACCGCTTCCCCAGCCGCGCGTCGAGCTGGAACTGACTGGGGAGGCGGTGACTGTTCGGCAGCCCGAGAATCGTGTCGCCGGTCGCGTTGGTCTGGCTGTAGGGGAGGCCCGACCCCCAGCGCGCCACCACGCCGCCCTCGACGCCGCGCAGCAGCGCCGGCGCCGCCGGCGGCGTCTCTCCCTGGACCACCGCGATGATCGAGTGGCGCTGGTCGTAGTCCAGCGGGAAATCCACCACCGCGGGAATGATGGTGTCGCCGACCGGCGAGATCCGGAGCCGGCGGTAGAAGTCCAGCGCGTTCGTGGCGGTCGCGCGCGCGTCCTGGAGCACGTAGCTCACCCGCACCGCGAGACCGTCGAACGCCTCCCGCTCGATCGTGGCGTCGATCCCGCGCACCGTCCCGTAGTCGGCGTTGCCGAAGATCGCGCTGTCGGGATCGAAGCCGACCGGCACCGAAGCCACCAGGCCGTCGATCCGCTTGACGTAGGCGCCGATCTGGAGCGCCACGTGACGCGACGTGCGCAGCCGCGTGCGCAGCTCGTACTGGGTCGCCGTCTCGAAGCCGAGCTGCGGGTTGCCGCGTCGGAACCGTCCGGTCCGCAGCGTGTCGTCGAACGCGGCATCCACGAGGTACTGGAAGTCTGGCGCCTGCGCGAACCGCCCGAAGCTCGCCACCACCGTGGCGTTCCGCAGCGCGGTGGAGACCGCGAACCGTGGGCTCAGGGTGAACCTCGTTCCCCCCAGGGCGTCTTGCCCCGCCCCGCGCGCGTCAAACGCATCGCCGCGGATCCCGAACGTGAGGGTCAGATCCTCCCAGCGGTGGACGAGCTCGCCGTACCCCGCCGCGGAGAACGGCGAGAACGCGCTCCGGCGGGCGGGCGGCGCTCCCGCCGCGACCGGCCGGAACGCCTCGAGGCGCGTGAACGTCTCGACCTGCTGGGCCACGTATTCCCCACCCACCCGGATGTCCGTGTCGTGACCGCGCCCGAAATAGGCGTCGAGCCGGGCCCGCCCCTCGCGAAACCGGTTCCAGGCGAGCTCGCCCCGCGGGCTGTCCGTGTAGAAGAACGCGGGCACGCCCCACGGCGTCGCGGTCGCGAGCTCCGGGGTCGTGAAGCCGGGCACGGCCTGCTCCGCCGCCACGGAGTCCCGCGCGCGCGCGATGTCCGCCCCCGCGAAGTCGAACCCGCCCAGGGAAAACGCGCCGAACGTGTAGCTCGGCAGCGCCAGCAGGGGTGCGCGCAGGGCTTCCTTGGTGAAGTAGCCCAGCCGCAGATCGACGATCGTCGCGTTGGTCGAGTCGGGACTGGACGCCATCTGATAGTGGACGAAACCCAGGCGCCCGCGCGTCTGCTCGGCGGGCCCCCGGTCGAGCGCATACTTGAGCGCCGGGTCAAACAGCAGCCGCCGCTGGTCCGACGCCGTCCCCAGCACGCGGAGCAGGTGCCGCGATCCGAACGGCACCGTGAGCTTGGCGAAGAAGTCCAGTTGCTCCCCCGCATTGTGCGGCAGCAGCCACGGGCGCGCCGCACGGGGATCGAGCGGGTCCTGCGGTGCCGGGGCGTTCACCGGGTCGGCGTCGAGCCGCGCGGTCCCGTCGACCACCGCGAGGAACCGGGCACGCCCGACAAGCGGCGTCCCCACGGTGGCGACGATCCGGTCGAGCCCGTAATCCGCCCCGTCGCCGAGCGGCCGGTCCGTCTCGTACGTGAGCCTCGCTTCCGGGCGCTCGGGACCGTCGCGCGTCACGACGCTCACCATCCCGGAGAGCGCCTGGCCGTACCGGGCCGAGAACCCGTTCGTCACCACCGTGGCCTGCTCCACCGCCGCCGGGGGGATCCGGGCACCCAGCGTCCCGCCCGCCGCGTCGAGCTGGTTCTTGAAGCCCATCCCATCCACGATGTAGAGGTCCTCCCCCGCCCGCCCTCCACGATACGAGTTGCCCACGACCCCGGGCTGGAGCGCCACCGCCTCCTCGATCGTGGTCACCGGCAGCTGGCGGAGGTCCTGCGCCGTCACGGTATGCTCCGTCGCGACGACCCGCGGGTCGAGCACCACGTCCGGCCGCTCCGCGACGACGATGCCCTCCAACAGCACCGCCTGAGACCGCAGCACGAAGGCGAGCACGGCGGTCTGGTCGCCCAGGACCTGCACACTGTCCCGCCGGTCCATCGCGTAGCCGGGCGCCCGCACTTCCACCCGGTACACACCCGGCCGCAACTCGCGGATCGCGAAGCGCCCCAGGCCGTCCGTGATGGCCCCCCGGACACCCGGCAGCACGGCGATGCGCGCGCCTGCGATCGGGGCGCGCGTGACCGCGTCGATCACGGTGCCGCGAAGGCCACCCTCTCCCTGCGCGTGCGCGGCCGCCGGGCTTCCGGACAGCACGCCAAGCCCGCCCAGCAGGACGGCAACGCCCCGGCCCCTGCGCAATGTGCGGACCCTGTGGGAAACTCGTTCCACACGCGTGTGGAGATGTGCACCGCCCGGGGCCGCACCAGACTGGCCGCGGATCATGACGGGGGGCTGACGCGTTGACGCCATGTGGAAACCCGGTGACCGGGCGCGCCCCTCACGGGGCTGGTGCCACCGCGCCCTGGAAGCGGCGCGCCACGTACTCCTCGAGGATCGCGATGAACTCCGCCACGATCGTATCCCCCCGGAGCGTCCGCAGCAGTTGGCCGTCCACGTACACCGGGGCCGTGGGCTCCTCGAACGTCCCCGGCAGCGAGATCCCAATGTCCGCGTGCTTCGACTCACCCGGCCCGTTCACCACGCACCCCATCACCGCCACGGTGAGCGATTCGACGCCGGGATGGCGCTCGCGCCAGATCGGCATCTGGCGATCGAGATACGCCTGGATCTCCTCCGCCATCTCCTGAAAGAAGGTGCTCGTCGTGCGGCCGCAGCCGGGACAGGCGGCCACCTGCGGATTGAAGCGGCGCAGGTCCAGAGCCTGCAGCACCTGCTGCGCCACCCGCACCTCCTCCGCACGGTCGCCGCCCGGCTTGGGCGTCAGCGAGACGCGGATCGTGTCTCCGATGCCGTCCGCGAGGAGGATCGCGATCCCCGCGGTGCTCGCGACGACCCCCTTGGTCCCCATCCCCGCCTCGGTGAGTCCGAGGTGGAGCGGGTAGTCGGACCGCGGCGCCAGGAGGCGATATACGTCCACCAGATCGGCGACCCGCGAGATCTTGGCCGACAGGATGATCCGGTCGTGCGGCAGCCCGATCTCCTCCGCCAGCACGGCCGAGCGCATCGCGCTTTCGACCATGGCGTCGAGCATGACGTCCCGCGCGTCCCGCGGTGCGGCGCGCTGTGCGTTGGCCTCCATCAGTTCGGTGAGCAGGCGCCGGTCGAGCGACCCCCAGTTCACGCCGATCCGGATCGGCTTGGCGTTGGCGATCGCGACCTCGACGATGGCGCGGAAGTGCTCGTCCCGGCGCGCCGCGCCCACGTTGCCCGGATTGATGCGATACTTGGCGAGCGCCCGGGCGCAATCGGGGTAGCGGGTCAACAGCAGGTGGCCGTTGTAGTGGAAGTCGCCGATGATGGGAACCGCCGCGCCGGCGGCGTCGAGCCGCGCCACGATGTCCGGGACCGCGCGTGCCGCGTCGTCGTTGTTCACCGTGACGCGGACCAGCTCGCTTCCCGCCTCGGCCAGGGCCCGCACCTGCGCCACCGTCCGCTCGACGTCGGCGGTATCCGTGTTGGTCATCGACTGGACGACCACCGGGTGCCCCGAGCCGACGGGGACGCCGCCGACCCAGGTCGTGGTCGTGGCGCGCCTCGGCATGCCGCGCGCGGCGCTCGTCAGCACCGGTGCTGCCAGTCCACCTCGAACTCCCCCGCGCACACCGGGCAGCGGGCCGCGCGCACGCCGTCCTCCACGTTCGCGCGGGTCCGGCACTGCGGGCAGACACCGTAGGTCCGGTTGAGGTTGGCGGCGCTGGCCCGCCCGGACTGGCTGAGGCTCCGCGCGACGATGCTCCACTGCGTCGGCTTCGCTGCGGAGAACTCGAGCAGCGTTCGATCCACCGCCACGTTACGCTTGTTCACATCGAGAAACACGATGGTCGGCTTCTTGTCGTTGACGACGGGGTACCAGGCGCCGCGGCGCAGTCCGTGAGCTCCCGCCAGCCGCACCCGCGCCCAGAGCTTCGGTTCCATCGCCCAACCTCCTCGGACCGTTCAGCGAGAAAACCCGGCGGCGATCCCCAGCGGAATGACGATGTAGAGCACCACGTCACGGACCAGGTAGTATGCGACGACGACGGCAACGAGCTTCCAGCCGCGCTTGCGCACCAGCCCGCGCCAGCCGAGGGCCCGCAGCTCGTCGCGTAGCGTTCGTACGATTCCGGTCACCCAGCGCATTGGCCTAACATAACCGCAAGAGGGGAAACGGGAAAAGGGAAACGGGAAACGAAGGCGTGCGCCCTCGTTTCCCGTCTCCCCCTGCACGCTACCCGCTACGCGCTACGCGCGCCGCTCACCCGCACTCGCTGAACCCGCACACATGGCACTTGACGCAGCCCTCGGCATACTCCAGCTGGGAGCCGCAGTCCGGGCACGCGCCGGCATGCTGCTCGGCGTCGGTGTAGGCCTCCACGGTGAATAGCTGCCCGTCCGGGCCGGCGACGTCCCCCTCGCGCGGGGTGGCGACGCCCTGCGGCGTGGGCCGCGGCGTCTCGAGCAGGTCCTGCTGCACCCCCTGCTTGTCGTGCATCCATCGCTCGATCGCGATGCCGATGGCATCCGGCACCGAGAGCACCTTGCTGGGACCGAGGCCGGTGACCCGATCCGACGAGATGCCGCGCACCTGGCGGTGGATCTCGCCGATCGGGATGCCGGAACGCAGCGCCAGGGAGATCAGGCGTCCGATGGCCTCCACGTCCGCCATCAGCGCCCCCCCGGCCTTGCCGAGGCTCATGAACATCTCAAACGGCTGGCCGCGATCGTCTTCCGTGATCGTCACGTACAGCGTGCCGAGCGGCGTTTCGACGCGGCGGGTGGTGCCGCGCAGCAGCTCCGGCCGCGAGCGCTTCATGCGACGCTGCAGGTTCTCCGACTCCACCTCGTGGAGCTTCTTCCGCGTGAGCCCGAGCTCGGCCTCGAGCTCGGCGATCGTCGCCTTGAGATCCGCAAGCGCGCGGGCCTCTGCCGGGCCGGCCGTGCCGCCACGGGGCACCCCGGGGTTTCCCCCCGCCTGCTCCTGGACCTTCCTGGCCGTGCTGCCGGTCGAGAGGACCTGCAGCTCGCGGCTGCCGTCGCGGTACACCGTGACGCCCTTGCAGCGCAGCGCGTAGGCCAACTCGTAGATCTTCCGGACGTCGTCCTCGGTGGCGTCGTGGGGAAAGTTGCAGGTCTTGCTGATCGCGCTGTCGGTGTGCTCCTGGAAGGCCGCCTGCATGCGGATGTGCCACTCGGGCGTGACGTCATGCGCCGTGACGAACACCCGCTGCCACTTGGCCGGCACGACGTCGAAGTGGATGTGGCCTTCGGCGGCGATCTGTTGCACCAGCTCGTCCGAGTACCAGCCCTCGCGCTTGGCGATGGCGACGAAGTCCTCGTTCACGTCCGGCATCAGCACGCCGGCCTGGTTGCGCATGAACGCCACTGCAAACAGCGGCTCGATGCCCGACGAGCAGCTCGCGATGATCGAGATGGTCCCGGTGGGCGCCACCGTCGTGAGGTTGCAGTGACGCAGCGCCCGCATCGGGCGAATCCGGCCACCCTGCGCGTCCCGGGCGCAGCTCGCATCCGGCCCCCAAATGCTCTCGGCCCAGGCCGCGAACGTGCCGCGCCGCTCGGCCAGACGCTCGCTCTCGACCTTGGCCTCCTCATCCACGAAACGCATCAGCTTGCGCCCGAGCTCCACCGCATCGACGGAGTCGTAGGGGATCCCGAGGCGCACGAGCAGGTCCGCCCAGCCCATCAGGCCGAGCCCCACGCGCCGGATACGGTTCGCGAGGTCCGTGATCTCGCCGAGCGGGTACTTGTTCGCATCGATGACGTTGTCGAGGAAATGCGTGCACAGGTGCACGGCGCGGCGCAGCCCATCCCAATCGACGTCGCGGTTCGCCACGAACAGGCCGACGTTGATCGAGCCCAGGTTGCAGACGTCGTACGGCAGCAGTGGCTGCTCGCCGCACGGATTCGTCGCCTCGTAGCTCCCCAGCGCCGGGACCGGATTGTATCGGTTGGCCTCGTCGATGAAGAACACGCCCGGCTCGCCGGTCTTCCAGGCGCCGTGCACGATCCTGGCGAACACGTCACGGGCGTCGAGCTGGCCTGTGACCGCCTTGGTGCGCGGGTGGATCAGGTCGTAGGACGTCCCTGCCCTCACGGCCTGCATGAAGGCGTCCGTCACCGCCACCGAGATGTTGAAGTTGGTGATCTTGGAGATGTCGTCTTTGCAGGTGATGAACTCGAGGATGTCCGGGTGATCCACCCGCAGAATCCCCATGTTCGCCCCGCGGCGCGTTCCCCCCTGCTTGACGACGTCGGTGGACGCGTCGTACAGCGACATGAACGACACCGGCCCCGACGCCACCCCCATCGTGGACCGGACCACGTCGTTCTTCGGCCGGAGCCGCGAGAAGCTGAAGCCGGTGCCGCCGCCGGACTGGTGCACCAGGGCCATGTTGCGCAACGTGTCGTAGATGCCGCTCCGGCCGTTGGACAGCGCGTCCTCGACGGGCAGCACGAAGCAGGCCGAGAGCTGCCCCAGCGGCCGCCCGGCGTTCATCAACGTGGGACTGTTGGGTATCCAGACGCGGGTCGCCATCAACTCGTAGAACGTCTCGGCGAGCGCTTCCACGGCCTTCGGGCTGGCGCCGTACCGGGCGTCCGGCTCCGCCACCGCGCGGGCCACGCGCCAGAACAGGTCCTCCGGCTGCTCCGCCGGCTTGCCTTGCTCGTCCTTGATGAGGTAGCGCCGCGTGAGCACGGTCACGGCGTTGTCGCTGAGTTGAAGCGGAACCCCCTTCGCGGAGTTGCCGGCAATGCTCATGGTGGACGTCCCCCCTGCGGACCGACTCGAAAGGCTGGCGAGCGGCGTTTCTCAGACCGAAAACTACTCACGAGGACGCGCCGCTGCGGTCACGACTCCGGAGCGGCGCGCGGGCACAAGGTAGAGATACTCGCGAGCCAACGCAAGACGGCTCAAACCCCCCCGCGCGGCGCGGGCTCCCGGCAATCAACATCACAAACCTGTTGCCGGGCCGATCGGCGGCGGCGCGACCGCTCCGGCCCGATGACGTTGCGCCAGCGCGACGTAGTGCTGCCACGTGGTCCGGATTCGCGCGGTGAGCCGCGCGTCCACCGGCCGGATCACCCGGGCCGGCACGCCCATCACGAGCGAGCGAGGCGGCACTCGCATTCCCTCGGGCAGCACCGCGCCGGCCGCGATCACCGATCCGGTGCCCACGTGCACGTGGTTCAGCAGGATCGCCCCCATCCCCACCAACACCTCGTCCTCGATCGCGCAGCCATGGAGGATCGCCCGGTGTCCCACCCCCACGCGCCGCCCCACGACGCAGGGAACGTCTTCGTCCACGTGGACCATCGAGAGATCCTGGATGTTCGTCTGGTCACCGATCGCGATCGGCGCCATGTCGGCCCGCACGACGCACTGGTACCAGACGCTCGCCTGGGCACCGAGCGACACGTCGCCCAGCACGACAGCTCCGGGGGCGATGAACGCCTGCGGATGGATCACGGTCAGCGACTCTGCGGGAAGAACCGGAACACCCCCCAGGCTTCCACCGGCCGGCCGTTCTTGGTGGCCGGCTCGTAGCGCAGCCGGCGCGCGTGCCGCAGCGCCAGCGCCATGAAGGTCGGGTCCGGTGGGGTCCGGTTGCCCGGCGCCGACATCAGCGCCCGCCCCTCGACCGACACCCGCACCACGACCACCACCGGCTGAGGGGTTTGCGTCACCGACTCGTTGAGCGGCACGATCGCCTCGCCGAGCAGCCGCGGCGCAGTGTCGAAGCACAGGTGGCCGGCGTTGTATCCCGGCTGACCTGGTCGGTCGCATTGAGCCCCGGGCGCCGCAGCGCTGTCCCGCGGCGCCGGCGGGCGCGGTCGGGCAGCGGGCCGGCGCGGCGTCACGGGCGTCTCCGCCACGGCCGCACGGGTGAGCCTCGCGTCGACGAACGTCGATTCCGCCTTGCGAATCGTCACCAGGGAGGTGAAGGCGTTGTACCCCGCGGCCGTCACGCGCAGCCCGTAGGAGTTGAGCCCCAGACCCAGAACGCTGTCCTGGTACGGGGTCTCCCCGATGAAGAACCGCGCTCCGGCCGGAGCACCCCGCACGACCAGCCAGCCCGTGTCCGGCAGCGCCGCGAGCCGTGCGGTCTCCACCTGCGCGATCGAATCGGCGCGGGCGGCGGAGTCGCCCGCCGCGAGCGCCGCCGAGTCGACGGGCGGCAGGGAGTCCGGGAGAGCGATCGTCAAGCTCGGCGGCTCCGCCTGGGACGCGTAGAACGCCCGATAGATGTAGTACCCGCCCACACCACCACCGCCCACCAGCACGGCCAGGCTTGCAACGGCGAGCACCCCGCCGCGCCGGCGCCGCACCGGCGGCTCGGCCCGCGGCACGGGCGTGGTTGGGGTGGTCAGCCCGCTCGCGCGGCCGGCGGCGCCCGGCGGCGGCGGGACCGCGACGCGCGCCGCATCGTACGGCGCCATCGTGACCGTCGGGGCGGATTCGAGATCCTCGCCGAGCGAGGACAGCGACGGCCGCATCTCGAGTTCCCGCACCAGATCCTCGGCGGTCTGGAACCGGTCCTCCGGCGCCTTGGCCATCATCCGCCGAATCACCACGAAGATGCGGCGCTGCTCGACGGTATCCAGCGCCGGCACCGGTAGCGCCTCCATGATGTGCTTGTAGCCGATCGAGAACGCGTCCTCGCCGTCGAACGGCACCTGGCCGACGAGGCACTGGTAGGCAACGACCCCCAGCGAGTAGAGGTCGCTCCGCCCATCGAGCGGCTGCGCGCGTGCCTGCTCCGGGCTCATGTAGTGCGGCGTCCCGATCGACATCCCCGTACCGGTCAGCCGCGTGCCCGACGCCGCCTTGGCAATGCCGAAGTCGGTCACCACGGCGTGGCCCAGCTCGTCGAACATGATGTTGTCGGGCTTCACGTCGCGGTGCACGATGCCGTGCTGGTGCGCGTAGCCGAGCGCGCGCGCGGCTTGGATCAGCAGGTCGCGGATTTCGGCCGGCGGCAGCCGTCCGCGCTGCGCGAGCCGCTCGGAGAGCGCCTGGCCCCGCAGCAGCTTCATCACGAAGTAGATGACGCGGGCGGCGCGGCCGACGCGATAGATCGGAATGATGTTGGGGTGCTCGAGCCGCGCCGCCGTCCGCGCCTCGCGCTGGAAGCGCTCGACGAACTCGGCGTCGAACGCGAGCGAGAACGGCAGGACCTTGAGCGCGACTTCCCGCTCGAGCTGCCGCTCCCGGGCGCGGAACACGATCGCCATCCCACCGCGCCCGAGCTCCTCGACGATCTCGTACTCGGCCGTGAGCGCGTCGCGAATGACGTCCACTTCGGTCCGCTCGCCGGAGGGCGCGGCACTGGGCGTCTTCACCGGCGTCGCCGTCGCGAGGTCCAGTCCGCACGACGGACAGAACCTCGCGGCGTCGTCAACCTGGTGACCGCACCGCGAACAGAACACGCGCGTTTCTCCTCGTACGGCGCAACTTGGGGAGGCCCTCTGGAAACCGCAATGGTCTAACGCGCCACGACGCGGAACCGGACGTCTCGCCTGTGACGCACGTCACGGGAGGGGTCTTCGACGGTCAGCGAGAGCGTGTAGTCCCCCGGTCCGAGCGGCGCGAGGTTGACCGTCTGATGCGCGCGCATCGGGCGGGCGATCGTGAGGCCGTCGAACGAGAACGCCACCGGCGGCCGCCCCCCACCGAACAGGCGCCCGATGCGCGCGAAGATCGACGTGCGCGGGCGGCCGCGCACCTCGATCCGTGCCCGGTACGGCGTGCCGACCGGGAGTCCGTGCAGCTCGTAGTACAGCTCGAGGCTCGAGCCTTGCACATAGCTGCCCAGGGGACTGAGGTGCACCGTGTCATCCGCCGTCACCCAGCGCAGGCCGCCCCCGAGGTCGCCGAGCACCAGGTCCGAGATCACGAGCCCGTCCGCGGCGAAGTCCGGGACCAGCACGCTGTCCACCTCCCCGAGGTCACCCGCCGATCCATCGGGGTCCATCAGCACCGCACGGAGGGTCCTGAGGCCCGGCTCGATCGGGACCTCCAGGTAGCCCGTCAGGTACTGATCGCCGCCCACCGGCTGGGCGGTGAGGAACAGGCGCGTCGTGTCGAGGAACACGGGTGGCGCGTCCCCCGCGCGCTGCACGAGCCGCAACTCCAGGGGGTACACCGTCTTGTCGCCGAGGGTGCGGGGAGCGAGCTGGGCGCCGGGCACGGCGAACACGAACAGCAGCTGGGCGGTCGCCTCGGGACCGCCGACCACGTAGACCTGCGTGCGCGAGCGCAGCGGCTGGTCGAAGCGCAGCGGGAAGTCATCGGTGGTGGTCCCGACGCGGATGGCGCGGCGCCCGCGCCGTCGCTCGTTGGCGAGGTCGGTCTGCAACGCCGTCGCGCTGGTGGCGAGGCGGCGGTAGCTCGGGTCGAGCGCACCCCGGGATTCGAACAGGGCCGTGGCCCCCGGTGGCAGGCCGCGCCGTGCCTGCCACGAGACCGCCGCGCCGAACCCGTACACGTCGGCCAGGCTCTCGATCAGCTTGAAGTCCTGCACGTCGCCCTGCGCGACGAAGTGGAAGATCAGGTTGCCGCCCGCGCGCCGATACAGCCACGACTCGTTGGGCTCGACATCGACGGAGATGTAGCGGGCTCGCTCGTCCGGCTCGCCGTGCCGGATGTAGATGACCCCGCGATCGTCCAGCAGGGTCTGGTCGCTGCGGTAGGGCTCGAGCGTGTACTGGCGGCGCGGGCTGGTGAGCCGGAACTGGCGCCACGCATAGAACAGCCGCCGATAGTGCTCGCCGATCCGCTCGCCGGATGCGCGACCGCTGGCCGCGTCGCGTCCCGCCCAGAACCGCGCGAGCCAGGTGGGGAGGTCGCCCGCGGCAAGCGCGTCGAACTGCGCCAGCTCCTCCGGCGTGGCGATCCAGCTCAGGTCCTCGCGGTAGCCCGACTGCGCCACCGAGTCGCGGACCCGCGCCGCGCCGGCGTAGTACGCCTCACGTCCCGCCCCGATGCGTCGCAGGAAGAACTGCGTGCGCGCCTGCTCGAGCAGCCCGAGCGCCGAGTCACCACCCACGGCGACGTAGGCTCGGAACCCGACGAGCGCCGAGTCGCCCTCGCCCAGGTCGCGCTCGACCCGGCCGCGGGCGAGCTGGACGGCCGCCACGGCCCCGGCCTCGGTGGCCACGGCGGCCCGCAGCGCGCTCTGCACGACCGCGAGGCGCTGGTGGATGCGCTGGCGTCGCGCGGTCTCGGCGAGGTCCACGACCGCGACCGCGAACGCCGGGTCCGCCGTCGCGGCGCGGGCGAAGGCGCGCGCGGCCTTGGACAACGCGTCCATGCCGAATGCCGCTTTGATGTTCTCGATCACCGCGCCGCCCTGCTCGCCAATGGCGAGCTCGGCAAGGCCGAGACCGTACCACGCATGCGGCCAGGTGGGCTGCAACTCCCCCGCCCACTCGAACTCGCCCGCCGCATCGTCGAAGTGCTTGCGGCCTCCAGTCACCTCACCGAGGCGGAAGGCCAGGTACCCCAGCTCGAGGTGGATCAGGGCGTTGTCCCGATCCTGCTTGGCGCGCTCGATCCCGGCCTGCTCGCGCGCCAAGAGCACGGTCGAGTCCGAGATCCCGGCGAATACCGCGCGCAGCGAGTCCAGCCACCCCCGCTCGGCGGGCGCCTGCGCGGACGCCGCTCGCCCGAGCACCACGAGCAGCACGACGGCGATCGCAACACGCTTGAGCATCACAGATTCCTACCCGACGCCGCGCACCCGGTTCAGCTCACGCCGGGGCGCCCGGGGATCGCCACCGCTCCGCTTGCGTGGAGCGCCGACGATGGGGAACGACCGGCATCGCTAGAACGCCGTCCCCAGCGCAATGTACCCGCGCACGTCGCCCCGGGCGGCTCCCAGCCCGTCCGCCAGCGCCACCGCGACGCCGGCCCGCGCGCGCACCACCACGTCGAACCCGGTGATCACGTCCGCCACCGCCTCTCCCCCGACGTCCCGGTAGGCCGCAGGCCTGGCGGGCTCGCCCTCGCGCCAGCCCCCACCGACCTCGCCGAAGGCGGTGAGCGAGACCCGATCAATGCCGAGCGGGAGCGCGAGCCAGGACCGGCCGACGAGCCACAGCGGCACGCGGAGCTCGAGAATCCCGATCGTCGCCCTGGTGAACCGCTCGCCGTTCGGCGGGTAGCCGCGCAGCGGGAACGCGCGGCGCCTCCCCACCGACCAGCCGGGCCCGATCTCCCACGGCTCGCTCGACGTGCCGCCGAGCGCGTAGAGCGGCGCGCCCGGGCCCCACGTGGCACCCGCCCGGACCGTCCCCGCCAGCACCACCCGGGCGAACGCGCGCGGCGGGAGGGCGACGTAGCCCGCGGCCGAGGCCCGTCCCTCCGTTGACCACCTGGTGCCGCCGATCTCCCGGCGATACCGGAACGCGGCGGACAGGGCCGCGCCGTCTTCCGGCGAGATCGCGAGCGCGGGCCGGTGAGTGTGGCTCACGGCCACGCTGAGCACGCCGCCGGCGTACGTCGGAGCGGCGAACTGCGGCCCACCCGAGTCGAGCGCGATGACGCTGTTGCGTTCCACGACGCCGCCGACGCGCGCCGCGACCGCCGTTCGCCAGCGCCGCCAGCGCAGCGTGACCCCGCCGGCCAGCGCCCGCGCCCGTTCGCCGAGATCCACCGTGTCGCCGCTCCCGCGCACGTAGCGGCCGGCATCGCTCCAGGTCTGCGACAGCGACAGGTCGAGCGCGGCGCGCTGCCAGCGCTGGTGGGTCAGCCCCACAGCCATCTCCCAGCGCCCCGGTCCCGGCGCGACCTCGATGCTCACGCCGTACTGCGTCCGGCCGATCGGGTCGGCGCCGCCGGTCGAGCCCCCCACGAACAGGCCCGTCGTCCGCTCATCGTGCAGCAACGGCACCCAGTAGCGCGGCACCAGCGCCGGCCACGGGTTGAACGCCGTTCCGCCCGTCAACGACACCCCCCCGGCCGGGGCGACGTCCGGCACGGCGCTCGCCGCGACGACCGGAACGCCCGCGAGCGGGCCATCGCGCCGCACCACCGCGTATCCGTCGGGCAGCACGGTCTCGTACAGCAGCGCCCCGTCGGGGAGGAGCGCCGGCTCGCGCGCGCCCGCAGGCTCGTCCGTGAGCCGCACGAGCCGGCCGGTCGCGACGTCGTACCGCAGAATCTGCGGCACGGCGCCCTCGCCCCGCTCCGATGCGAACACGATGCCGGTTCCGTCAGGGCTCCACGCGGGATCGGCATCGAGCGCCGCGTCGTCCGTGACCGCACGCGCGGCCGTCGGGCTCCCGATCGGCCAGAGGACGATGTCCCACCGGCCCCCCAAGTGCCGGGCGGCGACGATGTGACCGCCATCGGGCGATACCGCCGCGCGGCCCCAGTCATCGGCGGGCGGCGCGGCGAACGGCTCGAAGCCCCCCGTCGCGTCAACCGCCCCCAGCTGCCGGCCCCCAGCATCGAGCCGCACGGCGCCGACTTTGCCCCCCGCCACCGCGAACGGCGCCCCGAGCCGCGCCCCACGCGTCACGCGCCGCCACGCGCCGTCGGGCCGCCAGGCGTACAGATCGCCGCGCACCGCGACCGGTGAGGTGAAGTCGAGCTGGGTGACCCACACCGTGTCGCCGGACCACGCGAGGTCCGCCTCACCCGTGATGCCGTGCGCGGCGAGCGTCGTGTCACCGCGGACCGTGCGGCGCACGACGGCGGGCGCAGTCACGCCGTCGTCCCGCACGAACGCCATCTCGCGCCCGCCGGACGCCACCCGCAGGTGCGGCTCTTGGCGCAGGCCGCGCACCACGATCGCGCCGGCCGGACCGGGCGCGACGGGCCGCGCGGCGTCCCGCAGCGCCACCCAGCCCTGCTCGACCGAATCACCGCCCACCAGGCGGAGCGGCCGCGTCGTCCCGAAGGCCCACAGCTGCGCCGCAGAGCGCTCGACGAACCGTGGGATGAGGGAATCGCCGAACCGCGCGGTCTCCCGGGTGAAGAAGCGCGAGCCCCACGCGTACGGGCGCTGGCCGGCCGGCCAGACCGGGCTGCCGAACGTCGCGTCCCCCGGGCCGGGCCAGCGCGGCGACGGGGCAAGCGCGGTGAGGAGCTGCGTGTGGAGCCCGCCGCGCACCCGGCCGGCCGCCGTGAAGCGGGACTCGTAGTAGACCGCGAGCCCCTCGCTCACCCACGACGGCTGGTACGCGTTGGGGAACAGCCCGGGGTTCCGACCGAGGACGGCGCGCAGCACCCCCCAAATCCCGCGTGCGCGGTCGAGGTGGAACACGTGCACCAGCTCGTGCGTCGTGACGAGCCGGAGCCAGCTGTCGTAGTTGCCCAGCTCCGGGTCGGTCGCGGGAGCGGGGAGGTAGATGACGATGCGGTTGGACGGGAAGGTCGAGGTGAAGCCGTTGGAGAAGTCGACGTTGTCGAGCAGCGTGAGATCGATCCGGCCACGCGGCGCATGCAGCTCGCCGGCCAGGAGCGTCCACGCGCGCTCCGCCTCGGCGGCAAGCACTCGCGCCGGCGCCGCAAGCCGCGGCGGCGCGTGAATCCGGAAGTGGGGCGACGTCCACGTGCGCCACGCGCCGGACGGGTCCACCTGCGCGCACGCGGGGCGCACGATGAGCGCCAGTGCGAGCGCGGCGCCCGCCACCGGCCGGATCACCGCCGTGCGGCCCACTCCCGCAGAAACGCGGCCGCCCCCGCGGCGATGCCGCGCGCGTAGCGCTCCTGGCCCGCGGCGCTCGTGAGCATCGCTTCCTGCTCGGGGATCATCAGGAACAGGCCCTCGGTGAGCACCGCGGGCATCCAGGTCGGCCGCGCGAGGGCGAGATCGCCGCGCCCCATGCCGAGGTCGCGCAGTCCGAGCTCGTGCACCAGCGCCCGCTGCATCGCGCGGGCAAGCGCCGCGCTGCGCGGCTGGAAGTAGTAGGTGCTCGTGCCGTTGTTCACAAATGGGTTCACGCCGTCTGGCAGCGCATTCGCGTGAATCGAGATCAGCAGGTCGGCGTCCGCCGCCTCGGCGGCCGCCGTGCGCTCCACGAGCCCGAGGGGCGCCGCGTCGGGACGCACCTGCACGACCCGGGCGCCGGCCCGCTCCAGCAGTTCCTGCGCCCGCCGCGCGACGGCGAGCACGACATCCGCCTCGTACGCGCCGGTCGGGCCCGTGGCGCCGAGCGGCGGGTGGCCGGCGTCCAGCGCGATGACCCGGCCGCGCAACGGGTGCCGCCGATCGATGACCGGCGGCCGGCGGATCTCGAGTAGCAGGTCGCTGCCCGACCAGCGGGTGCGGTATCCCCACAGCGGACGCGCGAGGTCCACCGTCACCTGCGTCTCATCCTCGGCGGGGACGGCGAACCGAATCAGACCGACCAGGGAGTCCGTCCCGCCGTACTGAATCCAGTCGGCGTCGGCCGCCACCCCATAGAGCGTGAGCGTGAGACGGCGATCGTCCTCGTCCACGCGGAACGGCACCCGGCCGGGGAGCGGCACGCGCAGCGTGACGGACCGCGGTTCCGGGTAGAGGCGCAGCGGCAGCATCGCGCCACGGAGCGGCGGCGTCCCGTCCGGCAGCGGCTGCACGTCGCTCGCGTCGACCCACGCGACGCTCCCGGCCGAGAGCTGCAGCCGGGCCTGATCGTTCCAGCGACCGCTCACCACCGCCCGCGTCCCATTGGGGAAGGACCAATTGTAGGTCGCGTGCGGGGCGGGGCGGCCGGCGAGCGACCGGTCGGTCGTGCCCGTGCGGGCCGTGTCATCGTCCACGATGGCGACCGTGGGCCGCCGCGCGTCGAGGACGGCGATGCGCAGCGGCCAGCGCACGCGGACCGTGTCGTCCTGCGCGATCGCTTCCACCCACGCGGCCGTCGTGCTGTCGGCCACCGGCCGGCCGAGCACGGGGCCGGGATCCGGTCCCAGCGCGCCCACCCACCAGGCCGCGTACCGGTCATCGCGCGGCGGTCGCGGGGCACGTGCAGCCGTGCCGAACGCCTGCTCGCCCCCGGACACCGGCAGCGATACCGTGTCCGGCACGAACGGTACGATCGAGGAGTCCGGGAGCACGAGGCGCACCTCGGCCCCCGGTGAGGCACGGACCCGGAGGGCGACCCCCTCCCCCTCCCGCAGCCACACGGCCCCGGTCGGGGAGAGCGACGTCGTGTCCACCCACGGGCCGTCCGCGGGCGGCACGAAGCGGTGCGGCAGCGCGGCCAAGAACACCAGGCTGTCCGTCGCATCGCCGACCGTCGCAACCAGCGTGAACCGCGCCACCGTATCGTCCGGCAGCGGCAGCCACGCGATCCACCCGCCACCGCTGGCGACCGGTACGACCACGCCGTTCACGCGCAGGACGGCGTCCGGCCGGCCGACCGAGCCGAACACGAACGCGGAATCGCGACTCTCGATGGGGTGGGTCGCGCGCCAGCCGATGCTGTCGCGCGCCAGCGGAGGATAGACGACGCGGATCGACGGTGGACCGGTGGCGGGCACCGGGCTGATGGCCGACGCCCCTCCCAGCCCCCTGCCACAGGCCGCCACCAGGGCGAGGGTGGCGCAAGTTCCCGGGCGCCAAGACCGCCGCCACATAGGGGCGGAACCTACACAGCTTCAACAACCTACGTCAAATCCGCGTTGACCGGGCTGTAGGCGTGGTGATAGATTGGCCTCGCCCCAGGCCCTTCACGGGAGAGTCTCCGCCGGTGGCTCAGTGCGACCATTGTGGCGCCCAGAATGACGGTGTCTCCACGTACTGCGGGCAGTGCGGCAAGCCGCTCGATCCCGCCAAACGACCCGTGACCAAGCCGTCGTTCCCCGCTCGGGCGTCCGACGCGCGGCCCTCCGCCGCCGTGTGTCCGCAGTGCGGCCAGGCGCTCGCCCACCACCGCAGCTCGACGCCGCTCGAGCGCGCCCGGGCGGTCACCCAGCTCGACGAGGCCGGCGCGGAGGTGGCACGCTTTCTCCTCAGGCGCGAAGAAACCTCGATCGGCCGGGTCGACGCCGACATCGCGTTCCCCGACGACGACTTCGTTTCGCCGATCCACGCGCAGCTGAGCGTGCGCGGGGGAGCGGCGTATGTCCGCGACCTGGGCAGTCGGAACGGGACCTGGTGTTTCCTCGACGGCCCGTACGTGCTGCAGGATGGCGACCTCCTGCTGATCGGGTCGCAGGTGCTGCGGTTCCGCCGGTTGGGGTATCCGGGCCCCCAGCCGCCGGAGCAGGACCAGACGCGACGACTCGGCAGCTCGACCCCCGGCGCGGACATTGCAAGCCTCACGCAGCTGCGGGGCGACACCTCCAGCCGGGACGTGCTGCATCTCTCCGCCGGGCGCGATGTCGTGATCGGGCGGGAGCGCGGCGACTGGGTGTTCCCGTACGACCTGTCGATGAGCGGCCGGCATGCCGAGGTGCTGTCGCGCGACGCCGACTTCGTGCTGCAGGACGCCGGGAGCCGGAATGGCGTGGCCATTGCGGTGCGCGGTGAGGTGCGGCTGGCCCCCGGGGCCAAGATCCTGGTGGGGGACAAGCTGCTGAGAATCGACGAGGGAGCGACCCCGGCGTGAAAGTCTGCCCGACTTGCGGCTCCGAATACGCGGACGACCAGAAGTTCTGCCCGCGCGACGGGACGGCCCTGCGCTCGACGACGCAGGGCAGTCTGGTGGACAGCGTCATCGCCGATCGCTACCACATCGTCAAGAAGCTCGGTGAGGGCGGCATGGGTGCGGTCTACCTCGGCGAGCACGTCAAGATGGGCCGGAGCAGCGCCATCAAGGTGATGTCACAGACGATGGCGAGCGATCCCGATGCGATCGCCCGGTTCAACCGCGAGGCCGCCAACGCGGCCCGCATCAACCACCCGAACGTCTGCCAGATCTACGACTTCGGCGAAACGCCGGACGGCCTCATCTACCTCGCGATGGAGTTCATCGAGGGTGAGTCGCTGGGCGACGTCCTCGAGCGCGAGGTGCGACTCCCGCCCCCGCGCGCCGTCTCGATCCTGCGACAGACCGCCGACGCGCTCCAGGCCGCGCACGACCTCGGGATCGTCCACCGCGATCTCAAGCCCGACAACATCATGCTGTCCCGCGGCCGCGGCGGGGCCGACGTGGTGAAGGTGGTGGATTTCGGGATCGCCAAGGCCATGAGTGGCGAGGAGGGCCAGCAGGTCACCAAGACCGGGCTGGTCGTCGGCACCCCCGAGTACATGAGCCCCGAGCAGCTGTCCGGGGACAAGCTGGACGGCCGCAGCGACCTCTATTCCCTCGCCCTGGTGTTCTACCGCTGCCTCACGGGCACATTCGCGTTCCAGGCGGACAGCACGCAGGAGATGATGATCAAGCGGCTGACCGACAATCCCCTGCCGCTCAACGTGGCGCAGCCGGGGGCGAGCTACCCCGACGCGCTGCAGCGTGTGCTCGACCAGGCGCTCGCCCGGATGCCGGCGGACCGCTACGCCAGCGCCGTCCAGTTCGCCACCGAGGCGGCGGCGGCCGTGCGCGGCATGCCGGCCCAGCCGGCCGCCGGTGATGGGGAGGCCGCGACGCAGCTGCTGAGCGCGACCGACGAGGCGACCCGGCTGCCGCCCACGCAGGTGCGAACGTCGGAGAAGGTGCCCGCCCCCACCCCGACAGCGCGCACGCCGACCACTCCCCAGCCCGCGTCGTCGCCCTCGCGCCCGTCCGGGCGGCGGGTCCCGGTACTCGCGATCGTCGCCGCCCTGGTGGTCGTGGGTGGCGGGGCGACCGCGGCGGTCAAGCTCCTGGGCGGTCGCGCCAGGACACCGGCCCGGGACAGCACCCAGGTGGCGCTACCGGGCGCCATACCCCCCAGCAACGCCGAGTCGACCGCTGCCCGCCCGCCTGACACCGCACGACCGCCGCGCACGGGCGGGGGCACCGAGCGGACGGGCGGCGGGCCGATCCCGGTGGACACGCCACGCGTGGCGGCGCCGATCCCATCCACGGTGGACAGCGCGGCCCTCGACGCCGAGTTGCTCAAGCTCCTGGACGAGTTCGGCACCGCCGGCGAAACGACAGCCATTCGCAGGACCCTCGACATCTCCCAGGACGCCCGGGTCCCGGTGAGCCTCCGGGCGCAGGCGGCCGCCATGGCGGCGAGCGCGCTCGTGACACGGGACCTGCCACGTGCGTGCCGGCTGTGGCAGCAGGCCCAGACGTGGATGCCTACCGTACAGTCGTACACGCAAGCCCTCCAATCCGCGAGGTGCGGCTCGTGAGCCTGTTCAAACTCGGGAGGGAGCCGGCGGTCCGGGTCTCGGTCTTCGCCAAGACCGATCTCGGCCGCACGCGCGACCACAACGAGGACACCTTCCTGGTGGCGGACCTCACCACGCGACAGGCGTCGCTCCAGCCGGAGGTCCGGGAGCACGTGCTCGGGCCGCGGGGCTCGCTGCTCATGGTGGCCGACGGCATGGGCGGCGCGGCGGCCGGTGAGGTCGCGAGCCAGATGGCGGCGGAGACCGTGTTCGAGCACCTCATGACGACCTGGTGCGAGGATGCGGATGCGTCCCCGCAGCAGTTCGCCCTGCGCCTCAAGGAGGCGGTCGAGCAGGCCAACGGCCGGATCAACGAGTACGCTCGGCGGCATCCCGAGCTCCGCGGCATGGGGACGACGACCACGGCGGTCGGCGTGCTGCAGGATCACCTCTACCTCACGCAGGTGGGCGATTCGCGCGCGTACCTCGTGCGCAGCGGCCAGGCGATTCAGCTCACGAAAGACCAGTCCCTGATGCAGCGGCTGGTGGACGCCGGCGAGCTCACCGAGGAAGAGGCGGAGCGCAGCGAGCGCAAGAACATCATCCTGCAGGCGCTGGGTCCCGACGCGCGGGTCCGCGTCGATCTCACCCACCAGGAGGTCCGGCGCGGCGACGCGATCGTGCTGTGCTCCGACGGCCTGTCGGGTCAGGTGAGGCGCGAGGAGATCGCGGCGGCGGTCGGGGACGGGAGCCGGGACCTGCCGGCCGTCTGCGCCGACCTGATCGCGCTGGCCAACGAGCGGGGCGGCCCGGACAACATCACCGTCGTCGTCGCGCGCGTGTCAGGGGACGGCCTCGCCGAGGCCCGGACCGACGACGCCGTGGGCCACGCCGCGTTCCCGCTGGTGGACGGGGAGTCCACCACGGAGCCGGTGCCCGTTTACAGGGGCAGTCCGGCACCCGAGCCGAAGGGGGCGGCCCGCGCGCTCCTGGTCACGTCGCTCGCCGTGATCGCCATCGCGGCGGTGATCTACGCCCTGACGTGACGCGGCGGCCGCAGGTCCCGTGAAGCTCCAGCTTCGCATCCTGACCGGGGCCCGCGCCGGGGTCGCCGGGGTCTTCTCCCAGCCCGAAGTCGGCCTCGGCCGCCACCCAGCCTGCGAGCTGCAGCTCGACCCCGACCGGGACCTCGACGTTTCCGCACGCCACGCCGTGATCACGCGACAGGGTGACCGCTGGAGCGTGCGGGACCTCTCGAGCCGCAACGGGACGTTGGTGAACGGGCACCCAATCCATACGGCTACCCGGCTGGACGACACCGACCAGATCCGCCTGGGGCCCGCGGGACCGACCGTGGAGGTCCGCCTCGTGCCCGAGGGCGTCGAGGATCAGCGGCCGGCCGCGCCGACCCCGTCGGTGGAGGGGCCGTCCAGCACGCCGATGCGCCGCACGGGCACGACACCCGCCGCGGCACCCGCCCCGACGCACGCGCGGCGCGCCCCCAGCACGACCCAGCGGATCCGCATCGAGGTCGGGCGCCAGACCCGCCGCCTGCGAACCGTGAGTGGCGTGCTCCTGCTCCTGCTCGTGGCAGCCGGCGGGTACGCGGTCGTGAGCCGCCGGCAGCAGGCGGCCGACCGCGCGCGTGAGCGCGCCGCCTGGCAGGCGCGGACCGACAGCATCGTGCGGGCGTCCGACGCGGCGGTGCGGCAGCTCCGTGGGGAGGTGGCGGGGCTCGCCGACGCGCTGCGGGAGTCCCAGACCCAGGTCCAGCGGCTGCAGGGGGAGCTGCGCACGGCCGAGGACGCCGGGAGGCCGGGCGACGTCGCGCGCCTCCGGGCGGAGCTCACGGCCGCCACCGCGGCGCTGAGCGCGCAACAGGCGGCGGCCCTGCTCGACTACCGCAGCATCCACCAGAACAACAACCGGGCGGTGGCGATGCTCTGGGCCGAGTTCCAGCCCGGAGACGTGACCACGGGCACGTCGTTCGCCGTCACCGCGGACGGCTTGATGATCACGAATCGGCACGTGGTCTACGGGCCCGACGGCACCAGACGTCCGCGTCGCCTCGCCGTGCAGTTCACCGGTTCCGCGCAGGTCTGGCGGGCGCACGTCGTCGCGACCAGCCCCGATGCGGACGTCGCGATCATCCGGGTCGAGGGAATCGTCGGCGCGGTGCCGTTCGTTCCCGTGCCCGGTGGCGCGGCCGCCGCCGAGCCGGGCGACCCGGTTGCCATCATCGGCTTCCCGTTCGGCACCGATCTGCCGATGCGCTCGGCCGGCGAGCCCAACCTCGTGCGCACCACGCTCACCGCGGGCACGGTGAGCAAGGTGCTCCCCGACCTGCTCCAGATCGACGGCTTCGGCGCCCAGGGCGCCAGCGGCAGCCCCGTGTTCAATCGGGATGGCACGCTGCTCGGCGTGCTGTACGGCGGCGAGCCCGGCACCGAAGGCCGCGTCGTCTATGCGGTCCCTGTGAAGTACGTCACAGCGCTCCTCAGGCAACTCGCGACAAGTTCGGTCCCCTAGCCCTCACACCGAGGCGCCACCCAATGCCAAGACGCGTGCTCTGCCTGGTCGCCCTGCTCGGGGCGCTGGCCTGCGACATCCCAGGCGCCCCGAAGTGGAGCGCGGACTTTCTGTTCCCGCTGGACGTGCCGGACATCGTGCTGGCCGACTACGGCGTGGGCGGCGTGATCCCCCCGACCGACGTGACCTTCGTGACGCCGATCGAGAGCCAGGACGTCTCGAGCGGCCTGAGCGAGAAGATCCTCAGCGAGGACATTACCGCGATCTCGGCGGAAATCATCAGCGGCACCGACGTGAACGTGACCGGCACGGTCACGTTCACGATCGCCACCGATCCGGCCAATCTGTTCAGCGCCAATCCCCAGCAGGCGGTGACGGTGCAGTTCCCCATCACCGCGGCGGACACCACCAGGGTCACCGCCGCCCCCACGCTGTTCAAGGACGCCGCGACCCTCTACTACCAGTCGAGCGTCACCGCCCGTGGCGCGTCGCCCGGTGGCACGCCGGTGAGCGCGGGTGACAACGTGCGACTCGGCGCGAACATCTTTGCCACCATTCCGGTGTCCAAGTGAGGCCGCCCATGCGCATCCGACCGCTGCTCACGATCGGGCTGCTCGCGGTCCCGGCGGCCTTGTCGGCCCAGCTCCCGTCCGCCACCGCACGCAGCACCGCCATGCTACAGAGCAACACCGCGGCCGCGCGCGGCTACGAGGCGATCGTCTGGAACCCCGCGCTGCTCGCCATGCCCGGGCATCCTGGCTTCTCCCTCAACATCGCGCAGGTCGCGGCCGAGATCCACAGCAACACGCTGGGCCCGTCGGACGTGCTGCACTACCTGAACGACACGCTCGATACGGCTGCGAAGGACAAGATCCTCGGCGAGATCCGGGCGGGCAGCGACTCGACGCTCGCGCTCGGCGCCACGGCGGGCGGGCAGGCGCTCGGGCTCACCCTCGGCCCGTTCGGCATCATGGCCACCGGGGCCGGAGATGGCTATGCGGCCGTGAGCGACGACGCCGTGGAGCTGGCCCTGTACGGCAACGTCACGCGGCGCGCTCCGGGCCAGCGGTACGGCGCAACCGGCACCACGGGGTCGGGGTGGGCGGGCGCCTCCCTCGCGATCGGCTTCGGTCTCCCGCTCCGCGTCGTCCCGGTGGGGCACCTCGCGGTCGGCGCCACGCTCAAGCTCACGCAGATGGTCACCGCCGGCGTCGCGGGGGATGCCGGGTCGTTCCTCCAGAACGCGCCCAACTTCTCAGCCCGCGCTGCCGGCCAGGCACTGATCTTCCATCCCGACTCGAGCGCCACGAACAACGGCTTCGGCGTGGGGCTCGATTTCGGGGTCGCGTACGACCTCGTATCGGGCATCCGGCTCGGACTGGCCGTCGAGAACGTGTTCTCGACGATCAGCTGGAAAGAGCGGAACCTGGTCTACTACCGGCAGGACTACATCATGGAGCAGGTCGGCGACCAGTTCACCGACAGCACGGTGGCGGACATCGACATGCCGTACGACCCGACCGACCCGAACCAGCTCGCCCTGCACGATTCCCTGGTGGGCGCGCAGACATTCCCGACGAGAGTCCGGGCGGGCGTGCTGCTGAGCGCGGGTCCGTTCCGCATCGCCGGCGACGGCATGCTGCAGCTCAAGCGGGGGCTCGTGCCCGGTGACAAGCAGCGCCTGAGCGCCGGCGCGGAGCTGCCACTCGGCGGGTTCTTCGCCCTGCGGGCGGGGTTGTCCAGCAACTTCGCCGGCGGCTTCAGCTACGGCGGGGGGTTCGGGTTCAAGATGGGACCAGTCCGCCTGGACCTGGGGGCGAGCGCGACACCGGGGGGCAGTCGCCAGGGCATGCAGGCGGCGTTCGGGTTGAGCGTGATGAAGTGAGGGTTGGGGGGCGAGCCGCTATCTCGGCGTGATGCGCCCCAGCACCCTCGGTCCCGCCGCGCCGGTGGCGCTCGGCACGTTGCCCGGGCGCCCCCGCAGCGTGAGCCAGCCGAGCAGCGCGAACGCCACCGCCTCCTTCGCGTCCCCGTCAAAGAACAAGTCGTCGAATGGCCGCACCGGGCGCGTCAGCGCGCGGCGGAGCCCCTCCACAAGCACGGGGTTCCGGCCGCCCCCTCCCGACACGACCACGTCGGCGCCGTCATCCGGCAGCCAGCGGGCAATCTGATCGGCAATCGTGGCGACGGTGAAGTGGGCCGCGGTGGCGACGCAGTCCTCGTCGGTCGCTCCGGCTCGCCGGACCCGGATCTCGCGCACCAGGCCGTGCGCGAACGCGTCGCCGAACGTCTCGCGCCCCGTGCTCTTGGGCGGCGGTGCGGCAAAGAACGGATCGCCCAGCAGGTCCGCCACGAGCTGCTCGTCGACCCGGCCGGCCGCCGCGAGCCGCCCATCTTCGTCGAACGGCAGCCCGGGTCTCAGCTCCCGGGTGACGGCATCGAGCACCGCCACGCCCGGTCCGGTGTCGAACGCGATCGTCCGCTCGGGGGCGCCGCCTGCCGGCACCCATGTCACGTTCGCCATGCCACCGATGTTGAGCAGGATCCGGCTGCGATCCGGCGCGGCAAACAGGAGGGCGTCCGCCACGGGGACCAGCGGGGCGCCCTGCCCCCCCGCCGCGACATCCCGGCTCCGGAAATCGCTCACCACGGGAACGCCCAGGGCCTCAGCGATCACCGCCGGGTCGCCGAGCTGGAGGGTCGCCTTTGCCGGCTCATGCCACACCGTCTGCCCGTGGCTCGCGACGAAGCCGAGCGCCGCGGCCGGCGTCCCGCTCGCGGCCAGCACCTCGCGCGCGGCGGCCGCAAGCCGACGGCCCAGCTCGACGTGGAGCAGCGCTACGTCGCGCACCCCGCCGTGCGCGATCGTCCGGAGGATGCTCTGGCGGAACTCGGCGTCGTACGGGGCGGTGCGGAACGCGACCAGCTCCACCCGCGGGCGGTCGCCGCTGAATCGCACCAGCGCGGCGTCCACGCCGTCAAGCGAGGTGCCCGACATCAGACCGATGGCCAGGTCCTTCACGGCGTCACGCCAGGCGGATCGCCGATCACCCGGCGGATCACGTCACCGGCCTGCTCCAGCAGGCGCCGCGCCTCGACCGGACTCACATCGCGCCGCAGCATGACCATCGCGAGCTTCACGCTTCCCTCCGCCGCCTCGATCGCGTCGCGTGCCGTTGCCCGATCGACCCGGCACGTCTCCATCACGATGCGCTCGCCGCGATCGTGCAGCTTGTCGCTCCACGCCTGGAGATCGACCATCAGGTTGCCGTAGGTCTTCCCCAAGCGGATCATCGCGCCCGTCGTGATCGTGTTGAGCGCGAGCTTGGTCGCCGTTCCCGCCTTCATCCGGGTCGAGCCGGTCACGACTTCCGGGCCCACCCGCAGCACGATGAGCTGGTCGCAGGTCCGCCGCAGCACCTCTGGCGGATCGGCACAGGTGAGCAGCACCGTCCTGGCTCCCCGCGCCTGGGCGCGGGCGAGCGCGGCCCCCACGTACGGCGTGGTGCCGCTTGCCGCGATCCCGATCACGAGATCCCTGTCGCCCACGTGGTGGGCGTCCATGGCTCGGGTGCCGGCTTCCTGGTCGTCCTCCGCGCCTTCCTCGCCCCGCACCAGCGCGTCCCGCCCGCCGGCGATGATCCCGACGACCAGCTCGGGCGGAATGCCGAACGTCGGCGGGCACTCCGCCGCGTCCAGCACTCCCAGTCGGCCGCTCGTGCCGGCGCCGACGTAGAGCAGGCGGCCGCCCGCGCGGAACCCGCGCACGGCGAGATCGATCGTCGCCGCGATCGCCTCCCGGGCCTGGTGGACCGCCACGGGGACCAGGCCGTCCTCCGCGTTGATCAGGTCGGCGATCTCGAGCGCCGAGGCAACGTCGATGTCCACCGTGCGCGGGTTGCGCTGCTCGGTGAGTCGAGGGTCGCGAAACTCGGGCGTGGACATGGCAGGTCGCTAAATTTCCCCCCGGACCCTCTACCGGTCAACGACACCACGATGCCGATACCCATGACGCTGCCCCGCCAGACGGCTCTTGCCGCCCTCGCGCTCCTCGCCGCATGCGCTCCCAGTCGCGCCCGCTGGCCGTTGTACCAGCAGGTCAAGGCCGTCGAGGCCCCGGAGGCGATGGTGGTCTCGGTGAGCCCGATCGCCACCCGGATCGGCGTGGACATCCTCAAGCGCGGCGGGAACGCCGTCGACGCCGCGGTCGCGATCGGGTTCGCGCTGGCGGTGGTCCACCCAGGCGCAGGCAACATCGGCGGCGGCGGCTTCATGGTGATGCGGTTCGCCGACGGGGCGGTCACGTCGATCGACTACCGCGAGACCGCCCCGGGCCGTGCGACGCGCGACATGTACCTCGACTCGGCCGGGAATGTGACCGAGGCAAGTGTCACGGGGCCGCTGGCGGCCGGCGTCCCCGGGAGTGTCGCAGGCATGGCCGAAGCGCAGCGGCGCTACGGGAAGCTCGCGTGGGCCGACGTGCTCGCGCCGGCGGTGCAGCTCGCGCGCGAGGGATTCACCCTCGACGGCGACCGGGCCGCGGGGATTCGCCGGGACGCCGAACGCCTCGCGCGGTTTCCCGCGTCGGCGGCGCAGTTCCTCCCGAGCGGGGTCCCACCGGACTCCGGAGCCACGCTCGTCCAGACCGATCTCGCCCGCACGCTCCAGGCGATCGCGGACAGTGGGCCGAGTGTCTTCTACCGGGGCTACATCGCCCGCCTGATCGTGGCCGAGATGCAGCGCGGAGGCGGGCTCATCTCCCGGGAGGATCTGGCCGCCTACACGCCGCTCTGGCGGCAGCCGATCAGCTTCGCGTATCGCGGCCACACGATCTACTCCATGCCCCCGTCCAGCTCGGGGGGCACGACGCTCGCCGAGATCCTCAACATGCTCGAGACCCGCGACCGGCTCGCGCCGTTCGGGTCGGCCGAGCAGGTGCATTTCCTGGCGGAGGTGATGCGGCGCGCGTTCGCGGACCGCAACGCCTACCTGGGCGACCCGGCGTTCGTCGAGATGCCCGTGGCGACGCTGATCTCCCAGGAGTACGGCGTCCGCCGCGCCGCCGACATCGCGCCCGACCGGGCGACGCCCTCGGGCGACGTCGCGCCCGGCCTCGGCGAGGGCACGCACACGACACACTACTCGGTGGTCGACGCGCTGGGAAACGCGGTGAGCGTCACCACCACGCTCAACTCCGGCTTCGGCAGCGCGGTGACCGTCGCCGGCGCCGGGTTTCTGCTCAACAACGAGATGGACGATTTCGCCTCGGCGCCGGGCAAGCCTAATCAGTACGGCCTGATCCAGGGGGACGCCAACGCGATCGCCCCCGGCAAACGGATGCTCTCGGCGATGACGCCGACGATCGTGCTCGATCCGGCGGGGCGCCTCTTCATGGTGGTCGGGACACCCGGCGGCCCGACGATCATCACGACGGTGGCGCAGGTGATCTCCAACGTGATCGATCAGCACATGTCGCTCGCCGACGCCGTGGCCGCCCCGCGCATCCACCACCAACACCTGCCGGATGTGCTGCGCTACGAGGGCGGTCTCGAGGCGACGACCCTGCGGCGCCTCCGGGCCATGGGGTACACGCTGCGCGCGGGGGACGGCTACAGCGGCGAGGTGGCGGCGATCGTCCGGGGAGAGCGTGGCTGGATCGGCGTGGCGGATCCCCGCATGGAAGGACTCGCCGCGGGCTACTGACGAAACGGGCAGCGAAGAGGGGCAGAGGGGGAGAGCGTGTTGCCCGCCCCTCTGCCCCCTCTGCGTTTCTGCCCCTACCTGGTCCCCGTCAGCGAGAAGGGCGCCGTGAGCACCAGCCGGATCGGCGCGCCGGCCGGGAGCACGATGTCCACGTCCTTGGTCCCCGCCGCCACGGCGGTGCCGGCCGCGGCGCCGACGACCCCGCCGACGATCGTGCCCGTCTTGTTGCCCCCGACCACGCGGCCAACTACGGCGCCCGCCACCGCGCCGACGCCGACTTTGGCCGCGTCACCGGTCGTGATCCCCCGGCCTTTCAAGACAGTGGCCAGGCTGTCGGTGCGGGCCGCGATCGCGTAGGTCTGGCCGCCGAACTCGACCTGGTTGAACGTCAGCACCATGCGACCCTGAGCGTTCGCGTTCTCCGCCGGCGCGATGTCGGAGATCGTGCCCGTGAACACCGCGCCCGACGGAATCACCACGTTCCCGCGCGCGTCGCGGATCGCCGCGGTCGACGTGGCCACGACGGTTTCACCCTTCTTGTTGTGCCGTGACGTGATCGTATCGGACGCCGCGAGCGTCAGGATCGTGCCCTCGCCCACCGTGCGGGTGGCGCTGGTCGGGCTCGCGGTCGCGCTCGGCGTCGGCTGGCGCGGGGCCGCCTGCGCCGGCCGCGGCGCCGCGGGCGGCAGCGTGTTCTGCCCCGGCTGGCCGGCGGGCTGGGCCGCGGGCTGCTGGCCTTGGGCCGGCTGGTCGTTGAGCGCGGCCACCGACTCGGCCGGCGCCATGCTTAGGTCCCGCATCGTCTGATCGGCGGGGGGCTGCTTTTCGCCGCCGCAGGCCATCACGGCGAGCGCGGTGAGCGCGAAGTAACGCGGCGAGTACATCGACTCCTCCTGGTAGCTGGTACACCGAGCCAATAGCGTAACCTCATGCCGTCCGGTCGCCTTGGCAAGAGCGCGGCGCGGGGCGGTCACGGGTGGGCGACTCGGCTCACAACTTCGACCTGAGGAATTCCGGCGTCAGGCCCGAGAGCCACCCGGCCATCGCCGTGTAGTACCCCGACGCGAGCAGGATGCCCACCAGCACGAGCATCGCGCCGGCCACCCGGGTCACGACGGGGATCAGCCTCCGATACCGCTGGAACCAGGCGAGGAAGCGGTCGATCGCGAGCGCCGCGAGCAGGAACGGCACGCCTAACCCCAGCGAGTACACCAGCAGGAGCACGATGCCCTGCCCCAGCGTCGCGGTGGCGCTGGTGTACGTGAGCACGGCACCCAGGATCGGCCCGATGCACGGGCTCCAGCCCGCTCCGAACGCGAGGCCGACGAGCGCGCTCCCCAGGTACCCGAGCGGCTTGTCCTGAAGGTGGACCCGCCGCTCGCGCGACAGCGGGCCCCACCGCAGGGCTCCCAGTAGGTAGAGGCCGAAGACGATGATGAGCAGACCGCCCAGCCGCTCGAGCCAGACCCGGTGGTAGTTGAGCAGCGTGCCCACGGCCGTTGCCGAGGCCCCGAGCAGCACGAAGATCGCGGTGAAGCCGAGCACGAACATGCCCGCGTGGGACAGGGCCACCCAGCGGCGTGAGCCCACGTCGTCGAGCGACAGCCCCGTGATGAACGAGACGTAGCTCGGAATCAGCGGCAGCACGCAGGGGGAGAGAAAGCTCAGCAACCCGGCGAGAAACGCGAGGGGCAGGCCGATGGAGTCGGTCATGGGGAGGGCGGCCTCCCCTCAGCCTCGGGGGACCGGCGGGTCATCAAGTGCGGCATGCCGATCATGATACACCGGCCGGGCTGGAGCCGCACGCTTGGCCGTTCACCAGCGCCGACGCTCGCCAACTCGTGAGGCCGGTCCGGCTCGGGGCTCGACCCTGCGAACACGCCGGTGAAGCTCTGTTCGCTGTCAGCAGGTGCGCCGCTTGGCAGACCGATTGAGAACGTGCCGGGGGAGGTTGCGTTATGAAGGGACCGTTGGACACGTCCGGACGGGCGTGTCCAAACAGCCCCTGTCCCCAGGGCCGCAAGAACTCTTGCAAGCCGGACGCGCCTGGAGCTTTGAGGCGCTCCGGGTCGCTTGAGAAGTTGCGGGCGCTGGATCAAACGACCACGGACGGGCAGGTCACTCCGGACGCCGCCTCCTTAGCAAGGTAACCGGCGCCCAACGACACTGCTTGGCGCGAACTCCTGCGCCCCTGCCCACCGGCCGGCGCGTGGCCGTGGCGGCTTGTGCCCCGCGGGAACCCAGTCACGACTGGTACGCCAGGGCGTGCCCTGGAGCGAGGGGGGAGTCTCATCTCTGAGGCGAGCGATCCTTCCCTGCAGGAGGCGGAACGAGGCGAATCGGGACGACGACACCGGTCTCCCGCCACCAGGTCGCAAGAACGGGGCTCTGCCAAAGCACACCCTGAAAGGTCGAGACGGAGAGGATGTAGAGTTGGTTTGATGGAACCCCGGAGTCGACGAGCTGCCAGAGCGAGAGATTCAAGCCCATGCGCTTGGTCTCTCCAGGAGCCAGCAGGGCCTCCGTCACGACTGTCGTATCTGGAACCTCGTGCGTGAAATCCGCGACCCGAATGACCGCGCGCACAGAATCGGTGAGCGTGTTGCGGAGAACCAGGGGCGCCGTCCGGTTTGGGTCGCGGACTGCACACCAGGAGCCCAGGGACGCGGCCATGAGAACTGCCACCAGCAGGACTCCCTGCCTCCACTGCCGGCCGCCAGCGCTTTTGTGAGCCACCACCATTGGGGGACCCTCCCACTTGTCAGTGTCCGAGCTACCGTGAGTGTTGACACTCCTGCCCGGCCAGGGAAAGGAGAGCCGCAGGTTGCGGTGCAGCGCCCGCTCCCCTTGGCCGGGCCGCGTGAGTGGGTCTGCGCGCACTACTACCCATGGGGCGCTTCACGGGGTTGAAACCGATCAGCGAGAAGCGCTCCCCGCGCACCGCCCGGCTGCTGAAACGGCTCCAGAAGATCGCGGAACCTCCCCGCCGCCGATCAGCGCACCGTCCTCAAGCTCCTCGACGCCCTCCACGCCGCCCGCTAGCGCGAGCGGCCCCGCGCCCGCGCCACCGCTGGCCGCTAAGCGAAGAAGCCCGGCTGTTAGGCCGGGCTCCCCTGGGACATGAAATGACCCAGAATCCTGCTAGCTAGGCTCCTCGTTCAAAGGGGACTGAGAGGCCATCTGTACTGATTCGGCGATCCGCCACTGTACGAAGACCACCTCGAACCAGCTATACCCCTCTCGCCGGAACAGGGCCCGGTAGCTCGGCACGGTCAGACGAGTGCGAGTTGGCGCAGCATGCTCGATACGCAAACAGGCAATCTCACCGTGGCCCCAATTGACCGACGCCGAGCCACCCACCATGCCGTCCACAAGATCGTTAACGAGGTGAAGGTCGCTCACGCCCAGGAAACGAATGGAGACGATCCGGCGGCTGACTCCTGTCGACCGAACGCTGCCATCGTCCTGCCAGACGAAGTCGATGTCGACGTTGAGCGACGTACCCCAGTCCAGCCACTCAACGCCGACGACGACACACTCCTCAAAATCGCGGTAGGCGTGCACTTGAGCGCGTAGCGCCGCGAGCTCGTTCACCGGTTCCATATCGTCAAGTGAGTCGTAGCATTCGAGCCCGGGTTTCCCATCGCGTCAAGATAGTTGCCGGCGGCGTTCTTCGCGCGCATGTACCACCCGTTCGCGCCGCGCATAAGCCGAACTTCTTCACCGGTGCCGTTAGTAAACAGATAGCCCTGCTTGTTCTCGGCTAGCCTCATTGCGAAGCCGCCCTCCTTCAGGGCCGCGCGAATACCAATGATCGATTCATCGGCAAGTGCGCCACCCTCCGAGAATAGCGCCCGGAGCCCGGCACTCGCGCCCTTGAGTCCACGACCGATCGCCCCGCCGCCGACGGTGAAGGCCGCCATCGCAAGGCCACGCCCGGCGTGACCACTACCTATGTCGTAGCCTGCGTCAAAGGCGGCGCTGATCGGATTGAAGTCATTGACTGCGTTGAGCGCGGCGGCACCGTTCAAGACTACACCGCCTACAACGCCACCCTTCTGCGCGCCCCAATTCGCGGCTTGCTGAAGGCAGTCTTCGATCGGCGGGCACAGCCCAAACGGGTCGCTGAAGTTGACCGGATCCCCGTTGGCGAAGCCATAGAGGTAGCCCGCCGGCGTAGCCGATCGGGTCTTCCTGGGTAAGACACCCGGTCGCCGTGTTGGGCTACGATTTCGCCGCGCTAACCGCCTGCGACTCGCTCCCTTAGCCGCTCACCCCTCCTGATTCTTGATCGTAATCTGCACTCAAAACCGCCGACGTGCACTTCCGAGGGGGGGTGGGGCGCGCTTGGGGGGTCGGGGACCGTCTCAGCAGGGTGCGGTTTCAACCGCGGCCTACGAGTCGGGGTGATACTCCCGGATCTGGTCGCGATGAACGATCCACAGCTTTCCCGCCACAGGGCGAGCGGGCGCCGCCTGTACCAGGGTCCGGACCGCGTGCCGGAGCGCCGCCTGCGTGGCCCGTGCCGGCAATCGGATCACCACGATGCCACTGTACGAGGCGGGGTGAAAGAGCAGCGGATTGCCGAACTCGAGGTCCAAGGTGACCAGGCAGCGTGCCTCCCTATGGGCGGCGTCCAGGACGCGCCGATCAGACGCTCCCTGGAGTTCCTCTTCACCCACGGTGATCACATCGTGCGCCGCCGCCCGCAGGGCGTCGGCGACCGCCTGGCCGAGGTTCTCGTCGAGCTTGAAGTTCACGCCCCCGCGCCAGAGACATCCACGTAACGCTCGCGCGCCATCTCGGCCCCGTACGCGATGCAGGCGCGGATGTCCTCAGCCGTGAGGTCCGGGTACTGTGTGAGAATCTCCTCGACCGTCATCCCGTCGGCCAGGAAGTCGAGCACCAACGACACCCAGATACGGTGTCCTCGAATGCACGGCTTCCCAAAACAGACGTTCGGGTCCACCGTAATGCGAGCCAGCAGCGTGTCACGATCCACGGGCGCCCCTCCACGATGGAAAGCTAGTGGCGGCCTCGCTACCCCGCCATGTCCGCTCCCGAGCCTCAGCTGATGATGGCTACGCTCGTCCTGGACTGCATGCCCCGGCCCCGGCCCGACGACTTCGCCCCCCGCCTCGCCGCCCTGCGGAAGGCGCGCCGCCTCACCCAGCAGGCCCTGGCCGAGCAGGTGGGCCTCCACGTCATGCAAATCCACCGCTACGAGGCCGGCACCTCCCAGCCTACGCTCGATGTCATCCGCCGCTTAGCCGTCACGTTGGGCGTCACCGCCGACGAGCTCGTCTTCGGCCCCGACGCTCGCGGGCCCGACCAGGACCTCAAGCTCCAGTTTGAAGCGGTGAGTCGGTTCAGCCGCGAGGAAAAACGCGCCGCCCGGGACCTCCTCGATGCCCTCATCCTCAAACACCAAGCCCGGCACCACCCCATTGCGCCGGCGCGTGCTGGGTCACCACCGGCGCGTTCTCGCACTTCCGCCGCGCACCATGAAGCGTCGGGGCGCGGCATCGTGCACCCACAATGAGGATGCGGGGCCCAATGCACAAGTTGCTACCGGTAGCAGGTCTTGGCCTGCTAGTGGTAGCAGTGTCTGCCTGGCAGAAGCGGAGATACGATCTGTCAGATTGGCGGAATCAAGGTCGTGAGGGTGCCAGCGGGCCCCGCGAGCTCACCGGACTCCTCTTCAACTGTACTAGATGCGGCCCAGCGCCCGGGCGTGGAACCCGATCAGCTTGTAGACCAGCTTGGCGGCGAGGAAATCGGGGGCGACCATCCCGGGAATCGGCGCCAGCTCCACGACGTCGGCGCCCACCACGTTGCGCTCCCGGAACACGCGGTCGAGGAAGCGAATCGTGGAGTTCCACTGCCCGCCGCCCGGCTCGGGGGTACCGGTCGCGGGCACGCAGGCCGGGTCGAAGTAGTCCACGTCGATCGTGAGGTAGACGTCCGGCCCCAGCCCGGCGATCGCCCGATCCATCCAGGACTCATCCTCCAGCTCGTGGCCGAACACCACGGTCATGCGCCGGCGCCGCTGGAGCGCCCGTTCCTCGGCGGTGAGCGAACGGATGCCCACCTGCACCAGCTTCACGCGCTCGTGCACCGTGTGCATCACGCACGCGTGGGACAGCGGCGTGCCCTCGTACTCCGCGCGCAGGTCGGCGTGCGCGTCGAGCTGGAGCACCGACAGCTTCCCCTTCTTCTGCCGGTCGGCATGGGCGAGGATCGGCGGGCCCGAGACGCTGTGCTCGCCGCCCAGCATGATGACGAACTTGCCGGTGGGAAGCAGGGCGTCGAACGCCTGCGCAACTCGCGCGAGCGCGCGCGCGGGCCCCGCCCCCGAGAGCAGCAGCGTCGGGCAGGGTGTGCACGCCGATGCGTGTAGGGCTCCGCGTCGAGCTCGTGGTCGTACAGCTCGACGAACCGCGACGCGTGGAGCAACGCGCGCGGTCCGAACCGGGTGCCCCCCATGTAGGAGACCGTCGCCTCGTAGGGGACCGGGAGGATCAGCACCGCGGCGCCGTCGTAGCGCGCCGCGTCCTCGGGGAGGCCAAGGAGATTCTCCGCGGGAGCCCAGCCGAGCCGCTCGAGCGCCTTGGTGTGGCCCTCCACCCGACCGCCGCCGCGGAACTCGTTCACCGGGGCGGGCTCACTCGCAGAAGATCACCGCGGACAGCGCCGTGACCCACCGCCCGTCGTCCTGCGCCTCGGCCGTCTGGCTGATGTGCAGGGTCTTCACCATCTCGCCCGACAGCAGCCACTGCTCCTTGCGCTGGTCCCACGCCTGGTCGGGGTCGAACGGCACGCCGAGCACGGTGGCGAGCATGCTGGCGGCGAGGTCCTCGGCGTAATCGCCCGCGGACTGCTGGCGCTGGCCGAACGCGTGGTGTTCCGAGATGTAGCCGTGGTGCGAGGGATCCGCCGGGATCGCGAGGCCGATCGCCGACGCGGCGAGGCGCGACGGCTCGTTGGTCTCCGCCTGCGCCACGACCGCGAAGACCACCTGACCGGGTTGCAGCAGCTTCAAGCCCTCTTCCCGCGAGATCAGCTGGCAGTTCGGCGGGAAGATCGAGCTCACCCGCACCAGGTTGTACTGCGCGACGTGCGCCTCACGCAGCGCCATCTCGAAGCTCGTGAGCTTCTCCCGGTGCCGGCCGACGCCCTTGGTGAGAAACGCCTTGGTCGGGACGAACAACTTGGGATCGATCACCGTGCTGTCCCCTCGCGCTCAATGGTTCCGGCCCGCACCGTCACGGCATGTCGGCGGCACTCGCCGCACTCCCCGTAGATCTCCCACCGATGACGATGGTGCAGATACCCGTGCTCCTCGGCGATGGCCGTGCTCATCCGCTCGACGCGCGCGGTGGCGAACTCCACCACGCGGCCACAGCGCACGCAGATCAGATGCTCGTGATAGCCGCGCGCCGCCAACGGCTCGTACCGCCTGAACCCCTCACCGAAATCGTGCTCCTGCAGCAGGCCCGCCTTGACCAGCAGCTCGAGCGTGCGGTAGACGGTCGCCTTGCCGACGTGCTCCGCCTGCTCGGCCAGCGCAAGCTCGATCTCGGGCACCGACACGTGACGATCCGCGTAGAACACGGCGGCCGCCACGACTTCGCGCTGGCGCGTCACAGGCAACCCGTGCTCATGCAGGTACTGGCGAAACGCCCCCATCAGGAGGGCGCCGTCAGCGCGCGGCGGGGGATTGGTCACGGTCGTCGAACCAGGTCGCCGGCACGATCTCGAGTGGCGGCTCCGCCTCGCCCGCACGCTGCTGCACGCCGCGGATCACCTCGGGGAGCACGTCATCGGGCGTCTCGCCCACGTCTTCGACCCCCACCTGCCCCTGCCCCCGCTCCCGCCCGCGCACCACGAGGTGGTAGCTGCCGGTGTACACTCGCAGCCGGCCCGCGCTGACGCGCCGGGCAATCACCGCCGTGCCCCACTCCCGGTCCTCGCCGCGCATGGGCGGAAACAGCCACGCGCGCTCGATCTCGGCAACCGGCATGGTCCGGGCAACCTCCTCCGCCACGCGCCGCCAGCCGAGCGGCAGGCCTGCCGCCGCGGCGGGGCGCGACGGCGCGCGCGCCGCCTCGAGGTCTGGCGCAGGACGGGGCTCGGTCACGGCGCAGCAAGATACCGGTGGGGGCCCCCCCGTTCAACCCGGCGCCCGACCGGCGATCCGGCACGCTACAGCAGGGAGACCGGGTCGCGGTCGACCACGAGCCGCACCGCACCCCGCGGGCCGAGGGGCGCCCGTCGCGCGGTATAACGCGCCAGCCGACCCAGCAGCGCGCGATCCGTCGCGCGCAGCAGCAGGTGCCAGCGCCAGCGCGCCTTGATCCGGGCGAGTGGGGCGGGGGCCGGGCCGACGATCTCCACGCCGGGCGCCCGGGCGGCCACCACGCCCCGGAGCCAATCCGCCAGCGCCACCGCCGCGTCCGCGACGACAGGTTCTCGCGTCCCGCTCACCAGCACGTTGACCAACCCCACC
Organism: uncultured Gemmatimonadales bacterium; assembly: GCA_963771275.1. Taxonomy (GTDB): domain Bacteria; phylum Gemmatimonadota; class Gemmatimonadetes; order Gemmatimonadales; family GWC2-71-9; genus JAOTWJ01. The sequence continues at coordinate 207,642 of CAVYSW010000003.1, forward strand.
GTCGGCGGATAGGCCGGCGACTGGCGGGCCACCAGCTCGCTCGCCGCGAACCCCTCGAAGTCGTGTCGGGCCGCCGCCGTCAGCGCGGCGTGGTCCGGACTCCGCGTCTGCACCAGCACAGCTCCCCCGCGCGGGCCGCGGCCCGCCCGACCCGCCACCTGCGCGATCAGCTGGAACGTCCGCTCCGCCGCGTGGAAATCGGGCAGATGGAGCCCGGTGTCCGCGTCCACCACACCCACCAGCGTCACATTCGGGAAATCGAGTCCCTTGGCGATCATCTGCGTCCCGAACAGCACGTCGACATCACCGGTCCGCACGCCGTCGAGAATGCGCGCGTGCGACCACTTCGTGCCCGTGGTGTCGGCGTCCATCCGCGCGAGCCGGGCCGCCGGATACCGGATCGCGAGCCAGCGCTCGAGCTCCTGCGTCCCCACACCGCGCGTCCGCTGCGCCGGGGCGCCACACTGCCGGCAGGCCTCGGGCACCGCCGTGTCGTGCCCGCAATAATGGCAGCGCAGCCGGGGCGGGGTGCGATGGACGGTGAGCGCAATGGAGCAGTGCGGACATTCCCACACGAAGCCGCACCGCGCGCATTGCAGGAAATGCGCGAGGCCGCGCCGGTTGAGCAGCAGCAGGACCTGTTCCCCGGTGGCGAGCCGCGCCTCCACCGCCTGGTCGAGCGCGCGCGACCACGGCACCGCGCCCGCCGCCGGCACGCGCGGCGCGCTGCGGAGATCGATCAGCTCCACGGGCGGGAGCGGACGCGCTCCCACCCGGTCGGGGAGGCGGACCAGCGTGAGGCGCTCGCGGGCGGCCCACGTCTCGAGCGCCGGCGTCGCGCTGGCGAGCACCACCCGCGCGCCCTGCAGCCGTGCCCGCGCGAGCGCCACGTGCCGCGCGTGATAGCGCGGCAGCTCGCCGTTCTTGTAGCTCGGGTCGTGCTCCTCGTCCACCACGATGGCCCCGAGGTCCGTTAGCGGCGCGAACACCGCCGAACGGGCGCCCACAATCACCCGCCGCCGGCCCGCGGCCACCGCCCGCCACGCGTCCGTCCGCTCGGCGTCGGACAGGGCGCTGTGCAGCACCGCCACGTCCTCCCCGAACACCCCCCGCACCCGCGCGATCGTCTGGGGCGTGAGGGCGATCTCCGGCACGAGCACGATGGCACCGCGTCCCGCGCGCACCAGCGGGCGGATCGCCTCCAGATAGACCAGCGTCTTCCCGCTGCCCGTGACCCCGAACAGCAGCGCGGCCTCGCCCGCCGGCATGCCGGCGAGCGTCTCCAAGGCGGCCTGCTGCGCGGGCCCGGGCTGCACCGGCGGCTCGGCCCGCACGTCGGCGAAGGGATCGCGCAGCCGCTCGCGCTCCTCGATGCGCGCGAGCCCGCGCTCGGCGAGCGCATGGAGAATCGCCGGGGAGAAGCCGAGCTGGTGCGTGAGATGCGACCACGCCGCCTCGCCGCCCGCGGCGTCGATCGCGTCGTACGCAGCCCGCTGCCGCGCCGCGCGAGCGAAGGTCCGCTCGCGATCCGCGAGCGACGGCAGCGCGCGCACGAGCACCACGACCCGCTCGTGCCCGGCCGTCGGCCCGAGCGCGGGAGCTTCGGTCTCGAGCGTCACGGCACCCGCGCGGCTGAGCCGCTGCAGCACGTCCCACACCGGGCGGCCGACCTTCCGGGCGAGCTGCGTTGCCGGCGCGCGCCCGCCCGCGCGCTCCAGCGCCGTGAGCACATCGCGGCTGGCGCCTCCCCCCGCGCTGGTGGGATGACGGACCTCGGCGATGAGACGCGATTCCCCCCAGAGCGGGCCTGGCAGCATCGCGCGGAGGCACAGGCCCAGCGGCGTCGCGTAGTAGCGGCTGATCCACCCGGCGAGCGTGAGCAAGGGGCGTGGCACGAGCGGTGCCGGGTCGGGCGCCAGCAGAACCGCCTTGAGGTCCGCCGTCGGTTCGTCGCCCAGATCGAGAACGACGCCGACCATTTCCCGCCCGCGCACCGGCACGACGACGCGCGCCCCGGCGACGACGCGATCGGCCAGGCTCTCGGGCACGGCGTAGCGGTACGGCTGGGGCGCGGGAAGCGGAAGCACCACCCGACACGTGGTCGGGATCACGGCGCGCTCACAGGGCCCCGAGATGGGCAATCGCCGCGTCGGCGATGCGCCGCGGCTCGTACCCGCCCTCGAGCACCGACGCCACCGGGGCGTCGAGCGCGCGCCAGCGCGCGACCCACGTCGCGTAGTCCTCCGGCTCGAGCGTGAAGCCTGCGAGCGGATCGCCCGCCATGGCGTCGAACCCCGCCGAGATCAGGATCAGCTGCGGCGTCCAGTGCTCCGTGGCGCGCGCGACCGCCGCGTCGAGCGCCGCGACATACTCCGCGCGGGGGCGGCCGGGCGGCCGCGGCACGTTGAACACGTTCCCGACGCCGCGCTCATCGGCGCGGCCCGTGCCGGGGTAGAGCGGCCACTGGTGCAGCGAGACGTAGCGAATCCGCGGCTCGCGCTCCACCAGCGCCTGCGTGCCGTTGCCGTGATGCACGTCCCAGTCGACGATCAGCACGCGCTCGAGGCCGTGGTCGTCGAGTGCCGCACGCGCCGCGATCACGACGTTGTTCAGCAGACAGAACCCCATGGCGCGGTCGGCGAGCGCATGATGGCCCGGCGGCCGGACCGGGGCGAACGCGGGGACGCCGCCGAGCGCCGACTCCGCGGCCGCGACCGCCGCCCCGGCGGCGTGCAGCGCCGCCGCAAAGCTGCCGGCGCTCATCACCGTATCGGCGTCGAGAATGCCGCCGCCGGCCGAAGCCAGCCGCTCGAGCCGGTCGACGTAGGCCTGGGGGTGCACACGCTCCACGGCGGGGCGCGCGGCCGCTGGCGCGTCGATGAAGTCGAGCCGCGGGGCGACGGAGCTGCGGCGCAGCATGGCGAGCATCGTGCGCACGCGCTCCGGCGATTCGGGATGCCCCGACCCCGGCTGATGCTCCAGCGTCGCAGGGTGCGAGAAGATGCGGATGCGCGGGGCCGCCGTCATCGTGACGGCGGCTCAGCGCGGGTGGTCGCGCAGCGTCTTGGCGAGATCTCCCAGCTCACCGCGCAGGGCGTTCCGGGCGTCGGCCAGCTCCTCGAGGCGCTTCACGTAGCGGCGTCGCAGCACCAGCACGCCGATCGCTCCGGCACCGAACACGCCGCCCCAGGCCACGAGCCACGGGCGCGCGGACCACAGCCCCGCCAGCACCAGCAGCGCGGCGTCGAGCACCAGCACTCCCGCCGCCAGCACGGTCAGGGCCCGCGCGGGATGCCGGTGCTTCACCCGCGCGGCGTCACCAGACCGGTCGGCGACGCCCGGGCAGCACGATGAGCGGAGCACCATCGGCCAGCTGGAGCCCCGCCACCGTCACGTGCTCGTCGAGCACGAGCGCACCGCGATACTTGATCACGTAGGCTGCGGGATCCAGCGACCGCCCGGTCGCGGCGGCGAGCGCCTGCTGCTTGACCGCCGCGAGCGTGAGCTCGGGAGACGCCTCCAGCTCGACGTGATCCCACGTGTCCGTCACCATCACCCGGAGCCGCACCGCGCTCGCCGTGGTCACACGGTCTCCTGCTCAAGCGCCGGCAGCGTCGACAGGAATCGGTCGATCGTCTGATCGAACAGCAGGGAGGACGAGCGCACGCGCGTCCCGCCCTCCACCGGGAAAGCCGCGACGACGATCTCTTCCCCACCCTGGCCGCGAAACGTCGCCCAGGTGGGTCCTTCCCCCTCCAGGAACGCGCCGAAATGCGGCACGCGCTCCGCAAAGAACTGCTTCGCGCGGCGCAGCACTTCGTCGGCCGCGAGCGATGTCGTCATGTCATGCAGCATGGGCTCCTCCGCCCCGCCACGGGGGCTTTCGGCGGCCCGGGAAAGCTAACGCGCGGCGCGCGCCCCTAGAAGGCCACCCGCAGTCGGCTCAGCAGCAGGCGGCCGATGGGCGGCGCCCCCACCATCTCCTGGTGCCGATTGTCGAGCACGTTCTGCACGGTGAGGGTGAGGCCGGCCCCGAGCGTCCCCGGGAGCCGCAGGCCGACCGTGACGTCCACCACGCCGTACGACGCGACCCGCCCCTCATACACGCCATTGGAGACGGGGAACGCGGCCACGACACGCGCGCGCACGGCCGCCGTCACGCCGGCCGCCGGGCCACGGTACGTGAGGGCGAGCGTACCCTTGTTGCGCGGCGCGTTGAGATAGACCGTCCCGACCCGCTGGACGTTCGGCAGCGTGTCGTTGCTCGTCCAGGAGTAGGACGCCGAGGCGGCGAAGCGATCCGAGAGCGCGAAGCGCAGCTCGACGTCCGCGCCCCACAGGGTGTACGCGCCGCCCCGCTTGTTCACGACGAGGATGTCGTACGGGTGCAGCGCCTCGGTGGGGGAGACGGTGCCGGCGGGAAGCTGGCTCAGCGTGTCGGCGAGCATGGCGGCCGTGTCGGCGGGGAGATACGTCGCGAGGTAGGCGTAGAGCATGTCGCGGTCGAAGAACGCGTTGGGTGTCGCCGTGACCAGCGGGCCCGCAACGTCCCGCACCCGATTGGCCCACACGGATACGCCGGCCTCCAACCGCCGGGCGACCTGCCCCTTGTAGCCCAGCTCCACCACGTTCGTGATCGTGCGCCCTTCCCCCTCGATATCGGTCACGTCGGCGGCGGCGATCGGGACGAACGTCCCCGAGCTGATGTCGAGCAGGCCGAGGTGCGTGGCGATGTCGGCGGACGTGGGCGCCGGAATGCCGGAGAGATCCACGCCGAACTGCGGGGCGGCGAGCACCACGGCGGGCCAGAGCAGCGTCGCGTCCGTCGGGATGTAGGCGTTGGGATCGCTCAGGTTGAACGGGCTCCGCATGCACAATCCGCCGCCGCAATCCCGGCGGAACGTGAAGCCGTCCTTCGGCACCCCGACGCCGCGCACGCTGTACCCCAGGCTGCCCACGATCGCGATGCGCGCGTACTCGAGATCGAGGAACAGGTCGTTCGCGTCCGGCGACGTGAACGCCCGGTTGTACGTGAGCCGCAGCGCCTGGGTGGGGGCGGGGCGGAACACGACCGCGGCCCGGGGTGAAAGCACGACGTCGTTCAGCCGGTTGTGGTGATCCACCCGCAAGGCGCCGATCAGCCGGAGCCGCGGGCCCACCGGCCCCTCGGCAGTGAGATACGCGCCGAGCTCGGCCACCTGATCGGCGCTCTCGTTCGCCCCGTCGATCGTGCCGCCGGTGCGTGGATCGGTCCAGCGGCCGTCCACGCCGTACAGCAGGTCGACGCCGCCCAGCCGGCCGCCGTGCTGCAGCTGGGTCACCAGCACCCGGGAGCTGTCCACCAGGGGCGCGCCGTTCCGCAGCAGGTAGGAGTTGCCCGCATTCTGCCAGTCGTAGACGAGATTCGCGAACAGCCGGTCGCGCCGCGCGCGGAGCTGCACGTAGCCGTTGCGCCAGTCTTCCCCCTGGACGGCCCCGAACCCCGAGGTCATGTCGATCGCATGGACCGCGTCCACGATCCCCCCCGACGCCACCACCTCGGTCCGCACGTCGGGCCGCCAGTCGACGCGCAGATCCGCCGCGAGGCGCTCGACGGTCGAGTCCCGCCGTCCGACGCGGAGCGTCGCGGGGTCGGCCCCGGTCGCGATCGAGTCCACGCGGTTCTTGACCTCGGTGGAGTCGGTATACGGCCAGTCGTGCCCACGCAGCAGCTCCCCGGACAGCTTGACGCCGAACGTGCGGCTCAGCGCGGCGGCGTAGCGGAAGCTCCCGCCCAGCACCGCGCGCGTGCCGCCGCTGAGCGTCACCGTCCCGCCGGGAAAGTCGAGCGGCGAGCGGGTCAGCAGGTGCACCACCCCGCTCGGCGCCCCGGGGCCGTACAGCGCGGACGCGGGGCCGCTGATCACCTCGATTCGGTCGACATCCTCGTTCGTCGCCGGGATCATGTACGGCACGTTGAACGCGTAGGAAGGGAGCGCCGCGTAGCGATAGTCGTTGAGCAGCAGCAGCGCGCCCGAGTTGACCGTGTTCGTCCCGCGCGCGCTGAAGGTCTGCTGGATCAGGCCCTTTTCCGCGGCGTTCACGCCCGGCACCTGCGCGACGTGCTGCAGGGGAGACGCCGTCGGCGCCTCCTCGATCTCGCGGCGGCCCACCACCGACGCGGCCGTCGGCGCGTCGAGCGCCGTTTCTTCGCTGCGGGACGCGCTCACGATCACGGGATCGAGCGGCGTGCCCAGCGGGAGCAGCCGGATGACGAGCGAATCGCGGCCCTGTCCGGCCGACACCCCCTCGAGCACGCGGGGCGCGTAGCCCACGCGCGTGAGCCGCAGCCGGTACGTGCCGGCGGGCACCCCCCCGAACACGAACCCGCCCTGCCAGCCGGTGATGACGGCACGCCGCAGGCCGGCCCCCTCCAGCTCCACGCGCACGGTGCTGACCGGCACGTTGGCCACCGAGTCCAGCACGGTGCCGCGCACCTGCTGCGCCACGGCCGGCGCCGCAGCCACGGCAATCGCGATGGTGATGCGCGAGGCGAGCGACACGACACGGGACATGGGCCACCTCAGCGGAAGGCAACCTCCAAGGTGCGGCCCGCGGGGGCCCGCGGCAAGACGGCCTGCTCAGGCCGGCGGGCTGGAGCGCGCGACCGCCCGCGCGACGCTCGGAGGCCTCCCACGACGCACCAGATCCCGCAGCCGGGGCTTGTGGCGGAGCACGGCAACCAGCTCTCCGGGTGGCGGTTCGCGCACGCCGTCCACCACGAGGAAGAGCGGCAGCGGCAGATCGGGCACGTCCATCTCGTAGGCCTCGCCGTGCCAGCGGACGTCGAGCCGCGCGGGCCGACCCCGCACCAGGCGGTCGAGGAACACGTCGTCGTCCACGCGGTAGATCCCCGGCGCGGCCTCCTCACCGGACAAATGGAACACCGCATCGAACGGCTGTCCGTCGTGCCGGGCGAAGTTCTGCTCGGCCGCCCAGTCGTAGTCCTCGAGCCGATCGGTGCTGGCACGCCACTCGATGTGATGGCGCAGCTCGTGCGTCAGGGTGTCCCACGCCTCGTCGCGCCAGGAGAAGTCCGCGCTCAACCGCGCCAGCGCGCGGAACGAACCATGGTACAGCACCACCCGGGACTGGGTCTCGTCGTCGCTGCCGTGCAGCGGAATGCACTCGCCGAGCGTGTACACATCGGCCCGGACCGGATCGGGGACGCTCTTGGGGCTCACGTCGATCGCCGCAATCCCGTCGAGGTACTCGGCCGGGATCTCACGGGTGAGCCGCGTGATCAGGCGCTCGAACTCGGCGAACTGCATGATGAATAGTGCGGCAGGGGTGGCAGGAGCGGCAGGGACGGCTGGAGCGGCAGCTTAGGCCAGCACCGCCGCGAGCCGGCGGATCACGGGTGCGAAGGAAAGCGGCCCGCCGGTCACGCGCTCGGCGAGCCGGGCGGCCGAGTCGGCCTGGCCGCGGGACATGAGATCGCGCACGAAGCCCCCCGCCCGGGGATTGCGATACCAGTCCTCATCGAATTGCTGGACGAGTTGGTCGGCGAGCATCGCCGCGAGCTGCCACGCCCGGAGGTAGCGTGCGGCGTAGAATCCGGGATCCACGTCTCGCAGAAAGTCCGCTTCCGGAAACCGGAATCGCGTCGCGTCGGTGAGCAGCTCGGCATAGAGCGGTCCCGCGTGCTCGTAGTCGCCGCGATGCAGCGCGATCTCGTAATGCAGCTTCGCGGCGTAGCGGCGCAGCATGTAGAGCTCCGCCACCGCCAGCTCGAACAGCAGATCGCGGATCTGCCCCTCACCCCCCGTCCCCCGCTCCCCCAGCGCGCTGTACCGCCCGATCCACCCCGCCTCGAGCGTCAGATGATCCCACAGCATCGCGAACCCTTCGGTGACCGAGTTGTCCCCCAGCCACTTCTCGTGGAACGGGCGCTCCTGGGCCACCGCGGCGAAGTGCATGGCGTGCCCCAGCTCGTGCCAGAACGTGCGGTAGTCGGCGTGGCCGCCGGCCGGCCGCAGCACGAGGTAGACCTCGTCCGGCACGCGCACGGGTGCGCAGAAGGCGCGGGGCTGTTTGCCGTCCCGCTCGTCGGTGTCGAACCGCACGCGACCCTGCTCCGTGGCGTCGAGCCCCATGTCGGCCATCTGGCGCAGCGCGAGCGGCACGAGGGCCGCGGGAGGGAACGCCGCGTCGAACCGGTCGGCGCGGAACGCCCAGCCGGTGTCCGCCCGGACCAGATCCGCGAGCCCGAGGCCCAGGCGCCGGCGGACGAGCCGTGCGAGGGCGTCGTCGTACAGCTCGCGCGTCCCGGCGAGCAGCTCGGCGGCGCGCCGGTCGAGCGTCGCCAGGTCGATGCCCGACAGGGTGGCGATCGACGCGACGTAATCCGCCCCAACGCCGAACTGGAGCACCACCTCCCGTTCCGTGAGGAACCGCTCCCGTCGCAGCGCGTTGAGTCCCTGAGCACCAGCCGCCGCGCGGGCGCCGTCCAGCGCGATCCGCCACGCGCGGTCGGGGGCGTTCTGCAGCTCGATCGCCGCCCGCAGATACGGGATCGCGCGACCGTCCACCTGCAGCACGGCCTGCTGCTCCCAGACGAGCTGCCGCTCCTCGAAAACCGCCACGCGGCGCCCCACCCGGAGGTCGACGACCCACTCCAGCAGCGGCGCGATCGCTGAGGCGCGCGCGACCTCCAGGGCTTCGTCGCTCTGAAGGTCGCGATACCGCTCGTAGATCTCCAGGAAGGCCGGGTCGGCCTTCAAGCCGGCGCCGGTGAGATACGACTCGCGCCCGAGGTCGGCGTGCAGCGCCTCGCCGCGCGCGACGAGCTCGTCGAGCGTCACCCGCCCAATTGCTCGCGCAGGTACGCGAGCAGCCGGTCCGCCGCCACGCGGTCCTGCTTGAGGGTGTCGCGGTGCCGCACAGTCACCGTCTGGTCCTGCACGCTCTGGCCGTCCACCGTGACGCCGAACGGCGTCCCCGCCTCGTCCTGCCGCCGGTAGCGTCGGCCGATCGAGCCGCCGTCGTCGTAGAAGATCGTGACGTGGCCCCGCAGGCCGTCGGCGATCCGGTGCGCCAGCTCGGGCATCCCGTCCTTCTTCACCAGCGGGAAGATCCCCGCCTTGATCGGGGCGATCGACGGGTGGAACCGCAGCACGACCCGCTGCTCCCCCTCGATCTCCTCCTCGCGATACGCGTCCACCAGCGTGACGAGCGCCAGCCGGTCCGCGCCGAGCGACGTCTCGATGATGTACGGCACGAAGCGCTCGTTGGTCACGGGGTCGAGGTAGTCGAGCTTCTTCCCCGAGTGCTCCTGGTGCCGACCCAGGTCGAAGTCGGTGCGGTTGTGGATCCCCTCGAACTCCTGCCAGCCGAACGGGAACTCGTACTCGATGTCGAACGCGTCTTTCGCGTAGTGCGCCAGCTCGTCCTTGCCATGCCGGTGGAAGCGCAGCTTGGCAGGGGTGATCCCCACGTCCTGATGCCACCGCATGCGCCGGGCACGCCACTCCTCGAACCAGCGCTCGTCCTCACCCGGCTTGACGAAGAACTGCATCTCCATCTGCTCGAACTCGCGGGTGCGGAACGTGAAGTTGCCCGGCGTGATCTCGTTGCGGAACGCCTTGCCGATCTGCGCGATGCCGAAGGGGACCTTCTGCCGCGACGCCTGGAGGACGTTGAGATAGTTGACGTAGATCCCCTGCGCGGTCTCGGGGCGGAGATACACGACCGCCGCGGCTTCCTCGACCGGCCCCATGAACGTCTTGAACATGAGATTGAAGAGGCGTGGCGCAGTGAGCGTGCCCCTGGACCCGCAGACCGGGCACTGCGCGTCGGGCTGCCCCGGCGTGCCCTTGAGCCGCGGATCATCGGCGCGGAACCGGTTCTTGCACTGCTTGCAGTCCACCAGCGGGTCCGTGAAGCCGGCGACGTGCCCCGAGGCCTCCCACACCCGCGGGTGCATCAGGATGGCCGCGTCGATCCCCTCGATGTCCTCCCGCTCGTAGACCATGGAGCGCCACCAGCGCTCCTTCAGGTTCTTCTTGAGCTCGACGCCCAGCGGGCCGTAGTCCCAGACCGAGCCCAGCCCGCCGTAGATCTCGGACGACTGGAAGACGAACCCCCGCCGTTTCGCGAGTGAGACGATCTTGTCCATCAGCGAGGTGTTCGCCATGGAACCCAAGTGGCTGTGAGGGAATGGGATAGGTGGCGGCCGCGGGCGGAAAACTAGCCGCGCGTCACGGGGGCGGCAAGCGAAGCGCCCGCCGCACCGCCCGCTCGGCGTGGCGCGCGAGGTCGTCCGCCGTCCACTGACCGGACTCGCTTTCCACGACGACCCCCGCCGGCACGTCGGACGCGCAAGGCGCCACCAGCGCAGCCGGGACCTTGCGGCGCAGGGCCGCGTGCAGCACCTCGCCCGGCAGCTTGCCGTCGAGTGAGGTGCGGTCGAACCGCGCCTCACCCACCACCACGAGGCTCGCCTCCTTGAGCAGCGCCGGGAACCCCACCCGGTCGAGCACCCACGGCGCGCCGGGGATCACGCTGCCGCCCCCGAAGCACATCAGGCCGAACCCGAGGCCGCCGGCCGCGCCGGCACCTTCCTCGACGGCCAGGGCGGGTCCATTCCACGGCTCGGTGAGCTCGACCAGCCGCCGCAGGCCGGCGGCAAGCCGCTCGATCGCGTGCGGGCTCGCGCCCTTCTGGGACGCGTACACCGCTGCGCCGTCCTCCCCCAGCAGCACGTTGCGCACGTCCGACAGGCCCACCAGGCGGACGCCGGGGGGCCTGCCGGGTGCGAGATCGCCGAGCTCCTCCAGCGCGCCGCCGCCCTCCGGCAGGGGCTGGCCGTCGCGGTCGCACGGGGTCCACCCCCAGGCGCGCGCCATACCGAGCCCGCCGTCCATCGTGGCGCTCCCGCCGAGGCCGACGAACACCACGGTGGCGCCACCCCGCGCCGCCGCCGTGACGAGCTCGCCGACGCCCCGCGTGGTGGTGTTGAGGGGGTCGCGGCGCGGCGCCGGTATCAGGGACAGGCCGCATGCCAGCCGCGACTCCACGACCGCGGTCCGCTCGTCGAGCCACCCGAGGTCGGCCGTGACGGGCGTCCCGAGCGGTCCTGTCACCTGGTGGGTCGTCCTGATGCGGGGAGCCAACGCATCGAGCAGCCCGTCGCCCCCGTCGCTCGCCTTGACGAGGCGGGCGCTGCATCCCGCCGCCTCGACCCCGCGAGCCAGCGCCTGGGCGACCTCGTGGGCGTCCAGGGTCCCCTTGAAGGGCTGCGCCACCACCACGACGGTCGGGATCACGACAGGCCGATGATCTGATCGCGCCGCGAGCCGACGCTGACGTATGTGACCGGCGTCCCGACCAGATCCTGAATCCGGTCGAGGTACGCGCGCGCCTGCGTCGGGAGGTCGGCGAGCTTCCGGGCGTCGCTGGTGCGCCGGCGCCAGCCCGCGAGCACCTCGTAGACCGGCTGGACGCGGGCCAGCGTCTCCGTGTCCGCGGGCATGTCGTCGAGCCCCGCGCCCTCCAGGTGGTAGCCGGTGCAGACCGGCAGCTCGTCGAACTCGTCCAGGATGTCGAGCTTGGTCACGGCGAGGTCGGTGAGCCCGTTCACCCGGGCGGCGTAGCGCACCACCACCGCGTCGAACCAGCCGCACCGTCGCGGCCGCCCGGTCGTGGCGCCGAACTCGTCACCCAGCGTCCGGAGCCGTTCGGCCGCGGGGGCTTCGGCTTCCGTCGGCAGCGGCCCGTTGCCGACCCGCGTGGTATAGGCCTTCACCACGCCCAGCACCGCGTCGATCGCGGTCGGCCCGATCCCGGCGCCGACCGCCGCCCCGCCGGCGGTCGTGTTGGATGACGTGACGAACGGATACGTGCCGTGATCCACGTCCAGCAGGGCCCCTTGCGCGCCCTCCAGCAGGACGCGCTTCCCCTGGCGCAACGCGTCCCACGTGAGCCTACCGGTGTCCGCGGCGAGCGGCAAAATGCAGGGCGCCAGCCGGCGCACGAGGGCGACGTGCTCCGCGGCCGAGGCACGTTCCTCGACCCCGAGCATGGCGAGGATCCGGTTCGCCCGCTCCGCGCCGTCGGTGACGAGCTGCGCGGCCCGGTCCGGGTGCCGGAGATCGCCCACCCGGATCCCGCGCCGTCCGAACTTGTCCTCGTACGTCGGGCCGATGCCCCGCCCCGTCGTGCCGATCCGCTGCTGCTGCTCGGTGGCGCGGTCGAGCACCTTGTGGTACGGCATCACCAGGTGCGCCCGGTCGGACACGGCCAGCCGGCCGTCGACCACGATGCCGCGCTCCGTCAGCGCCTGCATCTCGTGCAGCAACGTCTCGGGATCGAGCACGACACCGTTACCGATCAGGCAGCGTATCGCCGGATGCAGGATCCCGGAGGGGATCTGGTGGAGGACGAACGCGTCGGTGCCGTTGACGACGGTGTGGCCCGCGTTGGCCCCGCCCTGGTACCGCACCACGAGATCGGCGCGCTCGGCCAGCACGTCCACGATCTTCCCTTTCCCTTCGTCGCCCCACTGGGCACCGACGACGACGAGGCAATGGCACTTCGCACCGAACATCGCGACCTCGCGGAAGCCAGAAAAAAAGCCCCGGGGGCTACCCGGGGCATCCTCTGAGGGAAGGTAAGGCTCGGTGCGCGGGCGGTCAACGCAACGCGGCTGCACGCGCCACCCCCGCATCGCGCAACAGCGCCGCCACCGCGTCCCGCTCGCCGGATGCGAGGTCCAGCAGCGGCGGGCGCACGGGTCCACCGGTGAGTCCCACGAGATCCATCGCGGCCTTCACGCCGGGTACCCCCCGCTCCCCCACGGTGCCCTTGTTCAGCGGCGTGAGACGCTCCTGGACCGCGCCAGCGGCCGGCCGGTCGCCCGCGGCGAACGCGCGCCAGACCTCGACGGCGAGCGGGGCGGCAAAATTCCCCAGCGCCAGGATCCCGCCCGCCGCGCCCAGCTCGAGGGCCGCGTACCAGTGCGACCCCGAGCCCATCAGCATGGCCCAGTGCGGCGCCGCCGCCCGATAGGCGGCGAAGTTCCTCAGGTCGCCCGACGAGTCCTTGGCGCCCGCGATGTTGCCGTGATCCGCCAGGGCGGCGAGCAATTGGTCGGACAAGGCCACGTGCGTGTACTTGGGGATGTTGTACAGCAGCACGGGAACCGGCGAGGCGTCGGCCACGTGCCGGAAGTGATCGGCCAGGGCGGCGCTGGACAGCGATGCGCCGTAGTACGCCGGCGCCCGTACCAGGACCGCGTCCGCGCCGAGGTCCCCGGCGACCTGGCACGCCGCGATCGTCGCCCTGGTGGATTCGCGCCCCGCGCCGGCCACCAGCAAGCGGTCCTCCGGGACCACGTCGCGCAGCCACTCGACGACGTGGCCGTACTCGTCCTCGTCGAGCAGCGCCGCCTCCCCGGTCGATCCGCCGGCCACGATGCCGTGCGCGCCGGCCGCGAGCAGCGTGCGGGCGTTGGCGCGAAGCGTCACCGGCGCGGGCGCGCCGGTGACTGGATCGAACGGCGTCGTGATCGGGACGAGCAGCCCGCGGACCGCCGTCGCGCTCATCAGAGTCGCCCCCCCGGCACGCCCATGGCCGGCATCTGGCCGCTCACCCGTGCCACCTCGGCGGTCACGATGCCTGCCTCGACCAGGTCCGCCAGGTGCTGCGCGAACGTCTGCGTGCCGTGTCGCTCGCGTCCGCTCGCCAGCTCGGTGGGGATCTCCTGCATGCGCTCCGCGCTGCGCAGCATGTCGCGCACCGCCGGCGTCGCCACGAGCACCTCCACCACCACGCTCCGGCCCTTCCCATCCGCCTGCGGCACCAGACGCTGCGCGATCACCGCCTTCAGGGTCTCCGACACTCGGAGCCGCGCCAGGTCCTGCTGGTCTGGCGGAAACATGGCGATGACGTGGCCGACCGCGTGCATCGCGTCCGGCGCCGACACCGCCGTGATCACGAGGTGGTCGGTCTCGGCCGCCCGCAGGGCGATATCCAGCGTCTCGCGGTCCGGCACCTCTCCCAGCACGATCACGTCCGGATCCTGTCGCACCGCCGACCGTAACCCGCTCGCGAAGCTCGCCGTGTCGACACCCACCTCGCGCTGCGTCACCGACGACTTGGCGTCGCGGTGCAGGAACTCGATCGGGTCCTCGAGCACGACGATGTGCCGGGTCTGGGTCGAGTTGATGTGGTGGACCAGGGCGGCGATGGTGGACGTCTTCCCCACGCCGGCCCCGCCGGCCACCAGCACGAGCCCGTCCTCCTGTTCGGCGACCCGGGTGAGCACCTGCGGCAGATTGAGGCGTTCGAGGGTCGGCACATCGAACGGGATCACCCGCATCACCACCATGAACGAGGAGCGCTGTCGCAGGATGTTGACGCGAAAGCGACCGATCCCCGGGGCGCCCCAGGAACAGTCGTAGTCGCGGAGGCTGTCGATCCGCTTGCGGTCCTCCTCCGTGGGGATCATGCGCAGCGCGATCGCCCGCGTCTGCTCCGGCGTCAGGCGCTGCTTCGTGAGCGGCTTGAGGACGCCGTCGATGCGCGCCCGGAATACGTCGCCCGCCTTGATGTGCAGGTCCGACGCACCCCGCTCCACCGCCGCCTTGATGATGTTCTCCATGGTGTCAGTAGCCCAGCTTCAGGTTGACCACGTTGCGCAGCCGGCGGCCGCTACGGTAGCGCGCGATGTTGTCCACCAGCAGCGCCGTCTCGCGCGCCCAGAACCGGGCGGACACGGCGCTCACGTGCGGGAAGACCAGCACGCGCGGGTGGCGCCAGAACGGATGGTCGTGCGCCAGCGGCTCGTGGGCGAACACGTCGAGCGCGCATCCCCCCAGCTGCCCGTCATCGAGCGCGCGGCGCAGCGCCGCTTCGTCCAGCAGGGCGCCCCGCGCCACGTTGATCACGTACGCGCCGCGGGGCAAGGCCGCCAGGATCGCCGCGCTCACCAGCCCCTGCGTGTCTGCCGTCTGCGGCGCGGCGAGCACCAGCACGTCGCTCCGTCGCGCAAGGGTCGTCAGCTTCCCCGGGCCGCCGACCCACCGCACGCCCGCGGGCCGCGCCCGGGTGGGACGCCGCCGTACGGCCGACACTTCCATGCCCAGCGCCGCGCAGCGCCGTGCCACCGCGCGCCCGATCCCACCCAGCCCGACGATCCCCACCCGGGTGCCTGCCAGCTCGCGCACCCGCACAGCGCCGTTCGTGAACTCGTCTTTCGCCCACCGCTCTTCAGCCTGCGCGCGGAGCGCCGCCGGAAAGCCCCGCAGCCAGAAGCCGATCGCCGCGACCACCCAGTCGGCGATCGGCTCCGCGTGCACGCCCGCGGAGTTGGTGAGGCGCGCCCCCGACGCGCGCAGCTCGGGCGTGACGCTCGCTCCCACGCCCGCCGCCGCCGTGTGCACCCAGCGCAGCGTGCCCCGCGCCGCCGCCACCACGGCCGGCGGAACGCCCCACCCGGCGTAGACCTCGGCGCCGGGCGCCGCACGGACCGCCTCCGCGTTGCCCGCTCCCCCATCCCCGTCGCTCGACGAGAGCGCCGCGACACGCACCACCTCCCACCCGCAGCCGAACGCCCGTCGCACCGCCTCGACGGTCGCATCCGGGACGGACCAGACCGGGCGCGGCGAGGCGAGGTCGAGGACCGCCCGTCTCACTCGTTGATCGAGAGCCGGTACGAGTGCGTGGCGCGGAGCAGCTGCAGCCGGGCCTCGTCGTGCTGGTGCGCGTTGCCGCGCACGCTGAAGGTGAGCACCACGCGCCCCTCGCGGGCCGGCTCCGCGCGGAAATCCGAAACGACGAGGCCGCACTCCTGCAGGATCGACTCGACGAGCGCAATCTGGTCCGCCCCGGCGGGCACCTCCACCGAGATGCTCGACTCGACGGCCGCGCGCCGCACGCGCTGCTCGGCCCACCCCAGCCCCCGGAGGACGAGCAGCATCAGCAGGGTGACGCCCACGCCCTCCAGCATGGCGCCCGAGCCGAGCGCCACCCCGATCGCCGCGACCACCCAGATCGTCGCCGCGCTGGTGAGCCCCGTGACCGAGCCGCGCGAGTGCATGATCGCCCCCGCCCCGATGAACCCCACCCCGGTCACGATCTGCGCCGCGAGCCGGGCCGGGTCGCCCCGCCCCCCCGCTAGCTGCAGCGAGAGCTGCGTGAACAGCGTGGCACCCACGCAGATCAGAATGTTGGTGCGCAGCCCCGCGGCCTTGCCGCGCAGCTCCCGCTCGAGACCGACCGCGCCGCCGCACACGACGGCGACCAGGATGGCCCCGAGCAGCTCGAGCTGCAGCAGGTCGACCAGGACCGGCCACAGGGTGGTCAGCGACGTACCGGCACCTCGCTGGCGGGCAGGAGTCCCATCGCGTCGCGGACGGCCCGCATCGTCTCGCTGGCGATGGCATGCGCGCGCGCCGCCCCCGTGCGGAGCGCCTCCCGCACGCGCTCCGGCTCCCGCGTGAGGGCCGCGGCCCGCTCGCGCGTCTCCGCGAAATGCGCCGCGAGGTTGTCGGCCAGCACGCGCTTGCAGTCGAGGCAGCCCCACCCAGCGGCCCGGCACTTCGCCGCCACCTCGGTCACCGTCCCGGGCGGCGAGAAGTACTGGTGCAGCGTGTAGAGATTGCACCGCTCGGGATCGCCCGGATCCTTCCGGGTGACGCGTGCCGGATCGGTCTTGGCAGGGCGCAGCAACTCCCAGATCCGCTCGGGCGGATCGAGGATGCCGATCGTGTTCCCCAGGCTCTTCGACATCTTGGCCTCGCCGTCGAGCCCCACGATGCGCTTGGCGTGGCTCAGCGTCGCCTGCGGCTCCGGGAAGAACCCGGGGCCGAACCGCGCGTTCCACTTGCGTGCGATTTCGCGCATCAGCTCGAGGTGCTGCACCTGATCCTCGCCCACGGGAACGATCTCCGCCCGGTAGAGCAGGACATCGGCCGCCTGGAGCACGGGGTAGTTGAGCAGCCCGGCAAGCACGCTTTCTTGGCGCTGCGCCTTGTCCTTAAATTGCGTCATGCGCTCGAGCTCCCCAAGCGGGGTCACGGTCGTGAGGACCCACGACAGTTCCGTGTGCTCGGGCACGTGCGACTGCACGAAGAGGATGCAGCGCTGAGGGTCGAGCCCCGAAGCGAGCAGGCTGACGGCCATCTCGAAGGTGCGGGTCTCCAGCCGGGCGGGATCGAAGTCCTGCGTGATGGCGTGGTAGTCCACGATGCAGAAGATGCACTCGTGCCGGGCCTGGAGCGCCACCCAGTTGGCGATCGCACCAAGGTAGTTGCCGATGTGCAGCTCGCCGGACGGCTGGATGCCGGAAAAGACGCGCGCCATGGTCACAAGCTACGGAGGGTGGTAAAGGGGGGCAAGATGGCCCAGCATCGTGACTTACTCGCTGTCGCCACGCGCGCCGCGGAACGGGCGGCGGACCTGATCCGTGGGGCCAGGCCACCCGATCCCGCCGCGTGGGACCGCAAGGCACCGAGCGACTTCGTCACCGAGGTCGACCGCGCGTCGGAGCGCCTCATCGGCCACATCCTGACCGATGCGTTCCCGCATTGCGTGGTGCTGGGCGAGGAGCTGACCCCCGACGCGCCGCAGCTCGCCGGGATCGTGTGGATCGTGGATCCGCTCGACGGCACCACGAACTTCCTCCACGGGTATCCCGCCTGCGCGGTGTCCATCGCCGCCGTGGTCGATGGAGAGCCCGTCGCCGCCGCCGTGGCGGACGTGGGCCGCGCGGTGCTCTACACGGCGACCGCCGGCGGAGGCGCGTGGTGCGGCGAGCGGCGGCTCCAGGTCTCCGCCGTCGCGGACCCGGCGTACGCGCTGATCGGCACTGGCTTCCCGTTCAAGCATCCGGCGAGCGAGCGGCTCGACGAGTACCTCGAGCAGTTCCGGCGCATCCTGCCGCGATCGAGCGGCATCCGGCGCGCGGGGTCGGCCGCGCTCGACCTCGCCCACGTGGCGGAGGGCCGCCTCGACGGCTTCTGGGAGCTCTGGCTCGCTCCCTGGGATGTCGCGGCGGGGGTGCTGCTGGTGCGGGAGGCGGGCGGCGTGATCACGGATCTGGCGGGCGATCCGGCGCGCGTGGCGCCGGGCGCGTTCGTGGCGGGGAACCCCGCCGTCCACCGGTGGCTGCTCGCTCAGCTCATCCCCGAACCGCCCGACCAACCCGTTATCGGCCCGCGTGCGTGAGCGAGGCGAGCCGCGAACTCAGGTCGGGGTCCTCGACCTCGGAGAGACCCGGCCGGATCGCCTCGAGCAACGCGTTCAACCCGGGGGTCGCAAACGAATACCCTTGGCGCAAAACTCCCGTAGGGGGTACGCCGCACCGCCGGCGCACCCGCATGTGCTCGAGGCGGCGGTCGAGGATGGCGTTGGGAAAGCGCGCCTCGACGTCAGCCGCGAACGCGTTCACGTTCGTGCCGAAGCTGGCCGTCTGCCGGGGTCCCATGCCGCCGAAGCCGGTCACGCCCTGGAGGACCGTCCACCGTGTGGGCGGACCCGTCGTGGTCGGGTACAGATCGAGAAACGACGCCGGTTGCGGCCCCTTGGCATCGGCGAGCCGGGGGCTGAACAGGACGGCCACCATCGGCGTATCGTACGATAGCGTGCGCTCGCCGGCGTCATCCCGCAGCCACAGGCCCTCCGCGCCGAATTCGAAAGCGGCAATCGGGCGGTGCGCGGGAATCCCGGCGAGGGCCGCGCCCGGCACGGCAACCACACTTACGTGGGCCCCCCGCAGCAGCTCCGCCGCCTTGCGTGCCGCAGCAGGATCGGCGGCGAGCCAGATCTCCGGGACCGGGTAGTTGACCTTGAGCCGCACGTCCACCGGGGCGATGCCCAGGACGAGCGCCGCCGACTGCACATCCACCTCGCCCCGGTGCGGCGGATTGGCGATGACGAGGCCCAGGCCACCCATGCCGCCCAATGTAGGGCGGCGGTGCGACGGCTGTCCATCCCGTAACGCAGCGCGGGGGCTCATCGCCCCCGCGCCCCGACCCGCGGCACCGTCCCGCTGCGTCGGCGCTAGGCCCGCACGCCCGCCGGGAGCTGCGTGAGGATCCGGTGGCCCCCCTCTTCGATCACCACCGTGTGCTCGAAATGCGCGGACAGCGACCCGTCCCGCGTCACCACCGTCCACTTGTCCTCGAGGGTGCGGATCTCCGGGCGCCCGCGGTTCACCATCGGCTCGATGGCGATCGTCATGCCGCGCGTGAGGCGGACGCCGCGCTTGGGTTTGCCGTAGTTCGGGATCTGCGGCTCTTCGTGGAAGCTCGTACCGATGCCGTGGCCCACCAGCTCGCGGACGACGCTGCAGCCCGCCGCCTCGGCCACCCGCTGCACCGCGTGGCCGATGTCGCCCACGTGATTGCCCGCCTTGGCCTCCGCCAGCCCCGCCTCCAGCGCCGCCTGCGTGACGTGGAGCAGCTCGCGGGTCGCGTCCGCCACGGATCCCACCGGCACCGTGATGGCGCTGTCGGCGTGGAGTCCCTCGAGACACACACCGCAGTCCACGCTCACGATGTCCCCGTCGCGCAGGACTCGCTTGGCCGACGGGATGCCGTGCACGATCTCCTGGTTGATCGAGGTGCACAGCGACTTGGGAAAGTCGTACAGGCCCTTGAACGACGGCAGGGCGCCGGGGTGGCTGCGGATGAAGTCTTCGGCGAGATCGTCGAGCTGCAGGGTCGAGACGCCCGGCTTGGCGTGCGTGGCCACGAGATGGAGCGTCTCGGCCACGATCGCGCCCGCCGCCGCCATGATCTCGACCTCGCGCGGCGACTTGATGGTGATCATCGGCCGAGGCTTCCGACCATCCGCTGCGCGATCTCCTCGACGGTGCCGGTCCCGGGAATGGCCGTCATGACGCCCTGCGCCCGATAGTGCGCGATCAGCGGCTCCGTCTGCTCGCGGAACACGGCGAGCCGCTTGCGGATCGTCTCCGGCGTATCGTCGCTGCGCCCTTCCTGGGCCGCGCGCCCGAGCATGCGCCGCACCAGCTCCTCCTCGGGCACATCGATCAGCAGCACGCGGTCGACGCGGCGCCCACCCGCGGCAAGCAGCTTGTCGACGGCCGACGCCTGGGGAATGGTGCGCGGGAATCCATCCATGATCACGCCGCCGCGCGCCGCGGGCGACGTGACGACCTCCTCGATCAGCCCCATGATGATCTCATCGGGCACGAGGAGGCCCTGCTCCATGTACCGCTGCGCCTTCCGCCCGAGCGGCGTCCCGTCGCGCACCGCCGCGCGCAGCAGGTCACCCGTGGCGATCTTGGGAATGCCAAGCCGGGTCGAGAGCAGGGCCCCCTGCGTGCCCTTTCCCGAGCCCGGCGCGCCGAGCAGGATCAGATTCACGCCCCCCCCTATCCCTACATGTAGCGCCGGCGTCCGCGGAACTTGACGCGGCCCTGTTTCATGAAGTCGTCATAGTGGCGCAGGTGCAAGTGCTGCTGCATCTGGATCCACGTGTCGAGTCCCACCCCCACCACGATCAGGATCGCCGTCCCGCCGAAGAAGAACGGCACGTTGAACCAGTCGAAGATGAAGAACGGGAGCAGCGCGATGAGCGTGAGGAACAGGGCGCCCGGCAGGGTCACGCGACTCAGGACGTCGTCGATGTAGTCGGCCGTCGCCGCGCCGGGCTTCACGCCCGGGATGAACCCGCCCTGCTTCTTCAGATTCTCCGCCAGGTCCACGGGGTTGAAGATGATGGACGTGTAGAAGTAGGTGAAGAAGACGATCAGGACGCCGTACGTCGTGTAGTACGCCGCGGTCTGCGGGGCGAAGACGTCGGAGAATGCCTTGAGCCACGGGACGGTCGTGAACGCCGCCAGCGTGCCCGGCACGATGATCAGCGATTGGGCGAAGATGATCGGCATCACGCCGGCCGAGTTGATCCGGATCGGGATGAACGTCTTCTGGCCTTCCCGGATCCGGCCGCGCCCCATCACCTTGCGCGGGATCTGGATCGGGATGCGCCGGGCCGCCACCGTCATCGCGATCACGGCCGCCACGACGGCCACCATCACGGCCCCGAGGATGATCAGGCGCAGCGGCGTGATGATGCCGGTCTTGAGGAAGCTGATCGTCTGGGCGGTGCCCGGGACCATGCCGTCCATGATCGAGAAGAAGATCATGAGGCTCATCCCGTTCCCGATCCCCCGCTCCGTGATCTGCTCGCCGAGCCACATGATGAACACGGCGCCCGTGGTGAGCGTGAGGACCGTCAGAACGCGGAAGCCCCACAGCGACTGCATCGACACCGCCTGGAGCGACTCCGTGAAGATCGAGAACCCGTAGGCCTGACCGGCCGCCAGCACCACGGTCACGTAGCGGGTCCACTGCGTGATCTTCTTCCGCCCGTCCTCTTCCTTCTGGAGCTTGTCCACCGTGGGGAACACCGCTCCGGCCAGCTGGAAGATGATCGACGCGGAGATGTACGGCATGATGCCCAGCGCCAGGACCGTCGCGCGGCGCAGGCCGCCGCCCACGAACAGATCGTAGACGCCGAACAGCGTGCCGCCCGCCTGATTCCGGATGAAGTCCGCGAGCACCTGGACATTCACGCCGGGGGTCGCGATGTGCGCGCCCGCCCGGTAGATGCCGAGGCACAACAGCGTGAAGAGGATCTTGTCCTTGAGCTCCGGGTCGCGGAAGAAGTTGGGGATGCGGGGTCCCGTCATCGGTTCATGCCTCGATCCGGCCGCCTGCCTGTTCGATCTTGGCGCGCGCGCTCTCGGAGCACGCGCAGCCCGTCACCGCGTACGCCCGCTCCACCGCCCCCATGCCGAGCAGCTTGACCGGGTGATCGCCGTGGTTCACGATCCCCGCCGCCACGAGCGTGGCAGGGGAGACGTCGGTCCCCGGCAGCCGCGCGAGGTCCCGCAGGTTCACCACCTGCGCCGCCGTGCGCGCCGGGTTGTGGAACCCGCGCTTGGGCAGGCGCCGGATGATCGGCATCTGCCCGCCCTCGAAGCCCGGGCGGACGTTGCCGCTCTTGCGCGCGCGCTGTCCCTTGTGCCCGCGGCCCGCCGTCTTGCCCAACCCGGAGCCCGGGCCGCGGCCCTTGCGCTTCGGCACCGTGGTCGCACCCCGCGGCTTCGGCAGGTTGTGCAGTCCGAGCACTCCCGGCCCCTGCGTCTCGTCCATCACGCCTCCTCACGCGTCACGCGCACGAGGTGACGCACCTTGTTCAGCATGCCCCGCACCGTCGGCGTGTCGCCCACCACGATCTCGTGCTGGTGGTGCCGGAGCCCCAGGGCGCGGAGCGTGCGCCGGTACGTCTCGGCGTGCCCGATCCCGGAGCGCACCTGCTTCACCCGCAGGGGCGCCGCCCCAGTGTCCCGCTGCCGCTTGCGCTTGGCCGCGTCAGGCACGGGCCACCTCCTGCCGTCCCCTGAACGGGATCGCCTCGACCGGCAGGTCGCGCTCGCGCGCCACCTGCTCGACGGTCACGAGGTGCTGCAGACCATCCACCGTCGCCCACACCATGTTGTGCGGGTTGGTGGATCCGAGCGACTTGGTCAGAATGTCGGTGACGCCCGCGCAGTCGAGCACCGCGCGCACCGCCCCCCCGGCGATGACGCCCGTCCCCGACGTGGCCGGCTTGAGCAGCACCCGGCCGGCCCCGTGTGCCCCGAGCACTTCGTGCGGAATCGTCGAGCCGACGCGCGGCACCTTGAGCATCGCCTTGCGTGCGGCATCGACCGCCTTGCGCACGGCGTCCGAAACCTCGTTGGCCTTGCCCGTACCGACCCCGACCATCCCGTTGCGGTCGCCGACGGCCACCAGGGCGGTGAACGAGAACCGGCGTCCGCCCTTCACCACCTTCGCCACCCGGTTGATCGCGATCACGTTCTCGAGGAGGTCCGAGTCTCGCTCCCGGTCCCGATCCCGATCGCGGCGGTCACGCCGCGGAGGCCGCTGCTCGCGCTGCTGCTTGTCGCCAGCCATGTCCTAGAGCTCCAGTCCGCCGTGCCGCGCGCCTTCGGCCACCGCCTTGACGCGCCCGTGATACGGATACCCGCCGCGATCGAAGACGACCGCGGTGATGCCGCGCTCGCGGGCACGTGCCGCCAGCAGCTTGCCGACGGCGAGTCCGACCGCGACCTTGCCCGTCCCGCCCACCTCGACGCCCGCCGTGCGGTCGCTGACGCCGAGCAGCGTCTGCCCCCGGTCGTCGTCCACCAGCTGCGCGTACACGTGCTTCAGGGACCGGAACACCACCATCCGGGGGCGCTCCGCCGTCCCGCTCACTTTCTTGCGCAGGCGCAGGTGCCGGCGCGCGCGCCGCTCCCGCCGCGTCTTGGGCTTGCGAATCGGCCGCATTTACTTCGCCCCCGTCTTCCCGGCCTTCCGCCGGACGTGCTCGCCCAGGTATCGGATGCCTTTGCCCTTGTACGGCTCGGGCGGCCGTACCTTGCGGATCTCGGCAGCCACCTGGCCGACCAGCTCCTTGTCGATGCCCGTGATCTTGATCTGCGTGTTGTTCTCGACCGCCAGGGCGATGCCCGCCGGCGCCGGGAACTCCACCGGGTGCGACAGCCCGACGACCAGGCGCAGCCCCTTGGGGTTGGCCTCGGCCTTGTACCCCACGCCGTGCAGCTCGAGCTGGCGGAAGTAACCCTTGGTGACGCCCTCCACCATGTTGTGCAGCAGCGCCCGCGTCAGGCCGTGCAGGGCGCGATGCTGGCGCGCGTCGCTCGGGCGCGCGACCGTGACGTGCCCGTCCTCGAGCGCGATCCGCATCTCCGGGTGGCACGTCCGCGTCAGGGTCCCTTTGGGCCCTTGTACCGTCACCGTCTGCCCCGCGACACTCACCGTCACGCCCGCAGGGATGGGCAGCGGCTTCTTGCCGATCCGCGACATGGCTCCTCCTCTACCAGACCACGGCGAGCAGCTCGCCGCCCAGGCGGGCGCTGCGCGCCTCGCGGTCCGTCATCAGGCCGCGGGGGGTGGAGAGAATCGCCATCCCGAGGCCGTTCTTCACACGCGGGATCTGCCGCACGTTGACATACCGCCGCAGGCCGGGCGTGGAGACGCGTTGCAGCTCGCGGATCACCGGGGAGTCCCCGTGATACCGCAGATAGAGCCGCAGCAGGCCGTGCCGGCCGTCATCCAGGAGCTTGTAATCCTGGATGTAGTGGTTGTCGCGCAGCAGCCGCGCGATCTCGACCTTGAGTTTCGACACCGGCACATCGACCCGACGATGCCCCGCCATACAGGCGTTGCGAATGTGGGTCAGCATGTCGGCAACGGGATCAGTCATGCTCATAGCGTCGGACTCGATCCTTTACCAGCTGGCCTTGCGCACCCCCGGGATTTCCCCCCGGAGCGCCATTTCTCGGAAACAGATGCGGCACATCCCGAACTTCCGCAGATACGCCCGCGGCCGGCCGCACCGCTGACAGCGCCGATACTTGCGCACCGCGAACTTGGGGGTGCGCTTCGCCTTCACGACCAACGACTTCTTCGCCATGCCCGCTCCTAGCCGACGGTGACCGGCGTCTCGCCGCGGAATGGCATCCCCAGCTCCCGCAGGAGCGCCATCGCCACGTCGTCCCGACCTGCACTCGTCACGAACGTGATGTCCATGCCGTGGATCTTCTCGACCTTGTCGTAGTCGATTTCCGGGAAGATCATCTGCTCCTTGACTCCCACCGAGTAGTTCCCGCGCCCGTCGAACGACCGGGTCGGCAGGCCGCGAAAGTCACGCACCCGCGGGATCGCGATGCCGATGAACCGGTCGAGGAACTCGTACATCCGCACGCCGCGCAGCGTCACCGAGGCGCCGATCGCCATGCCCTGCCGGAGGTTGAAGTTCGCGATCGACTTCTTGGCGCGCGTCACGACGGCCCGCTGTCCCGTGATCCGGCCCAGCTCGTCCACGATCGCGTCGAGCAGCTTCGCGTTCTTCATGCCCTCGCCTTCGCCGACGTTCAGCACGATCTTCACGAGCCGCGGGATCTGGTGCGGGTTCGCAAAGCCGAACTGCTGCGCGAGCTTCGGCCGGACCGCCTGCAGGTAGTACACCTTGAGGCGGGGCGGCGGCACCGGGGCGGCCGGGGCGGCCGGGGCCGTCTGCGGCGCCGGGGCTTTCGTCTTGGTTTTCGCCATACCGTCAGCGCTTCCTCGGAATCGGCTGGCCCGACTGCGCGCTCAGGCGCTCGACCGAGCCGTCCTCGTTCCGCTTCCGTCGCACCCGCGTCGGTTCGGCCGACTTCGGGTCGAGCAGCATCACGTTCGAGGCGTGGATCGGCGCGGCGTGGGAGATGATGCCCCCCTCCTCGCCGGCCTGCGTCGCCTTGCGGTGGCGCTTCACGACGTTCACGCCCTCGATCACCACACGGTTCGCCTTGGGAAGCACCCGGAGCACGACGCCCTCCTTGCCGGCGTCGTCACCGCGCACCACCCGCACCGTGTCGCCCTTGGTGATGTGCATCTTGTGTCGCACCACCGGCTTCTGGCGCACGCGCTTGGCCTTGTGGAACACCAGCGGCTTCATCAGATCACCTCCGGCGCGAGCGACACGATCTTCATGAACTTCTTCTCGCGCAGCTCGCGCCCCACCGGGCCGAAGATGCGCGTCGCCCGCGGCTCGCCCTGGTCCGTGATCAGCACGGCGGCGTTCTCATCGAACCGGATGTAGCTGCCGTCCCGACGGCGGGTCTCTTTCGCCGTCCGCACCACGACGGCCCTGGCCACCTCACCCTTCTTCACCTGGCCCGTGGGCAGCGCGTCCTTGATCGCCACCACCACTATGTCCCCCAGGCCGGCGTAGCGGCGTCGGCTGCCGCCCAGCACGCGGATCACGAGCGCGCGTCGCGCGCCCGAATTGTCCGCGATCTTGAGAATCGTCTCCTGCTGTACCACGCGATCCCCCCTGGCCTACTGGGCCCGCTGGACGATCTCGACGACCCGCCAGCGCTTCGTTTTCGACAGCGGTCGCGTCTCCATGATGCGTACCGTGTCGCCCGCCTTGGCACCGTGCACGTCGTGCGCCGCGACGCGCTTCGTGCGCGTCACCCGCTTGCCGTACAGGGGATCCGCGAACTGACGCGTGAGCCGCACGACTACCGTCTTCGCCATCTTGTCGCTCACCACCACGCCAGTCCGTGTCTTCCGGCGCGGGCGGGCGCTCGTTTGCTCGCTCATCCTCGCGTCCTCTCGCGCAGCACCGTCTCGATGCGCGCGATGTTGCGGCGCATCGTCCGGAATCGCATCGGGTTCTCGCCCGAGATGTCCTCGGTCGCCGCCCGGAACCGCAGCCGGAAGCCCGCCTCCTTGAGCCGCACCAGCTCCGTGTGCAGCTCGTCCTCGGGCAACTCGCGCAGCGCCTCCATGTCGAACGCCTTCCGATCCGTGTCCTTGAGCGCCATGACCTTACGTCTCCTCCCGCCGAACGAAGCGCGTCGTCACGGGGAGCTTGGCCGCCGCCAGCGCGAGGGCTTCGCGCGCCACCTTCTCCTCGACGCCCTCGAGCTCGAACATCACGCGTCCGGGCTTCACCACCGCGACCCACCCCTCGGGGTTCCCCTTGCCCTTCCCCATCCGGGTCTCGGCCGGCTTCTTCGTGATCGGCTTGTCGGGAAACAGCCGAATCCACACCTTGCCGCCGCGCTTCATCGCGCGGGTGAGCGCCACACGGGCCGCCTCGAGCTGACGATTCGAGATCCAGCCCGGCTCGAGCGTGATCAGCCCGAAGTGGCCAAAGGCCACAGTGTTGCCCCGCGTGGCCTGGCCACGCGTGCGGCCCTTCATCTGCTTGCGGTACTTCACCCGCTTCGGCGCGAGCATGGTCACGCCCCCGTGCTGTACGTGCGGCCGCGGGCGTCCTCAACCACCTCGCCCTTGAAGATCCAGACCTTCACCCCGATCGTGCCGAAGGTCGTCTTCGCCGTGCTGGTCGAATAGTCCACGTCGGCGCGCAGGGTGTGGAGCGGCACCCGCCCCTCGTGATAGCCCTCGGTGCGCGCGATCTCCGCGCCGCCGAGCCGCCCCGAAGCGCGGACCTTGATCCCTTGCGCGCCCATCCGCATCGCGCTCTGGACCGCCCGCTTCATCGCTCGGCGGAACGACACCCGCTGCGTGAGCTGATGGGCCACGTTGTCCGCCACCAGCTGGGCGTCGAGCTCGGGCCGCTTGATCTCTTCGACGTTGATCCCGATCTCCTTGCCGGTCAGCTGGGCCAGCTCGTCGCGCAGCTTGTCCACCTCCGCCCCGCGCTTGCCGATCACCACCCCCGGCCGGCCCGTGAAGATCGTGACCGAGACCTTCCCCGGCCGGCGATCGATGTGCACGTCGGAGATCGCGGCGTGCCCCAGCCGCGTCTTCAGGTACTTGCGGATCAGCTCGTCTTCCCGGAGCAGCTCGGCGAACTCGCCGCGCGCGAACCAGCGGGACCTCCACGGCTTGACGATGCCGAGGCGGAAGCCGTACGGATGCGTCTTCTGGCCCACTACTCCTCCTTCTCCGCCACGCGGATCTCCACCGTGCTCATCCGCTTGTGAATCGGGGTCGCACGCCCGTGCGCCGCGGCGTGCCACCGCTTCAGCGTCGGCCCTTCGTTGACCACCGCGTACGCCACGATCAGCTTGTCCACGTCGAACGCCCGGTTCGCCCGGAGCGCGTCCTGCTCGGCATTCGACACCGCCGATCGAAGCACCTTCTCGATTTGCTGGGCCGCCCGCTTCTTCGAGTGCTTCAACAGCGCGTACGCCCCGTTCACGTCCAGGCCCCGCACCTCGTCGATCACGAGCCGCATCTTCCGCGCAGACTGGCGCACCCAGCGCTGTGTCGCTCTCGCCGCCATGAGGCCTCCTTACCGCTTCGCCGACGGCCCGGCGGGTGCCGGCGACGCCGGAGCTGCCGCGGGCGTGGCGGGTGCGCCGCCCGCCGGCCCCTTGTCCGGCGCCGCCGTCGGCCTGCCACCGTGGCCGCGGAACAACCGGGTCGGCGAGAACTCGCCCAGGTGGTGTCCGACCATGTTCTCCGACACGTACACCGGGACGAACTTGTTCCCGTTGTGCACCGCAATCGTATGCCCGACGAACTCGGGCGTAATGGTCGAACGCCGCGACCAGGTCTTCAGCACGCGGCGCTCGTTCGCCGCGTTGAGACCCTGGATCTTGCGGAGGAGCGCCTCCTCCACGAACGGGCCCTTCTTGATGCTCCGTGCCATACGCGCTCTCGTTGCCCCTTACTGCGTCGCTTTGCCGCGCCGGCGCCCGCGGACGATGAGCCGGGTGCTCGATTTCTTCCGCTTGCGCGTCTTTCGCCCCTCGGGCTTCCCCCACGGCGAGCACGGCGGGCGCCCGCCGGAGGACTTGCCCTCACCGCCACCCAGCGGGTGGTCTACCGGATTCCGTGCCACACCGCGCACCCGCGGCCGCCGTCCGAGCCAACGGGACTTGCCCGCCTTGCCGACGCGCACCAGCTCGTGCTCGGCGTTCCCCACCTCGCCGATCGTCGCCCAGCACTCGCCGCGCACCATCCGCACTTCCCCGCTGCGCAGCTTGAGCGTCACGTGGACGCCCTCCTTCGCCACCACCTGGGCGCCAGCGCCCGCCGAGCGGCAGAGCTGCGCGCCGCGACCCGGCTTGAGCTCGATACAGTGTACCGTCGTGCCAAGCGGGATCTCGTTGAGCGGCAGGGCGTTGCCGTTGCGGATGTCGCTGCCCGACCCGGCCACCACGGTCTCCCCCGCCCGCAGCCCCTTGGGATGCAGGATGTAGCGCTTCTCCCCGTCCGCGTACGTGAGCAGCGCGATCCGCGCCGTCCGGTTCGGATCGTACTCGATTTCGGCGACCCGGGCCGGAATGCCGGGCTTGGCCCGCCGGAAATCGATCCGCCGGTAGCGCCGCTTGTGCCCGCCCCCGCGGTACCGCGCGGAGACATGGCCCTTGCTGTCGCGCCCGCCACCCTGGGGCAGCGGCTCCACCAGCGAGGCTTCGGGCTCGGCCCGCGTCAGCTCCGCAAAGTCGGAGACGGAGCGCAGCCGGCTGCCGGCGCTGGTCGGTCGAAACTGTCGGACGCCCATGGCTTCAGCCCTCGAACACCGGGATCGTGTCGCCTTCCTTCAGCCGCACGAACGCCTTCTTCCAGGCGGGACGCCGGCCCACGGATTTCCCGCGAGTCCGCCGTTTCGCGCGCTGCATCAGCGTCCGCACGTGCACCACCTGCACACCGAACATCTGCTGGATCGCCGCGCGGATCAGCGGCTTCGTCGCGTCCGGATGCACTTCGAACGCGTACTCCTTGAGCGCGCCCCACTGGCTCGAGGATTTCTCGGTGACTACCGGCCGCACCAGCGTGTGGTACACGTCAGGCATCGCTGCCACCCTTCTTCTTCGACGGCTTCGTCGCCTTGGCCGCCTTGGCGCCCTTGCCCGCCGCCGGCTTCCGCGCGGGCTTCTTGCGCGCGCGCTTCACAACCGGCTTGCGGACCGCCTCCGCCTTCTTCGCGCGCTTCGCACGGGGCGCGTCCTTCCGCGCCGTGCCGGCGATCACGTGCCCGCCGATCGCCGCCTCCTCCACCACCAGCGCATCGGCCCGCAACACCTCGTACGCCGACGCGTCCCGATACCGCTGGACCTCCACCCCCGGGATGTTGCGCGCCGAGAGGTAGATGTGCGGGTTGGCCTCGGCCGTGAGCACCAGCACGGACCGGCCCGCCAGCCCGAGCGTCTCCAGCAGCTCGGCCATCTGCCGCGTCTTGGGCGCCGTGAACTCGAACCCCTCGACGACGTGGATCACCCCGGCCTGCGCCCGCGCGTTCAGCGCCGAGCGGCGCGCCAGCTGCCGCACCTTGCGCGGCAGCTCGGTGCGGTAGCTCCGCGGCGTCGGGCCGAACACCGTCCCCCCGCCCGGCCAGTGCGGCGCCCGGTTCGACCCCTGCCGCGCCCGGCCCGTGCCCTTCTGCCGCCACGGCTTCTGGTTGCCGCCCGAGACGAACCCGCGGGTCTTGGTCGCGTGGGTCCCTTGCCGCTGGTTGTTCAGGAACGCCCGCACCGCGTGGTACAGCGCCCCCTGATTCACCACGCCGTCGTACTCGGCCGGCAGGGCATAGCTGCCCTTCTTCTTCGCCGCCGCCGTGTAGTGATGGGCCTCAAGCATACCGGCTCCGCTTCCCCTGCTTGCGAATCAGCACGATGCCCCGCATCGGGCCCGGCACCGCGCCCCGGACGAAGAGCAGGTTGTTCTCGGCATCGACCTTGACCACGCGGAGCCCGGTCTCGGTGTGGCGCGCCGCCCCGTGATGCCCCGGCAGCTTCTTGCCCTTGAGCACCCGCGAAGGGTCAGTCCCCGGTCCGATGCTGCCGGGCTTCCGGTAGCGCGTGTTGCCGTGGGACGCCGGACCGCCGCTAAACCCGTGACGCTTGACGACGCCTTGGAACCCGCGGCCCTTGGTCGTCCCGGTCACCTTCACCCGGTCGCCCACCGCGAAGATGCCGACCGTTACGGTCTCCCCGGTGGCGGGGAGGGCCCCGGCCACACGGAATTCCCGCAGCACCGCGACGCCTCCCTCGACGCCGGCCGCCTTCAGGTGTCCCAACTGGGCTTTGGCGACGCGCTTGGCCTTCCGCGCGCCGAACCCCAGCTGGACCGCCGCCCCGCCCGGCGCGGCGCCGCGCACCCGCACAACCGGGCACGGCCCCGCCTCGATCACCGTCACCGGGTGGACCTGGCCGTCTTCCTCGAAGAAGCGCGACATGCCGAGCTTCCGGCCAATGAGTTCGTTCATGCGCTACCCGACCTTGATCTCCACGTCCACGCCCGCCGGCAGATCCAGCTTCGTCAGCGCATCCACGGTCTGCGGGCGCGAGTCGTGGATGTCGATCAGCCGCTTGTGCGTCTTCAGCTCGAACTGCTCGCGGCTCTTCTTGTCGATGTGCGGGCTCCGCAGCACCGTCCAGCGCTGCACCTTCGTGGGCAGCGGGATGGGACCCGAGATCGTCGCCCCGGTCTTCTCCACCGTGCGCACGATGTCCGACGTCGCCTGGTCCAGGACCGCGTAGTCGAACGCCTTCAACCGGATTCGGATTTGCTGGCCCGCCATATAGTCCGCTCGTTTCGCCTGGTTACTCGAGAATCTTCGTGACGACGCCGGCGCCCACCGTCCGCCCGCCTTCGCGGATCGCGAACCGGAGGCCCTCTTCCATCGCGATCGGCGTGATCAGCGCGATGGTCATCTTGGTGTTGTCGCCCGGCATCACCATCTCGACGCCCTCGGGCAACTCGACGTCGCCGGTCACGTCCGTCGTACGGAAGTAGAACTGCGGGCGATAGCCCTTGAAGAACGGCGTGTGCCGTCCGCCCTCTTCCTTCGTCAGCACGTAGACCTCGGACTCGAACTTCGTGTGCGGCGTCACCGAGCCGGGCTTGGCCAGCACCATGCCGCGCTCGATCTCGGTCTTCTCGACCCCGCGCAGCAGCAGCCCGACGTTGTCGCCCGCCTCACCCTCGTCCAGCAGCTTGCGGAACATCTCGACGCCCGTCACGACCGTCTTCTTGGTCGCGCCGAACCCCACCAGCGACACCTCGTCCTGCACCTTCACCTTGCCCCGCTCGATCCGGCCCGTCGCCACCGTGCCGCGCCCGGTGATCGAGAACACGTCCTCGACCGGCATCAGGAACGGCTTGTCGATGTCGCGCTGCGGGAGCGGGATGTAGCTGTCGAGCGCGGCGAACAGCTCGTCGATCTTCGCGACCGCGTCCGCGTCGCCCTCGAGGGCCTTGCTCGCCGAGCCGCGGATCACCGGGATGTCGTCACCCGGGAACTCGTAGACGCTCAGGAGCTCACGCACCTCGAGCTCGACCAGGTCGAGCAGCTCGGCGTCGTCCACGAGGTCGCACTTGTTGAGGAACACGATGATGTACGGCACGTTGACCTGCCGCGCGAGCAGGATGTGCTCCCGCGTCTGCGGCATCGGCCCGTCCACCGCGCTCACCACGAGGATCGCCCCGTCCATCTGCGCCGCCCCCGTGATCATGTTCTTCACGTAGTCGGCGTGCCCCGGGCAGTCCACGTGGGCGTAGTGACGCTTGTCCGTGCTGTACTCGACGTGCGCCGTGGCGATCGTGAGGATCTTCGTCGCGTCGCGCCGGCCCTGGGACTCCGACGCTTTCGCCACCTGGTCGTACGAGACGTACGTCCCGAGTCCCTTGCCCGCGCACACCTTCGTCATCGCCGCGGTCAGGGTGGTCTTGCCGTGGTCCACGTGTCCGATCGTGCCCACGTTCACGTGCGGCTTCGTCCGCTCAAACTTTACCTTGGCCATTGGTCGCTGCCCCTATCCTTTGAGCTTGCTGATGATTTCCTCGGACTTCGCCTTCGGCACCTCGGCGTAATGCGAGAACTGCATGGTGTAGACGGCCCGTCCCTGCGTCATCGACCGCAGCGTGGTGGAGTAGCCGAACATCTCCGCGAGCGGCACGCTCGCCCCGATCACCTGCGCCTCGGCCCGCTGCGTCATGCCGCCGATCTTCCCCCGGCGGCTGCTGAGGTCGCCGATCACGTCCCCCATGTACTCCGCGGGCGTGACGACCTCCACGTCCATGATCGGCTCGAGCAGCATCGGTCCCGCCCGCTCCGCCGCTGCCTTGAACGCGAGCGATCCGGCGATCTTGAACGCCATCTCGCTCGAATCCACGTCGTGGTAGCTCCCGTCCACCAGCTCGACCTTCACATCCACGACGGGATAGCCCGCGAGCACGCCGTTCTCCAGCGCCCCCTTGATACCCTGCTCGACCGGGCCGATGTACTCGCGCGGCACCACGCCACCCACGACGTTGTCCTCGAACACGAAGCCGACCCCCGGCTCCGTCGGCTCGAGGTGGATCACCACGTGGCCGTACTGCCCACGGCCCCCGGTCTGGCGCACGAACTTCCCCTCCACCCACTCCACCCGATGCCGGACCGTCTCGCGGTACGCCACCTGCGGCCGCCCGACGTTCGCCTCGACCTTGAACTCGCGGCGCATCCGCTCGACCAGGATCTCGAGGTGGAGCTCGCCCATGCCCGAGATGATCGTCTGGCCGGTCTCGGTATCGGATCGGATCTGAAACGTCGGATCCTCCTCCGCCAGCTTCTGCAGCGCCGTGCTCAGCTTGTCCTGGTCGGCCTTGGTCTTCGGCTCGATCGCCACCGCGATCACCGGCCGGGGGAACCGCATCGCCTCGAGGATCACGGGATCGTCGCCGTCACACAGCGTGTCGCCGGTCCGGGTCTCCCGGAGCCCGATCGCCGCGGCGATGTCGCCCGCCCGCACCTCGTCGATCTCCTCCCGCTTGTTGGCGTGCATCCGCAGCAGCCGCCCGATCCGCTCGCGCCGGTCCTTCGTCGAGTTGTAGACGTACGAGCCGGCCGCGAGGACCCCCGAATACACCCGGAAGAACGTGAGCTTCCCGACGTACGGGTCGGTCATGATCTTGAACGCCAGGGCGCTGAATGCGGCCTCGTCGGCCGCCGGCCGGTCCACGAACGTCGCGTCGTGGTGCGGCAGGTGGCCCCGCACCGGGGGCACGTCCAGCGGGCTCGGCAGATAGTCGATCACGCCGTCCAACAGCGGCTGCACGCCCTTGTTCTTGAACGCCGCGCCGCAAAACACCGGCACGATCTTGCCGGCGATCGTGGCGGTGCGAATCGCGCGCCGCACGTCGTCTTCGGTGAGGTGGTCCTCGCCGCCAAGGTATTTCTCAAGCAGCTCCTCATCGTGCTCGACCGCCGCCTCGATCACCTCGTGGCGCAGCTGCGCCACCTTCTCCTTGAACGCATCCGGCACCGGGCCCTCGACCCATTCCTGCCCGAAGCTCACCTCGTCGTAGACGACCTCCACCTGGCGGATGACGTCGATCAACCCGGTGAACAGCTCGCCCGTCCCGAGGGGGTACTGGACCGGGAACGCCTTGCTCCCGAGCCGCTCCCGCACCATCGCCAGGCAGCGCTCGAAATCCGCACCGACCCGGTCCATCTTGTTCACGAACACGATCCGCGGGACCCTGTATCGGTCCGCCTGCCGCCACACCGTCTCCGTCTGCGGCTCGACGCCGCCCACCGCGTCGAGGATCGCCACGGCACCGTCCAGCACCCGCAGCGACCGCTCCACCTCGACGGTGAAATCCACGTGCCCGGGGGTGTCGATGATGTTGATCTGAAACACCTGGCCGAGCCGGTGCCACCGGCAGAACGTGGCGGCCGCGGTGATCGTGATCCCCCGTTCCTGCTCCTGCTCCATCCAGTCCATCGTCGCGGCGCCCTCGTGCACCTCCCCCATCTTGTGCACGCGGCCCGTATAGAACAGCACCCGCTCGGTCGTGGTCGTCTTCCCGGCATCAATGTGCGCCATGATGCCGATGTTGCGGACCATCTCGAGCGGCGTCTGCCTCGGCATATCCCTTCAAGCGCTCGCGCGCGGTGACCGTCTCTGTTGCCCGGGCCCCATGCAGGGCACGAAAAACGCGGGGCGACCGTCGTCTGCACGCAGACAGGTCTCGCTCCGCCACCGTCCGGGTCTCACCCTGCAACGTGGGTCCCGCCTTCGGACCCGCGAGTTGTCGCTACCGCCGGCCGACTACCAGCGGTAATGGGCGAACGCGCGGTTCGCCTCCGCCATCTTGTGCGTGTCTTCCTTCTTCTTGATGGCGTTGCCCTCGCCCTTCGAGGCGAGCACCAGCTCCGCTGCGAGCCGTTCGGCCATGGACTTCTCGCCGCGCTGACGCGCGTACTGCAGAATCCAGCGCATCGCCAGCGCGGTCCGCCGCTCCGGTCGCACCTCGACCGGCACCTGGTACGTGGCACCACCCACGCGCCGACTCTTCACCTCGAGCGCGGGCTTCGTGTTGTTTAGCGCCTGCTTGAACACGTTCACGCCGGGCTGGCCGGTGCGCTGCTCGATCAGGTCCATCGCCCGGTAGAAGATCCCCTCGGCCACCGACTTGTTGCCCGCCGTCATCAGGTTGTTCAGGAACTTGCTGACGGTCTGGCTGTCGTAGCGCGGATCGGCCGGCACCGGCCGCCGAACGGCCTTCTGCCGCCGACTCACTTGGGCCTCTTCGCGCCGTACTTGGACCGGCTGCGCTTCCGGTCGTTCACCCCCGCCGCGTCCAGCGTGCCCCGGATGATGTGATACCGCACGCCCGGCAGGTCCTTCACGCGTCCGCCCCGGATCAGCACGATGCTGTGCTCCTGGAGGTTGTGCCCCTCACCCGGGATGTAGCTCGTCACCTCGAACCCGTTGGTGAGGCGGACCCGCGCGACCTTGCGGAGCGCCGAGTTGGGCTTCTTGGGCGTCGTGGTGTACACGCGCGTGCACACGCCGCGCTTCTGCGGACACCCGCGTAGCGCGGGCGCCTTGTCCTTCGCCCCCACGTCCCGGCGCCCTTGCCGGACCAGCTGATTGATTGTCGGCATATGCGATCCGACGCCCACCTCGCAAACGCGGTTTCCAGAGAGACTTGAAACTTATCGGACCCGGATAGACGGGTCAACCCCTCATTCGGCTTCGGTCTCCGGCGCCAGCGCCGCCAGGAATGGCATGGCGGCCGCGCCCTCCTCCTCGACCGGCGGCGGCGGCGGGGGCTCGAAGCCCTCCGGCGGCTCGATCTCAATCTCCGAGTAGCGGTACGTCCCCGTCCCAGCCGGAATCAAGTGTCCGATGATGATGTTCTCCTTCAGCCCCAGGAGATCGTCCTTCGCGCCCCGCATGGCCGCATCGGTCAGCACGCGGGTGGTCTCCTGGAACGACGCCGCCGAGATGAACGACTGCGTCGTGAGCGACGCCTTCGTGATGCCGAGCAGCAGCGGCTCGCTCGTCGCCGGCCGGCCGCCTCTCTTGCGCACCCGCTCGTTCTTCCCGCGGAACACGAGCTTGTCGACGTGCTCGCCCTCGAGGAAGTCGGCGTCGCCCGGCTCCACCACCCGGATCTTCTGCAGCATCTGGCGCACGATCACGCCGATGTGCTTGTCGTTGATCTTCACGCCCTGCAGGCGGTACACCTCCTGCACCTCGTTCAGCAGGTACTCCTGCACCGCCCGTGGGCCCTTGATCCGCAGAATGTCGTGCGGATTCACCGGCCCTTCCGTGAGCCGGTCGCCCGCTCGCACCCGGTCACCCTCGTGCACCCGCAGGTGCTTGCCGGCGGGCACTTCGTAGAGCTGCGGCTCGCCCTGGTCGGGCTGGACGTAGATCTCGCGCTTGCCGCGCTTGATTTCGCCGAACTTGACCACCCCGTCGATCTCGGAGATCGTCGCCGGGTCTTTCGGCCGCCGCGCCTCGAACAGCTCGGCTACGCGCGGCAGACCGCCGGTGATGTCGCGCGTCTTGTACGCCTCGCGCGAGATCTTGGCGAGCGTCGCCCCTGCCACGACCGCGTCGCCATCCTCGACCGTGAGCTGCGCGGCCTCCGGGATGACGTAGTCCCGCACCTTGCGCTCCTTGCCGCCCTTGGTCTGCACGATCTCGAGGTGCGGGTGGAGCCGCTTGTCGCGGTCCTCGATGATCACCCGCTGGCGCAGGCCCGTGATCTCGTCCAGCTCCTCGCGCACGGTCTCGTCCTCGACGATGTCGACGAAGCGCACCGTCCCCGCCACGTCCGTCATGATCGGGTTGGTGTACGGGTCCCACTCGAACAGCAGGTCGTTCTTCTTGACCGTGTGCCCGTCCTCGATCGCCAGCGTGGCACCGAGCGGCACCTGGAACCGCGAGCGCACCTGCCCGTCCTCATCCTTGAGCACCAGCTCGCCTTCGTACCCGGTCACGATCCGCCGCCCGTCGCCGGCGTCCACGACGACCAACCGGTCGCCGAACTCGATCTCGCCCTCGAGCTTCGTCCGGCGCTCCGTCCGCTCCGCGATGCGGGCCGACGTACCGCCGATGTGGAACGTCCGCAGCGTGAGCTGCGTGCCGGGCTCCCCGATCGACTGCGCGGCGAGAATCCCGACCGCCTCGCCCGCGTCCACCATCTCCATGGTCGCCAGGTTCCGGCCGTAGCACATGCGGCAGACGCCGCGGCGTGCCTCGCACGTCAGCACCGAGCGAATCCGGACCGTCTCGATGCCCGCGTCCTCGATGGCCGCGGCGGTCTCCTCGTCGATCAGCGGGCCCGCCGGGTGACTCGGACCGGCAAGCAGCGTCGGATCGCCGAACTCGTCCAGCTCATGCGGGTCGTAGATGTCGTCGGCCGCGACCATCCCGGCGATGCGCTCGCGCAGCGGCTCGATGATGTCCTCGCCCTCCTTGAGCGCGCTGATCTCGAGGCCGAGGATCGTGCCGCAGTCCTCCTCCGTGACGGTCACGTCCTGCGCGACGTCCACCAGCCGGCGCGTGAGGTAGCCCGCGTCGGCCGTCTTCAGCGCCGTGTCCGCCAACCCCTTCCGGGCGCCGTGCGTCGAGATGAAATACTCCAGCACCGACAGCCCTTCGCGGAAGTTCGAGCGGATTGGGCTCTCGATCACCTCGCCGATCCCGCCGGTCAGCTTCTTCTGCGGCTTGGCCATCAGACCGCGCATCCCCGCCAGCTGCCGGATCTGGTCCCGGCTGCCGCGGCTCCCGGAGTCGAACATCATGAACACCGGGTTGAACCCGCCGCGCGACTTCGACAGGCCGACGACCATCGCTTCCGCGATGTCCGTGTTCGCGTGGGTCCACGCGTCGATCACCTTGTTGTACCGCTCGCCGAACGTGATCTGCCCGGCCGCGTAGGCGCGCTGGAAGCGCTCGACCCGGCCTGTGGCCTGCTGCAGGATCTCCGCCTTCTCGTGCGGGATCTGCAGATCCTCGACCCCGATCGACACGCCGCCCCGCGTCGCGTGGAAGAACCCGAAGTCCTTGAGCCGGTCGAGGAACGCCACCGTCTCCGCCAGCCCCGCGCGCCGGTACGACTCGAACACGATCTCCGACAACGCGCCCTTGCGCATCACCTGGTTCTGGAAGCCCAGCTCGGCCAGCAGCGTGCGGGGCAGAATGCTGTTGAACAGCACGCGCCCGGCCGTCGTGCCGATCCACTGGCTCGTGATCTCGGGCACGGACTCCGGCGGCGCCTGATACCAGAACCACACCGGGCTCTGATACGTGAGCCGGCCCGTGGCGAGCGCCACCTCGACCTCCGCCAGCGACCCCAGACGCGACGCCTGCTTGAGACCCGCCTCGAACCCCGCCGGCCCCTTCGTTACGAAATAGCAGCCGAGCACCATGTCCTGGCTCGGCTCGGCCACGGGCCGTCCGTCCGACGGCTTGAGGATGTTGTTGCTCGAGATCATCAGCACCCGCGCCTCGAGCTGCGCCTCGAACGACAGCGGCACGTGGACCGCCATCTGGTCGCCGTCGAAGTCCGCGTTGAACGCCGCGCACACCAGCGGGTGAATCCGGATCGCCTTGCCCTCCACCAGCACGGGCTCGAACGCCTGGATCCCCAGCCGGTGCAGCGTCGGCGCCCGGTTGAGCAGCACCGGGTGATCCTGGATGATCTCCTCGAGGATCTCGTAGACTTCCGGGCTCTCGCGCTCGACGATCTTCTTGGCGCGCTTGACCGTCTCGGCAATCCCCTTCTCGACCAGCTTGTGGATGATGAACGGCTTGAACAACTCGACCGCCATCGTCTTCGGCAGGCCGCACTGGTGCAGCCGCAGCTCCGGCCCCACGACGATGACCGACCGGCCCGAGTAGTCGACGCGCTTGCCCAGCAGGTTCTGGCGGAACCGCCCCTGCTTGCCCTTGAGCATGTCCGACAGCGACTTGAGCGGCCGCTTGCCCCGACCGCGGATCGCCTTCGAGCGGCGGCCGTTGTCGAACAGGGCGTCCACCGCCTCCTGCAGCATCCGCTTCTCGTTGCGGAGAATCACCTCCGGCGCCCGATGCTGGATCAGCTTCTGCAGCCGGTTGTTCCGGTTGATCACCCGCCGGTACAGATCGTTGAGGTCGCTCGTGGCGAACCGCCCGCCGTCGAGCGGCACCAGCGGCCGCAGGTCGGGCGGGATCACCGGGACCACGTCGAGGATCATCCAGGCCGGGCTGTTCCGCTCGTCGCCGTGCTCCCCCGAGTTGCGGAACGCGTCGAGGATCTTGAGCCGCTTGAGCATCTGCTTCTTGCGGTGCTGGCTCGTCTCGGTCGTCACCGCGCTGCGCAGCTCGTCCGCCGTCTTGTCGATGTCGAGCCGCTTGAGCAGCTCACGCACGGCCGGGCCCCCGATGTCGGCGTGGAACCCCGAGTCGCCCTCGGCCCGGGCCTTGGCTTTGAGCTCGAGGTACTTCTCCTCGTCGATCAGCTCCCGGAAATGCACGTCCTGCTCGCCGGGCTCGATCACCACGTAGTTCGTGTAGTAGATGATCCGCTCGAGGTCCTTGAGCGTCAGATCCAGCAGGTTGCCCATCGGGCTCGGCAGCGTCTTGAAGAACCAGATGTGCGCCACCGGCACCGCGAGCTCGATGTGCCCCATCCGCTCGCGCCGCACCTTGGACAGCGTCACCTCGACGCCGCACCGATCGCAGATCACGCCGCGGTAGCGGATCCGCTTGTACTTGCCGCAGTGGCACTCCCAGTCCTTCACCGGGCCGAAAATCCGCTCGCAGAACAGCCCATCCTTCTCCGGCTTGAACGAGCGGTAGTTGATCGTCTCGGGCTTCGTCACCTCACCCCAGGACCACCACGTGCGCTGCCCCTGCAACGTCAGGCGCTCGCGCTCCTTGGGATCCCGCGGCCCGCGGATCTCTTCCGGGGACGC
This sequence comes from uncultured Gemmatimonadales bacterium, assembly GCA_963771275.1. Classification (GTDB taxonomy): domain Bacteria; phylum Gemmatimonadota; class Gemmatimonadetes; order Gemmatimonadales; family GWC2-71-9; genus JAOTWJ01. Next base: position 247,377 of record CAVYSW010000003.1, read on the forward strand.
GATGCGGATCTGAATGAAATCGAAGCTCGATCCGCGGGGCTCGCGGGTGCTGCGGAAATCGATCATCGGTCGCTTCCCCCCTACTCTTCCCCGTCCTCGGTGGTACCCAGTGTGACCTTCAGGCCGAGCGCCTGCAGCTCTTTCACCAGGACGTTGAACGACTCGGGGATGCCGGGTTCCGGCAGATTCTGCCCCTTGACGATGGCCTCGTAGACGCGGCTCCGTCCGTTGACGTCGTCGGACTTGACCGTCAGCATCTCCTGCAGGACGTGCGCGGCGCCGTAGGCCTCGAGCGCCCAGACTTCCATCTCCCCGAACCGCTGGCCACCGAACTGGGCCTTGCCGGCCAGGGGCTGCTGGGTCACGAGGCTGTACGGCCCGATCGAGCGCGCGTGGATCTTGTCGTCCACCAGATGCGACAGCTTCATCATGTAGATCGAGCCGACCGAGATCTCCGACGCGAACTGGTCACCGGTGCGGCCGTCCCGCAGCCGCGCTTTGCCGGTGGGGGTGAGCCCCGCCGCCGAGAGAAACTCCTGCGCGGCGGCCTCGACGTCGGCCTCACTCTTCGGCCCGAGCAGCTTGGCGAGCTGCGGATAGCCCGCGGCGTCGACGGCCTCCGCCTGGCCGAGCGCGACGGCCTTCTCCACGTCTCGCAGGCCGGCCTTGAGCGCGGCTTTCTCCACCTTGCCCAGCTCGTCTTCGCGCGCGAGGCGCGCCTCGTGATACGCCTGCTGAATCTCCGCCTCGATGCGGAACCGGTCGGCGAGCTCCTTGGCGGCCGCCTCGAGGAAGCTGCGCACCGCATGGAACAGATCGCGCGTCTCCTGCGACAGCGCGCGGCTGGCCAGCACGTCCAGCCGGAAGTTCCCGATCTCGCGCGGCCCGCCGTTGTCCGCCGGGAGCCGCTTGAGGTCGTCCAGCAGCTGCCGCACGGTCGCGAGCGGCAACGCAGGCGCCGCCACCACCACCTGCAGGGCGTCCCGTGCCCACTTGAGCCCCGCCAGGCGCAGCAGCACCGCGATCTCCTCCTCGGAGGCACCCTGGAAGACCGGGGTCTTGGCCTCGAATCCGATGATCTGCGCCGCCCACCCGAGGTGCGTCTCGAGCAGCTGCCCCACGTTCATCCGGCTCGGCACGCCCAGCGGGTTGAGCACGATGTCCACCGGGGTGCCGTCGGGGAGGAACGGCATGTCCTCCTCCGGCACGATCCGCGCGATGATGCCCTTGTTGCCGTGCCGGCCTGCCATCTTGTCGCCCACCGAGATCTTCCGCTTCTCGGCGAGGTAGACCTTGACCAGCTGGATGACGCCCGGGGGCAGCTCGTCCGGCTGGAGGATCTTGTCGATCTGGTCCTCCGCCTTCTCCTCGATGCGCGCGCGCTCGGCGTTGGCCGCGTCCAGGGCCGCCCGGGCACGCTCGTTCACCGCCTTGCTGGTGACCCGCAGGGTCTTCAGGTCCACGTCGGCGAAGCTCATCTCCGTCAGCACGGCCTTGGTGAGCTTGGTGCCCTCAGAAACGAACTCCTCCACGGTGCCGTTCTTCAGCATGACCGCGACCTCCTGCCCTTCCAAGAGGTCCCGCAGCTCCTCGAACAGCACGGAGCTGATCCGCGACTTCTCCTCGTTCTCCAGCCGGCGCACCTCGCCGATCCGTTCCCCGCGGTCCTTCTCGACGACCTGGTCTTCGACGCGCGAGAAGATCTTGACGTCGATCACGACGCCCGCCATGCCCGGCGGGACCTTGAGTGACGAGTCCTTGACGTCCTTCGCCTTCTCACCGAAGATCGCGGTGAGCAGCTTCTCCTCGGGCGACAGCTCCGTCTCGCCCTTGGGCGTGATCTTCCCGACGAGGATGTCCCCCGGCGTGACGTGCGCCCCGATGCGCACGATGCCGCGCTCGTCGAGGTCCACCAGCGCCTCCTCGGAGACGTTCGGGATCTCGCGCGTGATCTCCTCCTGGCCGCGCTTGGTGTCCCGCACGTGCAGCTCGAGCTCCTGGATGTGGATCGAGCTGTACACGTCGTCCTTCACGAGGCGTTCCGACAGGACGATCGCGTCCTCGAAGTTGTGGCCGTACCACGGCATGAAGGCCACGACGACGTTGGCGCCGAGCGCGAGCTCCCCGTTCTCGGTGCCCGCGCCGTCCGCGATGACCTGCCCCGCCGTGACGCGCTCCCCAGCCCGGACGAGCGGGCGCTGGTTGATCGCGGTGTCCTGGTTCGTCCGCCAGAACTTCTTGAGGCGATAGCGGTCGTGCTGCATCAGGCGCCCGAGCGGCACGTCGACGCCCCGCTGGCCCTGTCGGCCGGTGTCGACGATGATCTCGTCGGCCGTCACCTTGCTGACGACGCCGTCGCGCCGCGCCAGCACCACCGCGCCCGAGTCGCGCGCGACCACGTCCTCGAGGCCCGTGCCGACCAGCGGCGCCTCGGGGAACAGCAGCGGCACCGACTGGCGCTGCATGTTGCTCCCCATCAACGCCCGGTTGGCGTCGTCGTGCTCCAGGAACGGAATCAGGGCCGCCGCGATCGACACGAGCTGCTCGGGCGCCACGTCCATGAAGTCGATCCGGCTCGGCGCGAGCAGGGGATAGTCGTCCCGCTTGCGGCACAGCGCCACCTCGCCCGCGAAGCGCCCCGCCTCGTCGAGCGGCGCGTTCGCCTGGGCGACGGCGTACTCCTCTTCCTCCGAGGCGGACAGCCAGCGGATCTCGTGGTTCACCCGCCCGTCGCGCACCACACGGTAGGGCGTCTCGATGAAGCCGAGCTCGTTCACCCGCGCGTAGGTCGAGAGGCTGGTGATCAACCCGATGTTCGGCCCCTCCGGCGTCTCGATCGGGCACATCCGCCCATACTGCGAGTAGTGCACGTCCCGCACCTCGAACCCGGCGCGCTCGCGGGTGAGCCCGCCCGGTCCCAGCGCGCTGAGCCGGCGTTTGTGGGTCAGCTCGGCCAGCGGGTTGGTCTGGTCCATGAACTGCGACAGCTGCGAGCTCCCGAAAAACGCCTGGATCACCGCACTCACCGTCCGCGCGTTGACCAGGTCGTCGAGCGTGATCTTCTCCGGGTCGTTGTTGATGCTCATCCGCTCCTTGATGAGGCGCGCCATCCGCGACAGGCCGACGGAGAACTGGTTCGCGATCAGCTCGCCCACCGTCCGCACCCGCCGATTCCCCAGATGGTCGATGTCGTCCGTGTGGCCGCGGCCCTCGGACAGCTCGAGCAGGTAGCGGATGATCGCCACGAAGTCCTCCTCGGTGAGGACCGTGTGGGTCTCCGGCACCTTGACCTTGAGGCGCTGATTGATCTTGTAGCGCCCCACCCGCCCGAGGTCGTACCGCTTGGGGTTGAAGAACAGCCGCTCGAGCGCGGCGCGGGCGGTCTCCAGATTGGGCGCCTCGCCCGGCCGTAACAGCGCGTAGATCTGCTCCAGGGCCTCCGCCTCGGTGGCCGTCGGGTCCTTGAGCAGGGTATTCCGGATCAGGTTCGACTCGGCGCGGGCCGAGGGGAGCAGCACGTCCACCTTGAAGGCGTTCGCCTTGAGGAGCTTCTTCCGCACCGCCTCCGACAGCTCTTTCCCCGCCGGTACCAAAACCTCGCCCGTCTCGGGGTCGGGGACGTCGAACGCCAGCACCTGGCGCTCGTCGAGCTCCCGCATCGTCGTCGGCCGATCCTCGTCCCGCAGGTCGGCCGTCGTGTAGCGGGCGAACACCCGCACGCCGACCACCCCGTGCCGCCGCAGCAGGTTGTAGCGCTCGACCGTGAGGTCGTCGCCCTCGCGCATCAGGGGGTCGCCGCCCTCGGGATTCGGCACGTCCTCGGCCAGCAGCGCGCCGAGCACCTCACGGCGCAGCGCGCGCTCCTCGAGCTTCTGCGTGAGGTCCAGCGTCTTGGTGGCGTAGAACAGCCGCAGGATGTCGCTGTTGGCGCTGTAGCCGAACGCCCGGAGCAGGGCGGTCGCGGGGAACTTCTTCTTCTTGTCGATATGGACGAAGATCACGTCGTGGATGTCCACCGTGAACTCAACCCACGACCCCCGGAACGGGATGATCCGCGCGCTGTAGAGCCGCTGACCATTGGGGTGCACGGTCTCTTCGAACACGACGCCCGGCGAGCGGTGCAGCTGCGACACCACGACCCGCTCCGCGCCGTTGATCACGAACGTGCCGAGCGGCGTGAGGATCGGCAGCTCACCGAGATAGACCTCCTTCTCGATGATGTTCTTGGGCCGCCGTCCACCGCCTTCGATCTCTTCCAGCACGACCAGTCGCAGCGTCGCCTTGAGCGACGCCGAGTAGGTCATGTCCCGCTCGATGCACTCCTCGACCGTGTACTTCGGCTCGCCGAGTGCGAACCCGACGAACTCCAGCGAGTAGTTCCCGTTCACGTCGCCGATCGGGAAGACATCCTGAAAGACGCGCTCGAGTCCCAGATCCGGAGCCGGTCCTTCCTCGGTGGCCGCGAGCAGGGCCTTGAAGGACCGGGTCTGGATGTCGAGGAGGTGGGGCATCGGCATCCCCGCCTCGAGCTTCGCGAATGAGATCACCGGCAGTGTGGTCATCAACCGTCCTCAGGCAACGCGAACGGCCCCGTCCGCTCCCGCCCAGTGCGGGTGGAACACGGCATCGGGGCTCGCCTCGCGAGCAGGGTGATACGAACGACGTCGATCCTGGTGCATACCGTCCCGGCTGAAGTTCAGGTCCGCGGGCGCCCGTCCCGCACGGGCGGCGCGTCCCGGGGCCCGGGCTACTTCAACTCGACGGTCGCTCCCTGCTCCTCGAGCTTTTTCTTGACAGCTTCCGCCTCGTCCTTCGTCACGCCTTCCTTCACGGTGCCCGGCGCGTTGTCCACCAGGTCCTTGGCCTCTTTCAGGCCGAGCGTCGTCACCTCGCGCACGGCCTTGATCACCTGGATCTTCTTGGCTCCCACTTCCTTGAGAACCACGGTGAACTCCGTCTTCTCTTCCGCCGCGGGCGCCGCGTCCCCGCCACCGCCCGCCGCCGCCGCGGCCACCGGCGCCGCCGCGATCGTGACGTTGAACTTCTCCTTGAACGCCTCGATCAGATCAGCCAGCTCCATGACCGTCATGTTGCTGATCGCCTCGAGGATCTCGCCCTTGCTCAGAGTCGTGGTGGCCATCGCGTGCTCTCTTTCCCCCAACCAGGTTACGCAGCTTCGGCGCGCTGCTTGTGGAGCGCCTCCAGGGCGCCAACCCATTGATACAGCAACCCGTTCATGGCGCCCAGGAACCCCTGCAACGGCGCCTGCAAGCCACCCGCGAGCTGGCCGAGCAACTCGGCGCGCGACGGGAGCCTTGCGAGCTTCTGCACGTCCTGCGCGGTGATCGGCCGGCCTTCCACCAGCCCCGCCTTCACCGTGAACGCCTCGGCTTCCTTCTGGAAGTCGGTGATGATCTTCGCCGCCGTGACCGGATCCGCTGCGAACACGAACCCGGTGGGGCCCGCCAGCCGCTCCGCGAGTCCGGTGACCGTCGCCTCCGCAAACGCCCGCCCCGCCAGCGTGTTCTTCACGACGACGTACTCCAGCCCGGCCGCGCGCAGCCGCCGACGGAGATCCGTCATCTGCTTCACCCGGAGGCCGGTGAAGTCCGTGAGGTACAGGTTGGGCAGTCGCGCCAGCCGTTCGCGGATGTCGGCGACGATCGTGGCCTTCTCCGTGCGATTCATCGATACCCCGCCGTGTCGACCGGAACGCCCGGCCCCATGGTGCTGGAAACGGTCACCGAGCGCAGGAACGTCCCCTTGGCGGCCGCAGGCTTCGCCCGCACGACCGCCTCCACGAAGACGTTGAGATTCTCGTGGAGCTGCTCCTTGGAGAACGAGACCTTGCCGATCGGGCCGTGGATGTTGCCGGTCTTGTCCACGCGGAACTCGATCTTGCCCGCCTTGATCTCCTTGATCGCCCGCGCGATGTCCATCGTGACCGTGCCGGACTTCGGATTCGGCATCAGGCCGCGCGGCCCCAGAATGCGGCCGAGCTGGCCGACCTGCCCCATCATGTCCGGCGTGGCCACAATCACGTCACAGTCCAGCCAGCCATCCTTGATCTTCTGGATGTACTCCGGCCCGACGCAGTCCGCGCCCGCCGCCTCGGCCTCCTTCGCCTTGTCCCCCTGGGCCAGGGCCAGCACCCGCACGGTCTTCCCCACCCCGTGCGGGAGTACCACCGTCCCGCGGACGATCTGATCGGCGTGCCGCGGATCCACCCCGAGATTCATCGCCACGTCCACCGATTCGTCGAACTTGGCGAATGCCGCCTTCTTGACGATCTCGACCGCCAGGCTCGGCACATACCGCTGCGTGCGATCGACCGTCGCCGCGGCGGTCCGGAACTGCTTGCCCGCCGGCATCAGTCCACCACCTCGATCCCCATGGACCGTGCGGTCCCCGCGATGATGCGCATCGCCGCGTCGACGTCGTTCGCGTTCAAGTCCGGCATCTTGAGCTCGGCGATCCGGCGCACCTGGGCATGCGTCACCTTCGCCACCTTGTCGCGGTTGGGCGCCGGCGACCCCTTCTCGAGTCCCGCCTCTTTCTTGAGCAGCGCCGCCGCCGGTGGCGTCTTGGTGATGAAGGTGAAGCTCCGATCCTGGTAGATCGTCACTTCCACCGGAATCACCATCCCCGGCTGGCTCTGGGTGCGCGCGTTGAACTGCTTGCAGAACTCCATGATGTTGACACCCTGCGGACCCAGGGCGGTACCAACCGGAGGCGCCGGCGTTGCTGCGCCAGCCGTGACCTGCAGCTTCACGAAGCCGATCTGCCGTTTCGCCATGCACTCCTCACTCGCGCCGGGACCGGGTCCCTGGCTGCCACGTATGCCCCGTGGTCGTGGTACTGCCGCTCGATTCTCGCCCGCCGTCGTCGAACGGTGGCGTCCCTGCTCCGCTCCGCGCTGCCACCGCCCCCCGGTGCCGGGGAGGCCGGGGTCAGTGCCCCCGCAACTGCAGGTAGTCCAGCTCGACCGTCGTGGGGCGTCCGAACAGGCTCACGCTCACCCGCACCTTCCCCTTGTCCGTGAGCACCTCTTCCACCGTGCCGCTGAAATCGGTGAACGGCCCTTCCATGATCTCCACGACCTGGCCCACGAGGAACGGGATCTCCTCGCGGGGCGCCGTCTCCGCCGCCGGCTCCACGATGCCGAGCAGCCGGTTGACCTCGTCCTGGCGCAGCGGCTGAGGCGTCCACCCCTGACCCACGAACTTGATGACGCCCTGCAGGCTGTTGATGATATGGAGCGACTCCTGGGTCATGACCATCTCGACCAGCACGTACCCGGGATAGCGCTTCCGCTCAACCTGGACCTTCTTGCCGTTCTTGATCTCGATCACCTGCTCCGTCGGGACCAGCGCCTGCCGAATGAGCCGGTCCTCCGGCGCCTTCGGATCCTGGTCGATCCGGCGCTGGATCAGCGAGCGGACCTTGTTCTCATGGCCCGCCGTCGTCTGAATCGCGTACCACCGCGCCTCCATGCCGACCTCGATCACCGCAGTGCACGGCCCAGGAGATCGATCAACACCCACGACGAGATCAGGTCCATCAGGCCGATGATCAGGCCGATGACGATCACGAACACGATGATCACGATCGTGGTCCGCCGCAGGTCGTCCCACGTGGGCCACGTGACCTTGTCGACCTCCGCGCGCACCTCGCGGACGTACGTCACGACCCGCTGCAGGAACCCGCCGACCCGGCGGGCAAGCCCCGTGCGCTCCTCAGCCCCCGTCGCCACGACCGCCACCTTACTTGGATTCCTTGTGGGGCTTGTACGTCCCACAGCGCGGGCAGAACTTCTTCCACTCGACGCGCTCCGGGTGCTTCCGCCGGTTCTTCGTCGTGAAGTAGTTCCGACTCTTGCAGTCGGTGCATTCCATGATGATGTTCTCACGCGGCATACGCGCCTCTCGCTGATCGGGGCCGCGCCGCGGCGCCGCCCCCCTGCTCCCGACTCACCCCAGAGCTCGCGATGGGGATTGAACCCATGGCCTCGTCCTTACCAAGGACGCGCTCTACCACTGAGCTACGCGAGCCTCTAAGCGGGCGACGGGACTCGAACCCGCGACCCTCAGCTTGGAAGGCTGATGCTCTACCAACTGAGCTACACCCGCGGAGCCTGGCCCCACCGTCTGCCCCGATTACCAGACGTCGCGCTCCCGGGCGCGGCGCCCACATGGTGGGGGAAGGATTCGAACCTTCGTAGGCGTACGCCGGCAGATTTACAGTCTGCTCCCTTTGGCCACTCGGGCACCCCACCCTGCCCGCGCCAGTCCGCTCAGCAGACCACCCCGCAGGCAACGCGGGGTGGCCGTGCGCGCAGGACGAGCGCCTGCCTCGCATGCTGGAGCTGACGAAGGGACTCGAACCCTTAACCTGCTGATTACAAATCAGCTGCTCTGCCAGTTGAGCTACGTCAGCCTTGGGCCATTTTTTGCGAGACTTGTACCTTAACCTGCGGTGGAAGGAGAGTCAACGCCCCACCCGTCGCCAACTTACGCGCCCCCCGCCTCCCTGCTCCCCGGTCCCGACCGCACCCGCCAGCGCGTCCCCTGCGGGGTGTCCTCCAGCTCGACCCCGCGCGCCGCGAGCTCGTCGCGAATCGCGTCCGCCCGGGCGAAGTCCCGCGCCTGCCGCGCGGCGCGGCGTTCCTCGACCTTGTCCGCCACCCAGCCCGCCAGCGCCGCATCGACAGCCGTCCCCTCCCCAGCAGTCGCCAGATCCGCCGACAGCTGCCCGGACCCGGACGGCCCTGCGCTGCTCGTGCCGCTGAGCACCCGGGGCACGACGTCCAGCAACTGCAGGATCGGATCGAGGACCCCCAGGGCCGCGGCTGCCTGCACCGGCGTCCACGCGCCCTCGTCCAGCACCCGGTTGGCCGCTCGGGCAAACGTGAACAGGGCCGCAAGTCCTTTGGGCGTATTGAGATCGTCGTCCAGGGCCGCGCGGAACTCGCGCTCCAGCTCGATCGCCTGCGACGGTGCGGGCCCGGGCCCGGAGGCGCCAGCCGCCGTCTCGAGCAGCCGGTCCCGCAGCATGCCCAGCCGCCGCGCTCCCTCCTCCGCGCCCCGGAGCGCGTCGTCCGTGTAATTCAGCTCCTGACGGTAGTGGGTGGAGCAGACGAGCAGGCGGAAGGCGGCCGGATCCACGCCTTCCTCACGCAGATCCCGCACGGTGAGGATGTTGCCGAACCGCTTGGACATCTTGGTCCCATGCACGGTGAGGAACTCCCCGTGCAGCCACACCCGGGCGAAGGTCGCCCCCGTCGCCCCCTCCGACTGCGCAATCTCGTTCTCGTGATGGGGGAACACGAGGTCCTTGCCCCCCGCGTGGATATCGAGCGTCTCGATGCCAAACCGGGTGCGGATTTCGCTGAGGGACATCGCCGAGCATTCCAGATGCCACCCCGGGCGGCCGCGCCCAAACGGGGCGTCCCACGCGGCGCCCACCGCCTCATCCACGGAGCCCGCGGCCTTCCACAGCGCGAAATCCCGCGCCTCCTCCTTGTCGTATTCGTCGCTAGCGACGCGGGCCCCCGCTTTCAGCTCCCGCGTGTCGAGCCGCGAGAGGCGGCCGTAGGTCGGAAACGCGCGCACGGCGAAGTACACCGACCCGTCCTCGCCGCGATAGGCCAGCCGTCGCTCGAGCAGCCGCTCCACCAGCGCCGTCATCGGGCCGATGTAGTCGGTGGCCCGTGGGTAGACATCGGCGGGCCGGATGCGCAGGAAATCCCGGTCCTCGAAGAACGCCCTGGTGTACCGCTCGGTGAAGTCCCGGATCGCCATGCCCTCCGCCGCGGCCGCCTTGATGATGCGGTCGTCCACGTCGGTCAGGTTCATGATCAGGAAGACTTCGTACCCGACGTACTCGAGGTAGCGGCGCAGGATGTCGCCGACGAGGAAGGTCCGGAAGTTCCCGACGTGCGCGTAGTTCCACACGGTGGGGCCGCACATGTACATCGTGACCCGCGGCGGCGCGAGTGGCGCGAACGGCTCGACCCGGCGCGTGAGCGTGTTGAACAGGGCAAGCCCGCTCATCGGCGGTGGCCCAAGTTAATGATTGACATGGAGTTCCAAGCGCGGAACCGAAGGCGCACCGGTGCAGACGTCAACGGTCTGACGGGGAATGGGCTGAGGCGAGCGCGCGGGGTCCGTGACGCCAGCCGGCGGCCCGCCGTCACATCCCGTACTGCTCACTTCTTGTCGGGGCCGTCGTCCTCTTCCACCAGCTCCGCGTCGTGGATCGGCTCGCTCCCGGCCGTGCCGGCGGAGAGCTGCTGCGGCGCTTTCGTCTCCCCCGCACCCAGCAGTCCCATCTTCTGCTTCAGCTCCAGCAGCCGCTGATCGGCGGATCCGTGGTACTCGAGCGCCGCGAACTCCTGCTGCAACGTGTCGCCGCTCAACTCCCCGGCGAGCTCGGCGGCCGCCAGGGCCTGGCGCTCCATATCGTCGATCTTCTCCTCCATCCGCGCGAACGTGTCGAACGCGCTCTGGTCACTCATCGAGTGCATCGTCTGCTGGATGCGCTGCTGGGCCTCGGCGCGCTTCTGCCGGGCAACCAGGACGTTCTTCTTGCGCTTCAGCTCTTCGATCCGGTCGTTCATCTGGCGGAGGGAGCCCTTCAGGTTCTCCGTGTCCGCCTTGTGGCGCACCCAGGTCTCGTGGAGCTGCGTCGCGTTCTGCACGTGCTCCGACTGCCGCATGAGGGCCTGCTTGGCGAGATCGTCGCGCCCTTCCTGGACCGCCAGCATCGCGCGCCGCTCCCAATCCTCTGCCTGCTTCTTCTCGCGCTCCGATTGCGCCTGGAGCTTCTTCTCGTCGGCGATCGCCCCGGCCACGTCCTGCTTGGTCTTCGCAAGCTGGGTCCGCGCGTCGATCAGGGACTGCTCGAGGACCTTGGAGGGGTCCTCGGCGCGGCCGATGAGCGCGTTGATGTTCGCTTTGATCACAGTCATCAAGCGCTGGAAGATCCCCATGGCTCCCCTACGCCTCCCGCGCCAGCCCTGTTCCGGCCGCGCGTCTCACAACGGGTTGAGTACTGCGACCGGCCGGGCGCTGCCCGGCGCTCCATTGGCCTGCTGGAAGATCGGCATCGGCACGCCTTTACGCCACCGGCCGGGCGCTAGCGGGCCGCCGGGCTCCCGTCCGGCGGCAGGACCCCCTGCCGCTGCTGGGCCAGAAGGCGCTCAGCGAAATCCAGCCGCTCGTGCACCTCCGCGACATCCTGGCGCAGCTCCTCCATCTCGTCCATCACCGCCTGGTTGGAGGCCTCGAGCCGCTGGACCACCTCGTCCGACGTGACCGCCTTGCCCTGAATCCGCGCAGCGAAGGCTCGACCCACCGGGGAGATCGCGAGCAAGAACAGCGTCCCGCCACCGAAGATGAACGTGATTGCGAGAATGCCTTCCATATCCATGCCTCAATGCTCTCCTTCGATCAGGGGGCGCTGGGCGTGCTGCGCCAGCATGCGCTCGGCGAATTCCAGGCGCTCCTCCAGCTCCTCCCAGCGGTACGTCTTCCCTTCGAGCTGCTCGATCCGCTGCTGCAACCGCTGCAACTCCTCGCCGACCCCCGGCCCAGCCTCACCGAGGCGAGCGTCGTGCCGCCGGTCGAGGAACTTGTTCGCGATCCGGTAGATCCCGAACAGGACGAACCCGCCCATCCCCATGCCGATGATGGGGAACACGACATTCTGGACCCACACCCAGTCGCTGAACACCTCACGAGCCTCCGGGAAGTCCCTCGCGCCGCTGCTGCGCCAGCAGCCGCTCGGCAAAGTCCACCCGCTCTTCGAGCTCCGCCACCCGATCGACCATGGTCCCCAGTGCCTCCACCTCACCGCGCAGCCGTTCCAGCTCTTCGGCGGATGCCCCGCTCCCTACCTGGCGCCGGTCGATCCAGCGGACGATCAGCTTGTACGTCACCACCAGGAACACGATCCCGGTGGCCATCCCACCGAACGGTACGAGGAATACCCAGTCAGGGGGCACGGGAGCCTCCGGACGGGCCCAAGTCGCCGTGCTCGCGTGCCCGGGTCAGCATCCGCTCCGTGAAGTCCTGACGCTCCTCGAGCTCGGCCAGGCGCTGCTTCAGGTTGTCGAGCTCGAGCAGGGCCTCCGCGGCGATGTCCGCGCTGCGCCCGTCGGGGGGCAGGCCGCGCCGGGCGATGCGATCCGCCAGGGCCCGGCCGAGCGGGCCGCGCAGGATCACCGCGCCGGCGATGCCCAGGATCGCCACGACCGGAACGAGAACGTCCGGCCCCATGCTACTCGCCCCCCCGCTCGATCCGCTCCGGCTCCTTGCGGGCGGTCAGCACCCGCTCCGCAAAGTCCAGCCGCTCGTGCAGCTCCATGACCTCGGCGCTGAGCTGCCGAACGGTCTGTCGCAGCTCCTGCGTGGCCTGCCCGTCGGCGGGGACCTGGACGGTCCACCGTCGCACCAGCCCGCGCACGAGCGTCCACAGGATCCCCATGCCCCCGACCGACGCCACCACGATCACGACCGCGATCGCGATGTTGACCGGGTCCGGGCCCTGATGAACGATGAAGTCCGGCAACTGCGGCGGTGCGGGGACCTGCTGCATGCGTCATTCCTCCGTCGTCCGAGACCCCCTACGTCCACTGTTTCAAAAAGTGTCGCTCGCGCGGGAAAAGTAAAGGCGTGGGTCAGCGCCGGAGCAGCGGCGCGAGATAGCGGGCCGTATGGGAGTGCGGCGCGCGCGCGACGTCCTCCGGAGACCCCTGCGCGACGATCGCGCCGCCCGCCGCCCCGCCCTCGGGCCCGAGATCGATCACCCAATCGGCGGTCTTCACGACCTCGAGGTTGTGCTCGATCACCACCACGGTGTTGCCACGGTCCACGAGGCGGTGCAGCACATCGAGCAGCAGGCGCACGTCCTCGAAATGCAGCCCCGTGGTCGGCTCGTCAAGGATGTACATCGTCCGCCCGGTGTCGCGCTTGGCCAGCTCGGTGGCGAGCTTGACCCGCTGGGCCTCGCCGCCCGACAGCGTGGTGGCGCTCTGGCCCAGGTGGACATAGCCCAGACCGACGTCGTTCAGCACCTCGAGCCGCCCCCGGATCCGCGGCTGCGCCTCGAAGAACTCGAGCGCATCGGCCACCGTCATGTCGAGCACGTCGGCGATCGATCGGCCCTTGTAGCGGACGTCGAGCGTCTCCCGGTTGTAGCGCCGGCCCTTGCACACCTCGCACGGCACGTAGACGTCCGGCAGGAAGTGCATCTCGATGCGCACGAGCCCGTCGCCCTGGCAGGACTCGCACCGCCCGCCCTTCACGTTGAACGAGAACCGTCCCGGCCCGTACCCGCGAATCCGCGACTCGGCCAGCTGGGCGAACAGATCGCGGATCGGCGTGAACAGCCCCGCGTAGGTCGCCGGGTTCGAGCGCGGCGTCCGGCCGATCGGGCTCTGGTCGATCGCGAGGACCTTGTCGAGCTGCTCCAGACCCTCGATCCGGTCGTGCGCGCCGGGCAGGGTCTTCGTCCGGTAGAGATGCCGGGCCAGCCCGTGGTACAGGATGTCGGTGACCAGGGTGGACTTCCCGGAGCCCGAGACGCCCGTCACCGCGATGAACGCGCCGATCGGGAACGCGACGTCGAGGTTCTGCAGGTTGTGCTGCCGCGCCCCCACGACGCGGACGGCCCGGGTGGGGAGCACGGCCCGGCGGGCCGCGGGCTGCGGGATCCGCAGTTCGCCCCGCAGATACCTGCCGGTGAGCGACGTCGGGTGCCGCACGACATCGTCGACCGACCCCTCCGCGACCACCTCACCCCCGAACCGCCCCGCACGTGGCCCGAGATCGATCACGTGGTCGGCGGCGCGGATCGTGTCGGCATCGTGCTCGACCACGATCACCGTGTTGCCCAGGTCGCGCAGCCCGCGCAGCGTGTCGAGCAGCCGGCCGTTGTCGCGCGGGTGGAGTCCGATGGACGGCTCGTCGAGGATGTACAGCACGCCGACCAGCCGGCTGCCGATTTGCGTGGCGAGGCGGATGCGCTGCGCTTCCCCGCCCGAGAGCGACTCGGCCGCACGGCCCAACGTGAGGTAGGCGAGACCCACGTCGCGGAGGAACGCCAGCCGCTCGACGACCTCGCGCAGGATCGGGCCCGCGATCTCGCGATCGATGGTGCCGCCGGGCTGGCCGCGCAGCGGGATCTGCTCGAAGAACTGCAGCGCCTCGGACACCGACAGGGCCACGATGTCGCCGAGGCTCCGGCCGTGGACCAGCACGCTGAGGCTCTCCGGCTTGAGCCGCCGGCCGCCGCACGCGTCGCACAGGATCTCGGTCATGAACTCACCGAGCTGCTCGCGCACGGCATCCGAGCTGGTCTCGCGGTAGCGGCGCTCGACGTTCTTGATGATGCCCTCCCAGACGCTCTCGTAGGTGGCGCCGCCGCTCCCCGCGGGGAACCTCAGCTTGCGGTCCGGCAGGCCGTCGAGCAGCAGCCGGCGGACCCGTTCGGACAGCGCTCCCCACGGCGCCTCCAGGCGGAACCGGAACGTCGTCGCGAGCGTCGGCAGCACCACCTTGCGCAGGTACCCCGTGGGCTCGCCCCACGGCAGGACCACGCCTTCGAGCAGGGAGATCTGCGGATCGCCCAGCACCAGGGCCTCGCTCACCTCCCGCCGGGTGCCGAGCCCGCCGCACGCGGGACACGCACCGTAGGGCGAGTTGAACGAGAACTGGCGCGGCTCGAGCTCCGCCAGCGAATAGCCACACTGGGGGCAGGCGAACCGCTCGGAGAAGAGCGTCTTCTGGCCGTCCCGCACGACCTCGACCAGCCCGTCCGCGGCTTTGAGGGCCGTCTCGATCGAATCGTGCAGCCGGCCGCGATCCGCCGGGCGCACCACCAGCCGGTCGACGATCAGGCCGATGTCGTGGCTCACCCGGCGGTTGAGCCGCGGCGGGGACGCGAGCTCGTGGACCGCGCCGTCCACGCGTGCCCGGACGAAGCCCTGGCGGCGCGCGCCCTCGAACAGATCGTGGAACTCGCCCTTGCGCCCGCGGACCAGCGGGGCCACGACCTCGATCCGCGTCCCCTCCGGCCACTGCAGCACCGCCTCACTGATCTGCGAGGCGGTCTGTCGCCGGATGGCCGCGCCGTCGTGCGGACAGTGGGGGATGCCGACGCGCGCCCAGAGGAGCCGCAGGTAGTCGTAGATCTCCGTCACGGTCCCGACGGTCGATCGCGGGTTCTGCCCCGCCGTCTTCTGCTCGATCGAGATCGCCGGCGACAGCCCCTCGATGGCGTCGACGTCCGGCTTCTCCATGAGGCCGAGGAATTGGCGGGCGTACGCCGACAGCGACTCCACGTAGCGGCGTTGCCCCTCGGCGTAGATCGTGTCGAACGCGAGGGACGACTTGCCGGAGCCCGAGAGTCCGGTGATCACGGTGAGCCGGTTGCGCGGGATTTCCACGGTGATATTACGCAGGTTGTGCACCCGCGCGCCGCGCACGACGAGGCGGTCGTCGGCCATAGCCGTCGAACGTAGTGGCACCGGGAACCCGCGGTCAACGGGCGGGGGCGCGCCGCGGACCGGGGGCGGACCGGACCTGTCTTGCCACACCCGGGGCGCCGGGATACTTTGGCGGTCCCTGCTGCGCGAGGCGATCCGCGAGCCATGGCCGCGCCCGATGTCAGCGACGCCGTGATGGTGTTCACGATGCTCGAGACCCCCGACGCCGCCCGGCTCCTGGTGGAGCGCCTCGTCGAGCAGCGCATCGTGGCCTGCGGCACGATCGTTCCGGCCGCAACGTCGGTGTACCGCTGGGAGGGCACGATCACCACCGCGAGCGAAGCGCTGGTCCTGCTGAAGACGACGCGCGATCGCTGGCCCGCCCTCCGCGCGGCGGTCGATCGCCATCACCCGTATCGCGTTCCCGAGCTGCTCGCCGTGCCGGTGGTGCACGGCCTGCCCGCCTACCTGGCATGGGTCGCGGCGGAAACCACACCCGGAGAAACTCCGTGACACGGCGCCATCGACGCCGGGCTCGACGCCGCCGGGGCTACACCCCAGTGGCGCGGCAGCCCGCCGAGTCCGCCGGGGCCTCGCCCTCGCGCCCCGCATTGCCGTTCGAGCTGGTCGAGCCGGCCCCCCTGGCGGCATCGGACGGGACGCCCGCCCCGGAGGTGACGGCCGTCGCCGGGACGTCGCTGCCCAGTGAGGAGGTGTTGTATCGCGCGGCGCAGCAAGCGGCGCAGCGCGGCGACGCGGTGCGCGCACAGGCGATCTACCGGGAGCTCCTCGTGGCGTGCCCCGGCCACGTCGACGCGCGCAGCAGCTTCGCCCTGCTGCTCGACCGTCTTGGCCAGCACGACACGGCGCTGGCCGAGCTCGACCTCTGCCTCGAGCATGCGCCCGACGATCCCGGCGCGCTGATCCGGCGCGGGACGCTGCGCAGCTCGCTGGGACTGTTCGCGCAGGCGGAGACCGATCTGCGCCGCGCGCTGCGGCTGGATCCGGCCAGCGCGGACGGGCACCTTGCCCTGGGGCTGGTCCTGTCGCGCAAAGGCCTGTGGCGGGACGCGATTCCGCACCTGCGGCGCGTGCTGGAAGTCGACCCCAGTCGGGCGACCGCATGGGATGCGCTCGGGGAAGCCCTCAACCACATGGACGATCTCGATGGAGCGCTGCAGGCGTTCCAGCGCTCCGCGGAGCTGCGCCCGACCAACGCCCGGGCCCTGCGCGGACTGGGCGTCGTCTATGACCGGTTGAACCGGCCGCGCGAGGCGGCACTCATGTATCGTCGCTCGCGGGAGCTCACGGGCACGTGATCAGGGTGGTGGTGGACGATCTCGCGTTCGTGGCCGCCGACGCGATCGTCCGACCCGCCACGGACTTCCTCGAGCCGACCACCCCGAGCCTGCGCCGTCTCGAGCAGGTGGGCGGGCCGGCGTTCTGGGACCATCTCAAGGTCGAGCGACCGCTCGCGGTCGGATCCGCCGTCGTGACCCCCGGCGGGAGCCTCCCGGCGGAGCTCGTCATCCATGCTATCATTCGGAGCGCCACGGAGCCGGTGTCCGAGCGCTCGGTTCGGCGGGCGCTGACCACGGCCCTGCAGCGCACCGCCGACTGGGCGCTCGCCCACGTGGCGGTGCCACCGGTGGGCATCGGCGCCGGAAACCTCACCCTCGAGGACGCGGCTCGGACCATGGCCGGGGTCTTCGCGGGCGTGCCGGGCGCGTCCGGCTACCCCCGCGACGTGACGATCGTGGTCGAAACGGAGGACGAGCGCCGCGTGTTCGAGACCTACTTCCGGACCAACGGCTCGTGAGCCGCCGCGTCATCGCGGCGGTCGTCGTCGTGGCGTGGCTGGCGTCGCTCGCCCTGCTGCTCCGGCGGGAGTACTGGCGGCCGCCTGCCCAGGTGCTGGCGGAAGCGGCGTCGAACCTGCCGCCGGGCGCGGCGTACTATGCGGTGAGCCTGGGCACCGACCAGATCGGCTACGCCTCGAGCACGATCGACACCCTGGGTGACACGCTCAGTCTCGGCGACATCGTGGTGCTCGAGATCCCCGTGCTTGGGACGGTGCAGCGCACCGAGGCGCGCACGACCATCTTCCTGACGCGGGGCCTCCGGCTCCGCTCGTTCACGGCGTCGCTGCACTCCGAGAGCGCGCAGTTCGACGCGACCGGCCGGATCGAAGGCGACTCGCTGCTCGTGCTCGAGATCGCGTCAACGGACAGCCGGGAAACCCGCCGCATCCGACTCCCGGAGCCGATTGTCCTGCCCCAGCTGCTGCCGCTCGCGGTGGCGTTGGGGGGCGCGCTCCAGACGGGGCGATCCTTCACGATGCAGGTGTTCGACCCGTTGCTGCTGAGCACGCGACGGGTCACGGTAGCGGTGACCGCCGAATCCACGTTCACCTTCGCGGACAGCGCGGTGTTCGATACCGCCGCGGGGCGCTTCGTCCCGATCCTCACGGACACCGTCCGAGGGTGGCAGCTGCGCGAGGCGCATGGCGACGTCCCCATCGACACCTGGATGGACCGTCGCGGGCAGGTGATCGCGATGACCTCACCGATGGGGTTCCGGCTCGAGCGCACCGCGTTCGAGGTGGCGTACGAGAACTTCCGCCGGTTTCGCACGCCCGCGGCCGGCACGGCCCCGCGGCGCGGCATCGACCTGATCCGCCAGACGGCGATCGCCTCGAACGTGACGCTGGCCAGGGACACGCTGACGCTCCTGCAGGTCCGGCTCGGTGGCCTGGGCCTCACCGGCTTCGACCTCGACGGCGACCGGCAGCACCTCTCGGGCGACACGCTGACGGTTCGCCGGGAGGATGCGGCGGCCCGGCGGGCGTCGTACCGGCTGCCCGCGACCCTGCCGGCGCTGCGTCCCTTCCTGCAGCCGGAGCCGCTGGTGCAGAGCGACGACCCGCGCATTCAGGCCCAGGCGCGCCAGATCATCGGACGCACCCGACGCCCTGAGCGCGCCGCCGAGCTGCTCACCCGCTGGGTGGACGAGCGCGTGCGGAAGGAGGTCACGCTCAGCGTGCCGAGCGCGCTGGACGTCTACCAGCGTCGGCGCGGCGACTGCAACGAGCACACGGTGCTGTTCGTCGCGCTCGCCCGGGCGGTCGGCCTGCCGTCCCGGACAGCCGCCGGGCTCGTCTATCTCGACGGAACCTTCTACTATCACGCGTGGGCCGAGGTGTACCTCAACGGCTGGGTGGCGGTGGATCCGACGTTCGGACAGTTCCCCGCCGATGCCGCGCACGTGCGGTTCACCATCGGCGGCCTCGCGCGCCAGCTCGAACTGATCCGGCTGATCGGCCGGCTGACCATCGACGTGATGAGGACCGACTCGCTGCCATGATCCGTCTCGAAGGGCTGACGAAGCGGTACGGGACGTTCGTGGCGGTCGACCAGATCGCGCTGCACGTGCCGCGGGGGCAGCTGTTCGGCTTTCTCGGGCCGAACGGCGCCGGGAAGACGACGACCCTCCGGATGATCGCCGGGATCCTGCGGCCGACGGCGGGGCGCATCTGGCTGGGTGACGACGATCTCCTGGCGCGCCCGATGGTCGCCAAGGCGCGACTCGGGTTCATCCCGGACCGGCCGTTCCTCTACGAGAAGCTCACCGGCGGGGAGTTCCTCCGGTTCGTGGCGGGGCTGTACGGCCAGGACGGCAGCGCGATCGAGCGGCGCATCGACCAGCTGCTCGACGTGTTCGAGCTGACCACCTGGAAGGACGAGCTGATCGAGGCCTACAGCCACGGGATGCGGCAGAAGCTGATCATCTCCAGCGCGCTGGTCCACCGGCCGGAGCTCATCGTCGTGGACGAGCCGATGGTCGGGCTCGATCCGCGGGCCGCGCGGCTGCTCAAGGACATCTTCCGGCAGTTCGTGGGTCGCGGCGGCACGGTGCTGATGAGCACGCACACGCTCGAGGTCGCCGAGGCGATGTGCGACCGGATCGCGATCATCCAGGCGGGCCGCATCGTGGCCGAGGGCACGATCGCGGATTTGCGGGAGCAGACGCGGGCCGGCGACGCGTCGCTCGAGGATTTGTTTCTCAGGCTCACCGGCGGGAGCTCGGGCCGGGAGCTCGGGGCCATTCTGGGAGACTGAGGTGGAGTCGCTCGCCCACGTGCTCGGCCCCAAGTGGCGCACGGCGCGCGCCCGGCTGCGGCAGGAGCGCCAGGCCGGTGGGCGTGGCAAGCTCGTGCTGCTGGCGGTCGTCGGCCTGGCGTTTTGGCTCGCCGTGTTCGGCGTGCTCTACCGCGTGCTGGCCTACTTTCGGGGGGTCGCGGAGATCGGCCCGCTGCTGGCCGGCAAGCTGCTGGGCCTCGTGCTCCTCTCGTTTCTCTCGATTTTGCTGCTGTCCAACCTGATCACGGCCCTCTCGTCGTTCTTCCTGGCCAAGGACCTGGACCTCCTGGTGTCCGCCCCGGTGGACAGGGTGCACTTGTACCTCGCCAAGCTGGGCGAGACCCTGGTGCACAGCTCGTGGATGGTGGCCCTCATGAGCGTGCCGATCTTCGCGGCGTATGGCGTGGTCTACGGCGGCGGCTGGGCGTTCGTCCCCCTGGTCGTGGCGGTGTTCCTGCCGCTGGTGGTGGTGCCTGCGGTGATCGGGAGCGCCACGACGCTAGTGCTGGTGAACGTGTTCCCCGCCCGCCGCACGCGCGACCTGCTGTCCGTCGTCACGATCGCGGCGGCGGGACTCCTGATCCTGATGTTCCGCGTCATGCGGCCGGAGCAGCTCGCCCGGCCGGAGGGCTTCCGCAACCTGCTCGATTTCATCACCGTGCTGCGCACGCCCACCACGCCGTTCCTGCCGAGCGAGTGGGCCACCGAGACGGTGATGAGCTATCTCGTGGGGCCGTTCGACTGGCTGGGACTGGCGCTGCTGTGGTCCACCGCGGGCGTGCTGGTCGTGGGCGGCGCCGCCCTGCACGGGCGCCTCTATCCGATCGGCTACACCAAGGCGCAGGAAGGCGCCGAGCGGTTCGTCCACGGCTGGGTCTGGCAGACCCTGCTCGCGCCGCTGGGGACCGTGTTCTCCGTGGCGAAGCGCGAGTTCATCGTGAAGGACATCAAGCTGTTCTTCCGCGACACCACGCAGTGGAGCCAGCTGATCCTCTTGGGCGTGCTGGTGGTGATCTACCTGTTCAACATCCGCGCGCTGCCGCTGTTCTCGGGCGAGCAGGTCCCATTCTACTTCATGAGCCTCGTGGCGTTCCTCAACCTGGGCCTTGCGGGGTTCGTGCTCGCGTCGATCGCGGCACGGTTCATCTTTCCCATGGTCTCGCTCGAAGGGCGCCAGATGTGGCTGCTGCGGTCCAGCCCGCTCGATCTGCGGGCGTTGCTCTGGTCGAAGTACTGGACCGGCACCGTGCCGCTCCTGGCGCTGGCGCTCGTCATCACGGCGTTCACGAACCTGCTGCTCAAGACGACGCCGTTCATGATGGCGGTGGCGGTGGGCACGATCATTCTGCTCACACTGGCGATCGGGGCGCTCGCCCTGGGATTCGGCGCCGTGTACCCGCAGTTCGAGACGGAGAACGCGGCCCAGATCCCCACGTCGTTCGGCGGGCTCGTCTTCATGATGAGCACGATCGTCCTGCTCGCCGCGGTGATCGTGGTGGAGGCAGTACCGGTCTACCAGTATCTGCAGGCGGTGTACCGGCGGGAGCCCGTCGTGCTGGACTGGCGGATGTATGCGGCGTTCGGGGCGGTCGTCGGGATCTGCACCGCCGCGACGGTCGTCCCGCTGCGCGTGGGGCTCAGACGGATGGAGCAGTTCGAGTTCTAGTCGATAGCCGATAGCCGATGGCCGATGGCCGTTGCGGAACGGCGGTGGGACGGCGCATCCGTCGCCCACCGCCGCTGTCGTTGGCCACCGGCTATCGACCAACGCCAACCCCTACTCGATGCGGTAGGGAATCGCCCAGACGTTGGCCCGGTAGTCGTCCTCGCTGTCCGTGTTGAACGTCTGCGAGTCGATCGCGTCCACCGTGATCCGCTCTCTCCCGGTGAACCGGGCCGTCCACTCGCGCACGAACACCCCGGCCTCGGTCTCCCGCATCGGCACGCGCACCCAGCCTCGGGCATCCGGACCGGCATGGTAGAGGTGCAGCAAGACGAACGTCGCGGGCTCGTTGCCCGTGCCCGTCGTGTTGTCGACCGTCGCCGCGACCCGCACCACGTCACCGACGTGCAGCCGCGGGACCCGGTCGTTCACGTCGAACAACTCGGTCGGGTTCTCGACGACGAAGGCGAGCGTGCCGTTCACCCAGACGCCGACGCGGGTGAGGCGCACCGTCCGCTTCGCCTCGTCCGTCATCCTCCACTGATGCGGGCTCAGGGCCGCGAGGTGCCAGCGGCGCCCTGTGCCGTCCGGGTCCCCACGGACCAGCAGGGCGTGCTGCACGGCCTCCTCCTGCAGCGGTTTCGCCGTGGGGTTCCGCACGCCGTCGTCGGTCCGATCGAGCACGAACGTCCCGTCGAATCGCATGACGGCCCGGACGCGCGCGGTGTCGTTGGCCACGTCGACGCTCACCCGGCGTCCGATCGGCGGTCCAGGCTGCCGCCCCCAGGCCCGCACGAGCGGGACCGAGTCCGCCGCGCTCGGCGCGAGCCCGAGGTCGAAGCCGGCGGTGGCGCTCAGGGGGGCATTGTCGATCGCCCCATCGAGCCCGAAGTCGTCCGCAAACCAGCCGGACTGGTCGAGCGCGGTGAGGACTTCGCTGCGATCCTGCGGGTCGGCGTTGCCCGGGGCGGTGGCGTCACTGCACGCCGCCGCGGCCAGGGCCGCCACACATCCTATGGCGAAGGGTAGTCGCTGCATGATATCGCTCCCGGTCGAATGGGCTGGAGGGATAGGCTCCCGCGTTCGACCGTGAGACGTGCCGCCCGGCGCGGCGTTAAGCCGGTGAGCTAGATCACACCCCGAGGGGCCGGCCGCATTCGGAGCAGAACGCGGCCCCGGTCTCGGGTCGCGGCCCGCAGACGGGGCAGACGGACGCCTGGTTACGGGCCGCCAGGATCAGGGCCTCCGCGGGATCGTCCGTGGCCTCGGCGGCGGCGACCGCGGTGGTTGCGGTGTCTTCGGCCTCGATCGCGGCCAGCGCCCGCTTCGCGTAGCGGGCCTTGAGGTGCTCGTAATCGTCGTCCGAGAGCTTGCCGGTCGCGCGGTCGAACTCGATCTCCTTGAGCGCCAGCAGGGCTTGCACCTTGGGGGACTCGGATTCCTCGAGCGGTGCAAAGTCCTCGTCGGCGTCGTCGTCGGCACCGGCCGGCGCGTCGGCGCGATTGCGGATGAGCGGCTCGAGCACGAGCGCGAGCGCGGCGAGCGCGACGGCGACGCCGGCAATCAGTTCCAGCATGTCAGCTCTCCAGGCGATCCAGCTCCGCCTTGAGGCGCGCGGCCTCGTCCGGTGAGAGCCCCACGCGCTCGGGCCCGGGCGCTGTGGCCGCGACGGTCGCCACGCGGGCGCGGCGGATCAGCACCGTGCCGATGACGACGCCCACGATCGTGATCACCACGCCCGGCAGCAGGTACGCCGCCCAGTTGAACCCCTGCTTGGGCGGGGCCATCAACGCCGTCTCGCCGTACTTCGCCACGAAGGCGGCAATGACCTCGTCGGCGCTCTTGCCCTGCTGCACCAGTCCGACGATCTCGTGATGCAGGGCGGGCGAGTAGGTGCACGTAAAATCGGTCGTGCGGCACGTGTAGATGTCGAGGTTGCAGCCGCAGGTACAGCGCAGGCGCCGCTCGACCCCGATGATGAACGGATCGTTCTCGTAGTCGGTGATCGCGCCGCGCGGTCGCCCCGCCAGGTCGGGCTGCCACAGGCGGGCCGCCGCGGTGTCCCGCGTGGTGTCCTGCGGCGACTGCAGGCCCGCCACCGGTGCGAGGCCGAGCACGGCCGTCTGCCGCAGGAACGCGCGCCGCCCCAACGCCTTCACGCGTCCACCGCCTCTCCCGCCAGCGACACCTGGTAGCCTTCCACCGCGCGGCGCCGGGCGGTCTCCGACGGCCCGCCACCGGGCCACAGCGTCACGACGCCACCGAACACGAGGATGGCCCCGCCGATCCAGACCCAGATGACGAGCGGGTTGATCGTGAACTTGTAGACGGCCTCCTCGGTGCCGTTGACCGCCCCGGCGAACACGATGTACAGGTCCTCGCGCGCCGACGAGCGGATCGCCGCCTCGGTGGACGGCTCGAACGTCTGGCGGCCGAACGAATCCACGTACTGGCGCTTCTCGCTCGTCATCACGCCCAGGCGCTTGCCGTCCTGGGTCACTTCCACGCTCGCCGCCGACACGAAGCGGTTGAGCGCCTCGTACTGCGACACGCCGATGTGCGTGAACGTGAGGGTGTTGCCGTACGGCGACCGCATCGTCACCGACTCACCCGGCTTGAGCGACGCCTCCTGCTCCTTCTTGAAGGCCAGGCCGGTGAAGGCGACGAAATACACCACGATGCCGAGGTGCACGATGTAGCCGCCGTACCGGCGCCGGTTGCGGCCGACGAGCCGCGCGAACGCGAGCGCGTAGTGCTCGCCGTGCAACCGGTGCCGGGCGCCCACGCCGCGCACGAACTCCTGCAGGATGGTCCCCACGACGAACGCGGCAAGCGTGATCGCCACGCCGGCAGAGAAGTTCGAGAGACGGAGCGCGATCAGCGTGGCCGCCATCGCCACCGCGGCGAGGCCCGGCACCACGAACTGGCGTCGCAGATTGCGCGGGCTCGCCTTGCGCCACGCGATCAGCGGGCCAATGCCGGTGAGCGCCAACAGGGCGAGCCCGAGCGGCACGTTCACCTGATTGAAGAACGGCGGTCCCACCGTGACCTTCGTGCCGCGGACCGCCTCCGAGAGGATCGGGAACAGCGTCCCCCACAGCACCGAGAACGCGACCCCAACGAGGATCAGGTTGTTGAAGAAGAAGCTCGCCTCACGCGACAGCGCGCTCTCCAGCCTGGTCTCGGTGCGCAGCAGATCCCAGCGCGACCAGGTGAGCCAGCCCATGAAGCAGCCGCCGAGCACCAGGAAGCCGAGGAAGAAGTAGCCCACGTTCGACTGCGTGAACGAGTGGACGCTCGAAATGATGCCGCTCCGCGTGATGAACGTCCCGAGAATGGACAGCATGAAGCTGATGCCGATCAGGACGATGTTCCAGCGCTTCAGCATGCCGCGCTTTTCCTGGATCATCACGGAATGGAGGAACGCCGTCATCGTGAGCCACGGCAAGAGGCTGGCGTTCTCCACCGGGTCCCACGCCCAGTAGCCGCCCCAGCCCAGCTCGACGTACGCCCACCACATCCCGAGCGTGATCCCCGCCGAGAGGAACACCCAGGACAACAGCGTCCACTTGCGGATCGCGTGGAGCCAGCCGATGTCGAGCCGCCGGGTCAGCAGCGCCGCGACCGAGAAGGCGTACGGGATGGCGATCGAGATGTAGCCGAGATAGAGCATCGGCGGATGGATCACCATCCCCGGGTTCTGGAGCTGCGGGTTCAGCCCACGCCCGTCCATCGGCGTATAGGCCAGCCGCGTGAACGGGTTGGCCGCGAACACCGAGACGGACACGAAGAAGGCCGCGATGACGCACGTGACCGCCGCGACGTACGGCATCAGATACGCATACCGCCGCGGCGTGAGCAGCTGGGCCGCGGACGCGAACACGCTCAGCACCAGTGCCCAGAACAGGAGGCTCCCCGACTGCCCGCCGTAGAACGCCGACAGCTTGTAGGCGAGCGGCAGGTTGCGGCTGCTGTAGCTCGCGACATAGGAGACGTTGAAGTCGTCCTTGAGGAGGGCCACCACGAGCGCCAGGGCCGCGACGGCGATGACCCCCGTCAGGGCGTAGACCGTGCGCCGGGCGCTGCGGATCAGCACGGGATCACCGCGGCGCCCGCCAACGATGCCGACCACCGCCCCCCATACGCCGAGGAGCAACGCCAGCCACAACGCGAGTTGTCCGAGAATGGTCATGGGATCAGGCCTTCGGGACGGCCTCGTAGCGCGACCCGCACTTCGCGAGCAACGTGGTGGCGCGGAAGGTGCCGTCCGGCTGCAGGCGACCCTCCACCACAACCTCCACATCATCCGTGAACGTGTCGGGCGCCAGGCCGCGGTAGACGACCGGGTAGGTCACCTGGCCATCGGTGACATTGAAGCTGATCGTCTGCGTGGCGACGTCCCGCGCAATGGAGCCCGTCACGACCTTGGCGCCCATCTTGACGCCCACGTCGTGGAACCCCGGGTCGGCCGCCACCTTGGCGGCAAGCTCCGAGGGGGTCAGGAAGTAGACCCCGGTTTCCTTGATGCCGGACGCCATCAGAAACCCCACGGTCCCCACCACCAGCACACCTGCCATCAGGACTTTCGTCGACGCGCGCATGGCTCTCCCAACGCCCCATGATGAGAGTACGACACGAATATAGACTACCGCGGGAGCGGGGAAAAGTTCATCGGGAGTTCATAAAGAAGGTTTCATCCGGTCGCCCTAGCACCGGACACTGCCGGTGGACCGGCGGACGAGCCGGCCAGGCACGCCGCCCCCTCCTTTGCCGTATCCGACTACGCCGGGCTGACTTGCGTGGCCTTGACCGACCTGGCGACCGCGACTGGTTCACACGCCATTAATCCTTTCTTAAGCGTGGGCCGCCTAGCGTATGACCACTGACTCTTGGGGGGCCCGCCATGGACCCGCCACCCTTGGGGTTTTCGTCCGGTCAGGCATTCGAGGTGACCCGTGCGGACGCTGTTCATCCTGAACGACCCGCCCTACGGCAGCGAGCGGTGTTACAACGCGCTTCGCCTTGCCGCGTCGCTCGCGACGCGTGAGGGGGAGCAGGTGTGGGTCTACCTCATGGGGGACGCGGGGTCGGGCGCCAAGGCCGGGCAGGAGGTGCCCCGGGGCTACTACAACATCGAGGCGATGCTCCGGCTGATCCTGTCGTACGGCGGCACCGTGGGGGCCTGCGGCACGTGCCTCGAGGCCCGCGGCCTGGCCGACAGCGAGTTGATCGACGGGGTCCAGAAGTGCACGCTCCAGGTCCTGACCGACTGGGTGCAGGAGGCGGACCGCGTCCTGCCGTTCTGAGGCGCGGCGCCCCCACAGGGCGCCGCCGCCGCAGCCCGCCTACTTGGTGGGGTTCGCCGTGTACCCGAGGTACGTGAGCACGAGCATGTAGGCGATGATCGCGACCGCGATCCCGGTAAACAGCCGGCTCGGCCGGCCGCGCGCCGTCCGGCGATCGACAAACGGCACCAGCAGCAGGAACACGGCGGCGAGCCCGAAGCCCATGATGCCCACCGCCTCGCCCTCGAAGAACAGAATGTGCGCCGGCAGGTACTTCAACGTCTGGAACATGAACATGAAGTACCACTCCGGCCTGATCCCCGCGGGGGCCGACGCGAACGGATCGGCTTTGGTGCCCAGCTCCGCCGGCAGATAGGCCGCGAGCGCCGCCAGGATCGCCAGCGCGGTCAGCCACCCGACGAGATCCCGCAACAGGAAATTCGGGAAGAACGGCATCACCCGCTTCGGGCCGCCCTCCTGCTGCACGCGCGGCGGCACGCTCATGCCGTGCTTCTGGACGAGGTAGAGGTGCAGGCCGACCAGCACGAGGGTCGTCGCGGGAAGCAGCGCCACATGGATCGCGTAGAACCGCGTCAGCGTGGCCCCGGTGACGTCGTCTCCTCCGCGCAGCACCCGGAGCAGGAACTCCCCGACCACCGGGACGACGCCGATGATCTGGGTCCCGACCCGCGTGGCGAAGTAGGCCAGCTCGTTCCACGGGAGCAGGTATCCCGTGAACCCGAAGGTCATGGCGAGCCCGAGCAGGGCCACCCCGGACATCCAGGTCAGCTCCCGCGGCTTGGCGTACGACCGCAGCAAGAGCACGCTGAACAGATGCAGGAACAGCGTGAAGATCAGCAGGTTGGCGGCCCAGGCGTGAATCGACCGAATGAGCCAGCCGAACGGGACCTCGGCCATGAGAAACTGGACCGACTCGTAGGCCCCTTCCGCACTCGGCCGGTAGTAGATCAGCAGCAGCGCACCCGTGGACAGCTGGACGATGAACAGAAACAGCGTCATGCCGCCCAGGTAGTACCAGATGGTGTGCCGGTGGATCGGCACGTCCTTCTTCTTTGCCAGCGCGCCGACCGCCGCCAGCCCCAGCCGCTCGTCAAGCCAGGTCCAGACAGCCATCCAGGCACCGCGGAGTCGCGTCATCGTCAACTCCCCTTGCTCACGACGATCTCGTCACCCCGCACATTCACGGTGAAGGCCTCGAGCGGCTTCGGGGGCGGGCCCGCGACATTCGTCCCGTTGAGATCGAAGTGGCCGTTGTGACAGGCACACCACAGCTGCTGCAGATCGGGTCGGTACTGCACGATGCACCCGAGATGGGTGCAGGTCGCGGAAAACGCCCGCAGGTCTCCGGTGGGGGTTCGCACGATGATCCCGGGGCGGTTGCCGAACTTGAAGATCCTGCCCGTGTCGGGCGCCAGGTCGTCGGGCTTGATCGGGAGCGTCACGCTGGATGCCGCCGACTCGCCGCTGCGCGGCGGGACGAGGTAGCGTCCGGCCGGGTACACGATCGCGAGCAGCAGCCCGCCGACGCTCGTGCCAAGCAGCCAGTTGACGAACCGCCTGCGGGGCGGTGCGGGGGCCTGCGACGACTGAGCCATGCCTGCTTCCTCCTGGGGCGTGCCCCGGTCCGGACGGGTCATCGGCCGGCGCTCTCCAACTGACGGATCTTGAGGACGAGGCCGGTGATCAGCAGGACGATGATGCCCGTGGATACACCGAGCCCGATACGGCGGAACCGGAGGTCGCTCAGCGCAGCATGGCCCCACTTGACGGCGGTCGCCGTGATCACCAAGCCCTCGTCGACGTGTCGCGACACGGAGTCGGTCACGAACGTGTGCACCGCGTTCCGCGCCTGCAGGAGGGTCGTCCGCGCGTTGCGGAGATCGAACTGCGGCTGGCTGACCTCCATGCCCGCATGCTCGGCGGCGGCCAGCAGCGAGTCGGCCGTCGCATAGTCGGTGCGCAGCGAGTCGATCGCGCTCCGCATCGCCGCTGCCGTGATCCCGCCACCCGCCCCCGCGACGTGGCAGCGACCGCAGACCGACCCCGCCGCGACCCCGAGCATCGTGTCGGACGTGACCGTGATCGCGTGATTGCCGTGGCAGCCGACGCAGCCGGGCACACCGAGCTTCGTGAAGATCGACGAGTGCGGGCTCGCCGCGAAGTAGTCCGCCATCACGGAGTGGCACTGCCCGCACACGTTGCCCACCCAGCCGACGCCGGGGGGGGCCGCCCCATGATTGCCGTGGCAGTCGTTGCACGTCGGGGCCGAGCGGTCGCCGTCCACGGACAGGGCGTGCCAGTGCACGCTCTGCTCGTAGCGCTCCAGCTGATCGGTCGGGATCCCGTAGTCACGCATGTAGGTCGTATCGGCATGACACGCGCCGCACGTGCGGGCGACGTTCACGGGGTTCACGCTGGAGCGGGGGTCATTGGGCGGGCGAATGCGATGCGCGGGGTGGCAGCTCACACAGGTGGCGACTTTCCGATCCGCCATCCCGAGCAGCCGCTGGCCGTGGACCGACGTGGCGTATTCCGCCGCCTGGTCCACGCGCAAGGCCGGATTGTACTGCCGCATGAACGCCGCGTCCGAGTGACACCGGCCGCAGACCTGGATGACCTGGCGCCCCACGGGCCGACCCACGAACCCCTTGGCGGGGTCCATCGCGCCGAACCCGGCCACGGTGGGATCGCCGCCGTGGCAATCCGCGCAGCTGAAGCCGCGGGCCGCGTGAATGTCCTCCTGGAACGCCTTGACCGGCGCGGAAAGCCGCTCGACGGTCAGCATCTCATGACATGACCGACAGCTGTCTTCGCCACCACCCTGCGCCGCGGCGGGTCGCACCGCAACCACCGTCCCGATCGTCACCAGCAGCGGGAGCCACGGGGCTCCCCGCCCGGCATACGCGTTGTTCATCGTCCGCGCCCCTGCGTCGCAAAGTAGGCCACCAGGTCCGCGACCGCCCCCGGCTCGAGGGTGGGCCACGTCCGACTCCACGTGCTCTCCGGCAGCGCCACGTGATTCCAGAGCGCCGCGAGCACGGCCGCCCGGGTGCCGAGCCCCAAGCGCCCGGCGAGATCCCCCGCGCCGCCCGCTCCCGGCCCGCCGAACCCGTGGCACGACAGGCATCCTGCGGAGCGCAGCCGGTCGCGCCCGCGGGCCGCGCTGCCTTCCCCGGCCAGATACTGCGTCGTGCCAAGATACGCGACGAGGTCCGCCATCTCGGCGCCCGCGAGCTCCGGCACCGCGATGCCCGCCGTTCGCATCGCCTGGATCATCCCCGGGCTCTTGTTCCACATCGCGGCGGCGAACGCCATCGGGTCGCGGCGCGGCACCGCACCGAGGTCCGGTCCCCGGGTGCCGCCCTCGCCGCCGACCCGGTGACACCGGACACAGCCTTTCGTGCGGAACAGCGCACGCCCCGCGTCGGCGTTTCCGGGAAGCACGTTCACGGCGCCAGCCTCGGGAGACGGGCTACCAGCCCGCAGGAACGCGAGCAGGTCGTCCAAGTCCTGCCCGGTGAGGGCGGGCCGGGCGATGCCCCGTTCCTGCATCTCGTGCTCCATCGTCGCGGCGTGGTTCCAGAACGCTGCCGCGATGTCGATCGGCGACTCCGCGCGCAGACCGTCGAGCCGCGGGCCGATCACCCCGCCGATCCCGCGCGCCTGATGGCACATGATGCAGCGCTTCTCGCTGAACAGGCGGTGCCCCGCGGCGGAATCGCCGCGCGGGCTCACGTAGCCGGCCCAGAACAGGAACGCGACGAGATCCGCCGCCTCCCACGGGGCCACATGCGGGGCGGCCGCGCCGGTCGCCCGCATCCGCGACGCCATGGCGGGGAGGTGGTTCCACATGAGCGCGGCCAGCCCGTAGACCGACGCGACCCCCCCTACACGGCCCAGATCGGGACCGATCGTCGCCCCGACTCCATTGATCGCGTGGCACCCACTGCATCCCTTGGCCCCGAACACGCGTGCGCCCGCCGCGACATTCTGCGCCGGGGTCGTCGCCTCCTGGGCCGATGCGCTGCGCGGGACCAGCACACTGCAGGCGGCCGCGACCGCCAGGCCGCGGGCCATTCGCGCCGGATGCGAGGAAAAGGGCATGTCACCCCCAAGATTGAAGCTCGCGTCGGGCAAACTTCGGGCGGGGTGGAACGGGGGCAAGTCTCGCTTGCCCCACTGGGTTCGCGCAAGAGGCCCGGCGACCGATGCGCTACGACGCCTGCACCGGACGGCTGGGCCAGGCCGCGGCGAGCAGGGCCGGCAACGCCTCGCCTGCGCGACCCACCACGTGGTGAATGCGCGGGCCGCTGCGCTGGCCCACAACTACGGTGTTGATCACGATGACCTCCGCGCCCGCCGCCGCCGCGTGCCACGGCAGCGCCGCGGCGGGCTCGACGAGGTTGGAGGTCCCGACCGACAGGAAGACATCGCACACCGACGCCGCATCCCACGCGGCGCGCAGCGCCTCGGCCGGCACCGGCTCCCCGAACCACACGACGTCGGGCCGGAGCGGGGCCCCGCACGCCACGCAGCGGGGCGGCACCTCCGGCCCGTCCGCCCAGCGCTCGACGACGCTGCCGTCGCGCGTGCAGCGCGCGCGCAGGATGTTCCCGTGCAGCTCGAGCACGCGCGTGCTCCCGGCCCGCTGGTGCAGGCCGTCGACGTTCTGCGTCACGAGCACACAGGCCGGGGCGAGGCGCTCGAGCTGCGCGAGGGCGCGGTGGCCGGCATTCGGCTCGGCGTGCTGCACGATCGCGCGCCGCCAGGCGTACCACTCCCACACCAGCCGCGGGTCCCGGGCGAACGCCTCCGGCGTCGCGAGGTCCTCCGGCCGGTAGCGCGCCCACAGTCCGGTGAGCGCGTCGCGGAACGTGGGAATGCCGCTCTCCGCCGAGATGCCGGCGCCGGTGAGGACGGCAACGTGCCGCGCCGCGCGCAGCCGGTCCGCGCAGGCCGTGAGGACCGGGTCATCCATCACGCCCCAGCCACCCGCTTGACGGCCAGCACCTGCACCACGGCGCCGCGGCCGTGGTGGCGCGGCCCTTCGCGGATGTCGCGCTCGATCTCACGGCCGATCACCACCTCGAGCCCGGCGAGCTCACGCCGGGCATCGGCGAGCGTGATGAGCAGCTCGGCCCGGCTCGGGCCCCCGGTGCCGAAGTGCAGCTGGCGCGGGGTGTACGCTTCGAGCACCAGCGCGCCGCCGGGCCGGAGCGCCCGCCCGACCGCGGGGTAGAGCCGCGCCCGGATCTCCGGAGGCAGGTGGCAGAAGATCGACGTGACCGCGGCGAACGCGTGGTGCGGAATCGGGAACGCCGCGAGATCGGCGACCACCGCGGCGAGCCCGAGCCCCCG
This sequence comes from uncultured Gemmatimonadales bacterium, assembly GCA_963771275.1. GTDB lineage: Bacteria > Gemmatimonadota > Gemmatimonadetes > Gemmatimonadales > GWC2-71-9 > JAOTWJ01. The sequence goes on from CAVYSW010000003.1 coordinate 279,330, forward strand.
CTCCGCGGCGAGCCGCCCGGCCTTGGCAAGGCCGACGCGGGAGCGGTCCACGGCGACCACCCGGTGACCGCGCGCGGCCAGGAACGCTGCGTTGCGTCCCTCGCCCTCGCCGAGGCACAGGACCGGGCCCGGTGGCAGCCGCGGTGCCATCTCGACCAGGAAATCGTTCGGGGCCGTCCCGTATACGAAGCCGGGCGCCGCATAGCGCTCGTCCCACTCGGTCAGCTGCCGCCCGCGGCCGTTCACCCGGTGCCCCCTGTCACGGGAAGGCGGGCGCCGCATCCCGAATGCGCCGCCACGCCGCCTCCACGTGCGCGCGTTGCGTGAGCGGGGCGCCAAGCGCGAGGCGCAGCACGAGCCGATCGCGCAGGCGGGTGTGCGTGAGGTACAGCGCGCCCGAGGCGTTGAGCGTATCGAGCAGCCGCTGGTTCACGGCGTCGCCACCCCGATGGCGGAAGCACACCAGATTCACGACCACGGGCGCGGCGACCTCGAACCGCGGATCGTCCCGGACCCAGCCGGCGAACGCCTGCGCGAGGGCCACGTGGTGCCGGATGTGCCGTTGCAGACCCGCCACGCCGTACCAGCGGATCACGAACCAGAGCTTGAGCGCGCGGAACCGCCGCCCCAGGGGCACCTGCCAGTCGCGGTAATCGAGCACCGCCCCCGACTCGGTGGCCTTGTTTTTCAGGTACTCCGGCAGGATGGAGAGCGCGCGGATCAGCGCGGCGCGGTCCGCCACATAGAAGCAGTCGCAGTCGAAGTTCGTGAGCAGCCACTTGTGGGGGTTGACGCAGTAGCTGTCCGCCAACTCCAGGCCGTCGTGTAGCCAGCGGAACTCGGGACAGATCGCGGCGTTTCCGGCAAGCGCGCCGTCCACGTGGAGCCAGACCCCGTGCCGGCGGCAGACTTCGCCGAGCGGGCGCACGGGGTCGACCGCGGTGCTCGACGTGGTGCCCACGGTGGCAACGACGCAGCAGGGCGCGCGGCCGGCCGCGCGATCCTCGCCCAGCGCCGTGTCGAGCGCCTCCGGGCGCATGGCGCCAGCGGCGTCAACGGCAATGCGTCGCAGGTTGCGCCGGCCAAGGCCCGCGATGCCCACGGCCTTTTCCACCGAAGAGTGCGACTCGCTCGTCGCATAGACCGTGAGCGGACCAGTCACACCGGTCTCGTTGGCGGCGCCGCCGGTAGCGCGCTCGCGGGCGGCGAGCAGGGCGCAGAGCGTGGCGCTCGACGCGGTATCCTGGATCACCCCGCCGCCCGCCGTGCGGGACGTGAAGCGCTCCGGCAGGCCGAGCATCCCGGCCATCCAGTCGAGCACGTGGGTCTCGAGCTCCGTGCAGGCCGGGCTGGTGGCCCAGAGCATCCCCTGTACGCCGAGGCCGGACGCCACCAGGTCGCCCAGGATCGCCGGCCCCGAGGCGTTGGCCGGGAAGTAGGCGAAGAAATTGGGGGACTGCCAGTGCGTGATGCCCGGCAGGATCACGCGGTCGAGGTCGCGCAGGATCTCGTCGAACGCCTCGCCGTGCTCCGGGGGCGCGGGCGGCAGCGCGGCCCGGACGTCGCCCGGCCGGACGCGCGACAGCACCGGGAACTCGTGCACCCGCTCCATGTAGCGCGCGACCCACTCGACCGCTTCCCGGCCGCGCCGCCGGAACTCGTCCGGGGTCATGTGGGGCGCGCCGGAGTCAGGCACCGCCGCCGCCTGTCGGTTGCGGCGCGCCCGCGGCGAGCGCGGCCTGCCGCCGTCCCAGCCACAGCGCGATCGCCAGCCAGGCCGCGGCGAGCGGCACCATCACCCAGGAGATCGCCGCGATCCCGAGACCCAGGGCACCCACGAGCAGCCGGTCATACGACCACGCCGCCGTCTGGTCGCCGACCCGGTAGACGAGCGTGTCGTTGAAGTTCTTCGCCTTGTACTTGTCCTCGCGCGAGACGACGGTGTAGAGCGCTTCCCGAGCGGGACGCCCCACCGCATACTCTCCGGCGCGCCGCAGCACCTGGAACACGACGAAGACGGCCAGCGTGGGCCAGATGCCGAGCGCGACGAAGCCGGCGGCGGTGAGCAGCGGCAGCAGGCCGAGCGTCAGCGGCAGGCCGAGCCACCGGATGATCCGGCCGGTGAGAAACACCTGGGTGAGCGCGGCGAGCATGTTGACCCAGAGATCGATCCGCGCGAAGAACACCGTGCGGGCCGCCCGGTCCGCGAACGCCTCGGCGAATCGGGCCTGGTGGAAGTACAGCGCGGTCGAGCCGATGGTGTACAGCAGCATGTACAGCGCGATGCCCAGGAGATAGGGCGAGCGCAACACGTGCAGCACGCCGGCAAAGGTGCTGCCGCCGATCGGGCGCTCGGGATCGGCGGCCGGTGTCGCAACGCGCGACACCCCCGTCCCGGGCGCGATCAGCCGCCCGGCGCACTGCACGGCGAGCTCGAGCAGCACCGCCGAGACGAGCAGCAGCTGCACCGGACCGAGCGGCGCCGCGAGCAACGCCGTGGTCTTGGCGCCGGCTATCGCGCCCACCGTTCCGCCGACAGCGATGAAGCCAAACAGGCGCTTGCCCTGCTCCGAGCGGAACACGTCGACCAGGACGGCCCAGAGCGTCGACACGATGAACAGATTGAACACGCTGGTCCAGATGAAGAACGCACGGCCCACCCACACCTGTTGATCCGCCGGCACCATCCGCAGCAGCGCGAAGAACAGCAGCACGTTGAGCAGGAAGAACCGGTAGGTCAGCGTGACGAAGCGCCGGCGCGGCAGCCGGGCCACGAGGGCCGCAAACGGCGTGTGCAGCAGGAGCATCGCGACGACCGTGCCCAGGAACAGCCAGGGCAGGTTCCGCACGCCTCCGGCGACCCCCATTTCGTCCCGCAGCGGCCGGATGACGTAGTACGAGGCGAGCACGAAGAAGAAGTACGCCGCCGAGAGCAGCAGCGGCCGCAGCTCGTCCGGCCGCACGGCGACCATGCGGCTCACGACGCGGCCGACGGGGCCGTGCCCGTCGGACCAAGTCCGCTCAGCCGCCACAGGCGTGCCCGGCCGCCGCGGCGGCGTACCCGAACGACTCCCTGCGGCTCGTCGCCATGCATCTTCTCCGGGGGTCTGGTGGATCAGAAGTGTGCACCGGAACATGCAGGAACGTCAGGCCCCGGCCTGCTTCCCGGCCGGCGCCTGACGTTCGAGGTATTGCTGCGGCAGGGCCCACGCGGGCGCCACCGGTCCTACGGCTGCGACGCGATCAGGTCTTGGGTGCGGCGTGGCACAGGGTGCAGGTCTTCACATCCCAGCCCTTGTGGTTCGCCGGAGCCGCCTTGATCCCCTCCATCGCGCCACCGTGGCACATCAGGCACTGTTCCTTGCCGGCCGGGGAGTGCGCCATCGCGGGCGCGGCCGCCGTCTGCATCGGCGAGTCCTTGGCATGGCACATCAGGCACTGGGCGTTGGTACGGCCCTGGTGGTCCTTCGGGGCCGCCTTGATGCCTTCCATGGCCCCACCGTGACACATCAGGCACTGCTCTTTCCCCGCTGCGTCATGCGCAATCACCGGGGGCTTCTTGGGCGCCGCGGCCTGTGCCCACGCCGGGGACGCGACAGCGACCGCGGCGAGCGACAGGCCAAAGGCAAACACGATTCTCACGGCCTTCATTGTCCGGACCCTCCTCAGAAAGCGTTACATCCGTAAAAAAACGGATGGGGGAGGGGGCACGCAAGGGCCGCGCACACGCCCCCTCCGTAACCGGGCCAACCTTCAGCCGCCGCCCGGGATCGCCGACCCGTGGCAAACCGCGCACATCTCGGGGTTCTTCTTTCTCATGCGCTCGGCGTCGAACCCCGGGCCGTGCGGGTTGAAGCGGAACTGCTGATTGCCGCCATGGCAGGCGAGGCAGTCGTTCTGGGCGTGGCAGGAGACGCAGCTTTCGAGGCTCTGCCGTGCCGCCTGGCCGTGGCCGCCGAGAAACGCCTGGTTGCGGTCGTGGAATCCTCCGCGCAGCGCGCCCTTGGCGGTGAGACCCGCCTGCTGGTGGCACGACGTGCAGAACTGGCCGGTGTTGTGGCAGTTGGCGCACTCTACCTGCTGCGAATACGCCTGCGCGGGGTGCCCGGCGAGGAATCCGGCGGGGTGGTACCCGCTGGCCCGCGCGGGGTTGGGCCGGTGACACTCGAGGCAGTCGCTCCGGGTGTGGCAGCCGGCGCAGGTTTCGGCATGCGCGGACGCCTGCGCGCCATGGGTCTCCCGGAAATCGGCCACGTGGGACGCCGGGCGGTGGCGGGAGACCTGGACGCCCATCGCCTTGCCGGATGCGGCGGGGGCGAACCCGTTCGCGACACTCGGGGTCGCCCGGTGGCAGGTCAGACAGCTTTCCTGCTGGTGACACACCTGGCAGGCCGTCGCGTTCTTGCGCACCGTCGCGCCGTGGGTCTGGAGGAACGCGGGGTCCTTATGCGTGCTGGGGGCGCTGATCTGCGCGACCAGCGCGGCCGGAGCCAGCAGCGCGAGCGCCGCGACCAGGGTCGCGCCGCGCAGCTGCGCGGCGCGCGGGGTTTGGAGCCGTGTCATCGCGCACCTCCCTCGGGAATCCGCAGGATTGCCGGCGGCAGGGTCGACCGGTCGGCGCTCGTGCCGAGCCCCAGGCGGATCCCGGCACTGAGCCGCACCTGGTTCCAGGAGAACTGCGCGGCATCGGGATACTCCGTTCCGCCGACGACCACCTTGCGGTCGCCCCCGCGCGCCTCATCGTAGTACAGCACGCCACCGAACACCCGGAGCTCGTCGAGCACCTGCGCATCGACGTCGAGGGCGTATTGCCAGACGCTCGCGTCGTTGAAGCGCAGCTCGAGCGCGCGCTGCAGGTTGGCGATGCTGCCGCGGACCGCCACCCGCGGGATCGGCCGCCAGAACACGCTGCCGTCGATCCCCAGCGCCCCGGCGCCCGGGCCGGTCTCGATGTGGTAGTCCGCCGTCGCGATCAGATTCGCGGAGCGCATGTAGGTGGCCCCGAGACTGCCGCGCCAGCCGGACGTCTCGATCGAAACCAACGGCGTTGCGGTCTCGGTGTTGGCGTACTCGTAGACCTCGCCCCGCGCTCGCACCTGCACGCGGTTCATCAGGTGCATGGTGAGCGACCCGAACGCCGCGTGGTACGGGACGGGACTGAACACGCCCCAGATGCTCCACGAGTCGAAGTGCGGCCGATACCGCCGGCCGCCCACCGCAGCCGTCGCCCCGGTCCCCGGAATCGCGACCGCGAGCTGGCCTTCGGCGCTGCCCCACTCGCCGAACACCAGGTCGTAGTCCGCGCCCCCGGACACGGTGACCCCCCGCCACGGGCGCAGCACCACGTCCGCGCCGAGCTGCTCCGACGCGACCCGGCTGGTGGTCCCCGACGGCCCCATGGCGTCCATCTCGCGTTCGTACAGGACCGTGGCCTGCATCCACCGCAGGTTCCAGCCGACGTCGCCGCCGACCAGCACGCCGCGCTTGCTGGGACGAAACTCGTTCAGCGGATTGAGCAGGGAGTCGGTCACGCTCAGCAGGGCCCCGCGCGCCAGCGCCCACCCCCCGTACACCGCCGCGCTCACCTTGCCACTGAGCGGCCGCACACGGACTCGGGCCCCGTCAAAGCCGGTGTATCCCAGGCGCGACGTTTCGATCAGGCGCCCACCCTGCGCCATCGCCAGGCCGCGCACATACTCGGCGTAGCCTTCGACGAGCTGCAGCGTGGGCTGGGTGGCCGGCCACGCGTCCGGATTGGCCAGGTCGGTCACCACGCGCGCGCGCGCCCGGGCGCTGAGCCCCGGAACGCCGAAGTCCCACGCGGACAAATCGGCCGTCGTGACGAACGGCTGGCCCTGCTGCGCGGCGCCTGGCGTGTAGTAGCGACAATACGCGTCGCCGGTCGGGCAGGTCACCGCGTACCCATCCGCGGTCTGCAGGCCGCCCCCCGGTCCCAGCACGACGTCCGTGACCGGGACGCTGTCGAGCTGCCAGCCGCGATACTTCACGGACTGGAATCGCGACTCGATGCGCACGCGGTACCCCTGGCCCCAGAGTGGAGCCGTCTGGAGCGCGAGCCCCACGAGCACCGCCAGCGCGAACACCCTGGACCGTCTCACCAGCCCTCCTCCGTGTGGGCAGCCCCGTCCGGCTGCCGGTTCCTCACCGATTCGCCTCACGCGTTCCGCCGTGAGGGCTCGCTCCGCCCCGCGGCGCGGGTCAGCGGTAGCCGAACAGCATCGAATAGACGATCAGCGCAATCAGGGTCAACCCGACCGCCAGCGCGGTGAAGCCGAACACTTTGAACGCACGCTCCAGCTTGGTCGGATAGGGCTCCACGAGCGACTTCTCCAGCTCGCCGCTCCGGACGAGCTCCTCGTACTCACGTGGCTTGTCCCGCTTGAGCTCTTCCAGCGGTACCCGTCCCGTGAAGATGACCGGGTCCATCGGGAACTTGTCCGGTCGGAAGTGCGTGTTGAAGAAGTGCACCGTGAAGATGAACGCCACCGCCAGCAACGCCTCGTCGCTGTGCAGGATCGTCGCCACGTTCACGGTCCAGCCCGGCAGCACCTTCGTGAAGACCTCGGGGAACCACAGCAGCAGCCCCGTCGAGCCGATGATGAACATCCCCCAGAACACGGCGAAGTAGTCGAATTTCTCCCAGTACGTGAACCGCCCGTACGCCGGTCGCGGGCCGCGGCCGAAGAACCACCGGACCGACTGCAGGAAATCCGTGAGATCCTGCTTGGTGAAGACCAGGGAGTCGTCGGTCTGCATGAAGCGCAGCCAGGAGAGCCCCGACGCGCGCTTGCGCGTGCGCACGTCCCACAGGTGCAGCGCGAAGATCGTGAGCAGTGTGACGGCGCCCAGGCGATGCAGGACGCCGGTCGTCGAGAAGCCCCCCACGAACGCCGCGGCGGCCTGGGCCCATCCCATGTAGGAGAACTTCAGCACCATGCCGGTCAGCGCGAGCGTGAAGAAGCTCAGCAGCATGACGCCGTGCATCGACCGTTCCCACACGCTGAACCGACGATGCAGCTTCTCGCCGGGCGCGGCGGCGCGGTGATAGCGCCATTGCTCGGGCTCGCGCCACAGCCGCCACAGCCACGCGAGCGTGTGCACGACGGCGAAGGTGAGGGTGCCGATGAGGAGCGCCGTCATGCCCCAGAACGTCCAGAACAGGAACGGGTACTTCCGGGCGTCGTGGTGGGTCGCGTGGGTCAGATAGCCGGCGAACCGCCGGTTGGCGCCCGCGTGGCACTTGGCGCACGTGCCCACGATGTTCCGCCGGCTGAGCGTGGAGGCGGGCTCGTCCGGGGGCAGGATGTTGTGCGCGCCGTGGCAATCCGAGCACTTCGCGGCCCCGGCGTCGCCCAGGCGCGACACCTTGCCGTGGAACGTGTCGAAGAACCGCTCCGCTTCCTGCTCATGGCACTGGCCGCACTGGTTCATCATCATCAGCCGGAAGTTCCCCGCGTCGGTCCGGCTGATGGTGTGCGACGTGTGGCAGTCCCGGCAGCTCGGGAGCCGCTTCGTCGTGTCGCCCCCGAGATCCGCGGTGGCATGGATGCTCTGGAGGAACTGCGCCTCGATGCCGTCGTGGCAGGCGCCGCACGTCGTGCCGACGTTGCGCGGGTTGATCGTCGAGAGCGTGTCCTCGGGAGGCAGCGGCCGGTGCGCCGTGTGGCAGTTGCTGCAGGTGGCGGTCACCAGGAGGCCGCTCTGGATCAGGCCCTTGCCGTGGATGCTCTCCTGGTAGGACCGCACGATGTCGGGATGGTCGGCGGCAATCCGCACGGCGGCCTTCTCGCCCGCCCGGTGACAGCGGGCGCAGAGCGCGGGCACGTTGCGCGGGAACGTCGGTGACGTCGGGTCCGTCCGGCCCTTGGTCGCGTGGTCGTCGTGGCAATCGAGACACTTCGGCGCGTCGGGATCCCCCTGGGCCGCCAGCTGGCCGTGCCGGCTCACCTGGTTGTCCGCGACCTCCTGCGCGTGGCACACGCTGCAGTCCACCCGGTCCGCCCGGGAGGTGGAGCACGCGCGCACGCGCGACGGCGTGACATCGGTGTGGCACTGGGCGCAGGCCGTCTGGGCGTGCATCGAGGCGGCGTACGCCTCGGGATCCACGTACAGGGATGTGGAGTCGCCGTTCGCGATCCCGCGCAGCTCGGGGTTGGCGTGGCAGCGGAAACAGTCCTGATTCGCGGCGCCAGCCGTGTAGAGCACCCGGCGGATCTTGTGCGGCGAATGACAGTCGACGCAGGCCGGAATTCGGTTGGGCTCGGACTCCCACAGGCGGCCTTCGATCACCTTGCGATGGACCTGTTCGATCAGCCCGTGACACTGGGTGCAGGTCTTGGCGATGTTCGCGCGGTTGATGCTCGAGCGCGGGTCCGTGTGGGGGAGGATGAGGTGGGACGTATGGCACGACGTACAGACCGCCGTGACGGTGAGCCCCTGCTGCAGCAGGCCCGCCCCATGGATCGACTCGGAGTAGTTCTCGAGGATCCGGTCCTGGGGAATGTTGAAGCTGCGCGAAACCGGCGTCCCCTCGTGATGGCACTCCCCGCACAGGAACGGGATGTTGGTCACGGCCGTGCGGGACTTCGGGTCGCTGGGCGCCTTGACGTCGTGCGTCCCGTGGCAGTCGCGGCAGGTCGGCGCCAGCCGCTCGCCCCGCGCGGCCGCCTGGCCATGGAGCGACTCGGCGTGTTGCGTCGCCTGGGTGGGGTGGCAGCTGCCGCAGTCGACCTTCGGCCGATCCTGCGGGTGGGGGAATCCCAGGGCCCCGTGACACGTGGTGCAGCCCATGCCCTTGGCGCCGTGAATCGACCGGCCCAGGGCCTCCTGCGTAACGACGTAGCGGGTCGGGTTGGGCTTGGCCTTGAACAGCGCGGCGTTGCTGTGGCACATCAGGCAGGTGGCGTCGTCCTGCGCCGCTGCCGGGTGCGGCACGGTCAAGCTCGCACCGACGATCGCCGCCGCCACGCACGCGCGTGCTCCGGCAGGGCTCAGTATCCGCACCCGCCGCCCCCTGCCTTCAGGCGCCTCACGACCACCCGACCCCCTTTTCGCTCCGTCAACTTACGGACGCCAGGTCCAGTGATTATGAGAAGAGTGTGAAGACGTCTCTAAAGAACTTCTCACAACGTCTTCCCCGTCCCCGAGCCCCATCAATGTCATACTCAATGCGCAGGATACCAATGACTTGTGAGCTTTCCGGGTCCGGCTTCCAGGGCCCGAAGGAGTGTTCTTCAAGATGCGTCCGCTCTCGCGCAGAGGGTTCCTCGAGAGAGGGGGGCGTGCGTTCGCCGGCCTTGCGGCGGCCGGGGCTGGCACCGGTGGGATTGCCCTGCTGGCGCAGCCAGCTGCCGCCGCACCCGCCTCTCTGGAGCGCCTCACCCAACAGGCCTCCAAGCAGTGGGCCATGCTGTTCGACTCGACGCTGTGCGTCGGATGTCGTTCATGCGAAGTCGCCTGTAACAAGAAGAACGACCTCGGCCGCACGCCCACCGAGATCTTCGAAGGACGGGACGCCCAGGACGCCCGTGCCTTAGCGCCGGACGTCTTCACCTACGTCACGTTCCATCAGTGGGAGGCCGATCCGTCGACGGCCGCCTTCGGCAAGGTGCAGTGCATGCACTGCATCGAGCCGGCCTGCGCGGCGAGTTGCCCGGTGGCCGCGCTGCACAAGACGCCGGAGGGTCCGGTCGTGTGGGACGGCAGTCTCTGTCTGGGCTGTCGCTACTGCATGATGGCGTGCCCCTTCCTCGTCCCCCGCTTCGAGTGGGAGTCACGCAACCCGCGCATCCGCAAGTGCGACATGTGCTGGGACCGGCAGATGGAGGGGAAGCCCCCCGCCTGCGTCGAGGCGTGTCCCACCAAGGCCCTCAAGGCCGGCACGCGGGAGGAGTTGCTGCAGGCCGCATACGACCGCATCAACGCCCGACCCCGGAAGTACGTGCACCACGTGTACGGGGAGCACGAGGCGGGCGGCACCAACTTCCTGCACATCGCGGGGCGCCCGTTCGACGAGCTCGGCTACCGGCGCAACCTGCCGCTGCGTTCCTATCGCGAGTATACCAGGCCCGCGATGGCCACGATCCCGTACGTGCTCGGCGGCCTCGGGCTGGCCCTGGGGGCCGTCCGCTGGGTGGTCGTCCGTCGGCAGCAGGTCGCCCGCGGGCAGGCCGGGACCGGGGAGGGCACCGCGCCATGAAACCAGCCAATCTGCTGCGGATCCCGGTGTCAGGCGGGATGGCGACGCTGGTCGTGCTCGGCTGCGTGGGCCTGATGCTCATCGCCTACCGGTTTGCCGTCGGCCTGGGCCCGGTGACCAACCTCAGTGACGGCTATCCGTGGGGGTTCTGGATCGGGATCGATGTGCTCGTGGGGATCGCGCTCGCCGCTGGCGGGTTCGTGATGGCGGGGCTCGTGCACATCTTCGGCGGCCACCGATTCCACGCGCTCACCCGGCCGGCGATCCTCACGGCGTTCCTGGGTTACCTGCTGTTCATTTTCGCGCTCATGGTGGACCTGGGACGCCCGTGGAACATCTGGCGGGCCTTAATCTCGTGGAACCACTACTCGCCGATGTTCGAGGTGGCGATGTGCGTGATGTTCTACACGTTCGTGCTGTTCCTGGAGTTCCTGCCCGCGGTGTTCGAGCGGCTGGGGCTCGAGCGTGCGCACCGAGCGTGGCGGGAGGTGTCGCCGTTTCTCGTCATCACGACCCTCACGCTGTTCGTCTTCGCCATGACCGACAGCCTGCGCTGGACGGTCGCCATCTTCGGCATCCTCGCGGCCTGGGAGGCGCTGATGCGCCTGCGCGTGGCACCGCGCGACCACCAGATGCCGGTGCTGCTCATCATGGCGGGGATCATGCTCTCCACGTTGCACCAATCGAGCCTGGGGACCCTGTTCCTCATCACCGACAAGCTGGGGCCCCTGTGGTATACGCCGATCCTCCCCTTGCTCTTCTTCCTGTCGGCCGTGATGGTCGGGCCGGCGATGGTGATGGTGGAAGCCATGCTCACCGCGCGGGTGCGACGCGAGCGGCCGGAGCTGGAGCTGCTCACCCAGCTGGGCCGGGCCATGCCCTACCTGCTGGGGGCGTACCTGGTGCTCCGGGTGGGCGACATGCTGATGCGCGGGGTGGTGCTGCAGGTGATGACGGCCTCTGGTGCGAGCGCGTGGTGGTGGCTCGAGGTCGGACTCCTGTTGACCGCCATGGCCCTGTTTGGGACCGCCGAGGTCCGGGCCAGGGAACGTGGACTCTTCCTGGCGGCGCTGGCCACCGTGGCGGCCGTGATCGTGCACCGCACTGGAGTCGCCGTGGTGGGCCTGTCCGTCCCGGAATACGGGCGCTATGTCCCGAAGTGGTCGGAAGTCTTGATCACGATCGGCATCGTATCGCTCGGGCTCCTCGGGTTCCGGGCGGCGATCGCGTTCCTGCCCATCTACCACGACGAGAAAGACCGACACCTTGCGCCCGCCGAGGCGTCCGCCCGGCAGGCGGCTCAACCGCTCCCCATCGCGGCCGCGGAAGCGGCGCGCTGAGCAGAACGTTTCCGGAGGTTGATCATGGAGCACATGTCCACGCCAGCCGGCAGCAACGGGCGCGGGCGGGTCCTCGCCATCATCCTGAGCGCGGTCGCCCTCATCCTGCTGGTTTTCGTCACGCAATCCCTCGTGCGGCTGGATCGTGACGTCGCCGGTCTGCGCGCCGAGCTCGCGACCAAGCAGGACCTCGCGAATCTCGCCACCCACCTCGGGCCGCCGGATCCGGCGATGGCGGCGCTGCAGGGGACCTGCACGGATTGCCACACGGCGGAGACCTTTCAGGCCGCCCACGGGGTGACCGAGAGCATCCCCAATCTGGTGCAGCGGATGAGCGAGTTGTCGGGCGCGCACATCAGCAGCACCGAGGTCCCCAGGGTGGAGGCCGCGCTCACGTTCATGAAATGCGCCCATTGCCACACCGGCGACCGCCTCAAGGAGCTCGCGATTCTGAGTCCGAAGGAGCGGTGGGACGTCATCATCAAGATGATGAAGGAGCCGGGAGCGCAGATCACGCAGGACGACGCGCAGCGCATCCGGGATTTCTACGGCGAGTTCTGGGGTTGGCACACGAAGTGACCTGATGACCACCGGGCGGCCGGCTGCAACGCCGACCGCCCGGTCTCCCGTGAGGGCCCGGGGGCGGCACATGCCGCCCCCGGTGCATTCTCAGGCCCCGCGATCTCCGGGCGGCGGCGGCGCGCCGGTTTCCTCGTCGTACCACTTGGCGTGGTGCTCGCGCACCGCCCGCTTGCTGATCTTCCCGGTCAGCCAGGTCCAGCTCATCGGGTACTCCTCCGGATGGAAGATCACGAAGAAGAAGTGCCACACGATGATGGCGAGCGTCGCGAGCCACGCTTCGTAGTAGTGAATCGTCTGCGCCGCCGGGATCAGGAACGAGGGGAGGAACCTGGCCGCTACCGTCGGGAACCAGAGCACCAGCCCCGTCACGATCATGATGATCGTGCCCCAGATGAGCGCCCAGTACTCGGCCTTCTGCGAGTAGTCGTAGCGCCCGAACTGCGCTTTCTCCGTGCTGCGCCACGTGTAGAACCGCAGGTTCAGGACCAGGTCCTTGAGATCGCCCCACGTGGGCAGGATCGCACGGAACTCCTTCTTGCCGCGCCGCGTGAAGAAGACGTAGTACGCGTGGCTCAGCCCAACCAGGATCAGGATGACCGCAGCAACTCGGTGCACGTTGAGCCGGACCGGCTCGGTCAGTCCCACGGAAGCCAGCCAACGCACCCACCAGGCGTCCGGGAAGCGCAGCGCGAATCCCGTGATGACCAGCAGGATGAAGGCGACGGTGAGGGCCAGGTGCTGCACGATCTGCACACGGTCGAATCGGACCATCATCTCGGCGGTCGCTTCCTCCTTGCGTCGCTGCATCATGAAGAAGTTCATGATGACCAGGTTGTGCAGCACCATCCCGCCGAGGAGCCCGATAATCAGCACGACATAGATGCTCCGGATCACGCGATTCACCGGGTTGGCGCTGATCGACGCCTTCTCGTGCGTGTAGCTCGCCGCGAAGCCCGCGTCCGCATTGGCGTGGCACTGGCGGCACGTGCTTACGACGTTGGCCGGACTGATGGTGGACAGGGAATCACTCGCCGGCAGGATCGAGTGGACGCCGTGGCAGCTGACGCACGTCGCCGCCCGCGCGTAGTTCCGCCTGACGGCCCAGCCGTGGTAGCTGTCCGCGTAGGAGCCGACGACGCCGCCCTGCAGGTTGTACTTCGCGACGATCACCGGATCGTTGTGGCACTGCCCGCAGGTCTCGGTCGCGATGTGCGCCGCGAAGGTCTTGGCGTCGGGATTGCGCGGCGACAGAATGTGATGCTCGCCGTGACAGCTCGTGCACGTCGGCGCGTCGGTGACGCCGGCCTGCAGCGCCCGGCCGTGAATCGAGCCGTCGTACTGGAGCTCGATGTCGGGGTGGCACTGGCCGCACGTCGCCGCCACGTTGCGCGGGTTGATCCGCGACGTCGGATCCGCCGCGCCGAGGATGTCGTGGACGCCGTGGCAGTCCGCGCAGGAGGCCGCCGACGCGACGCCGCGCCCCGTGCCCTGCCCGTGCACCGATTGGGCATAGTCCGTGAACGACTGCGGCAGCTTCACGATCTGGTCCGTGAGCAGGCCTGCCGTGCCGTGACACGTGGCACAGGTCCCCGGCAGGCGGACTTTGTGCGTCGGTGACCGCGGGTCGCTGCTGGCCAGCACGCCGTGGGCACCGTGACAGCTCACGCAGGTCGGCGCACGGGGGTTGCCGCGCGCCAGCGCGTAGCCGTGCAGGCTCTTGGCATACTTCGCCCCGACGTCCGCGTGGCAGCCGCTGCAGGCCAGCGGCTTCGCGTCCGGGGGGTGCGGGAAGGTCGTCATCGCCTGATGGCACATGCTGCACCGGACCCCGGCCGCCCCATGCACCGAGCCGTCGAGGCTGGCCTGCGCCACGACGAGGAGCGCGGAGTCCGGCTTCCCCTTGAAGAACCCCGGCTCCCCGTGACACATGAGGCAGTTGTCCTTCTCCTGGGCGGCTGCCACGCCCGCAACGATCAGCAGCGCCGTCGCGATCGGCAGCGCCCGCAGTCTGCTCCGCATGACTCCTCCACCTTCGCGATTCCGCGGGGAGCGTGTTCGGCACCGGGCCCGGCCCGCGACGCCGCCGGGCCGGCCACTCCGGGTGCTCCCCCGACCTACCCTCCCGCGCCGCTGAGCGGCGTCATCTGGTGGCACTGGTCGCACGCCACCGGCGCGTTGTGCTGCACGCGATCCGTGTGGCACACCGTGCAGATCTGGCGCGACCACTCGGTGAGGCCGGCGACCTTGTCGCCATGGCAGCCCGTACAGGGACGGTGGGCGATGGCCGCCTGCATGTGCTTGGCCTTGACCCCCTGGTCCGCGCGGTGGCACGCGAGGCAGGTGGCCGCCGGCAGGTGGTGCGCGCCGTGACAGTTGTCGCAGTTGAGATCCGCCGCGCGCATCGCGGGCGCCTGGTGACACACGGTGCAGGCGAACCCGATCGCCACGTGCGCCGGGTGCGGAAAGTCGCCCGCCGGCCGCGGGATCACGCCGGCCGGCACCGCGTTGGACCCGGTGTGGCAGTGCAGGCAGGTCGCCGGCTCCGCGGCGCGGTGATGACAGCCCTGGCAGTCCGCGCTGGAGCGCAGCGTGATCTTGCCGTGGTCGTCGAGCGGCGTGTGACAGGCGGTGCACGGGAGGCCGGCGCCCAGGTGCGGCTCGTGCGCGAAGCGCGCGCCCTGAAAGACGCCCGCCTGACGCTCGACGGCGAGGTGACACTGGAGGCAGGCGCTGCGGTCGAGGGCGGGACCGAGATCCACGCGCCCGACGTCGAACGGGAGTCCGCCCGCCGCCACCGCCCGGCGGGTCAGGTCCACCGCGGCGTGCAGCAGCCGATCGGCGTACCCCACGTTGTGCGCGCCGCGGCCGACGCGCACGAGCTCGACGTTCTCCCGCGCGAGCCCCAGCAGGCTGTCCGCCGCCCTGCGGCCCGCCGCCGTGCCCGCGGCGCGCACCGCTTCGGCGCCGCGCACAACCCGCTCGACCCGCGCGAGGCGCCGCGTCATTTCCTCCTGCCAGCTGGGCAGGATGTCCGCGTAGCGCGTCCCGTGGCAGGCCATGCAGGACGCCGCTCCCGCGACCTGCACGTTCTCGTGTCCTCGCGTCCGCCGGTTCAGCTCGTGGCAACTCTTGCACGAGACCTGCGCGCGGAACATCGCGCTGGGCAGGGACTCCGCCCCGTGCCCGCCGACGCCCGCGAGCAGCCGCTGCTGCGCCGTGTGCACGCCCTGATGGCACGATGCACAGTCAAGGGACTCGGTGCCCGTCGCCATCCCGGGCGGCATGACGACGCGATGCTCGATGGGGTCGTGGCACTGCGTGCACTCGACCTTGTGCTCCGTGATGTGCTTGCGGTGCAGCAGCGACGTATTGCCGAACTCCTGCAGCCGCGCCGGCTCGTTGTGGCAGTTGAAGCAGCGCGACTGGTCCACGCCGCCCGTGCCCTGCACCACCTGGCTGTGGCAGGAGAGACAGGAGACCAGGTCCCGCACGAACTGCGGGTGGTCGATCACCACGCCGCCCGCTTGCTCCAGCCGCGGCGGGGCGGGATGGCACCCGATGCAGCCCGCCACCGGCTCGGCGGTCCGCCGCTCCTTGAAGTGGCAGAGGAAGCAGGTCTCCTCGGTGACCGCGACGTGGGCGCCCTGCACGATCTGCGAATGGCAGCTGGTGCATCGCAGCTGCTTGCCGCGCCGCAACTCGCCCAGGTGGTCGGCGTGACTGAACCGGACCCCCTTGAAATCGACCTCCGACGACAGCTTCGCCTCGACGTGACAGCCCGAGCGCAGACACGCGGCGTCGTCGATCTCGGCCCAGGGCTTCTTCATGCCGTACTGCCTGGTGATGTACTTCACGACCTGGTTGGCCGCCTGGAACTTGCCCATCGCCTCCGCCTTGATGCCCGGCGCATAGTGGCAGAGGATGCACTTCACGTCCTTGTGGCTGGACGTCTTCCAGGACTCGTAGTACGGCACCATGTTGTGGCAGTTCTTGCAGAAGCTTGGCTGGCCGCTGTACTCGACGAACCCCACCGTGCCGGCCGTCAGCAGGATCACGCCCGCGATGGTCAGCTGCACGAGCAGCCGCAGCCACCGCCGCCGTCGCCGGGGCGCGGGCACCGGCGTCCCGCTCGTCATCCGCGTGCCCCGTGGTCCCGGCGGCGATCGGCGATCCGGATCCAGGCGAGCGCCACCAGCGCGAGCGCAAGGAACCACACCGGCACGAGCAGCAGCTTGTGCTCCCACTCGTTCTCGCCGGCCGCCGCGGCCGCTTCGTCGATCGTACGGGTGGCGGAGGCGACGCGCAGCTCGAGATCCTCCAGCGTCGCGAGATCGAGATCGTGCTGCACCAGCACGACCTGGCGATACCAAGTGCGGGCGTCCTCATAGCGGAGCCGGCTGTCGGTCACATCCCGGCCTTTGTGGATCAGCACGTCGATGGCGCGCTGCGCCTCGAGCAGGTCATTCGCCGCGCGCGCGATCCGCGCCTCGAGCTCCACTCCCAGGGCCGCCGGCGCGCTCCCCGCCGGATGGCACTTGAGGCAGGTCTCGGCGATCGAGTCCTGCGGCACGCGCTCGGTGCCGTGGTTGCTGTGGCAGCCGACGCACCCGGCGAGCCGGCCTTGCTTGGCCGGCGCGCCGTGCGGCCCGTCGAAGAACGCCTGGCGCACGAGCGTGTGGCAGCGCCCGCACACATCGGCGATCTGGGTGACGCCCGGCGGCAGCGCCGAATGCGAGCCGTGGCAGCCGACGCAGGTGGGGGCGGCGAAGTTCTCGTCCTGAAACACCGCGACGCCGTGCGCGCTCGAGACATACTGCGTGAACTGATCCGTCGGCAGCCCGTACTTGCCCATCAGCTTCGCGTCCGCGTGGCAGCGCGCGCACAGCACCGGGATGTTCGCCGGGTAGGAGTTGCTGCGCGCGTCCGTCGCCCGGCGGATCAGGTGCGATTCGTGACAGTCGGTGCAGGTCGGCGCATCGGGATCACCCCGCTCGAGCAGCTGCCCGTGGCGACTGGCCCGCAGGCCGGCCAGCTGATCGTACGGCAGGCCGAACTGCCGCATCTTGTTCGGATCGGCGTGGCAGGAAGCGCACAACGTCGCGATCTGCAGTTTGCTGGGCCGCCCGAGGAAGTGCCCCGCGTGTGCGCCGGGCAGCTCCTGCGCGGCCGGATTGCCGCCGTGACAGTTGTGGCACTGGATGCCCCGCTCGGCATGGACCCCGGACAGGAAGGCGCGGCGGTGCTCGGCGTGGCACACCACGCAGGAATACGAGCTGTCGATCGCAAGCGACGGGGCCTGTGCCGCCAGCGCCCGGAAGGGCCCCACCAGCAGGCCGACCCCCAGCGCCGCACGCCCGACGAGCCGTGGCGTCATCGGGACCTCCCCGCGGTGGTCGAATCGGTGGAGTCCGGGTGCAGCGGCGCGATCCCTCCCGCGTCCGCGCCGAACGGGACGGCCCGGCCCGGGGTCTCCATCGGCGTCGCATGGGGCACCGGTCCCTGCGACTGCAGCGTGCGGCCGACGCCCCACGTCAGCAGCGTCACGGCGAAGAACGCAATGCCGGCCGCGAGCACCAGGGGGCGCTCGCGCAGCCGCCGCTCAGGACCGCGGTCGAACAGCGGCAGCACCGCGAGCACGGCGCCGAGCAGGACGAACAGCGCCACGCCCCACCCACCCAGGAAGTGCCCGAGCGTGCGTCCGATGTCGACAATCACCCAGGTGGAGATCAGGTCGCGGGGCAACGCCCCAGGGTCCGCGGGCGGCCCGACGGGACGGGTGAACCAGGTCGCGAGCGTGATGACCACGGCGAGTGTGACCGCGGCGACCATCAGCGACCGCATCAGGTGCACCGGATAGAAGCGCACGCCGGGCTCGGACGTCTCGCGTCCGGGCGGCGGGGTGATGCCGTGCCGCCGGATCAGGGTGAAGTGGAGCCCCAGCAGGACGAAGAGCAGCCAGGGCAGCAGCACCACGTGGAGCGCGAACTGCCGGCTCAGCGTGGAGCCGGACACGAGCGAGTCGCCGCGCAGCAGCTCCGTGGCGAGACCGCCCACCACCGGGATCGCGGACAGCAGCTCGAGGCCTTCCGAGAAGGTCCAGTACGCCCACTGATCCCAGGGCAGCAGGTAGCCCGACGCCCCAAACGCCAGGACGACGCCGAACAGCCCGACCCCGATCAGCCAGTTGGTCTCGCGCGGCGGCTTGTACGCCCCGTCGAAGAACACGCGGGCGAGGTGCGCCAGCAGCAGGACGACGAGGAGGCTGGCGCACCAGACGTGCAGTCCCCGAATCAGCCAGCCGAACGGCGCCTGCGACTGGATGTACTGGACGCTGGCGTAGGCCTCCTGGGCCGAGGGGCGGTAGTAGAACACCAGCAGGACCCCGGTCGCCACCTGCACCATCAGCAGCAGGTAGGCGATGCTCCCGAACGCGTGCCGCCAGGTGATGTGGGCCGGGAGGCGGTAGTTGAGCGCCTTGCGGAGCGACACGTCGATGCGCGAGCGGCCGTCGATCGGCCCGTAGAGCAGTCCGAGAAACCGGGCGATGCCGAGCAGGCTGGGGTCGGTCGACTGCCGGAGGTCCTCCCAGAACTGCGCGAGCCAGCCGCGGATCCGTCCGGTCATGGCGCCTCCTTCACGTAGACCACGTCTCCGTGCACAAAGACACCGAACCGGCGGAGCGGCACCGTCGTGAGGCCGGTCACCACGTTGCCGTGCAGGTCGTACACGAGGTGGCTGCACGGGGAGACGATCTGCAGCCCCTGCTCGTCCCATTTCAGCAGGCAGCCATCGCTGGGGGCGGTCCCCTCCACCGCGTAAAAGGTGGCCGCGGACCGCCGCACGACCAGCACCACGCGCGCACCCCAGTTCACCACCCGGCCCGTGCCGACGGGGAAATCGGCGACCCGCGCCACGCGGATCGTGGGCTGGAGCTCCGGGATGTGGAGGCGCTGCGCGGGGAGCAGATACAGGGCGATCACGAGCAGCACCGCGAACGCCGTGACCGCGAGGACGCCGGCGAGCAGCAGCCGGTTCAGCTCGGAGCCGGATTCCCGTACGTGCACCGTGTCAGGCATGCTCGCCCTCCTCCCCCGCCGCGTCTCCATCGCGGCCCAGCCATGCCAGAAGCCCCACCACGGGCGGCTGCGCGGCCACGACTGCTCCAAACGTGGCAGCCGGCTCCACCACCCGAAGGAGGGGAGCCGGCCGCCGCTTCAATCCACTGTCGTTCCGGGAGCCGGCGGGCCCGGGACTACCCGGACCCGCCGGGCTCCACTACCAACGATCACCGCAGCTTCCTGAGGCCCGCGGGCGCCGTGAGCTGCTGGCTCAGGGTCACGGGCGGAGCCGGGACGTTGTAGTACGTCCTCAGATAGTCGATCGACGCAAGCAGCAGCGCCTCGAGCAGGAATGGGTTGTGCGCCCCCTGCCCGCTGGAGATATGGCCCGTGTTCGAGCCGCCGCTCGGCGACGTGCAGGTCTGCGACGCGCAGCTGTACTGCTCGGGGACCTTGAAGCTCAGCCAGGCGGGGCGCTCGCTGGTGGCCGCCAGCTGGGCGTTCCAGATGGCGCCCTCGGCCGGTGTCAGCACGGAGTCATACAGGTTTATCTGCCGGCGCTCGTTGTTCGCAACGGCCTGCGCCAGGATCTCCGGCAGAACCCCGCGATCCGTGGACTCCATGAGCGAATCGTTGTCCACGTCGGTCCACAGGGCGTCGGTCAGGGAGTTCATCCGGGCCCGCACCACCTGGAACGCCGTCCGCGCCGCGTCGGCGCTGCCGTGGCAGCCCGACACCGCACAGGAGCGGAAGTCGCGCTGGGAGTCCGGGCAGTCCGCGCCGGGGATCGGCTCGCCCGTGCTCTGATTGATGCAGGGAACCGCCTGGAACGTGTGCCCCACGTAGTTCTTGACGAACGTGCTGTCCGCGGCGTTGATCGCGAACCCGGCGACGTGGCACGCGGCACACTGCCGCGGATTCGCGGTGGTGTGCGAGCCCACGACCCGGTCGGTGTACGGCCAGTTGGGCGGCAGCCAGCCCGCTTCCTCGTCCATCACGATGGACCCCTGCGCGCCATGCGGGCCGCGACGGGTGATGCCGCTGGCGCCGGGCTCACCTTCACGCGAGTGGCAGCGCGCGCACAGCTGCTCCAGGCTCGACTCGTCGAGCGGGCGGCGGAGCTGACCCTCGTTGGTGGCGTCGTGCGGATCATGGCAGACGGCGCAGACGATCGGCTGGTAGTCGCCCGCGATGTCCTTCTCCAGGAAGACGGTGGGATCGCCGCCGGTCTGGCCCGAGGGACGTGGATCGAGCCCGCTCATCGCCACGCGAATCGCCGCGCGACCCTCGTGGCAGTTCATGCACGGATCGCGCGAGCCTTCGGCGAGGTAGGCGTCTCCGCCGTAGCCGTGCCTGGATTGGCTCCACTCTTCGATAAACGGATGGTGCACGTCGGTGTGACACTCGCCGCAGCCGTTGGCGGAGTCGATCCCGACCGCGATCGCCGCGAGCGGTGCCACGACGCTGCCGCCGAACACGGACTCGACGTGGGCCAGGCCGGGGCCGTGGCAGCTCTCGCACTGCACGTCGAAGTAGGCGGTGTCCGCCACCTTGTTGTGCCCCGCCGCCGAGTCGACCGCGTTGCCGAGGTCACTCACCGTGTGGCAGCCCTCGCACATCGCGTCGGCGTGACCGGAGGCTTGGAGGTCCGCCCAGGCGCTGGCGTGCTTGGTCTGCACCCACGATGCCTGCATGTCGGCGTGGCAGTTGCCGCACGTGGTCTGCTTGTCGGCAGGTGTGTAGTAGCCGAGGTACCCCGCGGCCGCGTCCGGCGGGGGGTTGAATACGGGCGTTTCGACGTACTGGATCTCGTGCTCCGTACAGGCGCCGAGCAGTACGACCAGCGCCGCCGCGCTCGTCCAACGAATCAGGCTCGTCACGTGCTGCTCCTTCGAATCGGTAGTAGTCCCGCGCGCGCACTACGTGGTAATACGGACTGCGCTAAATGTAGATCTGCTCTGTTAAGGAGTCGTTAAGACGGGCTTAAGTGACGCGGAGCTTCGTGATGAACTTGAAGCCAATGTCCCACAAGGCCTTAGGTATCCTCGTGAGATCGCGCGGCGGGCCCCAGACGGACCCAATGAAGAGCCGTGGCCACGGCGCGAGCCCACTCCCGGTATCGGGCGTTTTCGCGACCAGCTCGCGGATTGAACGCCTGGTAGCTGCGCGTGGCCTGGAACGTCGCGGCGTCGGGCCAGACCCCGGTCGCCAGCCCCGCGAGGCCCGCCGCCCCCAGGCCGGTCGACTCGACGGCGTCCGGCCGCCAGACGGGGACCGCCAGCACATCGGCCTGGAACTGCATCAGCCAGTCGTTCGCGGCCGCGCCGCCGTCCACCTTGAGGGTCCGCAGGGGAACGCCGGTGGCGGCGACCATCGCGTCGGCGACTTCGCGCGTGCTGTAAGCCATCGCTTCGAGGGCGGCCCGGACGAGGTGGGCGCGCCCCGTCCCGCGCGTGAGCCCCACGATGGTGCCCCGGGCGTCGGGCTCCCAGTGCGGGGCACCCAGCCCCACGAGGGCCGGCACGAAATACACGCCGCCGGTATCGGGCACCGATCGGGCGAGCGCCTCGGTTTCGGCGGCGGTCGCAATCAGGCCCAACCCGTCGCGCAGCCACTGAACCGCGGCGCCGGCGATGAAGATCGCGCCCTCGACGGCGAGCGCCGGCTCCCCGCGCTCGTCACACGCCATGGTCGTGAGCACTCCCCTCCCCGCCGGCGCCGGCCGGTCCACCAGCATCAGGAGGAACGCGCCCGTGCCGTACGTGTTCTTCGAGTCCCCCGGCCGGTAGCAGCCCTGCCCGAACAGCGCCGCCTGCTGGTCGCCTGCCATGCCCGCCACGGGCGCAGCGACGCCGAGCACCGCACGATCGGCGGCGCCGACGACGCCGCTCGACGGCGCGAGCGTCGGGAGCGCGCGGCGCGGCACCCCGAACAGCTCGAGCAGCTCGGCATCCCAGTCCCGGGCTCTGATGTTGTACAGCAGGGTGCGCGATGCGTTGGTGGGGTCGGTGACGTGGGTGCGGCCGCCCGTCAGGCGGAAAGTGAGCCAGCTGTCCACGGTGCCGAACACCACGTCGCCGCGGGCGGCCTGGCCGCGCAGGCCCGGTACCTCGCGCAACAGCCATTCGATCTTGGTGGCGGAGAAGTAGGGATCCCAGACGAGGCCGGTACGCTCCACGAGGAACGCGTCGCCGTGCGCGGCCCGCAGCGCTCGGCACCGCTCCGCCGTGCGCCGATCCTGCCACACCAGGGCTCGGTAGACCGGCCGGCCGGTGCGCCGCTCCCACGCGATCACGGTCTCACGCTGGTTGGTGATGCCGATGGCGACCGGGGCTTCCGTGCCGAGGGCGTCGCGCGCGGCCGCGAGGGTTGCCTGCCAGATCTCCTCGGGATCGTGCTCCACCCACCCCGGCGCCGGATAGTGCTGGCGGATCTCGCGGTATCCCCGCCCGACGATCTCCCCTTGGTCCCCCACGAGGAGGGCCGTCGAGCCGGTGGTCCCCTGGTCGAGGGCGAGGACGGTCGGCACGTCAGCGCACCTGCTTCGCCAATTCCTCCAGGCTGGACGACCGTCGCATGAGACTCAGCAGGTCGTTCATCGCATCGATCGGCGGCTGACGAGCGAGGCGGTTCCGCAGGGCGTGGGACAGGGCGAGCAGGTCCGGCGGGAGCAGCAGCTCCTCGCGCCTCGTCCCGCTCGCGCTCAAGTCGATCGCCGGAAACACGCGCCGATCCGCCAGCTCCCGGCTGAGCACCAGCTCGCTGTTGCCGGTCCCCTTGAACTCCTCGAAGATCACCTGGTCCATCTTGGAGCCCGTGTCGACGAGGGCGGTACCGATGATGGTGAGCGAGCCGCCGCCCTGCGCGGGGTCGATGCGGCGCGCACTCCCAAGGAACCGCTTGGGCTCCTCCATCGAGGTCGCGTCGAGCCCGCCCGTGAGCGTCCGGCCACTGCCGCGCTCGACCGTGTTGTAGGCGCGCGCGAGCCGGGTGATCGAGTCCAGGATCAGCACGACGTCCTGGCCCAGCTCGACCCGCCGCCGCGCCCGCTCGAGCGTGAGCTCGGCCAGCGTCGTGTGTCGCTCGGGCGGGAAGTCGAAGCTCGAGGCGACCACTTCCCCGAACCCGCACAGCTCCATCTCGGTGACTTCCTCCGGCCGCTCGTCCACGAGCAGGATCAAGAGCGTGGCCTGCGGGTGGTTCCGCACGACACCCTCGGCCATGGCTTGCAACACCATCGTCTTGCCGGCCTTGGCCGGCGACACCACCAGGGCCCGTTGCCCCTTTCCGACCGGGGACAGCAGGTCGATGATCCGGTTGGTGTAGTCCGGCTGGCCGTTGCGGCGCAGGTCGCAGTCGAGGGCGAGGCGCTCGTTGGGGTGGACCGCGCGCAGCTCCCCGAACTCCGGCCGGTCCCTGGCGGTCTCGGCCGGTCGGCCGTTGACGGCTGCGATCGCGCGGAGGGACAACCCCCGGCCACGCCCCTGGGCCGGCACCGCCTCACCGGCGATTTCGTCTCCCGTGCGGAGCCCGTAACGCTCGACGAGCTTGGGACTGACGTGAATGTCCTGGCGGGACGACAGGTAGTTCGCCTCGCGCCGGCGGATGAAGGCCGACCCCTTGCCCGACACCTCCAGCACCCCGAGGAAGCCGTCCGGCGCGGTCGTCATAGGCGATCGTGGGGTGTCACGCGTCGCGAGCGATCTTGCTCGCCGCCGGACGTCTCAGTGGCGGGAGAAGACCGTCGTCTGTCCCCGACGGTCAAAGGTGAGCACGTCATATGGGTCCTTCCGCCCGCCCTGCTCCATGCCCGGCGAGCCGATCGGCATGCCCGGAACCGCGAGCCCCACCACCGCGGGGTGCTCCGTGAGCAGCCGGTTGATGTCCTCCGCCGGCACGTGTCCCTCGACGACGTAGCCGCCCACCAGGGCCGTGTGGCACGCTTCGAGCTGGCGTGGGACGCCAGCGCCGACCTTCATCTCGACGAGCGTCGCCTCATCCACTTCCCGCGTCACGACCGTGAATCCCTTGGCTTGCAGGTGAACCACCCACTGGGAGCAGCAGCCTCACGTGGGGGTCTTGTAGACCGTCACCGTGGGGGGAGCGTGCCCGGTCCCGGCGGCCACCCGCGTGGCCGCGACCCCCGCCAGCAGCAGCACACCACCCACCGCCGCACCCCAACCCACAACTCGCCGCATGATGCCTCCATGAACTGCTCACCACACTACCGACTCGCGCAGGATGCGCGGGCCGGTCGCCCTTCCCTCGGAACCGTCCGGTGGCACGTGGGATCGTGCGAAAGTTGCCACGGCGCGGCCCGCCGCGCCACCCTCGCCCCTCCACCGGGCCGCGCCGGGGATTAAATTCCGGCCATGCCATACGACCTGCTGCTCTTCACGGTCACCGAGCGCATCGCGACGGTGACGGTCAACCGCCCCGACAAGCTCAACGCCCTGAACGACGCCGTGCTCGACGAGCTCGACCGCGCGGCGGACGAGATTCGCGATCGGGCCGACGTCGGCGCGGCCATCCTCACGGGCGCGGGCGCCAAGGCGTTCGTCGCCGGCGCGGACATCGCCGAGCTGGTCAAACAGGGGCCGTTCGACGGCAAGGCGCGGGCGCTGCGCGGTCAGGCGGTGCTGCGCAAGCTGGAGACCTGTCCGAAGCCGGTCGTCGCGGCGGTGAACGGGTTTGCGCTGGGCGGTGGCTGCGAGCTCGCCATGGCCTGCCACGTGCGGATCGCCGCCGAGCATGCCAAGTTCGGCCAGCCGGAGGTGAAGCTCGGCATCACGCCGGGCTTCGGGGGCACGCAGCGCCTGCCGCGCCTGGTCGGCAAGGGTCGCGCCCTCGAGCTGATCCTCACCGGGCAGATGATCGACGCGGCGGAGGCGTTCCGCATCGGGCTGGTCAATCGGGTGGTGCCGGCGGCGGAGCTGCTGCCGACGTGCGAGAAGCTGCTCCGCACGATCCTGGCGCAGGGGCCGCTCGCGGTGGCGCTGTGCGTCGAGGCGGTGGATCGCGGCCTCAGCGTCGGGCTGGAGGACGGTCTGCTCCTCGAGGCCAACCACTTCGGGCTCGCGGCCGCCTCCGCCGACATGCGGGAAGGCATGCGCGCGTTCCTCGAGAAGCGCGACGCCAAGTTCACGGGCGCGTGACAACGGCGCTGCGCGGAGCCGGACTCGTCGTCGCGGCCGCGTGGCTCGCGGCGTGCCGTACCGATCGTCTGCGGCCCGGGCCGCCGAGCCTGTCGATCGAACTGCCCCCCGGGGCCACGGTGTTCAGCCCCGACACGCTGGGGCTGGTGGTCCGGGCGCACGACGACAACGGGCTGGACTCGGTCACGGTGACGATTCTGGGCCGGACGGAGGAGGCGGACGCATTCGATCAGGTGGACGCCGTCGACGTATTCCTCTGGCCGATTCCCGAGGGGCTGACTCCGGGCGAGCTGGTGCAAATCAGGGGTTACGCCAAGGATCTCGTGGGTGACCGCACGACCGTCACGACGTCGGTGACGGTCGTTGAGCGGCCGGCGGCGCGCCGCGCCGCGAGCGTTGACCCCCCTCCGGGGCGGGAGTAAGTTTTCGGCATGGCGATTGGGTTACTCGCGGCGCGGCCGCGGTACGCCGCGCGGCGTTTCGCGGCCGCTCGTGCATCGGACGCGGACGCCGTGTGGAGCTGAGCCGTCTCACCGTTCGTCAATTCCGCAATCTCGCCGCGCTCGACCTCGACCTCCCGCCGCGCGGCGTGGTCATCGTCGGGGAGAACGGGCAGGGCAAGACCAATCTGCTCGAAGCGATCTACTACCTCGTGCTGTTCCGCTCGTTCCGCGGCGGGAAGGACCACGAGCTGGTGCGATTCGGCGAGGCGGGCTTCTTCGTCGCGGGCGTGGCGCAGCAGCGCGTCACCGCGGGCTACGAGCTGCACGGACGGCGCAAGAAGGTGACGGTGAACGGCGCGGCCGTCGCCAAGCTGGGCGACGCCGTCGGGTGCCTCCTGGCGGTCAGCTTCGCCCCCGCGGACCGGTCCCTGGTGGCGGGAGGGCCGGCGGAGCGGCGGCGCTATCTCGACGTCGCGCTCGCCTTGAGTGACCGGGCCTATCTCGACGCCCTCACGGCGCTGCGCAGCGCGCTGCGCCAGCGCAACGTGGCGCTGCGGCGGGGCGAGGCGGAGCCGGCGTGGGCGTTCGACGCGCCGTTCGCCCGCGCCGCAGCCATGGTGGCGGGCCGGCGGCTCGCGTGGGTCAGTGCGCATGCCGGGCAGTACGCCGCGCTATGCGCGGACTTGGGCGAGCGCGACGTGCCGGCGCTCGAGTATCACGTGCATCGCGGGGGCGGCACGGACGAAGACGAGGTGCTGCGCGGCCTGGCCGCGGCGCGCGACCGGGACCTGCGGCGCGGTGCCACGACGGTGGGGCCGCACCGTGACGAGTTGCGCCTGCTGCTCGGCGGGCGCGAGGCCCGCCAGTTCGGCTCGGCGGGCCAGCAGCGGACGGCGGCCCTCGCCCTCCGGCTACTCGAAGCGCGCTGCCTGGAGGCGGCGCACGGCACCACGCCGATCGCCTTGTTCGACGACGCGTTCGCCGAGCTCGATGCCCAGCGCCAGCGGCGCCTGCTCGCCCTGATCGCGGAAACGCTGCCCGGCCAGGCCATCGTGACGGCCCCGCGCGATGCCGAGGTGCCGGACGCCCTGCTCGACCGGCCACGCTGGCGGATGCACGGAGGGTGCCTTGCCGCGTGAGCGGACGGTGGGCGTCGGGGAGGCGCTGGCCGCGTACCTGCGCCGCACCGGTCTCAAGACCCGACTCGACCAGGCGAGCGTGGTGGAGGAGTGGGCGCAGCTCGTCGGGGCGCCGGTCGCCCGCGTCACGGCGCCGGAAGGCGTCACCGAGGATGGCGTCCTGTTCGTGCGCGTCGCGACGGCGGCGTGGATGCAGGAGCTGCAGATGATGACGCCCGACATTCTGCGGAAGCTCGCTCAGGCCGGCAAGAAGATCCGACGGATCGTGTGGCGGGCGGCGTGAGGCGGATGGAGCGACCGGCGCGAGGAGGGAGCAGCGGGGGCAGAGGGGCCGTGGGGACGGAGGGAAGTGCAGCGACACGGGAAACGGGAAACGGGAAACGAGTGAAGCGATGACCGCACGCAAGGACGGCTACAGCTCGGACGCGATCCAGGTTCTCAAGGGACTGGAGGCGGTCCGCAAGCGCCCGGGGATGTACATCGGCTCGACGGCGGCGCGCGGGCTGCACCACCTCGTCTACGAAGTGGTGGACAACTCGATCGACGAGGCGCTGGCGGGGTTCTGCGACCGGATCGAGGTCGAGTTGCACGCCGACAACTCGATCACGGTCACGGACAACGGCCGCGGGATTCCGGTGGACCTCCACAAGACGGAGCACCTGCCGGGGCTCGAAGTCGCGATGACGATGCTGCATGCCGGCGGCAAGTTCGACAAGAGCACCTACAAGGTGTCGGGCGGCCTGCACGGGGTCGGGGTCTCGGTGGTGAACGCCCTCTCGGAGCGGCTCGACGTCTGGGTGTGGCTCGACGGCCAGGAACACCACATGGCGTTCGAGCGCGGGGTCACGGCGGAGAAGCTCGCCGTGACCGGCAAGACCCGGAGGACCGGCACTCGGGTGCACTTCAGGCCCGATACCCAGGTGTTCACAGAGACGCGGTTCGACTACGACACGGTGGCGAGCCGGCTGCGCGAGCTGGCGTTCCTGAACAGCGGGGTCACGCTCGTGGCGCGCGACGAGCGCGTGACGCCGCCCAAGGAGGAGGTCTTCCAGTTCCGGGACGGTCTCAAGCAGTTCGTCGAGTACCTGCGGGGCAGCCGGCGGGCGCTGCATCCCAAGCCCATCACGTTCACCACGACCAAGGACGAGGTCGAGATCGACGTGGCGCTGCAGTACGACGACGGCTACGCGGAGAACACGTTCTCGTTCGTGAACAACATCAACACGCACGAAGGCGGCACGCACCTCACGGGCTTCAAGGCGGCGCTCACCCGGACGATCAACGAGGTCGCGAAGACCAAGGGCCTGCTCAAGAAGGAGAGCTTCACGCTTTCCGGGGACGACGTGCGCGAGGGGCTCACCTCCGTGATCCACGTCAAGGTCAAGGAGCCGCAGTTCGAGGGGCAGACCAAGACGAAGCTGGGGAACTCGGAGGTGGAGGGGATCGTGCGGCAGGTGGTGTACGAGCACCTGTCGAACTTCTTGATGGAGACGCCGAGCGCGGCCCGGGTGGTGATCGAGAAGGCCGCGAGCGCGGCGCGGGCGCGCGAGGCGGCGCGCAAGGCCCGCGAGCTGGTGCGCAAGAAGAGCGCGCTGGAAGGCGGGATCCTGCCGGGCAAGCTCGCCGACTGCTCGCTCACCGACCCCTCGCTGTGCGAGCTCTACCTCGTCGAGGGCGACAGCGCCGGCGGCTCGGCCAAGCAGGGGCGCGACCGGTCGTTCCAGGCCATCCTCCCCCTGCGCGGCAAGATCCTCAACGTGCAGAAGGCGCGGGTCGACAAGATCCTCTCGAACGAGGAGATCCGGGCCATCATCACGGCGATCGGGACCGGGGTCGGTGAAGACGAGTTCAAGCTGGACGAGGCGCGCTATCACAAGGTCATCATCATGACCGACGCGGACGTGGACGGGGCGCACATCCGCACGCTGCTGCTGACGTTCTTCTACAATCAGATGCGGCCGCTGATCGAGGCGGGCTACGTGTACATCGCGCAGCCGCCGCTGTTCCGTGTCGCGCGGGGCAAGGAGGAGTACTACGTCTACGACGAGAAGGAGCGGGACGAGTACATCAAGCGGCTGACCAACGGGTCCGGCAAGGGCAGCGCGGCCGTCCAGCGGTACAAGGGCCTCGGCGAGATGAACCCCGACCAACTGTGGAAGACGACGATGGATCCAGCCACGCGCACGATCCTCAAGGTGGAGCTCGAGGACGCCGTGCGCGCCGCGCAGCTGTTCGAGATGCTGATGGGCGACGAGGTCGAGCCGCGGCGGGTGTTCATCGAGCAGAACGCGAAGTTCGTGCGCAATCTCGACATCTAGCCCAACAGAGTTCGTGCAGCCGGCGGCGGGCGCTGCGCGAACGCTCTGGGCCGTTCAGGGTCCTGCCGCCGGAGCGCCCCTCTCCCCCCCTCCCCCCCTCTCCCCCCCCACCCCGCCCCACCGCGCCCCGCCCTTGACGAGATAGTATAATAGCTATATAATGATCCCATGGTCAGACGCCCGTTGGTTCGGTCGGTGACTCCGGAGGTGCTCAACCGCGCCGCGGAGATCATTCGGATGCTGGGGCACTCCGAGCGTCTCAAGATCGTGGAAGTGCTCGAGGCGGGCGAAGCCACCGTGTCGGCGATTCAGGACAAGGTGAGTCTTCCCCAGGCGATTGTGTCGCAGCACCTGGCGAAGATGCGCGGCGCCGACATCGTGGCGGCGCGCCGAGACGGCGTGCACGTCTTCTATCACCTGATCGAGCCCAAGGTCCAGCACATCCTGCAGTGCATCCGCACGTGTGACATGTGATGCCCCTGCTCGCCCCCGGGACCCGGATGATCACTTAAATATATGATAATAGCTATTTTATTATCTCTAAGCACCCAGGCACCGTCCGACACGCTGGTTCTGTCGCTCGATGCGGCGGTCGCGCGCGCGCTCGCCCACAATCCCACCCTGCGGGCCGAGCGCGCCGACGCCCGCAGCGTCGGGCAGCTGCCCGCCACGGCCTCCCGCGCATTTCTCCCCAGCATCCGGGCGGACGTGATGGGCATGCGGACGACCGATCCCGTGGCCGTGTTCGGCCTCAAGCTCCGGCAGGCTGGGTTCCAGGCCTCGGACCTGGCGCTCGACGTGCTGAACGACCCGGCGGCGTACGGCGGCTTCATGAGCGCGGCCACCGCGGAGGTGCCGCTGGTGGCCCCGGAGGGGTGGTTCGGCTACGCGGCGGCGCGGCGGGCGGCCGCGGCGCGCGAAGCCGGAGCCGAGCGGGCGGCGGGTGCGACGGCATTCTTCACCGCGCAGGCCTACCTCGACGCGCAGCTCGCGCAGCGCCGGGTGGACGCCCTCGACACCGCGCTCGCCGCGGCGCGGGCACACGGTACCCAGGCGGAGCAGCTGCATGCGCAGGGCCTGGTGACGGGGCTCGACGCCCGCCTCGCGCGCCTCGGTGCCGCGGCGCTCGAGGTCCGCCGGGTCGCGGCCGCCGCCGAGGCGGCCAACGCCACCTCCCGCCTCCGCGCCTTGCTGGCGGTGCCCGAGAACACCGACCTGCGGCTCACGGATTCGCTCACCGTCGCCCGGGCGACCGTATGCCCCGGCGAGGCATGCCGGCTGGAGCAGCGCGGCGACGTGCGGGCGCTGTCGGCCGGCGCGGAGGCCGCGGCGCTCGGCGCGAAGAGCGCGTGGGCGGCACAGCTGCCGCAGCTCGGCGCGTTCGGGACGATCGCCTATCACGGGCACGACGCGCCGTGGGGCGGCGGCAGCGGCGACTGGACCGTCGGGATCGCGCTGCGCTGGAACGTGTTCCCCGCCCTGGGCGGGCTCGCCGCCGTGCGGCGGGCGAGCGCCGACCGGGACGCCGCGCGCGCGCGGTACGAGGCGGCGCGCCGCCAGGCCGAAGTTCAGGTCCTGGCCGCCGAGCGGATGCTCGCCGCCGCACGCGAGGGCGCCGCGATCGCGGCGCGGGCCGAGGCCGAAGCCCGGGTGGCGCTCGGCCAGGCGCAGGTTCGCTATCGCACCGGCGCGGCCCCTATTACCGAGCTGCTCGACGTCCAGACGGCAGCGACCGACGCCACGCTCAACCTTCTCACCGCGCGGCACGACCTGCTGCTCGCCCAGGCGGCGCTGGAGCTCGCCTACGGAGTGCATGACCGATGAAACAGACCTTCTTGCTTGGCACCCTTGCGACCGTCGTCGCCGCCTGCGGCGGGGGGCAGACGCCCGAGCCACCGGTGGCCACCCCGTCCGGGACCGGCTACCAGGTTCGCGCGGAGACGCTGGCGGTCACGATCCCGGTCGAGGGCACCATCACGGCGCGACAGCGCGCCGAGATCTCGACCCGGCTGATGGCCCGCGTCACGGACGTTCCGGCCGATCTCGGTACCCGCGTGCGCGCGGGCGAGACGCTGATCCGCCTCGGGACCGAGGACGTCGCGGCGAACCGCGCGAAGGCGGAGGCGGCGGTTCAGGTGGCGCGGGCGGCGCGGGACGACGCGGCGCGGCAGGCAACGCGGATGGACACGCTCTACGCCCAGGATGCCGTGGCACTCGTGCAGCGTGATGGGGCCCGGCTCGGGCTCACCGCAGCGGAGTCGCAGCTCGCGATGGCCGAAGCCACGCTGCGGGAGGTGGAGAGCACCGCGGGCTACGCGCGGATCGTGGCGCCATTCGACGGCGTGGTGGTGGCCCGCTCGGTGGATCCGGGCGATCTCGCGGCCCCGGGTCAGCCCCTGCTCGTGCTGGAAAGCAGCGGACCACGCGATGCCGTGATCGCCGTCCCGGTGGACGTCGCGACCGGGCTGCGCGTGGGCGGGACGATGACCGTGCAGGCAGCAGACGGGCGCACGACCGACGGACGCATCCGCGTGGTGGCGGGCGGCGCCGACCCGACGACCCGCACCGTCGAGGCGCGGGTGGCCGTTCCGGCCGACTGGCCGACGGGGGTGTCGGTGACGGCCCTGGTGCCGGCGGGGACGCATCGGGCGGTCGCGATCCCGGCGACGGCGGTGATCCGGCGGGGACAACTCACCGGGGTGATGGTGCTCACTCCGGAGGGGGCGGCGCTGCGCTGGGTGCGGCTCGGACGCACGGTCGGCGAGCGGGTAGAGGTGCTGAGCGGGCTCGAGCCCGGGGAGCGGATCGCGCCATGAAAACCGGGCCGTCGGGCGCCATCGCCCAGCGCTTCCTCAACTCGAAGCTCACGCCGCTCTTGATCGGCGCGTCGCTCGTGGCGGGGGTGGGCGGGCTGCTCACGACCCCGCGCGAGGAGGAGCCGCAGATTCGGGTGCCGATGATCGACGTCGCGGTCGGTCTGCCCGGGGCGAGCCCGCACGAGGTCGAGCGGCGGGTGGTCGAGCCGCTGGAGCGCGCGATCTGGGAGATCCCCGGCGTCGAGTACGTCTACAGCGTGGCGCAGAACGACGGTGCCCTGATCACGGCGCGGTACAAGGTCGGCACCGAGCCGGAGCTGGCGCTGACCCGGCTGTACGGCAAGCTGCTGGCCAACGCGGACAAGGCGCCGCCCGGCGCCACGCCGCCGCTGGTGGCGCTGCACGGCATCAACGAGGTGCCGATCCTCACGCTCACGCTGTCGGGCGGCGGGGACGTGGGCGACGGCTTTCTGCTGCACCAGCAGGCCGCCGAGTTGGCGGCGCAGCTCAAGCGGATCCCCGACGTCGCGGAAACGTGGGTCGTGGGCGGCGCCCCCCGCGAGGTCCGCGCGACGCTGGACCCGCAGGCGCTGGCGTCCCGCGGCCTCTCGGCGGCGGCCGTGCTGCACGCGGTCGGCATCGCCAATGCGGAGCTGCCGGCCGGTGACCTGCTGAGCGGCAACCGGGCCGTGCCGGTCCGGGTTGGCGCGCTGTTGCGCGACGTCGACCAGGTGCGGGACGTCGTGATCGCCGTACAGGGCGACCGGGCGATCCGCCTGCGCGACGTGGCGCAAGTCACCGACGGGCCGGCCGAGCCCGATCAGTACGTCGCCTTCCTGCCCGCGGGGAGCGCCACGTTCGAGCCCGCGGTGACGATCGCGATCGCCAAGCGGGAGGGGACCAACGCCGCGACGATCGCCGAGCACGTGATGCAGCGGGTGGACGCGCTGACCGGCTCGGTGCTGAGCAGCGACGTGCGCGTCACGATCACCCGGAACTACGGCGAGACCGCCACCGAGAAGTCGCGCGAGCTGCTGCTCCACATCCTGATCGCGACGCTCGGCGTCGCGGTGCTGGTGTGGTTGACGCTGGGCTGGCGGGAGGCCGTCGTCGTGCTAGTGGCCGTGCCGGTGACCCTCGCCCTCACCCTGCTGGTCTACCGGCTGTACGGCTACACGCTGAACCGGATCACGCTGTTCGCGCTGGTCTTCGCCATCGGTATCCTGGTGGACGACGCCATCGTCGTGGTCGAGAACATCGCGCGGCACCTCCGGTTGGGGCTGCGCCACGCCGACGAGGCCGCGGTCATGGCCGTGGACGAGGTGGGGAACCCGACGATCCTCGCCACGCTCACGGTGATCGCGGCGATTCTGCCGATGGCGTTCGTCTCCGGCCTGATGGGGCCGTACATGCGGCCGATCCCGGTAGGCGCGTCGGTGGCGATGCTGTTTTCGCTCGGCGTGGCGTTCATCGTGACGCCGTACCTCTCGCTCCGGCTGCTCAAGGGGCACTCGGTACCGCCGGCCGGCGGCGAGGTCCAGGAGCCGCTGCCCGACGGCCGGCTGGCGCGCTGGTACCGCGGCCTGCTGGAGGGACTGATCGGGAACCCGACGCGGCGCGCGCTGGCGTACGGCGCGATGGTGGCGCTGCTGGGGCTGTCCGCGCTGCTGGTGCCGCTCAAGCTCGTGACCGTGAAGATGCTGCCGTTCGACAACAAGAGCGAATTCCAGCTGATCGTGGACATGCCGGAGGGCACCGCGCTCGAGCGCACGGCCGAGGTAGCGCAGGCGCTGGCGCTCGCCGTCGGCCGCGATCCGGCGGTCCACGACATCGAAACCTACGCCGGGGTGGGCGCGCCGTTCAACTTCAACGGCCTGGTGCGCCACTACTTCCTGCGCCGCGGCCCGACGGTGGCCGACGTGCAGGTCAATCTCCTGCCGAAGCACGAGCGCTCCGATCAGAGCCACGCGATCGCGCTGCGGGTCCGGCCGGTGGTGGACTCGATCGCCCGCGCGTACGGCGCCTCCGTGAAGGTGGCGGAGATTCCGCCCGGCCCCCCCGTGCTCGCGACGCTCACCGCGGAGGTCTACGGGCCGAGCTACGCGGCGCAGATCGCCACGGCCGAGCAGGTCAAGGCCACATTCGAGCGCACCGACGGCGTGGTGGACGTGGACTGGTCGGTGACGGCACCGCACGCGGAGGTGCGCGCGGCCGTGAGTCAGGCGGAGGCGCTGCGCGCCGGGACCAATACCCGGGACGTGGCGCAGACGGTGGCGGCGGCGATGGGCGGCGCGGGCGCCGGACTGTTGCACGACGACCGGGCGGCCGAGCCGGTGCCGATCCGGGTCGCCCTGCCCGACTCCGCCGCCTCCACGATCGGCGACCTGGCCGCTTTGCCGATCGCGACGCCGCACGGCGCCCGGCGACTCGGCACGCTCGCCGCGCTCGACAGCGCGCCCGCGGCGACCCCGATCTTCCGCAAGAACCTCCGCCCCGTGGTGTACGTCACCGGCGACGTGGCGGGCCGGCTCGAGAGCCCGGCGTACGCCATGCTCGCGATGCGGCAGGACCTCGCGCGGATCGGCGACGGCCTCGAGATCCACTACGCCGGCTCGCCGACGCTCACCGAGAAGCCGTTTCTCGTGTGGGACGGCGAGTGGCAGATCACCGTCGACGTGTTCCGCGATCTCGGCATCGCCTTCGCCGCCGTGCTCGTGCTGATCTACGTGCTGGTCGTGGCGTGGTTCCAGTCGTTCCTGGTGCCGCTGGTGATCATGGCGCCGATTCCGCTCACGCTGATCGGGATCCTGCCGGCCCACGCGGCGAGCGGCGCGTTCTTCACGGCGACCTCGATGATCGGCATGATCGCGCTGGCCGGCATCATCGTGCGGAACTCGATCCTGCTGGTCGATTTCATCGAGCTGGGCCGCGAGCGCGGGCGGAGCGTGCCGGAGGCGGTGATCGCCTCGGGGCTGATTCGCGCCCGGCCCATCATCCTCACGGCCGCCGCGGTCGTGATCGGCGGCGCGGTGATGGTGAGCGACCCGATCTTCCAGGGCCTCGGCATCGCGCTGATCAGCGGCGCCGTCGTGTCGACCGCTCTCACGCTCGTCGCCATTCCTCTGCTCTACTACGAGATGCGCAAATGAAACTCCTGCTGATCTTCGTGGACACCGACCACGCCAGGGACGTCGAGCGGATTCTCGACGAGTCCGACGTCCCGGGCTACAGCGAGTTCCCCACCGTGCTCGGCAAGGGGGCCACGGGCCGCAAGCTCGGCAGCCGCGCCTTTCCCGGCTCGAGCAGCCTCTATTTCGTCGTGCTGCCGGAGGGCGACTGCGGGGGCCTGTGCGACCGACTCAAGGAGCTACAACACGCCCGGGGCCCGGAAGAGGGGCTCAAGGCCTACGTCATGGACACCATGGAGGTGCTGTGAGAATGCACTATCTGATCCGGCGGATCGCCGGCGTCTTCGTGCTCGGTTCGCTCGCGCTGGGCTACTGGGTGAGCCCGTGGTGGTACCTGTTCACCGCCTTCGTGGGGCTCAATTTGCTCCAGTCGAGCTTCACGAAGTGGTGCCTGATGGAGGATATCCTGAGGAAGGTCGGGATCGGGACGGAGTGAAAGAAGTGAAAAGTGAGAAGTGAAGAGTGAAAAGGGGGCCCGTCTGACGTTGGAGCCCCTTTTCACTTTTCACTTCTCACTTTTCACTGCCTTATGGGGCCGGACTCTCCCTGGTGAGCCGGTAGATCAACACCGCCGCCCGCTTGGCCATGAACGGGATGGTCTGGAGATCGACCTTCTCGTTCACGGTGTGGCCGCCGTCGCCGACCACGCCCAGCCCGTCGAGCGCCGCCCCCACCTCGGCGGACACGAAGGAGATGTCGGCCGCGCCGCGGGCCGCCGGATCGACCGCCTCCACGGGGCCGAAGCCCAGATCCCGGCTCACCGCCTTGAGGCGGTCCAGCAGGGCGTAGTTGGCCGGCGTGGGAGAAAACGGCTCGGACGAATCCTCGAAGGTGATGTCGGCCGTGGTGCCCGGCAGGTTGCGCGCCACGATCGCCCGCATGCGCCGCTTGGCCCGCTCCCGCTGCTCGAGCGAAATCGTGCGCAGGTCGCCGGCGGCGAGCGCCGTCTCGGCGATCACGTTCGACTTGCCGAACGCGCTGCCGCGGCTCTGCCGGGGGTCGAAATCCATCGTGGTGCCGCCGAGCACGACGCCGGGATTGAACGTGAGGTACCGCTCCCCCACGAGCGAATCGCGGAACGTGTCGAGTATCCGGGCCAGCTCGAAGACGGCGCCGTAGCCGTACTCCCGCCCGAACACGAGCGAGGAGTGGCCGGGCGTGCCGTGTACCCGGAGCGTCCAGCCGGTGAACCCCCGACGCGCGACGGTGGCCGATCCCGTGCCCCCAACCCCGCCCTCGAACCCCAGGGCGTAGGCGCTGCGCTGCCCCGCCTCGACGAGGTCGCGGCGGCTGATGGCGAGCGGGTCGCCGGTGTCTTCCTCGTCGCCGGTGAACGCCACGATCAGATTCATCCCGTCCAGTACGCCGGCGTCGCGGAGCGCCTGGAGCGCCAGCACCACGACGACGTCGCCCCCTTTCATGTCTTCCGTGCCCGGCCCCTTGGCCCACTGGTCGTCCGCCCGCTCGTAGCGCTGGAACGGGCTGTCCTGCTCGAAGACGGTGTCCAGATGCCCGATCAGCAGGACGCGCGGGCCTCGGCCCTGCCGCTCGGCAAACAGGTGGCCCGCGCGCTCCGCGGAGTCCATCGGGATCCAGCGCGTGGCGAAGCCAAGCGCGTCGAGCTCGGTCCCGAAGATCCGCCCGACCTCCCGCACTCCCGCGACGTTCATCGTGCCGCTGTTGACGTTCACCGTGCGCTCGAGCAGCGCGACCGCGCCGGCCGTGTGGGCGTCCACCGCGCGGACGATCCGTTGCTCGACGGCGGACAGGCCCTGGGCGCGCGCCGAGGCGGGAACACCCAGGAGGAGGAGGGGCAGCAGTCGCAGTCGTGAGGACACGCGATACCTCGGACGGGCGGAAGACAGCCGCATCTTCACTCCGGGACCCGGGCGAGGCAAGGGCGCGCCGTGCCGTGCGCCGGCGCCATCTTGCGCCAACCCGTTACCGGTCACTACTTTATGGCACAAAGCACTTTCATCCACTTGACCGCGGGGGGCGCTTGAGCATCCCGACCCACGAGGAACACGAGGAAGCCAAGGCGGCGCTGGCGTTCATTCGCCAGACGATGGAGTCCGCCTCCAGCTTCACCGCCATCTCCGGCTGGGGGCTCGTGGGCGTGGGGCTGGTGGGGCTCGCCGCCTCGGCCGCCGCCGCCCAGCTCGGCGACCCGACCACGCTCACGGTGTGGATCCCGGCGGCCACGCTGGCGGTGGCGATCGCCGCCATCAGCAACGCCGGCAAGGCCAAGCGGACCGGCGTACCGCTGTGGTCCGGCTCGTTCCGCAAGGTGGCGTGGGTGATGGCCCCCGTGCTGGCGGCGGGCGCAGTGCTGACCTACGCGCTGGCGCAGGCGGACGACCCGACGCTGCTCCCTGGCATGTGGCTCGCGCTCTATGGGGCGGGTGTCACGGCGGGCGGCACGCTGTCGATTCGGGCGATCCGCGGCATGGGTCTGGCAATGCTGGCACTCGGCGTCGCGGCCTTGCTCCACCCCCCATGGGGTCCCGTCCTGCTGGCCACCGGGTTTGGCGTGCTGCATCTCCTCGTCGGCCTGCGTCTGGTCACACGACATGGCGGGTAGCGTCACGGCGGAAGACCTCGATCGCCTGATCCACGAGCGCATCAGGCTCGGCATCGTCTCCGCGCTGGCGGCGAACGACAGCCTGTCGTTTGCGGACCTCAAGGAGGTCCTGCAGACCACGGACGGGAACTTGAGCGTGCACGCGCGGAAACTCGAGGAGGCCGGGTACGTGCGCGTCACCAAGGGGTTCGAGGATCGCAAGCCCAAGACCGAATACCGCCTGACGGCCAAGGGCCGACGGGCGCTGGAGGGCTATCTCGCCCATATGGAGCAGATCCTGAGCGCGGCACGGGAGGCGCTGGAGCGATCATGAGCGGGTTGCACGTCGCGGTCATCATGGACGGAAACGGGCGGTGGGCCCGGATGCGCGGGAAGCCGCGGTGGCGGGGTCACGTCGCGGGGGTCGAGAGCGTGCGCGACACGGTGCGCGGGAGCCCCGATCTCGGCATCACGACGCTCACGCTCTACGCCTTCTCCTCGGACAACTGGAAGCGCCCGGCGGCGGAAGTCGGGCGGCTGTTCTGGCTGCTGCGGGACTACTGCGGCCGGGAGCGGGACGAGCTGCTGGCGAACGGCGTGCGGGTCACGGCCATCGGCCGGCGGGACCGGCTTCCCCGGTCGGCGCGGGCGGCCCTCGAGCAGCTGGAGCGTGCCAGCGCCGACCGCGGGCGGCTGCACCTCCGCCTCGCGATCGACTACAGCTCGCAGTGGGTGATCGCGGAGGCGGCGCGTCGGCTGGCGCAGGACGGCGGCAGCATCACGCCGGAGGCGCTGGAGCGGACGCTCACCCGGGACGTGCCGCCGGTGGATCTCCTGGTGCGAACGGCCGGCGAGCAGCGGCTCTCGGATTTCCTGCTGTGGGAAGTGGCCTACGCGGAGCTGTACTTCACCAAGGTGTTGTGGCCCGATTTCCGGCGCGACCACCTGGCGGCGGCGCTGGCGGAATTCCGGCGCCGCGAGCGCCGGTTCGGCGGCCTGGTGCCGGTCGTGACGGAGGAGCCGCTCGAGGCGCTCCGGGTGGCCGCCGGCTAGCCGGCGCCGCCCGCTCCCACCGCGGCCTCCGCGCCCTTGCCGAGCCCGGCGCGGATCAGGTCCCGGTTCAGCTGCGCGATGTGGTCGATGCTGATGCCTTTGGGGCAGGCGGCCTCGCACGAGCCGTGGTTCGTGCAGCTGCCAAAGGCCTCCGCATCGTGCTGGGTGATCATCGCCCGCACCCGCCGGAAGCGCTCCGGCTGGCCCTGGGGCAGGTTGGCGAGGTGCGAGATCTTCGCCGCGGTGAACAGCATGGCGCTGCCATTGGGACACGCGGCGACGCAGGCGCCGCAGCCGATGCAGGCCGCGGCATCCATCGCGCGGTCGGCATTGCGCTTCGGGATCGGGACGGCGTTGGCGTCCGGCGCGGACCCGGTGCGGGCGGAAATGAACCCGCCGGCCTGGACGACGCGATCGAGTGCGCTCCGGTCCACGACCAGGTCCTTGAGCACCGGGAACGCCTTGGCGCGCCACGGCTCGAGCCAGATCTCGTCGCCGTCCCGGAAGCTCCGCATGTGCAGCTGGCAGGCCGTCACGCGCTGCACGGGCCCGTGCGGCCGCCCGTTGATCACCATCCCGCACGAGCCGCAGATGCCCTCGCGGCAATCGTGCTCGAAGGCGATCGGCTCCTTGCCCTCCTCGATCAGCCGGCCGTTCAGGACGTCGAGCATCTCGAGGAACGACATGTGCTCGTTGGCATCCCCGACCTCGTATCGCTCGAACCGGCCGGGCGCGGCGGCGTTGGCCTGCCGCCAGGCGTGCAGGGTCAGGCGCATTACTTGTAGCTCCGCTGAGCGAGGTGCACGTACTCGAACGTGAGCGGCTCCTGGTGGAGCCTGGGGGCGCTGCGCTCTCCGGTGTACTCCCAGGCAGCGACGTACGCGAAGTGCTCGTCGTCGCGCTTGGCTTCACCGTCCGGCGTCTGGTGCTCCTCGCGGAAGTGGCCGCCGCACGACTCGTTGCGCTCGAGCGCGTCGAGGCACAGCAGCTCGGCGAACTCCAGGAAGTCGGCCACGCGACCGGCCTTCTCGAGCTCCTGGTTGAAATCGGCCCCAGAGCCGGGGACCCGGACGTCGCGCCAGAATGCCTCGCGCAGCGGGCCGATCTGGTCGATCGCCTGCTGGAGACCGGCGGCGGTCCGGCCCATCCCGCACCCGTTCCATACGATGCGGCCCAGCTCCTTGTGGAACGAGTCCACCGTCCGCTTGCCGCCGACGTCGAGCAGCCGCCTGGTCTTCGCCTCGACCTCGGCCTCGGCGGCCTTGAAGGCCGGGTGGTCGTCCTTGACCGGCGGGAACTTGGTCGCCGCGAGGTAGTCGCCGATCGTGTAGGGAATGACGAAGTAGCCGTCGGCGAGACCCTGCATCAGCGCGCTGGCGCCCAGGCGGTTCGCCCCGTGGTCGGAGAAGTTGGCCTCCCCGAGCACGTGCAGGCCGGGGATCGTGCTCATCAGGTTGTAGTCGACCCAGAGGCCGCCCATGGTGTAGTGCGGCGCCGGGTAGATCCGCATCGGGACCTCGTACGGATTCTCGCCGGTGATCTGCTTGTACATGTCGAACAGATTGCCGTAGCGGTCCGCGATGACGTTCTTGCCGAGGCGCTGGATCGGGTCGCGGAAGTCGAGGTACACGCCGTTCCGCTCCGGGCCGACGCCGTGGCCGGTGTCGACCATCTCCTTGGCGCGGCGCGAGGACACGTCGCGCGGCGAGAGGTTGCCGTAGCTCGGGTAGATGCGCTCGAGGTAGTAGTCGCGCTCGGCTTCGGGGATCTCATTGGCGCCGCGCGTGTCCCCCGCCTGCTTGGGCACCCAGATGCGCCCGTCGTTGCGCAGCGACTCGCTCATCAGGGTGAGCTTGGACTGGTAGTCGCCGGACTGCGGGATGCAGGTCGGGTGGATCTGGGTGAAGCACGGGTTGGCGAACGCCGCCCCGCGCTTGTAGGCGCGCCAAATGGCGGTCGTGTTGCAGGCCTTGGCGTTGGTGGAGAGGAAGAACACGTTGGCGTAGCCGCCGGTGGCCAGCACCACCGCATGGGCGGCGTGCGAGGTCACCTTCCCGGTCACGAGGTCCCGCACCACGATGCCGCGCGCCACGCCGTCCACCACGACGACGTCGAGCATCTCGGTCCGGGGGTACATCCGCACCGTCCCGTCGGCGATCTGGCACTCGAGGGCGTGGTACGCGCCGATCAGCAGCTGCTGCCCGGTCTGCCCGCGCGCGTAGAACGTGCGGGAGACCTGGGCGCCGCCGAACGAGCGATTGGCGAGCAGCCCGCTGTACTCGCGCGCGAACGGCACGCCCTGCGCCACGCACTGGTCGATGATGTTGAGGCTGATCTGGGCCAGCCGGTAGACGTTGGCCTCGCGCGCCCGGAAGTCGCCGCCCTTCACCGTGTCGTAGAACAGCCGGAAGATGCTGTCGCCGTCGTTCTGGTAGTTCTTGGCGGCGTTGATGCCACCCTGCGCGGCGATGCTGTGGGCGCGGCGCGGGCTGTCGTGGTACGTGAAGCACTTCACGCCATAGCCCAGCTCGCCCAGCGTCGCCGCCGCCGAGGCGCCGGCCAGCCCCGAGCCCACGACGATGATCTCGTACTTCCGCTTGTTGGACGGATTGACCAGCTTCATCTCGAACCGGTGCCGATCCCACTTCTCTTGGATCGGGCCCGAGGGAATCTTCGAGCGGAGTTCCATATTCCCCATCACTCCCGCGCGCTCACTTGAGGATGCCGGCGAGCACGCTCACCGGCACCACCGCGAACCCCACGAACAGGAGCACGGCCACGACGGCCGCCGCGCCGTGCAGCAGCCGGTCGTACTGCGGATGGCTGACGCCGACCGTCTGCAGCGCGCTCCACAACCCGTGGTAGAGATGGAACATCAGCATGACCAGCGCCACGAGATACACCACGACCACCGGCACCGACTGGAAGCCGGTGATCAGGTTCGCGTAGACGTCACCCGGCACGAAATGCGGATGGAGGTTGCCCCACGTGAAGTGCATCAGGTGGTAGACGACGTACAGCCCGATGATCACGCCGCCCCAGCGCATCGTGCGCGAGCTGTAGCTCAGCTCGAGGTGCGGCGTGTTCTTGTAGCCCACCGGCCGCGCCGCCCACGAGCGCAGCGTGAGCTGCGTCGCCGCGAGCACGTGGATGCCCACGCACACGAGGAGCACGATGCGGAACAGCCAGAGGAGCTGCCCGTAGCCGAAAAACGGGGCTCCCAGCGTGCGGAGCCCTTCGGCGTAGTGGTTGAGTTTTTCCGGGCCCCAGAAGGCTTTCAGGTTGCCCAGCATGTGCACGACGACGAAGCCGAAGAACACGGCTCCCGTGATCGCCATCGCGAACTTCTTGCCGACGGTGGTGCTGTATAAGGCAGCTACCCGACGCATGGCAGCTCCGTGGGCGATGAATTGGTAAGGACGCCCCATGATACATCGGTGGGACGCGCGCGAGCAAGCGC
The DNA here is from genome assembly GCA_963771275.1 of uncultured Gemmatimonadales bacterium. GTDB lineage: Bacteria > Gemmatimonadota > Gemmatimonadetes > Gemmatimonadales > GWC2-71-9 > JAOTWJ01. The sequence goes on from CAVYSW010000003.1 coordinate 321,661, forward strand.
GCGATCCGGAAGCCTACTGCGCGCGACGCGCGACGGCCTCCAGCGGCGGCAGCACCAGCAGCGTGGCGCCGTCGAGCGACAGCGGGCCGTACTTGACCGACCAGTGGAGGTGCGGTCCGGTGACGCGCCCCGAGCGTCCTACCCGGCCGAGCAGCTGCCCGGCCACGACCGTATCGCCGGCCGCCACCGCCACCTGGCTCAAGTGCATGTACGCCGACACGAGCCCCGCGCCGTGGTTCAGGTACACGATCCGGCCGGCGTAGTAGAAGTTCCCGACCAGCGCCACGATCCCGCGGTTCGTCGCCACCACGGAGTCGCCGACCCTGCCGTCGAAATCCGTGCCGAGGTGGCGGCTCTGGACCACGCCGTTGAACACCCGGCCGATGCCGTAGCCGCTGGTCACGGGGCTCGCGCGGGGCGCGCGGAACGCACCCTGCCAGAGCCGGGGCATCACCAACGCGTGCTGCGACACCGCGCGCGCGAGCCCGGACTCGCGCGCGATCCGCGCGGCGAGGGCGGAATCGGGTGGGCGCGTGAATTCCGGCGCGACGCTGAGGCGTTCCGAGGGGAAATGCGCCGGGCGCACGGGCAGCGACGCCGCGACGCGCATCGCGCGCCCGCCAGCCCGCTCGAGCACCACGCTCACCGCGACGGAATCCGGCGCGTCGACGGCCACGCCCGCGAGCGCCACGAAGGTCGAGTCGTCGCCGGGCGTGAAGATCAACGGTGTGCCGGCGAGCACGCCACGGACCGCTCGCACGCCGTCTCCGACCGGCGCCCGCACCACGACGTAGGTGAAGGCGCCCTGCCGCGGCACCTCGCGCAGCCACCCGACGTCAGCCTGCTGCGCCGCGAGCGGCAGCGGCAGGCAGAGCACGCACACCAGCCTCAGGGTTCGACCCATGCACCTAAGGTAAGCACGGCCGGGCCGATGACGAAGCCTGGGCCCAGCTGGTCAGCGGCCACGCGCGAGGCTCACCGGTCGTCGAGCCCCAAGGTCTTTCCCTTCTCCGTCGCCGGGATGCCCTCGCGCAGCCAGCGCGGGGCCGGCGCGTCCATCAGGTAGTGGTCGAAGAACTGCTGCAGCCGGATGTTCCAGTCGCGCCGGTTGGCGTAGGTGGTCGGCCAATGCGGCTCGCCGTTGTAACTCACCAGCCACGCGGGTTTCTCCAGGCGGCGCATTGCCGTGAACAGCGCGATCCCCTCCTGCCAGGGCACGGCGCCGTCCTGGTCGTTGGCCAGGATGAGGAGCGGCGTCGCGACCTTGTCCAGCTGGAACAGCGGCGAATTCTCGAGATACAGGTACGGCGCCTCCCACAGACTCGCGCCGATGCGGCTCTGGGTGTGCTCGTACTGGAACATCCGGCTGAGGCCCGTCTCCCAGCGGATGCCGCCGTAGGCGCTCGTCATGTTCACCACCGGGGCGCCGGCCGCGGCGGCGTGGAACAGATTCGTCCGGGTCACCATGTAGGCGATCTGGTACCCGCCCCAGCTGTGCCCCTGGACCCCGATGCGCGCGGAATCGACGAAGCCCCGGTGGACCAGCTCGAGCACGCCGGGCACGACCGCGTCCATGGCGCTCGGCCCCGGCACGCCGATTCGATAGCGCACGTCCGGCAGAAACACGAGATACCCGCGGCTGGCGTAGAACGACGGCTGGATGGTGGAGCGGTGCGGCAAAGGCGCCCGATAGGCATGCAGGCCATCCGAACTCCGCTCGTAGAAGTTGACGAGCATGGGGTAGCGCCTGCCGGGATCGAAGTCGTCGGGCTTGTAGAGCAAACCCTGGAGCGGCGTGCCGTCCGTGCCACGCCACTCCACCAGCTCGACAGTCGCCCAGCGGTAGTCCGCCTGCTGCGGATTGGCGTCGCTCAGCTTTCGCATGTCGGCCATGCCGGCGCCGGAGGCCCAGAGATCCGGGAACTCGCTCACCGATTCGCGGGTGAACAGGAGCACGTCCGCCCGCTCGGCACGCTGCGGCGTCGAGAACCGCCGCTCCATCCACACGAGTCGCTCGGGCGCGCGGGCGCCGCGCACGCGATCGCGGTAGAAGCCGCTCTGCTTGGTGTGCTCGTCAAACCCCGCGAGCAGGAGCGGGGCGTCCTCGGCCATGGTCTCGCGCTCGGGGTCGAGGTCCACCACGCGGAGGCGCACGCCCGCGCGGCGGCCTGCTTCCTCAGTGACGCAGCGCGGCGCCGCCGCTCCCGTCGGATCCACAGCCCAGACGTCGTAGCGGTCGTAGACCAGCAGCTGGCGGTCGCCGTCCGTCCAGCCGGCGCTGCCGTAGGGCGACGCCGGCTCCGGGGTGTCGTTCTCCTCGTCGAACAGCGGATACGGGAAGCCCGCGGTCGCGTTCACGACCTTGCCGCTCCGCGTGTCCCGCACCTGCCACGCCTGGCCGATCGGGTCGTACCAGGCGAGGTACGCGCCGGTCGGTGACAGCCGAGCACGGGCGGGGCTCCGCTCCAGCGCGAGGCCGCGCGTTCCGGTGTGGAGGTCCACGAGGTAGATGTCACTGTACCCCGGGACTTCCCACGACGTGAGGATGCGGTACGCGCGGTCGTCGTCGCCCACGGCGTACGGACCGTCGCCGTCACGGGGGAGCGTGACGTCGGCCATCGCGGAGTCCGCGAGCTGCCGCACGGTCCCGTCCGCGACGCGCGCGACGGCGAGGTAGGTCCGCCGGCGCTCGCGCTCCACCTGCTTGAGCTGAGCCGGCTGGAGCACCGGATCCTGCCAGTGCCAGATGTCCACCTTGACGCGCTGGTCGTCGGGCGTGCTGTCCTCGCGGACGGGCTCCGCCCAGGGGGCGACGCCAAAGAACAGCCGCGCACCGCTCTTGGAGAACGACGGCGCGCGATGCTCGCTCACCGCCCACCCGTCCCGGATCCCGGCGGTGCCCTGCGCGGCCACCTGCGTGGCGGCAGGGGTCCCGAGCCGCCAGCGGTACAGCGCGGACCTGGGCTGCTTCGCCTCCGCGTCGTCGCGCGTGGTGAGAAACGCCAGCTGCTCGCCGCGCTCGTCGAACGCCAGGGACTTGTACGTGCCGCGTCCCTCCACGATGCGGGCGACGGCGCCCGACGTGAGGTCGACCACGGAGACGCCGTCCGAATCTCCCAGGCGGCTGGACAGCGCCAGAGCGAGCCGCTGGCCATCGCGATCGAACCGGTATTCCATGACCGCGTCGAACCGGCGCTCGGCGCCGGTGGCGAGGTTGCGCAGCACCAGGGGCGTTCCGGTTTCCGCTTCCTTCTTGGGCTGGGGCCCCGTGGTGTCCGCCTTGGACCTGGGTGTGGCGCTGTCGGCGCGAGGGGCCTTGCCGCTATCGGGCTTCGCGCGGGGACGCTCCAGCAGGTAGGCGACCCAGCTCCCGGTCTGTGGTGGTGTCTGGAACGAGCGCACGCGGTCCAGCTTCGTCACGGCACCCGACGCGAGGTCGAGAATGCCGAGCGAGTCCCTCGGCATGTCTTCCGGCTTCTGCTTGGCGCGGCGCGCCGCCTGCACGGCGGCGAACTCCGGCTTGATCGTGAAGACGGCGAACCGGGCGTCGGCGGAGAACCTGGCGTCGCGGCCGCGCGGCACGGTGTGCTCGGCGCCGCCGGCGACCGCCCGGATCTTCAGGACGGCATCGCCCTGCTGCACCTCGAGGACGTACGACACCCAGCGGCCATCGCGCGACAGCGTGTCCTGGGTGATCGTCTTCCAGATGTCGTACGCCTCGTGGCCAAGCTGGCGCTTCTGGGCGGCCAGGGGAGTGGGCAGCAATCCGGCGAGCGACAGCAGCGTGACGAGGAGCCGTGGCATGATCGTGTCCCGGTGACGAGATTGCACAACGTTCGCCATGCGTCGTTCGTAAGGGAAGTTGTCCCTTCACCGTCTTCACGATCGTCCCGGAGCACATCATGCGGTCACTCGTCACTCGAGGGTTGGCGGTCGCGCTGCTGCTCGCGCCCGCCGGCGCGGTCGCGCAGAGCTTTCCCACCGACAACCCGGTCCTCAAGAGGATCTGGGAAGAGGGGATGGACCGGTCGCAGACCGCCACGTTGCTGCAGACCTTGACCGACTCGATCGGCCCCCGGCTCACCGGATCGCCGAATCTCAAGGCCGGCAGCGACTGGCTCATCGCGCTATACACCAAGTGGGGCGTGCCCGCCCGTGCGGAGCAGTACGGCACGTGGCTGGGGTGGCGCCGTGGCCCGAGCCACATCGACCTGATCCGTCCCCGGGTGCGCTCGCTCGAGGGAACGATGCTCGCCTGGAGCCCCGCGACGCCGAAGGGGAAGCCGATCGAGGCCGATGTGGTGCTGCTCCCCGATCTTGCCGACAGCGTGGCCTACGCCAAGTGGCTGCCGCAGATCAAGGGCAAGCTCGTGGCGATCTCGTTCCCGCAGCCCACCTGCCGTCCCGACGAGGCGTGGCAGGAGTACACCGGGCCGGACGCGACCGACCGCATGATCGCGCGGTTCACCGGGGGGCGCGCGGCGCCCAGCGTGTTCGACCAGATGCGGGCCGAGCGCGCCGTGGCCGACAGCGCGTGGCGGCAGCGGATCACGAAGTCGGGCTACAATGCGCGCACGCTCCCCGGCGCGCTCGAGCGGGCCGGCGCGGCGGGCATCCTGTCGTCCGAATGGCCCAACGGCTACGGCGCGACGCGGATCTTCCAGGCGCGCACCGAGAAGGTCCCGACGTTCTCCCTGAGCTGCGAGGACTACGGCCTGGTGGCGCGGCTGGCGGAGCACAACCAGGGGCCGGTGGTGCGGATGGACGCGGACGCCGAGTTCCTCGGGAACGTGCCCACGATCAACACGGTCGCGGAGCTCAAGGGCAGCGAGAAGCCGAACGAGTACGTGGTGCTGTCAGCACACTTCGACTCGTGGGACGGCGGGTCGGGCGCCACGGATAACGGCACCGGGACCATCATCATGATGGAGGCCATGCGGATCCTGAAGATCGCGTACCCGCATCCCAAGCGCACGATCATCGTGGGGCATTGGAACAGCGAGGAGCAGGGGTTGAACGGCTCGGCGGCCTTCGCGCACGATCACGCCGACGTGGTGCAGGGCCTCCAGGCCCTGTTCAACCAGGACAACGGGACCGGGCGGATCGCCAGCTTCTCGCCGCTGGGGATGGAGAGCTCGAGCGAGTTCGTGGGCCGGTGGGTGGGACAGCTCCCCACCGAGCTGAGCCGGGGATTGCGGCTCGATCTGCCGGGCCAGCCGTCGGGTGGTGGGAGCGACCACGCGTCGTTCATCTGCGCGCCCGCGCCGGCGTTCTCGCTGGGATCGGACTCGTGGGACTATTTCAGCTACACGTGGCACACCAACATGGACACGTTCGACAAGGTGGTGCTGGACAACGTACGGCGGAACGCGGTGCTCACGGCGATGCTGGCGTACCTTGCGTCGGAGGATCCGCAGACGACCCCCCGCGTGCAGCGCGTGCTGCCGGTGAATCCGCGCACCGGGCAGCCGGGCACCTGGCCGCAGTGCCGTGACGGGATGCGCACCGGGCCCACGCCGAATCAGTAGGCATCGGGCTGCTGAGATCCGCAGAAAGCGAGAGGTGGGCGGGTGCCCACCTTTCGTCGTTGTGGCGTCTTGGTCGCGGCATCACCTCGCGGCTCCACCTCCGGCACCCCGCGCCGTCAGCGCCCGGTCCACCGACCACGCGCCTCCACCACCGATCACCAACGCCACGGCCATTGCCACCGCGAGGATGTGGAACTCGAAGCCCTCACCCTTCTGGTTGCCGCCCCAGTTCATGAAGAAGCCGTTGCCAAGGTGGTTGAGGTAGACCGCGCAGATCATCTCGATCGCGATGCCCGCCGCCCACACGCGGGTGAGCACGCCCGCGACGAGTCCGAAGGCGCCAACGAACTCGGCGATGATGACCAGCACCGTGAGGTAGACCGGAATCCCCCAGGTCTGCTGGAAGAACGCAATGGTGCCGCTCACGCCACCGCCGCCGAACCATCCCAGGAGCTTTTGCGCGCCGTGCGGGAAGAACACGACGGCCAGCAGGACGCGGAGCACCGTGAATGCCGCGTCGTTTCGTGTCGCCATGAGCCTGTTCAACATCACCTGCCTCCTGTCATTCCCGCGCCCCGGCGTCAGCCGATAGCCGAGTGACCGACGCTGCGTGTTGGCCGATCTACCGGGCCGCACCCTTCAGGTAATCCAGCAGCAGCGTGGACATCGCTCGCATGCCGATCGGGATCATGCTGTCGTCTGCCAGATAGGTCGGGCTGTGGTGATCGCCCGACGTCGTGCCCGGCTTCACCTGTCCCAGGCGGAAGTAGAACCCCGGCACCGCGCGCGCGAAGAACGCGAAGTCCTCGCTTACCATGCCGGGTTCCACCCGGAGCACGTTGTCCGCCCCGACGACCCGCTGCAGCGTGGGCACCATGCGCGCGGTCAGGGCGGTGTCGTTGATCGTGGCGGGGATGATCCGCTGATACTCGAAGTCGAACGAGCCACCGCCGGCCGCGGTGATGCCGGTCAGGATCGCGCGCATCCGCCGCTCGATCAGGTCCTGCGCCGCCGGGCTGTAGGTGCGCACCGTCCCGCCGAGCTCGACCTCACCCGGGATGATGTTGAACCGCTGGCCGCCGCGCACGATGCCGATGGTGATCACCGCCGGCTCGAGCGGCGGCAGGTTGCGCGAGTGGATCGTCTGGATCGCGAGGATCGCCTCCGCCGCCATGACGATCGGGTCCACGCTGAGCTGCGGCGACGCGCCGTGGGCCTGCGTCCCGTGGATCACGACGTGAAACTGATCGGCCGCCGCGAGCGCCGCCCCGGCCGTGTAGGCCACCTTGCCGACGCCGAGGCTCGCCATGGTGTGCAGGCCGAAGATGGCCGCCGGCCGCGGGCCCGCAAAGGCGCCTTCCTTGAGCATCAGCTCCGCGCCACCCTCTTCTCCGGGCGGCGGGCCTTCCTCGGCGGGCTGGAAGATGAACAGCACGGTGCCGGGCAGGTCCCGCCGCATGGACGCGAGCACCGACGCCACGCCGAGCTGCACCGAGGTGTGAATGTCGTGGCCGCAGGCATGCGCCACGCCCACCTCCTGGCCGAGGTAGGTCGAGCGCACCGTGGACTTGAACGGGAGCGGCGTGTCTTCCGTGACGGGGAGCGCGTCCATGTCGGCGCGCACGGCGACCACCGGTCCCGGCTTCCCGCCGCGCAGCACGCCGACCACGCCGGTGTGCGCGACGCCGGTCCGCACCTCGTCCAACCCCAGCGACCGCAGGTAATCGGCCACGAGCTTCGCGGTCTCGAATTCCCGGTTCCCCAGCTCCGGGTGCTGGTGGATCTGGTGGCGAATCTCGGTCAGGGCCGGCGCGAACCGGTCGACCGCCGCCGCGATATCCCGATCGCCGGTCTGCGCGACCATAATGGCCGGGGTGGCGACGGAGACGAAGAACCCCAGCACGGCCGTCCGCGGGAAACGCATCGTTACGCACTCCTTCAGAGTGTGCCGGTGATCTGGTGGGGGATGACGGCAAGATATCCCGCCCGCCGGCTGGTGCCAGTGGCGCGTCCCGCCCCGGCCACTATCATACCGCCGTGCCTCCCCTGCTCGTCGCGCTCCTGTTCATCGTCCTGGGCGTCGCCCTTCTGGCGGCCGGGGGCGATGTCCTGGTCCGGGGATCGGTTTCGCTCGCCAGGCTGCTCAAGGTGAGCACGGCGGTCATCGGCCTCACGGTCGTGGCGGCCGGCACCTCGGCGCCGGAGCTGGCGGTGAGCTTCGTCGCGGCCCTCCAGGGACGATCGGACATCGCGGTCGCCAACGTGGTCGGCTCGAATATCTTCAACGTCGCGGTGATCCTCGGCGCGGCGGCGGTGGTGGTGCCGCTCGTGGTGCACGTGACGGCGGTGCGGCTCGAGTGGCCGTTCATGTTCGTGACGTCCTTCATGTTCCTGCTGCTCGCCCGGGACGGACTGCTGGACCGGCTCGAGGGCGGGTTCTTGCTTGTCGGATTCGCCGGCTTCACCGCCTACATGGTGCGGCTGGCGCGCCGCGAGGTCACACCGCCGGAATCCGCCGAGCTGGAGGCCGGCTTCGCGACCAAGCTCACGCGGCCCCGCGCGCACCAAGCCGCCCTCGACGTGGGGCTCGTCGTGCTCGGCCTCGGTCTGCTCGTCGCCGGCGGCCAGGTGCTGGTGCGCGGTGCCGTGACCATCGCGGAGCTGGCGGGCATGTCGGAGCGCGTGATCGGCCTCACGATCGTCGCCGCCGGCACGAGCATGCCGGAGCTCGCCACGTCGATCATCGCGGCGCGCCGTGGGCAGGCGGACATCGCGCTCGCCAACATCATCGGGTCGAACATCTTCAACATCGCCGGCATCCTGGGGATCGTCGCGCTGGTCCGGCCGCAGCATGTCAATCCACAGATCATCGCGAGCGACGCCTGGTGGATGGTCGGGACCGCCCTGATCCTGTGGCCGCTGATGCGGAGCGGGATGAAGATCGGGAGGCTCGAGGGCCTGCTGTTGCTGGCGGGGTACGGCGTCTACCTGACCCTGCTGCTGGGCCGGTAGGACCCGGCGGCATCGCCGCCGACCGAACGTCGTCCCGACCGCAAGAATCGGGTTGAGCCGGCCCCCCACATCCGCCACATTCCAGCCCATGCGAACCAACGACTACGAGCGGATCGCCCGCGCCATCGCGTACCTCGAGGACCACGCGGCCGAGCAGCCGTCGCTCGGCGCTGTGGCCCGGGCGGCGGGCCTGAGCGCGTTCCACTTCCAGCGGCTGTTTCGCCGCTGGGCGGGCGTCAGCCCCAAGCGGTTTCTCCAGTTCGTCACGGCGCAGCGCGCCAAGGGCAGACTCCAGGGGGGTGGCACCGTGCTCGAGACCGCCTACGACGTCGGACTCTCCGGCCCCGGCCGGTTGCACGATCTGCTGGTGAGCACCGAGGCGGTGACGCCGGGGCAGGTGCGCGCGGCGGGCGCGGGCCTCGAGATCCGCTGGGGGCGGCACGCCACGCCGTTCGGTGACTGCGTGATCGCCGCGACGCCGCGCGGCGTGTGCCACTTGAGCTTCCACCAGCGCGACGACATCGAGCCGGGGATCGAGCGACTGCGGCGGGACTGGCCGGCGGCCCGGCTGATCCGCGACCAGGTGGGGACGGCCCGACTGGCCGCTCGCGTCTTCAGGACCGGGCGCGAGCGACCGGGGACACCGCTCGCGCTTCACGTGCGCGGCACCAACTTCCAACTCAAGGTCTGGGAGGCGCTGCTCCGCGTTCCCGCCGCGGAAACGACGACTTACGGGACGATCGCCGCGGCCGTGGGTGCACCGGGTGCCGCGCGCGCGGTGGGGAGCGCCATCGGCGACAACCCGATCGCGTTCGTGATTCCCTGCCACCGCGTGCTCCGGGGCACGGGCGCGCTGGGCGGCTATCGCTGGGGCCTGGAGCGGAAGCGGGCGATGCTGGCGTGGGAGGCCGCGCGCGGAGCGGCGGCGACCGCGGCTACCGGCTGACGGCCGGCCGCCGGCGGAGCACGGGCTCCAGCACCCGCCAGACGGTCTCCGCGATGATGCGGTGGCCCTCGGCGGTCGGGTGGATGCCGTCCGCCTGATTCAGCGCGCGCACGCCTCCCACCCCGTCGAGCAGAAACGGAATCAGCGCCGCGCGATTGCCGCGGGCGAGGCGCGGGAACACCGCGCGGAACCGCGACGTGAAGGCCGCTCCCATGGTGGGAGGCGCCTCCATCCCGGCGATCACGATCGCGACCCCCGGATCGGCGGCCCTGGTCCGGTCGATGATGGCCTGGAGGTTGGCCTCGAGCGAGTCCACGTCCTGCCCCCGCAGGCCGTCGTTGGCCCCCAGCTCGAGCACGAGCACGTCGACGGGCTGCCGGAGCAGCCAGCCGAGCCGTCTGAGACCGCCGGCCGATGTCTCGCCGCTCACGCCGGCGTTCACCACGCGGAACCGCAGGCCCGCGGAATCGATCTTCTGCTGAATGAGGGCGGGAAACGCCTCGTCCTCGGCAACGCCCTGACCGGCGGTGAGGGAAGTGCCGAGGAAGAGCACGACCGGAGGGGCAGGAGTGGCAGAGGCGGCAGGAGCGGCAGAGGCGGCAGAAGCGGCGGGTGGTTGCCGATCACCGCCCCTGCATCCAACGACAACGGCCAGCGCCACCGCGCACGTCACGGCGCGGCGTTGGTCCCCTCCCACTCCTGCCGCTCCCGCCACACTCCGTATCTTTCCCGCCATGTCCATGATCGTCGCTGAGAATCTCGAGCAGACATTCCTGAGCGCCGGCCGGCCGCTCACCGTGCTGCGTCACATCAATCTAACGATCGAGCCCAACGGCTTCGTCGCGGTGGTGGGGCCGTCCGGGAGCGGAAAGACGACGCTCCTGGGCCTGCTGGCGGGCCTCGACCGCCCCACGCAGGGCACCGTGCGCCTCGACGGGCGGGACCTCAGCCGGCTGTCCGAGGATCAGCGGGCCGCGTTCCGCGCCGAGCGGGTGGGGTTCGTGTTCCAGACGTTCCAGCTGATGCCGACGCTCACCGCGCTCGAGAACGTGCTCGTCCCGCTGGAGCTCAAGCCCGGCGGGCGCCGCCACGACGACGAGGAGCGGGCGCGCGAGCTGCTCGCGCGGGTCGGTCTTGCCGAGCGGCTGCACCACTATCCGTCGCAGCTCTCCGGCGGCGAGCAGCAGCGGGTCGGCCTGGCGCGGGCGTTCGCCAACCGGCCCAAGATCCTGTTCGCCGACGAGCCCACGGGGAGCCTCGACGCCGAGACGGGCCGCGGCGTGATCGATCTGCTCGTCGCCCTGAACCGCGAGACCGAGACCACGCTGGTGCTGGTGACGCACGACCCCGAGCTCGCCGCCCGGGCCCGCCGGATCGTGCGGCTTGCGGCGGGCGCGATCGTGTCGGACGAGCGGACGGCGGCGTGAGCGCGCGTTTCGTCACGGCAATGGTGCGGCGCGAGAGCCGCGCCAGCATCCGTCGTCTGGGCCTCCACACGCTGTCCATCGCGGTCGGCGTGGCGGCGCTCGTGGCGATCAACTCGTTTCGCGCCGACGTGGAATGGTCGGTGCGGTCGCAGGCGCGCACCCTGTTCGGCGCCGATCTCGCGCTGCGCCGCAACCAGGCGTTCTCCGACACGGTGCGCCGCGCGCTCGACTCGGTGGCCGCCGGCGGGGTGCCCGTCGCGTACGCGACGAGCTTCGCCTCGATGGCGCTCGCGCCGCGGAGCGGCCTCACCCGGCTGGTGCAGGTGCGCGCCGTCGCGGGCGGCTTCCCCTACTACGGCGGCGTCGAGACGGAGCCCGCCGGCCTGTGGCCCGCGGCGCTCACGGACCACCACGCGCTGGTCGACGCGGCCGCGCTGGTCCAGCTGGATGCCGCGGTGGGCGATACGCTGCGGGTCGGCGACGCGGCGTTCGTCATCGCGGGCGCGGTCACCCGGTACCCGGGGCGCGTGAGCCTGGAATCGGCCATCGGGCCGCAGGTCTACATCCCGCTCGCGCAGCTCCCGGCCACCAACCTGATTCGGCCCGGCAGTCGCGCGTTCTACGAAGCGACGCTTCAGCTCGACGACCAGGCCGTGGTGCGGCGGTTCCTCGCCCGCCACCACGCGCTGTTCCGCCGCGAGCAGGTGCGCTCCGCCACGGTGGACGAGGCGGAGGCCGACCTCACCTCGGCGCTCGATACGCTGGCTCGCTTCCTCGGACTGGTGGGCCTCGCCGCCTTGTTGCTGGGCGGCGTCGGGGTCGCGAGCGCGGTCCACGTCTACGTGAAGTCGCGTCTCGAATCGGTTGCGGTGCTGCGGTGCCTCGGCGCGCGGCAGCGCGCCGTCTTCACGATCTACCTCGCCCAGGCCGTGACGCTCGGCCTCGCCGGCGCGGCGCTCGGCGCCCTGCTCGGGCTCGGCGTGCAGGTTGCGCTGCCGCGTGTGCTCGGCGACTTCCTGCCGCTCGAGATCACCGCCCGGATCCACCCGCCGGCGATCGCGGCCGGGTTCGGATTGGGCGTGCTCGTCGCCGTCGCGTTCGCCCTGTTGCCGCTGCTCGCGGTCCGCGGCGTGCCGCCGCTCCGGGCGATCCGGCGGGACACGGCGGAGCCCGATCGCACGCCCGACCCCTGGCGTATCGCGGCGGCGACCGGTCTGGCCATCGTCGCGACGGCGGTGTGCGTCTGGCAGGCACCCCGGCCGATGATCGGCTTCGGGTTCGCCGCGGCCGCTGCGGTCACGACCGTGGCCCTCTGGCTCACCGCCGTGGTGCTGATCCGCGCGACCCGCCGGTTCTTCCCGCACGGGGCGGCGTACGTGGTGCGGCAGGGCGTCGCCAACCTGTTCCGCCCGGGCAACCAGACGCTGTCGGTGACGCTCGCGCTCGGCTTCGGCGTGTTCCTGATCGGCGGCCTGTTCGTGGCCCAGCACACGATCCTGCGGCAGCTTCGGGTGGACGCCCGGCCCGATCGGCCCAACCTGGTGCTGTTCGACGTCCAGACGGATCAGCGCGCCGGAGTCCGCGCCCTGCTCGAGGGGGACGGCCTGCCGATCCTGCAGCAGACGCCGATCGTGCCGGGGCGCGTCCACGCGATCAACGGCCGCACGGTGGACGAGATCCTCAAGGCGCCGGACGCGTATCGGCGCGAGCGCTGGGCGCTGCGCCGGCAGTACCGCAGCACCTATCGGGACACGGTGGTGGGATCAGAAGAGATCGTCGCGGGGAGGTGGTTCGGGCGGCCTCTCGGGGTGAGGGGGTCCGAGGGGAAGACGGGCAGGAGTGAGGGGGACTCCCTGCCCCAGATCTCCGTCGAGGAAGACGTCGCCAGCAGCCTCGGGCTCACGCTCGGCGACCGCGTCACGTGGGACGTGCAGGGCGTCCTGATCGAGACCCGGGTCACGTCGCTCCGCCGCGTCCACTGGCTGCGGTTCGAGCCCAACTTCTTCGTGGTGTTCCAGCCCGGCGTGCTCGAGACCGCGCCGCAGATGCTCGTCACGATGACCCGGGTCGACGACCCGACGCTGCGCGCGCAGGTGCAGCGTGATCTGGTGACCCGGTTCCCCAACGTCGGCGTGCTCGATCTCACGCTGGTGCAGCAGACGGTGGACGCCGTGGTGGGCCGGGTCACGCTGGCGGTCCGGTTCATGGCGGCCTTCAGCATGGTGAGCGGGGTGCTCATCCTGATCGGCGCGCTCGCCACGTCGCGCCTGCAGCGCCAGCGGGAAGCGGTGCTGCTCAAGACGCTCGGCGCCACGGCCCCGCGGATTCGCGCCATTCTCCTCACCGAGTACGCGGCGCTCGGCACGCTGGGCGGGATCACCGGCACGGCGCTGGCGGCCGCGGGCGGTTGGGCGGCGGCGCGCTGGGTATTCGAGATGCCGTACCGTCCCCCGCTGCTGGCGCTGGCGGGCTGCTGGGTGGCCAGCGCGGCGCTCACGGTGCTGGTGGGCGGCGCCACCGGCCGCGATCTGACACGCAAGGCGCCGTTGCAGGTGCTGCGGACGCTGGGGGAGTGAGAGGGGGCCCCCTCTGGCAATCGGGCGGACGGCCGCTATTGGTTAACTGGTGACCAAAGTCCCCAAGAAGCTCGTCGTCGTGGGCGATCGCGTCCTGATCACGCCCGGCGAGGGCGAAGAGCGCACGAACGTGGGACTGTACCTGCCCCCCACGGCGATCGACCATCAGGCCGTGCAGGGCGGGCGGATCGTGGCCACCGGTCCCGGCACGCCGCTGCCCGACCCCGCCTCGCTCGACGACGAGCCGTGGAAGCTGCAGGGCGATCCGAGCGGCCCACGGTTCGTCCCGATGCAGGCCCGCATCGGCGACTACGCGCTGTTCTTCCGCAAGGCGGCGGTCGAGATCACCTATGAGACGACGAAGTACCTCGTCGTGCCGCAGGCGGCGATCCTCGTGCTCGTGCGCGGCCCCGATCCGCTCGACGAGCTGATCGAGCCGTAGCCCGCCGCATGTGGCTCGGCATCACGCTGCTGGCGCTCATGGGGGCGCTGGCCTGGCTGCTCAAGCGCCCGGCGCGCCCGCGCGGTCCGCACGATCAGGACGAATGCGACGACGACACGCTGCGCGAGGCCGAAGATGAGGTCCGCCGGCTCGATCCGATGACCCCACCCGAAGACGCGGATCGGCACCTCACGGATTGGGGCCCCGGAGCGCCCCGCTGAGACGATGCCCGACCACTCGATCACGCCCCCCGCGGTGGCCACGCACGGCCTGCGCAAGGTCTATCGCCTCCCCACGCGGAAGCGACGCGGGATGGCGCATACCAGCCGGTTCGGCCCGCTCGGCTCCGCTCCACCAGCGGCCTCCGCAAACGGCGAGATCCTGGCGCTCGTCGGGCTCGACCTTGAGATCCAGCGGGGGGAGTTCTTCGGGCTCCTGGGCCCGAACGGCGCGGGCAAGACCACCACGCTCGGGATCCTCACCACCCGCGTGCGTCCCACGGCCGGCACGGCCACGGTGGCCGGGGCAGACGTCGTGCGGCAGGACGTCGAGGTCAAGCGCCGGATTGGCGTCGTCCCGCAGCGTCCCAACCCGGACCGTGCGCTCACCGTGCGCGAGAACCTGGTGTTCCACGCGGCGTACTTCGGCATCCCGGCCGCCGTCGCCAGGGCGCGGGCGCAGGGGCTGCTCGACATGATGGGGATCGGCGACCGGGGCGAGGCCAAGGTGGACGAGCTGTCGGGCGGGCAGCAGCAGCGTCTGATGATCGCCCGCGCCTTGATGCACGAGCCCGAGCTCCTGTTTCTCGACGAGCCCACCGTGGGTCTCGACCCGCAGGCCCGCCACGCGCTGTGGGACATCCTGACGCGGCTGCACGACGAAGGCCGCACCATCCTGATGTCGACCCACTACATGGAGGAAGCCGACCAGCTGTGCGGGCGGGTCGCGATCATCGACCAGGGACGCCTGCTCGCGCTGGACACGCCGGCGGCGCTCAAGGCGCGGGCGCCCGGGGGCACGCTGGTCGAGCTGTACCTGGACGGGGATGCGGGCGCGCCTGTGGCGGCCGCGTGCGCGGTCCCGGGGGTGCTCAAGGCCGAGGCGCAGGGCCAGACCCTGCGGGCCTATGCCCCGCGCGGGGGCGAGGTGATCCCGGCGCTGATCCGCTGCGCCGAGCAGGCGGGGCGTCTGGTGCACGACATTCACCTCTCCCCACCGAGCCTCGAGACCCTGTTCATCTCCCTCACCGGGAGGAAACTCGATTGAGCGCGACCGACTCCCGCGTCCCGGCCTCGAGCAGCCGGGTGTTCGGCGTCCTGCTGCTTCGGGACCTCCACGTGGCCCGACGCGAGCTGCCGTATTTCCTGGTGCGGACGACGCTCCAGCCGCTGCTGTTCGTGATCGTGTTCGGCACGCTGCTCCCGAAGATGGGGTTCGTGAGCCGCGGGTATACCGCCGCGCTGCTCCCCGGCATCCTCGGCATCAGCCTCGCGTTCTCGAGCCTCCAGGCCGTAGCCCTCCCGATGATGGCGGACTTCGGGTTCACCAAGGAGATCGAAGACCGGCTGCTGGCGCCGGTGCCCGACTACGTGATCGCGCTGGAAAAGGTGATCTCCGGCGGGCTGCAGGGGGTGCTCGCCGCGATCTTCGTCCTGCCAATCGCGCGGCTGATCATGGGGCCGATCCCCGGCCTGGCCCTGGCCCACCCCGTCGAGGTGTTCGTGATCATCACGCTGGGCGCCACGGGGTTCTCCGCGCTCGGGCTGTTCCTCGGTACCGCCATCCAGGGGCAGCAGATCGGGCTGATGTTCAGCGTGATCGTCGCCCCGATGATCATGTTCGGCTGCGCCTACTACCCGTGGAGCGGCCTGAACGCGGTGCCGCTGCTCAAGTACGCCGTGCTGGTGAACCCGCTGGTCTACGTCTCGGAGGGGCTCCGGGCGGCGCTGACCCCGACGCTGCCACACATGCCGGTTCCGGCCGTGCTCGTGGCACTGGCCGTTCTCACGGGCGCCTTCTGGGTGATGGGGCTCAGGACGTTCCGGAAGCGGGCGTTCAGCTAGGGGGGGAGCCCCCTCTGTGGGTTCCCGGCTGGGGCTGAAGCGGCCACTCGGCCGCAGCCTGCCCGATGCCCGATGAGACGGGCGCGTGCCCAGCGTCGCCATGGCGCGACAGAACGCGCCGCGTTGCCGCCTTGGCGACATCCTCGTCCACCTACCCCGCATCCACCTCCTCCACACCCTCCGCCGTCACCCGATGCGACACGAGGGGCAGCACGTCGGCGGGCGGCTCGTCGTCCACCACGATCGCCGCGGCGAGCGCCGCCCGTCCAATCGCGAGGCCCGTATCGTCCCGCGCGTGGATCGTGGCCACGGCCTGGCCCCGCTCCACGCGATCGCCCGGCTTGGCGGTGATCACGAAGCCCACCGCCGGGTCGATCTCCTGATCCAGGGCGGAGCGACCGCCCCCCATCGCCACGATCGCCTGGCCGATGGCGCGCGGCTCGACCCGCCGCACGATGCCGCCGCGCGGGGCGCGCCACGGCGCGGTACGCGGCGCCTGGGGCAGGACCGCGGGATCGTCCACTACCGCGGGATTGCCGCCCTGGGCCTCGATCAGCGCCCGGGCCGTGTCGGCCGCCGCGCCGGAGTGGAGCGCCGTCTCGAGCCGCGCGCGCGCCGCGGCGCGATCGCGCGTGACCCCGGCCACCCGCAGCATCTCCGCGCCGAGCGCGAGCGTCACGTCGAGCAAGTCCCGGGGCCCCTCGCCGGTGAGCGCGAGCAGCGCCTCCTCGGTCTCCAGGGCGTTGCCGCACGCGTGACCCAGCGGCCGGTCCATCGCGGTGCACAGCGCGACCGTCGGGCAGCCGCGCCGCTCCCCCAGCGCGATCAACGTGCGGGCGAGCAGCAGCCCCTGCGCGAGGTCGGGCAGGAACGCCCCGCTCCCCCGCTTGATGTCGAGCACGAGGCCGCTCAGCCCCTCGGCCAGCTTCTTGGACATGATGCTGGCGGCGATCAGCGGAATGGAGTCGATCGTGGCGGTGGCGTTCCGCAGCGCGTAGAGCTTGCGATCGGCGGGAACGATCTCCGCCGTCTGGCCCAGCATGGCGCAGCCGATGCGCTCGACCTGCCGCCGCGCCTCCGCGAGCGACAGCGTCGTACGGAAACCCGGGATCGCCTCCAGCTTGTCCAGCGTGCCGCCGGTATGGCCGAGCCCGCGGCCTGAGATCATCGGGACCGCCGCGCCGCAGCTCGCCACCAGCGGGGCGAGCACCAGCGACGTCTTGTCGCCGACCCCGCCGGTGGAGTGCTTGTCCACCCGCGGGGGGACGCCCGCGCCGAACGCGAGCCGCGCGCCCGAGGCGAGCATGGCGTCGGTCACGGCGTCCAGCTCGGCGGCGTCCATACCGGTGAATGCGACCGCCATGAGCAAGGCCGCCATCTGGTAGTCCGGAACGCCGCCTGCAGTGTAGGACGTGATGACGGCTCGCCATTCCTCCGGCGTGAGCGGGCGGCCCGCGCGCTTGCGCGCGATCAGCGGCGGGATCAACATTCCCGCGTCGCCATCCGCCGGTTCCACCGCAGGAGACCGCCATGCTGCGCCCGCTGTTGCTGGCCGCCCTGACGTTCGGCACATCGCTCCAGGCTCAGACCGATCCCGGACGGCTCGCCCGGGCCGACTCGCTGCACGACGCGCTCCAGCCCGCGGCCGAGATCGCCGAGCTCAAGGCGATGCTCGCGGCGGACTCGAACGACTACCAGGTGCTGTGGCGGCTGGCGCGGGCGCAGGTGGACCTCGCCAAGACCATCAAGGGGGAGCACGACTACACCAAGTCCGTGCGGGACAGCGTCTACTCGGTCGCGCGCGCGTACGGCGAGCGGGCGGTGGCGGCCGACTCCAACGATGCCGAGGGGCATTTCGTGGTCGCGCTGGCGCTGGGCGAGCTGTCGCTCACGCGGGGCGGCAAGGAGCGGGTCAAGTTCGCCAAGACCATCTACGACGAGGCGGCGCGCGCCGTGGCCCTCAACCCGGATCACGACGGGGCGCAGCACGTGCTGGGCGCGTGGCATGCGGAGGTCAAGCGGCTCTCCGGTGTGACGCGGTTCTTCGCCAAGATGCTGTTCGGCGCGGGCTTCATGGACCGCGCCTCATGGGACTCCGCGACGGTGCACCTCGAGCGGGCGGTGGCCCTGAAGCCCGACTACATCCACCACCATCTCGAGCTGGCGCAGGTCTACGTGGATCTGAAGCGGTACGCCGATGCGCGGGCGCAGCTCGCCATCATCCCGAGCCTACCCGACGAGGACGTGCTGGATGGGGATCACCGCGCCGCCGCGGCTGCGCTCCTCGCGACGATCCGCAACAAGTAGGGGCGCTCGCGGCGGCCGCCGCGGCGTGGCACGCCGAGCGTCTCACCGGGAGGAGCGCGCGCGACTAGTCACCGGGGAGGTGGCGTGCGATCCGCCGCCGCCCGCGGCGTACCTCGCGCTCCGCCCGGTGTCGCAGCTCGCCGACCCGGTCCGCCGTCTCCGCGCCCAAGTCGCGCAGCCGGCGGCGCAGGCGACGGCGGGTTACGGTCCCCCGTTCCGGCGCGAACAGCAACGCGGCGCCCGCGCCGAGCAGCGCCCCCAGCGCGAAGCCGGCCAGGAATCCGAGTGCGCCACCGCCCCCACGGTCCTCGTCGAGCTCCTCGGTAAGCTCCTCGTCGGGCTCCTCGGGCTCGGGTCCTTCCGACCGCTCGTCCTTGCTCATCGTGTCCTCCCGGACAGGTATCTCCGCCTGCAATCGAATGTTACCGTCTTGACGCGGCTCCGTCGAGAGCACCAAACTTCACGTACTTTTTCCCCCAACGACGACCATGCCTGAGCGCACGCTGGAGAATCCCGCCGCCGCCATCGCGCGCCTCGAGGCCCGCGTGCAGGACCTGGAGCGCGAGCGCCGCAAGCTCGTGGCCCTGGTGGAGATCCTGCAGGAGATTTCCGGCACCCTCAACTTCGTCGATCTGCTCCAGACCATCACGCAGAAGCTCGGCGAGACGCTCGGCCTGGACCGCTGCTCCATCTTTCTGGCGGAGCGCGGGTCGCGCACGGCGCGGCTGGTCGCGTCGTTCGAGGACCCGAGCATTCGCAACTACGTGGTGGACCTGGAGCGGTACCCGGAGCTCAAGCGGGCACTGCAGTCGGGGGAGACGGTGTTCATTCCCGATGCGCAGAGCGACCCGCATCTCGCGCACATCCGGGGCCCGCTCGCCAGCCGGAAGGTCCGGACCATTACGGTGGTCCCGATCACGTGGCGCCGCGTGGCGATTGGCGCCATCTTCCTGCGGACGTTCCGGGACGGGCCCAGCTTTTCCGAGGACGACGTCGCGTTCACGCAGGCCGTGGGCCTGCTCGCGGCCAAGGCCCTGCGCGTGGTCTACCGCTACGAGCGGCTGCTGCGTCGGCACGGGGAGCAGGCGGAGGCGGCACGCCGCACGGAGCGGGAACGCCTGGCGCTGATCGACTTCCTGCGGCGCCTCACCGGCGCCGTGGTCGAGCGCCACGGACGCCTGCAGGAGGAGGAGCTCGGTCTTGCGTCGGGGGAGGAGCTGGACCGGCTGGTGGACATCACCATGGCGGTGCTCGCGGAGGAAGGGAAGGGACGATGACGGCATTCGATGGCACCGTGCTCGGCATCGGCAGCCGCATGCTGCACCGGCTGCGGACCGTCCTGGAACGCGACTTCGGCGAGCAGACCGGCGCCGCCCTGCAGGAAGCGGGCTATGCGGCTGGCGACGAGCTGTACGACGGGTTCACGGGGTGGCTCGCGGCGCGGACGGGCGTGCACGACCCGGCGGATCTCGACGCGCGGCACCTGGGCGACCTGCTGGGCGAGTACTTCCGCAGCCTGGGGTGGGGCCACCTCCGGCTCGAGCGCCTGGGAACGGGCAGCCTGACGCTCGACTCGAGCGACTGGGCCGAGGCGGATCCGCAGGCGAACGCGTTCGCGCCGGCGTGTCACGTGACCGCCGGGCTGCTCGCCGGATTCCTCGGCCGCCTGGCCGAGCAGAACGTCGCGGTGATGGAAATCGAGTGCCGCAGCAGGAATGATCACCGCTGCCGCTTCCTGGCCGGGTCCCCCGAAACGCTGCAGGCGGTCTATGACGCCGTGAGCGCGGGGCGGGACTATCGCGACGTCTTGGCGGGCTGACTGCCGGCGAGCCAGGCCGCATAGTCGGGGCGCACCACCAGCTCGCCTCCGATCACGACCTCCCGATCCCACGGCAGAATGATCGAGTTCTCCGTGGCGAGCGCGCAGAAATCCGGCGCGAACTGGCCCGTGCGGAACGACACCGCGGTCCGGACTTCGGCCGGCCGCAGCTCCTTGACCGTGGCGAGCGCCAACTTGAGCGTATCACCCGAGTCGCACGTCTCGTCCACGACCAGCACGCGTCGCCCGCGCACCGAGGCGGGAGGGGGCGCCGTCACGAGGGTCGGGCGGACGTCGGCGCGCGAGCGGGTCACGGCCATGGACGTGAAATCACGCTGGAGGATCGACGCCACGACGGCTCCGGGGATGACGCCCGCCTTGGCGATCCCCACCACGATCTCGGGATCGAACGCCGCCGCGACCCGCAGCGCGAGCGCGCGGCACAGCTCGCCGAAGAAGGTCCAGTCGACTTCGAGCACCTCTCGCGGGGTGCCGGTGGACGGGCGCGGGGTCATGTGGCGGATAGTACGCGCCCCCCGCGACGGGGGCAAGCACGAGGGCGCCGCTGCGCGTTGCCAAGCCCTCGGGCGAGCCATATCTTGACGCTCACATGAGCTTCTGGAAACGCCTGTTCGGACGCCGCCGGGAAGACCTGCAGCCGCAGCGGCTCGACTACCTGAACGAGGCGCTCGCGCTGGAGCGTCAGGGCGACTACGACGCGGCGCTCACCTCGTATCGCCTGGCGCTGCGCGACCACCCGAACGATCTCCGCGTGCTGCAGAACATGGCGATCGCGTTCACCAAGACGAACCGGATCGACGACGCGATCCGCGTGTACCGGCGGGCGCTCGAGGTGGACGCCACGCTGGCGGGCGCGCATTATGGGATCGCGTTCCTGCTGGTCCGCCGCGGCGACAGCGAGGCGGCGGCGCGTCATCTGCGAGCCTTCCTGGGGCATCCGCCGCGGGGCCCGGACGCCACACGCTGGATTGAGCACGCCGAGCGCGCGCTCGGCGAGCTCGACGCCGGGAGCCACGCCTGAAACGCGGCGCGGCGCTTTCGCTCCTGGTGCTGGGGTGCAGCGCCATCACGGGCAACTTCGGCAACGTGGTGGCGATCCAGTACCAGGGATCGCTGACCCCGTCCATCGAGGAGGGCGACACCCTGCGGCTGACGGCGGTGGCGCTCGACATCGACGGCAACCCCCTGGCGGACGTCCCGGTCGTCTGGCAGCTCCTCGTGCTCGACACCACGGTCGTCGGCTTCACGCTGGACACGCTGACGGGACTGATCACGGCCGTGGCGCCCGGCGGCCCGTGGAGCGTGCAGGGGAGCGCCGACGGCCTCCGGATGAGCAGCCCGGTCCGAGTCAGGGTGACGGGTGCGCCGGATTCCGTCGCGGGCGTCGAGCCCACCCGCATGACGGTCGCGGCGGATGTGGACTCCTCCCCGCCCCTCATCGCGATGGTCTACGACCTCACGACCGTGCCCGACACCGCAACGGGACTGGCCGGCAAGCGCGTCGAGTTCCGGCTGGTCGACCCGGCCCCGGGCTCCGCGGCGGCCGCGAGCGTCGGCCTGGCCGCGCCGAACGATACCTCCACGACGGCCGATCCCTACGTGGTCACCGTGCTCTCCGGGCCGACCGGCCAGGCCCGCGTGATTGCGCGCCGCGTCAGCGGCCTCGTGCAGCCCGACAGCATCCTCGTCGACGCGTTCGCCTTCACTGCGCGTGGCGACACCGTCACCGGCTCGCCCGTGCGCTTCACCGTCCTGTTCCTGCCGAACTGAGGACCCGACGGCCACGGCAGAGGGAGGATCCACACATGCCCAAGACCGTCAACGAGCTGTTCTTCACCGCGGTGGACACGTTCGGCTCGAAGCCGGCGTTGCGGTTCAAAGCCGGCGGCACGTGGCACGACATCACGCATCAGGAGCTCGCCTGCCGGGTGAAGCACACCGCCCTCGGGCTCCGGGAACTGGGAATCCGCCCCGGCGACCGGGTCGGCATCCTGTCGGGCAACCGGCCGGAATGGGCCGTCGCGGACTACGCGTGCCTCACCGCCCGCTGCATCGACGTCCCGGTGTATCCCACGCTCCCGGCCAAGCAGGCGATTTACCCGCTGCGCGACTCGGGTGCCGTCGCGGTGTTCGTCGCCGACCTGTCGCAGTACGAGAAGATCGCCGCGACCCGCGGGGAGGCTCCCGCCCTCAAGCACGTGATCCTGTTCGAGGGCACGGTGGAGGCGCCGGACGTCATCACGCTGCAGGCCCTCCAGCAGCGCGGGGCGGCCGCCGAGGGCAAGTACCCCACGTACCGCGACGACGCGCTCGCCGCGACCGCGGCGGACATCGCGACGCTGATCTACACGTCGGGGACCACCGGTGACCCCAAGGGCGTGATGCTCACGCACGGCAACTTCGCGTCGAACGTGGAGGGCTGTCAGACCGTGCTGCCGGTGGGCGTGACCGACGCGGCGTTGTCCGTGCTCCCGCTGTCGCACAGTTTCGAGCGTCTGGCCGGGCACTACACGCTCTTCGCGGCCGGCGTGACCATCTGCTACGCCGAGAGTCTCGACACGATCGGGCCGAACCTCCAGGAGGTACGGCCCACGGTGGCGATCTTCGTGCCGCGGATCTACGAGAAGTTCTACGCCCGGGTGCTGGAGAACGCGCTCGCGGGCGGCGGGCTCAAGCGGAAGATCTTCTTCTGGGCCAAGCGCAACGCGGAGGCGTGGGCCGATCTCGTGCTGGCCAAGCGGCCGGTGCCGGCCGGCCTCGCGCTCAAGAAGCGTATCGCCGATCGGCTGGTCTTCTCCAAGCTCAAGGCGCGCGTCGGCGGGCGGATCCGGTTCTTCGTGTCGGGCGCCGCCCCGCTCTCTCCCGAGATCGCCAAGTTCTTCCTCGCCGCGGGCCTGCCGATCGTGGAAGGCTACGGGCTCACCGAGACCTCACCGGTGATTTCCGTGAACCCGGTCGACGGGCTGCGCATCGGCACCGTCGGGAAGCCGATCTCGGGCGTCGAGGTCCGCATCGCCGAGGACGGCGAGATCCTCGCCCGCGGCCCCAACATCATGCGGGGGTACTACAACAAGCCCGAGGCGACCCGCGAGGCGATCGACGCCGACGGCTGGTTCCACACCGGCGACATCGGCACGCTCGACGCCGACGGCTACCTCAGCATCACCGACCGCAAGAAGGACATCATCGTCACCGCGGGCGGCAAGAACATCGCGCCGCAGCCGATCGAGAACCTGGTGAAGCTGAACAAGTTCGTGGCCAACGCGGTGATGATCGGCGACAAGCGCAAGTTCCCGATCATGCTGATCGTGCCCGATCGCCCCGCCCTCGAGGCCTGGGCGAAGGAGCGCGATCTCCCGACCGCCGACTACGCGGCGCTGCTGCGCCACCCGGACGCGGCGGCGAAGGTGGAGCGCGAGGTGATGGCGAACCTGCGGGACCTCGCGAGCTACGAGACCCCCAAGAAGCTGGCGCTCCTGGAGCACGATTTCACGATCGAGCGTGGCGAGCTCACGCCGACGCTCAAGGTGAAGCGGCGGATCGTCGAGCAACGGTACGCCGCCGAGATCGAACGGCTGTTCGCCGGCGCGCCCGAAGGATGAGGCCAAGGTGACCGCTCCGCGCACCCTCAACGAGCTGTTCTTCGCCGCGGTGGACCGGTTCGGCTCCAAGCGGGCCGCGCTCCAGTACAAGGCCGGCGGCACATGGCACGACATCACGCACCAGGAACTGGCCCGCCGCGTCAAGCTCACCGCGCTCGGGCTGCGCGAGCTGGGTGTGCGTCCCGGTGATCGCGTCGCCATTCTGTCGTCCAACCGGCCGGAATGGGCGATCGCGGACTTCGCGTGCCTCGCCGCCCGCTGTGCCGACGTGCCGGTCTACCCCACGCTGCCGGCCCGCCAGGTCGCCTACCTGCTGCGCGACGCCGGAGCCGTCGCCGCGTTCGTGGCCGACGCGCGCCAGTACGAGAAGGTCGCCGAGACGCGCGCCGAGATTCCCGGCCTCCGACACGTGATCCTGTTCGAGGGCACCGTGGACGGCCCCGGGGTCATGACGCTGCAGGCGCTGCAGCAGCTCGGCGCCTCGGCGGAAGCCAGGTACCCGTCGTACGAGGCCGACGCCCGCGCCGCCGGGCCCGACGACCTGGCCACGCTGATCTACACGTCGGGGACCACCGGCGACCCCAAGGGCGTGATGCTCACGCACGGCAACTTCACGTCCGACGTGCTCGCCGCCCTGCAGGTCCTCCCGCTCGGCCCCCAGGATACGGCGCTCTCGCTGCTGCCGCTGTCGCACAGCTTCGAGCGCATGGGCGGGCACTACGTGATGGTGCACGCGGGGGTGACGATCGCGTACGCCGAGAGCTTCGACACGATCGCGGCGAATCTCCAGGAGGTGCGGCCCACGATCACGCTCGCCCCACCCCGCGTGTTCGAGAAGTTCTACGCGCGCGTCCTCGACAACGCGCTGGCGGGCGGCGCGCTCAAGCGGCGGATCTTCCACTGGGCCAAGCGGGCGGCCGAACAGTGGGCGGACCACGCGCTCGCCGGCCGGCCCATCCCGGGGGGGCTCGCCCTGCGCCACCGACTGGCCGACCGGCTGGTGTTCTCCAAGGTGCGCGCCCGGGTCGGCGGCCGGATCCGGCTGTTCGTCTCGGGCGGCGCACCGCTGTCCGCCGAAATCGGCCGGTTCTTCTACGCGGCCGGGCTGCCGATTCTCGAGGGCTACGGCCTCACGGAAAGCGCGCCGGTGATCGCGCTCAACCCGCCCGACCGCCCGCGGTTCGGCACCGTCGGGAAGCCGATCCCGGGCGTCGAGGTCCGCATCGCCGAGGACGGCGAGATCCTCGCCCGCGGGCCCAACATCATGCGGGGGTACTACAACAAGCCCGAGGCGACCCGCGAGGCGATCGACGCCGACGGCTGGCTCCACACCGGCGACATCGGCGCGCTCGACGCCGACGGCTACCTCAGCATCACCGACCGCAAGAAGGACATCATCGTCACCGCGGGCGGCAAGAACATCGCGCCGCAGCCGATCGAGAACCTGGTGAAGCTGAACAAGTTCGTGGCCAACGCGGTGATGATCGGCGACAAGCGCAAGTTCCCGATCATGCTGATCGTGCCCGATCGCACCGCCCTCGAGGCCTGGGCGGGCGAGCGCAATCTCCCGACCGCCGACTACGCGGCGCTGCTGCGCCACCCCGACGCGGTGGCGAAGGTGGAGCGCGAGGTGATGGCCAACCTGCGGGACCTCGCGAGCTACGAAACCCCCAAGAAGATCGCGCTGCTGGAGCACGACTTCACCGTCGATGCTGGGGAGATGACCCCGACGCTCAAAGTGAAGCGGCGGATCGTCGAGCAGAAGTGCGCCGCCGAGATCGCGCGGCTCTACGCGGAAGAGGCCCCGCAGGCCCCCTAGCGTCCGTTACTCCGTCTTCCGCCCCACCCACATCCCCCGGCCGGCGGCCATGGGCGCCAGCGCCGCCGGCGGGCGGTCCACGGCTTCGCTCAGCACCACGACCCGCTGGCCCCGCAGCACGACCCGCGCCGCCTCCGCGAGCCAGTGCGCGTTGGCGTATTCGGCGCCCAGCACGACGCCGCGGGCCACCGCCGCGAGCGGGATGGTCCGCGTCGACACCAGCAGGCTCCGCACCGGCGAGACGCCCGACGCCCCCACGAGATTCACGACCGCGAAGTGGACGCCGCTCATGAGCTTGGCGAGGGGCCCCACGAGCCCGCCGGCCGAACCCACGAGCACGACGTAGCCGCCCGGACTCTCGAGCCCCAGGAGCGCCTCGATGACCGCCGGATCGGGGAGCGTCGCCGGCGGCGCGGCCACAGCGGGCGGCGGCCCGAAGCGGGCGATCCCGTCGGCGATGGGATACTCCGCCTGACAGCGCGGGCAGCCGAGGGTGCCGAACGCGATCGCGCGGTCCCGCATGGCGCCCGTGGCGAGCACGAGGTGCGTATCCTCGTGGGGCACCGGGCAGCGCAGCGACTCGGCAAGCTCGATGAACATCGGTCAGGGTCTCAGCTCCACCCACGTGACGCGTCCCGCGGAGACCGTGATGCGCCGGCGCACCGTGCGGCCGTCGATCTCCACCCGCAGCTCGTACGTCCCGGGCGACACGTCCCCGATCGCGAAGTGCTCCCCGTACGCCGGCGTGCCGCGCGTGCGCGTGCCGTAGGTCTCGATGAACGCAAACGGCGTCTCCTGCGGCTCCGGCTTCACCAACCCGTACACGCGCGCCTGTCGCACCGGGCTTCCCGCCGAGTCGCAGACGACGCCGGCGACGATGCCCGTGCCGGGAAGCGGCGCGATCCACAGCTCGGGATTGGTACTGTAGGGCGGATACCGGACCGCGGGATCGATCACCAGCGGGAACGAGTCCACCGGCAGCGCGTGGACCTCGAGGTGCAGATGGTCGTTGGTGGCCCGCCCGGTGTTGCCGACCCGGGCAATCACGTCTCCGGCCCGGACCCGGCGACCCGATTGCGTGAGCAGCGCGGTCGCGTGGTAGTAGGTGGAGTAGACGACGTACGTCGTATCACCGACCCGGAGCGAGCGGTCGTGCCGGATCGCCACCGTGTTGGCGCCCGCCTCCGCCGGGCCGGCGAACGCCACGACCCCGTCCCCGATCGCGTGGATCGGCGTGCCCTCGCCCGCGTTGAACTCCACGCCCTGATGCTGCTGGAAGAAGCCGCCCATGGTCGAGCCGTAGCGATACGTCTGGTCGATGTACGGCTGCTCGCGCACGGGGCGCTGGAACCAGGTGTGGCGGGGAGCGGCAGGAGCGGCAGCGGTGGCAGAAGCGGCAGGCGTTGGGGCGGCAGACGGGGCAGCAGGGGCAGAGATGGAGTCGGTCTCGCGCACGCCCGTTGGCAGTCCCACGAGCCAGCGATCGTTCCCGAGCCAGAGGGCCGACGTGACGAAACCTCCCCGGGGGCTCCCATTCCTGCCCCTCTCCCCCGCTGCCCCCTCACCCATGACGAATCCCGCACTCGTCGCGATGCCGCTGGCGCCGTCCGCGCCCCGAACGATCTGCTGCACGGCGACCGGGGTGCCCGTCGGCGCGATGGCGCGCACGCGCGCGAGCCGGCCGTCGTGGCGCAGAACGGCGCGCTCCGCACCGCGTTCAGTACCGATCATGACGGTATCGCCGCGTTCCGGCAGCACCGCCCGGACCCGGTCGTCGGGCAGGGCGGCCCCGCGCCACGTCCGGCCCCCGTCGTCCGAGCGCTCGAGTCCCCGGAGGTGCGACAACCAGAGGCCGCCGTCCTCGCCGGCCGCGATCGCCAGCACGTACTGGTTGCCGATCACGCCGAGCACCGGGTCTTTGGCACTGCGCACGCCCATCGAGTCGGTGATCACACGCCACGACGCGCCATCGTCCCAGGTGACCTTGACCCCGTCCGCCGTCGCGACGTACACGGTATCGCCGCGGACGACGATGCCGTTCGGCGCGACGTACTGGTATTCCGGGCCGAGCTGCCGGAACGTCCAGTTGGTCCACGTCGCGCCGCCGTCGCGCGAGCGGCCCCATCCGTTCCCGACCGTGCCGTACCAGATCGCGCCGCCGGGCGCGAACGCGAACGCGTGCACGAACCCCATGGAGATGGAGGTGTCGGTCGTGTCCGGCACCAGCTGGCTCCAGGCGCGCGCGCCGGGCCGCAGCACGTAGATCCCCTCGCCGTACGTGCCCACCCAGATGGCGCCGTCCGGCGCGCGGGCGAGCGCGAGGACGTGGGTAGGGGTCGGGAGCGGCGGGAACTCCTGGCTGAAGAGCGGCAGGAGGGGCAGCAGGGGGAGGAGAGGGAGGAGGCGTTTCATGATGGCATCAGGTACAGCAGCTCCACGTTGGCGCGTTCCGGCCGTGTCACGGCGAACAGCACCGCTTCGGCCACGTCGGTCGCCTGCAGCATGCCCGCGCGATCCGGCAGGTCGGCGTGGCGCTCCGGGTTCACCGGGTCCCACAGCGACGTGTCGGTCGGGCCGGGGGAGATCAGCGTCATGCGGAGTCCCTTCCCGGCGTATTCCACCCGGAGCGCGTCGTGCAGGCCGCGCAGCCCGAACTTGCTCGCTCCGTACGCGGCGTTGCCCGGGAACGCGATATGGTCGGCGACGCTCCCGATCGTCACGATGTGTCCGCCCCGCTCCACCATGGCGGGGAGGAAGGCCCGGAGCACCAGAAACCCGCCGACCACGTTCACGTCGAGCTGGCGATGGAACTCCTCGACCGTCGTCTCGGCAACGGGCTTGAGCAGGAACGCGCCGGCGTTGTTCACCAGGATATCCGGGGCGCCCACGGTGCCGAGCACGGTGTCCGCGAGGCGGCGCACCTCGCTCTCCAGCGTGACGTCGCACTTGAGCTCGACGCGTCGATCGTGGCCGCCGCTCTGGCGCAGCGCCTCGCTGGGGCTCTCGCCGCTGGTGGTCCGCGCCACCCGCACCACGACGGCGCCCTCGCGTTCGAGCAGGTCGGCGATCGCCCGGCCGATCCCGCGGCTCGCTCCGGTGACCAGCGCGGTCCTGCCGGCGAGCGGCGTCATTCCGAGCGCGAGCGGCCGCTGTGCACGAGGAACATGAACTCCTCGCGGGTCTTGGAATCCGTGCGGAACGTGCCGCGCAGCGCGCTGGTGACGGTCTTCGAGTTCTGTTTCTCGACGCCGCGCATCATCATGCAGAGGTGCCACGCCTCGATCACGACGCCGACCCCGTAGGGGCCGAGCGCGCCCATGACGGCGTCCGCGATCTCGTCGGTGAGGCGCTCCTGGACCTGCAGGCGGCGCGCGAACACGTCCACGATGCGCGGCAGCTTGGACAGACCAATGATCTTGCCCTTGGGAATGTAGGCGACGTGGGCCTTGCCGAAAAACGGCAGCATGTGGTGCTCGCACAGCGAGTAGATCTCGATGTCGCGCACCAGGATCATGCTCTCATGCGACTCCTCGAACACCGCCTGGTTGACGACGTCCTCCACGCAGGTCTCGTAGCCGCGCGTCAGCCAGCGCATCGCTTCCGCGACACGCTCGGGCGTCTTGAGCAGTCCTTCGCGCAGCGGATCTTCGCCGATCAACGCGAGCTGCTCGCGCACGCGCGCCGCGTATTGCTCTGTCGCACCCGCCCGCACGGTGGCGAGGCGGGCGCATTCATCCGACGTGGTCGCGACTTGCCCGGCCGGTCGATCGGGGGGGACACTCTTGGGGCTCGTGCTCACAGGACCTCGCGTTGTCTGTCGCCTCGGCAAAGGCTATTTTCGCGCCCTGAGAAGCACAAGGCCGCCGGCAGGCCCATGCCTGCCGGCGGCGGAGCGGGGAGCGGAGAGGGATTTTTGAAGCCCGAATCCGAAGGTACCGTACCCGAGCGATGACTCTTGCCTTCCCCCGAGGGGGCGTGACATCGGCCACCGCAAATGGGTCCGTATCCGAGCCTGTTGGCTCAAAAATGTCGTCCCCACTCCCACGCTCTACGCGAATATAGGATTCGCGTACCGGGACGGTCAAGCAAACCTTCGCCGAAGGACGCAATCCAATGCGCGCATCGAGATGGCTGTGGCTGGCGGTGCTGGCCTGTCTCGCCCTGTGGATCGTGCTCACGTTCGTGATGGACCTGCGCACCGGCTGGACGCATGTGGCGCTTGTGGCCGCGGTGCTGCTGGCCGTGCGGGCGATCGTGGCGGGCGACGCCGAGCGCTCCGGCTAGCGCCGCACGCCCCGGCCCGTCACGGCCACACGCGGGTGAGCGGGACCGGGATCGGGGCGTAATCGGGCAGGGCGATCGGCTCGGGTACGTGCAGGCAGAACTCCGGGGCGATCCCCAGCACCATCTGTCGCCCCCACAGCGCGAAGCGCCGCCCCTCCAGCAGCGCCGGGACCGCCGCCAGCAGCGCCGGATACGACAGGCCGGCAGGCTTCGCGAACCAGATCCCACGCGCCGCGTCCGGCAGCGGTTCGCCGGCGCGGAGCCGGTACAGGCCGGCGGCGCCGCCCGCGACCAGGCGCGCGGCGTGGTCGTGGGCGTCCTGGCGACTCGCGGTCACCGCCGCGTCGTTGAGCGGATCCAGCGCCGCCGAGCCGTCCGTCAGGTACCAATCCTCGTACCCCGTGCCACCGGGGATCCAGGGAGCTCCCGCGAGGCGCCACACCCACGACCGCCGGAAGCCGGGAGGCGGGGCGTCCTTCAGCGCCGCGTGGAACCGGCCCAGGACCCGCTCGTAGTCCTCCCGCCCCACGGCGGCCTGCTTCCAGTGCCAAAACACGTACGCGAGCATCCGTGGCACCCCCATCCCACCGTCGCCGGATCCCGCCGGCGCCGCACCCGCCTCGGTACCCCGTGGCGGGCGGCCGGCCGGCCCGAAGGCTAAGTTAGTCGTGAGGAGGAACCCATGAAGCCCGCCGCTCTGGTTGCCTGCGTGTTTCTGTCGCTCGTCGCCCTCGCGCACCTGCTGCGCATCGTGCTCGGCCTGGCGGTCACCGCCGGCACGGTCTCCATCCCCATGTGGATGAGCGCCGTCGCCACGGTGTTCACGGCCGGCCTGGCCGTGTGGCTCTGGCGCGAGCAGCACGCCTGATCCCGGAGGGGGCATGCCGCACAAGCGCCTGCTGCTGCTCAGCAATTCGAAGAACTTCGGCTCCGGCTACCTCACGCATGCGGAAGGCACGATCGCGGACTTCCTCGGCGCCGGCGTCGCGGAGATCCTGTTCGTCCCGTTCGCCGCGGTGCGGGTGAGCTTCGACGACTTCACGGCCATGGTGCGCGAGCGGTTCGCGGCCATGGGCTACGGCCTCCAGTCGGTGCACGCCGTGGCCGATCCCCAGGGTGCCGTCCGGACCGCCCAGGCGATCGTGGTGGGCGGCGGGAACACGTTTTCCCTGCTCAAGCGGCTCGCCGACCTACACCTGCTCGAGGCGATTCGGGCGGCGGCCCTCGCGGGCACCCCGTACCTGGGCTGGAGCGCGGGCGCGAACGTGGCCGGCCCGACGATCCGGACGACCAACGACATGCCGATCGTGGAGCCGCCCGGCTTGACCGCCCTGGGACTCGTGCCGTTCCAGATCAACCCGCATTACACGGACGCGGTGATCCCCCAGCACGGGGGCGAGACCCGGGCCGACCGGCTGCTCGAGTTCGTCGAGGCCAATCCCGGCGTGCCGGTCGTCGCGCTCCGCGAGGGAAGCCTGCTGCGCGTGGAGGGGAGCCGGATCACGCTGGTGGGCGAGCAACCGGCGCGCGTGTTCCTCCGGGGCCGGGAGCCCTACGAAGTGGAGCCCGGGGCCGGGCTGCAGGGCCTGATGGCGTGAGATGCGCCGCGCCCTGACGCTGTGCGTCGTGCTCGCCGCCTGTTCCCGCGCGGCGCAGTCGCCGGCGGTAAGGCCGCTGACCGAGCGGGACCTCGCCAACGCGACGCTCCGTACGGAGTACGCCGAGTCCGCGGCGACGGTCACGCTGAGCAACGGCCGGTACGAGGCGCCCGACAGCAGCCTCCAGGTCATTCTGCTCCGGCCCGTCGTGTTCGGCGATCTCACCGGCGATACGATTCCGGAGGCCGCGGCGGTGCTGCTGAGCGAGCCCGGCGGATCCGGCTCGTTCTATGATCTGGTCGTCGTGGCCGCCACGCCCGATGGCCCCCGGCAGCTCGCGGCCACGTTCCTCGGCGATCGCGTGGACATCGAAAGCCTGATGATCGTGGACCGGCAGATCCTGATGCAGCTGGTGACGCAGGGCCCCGCCGACCCGATGTGCTGTCCGAGCCGGCGGGAGGCGCGTACGTACGCACTGGTGGGCGAGAGCCTCGCCCTCGTCGGCGCGCCCGTCCTGATCAATGACTCGGTACCGGCGGACACGGGTGGGACGCGCCCGTAGCCACTCGACCCACAAGCGTCCGAGCGGGATTCCGATATGGGCAAGGGTGATCGCAAGTCGTTCCGCGGCAAGCTCCATCGCGGGACCTACGGCAAGCGCCGACCGCGCAAGCGCAAGAAGGCGAAGACGACGTCGAAAGCCGGCTGAGCGTCCGATTCGACGTCAGATCTCCCAGTTGGAAAACAGGATCTCGTCCTCGGGCACGCGGGCCTCGGGGAACCCGGTGAGCGTCATCCGGAGGTCGGTCCAGCGCACGTGATAGCCCCGGCGCACGAGGACGGTGTACGCCGGCGCAAACACGGTCTGGCAGCGCACCGCGACGCGGTCCAGGCGGAGCCGCGCGGCACAGGCCTCCACCGCCCGCAGCACCTCCAGGAAGACGGCGGAGCTGGCGGCGAACAGCTTGAGCACGCGGAGCTCGTCGCCGCCCCGCGCCTCCGCCAGCGGCGCCGAGTGCCACAGGGCGAACCCCTGCACCGCGCCGCCTCGCTCCACCACCACCGTGTCGCCGATCCCGAGCTCGAGCGTGAGCTCGTGCTCGCGCGTGAAGTCATAGCCGGGCGCCGAGCGCGCGAGGCGCTCCTGGCAGCGGACCAGCAGGTCGGCCCGCTCGGACTCCGGCAGCGCGCTCAGCTGCAATGCCCCGCGGCGCGGCGGACGGTCGGGCACGTCCCCGGTGAGCGTGATCGTCAGGCATCCCGGCAGGAAGCCCAGGCGGCTGTAGAACCCGATGTTGTCCACCGTGCGGGGCATGGTCTCGAGCCCGAGGGTGGCGACGCCGCGCTGCTTGAGCGTGTCGATCGCCGCCCGCACCACGACCTGCCCGAGACCGAGTCCCTGGCGGTCCGGGCGGACCGCCAGCGGTCCCATCCAGCCCTCGTTCCCGGAGTGGTGCGCAACATTGAAGGCCACCACCCGGCCGCTCTCGTCGCGCCAGATCATCGCACCGTCCGCGGCGTCCCGCAGCGCGTAGGTCCAGATGATCGGGTTCAACGGCGGCACACGCACGCCGACGAGACCGTCGCGCCGATAGCGCTCGGTGAACGCTTCCGAGAACAACCGGTTCAGGTCGGGGATGTCCTGCTCGGTCACGGCGACCGGCCCGACCAGCCGCCGATCCGGCTGCCACTCCTTCATCCGATCCTCCCGGGGCCCCGCCCTCGATCCTTGCGCAAGGTGCGCTTTTGGTGCCATCGTGCATTTGCATGCGCACTGTCTGCGGCGCGGCCGCCCCCACCCTGCTCGCCCTGGCGCTGCTCACGGGCTGCGGCGAGCCAAACGATACCGTGTTCGTCCGCCCCGCCGCCGCTCCGGAGGAGATCGCCCCCGGCCTGTTCCGCGTCACCTGGAACCCGGCGCCCGACGTGGTGCGCGGGTTCACCCCCGACGGCGCCCGCATCCTCTACCAGAGTCGCGATCTCCCCGGCGTCGGCGCGGGCTGGTACGTGCTGAGCGTCGGGATCGCCGACGGCGCCGTGCGCGAGGAGGCGTCGGTCTACCGGCGCGCGCTCGGCGATCCACTCGGCCAGCTCACCATCACCCCGACGCACCGGCTGCTGGTAACCTGGCGCGCGGTGCCGGAAGGGGCGGCCAACTGCCCGACCTGTCCGCCTCCACCCACGGCGGTCGACGTGGCGATTCGCCGCCTGCCGCTGCAGGACGGCGTCGCCGTCTCGGGACTCCCCTTCCGCGTGATCGTCCTCACCAACCACGCCTCCGCCGGATGCCGCCACCGCATCCGACGCGACCCCGTCGAGCAGCTCGTCGCAGCACGGCGTGTGAACCCGTATGGCCCGGCCGAGCTGGCCGACGAGTCGGCCGGATTCTACTCCGACGGCGACGCCGTCTGGCGATACGACCCCACCGATCCCGCCGAGCCTCCGGATTCCCTGGGCCTCGGCGCGTTTCCGGCGCTGTCGCCCGATGGGTCGTTGCTCGCCGCAGCGGTCCCCACCGGCGTGGACAGCACCTCCGGTTTCTGCAACTTCGGTCTCTGTCCCTGCGTGCAGGAGACCGTGACGTTCACCGCCACCGGCTGGCAGACCCTGCTGTACGATCTCGCCGCCGGCACCGTCCGGCCCCTCGCCGCCGGAAGCGAGCCCGCGTTCGATCCGCTCGCGCCCCGCGTGGCGGTGCGGCGCGACGACGCGCTCTACTGGCTCGAGCTCGCCACCGGAACCGCCACCAAGATCCCGGGCACGGAGGGCGGCTATGCCCCCGCGGTGGCGCCGGACGGCGCGCGGCTCGCGTTCAGCGCCGGGACGTACGGCAACCCGGACGTGTTCTTCGTGCGGCTGCGATAACAGCCGTTCAGCGTGCAGCGTGCAGCGCAACTCCATCGGCTTGTCGGCCATCGGCTAACGGCCAACCGCCAACGGCCAACACTCTCAGGCCGCCGCGTCCTCATCCGCCCCAGGATCCTCACGCACCACCGCGGCGCCCGTCGCGGGGTCCACCGACACCCGCAGCACCCGGTCCACGGTATCGCGCACGGACTCGATGTGCGTAATGAGTATCACCTGGGGGAACCGGTCGGCCAGCCGCCGCAGCAATGCCACCACGTGCTGGCGCCGGAGCTCGTCCAGGCTGCCGAAGATCTCGTCCAGCACGAGCAGCGAGAGCGGGAGCCCCGCCCGTTCCGCCACCATTTGGCTGATCGCGAGCCGCAGGACCAGGTTCGCGATGTCCTCCTCCCCGCCGGAGATCACCGGCTTCGGCTCGCCCTCCTCGAGCACCAGAATGTGGTAGTGCTCATCCAGCTCCAGCTCGTGGTAGCGACCGTCGGTGAGGTCCGCGAGGAACGCTGACGCCACCTCCGACAACTCGGGGCGCAGCTGGGCGTTCAGGTCCGTGCGCAGGTCGCCGAACGCCGCGTCCAGCTCGTCGTGCACCCGCAGCTCGCAGCGCGACCGGTCGGCCCGGGCCACCCGCTCCGCCCGCTCGGCGAGCTGGCGCTCCGCGGCCGCCACCGCCGTGACCGCGCCGCGCAGCTCCCCGCGGCGCGTCACCACCGTGAGCTCCGCTTCGCGCAGCACGGCTTCGGCGGCCTCGTACTCTTCCCGCGCCGTCCGGTAGCGCTCCTCGCTGAACCCGAGCTGTCCGATCCGCTCCACCAGGTCCGCCAGCCGCGCTTCCCGCGCCGACAGGGCGTGTTCCGCCGCTTCCGCGTCGCGCACCAGCCGCTCCGCCCGCTCCGCCTTGACGCGAAGCCCGGCCGCCCGCGCGACGGCGGGCTCCAGCTGCTTGATCCGCTCGCGCAACTCGTCGTGTCGCGCGGCGTCGTACGTGTCGGGCAGCGCGGCCACCTGCCGTTCCAGCTCCGCGATCCCCGCCTCCACCCTCGCCAGATCCGCCCGCAGGTCCGTCGCCTCGCGCTCGCGCGCCCGCGCCTGCGCGACGGCCTCCGTCGCCACGTCGACAGCCGCCCGTGCCTCCGCCACGCGCTGGCGCGCCCGCTGCACCTCGGCGGGCTCGTCGGCCAGCTGCTCGACCCGCTGCTTGAAGAACCGGCCGTTCAGCTCGATCTCTTCCAGCTGCCGGCTCAGCGCCGCCAGCACCGCTTCGTACTCGTCGCCCAGCCGGCGCGCACAGGTCGGACAGGCGCCGTCCGGCCCGGCCGCGACGATGCGCTCGCGATGCTCCAGCAGGTCGCGGTACTGGTCGCGCAGCGTGAGGCGCTTGGTCTCCGCGTCCTGCCGGTTGCGCACCCACTCCGTCCGCGCCCGCTCCTCGTCCTGCTCCGGCTCCCCGAGGGCCGCGCGGGCGCGCTCCGCGGCGTCCTGCGCCGCCCGTACGCCGGCCGCGACGTCGTTCAGGGCGGCGAGCCGCTCCGCGTCCTGGGCGCGCTGCTCGCGGCGCGCCGCGAGCTGGCCGCTGAGCTGCCGGCGCTGCCCGGCCGCCCGGGCCTGCGCGTCCAGCTGAGCGAGCTCCGCCCGCAACGGCTCCAGGTGCGCCAGCGTCGGATCCAGCTCGCGCAGCGCGCTCTGCGCCACGAGCGCTTCCGCCAGCTCGCGATCGAGCCGCTCGCACTCCCGGCGGCCCTCCTCCACCTCCTTCTCGGCGACGCGCCGGTCGCCGTCGAGCGCCAGCACGACCTCGCGCAGCCGCACGACGCCGGTCCAGGCCGGTCCCGCCGCGTCGCGCCGCCGCGCGGCCGCGGCCGCCGCGCTCTCCGCGGTGCCCAGCGCCACTTCCGCCTCGTGCACCCGGGCCGCCGCGTCTGTCCGCTCGCGCTCGAGCGCCGCCGAATCACCCAGCCCCGCCTCCAGCCCGGCCAGCTCGCCCCGCAGCGCCGACCGGCGCTCGCGCAGCCGGTCCTGCGCCACCCGCAGCCGCTCGTAGCCGAGGATGCGCGACAGGAACTTGCCGCGGTCCGTCGGCCCGAGGGCGGCCATCACCGCCAACTCCTTCTGCCCGGTGAAATAGGTGTTGAAGAACTCCTCGCGGGTCATGCCGAGCAGCCGCTGCAGCCGCGCCGTCACCTCCTGCGCGCTGTTCGCGACCGGCGCGTCGCCGCGATCGAGGAACAGCTCCGCCCCGTACAGCGAGCGCGTCACGCGGTACTCGTGGATGCCGAGCGCGAACTCCAGCTCGACCCGCACGGGCGCGCGCGCCGGCGCCCGGTTGAAGCGGATCGAGTCCCGCCCGCCCCGCGCGGCCGGCGTGCCGTAGATCGCCCAGGTCATCGCCTCGAGCAGCGTCGTCTTCCCCGCGCCGTTCGGGCCGATCACCCCGGTGATCCCGCTGCCGAACTCAATGTCCGTCGCGATGTGCTGGCGGAAGTTCGTGAGCCGGAGCCGCTGGAGTCTCACGCGGCCTCCGGCGCCTCGGCCTCGGCCAGCAGCTCCCGGCCCAGCCCCACGAGCCGCTCCCGCGGGACCTCGGGAGGCAGCGGGCGGGCGCGGAGATACGCGTCCAGCACCTCGGGCAGGGTCTGCCGCCGGGCGGCCCCGCCGACCCCGACCTCGCGCCGCGAGGCCGGCCGCCGCAGGTCGAGCCGGTAGTGCAGCGCGCGCGTCTTGGAGTCGCGGATCGCGGCATGATCGAGGTCCCGCGCCGTGAGCCGCGCGACGTCGTACACGACCTGGCGCACGATCTGGCCGTCGATCCCGCCATCCACCCCGGCGATCCGGTCGCCGATCGCGCGGTCGAGCTCCGCCGCCGCCAGCCCGGCGCCGTGGATCGGCTCGAGGTCGATGACCCGCCGCGCCAGCGGAATCGGCCGGAACGTCACCTTGAGCCGCTTGCCCAGCTCGACCAGCAGCCACCCCTTGCCGCCGGGCGCGTCGGCCACGCCCTGCTCCGCCGATTCCCCCCATGGGTTGGTGGTGACGTACTCCGAGCCGCCGGCGTAATACACGTTGGCCTCCACCCGCGTCGCGACGTGGTAGTGCCCCAGGGCGACGTAGTCGAACTCCGCGGCGTGGAGGTCGGCGCGCCGGATCGGCTCGGCGCCGTAGCCCAGAGCCGCCTGGGCCTCGTACGGCAGCACGCCCTCGACCTCGCGATGCGTTACCAGCACGTTCCGGCCCATCGTCGGGTCGCGCGCGACCACCGGCCGGGGCACGTGGCTCCAGGCCGTGTGCGGCACGCACAGCACCGCGAGCCCAAGCCGCTCGAACACCAGGCGCCGCGACTCGTGCGCGGCCACGTGCACGCCCTCCACGGCCTCGAACAGCTTGAGGATGGTGCCCGTCTCCACCGAGCGCGGCGTGTCGTGGTTGCCGGCCACCACGATCAGGGGCGCGTCGGGGAGCAAAGTGCGGAACCGGCGGAACTGCTGGAAGGAATCGAGAATCGCGGCGTTGGTCGGCCGCACCGAGTGGAACAGGTCCCCCGCGATCACCACCACGTCGGGCCGCGCGCCCGCCACGTCGTCGAGCACGCGGCGGAACGCCTGCGCGACGTCCGCCTCGCGCTGATTGATCCCCTGTGGCGTCAGGCGCGTGTGCTGGCGGAACCCGAGATGGAGATCCGCGAGGTGCGCGAGCCTCATGCTCAGGGCCGCAGCTCGTGTCGCACGGTCGTCTCCCAGCTCGCGCGCGCGTCCACCGCCCCACCGGGGCGCTGCACGCGGAACGTGCCTTCGACATGCAGGCGCGCCGCCGCGGTCGCGATCGCGTTCCACGCCGCCGACCACACCAGCCGGCCCGCGAAGCTCCCGGCGAGCGCGATCTGCGTACTGCCGCTCTCGCTCTCCTGCGCGATGGCGCGCGGGTCGAAGCTCCCGGCGAATGACAGATACGCGATCGTGTCGTCCTCGGTGCGCTGCAGGCTGTCGAGCGTGAGGGTGAGATCGGCATACGCCCGCTGGTCGACCGCGAGCCCCGTCTCCGCGGGGATGCGCACGCGCGTCACGATGCTCGTCCCGGTGGCGAAGCTGCTCCCCACCGCCACCGGCGCGTCGGGGAACGCGAACCCCGGCCCCGCTATCATGCCGTACAGCGTTCGCAGCACCGCTTCGGCGGGGCCCCCGCCGCTCACCGTCGCCGCGGCGAACCTGGGGGACACCACGAGCCCCACCGGCTGCCGCGCGAACGCCGAGTCCACCACCGCCTTCCACGGCCCTCCCGACGCGCGGCGCCGAGTCCAGACCGAGTCGAGCGCGACGTCCACGCGGAACCCGCGGTCCCCGCCACCCAGCACGGTCTGCAGCGCGCCAAACCGCGTTTCCTCCTCGAGCACGGTCCCGTCCGGCACCGCCGGAAAGCCGGTGAGCACCGTCGCGGTCTGGATCTCGGTGAGCGTGCGCACCGACGCTCCCACCGCGGGGGCGTAGCGGAACTGGTAGGTCTGCTGCGCCGCGACGGGCGCGGCGACCCCGACCACCAACACCGTGAGCGCGAGCGGGCTCCCGCTATGGCGCATAGGGATCCTCCACGTGGCGAAGCGGCGTCACCGCCGGCTGGCGCTCCGCGACCGGCTCACGCCTCACCGCGGCGCCGAGCCCCGCGGCGAAGAACGCCGACACGTCCTGTGGGCGCGCGCGCCGGGTCGCCAGCACGGCCCGCCGCACGTCCTCCTCGCGGCGTCCCGCGATCAGGTCCTTCACGCGCGACGGCGCCACCCGGCGATCCAGCGCGGTGAGCTGGCGCACGACCGCGTCGGCGAACGGCACGTCCGCCTCGGGGGGGAACCGCTCCACCCCCTGCCGGCCGGCCAGCGCCGCCGGGCGCGGGAAGCGGACGAACACCGGCTGGGTGAAATGGGGATGCCGCACCATCAGCTCGCCCTTGGGCAGCGTCGCCAGCTTGCTCTTGGTGGCGGGCGAGAGGATCTGGTAGCCAGGCGTCGCGAGCTCGTCCATGTCCATCCGGCCGTACACCGTCGTGCCCGCGTTCCCCACCACCCGCCGATGCACCTGCGAGCGGAACTGCTGCGCCCCGAACAGCACCAGCCCCAGGTAGCGCCCCCGCTCCGAGATGTCCAGCAGCATCTTGCGCACGTAGGTCTCCGGGCCGTCGGCGGGGGCGTACTTGTTGAGCTCGTCCACGAACGCCACGACGCACTCGACGCCCAGGTCCCGCCGCTCGAGATGCTCGCGCAGCTTGGACACGACCCGGGTGAACACGAGGTCCTGCCCCAGCTGGTCCACGCCCGCCACGTCCACCACATAGACGGCGCGGTCTTCGAACGCGCCGAACGGGAGATCGCTCCCGGTGGTGTCGTCGGTCACCAGCCCTTTGCAGCGGGTCGAGATGTTCATCAGGCGGTTGCGCACCTTGCGGATCGTGGCGACGTGATGCGTGCGCCACATGTCCCGGCCGCCGGCGGCCTCGAGGCCGTCGAAGATCGCGCGGAACAGCCGCTCGAGATCGGCGAAGCTCTCGACCCGATGGTGGGCGCCCCACTCGTCGGTGAACGCCTTGCCGACCACGCGATCCGCCAGGAAGTCGAGGAACGCGTCGGCCTTGGCATCGATGTCGTCGCGGTTGAGCAGCACCTCGCTGTAGTCGAGCACCTCGCGCAGGCCCCACACCAGCGGCTCGACGGCGTCCGCCAGGGCGGGGTGGCTCCGCAGCGTGTTCAGGTTCACGCCGTCGGGCTTGTACGGCGCGAACAGGCGTACCCGGCCGAACGGCTCGGGCCGGACGTCGAGCGCCGCGTACATCTCGCGGTCCGCCGCGGTCAGGTCCGCCGCCTGGTCGAGAAAGCAGAGGTCCGGGCCCTTCACGTTGAAGCAGACCGCCGCGATCCGCCCCTTCGCCGCCGGGAAGTGCTGGAACACGGCGTTGAGCAGGAACATCACGGCGCTCGTCTTCGTGGCGAGACCGGAGACCCCGTTGATGTTGAGGTGGGCCGCCTCGGGTCCGAGCAGGAAGTCCGCGTCGAGGAACACCGGCGCGCGCATCCCGCCCGCCGCGTACAGCCCCACGGGGATCGCCGTCGGCGCCGCCCCCCGCACGTAGGCGTCCATCCGCAGGGCCACCGTGACGTCGTCGGGCGATGCCAGCCGCACGGCGGCGAGCGGCACGGGCTGGAGCGGCTCCTCGGGCTCCTGTCGCAGCACGGCCGCCGTCCACAGCCGGATCTCCGTCCGCCGGGTGGGCGGCGCCGCGGCCGCGGGATCGCCCTCGCTCGCCAGCACGTCGTGCAGCGGGGCCGCGAGGTCGGAATAGGCCCGCGCGTCCAGCACGACGCCGTACGCCGTCCGGCCCGCCCCGTCCACCCGCACGATGGCGCCGATCCCGATCGCCGTGTCGATCGCGGTCCAGAAGTGGAACTGCTGCGGGCTCGCCGGCAGCAGCTCGGTGGCCACCACCCGCCCGATCACGGGCCCCGGTGCGCTGGTCAGCTCCAGCCTCCCGCGTGTGCTCGGAGATACACCTCGACTTCGTGCATCGGATAGATCAACCGGTCCCACCGCTGGTCCGGCGCCGCGATCGGGGTGCGCTCGGCAAGCAGCCAGCGACTCACCATGGTCGCCTCGGCCGGCGCGGCGGCACCCCCCAACCGCTCGATTCGCGTGAGCCCATGCAGCAGATCCTCCTCGGGCCACGGCCACAGCCTAAGGTACCACGAATGCGTCTCGGCACCGCCCCCCGATCGGGCAAACACGCTGGAGCGCGACCCGGCGGGCAGCGTGAGCGCCACCTCGAGGTCCGGCCCGTCGAGA
Source organism: uncultured Gemmatimonadales bacterium (assembly GCA_963771275.1). Taxonomy (GTDB): domain Bacteria; phylum Gemmatimonadota; class Gemmatimonadetes; order Gemmatimonadales; family GWC2-71-9; genus JAOTWJ01. Next base: position 362,782 of record CAVYSW010000003.1, read on the forward strand.
AACTGGGTCTCGTGCTCCTTCACGATGCCGATCGCGTGCTCGGCACCCGCCAGCTGGGCGAGCCCGGACACCCCGCCGTCCACGAACAGCCACGCGCCGGGTCGCGCGGCAAGGAAGGCGCGCGCCGCCGCGATCTCGCACGCGGAGCGGCGCTGCTCGATCACCTGGGTGGCCGCCCAGAGGTCCACCAGCGGATGCGGCCGCGGTCCCGGGTCGCTGTCGCGCACGGGCAGGCCGATCGCCTCCAGCGCGTCGCGCTGCGGCGCCGCCAGCCGCGCGCCCGGCACGACCAGGAACTCGTCCCCCGCCCGGGCCGCGCAGTGCAGCATGCCGGCCCGTCGCTCGAGCACCGCGGCGTCCACGTAGGCGCGCACCACCGGCGTGAGCCCGATGTGTCCATCCACAACGTATTGCTGGATGCCGTCCACGAACCCGACGCCCTCGGGGGCCGGCGCCGGGGCGCCGACGTCCAGCGCCGCGATGGCCCTGCCCTCGACCACCCGCGATTGGGCGAACGGTTTGGCCACCGGCTGCGGGGCGAACCGCCGCACGGCCCCGCGGGCGGCGGTCCCACCAGCCCGCGCCAGCGCCTCCCGCATGCGCGCCCGCGCGGTCAGGCGGCGACCCTGAGCGCGGCGAGCAGCCCGTCGCGCACCGGAATGACGGCGGGCACGAGGCGCGGGTCCCGCGATACGAGGCGGTTGAACGCCCGCATGCCCTTCACGTCGGCGCCGCGTGCGGCCGGATCCGCCACGCGGCCGTGCATGAACGTGTTGTCGCACAGCAGCAGCCCACCCACGCGCAGCAGCCGCATGGCGGCCACGAAGTAGCGCGGCAGCGGCGCCTTGTCCGCGTCGAGGAACACCGCGTCGTACGGCGCCCGCAGGGTCTCCAGGGTATCGAGCGCCTCCCCCACGAGCAGCTCGACGCGATCCGCCACGCCCGCGCGCGCGAACGACCGGCGCGCGTACGCGGCGTGCTTCTCGCTGCCCTCGATCGTCGTGAGGCGGCCACCGGGCGGCAGCGCCCGCGCGATCCAGATCCCGCTGTACCCGCCGAGCGTGCCCACCTCGAGCACGTGACGCGCGCCAATCAGCCGCAGCAGCAGGCCGAGGACGGCGCCCTCTTCCGCGGACACGTTGATCGGCGGGAGGTCGGCCGGCCCGTGCCCGGCGCGGACCGCCGTGAGCGCGGCGTCTTCCCGGGCGAACAGCTTGGCCACGTAGGCCGCCAGCCGGTCGTCCGCGGCGCCGCTCACGGGGTCTCGGGCAGCGGCGGCACGTGGAGCAGCCACAGACCCGCCACCCCGCCGCGCGCGTCGAGGTCCACCAGGAAGTTCTCCGCCACCTTGACCGTGCGCGCCAACGGGTGGAACCGCAGGTGGATCAGGGATTCCTGCTGGGTCACGTCGGCCGCGATCGGCGTCGCCAGCTCGAGGACGCCGGCGGTCGCGCCGAGCTCGGTGAGCACGACGCGCGCCGACGCCGCGTCGTGCGGCGCCACGAGCCCGCCCCGCCGTGCCAGATCGGGCCAGACCACCACCTCCACGCCGCACAACACGCCACCCACCACCTCCAGCAGGACCACCGCGCCTTCGGGGCTCTCCAGCTCGACCGATCCCGAGAACCCGTCGCCGCGCTCCGCCGGCTCCGAGCGGCCGGACAGGATCTCGGTCTCGGGGTCCCAGCAGAACGGAAGCGCCAGAAGCGCTGCGCGCACATCCCGAATCTCCGCCGCCAGGTGCATCGCTACGCGCCCCGCATGAATCGATCGATCCGCTCCAGCGCGCCCGCGAGGACCTCGTCGGGCGCGGCATAGCTCAAGCGCACCCAGCGCGGGTCGCCGAACGCGTCCCCCGGCACCAGCGCCACGCCTTCCTTGGTGAGCAGCCGCTCGCTGAACTTGGCCCCGCTCGTCAGGTCGCCGCCGAACATGTGGTCGACCCGGAAGAAGAAGAAGAACGCGCCGACGGGGTCGACGAACTCGACGCCCGGCAGGTTGCGCCGGAAGTAGCTCTCCACCAGGTCGCGCCGTGCGCGGAACGCGTCCACCATGCGGGCGACGTCCTGCTCCACGTGGTCGTCGCCGAGCGCCGCCGCCGCCGCCCACTGGGAGATCTGGGACGTCCCGCTGGTCATGTGCGACTGCAGACCCGCCATCGCCTTGGCGACGGGTTGCGGCGCGAGCGCGATCCCCACCCGCCAGCCGGTCATCGCGTACGCCTTGCTCACGCCTGTCACCATCACCACCCGCTCGAGCAGCTCGTCCGGCAGGTCGAGCACCGACGGGGCCGGCCCCGGTCCGTAATGGATCCGTCGGTAGATCTCGTCCGAGATCAGCCACAGTTCGTGCTTCCGCGCCCACTCGGCGATCGCCTTGAGCTCGGAGCGCGTGTAGACCGCCCCCGTCGGGTTGCACGGTGTCGACAGGATCACGCCGCGCGTGAGCGAATCGCGCGCCCGCTCGAGGTCCTCGACCCCCACCTTGAGGCTCCACTCCACCGCCCCGGGAACCGGCACCGGCTCGGCCCGCGCGAACCGCACCATCTGGGGAAACGACACCCAGTACGGCGTGGGGATCAGCACCTTGTCGCCCGCGCCGAACAGGGTGAAGCAGGTGTTGAACAGCGACTGCTTGGCGCCGGTCGACACCACCATGTTGTCGGCGTTCACCGGCCGCCCGCCGGACAGCAGCGACAGGTTGCGGGCGGCGGCCGCCCGCAGCTCCAGCAGCCCGGTGTTGGGCGGGTAGTGCGTCTTTCCCTGCTGGATCGCGCGGATCCCCGCTTCGGCCGCGATGCGCGGCGTCTCGAAATCGACCTCGCCGACCGACAGATCGATCACGTCCTCGCCCGCGGAGCGACGCTGGTGGGCGAGTTGGGAGATCATCATCGTCTCGGACGGCTTCAGGTACTCGAGGTTCTTCGAGAGTCTCATTCCCGGATGGCTCCGTGGCGTCGCAGGATGGCGATCGTGGAATCGAGCGGCAGCGCCGCCACGGTTCCGCGCATTCCGCGCACGGTCGTGGCAAGGAACAGGGAATTATACACGGCCTCTTCGGTCGCCTCGATCACCGCCTCGAACAACGGGCTCATCGCCTCATTCGCCACCGGCGGGGCGGTGCCGGCCCGGGCGGTCGCGAACGCGATCACGTAGTCGCCCGAGCCGTTGCTCATGGCGCTCCCCGTCCGCGCGAGACCGGCGAGCGCGCGGCGCGCCAGCCGCTCGAGATTGCGGTGATCCGCCGGGGCGTCGGTCGCGACGACGACCATGACGGACCCGTCCGCCCCTCCCCCCGTCCCCCTCCCCCTCGCATCCGGCTTCAGGTAGTACTGCCCCAGCTCGATCCCCACCGGCGCCCCGTTGACGCTGAGCACGCCGCCAAAATTGGTCTGCACCAGCACGCCGACCGTCCAGCCCCCGAGGCCCGGCGGCAGGCGCCGGCTGGCGGTCCCGATCCCGCCCTTCCAGCCGAACGCCACCGTGCCGCGGCCCGCGCCCACGCTCCCCTGCTCCACCGCACCCGTGTCGGCCCGCGCGATCGCGCCGAGCACGTCGGCCTGCGTCACCGCCCGGCGGCGGATGTCGTTCAAGAACCCGTCGTTGGTTTCCCCCACCACGACGTTGGCGGACCGCACGTCCGCGTTGCCGGGGAGCCCGAGCAGCCACGTGAGCGCGGCGTCGGCGACGCGCGGCACGCACAGCGTGCACGTAAGCAGGATCGGCGACTCGATCTCGCCAAGCTCCTGCACCTGGGTGATCCCCATGAGCTTGCCGAAGCCGTTGCCCACCACGATCGCGCCCGGGACCTTGTCGCGGAACGGATTCCCCCCGTGCGGCAGAATCGCCGTAACGCCCGTGTTGATCGAGTCGCCGGCGGTGATCGTCGTCTGGCCCACCCGCACCCCCGCGACGTCCGTGATCGCGTTGCGCGGCCCGGGCGGCAGGACGCCCACGACGACCCCCAGACTCCGCGCCGACTGCCGGGCGGGCTCCTGCCCGCCCGCCGGCCGGGGCAGCGCGAGCGCTGCCACTGCTGCCGCGATGATCGCTGATCGAGGCACCACAGGTCCCTTTCGTGAAGGTCGGCGTGGGTCCGCCCGCGAGCGGGGGCGGCGCGTTGCGTTGCTCCGGCGCCCAAGCTAGCATCCCTCCACACGCGTTGCCACCGCCGTGTCTTTGACAACCGAGGGTGTCGTGACCTGGGAGTTCGCGCCGTCGTTCGATGCCGCGCACCGCGCGGCGCTGGAGAGCGGGAAGCCGCTCGTCTACGTCTGCCCCCCCGCGGGGTGGGCGCTCGCTCCGCTGCTCGACCGCCTCGCGCCGGGGGAGCCGGGCCTCCGGGTTCTCGTGCTGGTCCCGGAGCCGTCCGTCGCGGCGGACCTGTCGGCCAGCGTGGGCGACAGCGGCACGCTCGCTCCGCTGCACGCCCTCACGGGCGCGACGCGCACCGAGCGGCTGTTGCGCCGCTCCGCCGCCCGCACCCTCGTCTGCACCCCCGGCGACGCGCTCGAGCTCGCGCGGCGCGCCGCGCTCAAGCTGGCCGACCTGCGGCATCTCGTGGTCGCGTGGCCCGAGGCGATGCTGGCCCTGGGGGACGGTCCCGCCCTCGACACGCTGCTCGCCGAAGCGCACGGGGCGCAGCGACTCGTCGCCACGACGGACGACGGCGACCCCGCGCTCGGCGATTTCCTCACCCGTCACGCGCACCGCGCGCCGGTCGCCGTCGCCGCGCGCGCCCCCGCCGCCCCGTTCGGCCCGGCGCGCTACGTCGTGGTGGACGAGGCGCGGCGGGCTGGGGTGGTCCGGGCGCTGCTCGACCACCTCGATCCCGACCGCGCCCTCGTCTGGGACCCCGTGCCGTCGCGTCATCCCCTGTATGCGGCGCTCGCGCGCGACACCGCGGTCCATGTCACGTCCGACCCCGGGACGGAGCCCGCCGCGCTCGCGGTCGCCGCCGATCTTCCGAGCGCCGACGCGCTGGCGGCGCTGCGCGCGGTCGCGCGCGAGGTCGTGGTCCTGGTCCGGGCGTCCCAGCTTCACTACCTGCGTCGGCTGGCGCAGCCGCTCCGACCGCTGCGCGTCGCCGGCGAGACCGACCGGGCGTACGACCGCGCGTTCGCCGCGCGGCGGCGCGTGCGGGAGCGCCTGGCCCAAGGCCACCTCGACGCGGAGCTGCTGACGCTGGCGCCGTTGTTCGACGAGTTCGATCCGGCGCTGGTGGCGGCGGCCCTGTTGACCCTGCCGGGCGGCGAGACGCCGGTCTCCGGCGTGGAGGAACCGGCGGTCCCGGTGCGACTGTTCGTCACGGCCGGACGCCAGGACGGCGTCCGACCGTCCGACATCGTGGGTGCGCTCGTGAACGGGGTGGGGATCGCGAAGGAAGCCATCGGGCGGGTCGACATCCGGGACAAGTTCGCCCTGGTCGAGGTCCGCGCCGATGAGGCCGACCGCGCCGCGAAGGGACTGAACGGCTCGATGCTCCGCGGCCGGCGCGTGGCGGCGCGGCCCGACCGCGGCTGAGGATCAGCCCGGCGGGTTCAGCACGTCGCGCAGTCCCTGCCCCGGCTTGAAGGCGGGCTGCACCGCGGCCGCGATCATGATCGCGGCACCCGTCTGCGGGTTCCGGCCGGTCCGGGCCGCGCGCTGACGGACCTGGAACGTGCCGAACCCCGTGACCTGCACCTTGCGGCCGGCACGCAGCTCGCGGGCGATCACCCCGTCGGGGTTGAACAACCCCTCCACCGCCCGCGTGGCGTCCGTCTTCTGCAGGCCCGCGTGTGCCGCGAGCGCATCGATCAACTCGGCCTTGTTCACGGCGCCGCTCCTTCCGGCTGGTGTTTCATCGCCAACGTGCGTCCCGCAATATCGCCCACATCGAGCCGGCCGCAAGCGGCTTGTCCGGGCCGGGCCGTCGCGCTAACCTAGTACCGTTCCAACCGGTTCGGCGTGCGCCGACGACGGGGTACCGGGTGTCGCAGGCGCCATGGCTCCCGGCTGCGGCCCCTCGGCGAGCGCAGGTCGGAACGGCACCAGGGGGCCGGTGAGACCGCTCGCGATTCCCTAACAGGCCGCCCGCATGTACCACGGCACCAGACCCGGCTGGATCGAAGTCATCGCCGGCGTCATGTTCAGCGGCAAGAGTGAAGAGCTGATTCGCCGCGTCCGCCGCGCGGTCATCGCGCGGAAGCGGGTGCAGGTGTTCAAGTCCCATCTGGACGAGCGGTACGGGGGCGTGCACCGGGTCACGACCCATGACGGCATCACGGTGGACGCCGTTCCGGTCGACTCCTCCACCGAGATCATGCGGCGCGTCCGGCCCGACACCGCGGTCGTGGCGATCGACGAGGCGCAGTTCCTCGACCAGGGCATCGTGACCGTGGCGGGCGCGCTCGCCGACCGTGGCGTCCGGGTGATCCTCGCCGGCACCGACACCGACTTTCGCGGCGAGCCGTTCGGCGCCATGCCCCAGCTCATGGCCGTCGCGGAGGTGGTGGCCAAGATGCACGCGATCTGCGTCGTCTGCGGCGACCCCGCCTGTCGCAACCAGCGCCTCGTGGACGGCAAGCCCGCGGTGTACGACAGCCCCACGATTCTCGTCGGCGGCAGCGAGACCTACGAAGCGCGCTGTCGCCACTGCCACCACGTTCCCCATGTGGACGCGGATCAGGGCAGGCTGTTCGACGACACCGCTCCACCCGCGCGACGGGGACGCGGCTGACGCCGGCCGTCGCGCTCCTGGCCCCGGACGCGCCCGCCCCCCACCTTACGCACATGCTCTCCGTCGCACTCACCGGGAACGTCGCCGCGGGCAAGACGACGGTCTGCCGCCTCTTCGCCGAGTGGGGCGCCACGATCATCGAGGCCGACCTCCTGGTGCGGGAAGTGCAGCAGCCCGGCACGCCGGTGCTCGCCGCCATCGCCGAGCGGTTCGGTCCGGGGGTGCTGCTGCCCGACGGCGCGCTCGACCGCGCGGCGCTGCGCCGCATCGTGTTCGCCGACGCCGCGGCGCGCCAGGCGCTCAACGCCATCGTGCACCCGGCCGTGCAGCGGCGGCGTGCCGCGCTCGTGGCGGCGGCCCGCGCGCGCGGCGACCGCGTCGTGGTGAGCGATATCCCGCTGCTGTTCGAGGTACTCGACGCGGCGGCGTTCGACACCGTCGTGCTGGTGGACGCCCCCGACGCCGTGCGCCGCGCGCGCCTGGTGCGCGACCGCGGGCTCCTGCCCGACGAGGCCGATCGCCTCATGGCGGCGCAGCTGCCGGCCGCGACGAAACGGGCGCGCAGCGACATCGTGATCGACAACGACGGGACGCCGGAACAGCTGCGCGCACGCGCGTACGGCGCGTGGCAACGACTGCTTGACTTGACCAGAACCGATGGATAACCTATTCGCCGTCCGACTCTTCATTCATGGCGCCCACCGCGATCGGGTGACTCATGTCCGACATACCTGCGGATTTGCACTACACCGAAGAGCACGAATATGTGAAGCTGACCGACGATCCCAAGACGGTGATCATCGGGATCACCGACTACGCGCAGGGGGAGCTCGGCGACGTAGTCTACGTGGACCTGCCGGAGGTTGGGGCGACGTTCGGCAAGATGGAGGTCTTCGGGACGATCGAAGCCGTCAAGGCGGTTTCGGAGCTGTTCTGTCCCGTCGCGGGTGAAGTGGTCGAGATCAACGACGCCCTGGAAGGCGATCCCAGCCTGATCAACAAGGACCCGTACGGCGACGGCTGGATGATCAAGCTGCGCATTCGCACGCCGGCGGACCTCAAGGAGCTGCTGACCGCCACCGACTACGCCGGGCACGTTGGCGAATAGCCCCGAGCCGTCCGTCTCCCAACTGGCAACGCTGGCACGACGCCTCGGGGCACACCCCGGGGCGTTTGTTTGAGAGGAGCCATGGCGCACCCCACGCAGCACGGGCTCGACGAGATGTTCGTCACCCGCCACAACGGGCCGCGGCCGGACGACGTCGCGGCGATGGTCGGGACGCTCGGCTATCGCAGCCTCGACCACCTGATCGACACCGTGGTGCCGGAGGCGATCCGCCTGCGGCGCGCGCTCGCCTTGCCGCCGGCGCGCACCGAGCGCCGCGCGCTCGACGAGCTGCGCGCGATGGCGGCTGAGAACCAGGTGTTCCGCTCGTACCTCGGCATGGGCTACAGCGACACCATCACGCCCACCGTGATCCTGCGCAACGTCTTGGAGAACCCCGGTTGGTACACGGCCTACACACCGTACCAGCCGGAAATCGCGCAGGGCCGGCTGGAGGCCCTGCTGAACTATCAGACGATGGTGGCGGACCTCACCGGGCTGCCCATCGCCAACGCGTCGCTGCTCGACGAGGCCACGGCCGCCGCCGAAGCCATGGCGCTCACCCTGGCGATCGTGAAGCACGGCGAGCACCCCGTCTTCCTGGTCGACGACCGCTGCCACCCGCAGACCATCGCCGTCGTGCAGACGCGCGCGGCGTGGCGCGGGATCACCGTCCGGGTGGGCGATCCGGCGTCGTTCGCGTTCGGCGGGCCGGTGGTCGGCGCGCTCGTGCAGTATCCGGCGACGGACGGCGAGGTCCGCGACTTCCGCGCGCTCTGCGCAACCGCCCACGCGGCGGGCGCGCTCGTCACGGCCGCGACCGACCTGCTCGCCCTCACCACCCTCCTCCCGCCCGGCGCGTGGGGCGCCGACATCGCCGTCGGCAACTCGCAGCGGTTCGGCGTGCCGCTCGGCTACGGCGGCCCGCACGCCGGGTTCTTCGCGACACGCGACGACTACAAGCGCCACATGCCCGGCCGGATCATCGGCGTCTCGCGCGACGCGGACGGCCGCATGGCCCTCCGCATGGCGCTGCAGACCCGCGAGCAGCACATCCGCCGCGACAAGGCGACCAGCAACATCTGCACGGCCCAGGTCCTGCTCGCCGTGATCGCCGGGATGTACGGCGTCTACCACGGCCCCGAAGGGCTGCGGCGCATCGCCCGCCGCGTGCACCTGCTCACCGGCCGCCTGGCCGACGCGGTGCGACGGCTCGGCTACACCCTGGCGCATCCCACCTACTTCGACACGCTCGCCGTCGACGTGGGCGCGGCGCTGCCGAAGATCATCGACGCCGCGCAGGCACGACGCCTCAACCTGCGCCGCCTGTCCGAGACCCGGATCGGCGTGGCGCTCGACGAGACCACCGAGCCCGACGACCTCGCCGACCTCGTCGCGGCGTTCGCCGCCGGGGCGAAGGCGACGGTGCAGCTCGCCGACCTGCGCGATCCGCCGGCCGACGCGATCCCCGCGCCGCTGCGCCGGACCGCAGCCTTCATGGAGCACCCGGTGTTCCACCGCTACCGGTCGGAAACCGAGATGCTGCGCTACCTCAAGCGCCTCGAGGACCGCGATCTGTCGCTCACGTCGGCCATGATCCCCTTGGGCTCGTGCACGCTCAAGCTCAACGCCACGACCGAGATGCTGCCCGTGACCTGGGCGGGGTTCGGCCGCCTGCATCCGTTCGCGCCGCGGGACCAGGCGAAGGGCTACACCAGGCTGTTCGAGACCCTCGAGACCTGGCTCGCCGAGATCACGGCGCTGCCGGGCGTGTCACTCCAGCCCAACGCCGGCGCACAGGGCGAGTACACCGGGCTGCTCGTGATCCGCGCCTATCACCGGTCGCGCCAGCAGAACCACCGCACGACCTGCCTGATCCCGCAATCGGCGCACGGCACCAACCCGGCGAGCGCCGTGATGGCCGGCATGAGCGTCGTCGTGGTGAAGACCGATCCACACGGCAACATCGACCTGACCGACCTGCGCCAGAAGGCGGAGGCGCACCGCGATACGCTCGGCGCCCTGATGGTGACGTATCCGTCCACCCACGGCGTGTTCGAGGCGGGCATCACGGAGGTGTGCGCCGTGATCCACCAGCACGGCGGACAGGTCTACATGGACGGCGCCAACATGAACGCGCAGGTCGGCCTGTGTCGGCCGGGCGACATCGGCGCCGACGTCTGCCACCTCAACCTCCACAAGACGTTCAGCATCCCGCACGGTGGCGGCGGCCCCGGCATGGGACCGATCTGCGTCGCGGCGCACCTCACGGCGTTCCTGCCCGATCACCCGGTCGTGCCGCTCGGCCGGGCGGCGTCGTGCGGCACCGTGTCCGCCGCGCCGTGGGGCAGCGCCTCGATCCTGCCGATCTCGTGGGCCTACATCGCCATGATGGGGGCGGACGGCCTCACCGCGGCCACCCGCATCGCGATCCTCAACGCGAACTACGTGATGAAGCGCCTCGAGGGGCATTATCAGCTGCTCTACAGCGGCGCCGACGGTCTGATCGCCCACGAGGGCATCGTGGACACGCGGCCGTTCAAGCACTCCGCCGGGGTCGACGTCGAGGACATCGCCAAGCGGCTGATGGACTACGGGTTCCACCCGCCGACGATCTCGTTCCCGGTGGCGGGCACCATGATGGTCGAGCCCACGGAAAGCGAGTCGAAAGAGGAGCTCGACCGGTTCTGCGACGCGCTCATCGCCATCCGGCAGGAGATCGCCGAGATCGAGCGGGGCGAGGCGGACCGCGAGAACAACGTCCTCACGCGGGCGCCACACACCCTGGCGCAGCTGATCGCGGACGCGTGGGACCGGCCGTACGCCCGGGAGCGCGCGGCGTTCCCGTCGGCGGCCGTGCGGGAGCACAAGATCTGGCCCGCGGTGGCCCGGGTGGACGCGGCGTATGGCGACCGCCATCTCGTGTGCGCCTGCCCGCCGATCGAGATGTACGCGCCCGCGACCTGAGCGGCGCATGCGGTGGTCGCTGATCGTCGAGCCCGAGGGACGACCCGGCCACGAGCAGATGGCGACGGACGACGCCCTCCTGCGCAGCGCGCGGGAGGGCGTCGCCTATTTGCGGCTGTACGCCTGGCGCCCGCCCTGCCTCTCGTTCGGCCGGAACGAGCCCGCCGCCCAGCGCTACGACCGGCGCCGTATCGCGGCGCTCGGTCTGGACACCGTGCGCCGACCCACCGGCGGCCGGGCCGTATGGCACGACGCCGAAGTCACGTACGCGGTGGCCGGACCGGCGGCGCTGTTCGGCTCGCTCCAGGCCACCTACCTGGCGATCCACACGATGCTCGCCACGGCGCTCTGCCGGCTCGGCGTGCCGGCCACCCTGGCCCGGCCCCGCGCCCCTATCCTGCCGTCTGCGGGCGCCTGTTTCGCGGCGCCCGTGGGCGGGGAGATCGTCGTGCGGGACGGCAAGCTGGTGGGCAGCGCGCAGGTGCGCGAGGGCGGCGCCTTTCTCCAGCACGGGGCGATCCTGCTCCAGGACGCCCAGGACGTCGTCTCGTCCATCACGCTGGGACCGGTGCCGAGCTCCGCCGCGAGCTCGCTTGGCGCCGCCCTCGGTCGCGACGTTACATTCGCCGAGATCGCAACCGCCATCACGGAGGCCGCGCGGCACGCCTGGCCCGGGATCTGGGCCGAGGCACAGCCGCCGCGCCTCGAGGGGTCGGGGCGCTACGCCGATCCGGCGTGGACCTGGCGCTCCTGAGGCGCCACCCCGGCGCGGCGGGAGCGTGAGCGGGGGCGGGGGCGCATGAGCACGAACACGATCTCCTTCGTCGCGCGACGGCTCGCGCAGGGCGTCATCGTGATCTTCGCGGTGGCGACCCTGGTGTTCGTGCTGCTCCGCGTGGCCCCCGGCGACCCGCTCACCGTGCTCGGCGAGCAGCCGCAGCTGTCCCCCGCCGCCGTCGACCGGCTGCGCCGCACGTTCGGCCTCGATCAGCCGGTTCCCGTGCAGTACGTCCGCTACCTCGCCAACCTCGCCCGTGGCGAGTTCGGGGTGTCGCTCACGCAGCACCGCCCGGTGCTCACAGCCATCGGCGACGCGCTGCCCAACACCCTGCTGCTCGCCGCCGCCGCCCTCCTGGTGGACTTCGCGGTCGGCATCGGCGTCGGCATCGTGCAGGGCGCGCGCGGCCGGTCCCGCACCGATGCGGTGCTCTCACTCGTGACGGTCACGCTGTACTCGACCCCCGTGTTCTGGCTCGGGCTGGTCCTGCTCGTGCTGTTCGGCCAGACGCTCGGCTGGTTCCCGGCCGGCGGCACGATCGACCCGATCGGCCACTGGTCGCTGCCGCTCGCGGGACGCCTGCTCGACCGGCTGCGTCACCTCGTCCTGCCGGCCCTCACCCTGGGACTCGCCGCCGCGGGGTACACCGCGCGGCACCAGCGATCGGCCATGCTCGAGGCGATCGGCCAGGACTTCGTCCGCACCGCACGCGCCAAGGGTCTGCGGGAGCGCACCGTCGTGCTGCGCCACGCCCTGCGCAACGCCCTGCTCCCCACGATCACCCTGGCCGGCATCGCCTTCCCGGTGCTCCTGTCGGGCACGGTGCTGGTCGAGACGGTGTTCTCCTGGCCCGGGATGGGCCGGCTCGCGGCGGACGCGATCGGCCGGCGCGATTACCCGATGGTGACGGGCGCCGCGATCCTCGCCGCCGCGATGGTGGTGCTCGGCAGCCTGCTCGCGGACCTCGCCGCCCGGCTCGCCGACCCGCGCATCCGGCGGAGCGCCTGATGCGGTTCCGGATCGGACTCGCCCTCGTGATCGCGCTCGCCGCCGTCGCCCTGCTGGCCCCGCTCCTGACCCCGTATCCGCCGGCCGCCCAGCTGGACCTCCACGCGCTCCGCTCCGCGCCCCCGTCCTTCGCCCACCCGGCCGGCACGGACCCGTACAGCCGCGACCTGCTGAGCCGGCTGCTCTACGGGGCGCGCATCTCGCTCACCATCGCGGTGCTCGCCGTCGTCCTCTCCGTCACCGTGGGCACGCTGGTGGGCCTGCTCGCGGGGTACGCGGGGGGACTCGCCGACGCCGTGCTGATGCGCGTCGTCGACGCGGGCCTCGCGGTACCCAAGATGTTCGTGGTCCTCGTGGTGCTCGCGTTGTGGGAGGGCGTCACGATCCCCGCGCTGATCGGCATGATCGGTCTCACCGGCTGGTTCGGCGTGAGCCGCATCGTGCGCACCGAGGTCTCCGCTGCTCGCGAGCGCGAGTACGTCGCCGCGGCGCGCGCCGCCGGCGCCTCTCCCGTGCGGATCGCCTTCCGGCACATCCTCCCCAACGTGACCGGGCCGATCATCGTCACCGCCGCCATGGGGGTGGGGCAGGTCGTGCTGCTCGAGGCGGGGCTGTCCTATCTCGGGATCGGGGTGCCGCAGCCGACGCCGTCGTGGGGCAACATCATCGCCGACGGCCAGCACGTGTTGCTCACCGCGCCGTGGGTCGCCACGGGCGCCGGCCTGGCCATCATCGTCACCGTGCTCGCGTTCTCGATCCTCGGGGACGGCCTGCGCGAGCGCCTCGACCCCCGGTCCGCATGAGCGCGCTGCTCGCCGTCCGCGACCTCACCGTCACGTTCGACGCCCGCCCCCGGGTCGCCCGGGCGGTGGACGGCGTCTCGTTCGAGGTGGCGCCGGGCGAGACCCTGGCGCTGGTCGGCGAGTCGGGGTGCGGGAAGACGGTGACCGCGCTGGCCCTGCTCCGGCTGCTGCAGCAGCCGCCGGCGCGGATCGCGCCGGCGAGCCGGATTCTCTTCGAGGACGCCGACGTGCTCGCCATGGACGGAGCCGCGCTGCGGCGGCTCCGCGGCGCGCGCATGGCCATCGTGTTCCAGGAGCCGATGACGAGCCTGAACCCGGTGCTCACCGTCGGAACGCAGATCGCGGAGACCGTCCGGGCGCACGAGCGCGTGCCGCGCGCGGCGGCGCGCGCGCGCGCGGCCGACATGCTCGCGCTCATGGGCCTACCCGACCCACCGCGCTGCCTGCGGCAGTATCCCCACGAGCTGAGCGGCGGCATGCGGCAGCGCGTCCTCCTCGCCATGGCCCTCGTGTGCCGGCCGCAGCTGCTGATCGCGGACGAGCCGACCACCGCGCTCGACGTGACGATCCAGGCCCAGATCCTCGAGCTGCTTGCCGACCTCCGGTCCCGCCTCGGCATGGCGATGCTGCTGATCACCCACAACCTCGGGATCGCCGCCGGGATCGCCGACCGCGTCGCGGTGATGTACGGCGGGCGCATCGTCGAAACGGCCCCCAGCACCGAGCTGTTCGCGCGCCCTGCGCACCCCTACACCGCCGGTCTGCTGCGCGCCGCCCCGCGGCTGGACGGCCCGGCGCGGCCGACGCTCGCGATTCCCGGGACGGTGCCGCCGGCCACCGCGTGGCCCGACGGCTGTCGCTTCCACCCCCGCTGCGCGCGCGTGTGGCAGCGCTGCGGGACGGAGCCGCCGCTGCTGGACGTCGGTCCCGCGCGCACCGCGCGCTGCTGGCTGGTCGCGGACCCGACGGGCGGAAAACCGTGAACGCGCCCCCGCCGTCGACGCCCCTCGTCACCGTCGAGGGTCTGGTCAAGCGCTTCGCCACGGACCGCGCGGGGCACGCGCCGCTGCATGCCGTGAGCGGCGTGTCGCTCGCGGTGGGCCGCGGGGAAACGCTCGCGCTCGTCGGGGAGAGCGGCTCGGGCAAGACGACCGTGGCGCGCTGTCTCGTGCGGCTGGTGGACCCGGATGCGGGATCGATCCGGTTCGACGGGGTGGACCTCACCACCTTGCGGGGCCGCGCGCTCCGCGCGTTCCGGCGACGCATCCAGATCGTGTTCCAGGACCCCTACGGCTCGCTCAATCCCCGCATGACCGTCGGCCAGACCGTGGCGGAGCCGCTCGCGATCCACCGCATCGCCACCGGGCGCGCGGCCGACCAGCGCGTCGTCGCGCTGTTCCGCGAGGTCGGCCTCGACCCGTCCTATCGCACGCGCTACCCCCACCAGCTCTCGGGCGGGCAGCGCCAGCGCGTCGGCATCGCCCGCGCCCTGGCCCCGGGCCCGGAGTGTCTCGTGCTCGACGAGCCCGTGTCCGCCCTCGACGTGTCGGTGCAGGCCCAAGTGCTCGTGTTGCTGCGGGAGCTGCAGCAGCAGCGCGGCCTGACGTACCTGTTCATCGCGCACGACCTCGCCGTCGTGCGCCAGATCGCGTCACGCGTCGCCGTGATGTACCTGGGACGGATCGTGGAGGAGGCGCCGGCGGAGCTGCTCTTCGCGATGCCGCATCACCCCTACACCGCATCGCTGCTCTCGGCCGTCCCCGTGCCGGATCCGGCGGCGCCCCGGACCCGGATCGCCCTCACCGGCGAGCCGCCGAGCCCCGTGCACCCCCCCGCCGGATGCCCGCTGCATCCCCGCTGCCCGCACCCGGCGAAGGACGAGCGCTGCCGCACGGAGCTGCCGGCGCTGCGCGTGATCGGGGACGACCGCCGGGTCGCGTGCCATCACGCGGACCAGGCCCTGTAGCCCCGGCGGTCAGTCGAACAGATCGCTCTGCGGCAGGTTCCCGTCGGACGCGTCGGCCTTGAGCACGTTGCGCAGCCGTCGCACCCACATGTCGACGTCCAGCTTCGCTTCGTTCGCCAGCATGCGGCGCAGCACGTCGGGCACGTCTCCCAGGCTGTCGGCAAGGTCGCCGAGGATCTCCCGCGCCTCCTGCATCCGCAGCACCTCGTCCGTGGCGACCGCCATGTCCTGCAGGATCGCCTGTTCGGAGCGCGACGCGACGATCGGCTGTTCGAGCGTCGCCGTGTAGACCTCGGTGCGGCGCCCGGGACCGCGGTCCTGCTCGATCGGCATCAGCCCCACGATCGCGTCCGACCGCCAGTACTTACCGTAGCCGAGATAGACCATCCGGTCGGGTTTCACGTCCATGGTGTCCGCCTATTTCCCCATGCGTTTCTTGAGATCTGCCAGCCGCTGGGCCGCGTCCGCCTCCCGCGCGGCCCGGTCGGTCACCGTGCGCAGCTCGGTGTCGTCGGTGCCGAGCTCCTCGGCCGTCGGGCCCGCGGCCTCGGGCGCGATCCCGCCCCGGCGCTCGAGCTCCTTGAGCTGCGTCACCATCTCCCCCACGTCGCGGTCCGCCAGCGTCAGCTCGGCGTGCTGCGCCGCGAGCTTCTGCTCCAGCACGGCCACCCGCTCGCCGTGCTTGGCGGCGAAGCGCTGCGCGATCGCGACGGTCTCCGCGTCGCCGATCCCTTCCGCGAGCGCCCCCCGGCGCTGGGCGTCGGCGAGCTGCTGGCGCTCCACGACCAGCTCGCGCTCGGTTCTGGCCAGGGCCTCGCGCAGCTGCATCAGGGCCGCGCGGCCCTCCACCGCCGCGCGCCGCATCTGCCCCTGGAGGTCTCGCCAGTCGGGTGGCGGCATCGCCGCATCGAGCGCCGCGTTCACCGCCGCGCGCAGACGCTCGAACACGGCCGCCGGCTAGGCCTTCTTCGACGTCTTGGCAAAGAAGGACCGCAACTCCTGGCTCACCTTCGTGGACTTGCACTTCGGGCACGCGACCCGGCCGCGGCCGTGCGCCGAGATGCGTTCCGGACGCGAGAAGCGCTTCCCGCACTTGTCGCACCGATAGGAATACGTCGGCATAGTCACCCTCAGCGATCGATGTGGACGGCCCCGATAGGTTATGCCCCGTCAACAGGCCGGTCAAGCGAGCGCGGACGGCCCCCTATGGCCACCGCCCGGCCCCCACGCCAGATTGCAGGGCATGAAACGTCTTCTTCTGCTGACGCTGGCGCTCGGCGCCTGCCGCAGCGAACGCAACGCGGAGAACTCGGCGGTCTGCGGCATTGCCGTCCTGGCCGCCGGCAATATGGTCCTCGATCAGTTCCAGGGCGGAACCACGGTGCTGCACACCGCGCCCGCCGGCCTGGTGGGCGACGTGCCGGCGCGTGTCATCGGCCGCGGCACCGCGACCGCCCTGGCGGCGCGCAGCGACAGCGCCGTCGTGCTCGGGTACCGCGGGGACGGCTTCCCCGACCGGCCCGGGTTCGCGGTCGCGCTGGTCGATGACTCGTCCGAGGTGTTCCGCGGCGTCCTGATCTTCGAGAGCAGCGGCCCGGCGGACTACCCGCAAGTCGGGACCATCTCGAGTGCCTCGAGCACGCTTCCGCTCTACGCGATGCGCGTCAGCTGGTCGCGCGTGAGCGACCCCAAGTGCCCCCTGTTCGCCGCGAGGGACACGACGCCACGGTGACCCGGGCCACAGCCGGGCGCCCGGGGTCGGCGGTAGCATGGACTGGTCCGCGCGCGCCGACCGGCCGCGGGATGCGACGGCGTGACCACACGGCCCGGCCGGCGCAGCTGAACGGCTGAGGAAACGGGCGGAGCCCCGCACGGTCTAATGTCCCAACCTCCGACGGTACCGCGGTCGCCCGCCGACAGCGCGCGCTCCGGCGTCCTGCCGGCGCTCACCGCGCTCGGCCAGGATCTCGTGGGCGCCGTCACCCCCGAGCACGTGGTCGACCGCGTCGTCGATGCGCTGCGCCAGCTCGTGGCCCCCGATCGGCTGCTCGTCGTGCTCCACGAGGCGCCGGACCGGGGCCCGCGCGTCGCCTGCGCGATCGGCGTCACCCAGCCACGACCCGACGACCCGCTCATCGCCCTGACGGAGCGTGAGGGTCCCCTGCTGCTCGGTGCCAGCGTCCGGGAGCGGCTCGCCGGCTACGGCATCACGGTGCCAGACCCGCCCGGCTCGTGGATCGGGGCGCCCCTCGCTACCGCCGCCCCACTGGGAGCGGTTTCGCTCGGGGCGACGACCCCCGGGCGCTTCACGCGCGAGACCCTCGACATCGTCCGCTCCGTGGTGGCCCAGGGCGCGATCGCCCTCCAGAACACCCGGCTCATGGGGCTGGTGTCCGAGGGCAAGCGCGAATGGGAGCAGACGGTCGACGCGATCACGCAGGGGATCTGCGTCGTGGACGCGGCCGGCACCATCCGGCGCGCCAACCGCACGTTCTGCCGCCTGGTGGACGTCCCGTTGACCGCCGTCGCCGGCCGGCCGTGGGTCGGACTGCTGCCGCCGGGCTGGACCGCCGCGGTCGAACGGCTGCTCGCCGAGCCGGCGTCCGGCGAGACCGCCGAGCTCAAGGCCGGGGAACGCCTGTTCCTGCTCTCCGCGCTGCCGCTCCAGGGTATCGGCCAGGCCGCGGCGGTGCTCGTGTTCGACGACCAGACCGAGAAACGCCGGCTCCAGGGGCAGCTGATCCAGTCCGAGAAGATGTCCGCCATCGGCCAGCTCATCGCCGGGGTGGCGCACGACCTGAACAACCCGCTCGCGTCGGTCGTGGGCTTCGCCGACTACCTGGTCGAGACGAGTGACGCCGCACCGCCGGAGCTGATGGAGCCGCTCCGCGCCATCCGGCAGGAAGCCGAGCGGGCCGCCAACATCGTCAAGAACCTGCTGACGTTCGCCCGCAAGCAGGAGCGCCGGCTCAAGCTCATGTCCGTTCACGACCTCCTGACGAACACGCTGGTCCTGCTGCGGAACGAGCTCCTCGCGGCCAAGATCGAGATCGAGGTGGACGTGGTGCCGGGCGTGCCCGACGTGAACGTGGACGGCGGGCAGATCCAGCAGGTGTTCGTCAACCTGATCCACAACGCGTCGCAGGCCATGCAGGCGAGCGGTGTCGGGAAGCGCATCGTGATCCGCGCGATTCCGTGGCTCGACGGGGTGGCCGTCACCGTCGAAGATGACGGGCCCGGCATCCCGCCGGCGCTGGCCGAGCGGGTCTTCGAGCCGTTCTTCACGACCAAGGCCGCGGGTGAGGGCACCGGACTCGGGTTGTCGATCTCGCACGGCATCGTGCGGGAACACGGCGGGCGGCTGTCCCTCGTGCCGACGACGCGCCGCGGCGCCGTGTTCCAGGTGGAGCTGCCGGCCGGCGGCCCGCCGCCCGAGCCGCACGTCGAAGCCCCGGTCCTGCCGCGCGCCCTCCGGGTGCTCGTCGTGGACGACGAGCCGCACATCCAGCACTACATGCGCGCCACCCTCGAGGCCTGGGGACACACGGTCGCCGTCGCGAGCAATGGCGAGGGCGGGCTGGAGCAGGCCCTGCACCAGCCGTTCGATGCCATCATCGCCGACCTCCGCATGCCGGAGGTCGGCGGCCGCGAGATGTTCGAGCGCCTGCGGCGCGCGCACCCCGACGTCGCGGAACGCGTGGTGTTCAGCACGGGCGACACGGTCCGGGGCGACACACTCGCGTTCCTCGAGTCGCTCGGCCGGCCGTACCTGCGCAAGCCGTTCACCCTCGCCGAGCTGCGGGCGGCGCTCGCGGACCTGATTCAGCGGACCCGGGTTCGCGAGCCCGGCGGCCGGGGCGGCCCTGGGTGACCGCCAGCCCGGACACGCGGCTCCGCCGCCGGGCCCAGCCGCTGCCGGTTGCCCTCGTCATCATCGGTTGCCTGCTGATCGCCGCCCATTTCCTGCGCGCCAACGCCCTGCTCATTGCGGTGCTGTGCGCGGCCACCCCGTGTCTGCTCATCGTGCCGCGTCCCTGGGCCCCGCGCGTCGTGCAGCTGCTGCTCCTCGCGGCCACGGCCGAGTGGCTCCGGACCACCATCGTGCTCGCGCACGATCGCACCGCGGCGGGCGAGCCCTGGCGACGCATGGCGGTCATTCTCGCCGCGGTGGCGGGCGTCACGCTGTGGTCCGCGCTCCTCGCCCCGCGCGCCGCCCGGGGACATGCCGCCCTGGGCGACGGGCGCTAGGGCGGGCTGCGCCAACCGGCCCCTCCTTCCCCTGTTACATTCCCCATAACGACGGTTGCCGGAGCCCTCGGCGCCCGCGCCCGCTGGGGTAGGAGTCTTGGGATGATCTACGTCTGCGTAGCCGCGCACAACGACGAAGCCACGGTTGGCCTGCTGCTCTGGAAGGTGCGGCAGGTGTTCGCGGCGTTCCCCCGGGAATACCAGCTCCTGGTGGTCGATGACGGCTCGTCCGACACCACCGGCGAAGTGCTGGATCGCTACCAGCGGGCACTGCCCATGACGATCCTCCGCCACGACGCGGCGCGGGGAACCGCCGCGTCGCTGGATGCCCTGTTGCGCGAGGCGTTGCGCCGGTCCGATCGCCCGCGGCGGGACGTGGCCCTCATGCTGCCCGCCGACTTCAGCGTCTCGCCCGATGGAATCCCGGAGCTGCTCCGCCGCATCGATTCGGGCGCCGATCTCGTGGTCGGTGAAGCGCCCGCACGGCCCCTCCCCACGACCGAGCGGCTGGTCCTGCGGCTCGCGCGCTGGCTCCTCCGTCCGGGAATCCAGGTGCCGGGCGTGCGGGACCTGCTGTCCGGCTGCTTGGCCGTCCGCCTCGTCGCGGTGAGGCAGCAGCTGCGCGAGCGTGCCGCTCCGCTGCTCGTGTGCGACGGCCTCGCATCGCGGGCCGAGCTCGTGGCGCGCGCCGCAAGCGGCGCCCGCCAGGTGATGGTCGCGGACGTGCCGTCCCCCGCCGCAGTCCCCGTGGCCCGCCGGCCGGGCGCGCTGCGCCTCGCCATGCAGCTCGCGCGCGCCGGACGCAGGGTGCGGATCCCTCCTCCGGCGCCACGCGGGCCCGAACCGGCAGCCGTTCCGGCGGGGGCTGGGGCAAGGACTGGGGAGGTGGCGTCGTGAGACGGCGCGCGCTGCTGCTGGCCGCCCTCGGTGCCGTGCTGCCGGCCCGGTCCGTCCCGGCCCAGGCCGGACCGCCCGACCCGCGCTCGTGGGTCGGCGAGCGCCTGCAATACGACGCCAAGTTCGGGTTCATCAGTCTGGGCGGCGCCGAGCTCCGGGTTGCGGGCATCGACACGGTGCGCGGCGACTCCGCGCTCCACATCCGGTTCGTCATCCAGGGCGGCAACCTGATCTACCGGCTGCACGACGAGTGGGATTCCTGGATCGGCCTCGCGGACCTCACGTCGCGCCGGTTCATCCAGAGCTACGAGGAGGGCAACCGGCGGGATCGCAACGCGTACGAGATCTACCCGGACTCCGGCTACTACCGGCAGGAGGGCGTGGACTCGCTGTTTCCGACATCCCCCCAGCCACTCGACGACGCGGCGTTCTTCTACTTCGTCCGGACGGTCGACCTCTCGCCCGGGCGGCACGAGTTCAACCGCTACTTCAAGCCCGATCGCAACCCGGTCGTGCTCGAGGTCGTCGGCCGGGATACGGTGGACGTCCCCGCGGGCCGGTTCGACTGCGTGGTGGTCCGCCCGGTGATCAAGGGCGGCGGCATCTTCAAGGAGGGGGCCGAGGGAAGGCTCTGGATCAGCAACGACGAGCACCACCGCGTGGTGCAGATCAAGAGCAAATTCTTTTTCGGGGCGCTCACGTTCCGGCTCACGCGGATTGCCACCGACGGAAGCGCGGACGCGACCCGGTAGCACGAGCGGGGCCCCGACGGGGCCCCGCTTGCGCTCCGGATGTCGAAGGGACCTCTTATCGGTTCCGGGTGCGTCAGGCCGCGGGCGGCTCCTTGCCCTTGATCGCGTCGTGGATCTTCTGGGCCGTGCCCGGACTGACCACCTTGAGAACGAGGTAGAGCACGAAGCCGACCGCCGCCAGCCACAGCAGGTTTATCAGGAGCGTGACGGCGAACCCCAACAACCCGAATACCACCTTGATCGCGAAGAAGCCGATGATCGCGATGATCGCATATCCCAGAATCGTACGCATGACGTTCCTCCCCGGGCGGCGCGCGGCCGACGCTTTCTGCAAGACGATACGAACGTACGGGCCGGCGGGTTTCACCACAAGGCAGATGCCATGACGGTGCCGGACGCGCTGGTGGTGGGCGGTGGGATCGTGGGAGCCGCCGTGGCGCGCGCGCTCGCCGCGGGCGGCGCGGCTGTCGAGATCCTCGACAGCGGCTCCGAGGCCGGCATCGCCACGCAAGCGTCGGCCGGCATGCTCGCGCCCCTCATCGAGTCGGCTCCGGACGACCCGCTGCTCGGCATCGGGATGCGCGGCCGCGATCTCTACCGCGAGCTCGCGCCCGCGCTCGCCGAAGAAACGGGCGTGCAGATCGGCCTCCTGACCGACGGCGTGCTGCACGTCGCCTTCACCGAGCAGGAGGAAAGCCGGGCGCGCAGCGCCGCCGCCTGGCAGCGCCAGCAGGGGCTCAACACCGAGTGGCTCACACCCGGCGAGCTCAAGGCGCGCTGCCCCGGCATCAGCCCGGATGCGCGCGGCGCGCTGCTCGCGCGGGAGGACGGCGCGCTCGAGCCGCTGGCGACGCTCGAAGCGCTGCTCGTGAGCGCGACACGGCGCGGCGTCCGGATCACCCGCGGCACCCGCGTGCTCGGCGTCGAGATCGAGGCCGGACGCGTACGAGGGGTGCGCACGGCCGCGGGTGCACGCCCGGCCGGCGCCGTGGTGATCGCGGCCGGCGCGTGGTCCGGACGGCTGGAAGGCCTCCCGCGGCCGCTCTCGGTCGAGCCGATCCGCGGCCAGATCCTCACCTACGACTGGCCCGCGCACGAGCCGCCGGCGATCGTGTTCGCGTGCCGCGGCTACGTGCTGCGCCGTGGCGCCGAAGCGCTGGCCGGATCCACCATGGAGTACGCCGGCTTCGACGCCACGCCGACCGCGGCCGGCCGGGACCACGTCGCCCAGATTGCCGCGCGCCTGTACCCCGCGCTCGCCCAGGCTCCGGTTCGCCGCAGCTGGGCCGGGCTGCGTCCCGGCACCCCGGACGGCCGTCCGATCGTCGGCAACGACCCCGACGTGCCCAACCTCTGGTATGCCACCGGCCACGGCAGGAACGGCATCCTGCTCGCCGCCGTGACCGGTGAGATCATCGCCCACCTGTTCCGCGGCGAGCCGGCGGACCACCTCGAATTCGACCTCGGCCCCATGCGGCCGGGGCGCTTCTGGCAGGTGTAGCGTTCAACCACACGGTTGAAACAGCTCCCGGCGCGCTGGCTCCCCCCGCCGGGGCCGACTATGTTTCGCTGCCTATGGAGCTCGTCCCCCTCACCACCCGTCACCCTCCCGCCTCCGCCGAGCGCAAGCCGGCCTGGCTCAAGGTCCGGGCACCCGGCGGGCCGACCTACGTCGAGGTGCGACGCCTCATCCGGCAGCTCGCGCTGCACACGGTATGCGAGGAAGCGCACTGCCCCAACATCGGCGAGTGCTGGGAGCACCGCGCGGCGACGTTCATCATCCTGGGCGATGTGTGCACCCGCAACTGCGCCTATTGCGCGATCGCTCACGGCACGCCCGCGCCGTACGATGCCGCGGAGCCGGCCCGGCTCGCCGATGCCGTCGCCCATATGGGGCTCGAGCATGTCGTCATCACCAGCGTGGACCGCGACGACCTGCCAAACGGTGGCGCCGAGGCGTTCGCCGCGTGCGTGCACGAGATCCGGCGGCGCCGGCCGGGCACGTCGGTCGAGCTGCTGATCCCCGACTTCAAGGGATCCGACGATGCGCTGCGGATCGTGGTGGACGCTCGGCCCGACATCCTCAACCACAATCTCGAGACCGTCGAACGGCTCTACCGCATCGCGCGCCCGGGCGGGCGCTACCCGCGGGCGCTCCGCCTGCTGCGCCGCGCGAAGGAGATGGCCCCCGACCGACTCACCAAGTCCGGCCTCATCTGCGGGCTCGGCGAGGAGTGGGATGAGCTGCTCGTGGCGATGCGCGATCTCCGCGAGCAGGGCGTCGACATTCTCACGCTGGGCCAGTACCTCCGTCCCTCGGCGAGCCATCTGCCCGTCGCCCGCTTCTACACGCCGGCCGAATTCGCCGAGCTGCGCCGCGTCGGCCTCGGCCTCGGCTACCGCCACGTCGAGAGCGGGCCGCTCGTCCGCTCGTCCTACCACGCCTGGGAGCAGGTGCGGAGCGCGGAGGCCGCGCGTTGAGCGCGCTCGACCCGGCGCGACGGGACTTCTACCACGAGCTGTTGCGCCGCATGATCCTGCTGCGCCGCTTCGAGGAGCGGGCGGGTGAGGCCTACGCACAGGGGAAGATCGGCGGCTTCTGCCACCTGTACATCGGCCAGGAAGCGGTGGCGACGGGCGCCATCACCGCCCTCCGCCCGGACGACTACCTGTTCGCCGCGTACCGCGAGCACGCGCACGCGCTCGTCCGTGGCACGCCGGCCCGCGCCGTGATGGCCGAGCTGTTCGGCAAGGCGACGGGGTGCTCGCGCGGCAAGGGCGGCTCGATGCACCTGTTCGACGCCTCGCGGGGCTTCCTCGGCGGGCACGCCATCGTCGGCTCGCACATCCCGATCGCGGCCGGTGCCGCCTTCGCCGTCAAGTACCGCGGCACCGATCAGGTCGCCGTCTGCTTCTTCGGCGAGGCCGCGGTCAACATCGGCGCCTTTCACGAGACGCTCAACATGGCGGCGCTCTGGGAGCTGCCGGCGATCTTCGTGTGCGAGAACAACCGCTATGGCATGGGCACCGCGCTCGAGCGCGCCGCGGCAGTGTACGACGTCGCGCACCGCGCGTGCTCGTACGACATGGCCTCCGAGACCGCCGACGGCATGGACGTCCTCGCCGTGCTCGACGCCATGACCCGGGCCGTCGAGCGCGCGCGCACACACAAGCTCCCCACGCTGATCGAGGCGCGCACCTACCGCTACATGGGGCACTCGATGGCCGACCCGATCCACGGGCACTACCGCACCAAGGAAGAGCTCGAGGAGCAGAAGGGCCGCGACCCCATCGCCGCGCTGCAGCACCGCCTCGAGGAAGCCGATCTCCTTCCCGAGGCCGCGCTCGCCGCGCTGCGCCAGGGCGTCGAGGGCGAGGTGGACGACGCGGTCCGCTTCGCCGAGGAGAGCCCGGAGCCCCCCCTGGCCGAGCTCCACACCGACGTCTGCCAAGGCTGACATGCCCGTCATCACGTACCGTGATGCGCTGAACCAGGCGCTGCGTGAGGAGATGCAGCGCGACCCCAACGTGTTCCTCATGGGCGAGGAGGTCGGCGTCTATCAGGGTGCGTACAAGGTGAGCCGGGGCCTGCTCGACGAGTTCGGTCCGCGGCGCGTCGTGGACACGCCGATCGCGGAGCTGAGCTTCGCCGGGATCGGAGTCGGTGCCGCAATGGTGGGGATGCGACCGGTCATCGAGTTCATGACGTGGAACTTCGCCCTGCTCGCGATCGACCAGGTCGTCAACTCCGCCGCCAAGCTGCACTACATGTCGGGGGGCCAGGTCGCCGTGCCGATCGTGTTCCGCGGCCCCGGCGGCCCGGCTCTCCAGCTCGGCGCGCAGCACTCACAGGCGTTCGAGTCCTGGTTCGCCCACATCCCCGGCCTCAAGGTGGTGGCACCCGCGACGCCGCACGATGCGAAGGGGCTCCTCAAGTCGGCGATCCGCGACGACAACCCGGTCGTGTTCCTCGAAGGGGAGATGCTCTACAACGCCAAAGGCGAAGTCCCCGACGGCGAGTACACGATCCCGCTCGGCGTGGCCGACGTGAAGCACGCCGGCACGGACGTCACCATCGTCTGCCATTCCAAGACCGTGGCGGTCGCGCTCCGCGCCGCCGACCAACTGCAGCGCGACCTCGGGATCGCCGCGGAGGTCGTGGACCTCCGCACCATCCGGCCGCTCGACGTCGCGACGCTCGCCGCCAGCGTCGCGAAGACCAATCGCTGCGTGGTGGTCGAGGAGGGCTGGCCGTTCTGCGGCATCGGGGCGCAGGTGGTCGACGAGCTGCAGCGCGCCGCGTTCGACGACCTCGACGCGCCGATCGAGCGCGTCACCCAGGCCGACGTGCCCATGCCGTACAACAAGCACCTCGAGAAGGCGGCAAAGCCCGACCCCGCCCAGGTCGTGAGCGCGGTCAGGCGCGTCACGTACCGCGACCGCTGATCCCGGAACGAGCGATGATCACCAGGGTCCACATGGAAGCCTTGTCGCCGACGATGGAAGAGGGCCGGATCGCGTCCTGGCTCAAGCATGAGGGCGACGCGGTGAAGGTGGGCGACGTGCTGGCCGAGGTCGAGACCGACAAGGCCATCATGGAGCTGCAGGCCCGGGGCGACGGCGTGCTGCGGAAGATCCTGGTGGGGCCCGGCGCCACGGCGCCGGTCGGGAGCCTCGTCGCGGTGATAGCGGACGCGGGGGATGATATCGCGAGCCTCGTCGCCGGCGCCCCTGCCGTCCCTGGCGCTCCTGCCGCCTCTGCCGCTTCTCCCGCTCCTGCCGCTTCTGCCCCCCCGGATCAGAGGGGGAGAGGGGCAGAGGTGGAGACCGGCGCTCGTCCCTTCCCCTCCACGCCCCTGCCCCCGGGTGAGGTCGCGGCGGGGCGGATCAAGGCCTCACCGCTCGCGCGCCGGCTCGCGCGGGAAAAGGGCGTCGCGCTCGCGGCCCTCACCGGCTCCGGCCCGGCCGGCCGCATCGTCAAGCGCGACGTGGAGTCTGTGGCGTCGACGGCAGCCTCTGCCGCCCCTGCCGCTCCTGCCCCCTCGGCCCCCGGTGCCGCGGGCGAGGGGAGCGGGTGGCATGACGTCGTCCCCAGCCAGCTCCGCAAGACCATCGCGCGCCGGCTCACCCAGTCGCTGGGACCCGTGCCGCACTTCTACCTCACCGTCGAGATCGACATGGAGCGCGCGGCGGAAGCGCGCGACGCCCTCAACGCGCTCGGCGACGTCCGGATCTCGTTCAACGACATCGTCGCCAAGATCGCGGCCATGGCGCTGCGACAGCACCCGGCGTGCAACGCCTGGTGGCAGGACGGCGCGATCCGCTACTTCGACGCGGTGCATCTCTCGATGGCGGTGGCGATCGACGACGGCCTGATCACGCCTGTGATCCGCGACGCGCACCGCAAGTCGCTCCGCGAGATCGCGACCGAGAGCCGCGACCTCGCCGACCGGGCCCGCGCCCGCCGGCTGCAGCCGGAGGAGTACACCGGCGGCACGTTCTCGATCTCCAACCTCGGCATGTTCGGCATCGACGAGTTCACGGCGGTGATCAACCCGCCGGAGGCGGCGATCCTCGCCGTGGGGGCGGTGGCCGAGAAGCCCGTCGCGCTGGCCGGCACGGTCACGGTCCGCAAGCGGATGCGGATCACCCTGAGCTGTGACCACCGCGTCATCGACGGCGCCACCGGAGCCCGGTTCCTCCAGACCGTCACGCGCATGCTCGAGAACCCGCTCGCCATCGTTTGGTAGCTCACGTCTTTCGTCAGGACGGGTACGGCCGTGTCCAAGACCTTCGATGTCATCATCCTCGGCGGCGGGCCCGCGGGCTACGTCTGCGCGATCCGCTGCGCCCAGCTCGGCCTCGCCACGGCCGTCGTGGAGCGCGAGAAGCTGGGCGGCGTCTGCGTCAACATCGGCTGCATCCCCAGCAAGGCCCTGCTCCATGCCGCCTCCGTCGCCCGGCTCGTGCAGCACGACGCCGCGGCGCTCGGGGTCGGCGTCGGCGACGTGACCCTGGACTTCGGCGTGGCGATGCAGCGCTCCCGCCAGGTGGCGGATCAGAACTCCAAGGGCGTCGACTTCCTGATGAAGAAGTTCAAGGTGACGGTGCTTCGCGGCACCGGTGTGCTGCAGCCCGGCCGCCAGGTCAAGGTCGGCGACGACGTCTACACCGCCGCCAAGGCCCTGGTGATCGCGACCGGCAGCCGCGTCAAGGGTCTCGCCCAGGTCGGCCTCGCGCTCAACAAGACGTCGGTGATCTCGACCGACGAAGCGTTGCTGCTCGAGCAGGCGCCGCCGCGTCTCGCCATCGTCGGCGCGGGCGCCGTGGGCATGGAGTTCGCCGACATCTTCAACGCGTTCGGCTCCGCGATCACGCTGATCGAGGTGCTGCCCCGCGTCCTCCCGCTCGAGGACGCGGACGCGTCCGCCGCGCTGGCGCGCGTCTACAAGAAGCGCGGGATCACGGTGCTGGCCGGCGCCGCGGTGAGAGGCGCCCGCGTCGAGCCGGCCAAGGTCACGCTCGACGTCGAGGCCGGCGGCAAGACGCAGGCGATCGAGGTCGAGCGCGTGCTCGTCGCCGTCGGCCGCGCGGTGAACGTCGAGGGGATCGGCCTCGACCAGGCCGGCGTGCAGCTCTCCGACCGTGGGTTCATCGAGGTGGACGCCCAGCTCCGCACGACGGCCGCCGGCGTCTACGCCATCGGCGACGTGGCCGGCCCGCCCATGCTCGCGCACAAGGGGAGTCGCGAGGGCGTGGTCGTGGCCGAGCTGATCGCGGGCCACACGCCGCACCCGATCCGCTACGACAACGTCCCGTCGGTCACGTACTGCCACCCCGAGGTCGCGAGCATCGGCCTCACCGAGGAGCAGTGCAAGGAGCGCAAGCTCGACTATCAGGTCGGCAAGTTCCCGCTCACCGCCAACGGACGCGCCCGCGCCGCCGGCGAGACCGACGGGTTCGTGAAGATCATCCGCGACAAGCGGTACGGCGAGATCCTCGGCGCCCACATCGTCGCCTCGCACGCCAGCGAGATGATCCACGAGCTGGTCGTGGCCCGCGAGAACGAGTGCACCGTCGAAGAGATCGATCTCGCGATTCACGCGCACCCCACGCTGTCGGAGGCGATCGCGGAAGCGGCGCTCGACTCGATGGGGCGGATGATGCATGCGTGACGCCGCCCCGCCCGACCGCATCGGCGTCGCGCTCGGCGCCCTCGCCGCCGGCGCGGCCGCCGGCGGGGCCGTCATCCTGGCCGGGCTCGCCATGTTCCGCCCGGCGCTGGCGGCCAGCCGGGACGGCCTCCCGCTCGTCCTGTTCGCCGGCATCGTCGCCGCCGCGACGCTCGGCTGGTCGCTCAGTCGCGCGATCCCCGACGCCTGGCGGCGCGGGGTCACCGCCGCCCTCGCCGCGGTCGCCGCCCTGATGCTCGCCGGCCTCGCCGCCCCCGCCGACATGATCGCCGGCCGGGCCGGGCTGGTCGGCTACGCGGCCGTGCTGGCGGTGCTCGCCGTCCTGGCGGTGCGCTACAACCGCCGCCAGACCGGATCGTGAGCGCGGAGCTCGGCATCGCGACGCTCGGTCGCATGCCGTACCGCGAGGCGCTCGCGCTGCAGCGCGACCTGGCCCGGCGCCGCATCACGGGCGAGATCCCCCATGACCTGCTGCTCCTGGTCGAGCACCCGCCGGTCATCACGCTCGGGCGCGGCTTCCGGCCCGAGCATCTGCCGACCCCGCGGGAGCGCCTCGCCGCAAGGGGTGTCGAGCTGTTCGAGGTCGAGCGGGGCGGCGATGTCACGTTCCACGGTCCGGGTCAGCTGGTGGGCTACCCGATCTACCGCCTGGACGAGCACCGTCAGGACCTCCACTGGTTCCTGAGACGAATCGAGGACGCCGTGATCGCGGCGCTCGCCGCCCTCGGCGTCCCCGGCGAGCGCCGCGCGGGTGCCACGGGCGTGTGGACGGCGGGTCGCAAGATCGCGAGCATCGGGATTCACGTGCGGCAGTGGGTCACGTGGCACGGCTTCGCGCTCAACGTGACGACCGACTTGTCCTACTTCGATCTCATGGTGCCGTGCGGGATCCCCGACGTCGTGATGACGAGCGTCGCCCGCGAGCTGGCGGAACGCGCTCCCCGCGACCTGTGGAGCCGGGCGGTCGAGCAGGTGATCGTGGGCTTCGCGGAGACGTTCGGCCAGGCACCCGAGCTCGAGGACGTGGGACTGCTCACCGGGCCCCGATTGCTCTAGGCACGTTCGGCCCCAGTCGCACGCGAGTCGCACGCGGGGATCCCGGAGGACGCGTAAGTGAGCGGTGCCAGACCCTCCAGCCCACCGGACTCGCGAACTTCAGCGGACGGAGGGATCCCCGCGCGACTGGGGCAGAGACACCGGTTCCCTTACGCCTATTCGCCCATCAGCTCGAAGAACCGCGCAAACACCCGCACGCCCTTCCACACCTGCTCGACCGCGATCTTCTCGTCGGGCGCGTGCAGCCGGTCGTCGGGCAGACCGATGCCGGACAGCACCACGGGGGCGCCCTCCTTGGCCAGCTGCGGCACGATCGGAATCGACCCGCCCGACCGCACCGGCACGACGCCGCGGCCCTCGACCTCGTTGAACGCCCGGTCGATCACCGCGATCGGGTGCGACTCGACGTCCACCAGGACCGGGTTGGCGCCGTGGATGAAGGTCACCTTGGCGTCGGCATAGGCCGGGGTCAGCGCCTTCACCGCCTTCGTCAGCATCGCCTGCACCTTCTTCTCGGTGAGTTTGGGCACCAGCCGCAGGCTCACCTTTGCGGTCGCCACGGCCGGGATCACCGTCTTCGCGCCCTCGCCGGTGAACCCGCCCATGATCCCGTGGATCTCGAGCGTCGGCAGCGCCCAGATCCGCTCGAACACCGAGTAACTCTTGATCCCGGTGAGGGCCTTCACCCCCACCTCGTCCTTCACGAACCGCCGCAGGTTGAACGGCAGCTTCGCCCAGGCGTCGCGCACCTTCTTCGACGGCCGCTCCACCGCCTCGTACAGACCGGGCATCTTGATCCGTCCGTCCGCGCCCTTGAGCCCCGCCAGAATCCGCGCGAGCGTTTCGTGCGCGTTTGGCGCCACGCCGCCGTACAGCCCCGAATGGAGGTCGCTCTTCGCCGTCCGGACCTTGATCTCCGCGTAGACCAGCCCGCGCAGCCCGGTCTCGACCGACGGCCAGCCCGGCGCGTAGTACGGCGTGTCCGCCACGATCACCGCGTCGGCACGCACCCGCTCCGGCTCGCGGGCGAGCAGATCGAACAGGATCGTGCTGCCCGACTCCTCCTGACCCTCGAGCAGGAACCGCACGTTGACCGGCGGCTTCCCGGCGGCCAGCACCGCCTCGAGGGCCTTCACCACCGCGAACACCTGGCCCTTGTCGTCCGTCGCCCCGCGGGCGAACAAATCGCCGTTGCGCACCGTCGGCTCGAACGGCGGGCTGGTCCACTCGTCCACCGGATCGGGCGGCTGCACGTCGTAGTGCCCGTAGACCAGCACGGTGGGCCTGCCCGGCGCCGCCGGGCCCACCGCCCACACGACAGGGTGGGTCTCGCTCGCCAGATACTCCACGGTGCAGCCCAGCCTGCGCAGGTGGTCGCCCAGCCACTCGGCGGCCTTGCGGCAGTCGGCGTTGTGCTTGGGATCGGTCGAGATGCTCGGGATCCGGAGCAGGGCCTTCAGCTCGTCGAGCATTCTCGCCTGGTTGGCATCGACAAACGGTTTGAAGTCGGTCATGGCAGTGCGTGGGTGAAGGTGAGCGGGACCGGGAAGCGGTACGTCGGCGAACCACGACGGAATATACCCTACGGACCGCCGCGCTCCAGCAGCCCCTCGAGCACGGCATAGGGGTCCGCATCCCCCCGCGCGCGCATCGCCCCCGCGATCATCGCCACCGCCTGCCGCACGCCCCCGGCGCGCTGGTAGACGGCCTCGAGCACGTCGAGCCGCGTGCGGTAGATCCGGGCCGCGATCACGCTGGCGTTGTTGAGCGGGCGCTCGGCCAGGCGCGCGCCGCTGTACACCTCGAGCGCCTCCCCGAGCGGGCCCGCCAACTCCGCCCGCGCCACCCCGAAAACCCGCGCCCGCCCTTGCTCCAGCGCCGCGTCGCGCGCCCCCGACCGGTACAGCACGGTGAGGCTGTCCGCCAGGCGTGCGTAGAACGCCGAGAGCCGGACCTCGTCGCGCCAGATCGCCGCCGCCCGCGCCGCCGCCCCCGAGTCCCCCACAGCCCGGAAGAACGCCTCCGCGCCGCGATAGCCCACCAGCTGCGCGAAGCTCTCGTCGAACGGCGTGGCGCCCGGCACGTACAGCGTCGCGTGCGCCGACTCATGCAGCACGGTCTCCACCACGCCCACCCGATCGCCGTCCAGCACCGTCGACAGCAGCGGGTCGCTGAACCAGCCCAGCGTGGAGAACGCGCTCGCCGGCCGGAGGTAGGTGTCGTAGCCGCGCGCCGCAAACGCCCGCGCCGCGGCCTCCGCACTCGCCAGCGAGAAGTAGCCGCGGTACGGCACCGTCCCCACGATGGGGAAGTGCCAGAGATAGGGCGTCAGCGCGTCCTTCGGGCTTGCCGACATCACTAGCAGCAGCGTGTCGCGCCCCACCCGCGCGAACGTCGTGTAGGTATCCCCCACGCGCAGCCCCAGCCCGGTATCGGCATACCCCCGCGCCGCGATCACGAGCGCCGCCTTCTCGCGCCACGCGGCGGGGGCGTCCGGGTCGTTCACCAGATCGGCGAGCGGCCGGCGACGCAGCAGGATGCGCGCCTCTTCGTACGTCCCGCGCAGCACGAACCGCACGTCGGACGAGACCGCCGCGGCCAGCGCGATCGCCAGGACCAGCGCCACAACCAGCCCGAGCACGATCCGGCCGACCAGCCGCCAGGGACGCGCGGCCATCACCAGGCCGACCGGCGGTGACCCGGCGCCGCGAGCCGTTTCATGCACCCGCCTTCATCAGCCACGATGACCGACCACCTGCACCGCAGAGCACGCAGAGCCCAGAGGGCTGCGGGATACTGGGTTGACGAGGCTTGGGAGCCTGATACGTACGAACGCTGACTTCCCTGCGTTCTCTGCGATCTCTGCCGTGCATCCGCCCCGGCAGCGTCCGCCCCGGAGCGTCACAGAATGAGCCGCAGCCCGATCCGCTGCGAGCCGTCCCCCAGCAGGTCGATCGGCTCGTAGGCGTAGTCCACCGTCAAGCCGCCGAGCGCGAGGCTCAGGCCGACCGTGAAATGCGACGTGTCGGTGCCGGCTTCCCTGGTGCCGTACGCCCCACGACCGAGCAGGCCGATCCCGTGCACGACCACGCCGCCTTCCACGCCCGCCACGAAGCGTGCGTGCCGCTCCTGCGGCCACTGCAGCTCGAGGGTGGACAGCAGCCGGTAGGTCTCCTGGGGATCGACGTAGTTCATCGTGAACCCCAGGCGGGTGAGCCGCGGCATGGCAAGCGTGCTCGCCGAGCGCCAGTTGCCGCTCACGTTCTGCACCGCGAACCCGAGCGCGGCAATGTCGAACACGGCCACCGTGAGGCCGAGGTCGCCGGAGACGCCGCGATCCTGCACGTCCGCCACGCGCTGGTCGACCAGCTTGACCGCGCCGCCGGCGGCCAGCAGCCCCCAGCGGTAGATCAGGCTCCCGACCCCGAGAAACTCCCGCGCGCTCACGCTGCCGCCGGTGGGCAGGCCCGTGATGCCGCCCGTCGCGGGGTCGGGCACGATCTCCGGCTCGGAGCCGAAATCGAAGTACTTCATCCCGCCCCCCACGCTGAACTGCCCGAGCCGGAAGGTGAGCGCCCCGGTGGTCTGGTAGGAATCGAACGGTCCCGCGAAGAACCCCGCCTCCAGCGCGAGATGGGGCGCGAAGGCGAGGGCCGTGGGGTTCGTGAACACCGACGCGGCATCGCCCATCAACGCGGCACCGGCGCCGTTCAGCCCCGTGCCGCGCACGGAATTCTGCGTCCGGAGAATGACCGGGCCGTCGGCGCCCGCCGCCTGGGCCCGCGCCTGCCCTCCGAACAGCAGCACCGCTCCCGCGATCATCCCGGCGGCCCAACGCCCCGTTCCGCAGTCTGCAATCTGCATGCTGCCTTCGAATCACTGGATCCGGATCACGTTGAGCCGCGCCCCGATCGCGGCCGGAAGCGCCGCACCACCCGGCCCCGTCAGCAGCACCGTGAACCCCTTCTCGCCGGCCGCCTGCACCACCCGGAAATAGTCGCCGGAGCCCGCCAGCAGCGTCCCGCTGAACGCGAACGTCCCGCCGTTGACCTCCAGCGGCACCAGCGGGAACACCAGCGGGAAGCGTGCCGGCAGCTGGTCGTGGAGCGACTGGTAGGTCGTACGGAAATGCCACGTCTGGTACGTCAGCCGCGCGGGCGGCGTGAATCCCGGCAGATCCGATACGTAGTTCGCCAGGAACCACTGCGAGGCGAGCTTGCTGAACGGCTCGCCGGTCACCGCAACGACGTTGTCGGCCCCGGTACGGTCGGTCTCGTCGAGCCGGCGCGTGAGATCCTCACCGTACTGATCCCGCAGCCAGCGCAGGAACGCCCACGACGCACCACGCTCCTCGAGCGACCCGGTGCCCTCGGTCGGGAGCAGGAACACCGCGCCGGGATCCAGCAGGTAGAGGTAGTTGTTGTACACATCCCCGATCGCGAATTGCGAAAACAGGTCGTCGCGGCCCAGCGCCTCGAAGTGCAGGCCGCCAAGCTCCTCGGCCGTGTGCGACAGCCCCTCGTTGAGCCACAGGATCTCGGACGCCCCCCCGCGCACCAGCACGTGCTGGTTGTAGCTGATCATATGCTGGAACTCGTGGATGAACGTCACCGGCACCAGCCGCCGCACGCTCTCCGTGCTCAGATTGCACGTCACCGTGCCCGCCGGATCGGGCGCGATGGCGTAGAACACCTCGCCCTTGTTCGACCGGGAGTCCATCTGAAACAGCGGGTCGATGTCGATGCCGAAGAAGTAGCCGGTGATCACCGACGTCGCGCACTGATCCCGCGGCGTCAGGCGGTTCACCGCGGGCGTGAACAGCACGATCACGACCCCGTTGGCGTCGATATCCGACTCCGAGCCGAAGGCCCGGGTGTCCACGTCGTACAGATCCTGATCGAACATCATGCCGACGGAGTCGTAGTCGGCGGCCGTGAACCCGGCCGGGGCCGCATCGTCGGTGAACAGCGCCGCGTGCAGACCGACGTACTCGGCCCGCGCCGTCACCGCCGAGAAGTCCGTCGCGGCCGAGCACGGGATGTTGGTGCAGACCTGGAAGGTCCGTTTGTCGCCCACCTTCACGGTCACCTGGGCACTCGGCGCAAGCAACGCGGCCGACACCGGGGCGCGCGGCAGCAGCGAGGCCGCGCGCTCCTGCGCCCGAAGCAGGTCGTGGAACCGCGTCGCGAACGGCACGGCGGTCGGATGCGGCTCCGCCGCGCTGAGCGCGACCACCACGGAATCACCCTGCAGCCGGTACGACGCCGACACCCCCGGGGTGCCGGTCGTGGACTGCGCGGCGAGTAGGTACTCGGCACCGCTCGGCCCGGCGTCGGCGAACGCGGCGCACCCCGCCAGCTGCGCCGGGTCCAGCGACGCGTACTCACCCACCGCCAGCGCCAGGGGGGCCGCCGACGCCGTGTACGTGGCCTGCAGCGCGTTGCTCCAGGCGCCCTGCACCTGCGCCCTGACCGACACGGTCCCCGGCGCGAGACAGATCGGCGCGACCACCGTGAGCTGCGTCGCGCTGCCGCTCACCACCAGCGCGGGCGAGCCCGCGATCTCCACCTCCGCCGCCGCGCCCAGCGCCGAGCCGCTGAGCTGCACCGTATCGCCCGCGGCGAACGTCGCGGGGGCGACACCGGCCAGCGTCGGCGCGGCGCCCGCCGTCGCCGTGAACACGACCGCCTGGGCCGGCAACGCGGCAAGCGCCGCCTGCACGCGGTATTCGCCGGCGGCCGGACCCAGCCGGAGCGCCGCCTCCGCCCGCCCCAGCCCGTCGGCCAGCGTCACCGAATCAGACAGCGTGGCACCGGCCCCCGTCGTCACCGTCCACCGCACCCGGGCGCGCGGCACTTCCAGGCCGCTCGTGGCCCGCGCGACCACCGCGAGCGCCTGGGGCAGCGCCGCCCCCGCCGGCGCCGTCTGCCCGTTCGTGGCGGCGACGATCTCGAGCGTCGCGGCCTCCGGCAGGGGCTCCGCGCCACCGCACGCCGCGAGCGCGACGACAACGCCCCCATAACCGATCCCGCGCCGCATTCCCTTCCCCAGCGTCAGCTGCATGATTCCGCCGCTCCCTTGGGCGTGGCTCTGTAACCTCCGGAATGACATGAACATACGCCGCTCGAGTCCGTTTTGACAACACCGCGGGCCCGCGGTAGCTTACCACGGTTCCATGGCGTTCGCTCACCTCCACACCCACTCCGAGTACTCGCTCCTCGACGGCGCCAACCGGATTCCCGACTTGGTGGCCCGCGTCAAGGAGCTGGGGATGGACAGCCTCGCGGTTACCGACCACGGGAATCTCCACGCCGCCTGGTCGTTCTACGAGACCGCCCGGGCCCAGGGCATCCGGCCCATCATCGGCTGCGAAGCGTACGTGGCGTTCGGGCCCCGCCAGGCGCGGGAGAAGCCACCCGACGCCCCCGCCAACTACTCGCACCTCGTGCTGCTCGTCCGCAACGCGACCGGCTACCGCAACCTCATCAAGCTGTCGTCGCTCGGCTACCTCGAGGGCTACTACCGTCGGCCCCGCATCGATCACGACGCCCTCGTCCAGCACCACGAGGGATTGATCGCCCTCGCCGCGTGCCTGTCGGGCGAGATCGCCCTGTACCTGCGGCAGCAGCACTACGAGCAGGCGAAGCGCGCCGCCGAGTGGTTCGCCCAGTGCTTCGGACCGGACGGATTCTGGCTCGAGGTCCAGGACCACGGCATCCCCGAAGAGCGGATCGTGCGCGACGGCATGCTGCGCCTGGGACAGGAGCTCGGGCTGCCGATCGTGGCGACCAACGACGCGCACTACCTGCGCCGCGAGGACCACGAAGCGCACGACTGCCTGCTCGCCATCGGCACCGGCAAGGACCTCGACGACCCCGCGCGGTTCCGGTTCGTCGGGCAGGAGAGCTACATCAAGTCCGAGGCCGAGATGGCGGCGCTGTTCCCCGACCACCTTGACATGCTCGCCAACACGCAGCGCGTCGCCGACCTGTGCGAGTTCGACTTCGAGAAGCGCTACTACCTGCCGCAGTTTCCCCGGCCCGCGGCCTACGCCACCGACAACGACCTGCTCGTCGAGCTGGCCACGCGCGGCGCCGAGGCGCGCTACGGCAGCCCGCTCCCCGCCGCGGCGGCGGAGCGGCTCGCCTACGAGCTCGGCGTCATCACGACCACCGGCTACGCGGGCTACTTCCTGATCGTCCAGGATTTCATCAATGCCGCGCGCGCGCGCGGCATTCCGGTGGGCCCCGGACGCGGGTCCGCCGCGGGCTCGCTGGTCGCCTACGCGCTCGGCATCACCAACGTCGATCCGCTCCGCTTCGACCTCCTGTTCGAGCGCTTTCTCAACCCCGAGCGCGTGTCCATGCCGGACATCGACGTGGACTTCTGCTTCGAGCGCCGCGGCGAGGTGATCGAGTACGTGCGCGAGCGTTACGGCCGGTCCAGCGTCGGCCAGATCATCACGTTCGGCACGCTCAAGGCGCGGGCGGCGCTGCGCGACATCGCGCGCGTGCTGCGCGTGAGCCCCGCCGACGCCGACCGCATGGCGAAGCTCGTCCCCTCGGGTCCGGCCTTCAGCCTGTCCGTCGCCGAAGCCGCCCGGCGCGTCCCGGAGCTGCGCGCGCTCGTCGCAGCGGACCCCACCGCCGCCCGCGTCGTCGACCTGGCGCAGCGCATCGAGGGGCTGTCACGTCACGCCTCGGTCCACGCGGCCGGGATCGTGATCGCGCCCGGCCCGCTCCAGGACTACGTGCCGGTGTGCACGGCGCCGCAGCGCGGCAACGGCGCGCAGGGCGAGGAAGCCATCATCACCCAGTACGACATGATCGGCCTCGAGAAGGTCGGCATGCTCAAGATGGACTTCCTCGGCCTGCGCACGCTCACCGTGATCCACGACGCGGTCGCCATGATCCGGGAGCGCCGCGGCGTCACCGTCGACCCCGACGCGATCGACCTCGACGATCCCGCGGTTTACGCGCTGCTCCGCACGGGCCGGACCGCCGGGGTCTTCCAGTTCGAGTCGCCGCTCGCCACCGACACGCTGCGCCAGATGCGCTGCGACCGGTTCGACGACCTGGTCGCGACCAACGCGCTGCTCCGCCCCGGCCCGCTCGACTCCGGCATGCACCTCGTGTTCATCCGCCGCAAGCGTGGCGAGGAGCCGACCCGGTTTCCCCACCCGGCGCTCAAGGAGGTGCTCGCGCCCACCTACGGCGTGATCGTCTATCAGGAGCAGGTGATGCGGATCGCGAACATCCTGGCGGGGTTCTCGCTCGCCGAGGCCGACGTGCTCCGCAAGGCGGTGGGGAAGAAGGATGCCGACGCGCTGCGCCGCGAGCTGGGCCGGTTCATGGAGCGGGCCGTCGCGCTGGGGCACGACCGCGGGGTGATCGACGACCTCGCCGCGCAGATCGAGACGTTCGGCCGCTACGGCTTCCCCAAGGCGCACAGCGTCGCCTACAGCATCATCTCGTTCCAGACCGCGTGGCTCAAGGCCCACTACCCGGCCGAGTTCATGGCCGCCCTGCTGTCGTCCGAGATCGGCAACACCGACAAGGTGGTCGAGTACATCAACGAAGCGCGCGAGATGGGGCTCCAGGTGCTGCCGCCGTCGGTGAACGAGTCGGGCTGGAAGTTCACGGTGACGGCGGACGACGAGATCCGCTTCGGACTCGGCGCAGTGCGCAACGTCGGCCGGGGCGCAATCGAGTCGATCCTCGAGGCCCGCGCCAGCGCGGGGCCGTCCACCGGCCTGGCCGATTTCTGCGACCGCGTCGACCTGCGGCTGTGCAACAAGCGCGTCATCGAGTCGCTCATCGCGGCCGGCGCGTTCGACCAGGTCGGCGGCCATCGGGCACAGCTGCTGGCGGCGCTCGACGTCGCCCTGGGCGAGGCCCAGCTGCGGCAGGTCGAGCGCGAGTCCGGCCAGGGCTCCCTGTTCGGCGCCCTCGCGCACGCCGCGCCCCAGGCGGCGTTGGTCCCCCTGCCCGACGTGCCGCCCTGGACCGAGGCGGAGCGGCTCGCCAAGGAGCGGGACGTGGTGGGCTTCTTCATCTCGGGCCACCCGCTGGAGCGATTCCGGGACGAGGTCGCCCTGTTCGGCACGCGCACCACCGCCACCCTCGGGACGTGGAGTGAGCATCAGGTGATTGCGGCGGTGATCGTGACGGCGGTCAAGCGCCAGATCAGCCGGAAGACGGGGGCCGAATACGCCCGGCTCACGGTCGAGGATTTCCACGGGACGGCCGAGGCTCTGGTGTTTCCCGAGGCGTGGAGCAAGCTTTCCCGGGTCATCTTGCCCGACGCCGCCCTGCTGCTCACGGGGAGCTACAGCCCGCGGGACCGCGGCGAAGACCGCGCGCCGTTCATCGTGGATGACGCCGCCCCGCTCGCCGACCTGCGGGCGCAGGGCCAGGTGGGTGTCGAGCTGGGCTGGGGCGGCAGCGGCGCGCCGGACGGCGAGGCCGCGCGTGCCGTGCGCGCGCTGTGCGCCGCCCACCCGGGCCCGGCCCCCGTGTTCGTCGCGTGGAATGACGGCAACGGGACCACGGCGCGCTTGCGCGCCCGCGGGCTGCGTGTCGACTTGAGCGGCCCGCTGCTCGACGCGCTCCGCGGGGTGCTCGGGACCGATCGCGTCCGGCTCACGAAGGCGAGGTGACCATGGCGTTCGAGCTGGATTTCGAGAAACCGCTGATCGACCTGGAGCGCCAGATCGCGCACTTGAAGCGGCTTGCGCTCGACCAGCGGCTCGACGTCCAATGGGAGATCGCGCCCCTCGAGCAGCGTCTCGGTGAGCTGCGCCGCGAGATCTACCGCGACCTGTCGCCGATCCAGCGGGTGCAGGTGGCCCGCCACCCCCGCCGCCCCTACACCATCGACTACCTCGGGTCGGTGTTCACCGACTTCATGGAGCTCAAGGGCGACCGCCTGTTCCGCGACGACCCCGCCATCGTGGCCGGCTGGGCCCGGCTCGGCGATCAGCCGGTCATCGTCATCGGCCAGCAGAAGGGGCGCGACACCAAGGAGAACCTCCGCCGCAACTTCGGCATGCCGCACCCCGAGGGCTACCGCAAGGCGCTCCGCCTGATGCACACGGCCGAGCGCTTCGGCACCCCCGTCATCACGCTGATCGACACGCCGGGCGCCTACCCGGGCCTCGGCGCCGAGGAGCGCGGCCAGGCCGAGGCGATCGCCAAGAACCTCGAGGAGATGGCCCGCCTGCGCACCCCGCTCGTGGCCGCCATCATCGGTGAAGGCGGCTCGGGCGGGGCGCTCGCCCTCGGGCTCGCCGACCGCGTCCTGATGCTGGAGAACGCGGTCTACTCGGTGATTTCCCCCGAGGGATGCGCCGCCATTCTGTGGAAGGACGCCGGGCAGAAGGAGCGGGCGGCCCAGGCGCTCCGCCTCACCGCGGCCGACCTGCTGGAGCTGGGCGTGATCGATGTCATCGTGCCCGAGCCCGACGGCGGTGCGCACGCCGACCCCGACGGCGCCGCCCAGGCGCTCGGCCAGGCACTGCGCCACGCGGTCGACGAGCTGACCCCCGTTCCCCACGACCAGCTGCTCGCCCAGCGTGCCGAGAAGTTCCTCCGCATGGGACAGTTCACCACCCGCTGACCGTGGCCACCCTCGTCGAGGTCCGGTTCAAGGGCAACCGGAAGGCGTTCTTCACCTGGGACCAGCCTGACCCGCTCAGCCCGGGCCACTGCGTGATCGTGAGCGCCGACCGCGGTCAGGACCTGGGCACCGTGTCCGCGTTCGGCGCCCCCGCGGAGCGGAAGTGCGGCACGGGGTGCTCCGGGTGTGCCCTGGGTCAGCCGCGGGCGCCCGAGGGCGCGGTGATCCGGCGCGCGTCCACCGAGGACGCGTATCTCGCGGACGAGCTCCGCCGGGCCGAAGACGACGTGCGCCGCAAGGTGATGGAGCGCGTCACCCAGCACCGCCTCGCGATGAAGATCTCGGACGCCGAGTGGCAGTGGGACCGGAAGCGGCTCACCATCTACTTCACGGCGGAGCAGCGCGTGGACTTTCGCGCCCTGGTCCGGGATCTCGCCAGTCTGTTTCGCACGCGCATCGAGCTGCGCCAGATCGGCGCCCGCGACGAGGCCAAGCGCCTCGAAGGCGTGGGGCGCTGCGGACGCGAATACTGCTGTTCCTCGTGGCTCCCCGAGCTCCGGCCGGTGAGCCTCGCGCTCGCCAAGGATCAGCGGCTCTCGCTCAACCCGTCGCAGATCTCCGGCGGGTGCGGCCGCCTGCTGTGTTGCCTCCGCTACGAGCACGACTTCTACGTCGCGAGCCGCAAGCGATTCCCCAAGGAAGGCAAGCTCGTCACCACCGGGCGCGGTGCGGAGAAGGTGCTGGCGGTGGACATCTTTCGCGAGCGCATCCTGCTGAAGGACGACGACGGGCGCACCCGTACGCTGGCCCTGGCCGATCTCAAGGCGGAAATGGCCGACGCGTCGCCCGCCCCGCGCGAGGCGGAGCCACAGGCCCCGGCCGCGCTGCTCACGTTCGATGAAGGCCAGATCACCGTGTCCCCCGAACAGGCGATCGCGTCGGTCACCCCGCCGACGCCACTCAAGCGGCGGCGGCGCGGGCGGCGTGGCTCGGGCCGCCAGGGCCGGCCCCCGGACACGCCCCGTGAGCCCGGTGCCTAAGTTCTACATCACGACGGCCATCGATTACGCGAACGGCGAGCCCCACCTCGGGCACGCCTTCGAGAAGATCGGGGCCGACTGCATCGCCCGCTACCGGCGGCTGCGCGGTGACCATGTGCACTTCGTCATCGGCATGGACGAGCACGGGCAGAAGGTGGCGCAGGCGGCCGACGAAGCCGGCGTCGACCCGCAGCGGTGGGTCGATGGCATCGCCGCGCAGTTCGAGGCTGCCTGGCGCGAGCTGGCCATCAGCCACGACGATTTCATCCGCACGACCGAAGGCCGCCACGCTCACGCCGTCCAGGAGCTGTTCCGCCGGATTCGCGACCGCGGGTTCATTGCCGATGGCGTCTACCGCGGCTACTACTGCGTCGGCTGCGAGGCGTTCAAGCTCGAGAAGGATCTGGTCGAGGGCCGCTGCCCCATCCATCCCACACGCGAAATCTCCTGGGTCGAGGAGCCGAACTACTTCTTCCCGCTGTCGCGCTTCGCCGGCTGGCTGCTCGAGCGGTTCGACGCCGCGCCACCGTTCGTCCGGCCGCCCGCCAAGCTCAACGAGATCCGCAACGTGGTCACGGACGGCCTGCAGGACATCTCGGTGAGCCGGTCGCGGGTTCCGTGGGGCATCCCCTGGCCCGACGACGCCTCCCATACGGTCTACGTCTGGTTCGAGGCCCTCACCAATTACCTGTCGGCGACCGGCTTCCCCGACGCGTCGTTCACCGACCTGTGGCCCGCCGACCTGCATATCATCGGACCGGACATCGTCCGGTTCCACGCGGCGCTCTGGCCCGCCATGCTCCACGCCGCCGGGCTGGAGCCGCCGCGCGGCATCTGGTGCCACGGCTGGGTCAACACGGCCGGCGCACGGTTCTCCAAGAGCGCCGGCGTCAAGCTCACGCTGCGGGACGCGATCGACCGCCACGGCCCCGACGCGCTGCGCTATTTCCTGCTGCGCGAGGTGCCGTGGGACGGCGACGGCAGCTTCACCTGGGAGCGGTTCGACGCGCGCTACACCGCCGACCTCGCCGACGGCTACGGCAACCTCGTGAGCCGCGTGCTCGCCATGATCGCGCGCTACGTGGACGGCGTCGTGCCGTCCCGACCGGCCGCCGTGTCCCTCGACGACGCCACCGACCAGGCATGGCGGCGCTACGTCGCGGCGATGGACGACTACCTGCTGCACGAGGGCGCCGCCGAGGCCATGCAGCTCGTGACCGCCGCCAACGGGTTCATCGAGGCACAGGCGCCGTGGACGCTCGCCAAGACGGGCGCGACCGATCGGCTCGCGGAAACGCTCAGCGCCCTGGCCGACACGCTCGCCACGATCACCGTGATGCTCGCGCCGTTCCTGCCCGGGAAGACGGCCGTGGTGTGGCAGGCGCTCGGCAGTGGGGAACCCGACGTGACACATGTCACCACGCAATTGCGGCGTTTGACGGGAAACCGCATCAGCAAGGTGGCGCCACTGTTTCCCAAGCCTCGGACAGAATCGTAACCCATTACAAAACAATAACTTGGAAACACACGTCGAGGGTTGACACCCCCCGGCACGGGGGGTACTTTAGGCTTCCCGTCGCGTCGGCCGGGATGGCACGGGACCCGGCCCTTGTATGCGTTCGCACCACAACCGTGTGAGGTCACCGTGGCATCCAACCGACGCTGGACCATCCTCGTGGTGCCGCACGGCGCGCGGCAGTCGCGCAGCGTCGAGGTGTCGGCGCGCGCGCTCAAGTGGGGCGTCGGGGTCGGCGGGTTCCTCGGCGTAGCGCTGCTGGCCTTCGCCGTGGCCACCGTGACCA
This sequence comes from uncultured Gemmatimonadales bacterium, assembly GCA_963771275.1. Lineage (GTDB taxonomy): Bacteria > Gemmatimonadota > Gemmatimonadetes > Gemmatimonadales > GWC2-71-9 > JAOTWJ01. The sequence continues at coordinate 405,734 of CAVYSW010000003.1, forward strand.
AGACCATCAACCTCACGCGCCTCGACCGGCTCGAGCGCACCAACCAGCTGCTCGGCCAGGAGCTGGACCTGACACGCGGACAGATCATTCAGCTGCGCGACACGCTCGCCGCCGTGGCCGTGCGCGACCGCCAGGTGCGCCTCCTCGCGGGGCTCGAGCCCACCAACGCCGACGTGCAGCTCGCCGGCATCGGCGGGCCCGTGGGTCAATGGACGGAACGCGAGCAGCTGCTCGCCGAGGGTGCCGAGGGCCGCACGGCGCTCGAGATACGCGTCGACTTGGCGACCCTGCTCCGCCGGGCCAATCTGCTGGCGGGCTCGTTCGCGGACGCGGCAGAAAGCCTGGAAGTCCACACGGATCGGCTGCGCCGCACGCCCTCCATCATGCCCACCCACGGCTTCCTGAGCAGCCGGTTCGCGCTCGACCGCATTCACCCCATCTACCACGAGGCGCGCGCCCACGAGGGCATCGACATCTCGGCGCCCATGGGGACGCCGATCCTCGCCTCCGCCGGCGGGCGCGTCGTCGAGGTCGGGACGGAAGCCGGCTACGGCCGCATCGTCTCACTCGACCACGGCGACGGCGTCGTGACGCGCTACGCGCACCTCTCCAAGGCGCTCGTGCAGCTCGGCCAGCGCGTCAAGCGGGGCCAGGAGATCGCCCTGGTGGGGAACTCCGGCATCACGACCGCTCCGCACCTCCACTACGAGGTGATCGTGAGCGGGAAGCACCAGGATCCGCTCAAGTTCATCTTCCCCGAGACGATCGTGGATTGATCGCGCTCCGCCGCCCGACAATCCATCTCGCGGGCCTGCTGGCGCTCGGCTGCTCCGGCCGGGCGGTGCCGATTGACGTGCGGGCGTCCCTGCCCGACTCCACGCCCCTGCCCGGCGTCGAGATCACTGCCTGGCCGTACGATCCCGAGCGGCTGCTGGACTCACTCGCCGCCACCGACACGGTGCCGCCCCCCGATTTCTCCGCCCTGGAGGCTGAGCTGCTCGGCTTCACGCGCCCGCTGCTCGTCCCGGACGATTCCACCGACCGCGCGTGGCAGGCCACCCGTGACACCGTCCGGCGCCTCGGCGACTCGCTCCGCCGGGTGGATCGCCGGTCGCCGGGGTACGCCGCGGCCTACGGTCGCTTCCGGCAGCTCTACCGGCGCCTGATGGAGCGCTCCGGCGCGCGTGACGCCGTGCTCCGGTCACTCACGGCCGATGTCCGCAACCTGGCCGAGTGGGCAGGCCGGGCCGCGGACTCGCTCCGCGCGTGGGAGCGAACAGCCTACGCGGCCTTCGACAGCCTGTCGGCGGCGGCCGTGCGCGCCAGCGGCCGGAGCCCAATTGCGCAGGAAACCGATGCCGAAGGGTGGGCACGACTCGAACTCCCTCCTGGGACGTGGCATCTGACCCTCACCGTCCCGAGCCCCGAGAACCCCTTCCTCGAATACGCGTGGGACCTGCCTGTGACCGTTTCCGCGTTCCCCCTTCGCGTGCCGGTCACGGACGCTAACGCCAGGCTCCGCTGGCGACACTGAACTCGCGCACCGGACGGCTGGGCGCGCCGGAGGCCTTCCTCCTGAAACGCGGTGCCCCGGGGCCTTCGAGCCCCGGGGCACCGCTTCTCGCAAAAGGTCGGACCGGTCTACTACTTCTTGGTGACCTTGACCTTGATGTTGTTGATGCCGGCGCCCGCCGTCCACGGCGAGAAAATGATGAAATAGTCCGTGTTCGCTTGCAGGACCACATTCACCGCGCCCAGCTCGTCCAGCGTGTTGCTCGAGACACCCGCGCCGGGACATTCCGAGTAGTCCGTCGCACAGACGTAGATGTCGTTGTCCCCGCTCACACCCCAGGTGGCAGCGACGTCGATCACTTCGGCGGTGGATCCTGTTGTGTAGACGATGTAGTGGTCGTAGCCGGTGGGCGTCCCCGAGTTCTGACACCCCCGCGTGCCCTGCGTGCTGCCTCTGTGTACCAGGTACACCGCGTTCCCCGGCGACTTGACCGTGGCGAAGTCCGGCGGGGAGGGCGGATCGCTGCAGTCGTTGGTGATGTTGCCCGGCTGGTACTGGTCCCTGTCGGCAACGGTCGGCCTGATGGTCCCCGCGGTCTGCTGCAGTTGCCCGGTTCCTATGTTGCTGAAGCTGAGCGCCGCCGCTGTCGTTGCGCCGGTTGCGGGAAGGGCGAACAGCACTTCCTCACCACCGAGATCCGGCCGGCCAAACACGACCGGACGCACGTAGTCCACCCCCAGGGTCGCGCTCCCGAGCCTCACTTGCGTGTCGCTGTCCCAGTATGGACCGTCCGCCGCCCGCGTCGCCCTGATCAGCGTGCCCGGCGCCGCCGCGGTGTCCGAGATGGTGCCCGTGAACACGCTGGCCCTTACGAGAACGGACTTTCGGGCGTCGGCACCGCCCGCCACTTGGACCTGCACCAGGACGGTGCCGGGGGTTCGACCAGTGGCCTCCGCCGTGTCCGCGCTCAGCGGCCCGATCACCGCCGTCGTACGACTAGACGTACTCCACGTCACGGGTACGGAGCCCGTGAGGGTGTCACCGGCGGCATCGAGGAACGTGACGGCATAGTTTCCCGTGAAGCCCGAGAACAGGGTGTCTGGCCCGGACACCACGACACCGTTGGGTCCCACGACAACCGGAATCGTGTCGGGAGTGAGCCCGGCGGTCTGGGCGACCACGCATGAAGTGCCCATGCCGGCGCCCTTGACGAACGCCGTCGTGGTCCAATCCAAGTTGGATGACCCACTGGTGACCGTCGCGACGCCAGCGTCACACGTCGTCAGCGTGACCGCGGCGTCCGTAAGGTTGCCGACCGCGTCCTCGGCCCGCGTGCCGATAGTGGCGGAATCACCGATGACCGTCGTTATACTGCTGTTCGAGATCCTCAATTGGGTCGCCGGGCCCGGCGGTCCCCCGATGTAGAGCGCCGGCTCTTTCGAGCAGCCCTGGGTAGCCACGAGCACCACGGCCCCCAAGATCAGAGCGCATTGCCGCTTCATATCGTGCAAGCTCCTCCGCCCGGCGTTGGCGTCCGGGCGCGTGCAGGTTCGCATCTCACTGGACCTCGCTCGGCACATCTCCGGCCAGGGAAACGGACTTCTTCGGCCCAGGGGCGACTCCTGCCTTGGGCTCCAGCTTGAGCTGGAATCGCGCCAACCCCTTGAAGGTGTCGGTCGCCGGGAGATTCATGGCGTTCTGGCAATTGTTGACGGCGGAGCCCGCTGCGCAGTTCCGCACCTGGGCGGCCCGGATGTCTACCCCGGAGATCCCGGGAAGCGTCGGGTCCACGTCGGCGTTGTACAGGCTGACGCGGCTGATCGTCGTGTCCCTGCTCCATGCCGACCGCAGCGTGTCCACCACCACGCCACTGCCCCACGCGTCCACGAGATAGCCCCGATAGAAGAAGCCGATCGGCGGCCGGGCGACTTCCCGGAAATCCACCGAAAGCTCCGCGCCCCGGGCCCCACCCAGCCCCGAGCCCCTCGGACCGAACACATAGTCGTTCGGCGAGGCGGCGAGCACCACGTCGAGACCGCCGTAGTTGCCCATCGTGAGCGCACCGCTGCCCGTGAGCACGCGCCGCGCATAGCGGGTGACCACGAGGGTGTCGGGAACTGGATCCCCCCCCCCCGGTGGATTGGTGGACACGCGCACCGTATCCGCCCTGAGAATCACGTCCGCGGTGGTCGCTCCACCCGTGGCAATCCCGACCCTGCGCCAGAGGAACTTGACGTTGCTCGGCGTGGTGGCCGGGCCCGACTCGATCGTCACGAGCAGCGCGTTGACGGCGTTGTCGCTGAACGGATTGACGGTGTTCGCCGGATCCGACGGGATGATGCGGAACGCAACCGAGTCCACCAACGGGTCGTCACTGCCGACATACGTGCCCGACCCGGATGCCGCGACTGGCACGCTGTCGCGCGCGAACAGCGAGTCGCCCGTGATCGGGTCCAGCTGGGTAAAGTAATGCGTGTACTCCGTCACCCGCCCGTACACGGGGGTGATGGTCCCGTCCGGGCCATGCGCCCAGACCTGGTACACGGCGCCCCCGCCAAGCGCCCGGAGCGTCGCCACCATCACGACGGCCGCCGAGTCCGTGGCGGTGGTGTCCTGCGTGCGGGGTGGCCCGGACGGAGCGGTAATCACCGTGTCGAAGAGCACCGCGCCGGTCGCGTTGTAGTAGACCCGGTGAGTCTGCACCAGGGTGCGCACCAGGTCTCGATCGGCGTGGCCGCCCGGGAGTCCGAGGGCCGCGGACCCGACGGGAAAATCGAACGCCCGCGGGCCCACGAGGTCCGTGATCTCAGTGAGCTTGGATTCGCAGGCCGCGAACACACAGCTGGCCAGGAGGGCGTAACCGGCCGCTCGGCCAAGGTTTACTCGGCTGCTCATCGGCCACCTCCCGGCGTGAAGATGAACGAGATGGCGGCGTAGATGTTGTGCGCCGTGCCGCTGAATTCCGGCTGAATGGGAATGACGTCGGGGAACCGCACCGGGCGGAACCGCGGCTCCACCGGATTGATGCTCTCGCGCGTAAAGTTGGGGTAGATCAGATCCTGGACTTCCAGGGTCACGCTCGTCCCGCCACCCGCGCGCAACCGGATCCCGCCGCCCGCCGTGAACATCCAGTCGGACACCGTGATCCTGCCGTGCGCCGCCTGCGGATCGAGGGTGATCGAGCGCCCCCCGCCACCACCCCTCGCGAACACGCTCAGCGCTCCCCCGGTCTCGAACTGCGCCTGCACCCCGTACTGCAGCACGGTGAGCGGCTGGCTGACCGCCAGGATCATCGTGGTGTCGTCGCCGAACGTCATCTCGGCGGGGAAGTACTTGCCATCCGTGCCCGGCCGCGCGACGTCGAACCGCACGCCGAGGCCCAAGCGCGAGGAAACCCTATAGGTGGCGTCCACACCGAGCATCGCCGCGTTCTTCATCCCCGTCTCCGCTTTCCACTTCACGTAGCCGAGGCGCGGGCCGATCTCGAATTGCTGGGCCGCCACGGGGCCCGCCGCCAGCGCGACGAGTCCCAAGCCCACTACGAGTCGTCGGTACATGCACATTCTCCCCGCGGGCGGGGGTGCCGGGCATCGTGCCCGGCACCCCCGCCACGCCCGTTATTGGCTTCCGCCGAGTTCGAACGAGAACGCGTGCACGTTCTGGAGCTCACCCATGTTCGTGTACGCGTAGTCGAAGGACAGCCAGCTCCCGAACACCGGCAGGCGAAGCCCGCCGCCGAACGACAGCGCGTGGCTGAAGGACCGGAAATCTGAGTGCGCCTCGTTCACGAACTTCTTCCCCGCCCGCAGGAAGATCAGGTGGTTGAAGCTGTACTCGCCACCCACGGACATCTGGATGTCGGTATCCACCGCGTCGTTGAGCTCGGCCGCGATTTTGAGGTCGTGCTTGCCGCCCGGCGTCACCAGCGCGTCGGGGCCACCCATCAGGTTGGACACCACCGCGAACCGGAACGTCGTCGGCAGCGTGTACCCGGTGGTCTTGTAGCGGATCGGGACGCCGAACGGGAAGGCCTGGTCCGTGTTGATCCGGGCCGTGATCACCCCGCCCTCATACCGCGCCGACGGGCCGATGTTGGCGAGCGTCGCCGCGATCGTGACCCCGTACAGCCCGGTGTTGAACAGCGTGCCGAAGTCCAGGCCCCACCAGTTGATGCTGGCCTGGGAGATGCCTTCGCTGATCACGCGACCCGTGAACCCGACCTGGAGGCGGTCCGTCAGGCGCCGGCCGTAATGCAGGCCGATCGCCTTGGACGTGAACGTGAAGAACTCGCCCGCCGCCTGACTCCCGCCGCCCGGGTTTGATTCGTCCGTGCGCGGAATGTCGCCGGAGTTGAGTCCGATGTATGACACGCCGACGGCGCCGCCGAACATCGGCAGGACGGCCGCGGCGAAGTCGTGCCGCAGCCCGAGATCGCCGTACAGGTCGAGGCGCGTGAACGCAACGGTGAACCGGTCCACGCTCCCCAGACCGGCGGGGTTCCAGAACGTCGCGGTCGCGCCGGAGGCAAGGCCGGTATACGCCTCACCCATGGCGCGCCCGCGGGCGCCCACCCCGATCTCGAGGAAGTTCGCGCCGCGCTGCGCGACGCGGGTCGTCCCCTCGGTCGGGAGGGGCAGCAAGAACGTGCCGGTCCGCTGCGCCGCAAGCACATCGGGCAGCAGCAGGAGCGCGGCAACGAGCATCGTAGGCTTATGCATGTGGTCTCTCCTTTCCCTTACTGCGCGTCGCCGCGGATGACCACGAACTTGCCGCGTGCCCGGAGCGCTGCGCTGGCCGGGTTGTTTGGGTCGCTGGGCGCGGTCAACACCCAGAGGTAGAGCCCGCTGGCGATGTCGATCCCTTCACGGGTCTTGAGATCCCAGAACAGGTCGCCGTCGCCGAGCAGATCGGCAGGCTCCCACGTGATCTGCTGCACCAGCTGCCCCGCCACGGTGTAGATCCGCATCGTTCCGCGCGAAGGCACGTTGGTGAACAGCAGGCGCGAGTTCGTCACGTTCGCCTGGTACGCCGAGAAGATCACGAACGGGTTCGGCACCACTCTGATCAGCGCCAGCGCCGAGTCCGTGATCGCGGTGATCTGGTCCCCCGTCACGGCCGCGTTCACGGTGAACGCGTACTCGGTCGTGGGCGTGAAGCCCAGGTAGTAGCCGAATCGGGTCTTGTCGCCGTTGCGCATCGGGTCGTAGCCCGTGGCCCCGGGCGTCGCCAGCGGCACCGGATTGCACGATTCGCGGATCTGATCGCAACCCAGCACTGCTTTCGAAAACGTCATGGCCCGTCGCGTGCGCTGCACCGGCTGCCCAGTGGCATCCAGCACCAGCCCATGCGGGGTCGTCGAGTCTTCCACGATGTCCTCGATGAAGTACAGCGCGTCGCCGGGCACCCACACGTCTGCCGGCACCGCCACCGAAATCGTGTCCTGGACGCTCCCCAGCACTACTCGGCTCAACAGTCGTCGCACCATCGCGACCTCGACCGGCCGGTCGAACGTCCTGTTCTGGATGGTGAACGGCAGCTTCACCGCCACGAGCTCGGCCTGCGCGACGCCCAGGAGATCCGCCGTCGTCTGATCCGTGAGGCCCGTCGACCCCACCGCCCGGGCCTCCAGCGCCGCCTGGACCTCGGCCTGCGTTGTCGCCGGGTTAACCAGGTCCAGCACGAACCCCCGCTGCGCTCCGTACGGATCGTCCACCCAGGAGACCTCGTAGTTCCCGCCCCCGTCGATTGCCCGGGTGGACGAGGCTTCCCGCCACTGCACCATGTTGGCGTTCACCCTGCCCCGCGGCACGATCGTGTCCGACGCGAACAGCTTGAGCTCCGCGCGCGATTCCTCGCCCCGGTACTGCGACTCGGGGCCCGGGCAGGACACAAAGTTCGTCGGGCAGGTGGTGATGTTGATGTTCCCCTTCACCGAGTTGTCGGCGTTGATCGTGAAGCCCGGATACTGCGCCCGGCCAAACAGCGTCGTGGGCGTCGCCTTGTCGGCCGTCAGGGTCGTGCTGCCGAATACCGGCGTCCCGTTCACCTCCGCCAGCACGAAGGCCAGCCCGGTGTCCGGAGCGGTCCGGCCGTACAGCGTCGCCATGCGGGTCGTGTCACTCGTTACCGTCGACCCGAGGTTTCCCACGGCGGTCCCCGTCACCAGGAACACTTCCGGCCCGGTGTAGGTGAACGACTCCCGGCGGATGACCGAATCCACGCTGGCGCCGGCCACGTCCACCGTGTCGCGGCGTTGGATGGTCACGAGCGACCGGAACGCCTGGTGGGTTGCGGTGTTGGAATCCCGCTCCACCAGGATCTCGGTCCCGAACACCGCGCGGTACGACTGGGTCGCCACGTTCTCGCTCAGGCTCAGCGTGAACGGCACCGTCGAAATCGGCGCCGCCGTCGTGTCCGCCCAGGCGGACTGGAAGCCGGCCGGATGGCTCGCCGGCACGAAGACCGACACCACGTTCGGGTCCGAGGTCGAGCGCGACAGCGAGTTGGCGATGGCTGGCTCAAACGTGTACGAGATCGGCGCGTCGCTGAGGGTATCCGCCTTCAGCAGCAACGTGACGCCGCGCGACCGCCCGACGATGGCGTACAGATACGTGCGGCCGCCGTCCACGTTCCCGTCCGAGAACACGTTGGGGATGTCCCCCTTGTTGGCGTCCACGTCGAAGATCGAGTACGGCCGCCACCCGAACCCACTGCTCGCGGTGTCGGTGACCTGGGTCGGGTCGCCGTCGCAGTCGCCGTCGGCGGTCCAGGAAGTGCCGCCGTTGCACGACTTGTAGATCTCGAGCCGCCGCAGGTTGTGCCGCGCCAGCGATCGGAGCGAATCCGCCAGCCAAGGATTCGCCGTGCGGAGCTGCCCATACAGGGCGGTCGGCGGCGCGGCATCGATGTCGTCCGCCGTCTTCGCCAGGAACGCGTCGACCCACACTTCGGGAGCGTCGGAGAAGAAGATCCGGACCGACGGGTTGGCCGAGCCGAATTGATCGGTGCCGGCAACCAGCTGCGTCGAAACCACGTCCACCGGGGGCGGGGCGTCCGGCGCCAGGAAGAAGCTCATGTACAGGTCGCTGACAGCCTTGACCTGCGACCAGAACGCCGTCGAGTCACCGTCCCCCACCATGGCATAGATCAGCGACGTGGTGTCGCCCGCCGCCAGCTTGAACGGCCCGAACGACTGGAGCCCACCGATGTTCCCCCGGCGGTTGATCCACCCGCCCGGCATCGTGTCCGAATCCACCCCCGCGCAGCCCAGCCGGCCGCAGGTGTTGAGCGCCAGTGTGTCCGGGATGCCGTCGTGGTTGTAGTCCCACGCCGGGGTCGCCGGCGGCACGTACTTGTTGTAGTGCACCTTGTTGCTGGTCCAGTCCTCGCTCCGGAACACCGTCCACAGCGTGCGGTCGGGCTGCGAATTGGGGTCGCGGCCGTCGTTCGTGAGGTTCTCGTCGGCCGCCACGTAGCCGAACGTGGCCTTGGCCCCGGTGGCGAACGTATAGTTGTAAGCGTTCGCGTAGTCCCCGAAGCCCTGGCGGTTGAACGTGATCGTGTCGCCCGCCAGCGGGTGCCCCGGCCGGCAGAACTTATCCACGCCCACCGTGCACGGCGTTCCGGCCAGCGTCCGGGTGAACAGCTTGTTCCGCAGGTCGCCGAGCGGGCTCTTCAACATCATGATCGCGAGCGCGCCCGCTCGGTAGGAGCGGGTGTTTGACGTCGGCCCGGTGCACCCGTTGCCGTCCGGGCGGCGGAAGGACTGGTCGCACGGACCGCCCGCCCCCTGGACGTTCGAGTTGTGCATGACGACCATCCCCTTGTCGGGCAGTGCGTACCGGGAGCCGTTCTGGTCAGACATCAGCTCGCCGTACCCAAACCCGAAGTAGAGCGAGTCGTAGTCGATCCCCGCGCCCCAGATGTCCTCCGACCGGTTGATGATCGAGACCTGCACGAAGTACGCGTCGTTGACCGTCGGCACCCCGAAGTTGAACGCCTCGAAGTGGAGCTTGAGCCCCAGCGGATACCCCTGCAGGATCGGCGTGCCCGTCCCGCCCGGCACGACGGCGCCGTAGTTCGGCAGGATGTCGGAGCTGTAGTCGCTGGTCTCGCCGTAGGTGTGCATCCGGCTCCCGAGGAACGGCTTGTCGAGCCGCTGGTTCTCCGCCGGCACGCGCCAGAAGTCGAACGCGAAGTTGTCGCCCTGGGCGTCGAACAGCGTCTTGTAGCCCGCCTCGTCGATCGGGTGCGCGCCCTTCCACCCGTCACTGCCCCACGTGTCCGGACAGTCCGAGCCCGGCAGCAATTGCAGCCCGGTCGTGTAGAACCCGTTGAACCGGCCCGTATGGTCTTTGCACGAGCCGTCGGCCGTGTTGGTGGCCCCGGAGAACATCTTGCCCAGGGTGCCGTCGGCCGGCCCGATCCGCCGCGGGGCGCCCAGCACCACGGCGTTGTAGCCGCCCGTCCAGCCGCCGCCCCTGGCGTTGGCGATCGACGGCGCGACCTGCTTGATCTTCACGTACGCTTCGGGCGGCGCCGCCAGGAGCCATTCCATCTCGAACACCGGCGCGTACCAGGCGTTTTGGGCCGGCGAGAAGATCGTATTCCCCTGGCAGTTCCGCAGCACCGTGGTGCAGTCGGCGTAGTTGCTGAGCGCCGAGCCGAACCGGCCCGTCGAGCGCATGCCGGAAAACGCGGCGTCGCCGCCGCCGAACAGGTTGAAGCCCCGCCGCACGGTCCGGGTGTCGAAATCCGGCCCGGCTCCACCGGCGTCAATGATGGTGACCTCGGGCTCGGCTCGCTGGGACACAGCGCGCTGTGCCACGGCGAGTGAGAGCGGCAGGAGCGTGGCCACCGCCCCCACCGCGGCCGCCCGGGTCAGCCTCGTGCCAAACATACCCTTGATCAAACGCATGGCATCGTCCTCTTTCGCGGTCCGTCTGGGTGCGCGCCGCGGACGCGGCGCGGCGGGCGTCCCCCCTCCAGGAGAACGCCCGCCCCGTGTCCCGTCAGAAGCTCATCCGAGCACCGAAGTTGATCGAGCGCCGCGGCCCGAAGTAAGCCGCGCGATCGTAGAACGTGCTGGTTCCCGCCGTCACGCCGTTGCCGGTGCGGCGACGGTCCTGGTCCACCGTGCCACCGTCGCAGTTGCCCGTGCTGGCGTACACCTGATTGCAGCTGTGCGTGTCGAGCAGGTTGCTCACCCGCAGGAAGACGCCCCACTGCAGGTTGGTCAGCCGGAAGGCCTTGTCCGCCTGCAGATCGACGTTGAACACGCCCGGCTGCCGGCCGCTGTTCTGCTCGAGCTGCGTGTTGGTCCCGATGCCGAACGTGGTGAACTGCGGCGTGTACGGGAAGCCGCTCCGCGCGGTCACGGTCACCGTGGCGCTCGCGTTCCGGACGACCTCATCCAGCAGGCCGATCCCGAACGGCCGCTCGTTCCCCACCCGGAAGAACACTGAGGCGTTGAGCGAGGCCGGGAGGTCCACTTCCGACCGGATCTCCTTGAGGTTCTGCGGATCGCCCTGCTGCTCACGCTCCGTCTCCAGCTCCGGCGCCGCCGCGTTGGTCGTGGCCTGCGTCAGACCGAAGTTGAGCCGGAAGCCCCAGTAGTTGAACAGGCGGCGCTGCAGGCTCACCTCGAACCCGCGCACCGTCTGGAAGTCCTGGTTGATCATCACCCAGTAGTTGTAGATCGCGTTGCCGTAGGTCGAGCCGACGTCGAAATACCGCGTCCCGTCGGCCGCCTGGCCGCCCTGCCGGGTGCCGGTGAGCCCGAACTGGTCCTTCGAGAACGCCGCCACCTGCAGGCCGTACTGGCCGCCCAGCTCGGTCGCGAAGCCGACCTCGTAGGCCGTCGTCTTCTCGATCAGCAGGTTGGGGTTGCCGAGGAACTGGGGCGTCCCCCACACGTTCGTGATGATCGGGTAGCACTGGTCGGTACCCGGGATCACCGCGGTCGAGCTGCACAGCCCCAGCGAGTCGCCGGCCACCGTGCCGTTCCCCGTGTTGGTGTACACGTTGTTGTACAGCGGGTTCTGGCTATAGCGGCCGAAATTGAAGTAGACCTGCGACCGCTCGGTCAGCGGGAAGCTCACCCCGATGCGCGGGCTGAACTGCGTCCGCGTGCTGGCATCCACGAAGTCGTCGGACTGCGCCGCCGCCGTCGCCTCCGTCATGAAGGCCCCGTTCAGCGCGCAGGCGGCGAACCCGGTATAGGTCTGACCGTTCTCGACGATCGTATAGTGGCTCGGATCGGCATCGCAAATCTCGCGCGCCGTCGTCCCGTTGGTCGGATCGCGCGGGTTCGCGAACGCCTTGCCGGGCGCCGCGCCCCAGTCGTACCGCACCCCGACCTTCACGGTCAGGAAGTCGTACTCGATCTTGTCCTGGATGTAGGCCGCGGCCTCCCACGGCTTGGCGGCGTAGTACTTCGGCACCACGAACACGTCGTTCGTGCCGACGTTCTCCCACTCCGAGTAGACCAGGTTGTGCTTGGTGTAGGCGCCGCCGAACTGCAGCTGGTGGTGGTCGGTCGCCTGCCCCTGTATGTCCACGCCGCCCGTCGTGGTGATCAGATGCTCACCGCCGAAGATGACGTCCGTGCCGTCCGTGGCGCTCTTGGTGATGCCGCGCTCCTGGAACTGCTCGGTGAAGTTCATGTCGGCGAACTGGTTGCCCAGGCAGACGCCCTGCCAGACGTTGCAGGTCTCGCGCCGCTGGTCAAACCGGCCGACCCGGGCCTTGTAGGCCCAGCGACCCAGCGTGTGGTCCCACTTGGCCGAGAACAGCGTGCGCTGCGCGTAGAGCGAGCCCTGCACCGCGTCGTAGCTGCCGCCCGCGCTGGCCACCGGCTGCACGACGTTGCCGCCGTTCGTCTGGACGGCGAGCGAGTCTTCCAGGTTGTTCACCGCCGGCGCGTTCAGCGGGAAGAAGCCCATCAACATCCAGTCGAAGTCGAATGGCAGCCGCTGGCCCTCGTACCGGATGCCCGACACGCTGAGCTTCGCGGTCGGCGTGAAGTAGTAGGTCAGCTTGGCGGTGATGTCCCGCAGGTTGTTGTAGCCAAACGCCCGCCACCCCGGGAACAGGTCGAGGTTCTGCGGGTTGCCCAGGTTGGGATCCCGACCCGGGGCCGGGCCCGACCCGCGCGTCACGTCGTTGTCGAACAGCAGCACGCGGTCCGCCCCGGTCTGCACGCGCCCCGCGGCCATGAAGCGCAGCCGCTGCGCGGTGCCCGGGATCGGGCCGGACAGATAGCCCTCGAGCTGGCTGTAGCCCATCAGCTCGTCGGGCCGGTTGCCCAGCGCCCCGCCGATGGCGGACGTCTGGTAGCGGAACGCGCCCGCCAGGTTCGTGCCGCCTTCACGGGTCGCGATGTTGATGATGCCCGACAACGCGTTGCCGTACTGCGGCTCGAAGCCGCCGCGCTGATAGTCGAGCTGCTCGATCGCCTCGGTCGTGATCCCGAACGACGGGCCGCCAAACACGAAGTTGTTGATCGGCACCCCGTCGATCAGCGTTAGCGACTCGCCACCGCGGCCGCCGCGGATCCGGATCGGCGTGATCAGATTCCGCCGGCTCTCGGAGAACGAGATCATGTCCGTGTTCTGCGGCACTTCGATGAAGCCTTGCTGCAGCGCTAGCACGCCCTGGATGTTGGTCACCGGCAGGGCGGAGATCTCCTCGGCCCGGAGGTTGGTGCCCGTCCCCGTGACCCCGGGCTGCACCAGCGGCACCTCCTCCGCCGTGATCGTGATCTGCTCCACGCCGATTGCGCCGGTGGCCGTCAGCTCCACGTCGACCGTGCGCGTCACGTCGATCTGCACCAGGACGTTGCGCACCTCGGCCGAGGTGTAACCAATCCGGCGTACCATGAGCGTGTACGTGTTCGGTGGCACGTTGACGACGAAGAACCGACCGTTGGCGCCGGTCAACGCGCTGATCCCCGTGTTCTGCAGGATCACTTGTGCCCCTTCGAGCGGTACGCCCGACTGGGCGTCCGTGACGATGCCGGTGAGCTTGCCGGTCTGTGCCTGAGCGGTGCCAGCGGCCACCGCGCAAAGCACGATAACCGCAAGTCCGGCCAAGAGGCGGGACATTGCGTGCTTCACTGGGAGCTCTCCTTTTTCTGGGAACGAACGGAAGTTCGAACGAAACACCTGTATGGCACACCCTCCTTTCGCCCGGCCACGCCTCGGCGCGACCCTTCCACCACGTTGCCGCCGTCAGCGGCACGCCCACCCCAGATCCCGCCCGACGGCGGAATCCGGCATGTCATGCTCCTAGATCCCTATACCTGTCTGGCTGGCGCACCGTAACACATCACGCCCTGCCAGTGGAACGCGGAAACCTCGTGAACCGGCCGAGCCTTCTATCGTGGGGCAGGCGCTCGACGGAATTCCGGAGCGCGCCGCTAGCGATCTGGTCACTGCAAGAGGAACTGCAATCCGGTGGCCCAAGAAACCAGCCAAGAACCGGACGACAACCTCAAGCTACGGGTCCCCCCAACGGTCCGCAAGAGGCCCGAACCGGGAAACCCAACCTAGCGCCGGGGACCAGGTCCGGCATATTCTCCCAAAGGACGGGGCACAAAAGACACCGCCGACGCGGGTTCCGCAAGGGGTACCCGTCGGACGGGCCCGAAGGGGGGAGCGTGGAGTAATGAGGGGGGGGCACTCCGTTGCCGGGCCGGCCGCCACCGGCTCAATTGGTTGGGCCTCACGCGCCGGGTTGCTGGCGCTGCTGCTCGCGGTGCCGGTCGCAGCCCAAGGCCCGCAGGCCGGCGGCGTCGTCGACGCGCGCCGGCTGGTGGACGAGGCTCTCGTCCTGGCCGACCGCGGCGACACGGCCGCCGCCCTCGAGCGGCTGGAGCGGGCCACCAAGCTCGCCCCGACCATGGCCGCGGCCCATTACCGGCGCGGCATGCTGCTCGCCCACCAGGCCGGTACCGGTCTCGGCGACATGGCGAAGCGCCGGGCCGCCGACGCCGCCCTCGAGCGCGCGATCCGATACGAGCAGGGCAACCCCGCCTACTATCTCGAGCTGGGGCGGTTGCGGCTGAAGCAGGGGGTGATGCGACTCGACGCCCAGCGGCTGTTTGGGCGGGCGCTCTCGGCCGCCAAGGAGCGTGGCGACCCCACCCTGCTCGCGGACGTCGAGGCCGAGCTGGGCGACATCTACTATCGGCGGTACACGGCCGTGGGCCACCGCCGGCTGCTCACCGGCGACGCCTGGCGGTTCGATCCCGGCGAGGCGATGGCCAACCCCCATTACGCCAAGGACTTTCTCTCCCAGCGCACATCCGTGATCGAGGACGCCGGGGAGCTCGACCTGCGCCAGGCCGAAGGGCACTACCGCGAGGGTGCAGCCGCGTATCCGGCGCACGACCTCTGCAACGCCGGGCTCCTCGGAATCATGTACGACGACGCCCGCTTCGAGGAGTTCCTCGAACAGGCGCGGCGGTTCGTGCAGGCGGCGCCGACGAGCGCGCGCGCCCATCTGTTCCTCGGGCTCGGCCTGTGGCGCGTGGGCCGCGGCGCGGAGGCGGCCCGCGCGTTCGACCGCGGCTTCGCGCTGCTGCCGCCCGGCGAGCGGGATCACCTCACCGACCTGGCGGTCATCCTGCGGCGAACCGACGCGCAACAGTACGAGGCGCTCACCGCGGCCCAGCGCGCCGAGTTCAATCGCATCTACTGGTCGGCCAACGATCCGCTCAAGCTCACCGCCGAAAACGAGCATCGGCTCGAGCATCTGGCGCGGGCGGCCTACACGGACCTGCGGTTCTCCGCGCCCGACCTGCGGATCCGGGGGTGGGACACCGATCGCGGCGTGATCTACCTGCGCTACGGACCGCCCCCCGTGGTGGCCACGTTCCCGCCCGAGACCAGCCAGCTCGGCACGGAAATCGGCACCGCCGGCAAGATCACGACGGTGTGGTACTATCCCGACCGCAACCTGCGCTTCGTGTTCTACGGCCCGCCGGGTTACAACTTCGCCCGCTTCGCCGGGGAGTTCCAGACGTACGTCGAGGACGTGCGCTACGCGCAGCCCGTCAAGTACGACAACGTGCCGGTGAACGAGGCGATGGACTCGATCCCGGTGCAGGTGGCGGCGTTCCGCGCGCGGGGCGACAGCGCCCAGACCGACCTGATGTTCTTCGCCGGGCTGCCGCTCACCCGCATGGCGAGCGGCGTGGATCTCGCCGAAGGCCCGATCCAGCACGGGCTCTTCGTCACGGACCCGCTGGAGCGGCCGGTCACGACGCAGCGTCGCGACGAAACCGTGCGGTTCACCGATTCGGCGCAGCTCGAGCAGCGCACGTTCACGACGGCGTTGCTGCCGGGTGAATACCGCTTCCGGGTCGAGGCGCGGCAGCCCACCACCGGGCGCGCCGCCCGCGGCATGGGACCGCTCACCGTCGAGTCATTCAACCGGCCGACGCTCATGCTGAGCGACGTGATCCTCGCCGATCGCGTCGCGCCGCGCGTCGAGACCCCGGCGGGCCGCCAGGAATTCCTGCTCGACCCGAACCCCGCCATGCAGTTCGCGGCGGGCAGTGAGGTCCACCTCTATTGGGAGATGTACAATCTCCAGCCGGACAGCGCCGGCGAGGTCAGCTACGAGGCCGAGGTCATCTTCCGCGTCCAGTCGCTGGAGCGCCGCGGGCTCGTGGCCAGGATCGTGGGCGGCGTGCTGGACGCCGTGGGGACCACCGCCAAGGGCGACGATCAGGTCTCGGTGCGGTATGACGTGTCCACCGCGCTCGCGGGACGTGACCGCCTGCCGGGCTGGGTGGCCGTCAATCTCGCCGACGCGCCGCGCGGCACGTACACCCTCGAGCTGGTCATCACCGACCGGCAGACCGGACAGACGGCGATTCGCCGGCGCGCCTTCACCGTGACCGGCGGAACGCCGTGAGGCGGGCCGCCGCCGCAGGGCTGCTGGTTGCAGTGCTCGCCGCGCCGCTCCAGGCGCAGTCGGCGGGGCACCGCCTGCCCCGGAAGTGGCTGTTCGCCGCAATCGGGGCGTTGGCCTCCGGAACGGTCGGACTCGTCTACGCCGTCAGCTTCGAGCGGGATATCGGCGGATGCTCGGCGGCCGGCTGCGTGCTGACGGTGAGCACCTTGGGCGGCGCCCTGCTCGGCTTCATGATCGGGAGCGAAGTGGACCACCTGTACAACATCCGCTACAGCCATGCCCCGCCGATCACGCTGCGCGGCAGGGCGCTCTCCCTCGCGGTGGTTCCCACTGACCTCGCCGTGCGCGAGCACACCGCGTTCGTGACCGGGCAGGAGGGCATCGAGCTCGTGGGGACGGATCAGCGCCTGGAGCGGCTGGGGTTCAAGGCCCGCGGGCTGCGCGGGATCGGTCCGATCGCCAGCGACAGCGCCCGCAACGAGCTGCTCGTGGGCACGGCGGCGGGGCTCTACCGCTTTCCCCTCCGCGGCGACGACCCCGGCGCACTCGCGTTCCAGGCCGACATCTCCGCGCTCGCGCGCCGCGACGGCGTGCTCGCGCTCGGCCTCGGAACGGATCTGCAGCTCGCCATGCCCGACGACTCGCTCCGGATGCTCGACTCCGCGCGGACCACCGACAGTCGCGTCGTGGATCTCTCCTGGCAGGGCGATTCCACCCTGTGGGCCCTCACCGAGGAGGCCCTGACCGCCTATGCGGCAGATTCCTCAGGGGCGCTCACGCACGTCGGCTCGTTCCCGCTCCCCGGCATCGGGCGCCGCCTCGTGATCGGTGACTCGCTGGCGTTCGTGGCCGCGGGGTCGGGCGGGCTCTACGCAGTCGACATCCGGGACCCGGCGGCCCCCGTCACGGTGGGTAACTGGAGCGGTGCCCGGTTCGTCTACGATGTCGCGGTGTCCGGCAGCCTCGTCTACGCCGCGGCCGGCCCCGAAGGGCTGTACGTGCTCCAGCTTGCCGGCGGTACGTTCCATCCGATCGGCCTGTCCCGCGGCTTGGGGTTTGTCGCCTCGGTGGAAGCCGGCGAAGGCGCCATCTTCGCGCTCGACCGCGCGGGCGGCACGCTCCGACGCATCGACCCCGTGGCTCATCCATGAACCACCGCGTGCTGCTCGCAGCCGCCGGCGTGCTGCTCGTGCTCGGCGGCGGCGCCGCCGCGTTCCGTGCGGCCCGGCCGCCCGCCGCCGCTCCCGCCACGCCCCGGCCCGAAGCCGCGACGAGCGCGCCTCAGGATTCGGCGTTGGGAGCGCGCACCAAGGGATCGCCCGACGCCCCGGTGACGGTCCTCGAGATCGCCGACTTCCAGTGCCCGGCCTGCCGGGTCTTCTGGGAACAGACCATGCCCCATCTCCAGCAGGAATACGTGGAGTCGGGCAAGGTGCGCTTCGTGTTCCTGAACCTCCCCCTGGTGGAAATCCACCACAACGCCGCCGCCGCAGCGCAGTTCGCCATGTGCGCCGCACGGCAGCATCGCTTCTGGCCGATCCACGATGCGCTGTTCGAGCATCAGTCGGCATGGGCCGCGCTGCCGGATCCGAGTGCCTACTTCTTCAGCCTCGCCGCCGCCGCGGGCCTCCGGACCGACGCGCTCGGCGCGTGCGTCGGCGACACCGCCCTCCGAACCGCGATCGCCGCCGAGGCCGAGGGTCTGGCACGGGCAGGCGTCCGCAGCACCCCGTCGTTCGTGATCGACGGCAGCTTGCTCGAAGGAGCCGCCCCGATCGAGAGCTGGCGGCCGATCCTGGATTCGATCTACGCGGCCAAGAAGAACGCCGTTAGCCGATAGCCGATAGCCGATAGCCGATAGCCGATAGCCGATAGCCGATAGCCGACGAGTGCGATGGACTGCGCCCGCGCGCAACGAAGTGGTGCTCCCACCCCCGACAATCTGGTTACCCTAGCCGCATGGAGGGGTACAAGGCACTCCACAGCTGGCGGCTGGCGCGACAACTGTGCCTTGGGGTGCTCGAGGCGACGGACGGATCGCTGCCCCGACGGGCGTGGACCGTGGTCGACCAGCTTCGGCGAGCAGCCGTTTCCGTGGATGTGAACCTCGTTGAGGGGTACGCGCTCGGGACCGTACCGCTCTTTCGCCGTCACGCACGCATTGCCCTGGGTTCCGCGGCAGAGGCCCAGCGCTTGCTGACAATCGCTGCCGAACGGGGCTACCTGGCGCGAGACACAACGGTCGAGCTGCTCAGCCTGGCGGATAGGACCGTGGCATGTCTGGTGGGACTGCTGCGTAGCCGGAACCTCGTCGTTACCCAAAGGTCACCACCCGATAGGTGACGGCTATCGGCTATCGGCTATCGGCTATCGGCTATCGGCTATCGGCTATCGGCTATCGGCTATCGGCTATCGGCTATCGGCTATCGGCTATCGGCTATCGGCTATCGGCTATCGGCTATCGGCCATCGGCCATCGGCTAACGGCCAACGGCTATCGGCCCAACAGGGCAAGCCCCACATCGTACAGGGCGTGGGTCCAGGCGGTGATGCCGAAGCCGCGCGCGACGTACAGCCCGGACAGCAACAGTCCCGCGACGGCGCGAAACGTGCAGGACGCCAGCGTCAGCGTGTCGCCGTAGGGACCGACGTAGTGGAAGGCCGAGAAGATCAGCGCGCTCAACGACGAGCGCGGCACCGACGGCCACCGGCCGGCGCCAGCCAAGTGCGATCCCCAGGCTGGTGAGCCCCGACACGAGCAGCACCCGGAACAGCAGCTCCTCGTAGATGCCGGCGCCCAGCGAGATCACGAGCTGCCCACCCAGCGACAGGCTGGCGACCCCGCCGCCTGCCGCGGCGCCGCCCTGCGCGACCGCGAGCGTCGGATGGAGCAGCAGCGTCGTGAGCGCCGAGGCCACACTGCCGAACACGATGGCGTACACGACGCTTTCGCCCAGCATGCCGAGGAAGTAGCGGCGTTCGAGCCGGCCGGGATGCCGCCGCCGGTCGCGCCACACGAACCACCCGCCGGCGCCGAGCACCACCAGCGTGAACAGCGCGACCCCGTGCCGCCCGCCCAGTGCCAGAAACGCGGTCTTCAACAGCACGTCCGCGCCGTTGCGCACCCCGGCGAACGCCGACCGGGTCATGCCGAACGAGAGCCCCTCGTACAGCAACAGCAGGGGTAACGCGAACAGCAGGCTGTAGCGCGACTCGCGCGCGGCGGTCCAGTACGCCCGTAGCCTCATGCGCGCGAAGCTAGCACATTCGAAGTGCCATGGAAACGGCGTATCGCACCGTCGCGTGGGTGTTGCATCGCCTGCCGCTTCGCGCGAGCAGACTGGCGGACAGTCTCGCGGGCCGGCGTGCGGCACCGGAGCGCTGGCGGGCATGGGCGGACCACCATCGGCGCGATGGGCGCCTCGTGTGGCTGCACGCGGCATCGGTGGGCGAAGCGCTCGCCGCCGACCCGGTCGTGCGGCGGCTGCGCGCGGCGCTGCCCGGCTTGCAGGTCGACGCTCACCCACACGTCGCCATCGGTCACCGACGAGGAGCGGCTGGCCGGGGCGGACCACGCCGACTACCTGCCGCTCGACGAGCCGCGGCCTATCGCGCGCACGCTCGACGCGCTCCGCCCCGACCTCCTGCTGTTGAGCCGCGGGGACCTTTGGCCCGAGCTTGTCCGCCAGGTGCAGGCCCGGGGCGTACCGGTGGCCGTCACGGGAGGGATCGTGCGCTCGCGCAGCGGCCGACTGCGCTGGCCGGCGCGCGCCGTGCTGCGCCCTGCCTGCCGACGGCTCGCCTACGTGGGCGCCGTGACCGACGGCGACGCCGAGCGGTGGCGCCGGCTCGGCGTCCTCGAGGACAGGGTCGAGGTCACGGGCGACCCGCGCCACGATCAGCTGATCGAGCGCCCGGTCAATTGGAGATGCTCGAGCCGCTGCGGTCC
The DNA here is from genome assembly GCA_963771275.1 of uncultured Gemmatimonadales bacterium. Lineage (GTDB taxonomy): Bacteria > Gemmatimonadota > Gemmatimonadetes > Gemmatimonadales > GWC2-71-9 > JAOTWJ01. The sequence goes on from CAVYSW010000003.1 coordinate 426,117, forward strand.
TGGACCCGCCCATGTGTGATCGTGGGCGGCAGCGTCGAGCACTCGGATGAGCGTGCGTGCTTGCCGCCGCGGCGGTACTGGCTTCGGACCCCACAATCCGCTGGCTCATCGTCCCGCACGATCCCGGCTCGGTCGCTGTGCGGCGGCTGCTTTCGGGGGCCCGATCCCGGGGGCTGGCGGCCGCCGCCTGGTCCGGCGAGGCCTCGCCGCCCGCCGACGCGGTGCTCCTCGTCGTCACAACACGCGGCCTGCTGGCCGACCTCTACGCTCTTGGATCCATCGCCTATGTGGGCGGCGGGTACCGGCGCGGGGGCCTCCACGCCGTCGCCGAGCCGGCGGTCCTTGGGCTGCCGGTCCTGTTCGGACCGTGTTGGCGGGAGCATCGCGACGCGGCGTCGCTGATCGCCTGCGGGGGCGGCGTCGGGATCGACGGGGCCGCCGACCTCCTCGCTCACCTCCGGGAGTGGCGGGCGGAGCCCGACCTCCGGAGCAAGGCAGGTCTGCAGGCTCGGAGCATGCTGGACCAGGGCGCCGCGGTGCGGACGGTGAGCGGGTTGCTCAGTCGCGCGCTTTTGGTTCAGCCGGCCCGAGCCGGGGCGATGTGAAAGCGGGGCGTTCCAACGTGGAACGCCCCGCAGTTTCTACTGGGGTCAGCTGATTTCGCTAATCAGCCACCCGTCTTGAACGTGTAGTGCAGACCGCCGCCGAACAGGAACGGGCTGCCGCCGCTCACGTTCGTGTAATCGAGGGCGATGTCGAACCCGACGCCCATCGGGAGCCCGAAGCTAATGCCGCCCGAGCCACCGAACTTCGTGGTGCTCGCCCAGGTGCCGGTGCCCGGATCGACTCGCAGATAGCGGAGCCCCGGGGAGACCCACGGCACGACGGAAATGCCCGACGCCGGGACCTTAAGGGCGAGAGTAACGCCCGCCGGGACGGTCATGGTCTTGAAGCCCGACTTGCTCATATAGCCCAGGCCGGCGACGACTCCCACCTTCACCGGAAGGCTCTCACCCAACGGGAGGTTCACTCCCACATTGCCGCCGAACGACACGGCCTTCAGGCCGCCGCTCGACATGTCGAAGTACGACGCACCGGCGCCAACCCAGAACATATTGGCACCATAGGTCAGCATGCCGCCGACGCTGCTGGTCTTGCCGGATGCATCGTTCAGCCCCTTGCCGAACATGCCAGACACGGTGACGCCCGCCGCAGCCGGCGCGTAGTTGTACGCCGGCAGGCCCGCGAGCTGGGCAGCGGCCGGCGCCGCGAACAGGACCAGCGCCAAGGCGGCGATGGAGACACGAGACACGACTTTCATCAGAACATCTCCAGAGAGAGTGGACACTTGGCTCAGATGCTCAACTCACGAGCCGGCCCCGTGCCGACCCGGAAACCCCCATCTCACAAGGCACTAATAGCTATAAACCCAACGGACTACAGTCAATACCCTGCACTCTGCAAGCCGACTTGACTACCCCCCCGGGGCCGCCCCACAGCCCGCCAGCCACGGCCGGATCTGGCCGCCGGGAGGGACCCACCTCACCGAATCCAGACTGCACTGATCGAGATTCCCTCGGGCGCCCACGTGCTCCCGAAGCCCCCGCTCACCCGCGCATCGAAGAACCGGCTGAGCCGCACGTCGGCGCCCAGACCGAAGCTGAAGCCGGCATGGCCACCCGGATCGCCAAACACCATGTTGAGGGTGGGCTGCACGTAGGGAATGACGCTGATGTCGGAGTTCTCCAGGTTGAGACGCCGACCGAGCGACAGGCCGACCGGGATGTTGCCGGTTGTGCCCCCATCGAAGGCGAACCCCAAGCCCAAGATGATGGCGCCGTCCAGCGGCATCTGCTCGGAGTGCGTCAGGACGCGGCCCCGCCCCTCGACGCCGAGGAGGACTGGGTCATCGCCCGGGGTGAACGCCATACCGCCGCGCAGCCCGATGTCGAACGCCCGGTAGCCGAAGCGGAACTGCCCTTCGAGCCCCGTGACATCGCCCGTATTGAAGCTCACCGTGCCGCCGAACTCGTATTTCGCGAACGCCCGATACGGCGCGTTGAACGACGCCGTCCCCGTGGCCTGCGCCGCCGCGCTGCCGCTCGCGATCATCAGGCCAAGACCCACCGCTGCCAGCCGACCCGTCATGCCCTGCCTCCTCAGTGAGATGTCTCGGGGGCGACGCCCGCGGATTCGGCGACCACGCGGACCGTGTCGTGTACGACCTGCAGGAACCCGCCCCGAACGCGAAAGTTCCATGCGGTGGTTCCGGCGTGCACTTGGAGCCGGCCCGCTCCCAGCAGCGTCATGAACGGCGCGTGCCGCGGCAGAATGCCCACCTCGCCGTCGTAGGCCGGCGCCACCACCGACGTGGCATCCCCATCAAAAACGACTCCCTCGGGAGAAATCACCGTGACGTGCATCACGCCGCCTGGGACTGCTTCGCGGTCTCCACCACGTCCTCGATCCCACCCTGCATGTAAAACGCCTGCTCCGGCAGGTGGTCGAATTCACCCTTGACCACCCGCTCGAAGCTCTCCACCGTGTCCGCCAGCTTGACGTACTTGCCCGCCCGGCCGGTGAACGCCTCGGCCACGTGGAACGGCTGGGACAGGAATCGCTGGACGCGCCGCGCCCGGGCGACGAGCTGCTTGTCTTCCTCGGACAGCTCGTCCATGCCGAGGATCGCGATGATGTCCTGAAGCTCCTTGTAGCGCTGCAGGATCCGCTGGGTCTCGATCGCGGCCTTGTAGTGTCGCTCCCCGAGGTATTGCGCGTCAAGAATCCGGCTCGAGGAGTCGAGCGGGTCGACGGCCGGATAGATCCCGATCTCCGTCAGCGCGCGCGACAGCACCACCGTCGCGTCAAGGTGCGCGAACGCGGTCGCGGGCGCCGGGTCGGTCAGGTCGTCCGCCGGCACGTAGATCGCCTGCACCGAGGTGATCGAGCCCTTCTTGGTGGACGTGATCCGCTCCTGCAAATCACCCATCTCGGTGGCCAGCGTGGGCTGGTACCCGACGGCGCTCGGCATCCGGCCCAGCAGCGCCGAGACCTCAGAACCGGCCTGCGTGAACCGGAAGATATTGTCGATGAAGACCAGCACGTCCTGCCCTTCGCGGTCGCGGAAGTACTCGGCGACCGTGAGCCCCGTGAGGCCCACGCGCAACCGGGCGCCCGGCGGCTCGTTCATCTGGCCGTAGATCAGCGCCACGGAGGGCAGCACGCCGCTCTCCTTCATCTCGAGGTAGAGGTCGTTGCCCTCGCGCGTGCGCTCACCCACGCCGCAGAACACGGAACGGCCGCCGTGCCCCTTCTGCACGTTGTTGATCAGCTCCATGATGATCACGGTCTTGCCGACCCCGGCGCCGCCGAACAGACCGATCTTGCCGCCTTTCACGAACGGGGCGAGCAGATCGATCACCTTGATGCCGGTCTCGAACACCTGGGTCTTGGGCTCGAGATCCACGAAGTCCGGCGGCTTGCGGTGAATCGGCCACCGCTCGGCGTTCGCCGGGATCGGCTCGCCCTCGTCCACCGGCTCGCCAATCACGTTGAGAATCCGGCCGAGCGCGAATTCGCCCACGGGCACGGTGATCGGGCTCCCGGTGTTGCGGATCTTCATGCCCCGCACCACCCCGTCCGTCGTGCTCATGGCCACCGCCCGGACCTGGTTGCGCCCGATGTGCTGCTGCACCTCGGCCACGAGACGGAGGTGCGTCTCGCCGACGGTTTCCTCGAGCGCCAGCGCGGCATAAAGCTCCGGAAGATGCTCCGGCTCGAACTCGACATCGAGCACCGGCCCGATGACCTGAACGACCTTGCCGAATACGTCAGCCATGCGATGTAAGCCTCGTTTGGCGTTTAGCGTGCAGCGGGCAGCGTGTGGTGCCGGAAGTCCCCCTGCACCCTGCACGCTGAACGCGGCACGATCATCCCTTCTGCGCCTCCGCCCCCCCCACGATCTCCGCCAGCTCCTGCGTGACCTGGCCCTGCCGCGCTCGGTTGTACGTGCGGCGCAGCACGTCGATCATGTCGCCGGCGCTGTCGGTCGCGTTCTTCATGGCGGTGCGCCGGGCGCCCTGCTCGGACGCGGCCGTTTCCACCAGCGCGCGGAACATCTGGTTCTGCACGTACATCGGCAGCAGCCGCTCGACCAGGGCATCGGCCGACGGCCGCAGGATGTAGTTGTGCGCGGCCGCCCGTGCCTTCGCCCCCGCCGGGCCGGCCCCCCGCCCGTCCGTCCCGGAGCGGATGGGCAGGATGGCGAGGAGCGTGGGCGGCGTCGTGAGGGCGCTCACGTACCTGGCAAACACCACCTCGACGCCATCCACCTCCTCGCGCGCGAACCGCTCCATCAGGGGTGTGACGAGGTCCGTGGCGTGCGCGGTCGTGGGCCGGTCGCCGATGTCCTGTCGCTGCGTGGCGATCTCGCGCCCGAGAAACCGGAAGAAGCCGATCCCCTTGCGACCGATCAGATGCAGCTCGACCGCCGTTCCCTGTTGCTCCAGCTCGGCGACGCGGGCGCGGATCTGGCGGATCAGATTGGCGTTGAACGCACCGCACAGCCCGCGGTTGCTCGTGATACCGATCAACACCACACGCCGGGGGCGGCCCGGCGGGACGCGCAGCAGCGGGAAGCGCTCCGCCTGGGCGGGGTCGTGCAGATCGGCCAGCACCTCGCCCAGCGCGCGGGCAAACGGCCGCGCCGCCACCACCCGGTCCTGCGCGCGCTTCAGCCGCGACGTCGCCACCATCTCCATGGTCTTGGTGATCTGGCGGGTCTTCTCGATCGAGCGGATGCGCCGGCGGAGCTCCCGGGTCTTGGCCATCAGCTGCCGATCGCCTTGAAGTCCTCGATCGCCTTCCGCACCTGGGCGGTCAGCTCGTCGTCGAGCGCCCGGCGCGTGCGGATGGCGCGCCCGACGTCCGGCCGGCTCGACGTGACGAACTCGAGGAAGTCCGTCTCCCACTGCCGGATCTTGGACGGCGCCACATCGTCGAGATAGCCGTTGGTGACCGCGTAGATCACCATGATCTGCTGCTCCACGCGCATCGGGCTGTACTGCGGCTGCTTCAGCACCTCCACGATGCGCTGCCCGCGCCCGAGCTGCTTCTGGGTCGCGGCGTCGAGGTCCGACGCGAACTGCGAGAACGCCTCGAGCTCGCGATACTGCGCGTACTCGAGCCGCAGCCGGCCCGCCACCTGCTTCATCGCCTTGATCTGGGCGTTACCCCCCACCCGCGACACGGAGATGCCCGGGTTGATCGCCGGCCGCACGTTGGCGTAGAACAGGTCCGTCTCCAGGAAGATCTGGCCATCGGTGATCGAGATGACGTTGGTCGGGATGTACGCCGACACGTCGCCCGCCTGCGTCTCGATCACCGGCAGCGCCGTGAGCGAGCCGCCCCCATGGGCGTCGGACAGCTTCGCCGCGCGCTCGAGCAGCCGGGAGTGCAGGTAGAACACGTCGCCCGGGTAGGCCTCGCGGCCCGGCGGACGCCGCAGCACGAGCGAGAGCTGGCGGTACGCGGCGGCCTGTTTCGAGAGGTCGTCATACACGCACAGCGTGTGGCCCTGCTCCTCGTACATGAAGTACTCGGCCATCGCGCAGCCGGTGTAGGGCGCGATGTATTGCATCGGCGCCGGGTCGGCGGCACTCGCCATGACGACGATCGTGTAGTCCATGGCGCCGCGGTCCTTGAGCCGCTCCACGACCCCCGCGACGGTGGACTGCTTCTGCCCGATGGCGACGTACACGCAGATGACGTTCTCGCCCCGCTGATTGATGATCGTGTCGACGGCGATGGCCGTCTTGCCCGTGCCGCGGTCGCCGATGATCAGCTCGCGCTGGCCGCGCCCGATCGGGATCATCGAGTCGATCGCCTTGATGCCGGTCTGGAGCGGCTCCTTCACCGGCTGGCGCTGGACGATGCCGGGCGCCTGCGACTCGACCTTGCGGGTGCGGGTCGCCTTGATCGGCCCGAGCCCGTCGATCGGGCGGCCCAGCGCGTCGACCACGCGCCCCACCAGCGCCGGGCCCACCGGCACCTCGAACACGCGGCTCGTGCGCCGGACCTCATCACCCTCGCGCAGCGTGAGATAGTCGCCGAGGATGACGGCGCCGAGACTGTCCTCCTCGAGGTTGAGCGCGAGGCCAATCACCGCCTCACCAGTCTCGGAGGATGTGAACTCCAGCATCTCACCCGCCATGGCGGACCCGAGCCCGTAGACCCGGGCCGTGCCGTCTTTCACTTCGAGCACCGAGCCGATTTCCTGGGTATCGAGCGCGTCGAGATCGGCGGCCTCGATCTCCTTGAGCAACACGTCTTTGAGTTCGCCGGGTCGCAGTATCGATTCAGCTGGCATGTAGGCTGCCACACCCTGGTTGAGGGGTCGCAAACAACGCTGCGGAAGCTTGTGAAAAGCGTCACAAGATAACTAATCTGCCCGGCTCCTCAAAGCGGCGCCGGTCCTTGTTCCGCGCTCAAATCCTACTGCGGGTGCGGCCACGGAGGAAGTGCTGCAACACGCCGCGCGGACCGAGTTGCGCCAGTTCGGCGGGTGCGACGCCAGCAATGCGCCGCGCCGTCGCCGCGAAGTGGCCCGGTGAGGAGAACCGGAGGATGCGCGCGACGGCCTCGTCGTCGTAGCCCGGGCTCGCGAGCAGGTCCGCGGCGCAGGCGGTGCGCGCGAGGTCGATCACGCGCTTGAGATTCGGCGCTCCCCCGGCCGCGAACTCGCGCGAGAGGTGCTCGCGGCTCCGGCGCAGCGCACGAGCGATGTCCGCTGTCGTCGTGCGGACGCCGACCCGCGCGAGCGCCTCGTCCCACGCGGCGCGCTGGATCGGCTCCGTGAGCCGGAGCAGACGCGGTCCGTCCGCCAGCTGCCGCCCGCGCCGGCGGCCGGCGGAGCGCGCCGTGATCAGCTCACCCGCCACGGGCTCATCCACCCCTTCGACGAGCACGCCGCCGAGCCCGGCGTCCCCGCACGCCGCCAGCGTCTGCCCGTCGTCCGGGCGGAACGGGCCGAAGGCGAACACGGGAATCGCCGGGAAATCCGCAGCCAGGGACGCCGCTTCCATGAGCCAGCCGGGCGCGAGGCCGACGACGACCGCGTCCGCCAGGTCGCGGCGCAGCAGGGTACGCGCAGCGGCGAACGAGCGGCAGGCCCGGACGCGGACGTGGCGTGGGAGCCCCCGCCGCATCGCCGCGCGCTGGGGCGCATTCACCCCCACGGTCGGCACGACCGGCATGCTACCCCGCGGCCTCCCCGGGAAGCTCGGCGCCATCGACCAGATCGCGCGCCGAGGTGAGGACGCTCCGGGCGTTCGCATGGGTGAGCTTGTCGCGTGCCGCTTGGTAGGCGAGCCAGGTGCAGGCCGCGATGCCTTCGTCCGCCTGCGGCGTCGGGTCGCCCGTGACGGAGGTGAACAGGAAGAAGTGGCAGAACTTGTGGATCAGCCGGCCGCGGTGGCGAAAATACCAGTCGATGCAGCCTAGCGGCTCGTGCAACGCCAGGTCCGTGAGCCCCGTTTCTTCCTCCACCTCGCGCCGCGCCGCCGCCTCGGGACTCTCTCCCTCATCGAGATGCCCCTTGGGGAACCCCCAGTTGCGGTGCCCGTCGTGGATCAGCAGATAGCGCACCTCGCCGTCTCTGCGGCGCACGACCACCCCGCCGGCGCTGGTCTCCCGTCGTGCGCGCTGTCGCCCCACGTCGATCCCTCAGAAGACGGAGAACTTGAAGTACTTGCGCGGGTTCGCCTGAATGTCGGCGAGGAGACTCCGCAGCTGCTGGACCGCAAGTGTCGTCTCGCGATACAGGGTCGAGTCCCCCACCAGCAGGCCGACCGTTCCCGAGCGGTTCGCGATGCGGCTCATGACGCTGTCCGCCGCCTGCAGGACCCGCACCATGCTCTGTTGGTTGGCCCGCGCGGCGGCCATCAGCTCCCCGAACGCTTCGGAGGCCTGGCGCATCTGCTGCGAGGTCGCCGCGGTGTTGTCGAGAATCCGCTTCAGCTCGCCCTGGTTGGTGGCGGAGTCCACCCGCGCCAGCGAGGACTGCAGGCTCGCAGCCGCGTGAACCAGCACGTCCGATCCCTGACCGAGCCGTTCGCCCACACCACGCAGCACAGTGGTCTGCTGCTCCGTGAACTGGGCGATCTGCTGAGCCACCTGGCCGAAGTCCCGGATCGACTGCTGCAACTGGCGCACCGCGGAGGAGTCGAACGCCTCCTGGACGCGGGACGAGACGGCCGAGATGTCGGTGGCGATCCGGCTGGCCTGCGCGGTGAGCTGGCCGATGTCGGGGAGCGTCGCCCCCGGCCAGAGGCCGCCGCCCTCCTGCCGGGCCTCCTCGAGCGCGCGCCGCACGTTGGGATCGTCCGGCGGCTGATCCAGGCTGATGATGCCCGCCTGCCATTCGCCGAAGAACGAGGCCGACGCGGCGACGATGGCCGGGTGAGGGGGAATCACGACGTCGCGGTACACCTGAAGCTCCGCCTCGACCCAGTTGCGCTCCCCCAGGCGGATCTGCGCCACGCGCCCCACGCGAACGCCGCGCAGCACCACGGGATCTCCCACCCCGAGCCCGCCCACCGTGCGGAAGCGCGCCGTGTGGGTCTCCCCACCCTGGCCGAGGTCCGCGCGGGACAACCAGATGGCCCCCGCCACGACCAGAAACAGAGCCGCGAACACCGTCGCCCCGACGACGATCTCGTCCCGCCGTTTCACGGCAGAGCTCCCGCCGCCCGCTCCGCCTCGTCGGCGGCCTCCGGACGACCCTCGATGAACTGGCGCACCACGGGGTCGTGGCTGCCACGGATCTGCGCCGCGCTCCCCACCTCCCGTACAGCCCCGCGATAGAGCATGGCAACGCGGTCGCCCACGGCGAACGCGCTCCGCATGTCGTGCGTCACCACCACGCTGGTCACCCCGTACGTCTCCCGCGTGCGGATCATCAGCTGGTCCATCACGGCCGCGGTGACGGGGTCGAGCCCCGTCGTGGGCTCATCATATAGGATATAGCGGGGGCGCAGCGCAATCGCCCGGGCAATCCCCACCCGCTTGCGCATGCCGCCCGACAGCTCCGCCGGAAACCGCCCCTCGCTGCCCGCCAGGCCGACGAGGCTCAACGCTTCCTGCGTCCGCTCGGTGATGTCTGCCGCGCCGAGGCCCTGGCGGCGCAGGCCCAGCGCGAGGTTCTCCGCCACCGTCATCGAGTCGAACAGGGCTGCGAACTGGAAGACGAATCCGATCCGCGCTCGGAGCGCCGTGAGCCCCTGGCGGTCGAGCTCGTGGACGACCACGTCGTCGACTTCGACGGCGCCGAAATCCGGCTCGAGCAGCCCGACGATCAGCTTGAGCGCGACGCTCTTGCCGCTCCCCGTGTAGCCGACGATGACGGTGGTCTCCCCGTCCGGGATCTCGAGGGCGAAGCCCTCCAGCACCCGCTTCTCGCCGAAGCTCTTGTGGACGTCGCGGAAGACGATCACAGGAGCACCACCGCCCAGAAGGCGTCGAGCACGAGAATCACTTGGGCGCCGAGTACCACCGCCTGCGTCGTGGCCCGGCCCACTTCTTCCGCGCCCTGGCGCACGGCCAGCCCTCGCGCACACCCAATCAGGGCGATCGCGAACCCGAACGATGTGCCCTTCAGCAGCCCGAACCAGATGTCCTTGGCGTGATAGAAGAGTCGCAGGCCGCGGACGAACTCCACGGTGGTGAGGTCGAGCATGTTGACCGCCGCCACGAGGCCGGACAGCACGCCGGTCGCCATCGCGCAGGCGACGACCACCGGGAACATCAGCGTCGCGGCGGTGACGCGCGGAACCACGAGGTAGGAGATCGGGTCGTAGGCGAGCGTCTCGAGCGCGTCGACCTGTTCCGTGACACGCATCGTGCCGAGCTCGGCGGCGATGTTGGCGCCGACGCGTCCCGCCAGGGCAATCCCCGTGAGCACGGGACCGAGCTCGAGCATGATCGATTTCCCGACCGCCGTGCCCACGAAGTAGAGCGGCACGGCGCCGGTAAACGTGTAGGAGGCCTGCAGCGCGAGGACGATGCCGGTGAAGGTCGCGATGAACAGCGCGATCGGCAGCGAATCGACACCGATGCGCCGCATCTGGACCAGCGTGAGGCGGGGCCACACGTCCGTGTCCTGGAAGCCCCGGACCAGGTCGCCGAGCAACTGGCCGAGGCGGCCGAGCGCCGCCAGTGAGCGGCGCACCCGATCGAGCACGAAGCGGCGCACGCGGCGAATGTAACAGACGGGGGCAGAGACGAGGAGGGGCAGAGACGACGACGGGGGCAGAGACGAGAACGGGGCAGAGAGACGCGCGTCTCTCCTGCCCCTCTGCCCCCCTGCCGCGGGCCGCTACATCAGGCCGCGAAGCTGGCCAGGGCTTTCCCGATGTCCCCTTCGCGCAGGCGCTTGAGGGCGCGGTCGCGTAGCTGACGCACGCGCTCGCGCGTGACGCCCAGCATGCCGCCGATCTCCTCCAGCGTGTGCTCGCGGCCACCGTCCAGACCGAAGTAGAGCCGCAGCACCTTGGCATCGCGGGCGGGCAGTGAGCGGAGGGCCGACTCGACCTCGTCGCTCAGGAACCGCTCCATCGTCTTCTCTTCGGTATCCGGCAGATCCTCCGCGATGAAGCGCTCGATCAGGGAGCGGTCGCCGTCGGGGTCGAGCGGCGCGTCGAGCCGGACTTCGCCCGTGTTGAGCGCCGCGAGGGACTGCACGACCTCGAGCGACAGGGCCGTCGCTTCCGCGATCTCCTCGGGGGTCGGCTCGCGGCGCAGCTCCTGGCGAAGCGCCTCAGCCGTCCGGACGATCTTGGACAGGTCGGCGGTGCGATTCAGCGGCACCCGCACGGTCCGGCCGTGACGCGCCAGGGACGCGAGAATCGCCTGCCGGATCCACCATACGGCATACGAGATGAACTTCACGCCCTGGTCCGGATCGAACTTGCGGGCCGCCGTGAGCAGGCCGACGTTGCCCTCGCCGATCAGATCGGTGAGTGGCAGCCCGCGGTTCTGGTACTTCTTGGCGACCGAAATGACGAATCGGAGGTTCCGCTTAGCCAGTTCCTGCATGGCCTCCTGGTCGCCGGCCTGGACCTTGCGGGCAAGCGCGATCTCCTCCGCCGGCTTGAGGAGCGGCGTCTTGCTCACCTCGTAGAGGTACTGGTCGAGGAGGTCCCGATCGTCTTCGTTCGCCGCGAGGATCGGCGCGGGGCGACGACGACGCTTCTTGCGATGTGGAGTGGCGGCCATGGTGCTTCCCATATATCACGAATCAGCACACCCCGGAAGAGGCGCTCCGACTCGACGCTGTTCGATTATCCGGATACCCCGCACCGCTCCGGAGGTTGCAGCCCCGTCCACCCGTGCTTGACACTGCCGAAACGCGCGGCTAGGTTGCCGTGTTCCCAGCGGGACTTCGGGGCCCGACAATATAACGGGGGCGTAGCTCAGTTGGGAGAGCGCGTGAATGGCATTCACGAGGTCAGGGGTTCGATCCCCCTCGCCTCCACTCCCACCTCCCGCTGCACCCCTCAGGTCCTCGCCCGTGGGGGGTCGACGTTCGACGCCTGGCGATCAGGGGGATGAGAGCAGTAGGTTGTCCCTGACGGTGCTCGCGGGAATAGCTCAGTTGGTAGAGCACAACCTTGCCAAGGTTGGGGTCGCGGGTTCGAGTCCCGTTTCCCGCTCTCGAGGCGGCGCCGCAGCTCCGGCGTATTGACCAACGGTGGCTCGAAGCCGCTCACACGGCGCGGGGTGGAGCAGTCTGGTAGCTCGCCGGGCTCATAACCCGGAGGTCGTGGGTTCAAATCCCACCCCCGCTACTGACGGCGGAACGACGGAACGACGGAACGTTTCCCCTTTGACCTTCCGACGTTCCGTCGTTCCGTCGTTCCGCCGTTTCACGGGCGGTTAGCTCAGTTGGTTAGAGCGCCACGTTGACATCGTGGAGGTCACAAGTTCGAGTCTTGTACCGCCCACTTCGCGCCCTTAGCTCAACTGGATAGAGCGTCTGGCTACGGACCAGAAGGCTGGAGGTTCGAGTCCTTCAGGGCGCATGTGCGGGGCGTAGCGCAGCCCGGTTAGCGCGCCTGCTTCGGGAGCAGGAGGTCCCCGGTTCGAATCCGGGCGCCCCGACCTAAACCGTTGCCGATCGCCGATGGCCGATAGCCGATGGGTTGAAGGAGCAGGACGGGCGGGACGCAGCCCGGCCGGCACCTGGGACAATCGGCTATCGGCAAACGGCCATCGGCAGCCGTGAAGACGCGCCAGTAGCTCAGCCTGGATAGAGCGTTGGCCTCCGGAGCCAAAGGTCGTGGGTTCGAATCCCGCCTGGCGCATGGCGACACCTCCGGCCCGAACGGCCGGACGGTCGCATTCCGACTTGCCCCATCCCGATTTCCTGTTTACGGTTCGTCACGCCCCGCGCCCCGCGGCCACCGATCCACAGACGCCCCATGACCGTGACGACCCGCCCGCGACTCGACCGCCGCTTCGTCTCGAACGAGGACGAAACGTGCCGCATGTTCCGCAGCGACCTGATCGAGCGGTTGAGCCACGTGCATCCGCTGGTGCCGCACGTGCTCTATCTCCCGCTGATCGCGTTGATGGTGGCGCTCGCCGTCCAAGCTGGTCAGGGAATCGGCCGGATCGCGCTCCTGCTCGCGACCGGCGCGCTGACGTGGAGCCTGGTCGAGTACGTCATCCACCGCTTTCTGTTCCACCCGCCCCAGTGGATTGAGGACGAAACCCGCGCCGTGACCGCGGCGCTCGGGCGGGGGGAAGCCGTGCTCCCCGCGCTGCCGTCCTTCCGGCACAAGTTCTACTTTCTGGTGCACGGCGTGCACCACGACTACCCCAACGACTCCGGACGGCTGGTGATGCCGCCGAGCGTGAGCATTCCGCTCGCGCTGCTGTTCTTCTTCCTGTTCCGCTGGCTGCTGGGCCCGGCCGCCCCCGCGGCGTTCGGGGGATTCGTGGCCGGCTACCTCGTGTACGACACGACGCACTACCTCACGCACCACTCGGCGGGCCGGACGGCGCTGGCGCGCTACCAGAGGAAGCGGCACTTCCGCCACCACTACTACGACTCGACGCGCAATTTTGGCGTGAGCTCCCCGCTGTGGGATCTCGTGCTCGGCACGATGGGGCGCGGGAAGTGACGCCCGAGGAGTAGCCTCCCGCCGTCAGAGCTCGCGCAGCCCCGCCACGAACCGCGGGTGGTCGCGCAGCTCGGCCCAGTCCGGTTCATGCTCGATCCACTCCTTCTTGCGGAGCCCCACCGCGACCGCGGCCTTGAGCAGGGTCAGGGCCCGGTCGGTGAGCCCGAGCACCGCGCAGTCGCAGCCGACTCCGTAGAGCACCACCGCGTCGTCCGGATCGATCGCGCGCGCGCGGATTCTCGGTCCGCCCGCGCCGCATTGCGCGGCGCTCCTCGCGGCTCAGCACCACGCGCAGTGAGCGCACCACGCTTCCGGCGATCTCGTCCTGGATGACCAGCACGTCCTCGAGCTCCCGGTCGTAGCGCTCCGACCAGAGCTGAAACCCGTCCGTGACGTCCACCAGGCGCACCGTGACCCGCAGCCGTCGCCCCACGACCCGGGCGGTGCCCTCGAGCACCGCGGCCACGCTCAGCGTCCGCCCGACCTGCTGCGCATCCGGAGCGCGAACGCGGACGTCCGGGACGCGACGTGCAGGCCGTCCACCGTCATCAGCGCGGCGAGGATCTCCTCGCTGAGGCCCTCGCCGAGGTAGGCATCGTCGGGCTCCACCCCGACGCTCACGAACGGCAGCACGGCAATGGACCGCGGGGACGGACTCGTGGCGCCGGTCTCCGGAGCCGTGAGCGCCTCCGTGAAGGTGCACACCGTGGGGTACCGGTCGGCCGGCGCCTTAGCCAGCGCGCGCGTTGCGTCCGGCAAACGGCGGATGGCCGGCCAGCATCTCGTAGAGATCGGCAGCTGGCCTTCCCGCTCGAGCCGGTCGCGCAACGAGCCGCCCGGCACGTACGGCGTCACGTAGTAGAGCAGGCCCCCGGCTTCACCCGAGTCGTGCAACGGCAGGATGTGCGGATGGGAGAGCTGGGCGAGGATCTCGATCTCGCGGAGGAAGCGCTCCGCACCCAGCGCCGCCGCGAGCTCGGGTCGGAACAGCTTGAGCGCCGCCTGGCGGCGGTGTCGACGACGCCCTGCAGGGCTTCCGCCGCGCCGACCGCGGGATGTGTCGCATCTGCGTGCTGCCGGGGATCGCGCAGGTGTACGAGCGCGAGGGGAATACGGACTCGGTCTTGGCGGTGCTCGAGCGGTACGTCACCACGACCGACGACGACCGTTGGCAGGTGGACCCGCTGGAGCTGCCCGGCATCCTGGTCCGTTTGGGGCAGCTCTCCGAGGCCCGCAGGGATACCGTGAAGGCCGTCGCATACGACAGCCGACTCCTCGACATCTGGCGGGACGCCGCCCCGGAGCTTCAGCCGGTCGTCGCACAGGTGCGGGACCGGCTCGGGCGCCTCGCGGGCGAGCGACGCTAGGGCAGGAAGAAGAACGCCATCCCCAGCACGACGTACACCGCGACCATCAGCGCCCCTTCCAGCCAGTTCGACTCGCCGTCCTGCGCCACCATGTTGACGACGGCCACGGCGATCGCGACCGACAGAACCTCGAACACGGTGAACCGCAGGTCCATCGGCCCGTGCGGCATCAGGTAGGACACGAATACGAGCAGCGGTGCCACGAACAACGCCACCTGGATGCTCGAGCCGATGGCGATGTTCATCGCCAGATCCACCTTGTTCTTGAGCGCCACCAGGATCGCCGTCGAGTGTTCGGCGGCGTTGCCGATGATCGCCACGACGATCACGCCCACGAACACCTCGGTGAGGCCCAGCGCGTGCGCGGTTTCCTCCACCCGGCCGACCAGGATCTCGCTCATCCACGCGACGAGCGCGGTGGCGGCGAGCAGCGTCACCCCCGCGCGGACGGGTGAGCGGGCCGCCTCCCCGTCGTGCGCCGCGGGGTGGCTTTGGCCGGCGTACAGGCGGCGGTGGGTCCGGAGACTGAACACCAGGCTCAGGAGGTAGGCCAGGAAGAGCACCACCGCGATCTCGAGCGACAGGCTCCGCTCCAGGGCCACTTCGCGCGTCTGCGACAGCTCGGCGCGCGCGACGGCGGACCCCGCGATCGTGTGGAACATCGCCGGCACGACCAGCCCGATCGCGGCCAGCGCGAGCAGCGTGGAGCCCGCGGCCGCCGCGGCCCGGTCGAACGTCAGGCGCTCGCGCTTGAGTCCTCCGGCGAGCAGCGCCACCCCGAGCACGAGCAACACGTTGCCGATGATCGACCCCGTGAGACTCGCCTTCACCACGTCGTACAGCCCGCGGCGCAGCGCGGCCAAGGCGATGATCAGCTCGGCCGCGTTGCCGAACGACGCGTTGAGCAGTCCCCCGACGCCCGCTCCCAGTCGTGCCGCGAGGTGCTCGGTGGCACTGCCCATGATGCCGGCGAGCGGGACGATCGCGAGACACGCGAACACGAACACGGCGAGCGCAGACCAGCCCAGCCACTCCGCCAGCGCCGCGAGGGGGACGAACAGCAGCAGGACTCGGAGCAGGCGCCCGGGCGAGGACGCCGCGGGACGTGCGGCGGAGGCGGCGTTGCGGCTCATCGTGTCACGCTCCCGGGAATGGGGGCACCCGAGGGGACCCTCACGTCAGCAGCAGCAGGCCAAGGGTCACTAAGTTACACGCGACGAGAGACCAGCCCACCCGTTTCAGCCTCCGGGGATGCACGCGCAGCGCCGCGACGGTGAGCGCGAGCACCGCTCCCGGAGCCAGCGCCAGCCCCACGAACACGGGCACCGGGCCCAGCACCGTCGCCCCGATTCCGCCGAGCAGCGCCACAGCCGCCAGGGCGGGGGCCGCCCAGAGCGTCCATGGCGCCGTCAGCTCGGGCTTCGCGCGCGCCTTGATGGCGTGCACCGCAAGGGTCGCGGCCCAGTAGGTGAGCAGCCACACCCCCGCAGCCTGGACGGCTGACCGCAGCGTCATTCCCCCCGCCAGCCCGACGGGCAGCAGCATCGCGGAGAGGGCCGTGGCCACCAGGAGCTCCGCGCCGAGGGTCTTCGGGCGCCCGCGGAGCACGGCGGGCAACACGAATACCGCAGCCGCGCCGGGCACGAGCGCGGCGAGCCGCGCTGCCGGAGGAGCGAGCGCCAAGCCGACAGCAGCCGCGAGCGCGCCGAGGCCGCCCAGCCACCAGGCGCGCCGCCAGGCCGGCGCGCCCACCTCGGTCTGCCGACGGCGGCCGCGCGCGCCCCGCAGGATCGCGAGCGGCTCGTACAGCAGAAACCAGCTGACCACGGCCAGCGTGAACGCCACACCAGCCGCAGAGGGACCGCCGGCCAGGAAGGCGGTAAGCAGCGGGAAGAACAGCTCCGCATAGGCGCCGTATTCGCGGGGCCAGAGCGGCGGCGCAGTGCCCATCGTGCGATGTCTCCCCTCTCCGATACGCCCGGCGAACCCGCGGCTTCGCTAAGGTAATACCGCCCTGCCGGGACGGCGCGAGCGCGCTGCCGTGGCGGGTCGCGCCCTGGCCGCCTATCCTTCCGCTCAGCCTTCTCGCCGACGCCAGGAGCCCCGATGTCGCAGACGTCGCACGACCCTGCCCAGTTTCGTCGCATCGTGGTCGCCCTGCTCGCCATCGGCATCTCGATCGTGTTCTTCGCGATGCTCCGGCCGTACATCGTGACCGTGACGGTGGCCGCGATCCTGAGCGCCATGGCCCAGCCGCTCAACGCGGCCGTGCGGAACCTGCGCGTCTTCCGGGGGGGAAGAGCGGAGCCACCGTCGCCTCGTCACTGACGCTGTTGCTGGTCGTGGCACTGGTGCTGATCCCGGCCCTCCTGCTGATCGGCACCCTGGTCAATCAGGCGATCAACGTGAGCCAGCGTGTCGGCCCCTGGCTCGAGACCCACGCGACGGGCGGAAGCCTGTTCGACCGCGCTGCGGCCTACGCCCCGTTTCTGGAGCGGTTCCGGCCAATCGAGGACATGATCACGGAGAAGCTCGGGGAGTTCGCGAGCCGGCTCGGCGAGTGGGTCGTGGGACAACTGGCCGCGGTGACGCGCGGGGCGGCCATCTTCCTGTTCCACTTCTTCATCATGCTCTACGCGATGTACTTCTTCCTCAAGGAGGGCGGCAAGTTCCTCGAGCGCATGGTGCGCACGATCCCGCTGGCCGACGATCAGCGCGAGAAGATCGTGGCGAAGTTCCTCTCCGTGGCGCGCGCCACGATCAAGGGCACGATCGTGATCGGCATCCTCCAGGGGACGCTCGGCGGTATCGGACTCGCGATCGCCGGCATCCCGAACGCGGTGTTCTGGGGCGCCGTCATGGCGGTCGCCACGCTGATTCCCGCGATCGGCACGGGGCTGGTCTGGCTGCCGAGCGTGGTGATCCTGTTCGCAACCGGCCATTCCGCGGCGGCGATCGGGCTCGCCGTGTGGAGCCTCGCCGTGGTCGGCACCGTCGACAACTTCCTCCGCCCGAAGCTCGTGGGGCGCGATACGGCAATGCCCGAGCTGCTCGTCCTGCTCTCGACCCTGGGAGGGCTCGGGCTGTTCGGCGCGCTCGGCTTCCTGATCGGCCCGCTCGTCGCGGCCATCTTCCTCACGGTGTGGGAGATCTTCGGCGCGACGTTCGCGGATGTGCTCGGGCGGGTCGGGGAGCCGGTGACGTAGGGCGCCGTTCGGGTGCGTCGCTGGCGCGGCGATCGGGACCGCCGCGCGCGGCGAGATGCGCAAAGGGGCCCGCACCGGGCCCCTCACTGTCGCGTCATCCCGGGTGATCGCGCCTCAGGGCGTGAAGTCCACCAGCAACCCGGCGCGATAGCCGTTGAGGCCGATGTCCGTCGCCGCCTGCACGACGCTCCCCACGATCCCGCTGCCGGTGAGCACCACGGCGAATTGGCGCGTGAACTGCTGGCGCAGGTCGAGCCCGAACCGGAACGACGTACCGGCCTTGGCCAGAGGCCCCTCCACGTACGCGTCCAGGGTGCCGTCCGGCGGGACGCTCGTATCCTGCCAGTCGCCGGGGGCTTGCCGCGAGTAGCGGTACTCCCCCCTGGGAGTGATCGTGAGCGTCCGGCTGACGGGCACCGCAAACTGGAGCCCGCCGACCATCAGGTTGCCCTTGGGCAGCGCAGCCGCCCCAAGCACCGAGCCTCCCAGTTGCGGCGAGCTGCGATACACGTCGAACGCGTAGGCCCTGAGCTGCAGGTTGCCGAATCCCTGGGCCACCTCGAAGTAGCCGATCACGCGCGCCCCGACCCCGGGGCGCGTGGTGTCGGCGAACACGTCCTTCTGGCGCAACGCGAACACGCCGGCCAGCCGCAGGTACGTCGTCCGGCCCAGTGGTCCCTCCAGGCCGGCGCGGGCGCGCAGCTCGGCGCCGGGCTTGATCTTTGCCGTCTGACCGACCACGGGCTGATACGACAGCGGATGCTGGTAGGTCGCCCCGATCCCCAGAGCCATCCGCCCCACGGGGAGCGCCCCTACGAGTCCACCGCTCATCGAGCCACCAGACCCGAGCGTCGGCACCGCGAACCCGATCACGTCGCTGGAGATCGCCCCCAGGACCGACAGCTCGGGATCGCTCACCGACTTCACCCCGGTCGGGATCGCGCCGCTTGCGACGGCGATCAGGCGGCCGGGGATGAGGTTCACGCTGAGCCGCACTTCGGTCTCGAGCGCCCCGGACAGCGACTGGTCCGCGAGCTGCGTCTGGTTCGCGCTCGTCACGTCGGCCTTCACGAACCCCGACGAAATGCTCGCGGAGGCGAGTCGGCCCAGGAAGAGGTCGATGCCGACCGGGATGGTCAGCTCCCTCACCTTGGTGAACGCCAGCCCCGGATCGAACGAGTAGCTCTCGAAGTAGGACGAGACGCGTACCTGCGAAACCACCTTCTGCTGCGCACGCAGCAGGGACGGCGCGGCCACGAGCGCCACGCCCGCGTAGACGACGAGTCGGCGCATCATGGCAGTCGGAACACGATACGGATCGTGCCAATCTGGGGCGCCGTCAGCAGGGGTGGCTGCGCCGTGGTGGTCCCCACTGCCGCCCGCGTGGGCTCCCCGCCGATGGCATTGATCTGCTCCACGCGCGTGGGCATGAGGTCGCTCGTGGCCGACCCGACCGCGGCGTCGGTTCCCAGCCCTGCCGGGAGCGCGGTCTGCGGCGGCTCGGCGGCCAGGACCGTCACCTGCGACGGGTCCGCCGATGCGACGTCCGGCGCCGCGCTGGCCGCCGCGAACCCCTCGCGTGCGGCCGTGAAGCCGGGATCCAGCCGAGTCGCCTCGGCGTAGTGCGCGGCCGCGGCCTGGTAGTCACCGCGGTCTTCCGCCCCGAGCGCCCGGGAATACGCGAGGAACGCGGCGAGGTTCTGCGTGCCGTTCTCGAGGATGGCACGGCGCTCGGCTTCCGACAGGGTGTAGCCCATCCGGCCGGCGAGCCCCACGACCACCTCCTTCTCCATCCTCAGCAGGTCCTTGAGCCGTCCCGTCGCAGCGGCCGGGGTCGAGACTTCACCGCTCCCCAGCAGGACCGATGCTTCGAGTCGCGTGTCGCGATCGCCGGGGATCGACGCCAGGCCCTGTACCAGGCGGCCGGCCCGCATCAGCAGCCCCGCCCGCGCCGCGCTCGCCTGGTCGACCCGCCCCGTCTGCCCGAGGTGCATCTCGTCGAGCAGTGCCGTGAGCTGGATGCGCTCGACCATGCGGAACCGTCGCAGCAGCGCGAGATCACTCGTGAGCATCTGGGCCAGCCCGCGCGACAGCGGCTGGTAGATCGAGTCGCCGTTCACCTGGATCGGCAGCACGGCCACGGTCTGCGCATCCGCCGGCTGTTGCGCCAACGCCGCCTCCTGCGCAAGCGCCGTCCGCGCCTCCCGGATGGCGGCGGCCCGGGACGCCAGCAGCTCGCGGGCGCGCACGGCCCCCGATCCCGGTCCAGCAGGGTTGCTCGTCAGGAACTGCCGGTAAGTGGCGAGGGCGTCGCGGTACTGCTCGGCCCGCTCCTGGCACTGTCCCAGCACGAGTGGGCCCACCGCGCTGCGCGGCGCCAGGGTCATACCGCGACGGGCGAACACGACCGCCGTGTCGCACCGGCCCGCCGCATGCAGCGCCGCCGCGTAGCGCAGCACCAGCACGCCGTCAGTCGGCTCCTGCGCGACGCGACCCGCCAACTGCGAGATTTCCGCCGGGGATACCGGCGCCGGGCGTGGTGTGCAGCTCCACGCCGCGCCGAGGAGGACCACGAGACTGCCACGGGTCACGCGCATGCGTCTACTCCGGCAAAACGGTCTACAACGGGCCACGGGGCGCCGCGTCACTGGGGGCTCAACTTGCTGCCCAATATCGGGGGCCGTCAAGGAGGGTCCGCTCTCCACGGGGCCGAATGAGCCGTCGAGGGGCAGGAAGCGTGCCGGGTGGGAGGGATATGGGATTGTGGTAAGGACCGGTAGGCGGATAGGGCGTCAGCCGACTCCGTGCAGGATATCCCGCATCCGTTGCGCCAACCGCTCGATCTCGCGGAACGCGTTCTCGGCGTCGGGCGGCAGGCCCTCGGCCGCAAGGAGCTGGAGCTGCGTCTCCGCCAACAGCGCCGACAGCGGATTGGAAAGGTCGTGGCGCAGCTTGCGAACGCGGTCGTCGGCCTCGGCCATCCGCGAACCTACCCGGTGACCGACCGGTACAGGTCGCGGATGTGATGCTCGCGTAGATCCCGCACCGCCTGCCACAGGTCCGTTTCACTCGGGCCACAGAGAATCTCCGCCGTGGCGGGGGCGAGGCTCGTCTCAGCGGCGCCAAACAGCAGCTTGCCGCGCCACATGCCGTCCTCGGCTCGCCGCACGACGAGACGCACCGGGATCTCCTCCCCGGCGTAGCGAACAGAGGCAAGGTCGTGAACGACGGGTTCGAACGGGTCTGCTTGGCCGTACCGGACCGACTGCGCGGGCATCCAGGTCTCCGCCGGTTTGCGTAAATATAGCGGCTCGATGGACTTACGCAATCCCGGAACGATGGCCGGGCGGCCGGAACGCCGCCGCCGGGCACCAGACGCTACGGCATGATCGGAACCGGCGTGAACGTCACGAGGAACAGCAGCACCGTGGCCCACCCGAACGGCACCCGGCTCCGAGGCAGGGGTCGGAGCGGCTCCAGGACTCTGGGGTGCGCCAGGCGCCCACCGCTCATCAGCACCGCCAGGACCGCGATGAGCCACCAGGGCATCAGCCACCACGGGCGGAACCACACGCCAAGGAGGGCAAGCGCCGCAAGCGTGAGCAGCGCGACGTAGCGCTGGCGGCTGCCGAGCAGCGCGTAGAGGACGTGGCTGCCGTCGAGCTGCCCGAGCGGCAGGAGGTTGAGGGCGGTCACGAGCATCCCGATCCACCCCGCGGCGGCGAGGGGGTTCAGCACGGCGGTCCCCCCGCCCAGCAGCAGGTGCCGCAGCCCCCAAGTCACGATCGAATCGCCGAGCATCCAGTCGTGTCCCCAGACGTTCTCGACGACCATCGGCGCGGGGAACGTGCCGGGGGCAAGCAGCACGGACCGTTCCAAACCCACGACGAGCATGAGGAGGGCGACGCCGAAGCCGAGCCACGGGCCGGCGGCCCCCACGTCGAGCAATTGCCGGCGATCCACGATCGGGCTGCGCAGCCGGATGAACGCGCCGAACGTTCCGATGAAATTGACCTCGATCGGCGCCGGGATGAAGAACGGCGGCGACGCGTTGATACCGTAGCGCTTGGCGGTGAGGTAGTGCCCCATCTCATGTGCCAGCAGGATCGCCATCAGGGCCATGGCGAACGGCATCCCGACGAGACTGCCGCGCAGCCAGGCCAGGATGTGCGCGCCGAGCGCGGCGATCCCGCCGCTCAGCAGCGGCAGGGTATGCGGCCGCGCGCCGAGCAGCAGGGCGCCGCCCAGCTGCACGGTCAGGAAGGTCAAGAGGAACAGCAGGATGTGGAGCCACCACCGCTCCCGCTGCGCCGGGGCGAGCGACCGAACCAGTACCAGGCGTCCGGCGTCGGCACCGGTGGCCCAGTAGTAGGTGCCCGGCCACTCGCTCAGCGCGCGGACGAGCGCGGGCGATGGGCGGCGGTGCTCCTCGCGCACGACGGCCTCCACGACTTCGCGGTCCCGGACGGTCGCCGTCCGCCAGTATGCCAGATACGGGGCGAGTGAATTCACGCGGCCTCTTGACGGTGCCACGCAAACGCCCTAGAATACGGCGCTTTCACGACTTAGATCCCCTACAGCCATTCCGCAGTTTCGAGCTCCCTTCGGGGACCGCCCGTTTCCCGTGGACAAGACCTGGCACAACGGATCCGCAATCTCTATGGAGTCCCACGTGGACATCGCTGAACTGAAGAGGAAGTCCATCGCCGAGCTGCACGCGATGGCGGAAGAACTCAACATCACCAACTACTCGGGCATGCGCAAGCAGGATCTCATCTTCCGGATCGAGCAGTCGCTGCTCGATTCGGACACCGTGCTGCGCGGCGAGGGGGTGCTCGAGATCCTGCCGGAAGGCTACGGGTTCCTGCGCAGCCCCGACTGGAACTACCTGTACGGGCCCGACGACATCTACGTCAGCCCGAGCCAGATCAAGCGGTTCGATCTGCGCACGGGCGACACGATCCTCGGCCAGGTGCGCCCGCCCAAGGAAGGCGAGCGCTATCTGGCGCTGCTCAAGGTCGAGAAGGTCAACTTCGACGATCCCGACAAGGCCAAGCACCGGATCGGGTTCGACAACCTGCGCCCGCGCTACCCCGACGGCCGGATCCGCCTCGAGCGCAAGGATGCCGACATCTCGATGCGCGTGATGGACATTCTCTGTCCGATCGGGAAGGGCCAGCGCGGGCTGATCGTCTCGCCGCCCAAGGCGGGCAAGACGATCCTGTTGCAGAAGCTCGCCAACTCCATCACCGAGAACCACCCCGAGTGCGCGCTCATCGTGCTGCTGATCGACGAGCGGCCCGAGGAGGTGACGGACATGGAGGAGAACGTCAACGCCGAGGTGATCTCCTCCACGTTCGACGAGCCGGCGGACCGCCACGTGCAGGTCGCCGACATGGTGATCGAGAAGGCCAAGCGGCTGGTGGAGCACGGACGGGACGTGGTGATCCTGCTCGACTCGATCACCCGGCTCGCGCGGGCGCACAACACCGTGGTGCCGCATTCCGGCAAGATCCTCTCGGGCGGCGTGGACGCGAACGCCCTCCAGAAGCCCAAGCGGTTCTTCGGCGCGGCCCGCAATATCGAGGGGGGCGGCTCGCTCACGATCATCGCCACCGCCCTGATCGAGACGGGCAGCCGAATGGACGAGGTGATCTTCGAGGAGTTCAAGGGCACGGGCAACATGGAGGTCGTGCTCGACCGCCGCATCGCGGACCGCCGCGTCTACCCCGCGATCGACGTGCAGCGCAGCTCGACGCGCAAGGAAGAGCTGCTGCTCGACAAGGACGAGCTCATGAAGGTGTACCTGCTGCGCAACTTCCTCGCCGACATGCCGACCGTCGAGGCGGTCGAGTTCCTGCTGGAGCGGATGAAGCGCACGAAGAACAACAAGGAGTTCTTCGCGACGATGCAGCAGGGATGAACCCGGGGCCAGGGCGGCTGCTGGCGATCGATTGGGGTACGAAGCGCATCGGTCTCGCCGTCTCGGACCCGACCGGCACGATCGCGCAGCCGCTCGCCACGCTCCGGCGCCGGGCGGGTCGCCGGTTTCCCATGCAGCAGCTCGGGACCTACCTGGCGGAGTACCACCCCGTGCGCATCGTCGTCGGCCTGCCGCTCGAGCCCGGCGGCGGGGAGGGCCCCAGTGCCCGCGCCGCCCGCGAGACCGCGGCGCTGATCGCCGCCAAGACCGGTCTCCCGGTCGTCCTCGTCGATGAGCGCATGACGACGGCGCGGGCGCGCGAGGCCGACGCGGTGGGAGGGCGGGTGGATATCGACCAGCGGGCGGCGACGGTGCTGCTGCAGGCCTACCTCGACGGCGGAGCCCGGTGAGGCGCGCCGCGGCGCTCGTGCTGTGCGGGCTGTGCGCCTGCCGCGCGGCGCCGCCCACCGGCGAGCCCGTGCGGGTGACGATCCCGCGCGGGGCCACGCTCGCCGCAGTGGCCGACACGCTCCACGCCCGTGGCGTCATCACGTCGCCGCGCTGGTTCCGCGTGTGGGCCACGGTGACCGGCCGCGAACGCGCGATTCAGGCGGGCGTCTACGACCTCTATCAGCACCGCCCCGCGCCCGAGGTGCTGCGCCTGCTGGTGTCCGGGGCGACCGCGTACCAACGGCTGGTGGTGCCGGAAGGTCTCATGCTCGGGGAGGTGGCGGACGAGGTCCACCGGCAGCTGGGCCTCCCGGCGGAGAGCGTGCGCGCGGCCGCGCGGGACCGCGCGCTCCTGGCGCTGGTGGATTCGGATGCGCCGAGCCTCGAGGGGTATCTCTACCCGAGCACGTACTTCGTGCCGGTCGCGGCCACGGCGCGTGATGTCGTGGCGCAGATGGTGGCGGAGTTCCTCGCGCGCTGGACGCCGGCATGGAGCGCCCGCCTCGACACGCTCGGGCTCACGCGGCGGCAGGTGGTCACGCTGGCGTCGATCATCGAGGGTGAGGTGCGGAACGGCGGCGACCGGCCGTTCGTCTCCTCGGTCTACCACAATCGCCTGCGCGCGGGGTGGCGGCTGCAGGCAGACCCGACCGTGATCTTCGCGCTCGGGCGCCGGCGCCGGCTGTTCGAGAAGGACTACGAATACCGGTCGCCCTACAACACGTACCTGATCGACGGCCTCCCGCCCGGTCCGATCGGCCAGCCGTCCGCGGCGAGCCTCGCGGCGGCCCTGTATCCGGCGGCAACGGACTTCTTCTTCCTCGTGGCGCGGCCCGACGGCCAGCACGTGTTCTCGCGCACGCTGCGGGAGCATCTCGCGGCCGTCGCCGCGCTGCGCCGCGCGCGCGACGGCGGCGCCCGCTAGCGCCCGGGCCGGCTCGCGTCCACGGCGTGGCGCAGCGCCCGCGCGGCCCGCTCGATGTCCGGCGCCCCGAAGATCGCCCCGATCACCGCCACGCCGGCTGCGCCGGCGGCACACAGCACCGCCACCCGTGCCGCCGTGATCCCACCGATCGCGACGCAGGCGACGCCCGCGGGCGCGCGGGCGGCCAAGGCCGCGAAGCCCGTCGGGCCGATCGGGGCACCGGCGTCGGCCTTGCTCGGCGTCGCGTAGATCGCGCCGATGCTCCAGTAGTCCGCGCCCGCCCGGCGCGCCTCATCCGCTTCCGCGATCGTGCCAACCGAGACGCCGATCCGGAGGGGACGGGGTGCGTGCCCGCGCACCAGATCGGCCGGGAGATCGTCCGCTCCGAGGTGCACGCCGGCCGCACCGGCCAGCCAGGCGATGTCCGCCCGGTCGTTGACGTACACCGGAATGCCGAGGGCCGCCATCAGCCGCCCGGTCCAGCGCAGCGTCTCGCCGGCGGGGCTATCCTTCATGCGCACTTGGAGGATCGTCGCGCCGCCGGCCTCCGCCGCCCGGGCGGCGTCGAGCGCCCGCGCTCCCACGGCGGCGGGATCGAAGATGGCGATCAGGCGAACGTCGGGCGGTGCGTTGCGCGATTCCATGAACGGGAAAGGTAGCCCGCCGACGGTGGTGGTCGAGCCGCGCGGCGCACGGCGCTGGCGACAGGGCCACCCCTGGATCTACCGGTCCGACGTCGTCGCCGGCGACGTCACGCCCGGGGTCGTCCACGTGACGAATCGGGCCGGCCGATTCCTCGGCCAGGCCCTGTGGAGCCCGGCATCGGAGATCCGGCTGCGCTTCCTCACGAGCGAGGCGGAGCCGGTCGGCCCCGACTGGTGGGCGCGCCGGCTCGGTGCCGCCCAGGCCCGCCGCGCAGCGCTGGATCCACCGGCTACCGCGTACCGCGTCGTCCACGCGGAGGGCGACGGTCTTCCCTCGCTCATCGTGGATCGCTACGGGCCCTACGTGGTGGCCCAGCTGCTGTCGGCCGGACTCGAAGCGGTACGCGCCGACGTCCTCGGGGCGATCGACGCGGTGCTCGCGCCCGACGCCGTGCTGTTGCGGAACGACGCGTCCGTGCGGCGCCACGAGGGCCTGCCACTCGCCGTCGAGCCGGTGCGGGGCACGGTCCCCGACCCGATCGAGGTCGAGGAGGGCGGCGTCCGCTACCTCGCGGCCCCCCGCACGGGGCAGAAGACCGGCGCATTCCTCGATCAACGCGAGCATCACGCGCTCATGGGGCGGCTGGCGCGCGGACGCGCGCTGGACCTGTTCTGCTACCACGGGCTGTTCGCGCTCCACATGGCCGGGCGCGCCGAGCGGGTGCTGGGCGTCGACTCCAGCACCGCCGCCCTCGCCGTTGCCGAGCGCAACCGCCAGCTCAACGGCCGGCGCAACGTGGCGTGGCAGGAGGGGAACGCGTTCGACGTGCTGCGGGAGCTGGAGCGCGCGGGCGAGCGCTTCGAAACGATCGTGCTCGACCCGCCGGCCTTCGCGAAGGATCGGGCGGCCGTGTCGGGGGCGCTGCGCGGCTACAAGGAGATCAACCTGCGTGCGATCCGGCTGCTCGCGCCGGGCGGCGTGCTGTTCACGGCCTCGTGCTCGTTCCATGTGCACCGGGCGCAGTTCTTCGCGATGCTGGCCGACGCCGCGGCCGACAGCGGGCGCCGCGTGGTCCTGCGTCACACGCTCGGCCAGCCCGCCGACCACCCGGAGATCGTCACCGTTCCCGAGACCGGCTATCTGAAAGGCGCACTGCTGCACGTGACGGAGTGACCAGCCACACACCGGGCGTTTTCGTCGTTTGTTCGCGTGTTGACAGCGCCCTGAGCCCCCACGACCTTGCAGCATGGCTTCCGCCCGCCGGCCGTGCTGACCGAGCCCCTCCCCCAGCGACGCCGTCGGCGACCGCTTTCGCTGCGACAGGAGTACGAGGAGTTCATCCTCCAGCGCATCGAGGACTACAAGAACCAGCTGAGCCGCGAGCAGATCCTCTCCCTGGGCGACGAGGCCGTACGCGAGCTCGAGGTCGGTCCCGCGGGACAGCTGCTGCTCACCGAGGTCCTCATGCTCGAGCATGTGGACCGGCTGATCACGCGCCGGCTGCGCCTGCCGACCTTCCGGCGCTGGCGTGACCGGCACACGCGGATGCGCAAGGCGCAACGCGAGCTGACGCACTGGGGGCTCGCCGCCGATCTACCCCTGGCCGCCCTGGCCCAGCGCCTCGAGGAGGACGAGCCGGTCGTGGTGATCGGGGCCGCGGCGGCCGGCACGGCGTTCTACCTCGCGGCGCACGACGTTGTGGCCCTGGTGATTGCCGAGTCGCTGCCGGCCGTGGAGGCGATCGAGACCCAGGCGGCCCAGGAAGCCCTGGCGGGGCGCGTGCAGGCGCTGGTGGTGGCGCTGGGCGACTGGTTCCCGGACGTCGAGCCCGCGCTCGCGGTCGTGGACCCCGCCGTGTTCGCGACGCTCGACGCCTCCGCGCGCGTACGCGCCATGGACGTGCTGCGCGAGCGGACGGTGCACCGCGGCGTCCACCTGATTCTCCCCGTCGAGCAGCGCAGCGACGTGCGCTCGCTCGCGCCGGAGGCGCTGCTGGCGCATTACGCGGGCTGGCAGGTCGAGCGCAGTCCCCGTGCCCGCGGTCGCTGGTTTCTCGCGATCAAGCCCTGAGGGCCTCCGCGGCGGCATTGCGCCGCCGGCCGGCGCGAAGCCACCTTTCGGTGCATGCCCAGCCTGCAGATCGACGGGTCACGCATCGACGCCCCCGAAGGGGCGACCATTCTCGCGGCCGCGCGCGCCGCCGGCATGGCCATCCCGACCCTGTGCTGGTATCCCAAGCTCCCGGTCGTCGGCAACTGCCGCATTTGCGTGGTCGCGGTCGCCGGAGAGGCGAAGCTGCTTCCCGCCTGCGCCACGGTCGTGGCGGAGGGCATGCGGGTGCAGACGGAGACCCCGGAGGTCGTCGCGGCGCGCCGCGGCGTGCTGCGATTCCTGCTGGAGCGCTACCCTGCCGACCACCTGCTGACCGGCGGCCGGACCACCCCGCGCAATGAGTTCGAGGAGTACGTGGTCCGCTACGGCGTGACGCCGCGGCCGGCGGCGCAGCATGCCCTGCCGCTGCGCGCCGGCGACGAGCGGCCCGGCGACCCGATGATCGCCCACGACATGAGCCTGTGCATCCTGTGCACGCGCTGCGTGCGGGCGTGCGAGGACATCCAGGTGGTGGGCGTGCTCGACGTGGCGCATCGCGGCGACCGTGCCCAGATCATCGTGGGCGCCGACGGCGACCCCGACAAGGCGCACTGCACGTGGTGCGGGGAGTGCGTCCGCGTCTGCCCGACGGGGGCGATCTTCGAGGTGATTCCCCGGGAGCGGTTCGGGACGGCGCGGGTGACGCCCGACCGGGTCGTCCGCTCGGTGTGCCCGTACTGCGGCGTCGGCTGTCAGGTGGACCTGCACGTCAAGGACAATGCAGTGGTGCGCGTCACGTCGCCGTCCTTCGAGGAGGTGACCCCCAACGACGGCTCCACGTGCGTCAAGGGTCGGTTCGGCTACGACTTCACGCAGCACCGCGATCGCCTGACCAGGCCGCTGATCCGCAAGGGCTGGGAGCGGCGCGACGGCGGCTGGGCGTGGACCGGCCCGACCGACGCGCGGCGCCGCGCCGGCCCGTGGCACAGCATGACCGAGGAGGGGGCCCAGTCCAAGCCGCCTGCCCCACCCCGGGCGGTCGGCAAGCGGATCCGCGACCTGCCGCTGCTCGAGCGCGTGACCCAGGACATCCGCGACCGGGCCACCACGCCGGCTGCGTGGTACGAGCCGTTCCGCGAGGCGACGTGGGACGAGGCGCTCTCGCTCGTGAGCCAGGAGCTGGTGCGGGTGCACCGCGCGCACGGCGCCGAGGCGATGGCGGTATTCCAGAGCGCCAAGTGCACGAACGAGGAGAACTACCTGCAGCAGCGGCTGTTCCGCGCCGCGTTCGGCACCAACAACATCGACCACTGCACGCGACTGTGTCACTCCACCAGCGTGTCGGCGATGCAGGACGCGCTCAGCACGGCCGCGGCGTCGGGATCGATGCGCGAGGTGGAGGAGGCCTGCGACGTGATCCTGATCGCCGGCGCCAACACGACCGAGACGCACCCCGTGTTCGGGGCGGCGATCAAGCGCGCGCAACGGCGGGGCGCGTTCCTGATCGTGGCGGACCCGCGGCGGATCGAGCTTGCCGCGCGGGCGGACCTCCACCTGCAGATGCAGCCCGGCACCGACGTCGCGCTGTTCAACGCGATGCTGCACCACATCCTGGCGGCGGGTCTCGAGGACCGCGGGTTCATCGCGTCGCGCACCAACGGCTTCGACGCGGTGCGGGCCGCCGTGGCGCCCTACACGCCCGAGCGGGCCGCGGCGATCACCGGCGTGCCGGCCGGGCTGATCCGTGCGGCCGCCGAGCGCTACGCGCGCGGGCCCAACACCACGACGATCTGGGCCATGGGCCTGACGCAGCACCTCACCGGCCACGACATGGTGACGGCGCTCCTCAACCTGATCCTCGCCACGGGGATGATCGGCCGGTGGGGCAGCGCCATGCTGCCGGTCCGCGGACAGAACAACGTGCAAGGCGCTTCCGACATGGGCGCCATCCCGTTCGTGTACCCGGACTACCAGCCGGTAGCCGATCCGGCCATTCGCGCCAAGTTCGCCGCGGCGTGGGGCGTGGACCCGGAAACGATGTCGCTCACGCCCGGGCTCAAGGTGACGGAAATGGCGCGGGAGGGCTCACCGATCCGCGCGCTGTACATCATGGGCGAGAACCCGATCATCTCCGACCCCGACATCGCGCATGCCGAGGCGTGGTTCCGCACGGTCGAGTTCCTCACGGTGCAGGACCTGTTCCTCACCGAGACGGCGCGCTACGCGGACGTGGTGCTGCCGGGCGGCTCGTTTGCCGAAAAGACCGGCACGTTCGCCAACACGGAGCGGCGGATCCAAGTCGCCGACAAGGCGGTCGAGCCGCCTGGCGAAGCACGCGCGGATTGGGAGATCCTCGTGGATCTGTCGCGGCGCGTTGGCCTCGCCACGCCGTTCGCGTCGCCCGAGCAGGTGATGGAGGAAATCAGCCAGCTCGCGCCGGCGTGGGCCGGCATCACCTACCAGCGGCTGCGGGCCGGCGGGCTCCAGTATCCGGTCCCCACCGCCGACCACCCCGGCACGGCGTTCCTGTTCGGCGAGCGGTTCCCCACCACCGATGGCCGGGCGACGTTCCACGCCGTCGAGTACGCGGACCCCGGCGAGCTGCCCGACGCGGAGTATCCGTTCGTGATGTGCACCGGCCGGCAGCTGTATCACTGGCACACCGGGACCATGACGCGGCGCTCGCGTGGCCTCGACGCCCGCGAGCCGATCGCCACGGTCGAGGTGAATCCCGCAGACGCCGCCGACCTGGGGGTGAGCGACGGCGATCCGGTGCGGATCACGAGCCGACGCAACTCGATGCTGATCGCGGTGCGCGTGTCGGACCGGGTAGCGCGGTGGCAGGTGTTCGTCCCGTTCCACTTCCGCGAGGCGGCGGCCAACTTGCTCACCAACCCGGTGCTCGAGCCGCACGCGAAAATGGCCGCGCTCAAGGTCTGCGCCGTGCGGCTCGAGGCGGTGGGCGCGCCGTCGCCGGCTTGAGGAGGGGCGAGGCTCATGGATCTCGGAATCGCGGGGCGTGTGGCGCTGGTGTGCGGCTCGTCGAGCGGGCTGGGCCGTGCCATCGCCGCAGCCTTCGTGGAAGCCGGCTGCCGGGTGGCAATCAATGCCCGCACCCCGGCCACGCTGGCGCAGGCGGCCGACGCGCTGCGCCGGCACGCCACCGCGGACGTCGCGGCGTTTCCGGCGGACGTGAGCGTGCCCGCGGAGGCCACCGGGCTCGTGGAGCGCGTGCAGCACGAGCTGGGAGGCGTCGACATCCTGATCTGCAACGCCGGCGGCCCGCCGGCGGCACCGTTCGCCGACGTTCCGGCCGAGCAGTGGCAGGCCGCCCTCGCGCTGAACCTCCTGTCCACCGTGCATCTCTGCCGGACGGCCGTGCCGATCATGCGACGGCGCGGCTGGGGGCGCGTGGTCTGTCTCACCAGCGTCGCCGCCAAGCAGCCGCTGCCCGGCCTGATCCTGTCGTCCACCGCGCGCGCGGGGGTGCTCGGGTTCGCCAAGAGCCTCGCCGACGAGGTGGCGACCGCGGGCATCACGGTCAACGTGGTCTGCCCCGGATACATGCGCACGGGACGCGTCGAGGATCTCGCGGCCGCGCGGGCGGCGCAGAGCGGCCGTCGCATCGAGGACGTGCTGGCGGGGACGATCGGCAACATCCCGCTCGGCAGGATGGGCGAGCCGGAGGAGCTCGCCGCCGCGGTCGCGTTTCTGGCGTCCGAGCCCGCGCGCTATATTACCGGCGCCGTCCTCCAGGTGGACGGGGGGTTCACGCGGAGCGTGGTGTAGGGCGGCACGGCGGCATGGCGCCAGCCCGGCCCGCGACCCGCACCGCCGTTCGACCATCCGTTCTACTGAGGTTTCATGCGCGCCATTCGCAAGTCCCGCCCGGGCGCCGGTCTCGAAGTCTGTGACGTTCCCAAACCCTCGTACGGGCCCGCCGACGTGCTGATCCAGGTTCACCATGCCGGCGTGTGCGGCACCGACCTGCACATCGCCCAATGGGACGAGTGGGCCCAGGGCCGGATCAAGCCGCCCGTCGTGCTGGGGCACGAGTTCGCGGGCGAAGTCGTCGCCGTCGGCAAGGACGTGGACGAGTTCGCGCCCGGCGAGCTGGTCACCGCGGAAGGGCACATCGTGTGCGGGCACTGCCGGCAGTGCCGCACCGGCAACGGCCACATCTGCCAGCGCACGTCGATCATCGGAGTGGACCGGGACGGCGCGTTCACCGAGCAGATCGCCATGCCCGCGACCAACGTCATGGCGTTGGGCGGGATCCCCACCACCATCGGCGCCATCATGGACCCGATCGGCAACGCGTTCCACACCGTGCTCACCGGCACCGAGGTGCCGGGGTCGTCGGTCCTGGTGCTGGGGTGCGGCCCGATCGGCTGCTTTGCCGTCGGCATCGCCCGCGCCGCCGGCGCGGTTTCGGTGATCGCAACGGACGTGAACCCCACCCGGCTGGAGCTGGCGCGCCGGATGGGCGCGCAGGTGCTGATCAACGCGCAGACGGACGACGTGGTGAGCCGCGTGCGCGACGCGACGGGCGGCGAGGGCGCAGACATCGTGTGCGAGATGTCCGGCCACCCCGGGGCGCTCGCGCAGGCGTTCAAGTCCGTCCGCCTCGGAGGGCGCGTCAATCTGCTGGGCCTGCCCAAGGGCGAAGTGACCCTCAACCTCTCGACCGACATGATCTTCAAGGGCGTAACGGCCTACGGCGTCATCGGCAGGCGGATGTACGAGACGTGGCACCAGATGCGCACGTTTCTCGGGTCGGGCCACCTGGATCCCATGCCGGTGGTCACTCACCGCTTCCCGCTGGAGCGGATCGACGACGCGCTCGAGGCGATCGCGTCGGGCGCCGCGGGGAAGGTGATCCTCGAGATCGCCGGGTGATCATCGGGATCGGCACGGACGTGGCGGACATCGGCCGCTTCACCGCGGAGACGGGCCGCCACGGCGCCGACCTCCTCGCCGCGTTCCTCACGCCGACGGAGCTGGCGGCATGCCGCGTCCACCCGCGCGGCCCCGCGGCCTCGGCGGCGCGGTTCGCCGCCAAGGAAGCCTGCGCCAAGGCGCTCGGCACCGGGGTGCTCGGCCGGCTGTCCTGGCAGGACATGGAGCTCCGCGAGACCGGCGCGGGCGCGACGCTCCACCTGACCGGCCGCGCACAGCAGCTTGCCGCAGCGCGCGGCGTCCGCGCCATTCACGTGAGCCTCACCCGGACCGCGCACCTCGCGGCCGCCGTCGTGGTCCTGGAAGGCTGACGCCCACTTTGCTGGAGGCCTCGAGCCAGAGGGCATCGATCATGGAAGACGCGATTCTGGAGTACATCCGCGGCGAGTACCTCGAAGACGATGACGACGTGGAGCTGACCGCGAGCACGCCGCTGATCTCGAGCGGCATCGTGGACAGCTTCAGCATGGTGAGCCTCAAGCGGTTCCTCGAGAAGAAATATCAGATCTCCATTCCCGACGACGACGCTTCCGCCGAGGCGTTCGACACCGTCGCGAGCATCGCGCGAGTCGTGCGAAAGCAACAGGGAGCGTGATATGGCCTACCCGGGCACGATCAAGACGGCGTACCAGAGCGAGCTCAAGGCGCTGCGCGACCAGGGACTCTACAAGGAAGAGCGCTACATCCACTCGCCGCAGGCCTCCAGGATCATCGTGGAGTACCCGTCCGGCGCCGACCTCAAGTCCGTCATCAACCTGTGCGCCAACAATTACCTCGGGATGTCGAGCCATCCCGAGGTGATCGCCGCCGCCCACCAGGCGCTCGACGAGCGGGGGTACGGCTTGTCGAGCGTGCGCTTCATCTGCGGCACGCAGGACATTCACCGTGCGCTGGAGCAGGCCCTCACCGCGTTCCTCGGCACTGAGGACACGATCCTGTTTCCGAGCTGCCTCGACGCGAATGCCGGCGTCTTCGAGGCGATGCTGGGTTCGGAGGACGTGATCATCTCCGACCGCCTGGTGCACGCCAGCATCGTGGACGGCATCCGGCTGTGCAAGGCGCAGACGGATACCTACAAGCACGCCAACATGGAGCACCTCGAGCAGAAGCTGATCGAGCACCAGGACAAGCGGGCACGGCTGGTCGTAACCGACGGCGTGTTCAGCATGGATGGCGACCTGGCCCCGCTCGACCAGATCTGCGCGCTGGCGGAACAGCACCACGCGATGGTGTTCGTGGACGACAGCCACGCCACCGGATTCATCGGCAGGACGGGGCGCGGCACGCACGAGCAGTGCGGGGTGCTGGGGAAGGTCGACGTCATCACCACGACGCTCGGCAAGGCGATGGGCGGGGCCTCCGGCGGCTGCGTGTCCGGCCGCAAGGAGATCGTCGAGCTGTGCCGCCAGCGGGCTCGGCCCTACCTGTTCAGCAATACGATGGCGCCACCGCTCGTGGCGGGCGGCCTCAAGGTGCTGGAGATCCTGAGCCGCAGCACGGAGCGTCGCGACACGCTGGAGCGGAACCAGCGGTTCTGGCGCAAGGGCCTGACCGAGGCCGGCTTCGTCATCAAGGAGGGCGAGAGCCCCATCGTCCCCGTCATGCTGTTCAACGCCAAGTTGAGCCAAGACGTGGCCCGCGACCTGTACGCGGAGGGGATCTACGTCATCGGGTTTTTCTTCCCCGTGGTCCCGCAGGGCCAGGCCCGGATCCGGACCCAGCTGTCGGCGGACCACGATCTGCCGATGCTGGAGCGCGCGCTCGACGCGTTCAAGCGGGTGGGCGCGAAGTACGGCATCCTCGGGCTGGACAAGAAGAGCATCGTCGAGCGGTACGGCGGCTGAGGCGCGACCGGCTGGACGACATGGACGAGCATCGCGACCGCTGGTGGACGTCTCCCACCGCTGAGCTCGGGAAGGTCGTGCAGCTCGACCTTCCCGAGCCGTTTCCCACCGTCTACGGCGGAGCCCTGCCGGCCATCCAGGTGAGCTACGAGGCCTGGGGCGAGCTCAACTCCGCCCGCGACAATGCCGTGCTGGTGATCCACCCAATGACCGCGGATTGCCACGTGACCGGCGAGTACACCGGGCAACCGCCGGGATGGTGGGAGCCGCTCGTCGGCCCGGGGCGCGCGCTGGATACGGACCGGTTCTTCGTCGTCTGCCCCAACTTGCTGGGCGGGTGCTACGGCACCACCGGGCCGCGGTTTCCGGCGCCCGACGGAGAGCCCTATCTCGAGCGGTTCCCGTTGCTCACGCCGCGCGACATGATGCGGGTGCAGCGGCGGTTTCTCGCCGCACTGGGCATCGAGCGCGTCGCGCTGGTCATCGGCCCGAGCATGGGCGGCATGATCGCGTGGGAGTGGGCAATCGAGGCCCCGGAGGCCGCCGCCCGCATCGCGGTGGTCGCGGCGCCGCTGCGGACGTCGCCGCACCAGATCGGCCTCAACTGGCTGCAGCGGCGCGGCATCGAGCTGGACATCACGGGCGACGAGGTCGTGGCCACCCTGGGCCAGATGGTGGCGCGCGGCGTCGGGATGCTGAGCTACCGCTCGCCCGTGGGTCTCGAGGAGAAGTTCGGCCGCGAGTGGTTCACGCCGCCCGGCTCCATCCTCAAGGAGCGCGGGATGTTCAACGTCGAGTCGTGGCTGCGCCACCAGGGACGGCGCATCACGCAGCGCTTCGACCCCTATACGTACCTGCTGTTCAGCCGCGCGATGGACCTGCACGACGTGAGCCACGGGCGCGGCTACCTGGTGTCGGCGCTCTCCGGGGTGCGCGCCCGGGTCCTAGTGCTGGGCATCAGCTCCGACAACCTGTATCCACCGGCCGAGGTGAAGCATGGCGCGGACCTGCTCGATCACCTCGGCGCCGACGTGCGGTACGAGGAGATCCACTCCCCCAACGGCCACGACGCGTTCCTGCTCGATACCGACCAGCTCGACGAGATCCTGCGCGGCTTTCTGGCCGACCGGCGGGCCCGCGCGTCCCAGCCGAGCCTGCGGGAGGTCCGCCGCGTCCGCGTGGGCGTGCTCGGGGCCGGCCGGGTCGCGGCCTCGTTCATCCGGCTCGTCAGCGATCGCCAGGCGCACCTGGCACAGCACCACGGGCTGCAGATCGAGATCGGCGCCGTGGCGGAGATCGATCGAGAGAAGCCGCTCGATCCGGTGTTCGCGCAGCTCCCGCTCACGTACGAGCCCGAGACCCTGCCCGACCGCCAGGACCTGGACGTCCTGATCGACCTCACCCGGGGCCTGCGCTCGTTGCCGCTCGTCGAGCGGACCCTGCGTCACCGCCGGTCGGTCGTGACGCCCAACAAGATCCTGGTGCGCACGCACGGCGACGCGCTCGATCGTCTCGCGTTCGAGTACGGCGCGCGCCTAGCGTACCACGATTCCATCGCGGCGGGCTGGCCGCTGATTCTCACGCTCGAGCGCTCGCTGTCCCAGGCGCTGGTGGTCGGGCTCGAAGCGGTCCTCTCGAGCGCGTGCAACGTGATCCTCGAGCTGCTGGAACAGGGCATGCCGCTCGATCGCGCCGTCGCGGAGGCGGTAGGGCGTGACCTCACCGAGCCCGATCCCGAGCTCGATACGTCGGGCTGGGACAGCGCGCAGAAGCTCATGCTGCTCCTGAGCCGCGCCACGGGCCATCGCTACCTCGGCCACGAGGTCGCGCTCCACGGGCTCGAGACGGTGGATGCCGCGCTGGTGCGGCACGCGCCCGCGCACGACCTGCGCATCAAGCTCGTGGCGATGGCGGCGGAGCAGCATGGCCAGCTGGCGGCGACGGTACGGCCGATGGCGGTCCGCCGGGAGAGCCACTTGGGACTGGTGCGCGGACCGAACAACGTCGTCGTGACGTACGCGCCGGACGGCACGGAAATGGTCTACTCCGGCACGGGCGCCGGCCCCCTCCCGGTCGCGACCGCGGTGCTCAACGACCTGATCGGGTTGTTCGATCCGCAGCATTCCTGGACCGGGAGGTTCCCGGCGGTCAGCGTGCGGATGCAGGCCCTGCAGTTCGCCGCATGGGTCCACATCGAGAACGGCCGGCTCCGGACCGGCACGAGCGAGCGACCGGGCGCGGTGCCGCTCGTTCCGACGGTTCGCCGAGACGGCGCGCCAGCCCGAAGCACACTGTCACGGGCATGAATCGTGCGGCGGTCACGAATCCCCAGCATGGGAAGGTCGCGATGAGCAACATCGGTTCCTACGACGCGCGTCGCCGAGGCTTCACCTGGGAGACGGCCAAGGCGGTGCTTGGCTGGCAGGAGGGCGAGATCCTCAACATCGGCGCCATGTGCGCCGACCGCCTCTGCGCGCGGGGCATGGGAGGCACGACCGCGCTGATCTGGGAAGGGTTCGGCGACAAGAAGGCCACCTACACCTTCGACGATCTGCGCGTCTACTCCAACGCCTTCGCCCAGTTGCTCGCCGATCGGGGGATCCGACCGGGCGAGCGCGTCTGCATCTTCATGGACCGCATTCCCAGCCTCTACATCTCCTTTCTCGGCATCCTCAAGCTCGGCGCCATTGCGCAGCCGCTGTTTTCGGCGTTCGGCGAGGACTCGCTCGAAGTGCGCCTGGCCAACGCGGAAACCACCGCCGTGCTCACGACGGCCAAGCACGTGAAGAAGGTCCGCAAGATCCGTGACAGGCTCCCCGCGCTACGCCACGTCATCGTGGTGGATGGGGATCCGGGCAAGACGCACGCCGACGAGGTGTTCTTCGACGTGCAGGCGGCACCGCGCGTCGAGCACTTCCCCGTCTTCCCCGCGACCCCCGAGACGCCCTCGGTGCTGCACTACACGTCGGGCACCACCGGCCAGCCCAAGGGCGCGTTGCACGTGCACAGCTCCGTCTGGGGCCAGGCGCTCACCACCCACTGGGTCCTCGACCTGCAGCCGAACGACGTCTACTGGTGCACGGCCGATCCCGGTTGGGTAACCGGGACCAGCTACGGGATCATCGGACCCTGGACCCTGGGCGTCACCCAATGCGTGTTCGACGCCGGATTCCTCGCCGCACGCTGGTACCAGTTCATTCAGGACCACCGCGTCACGGTCTGGTACTCGGCGCCGACGGCGATTCGCTCGCTGATGCGCGAGGGAGACGACGTACCGAAGCGCTACGACCTCTCGTCGTTGCGACACCTCGCGTCGGTCGGCGAGCCGCTCAACCCCGAAGCGGTCCTGTGGAGCGAGCAGGTGCTCGGGCTCCCGTTCCACGACAACTTCTGGCAGACGGAGACCGGGGCGATGATGATCGCCAACTACCCCGGGATGCCGATCAAGCCGGGCTCGATGGGCAAGCCGTTCCCCGGCATCGAGGCCGCCGTGCTCGACCTCAAGACGCACGAGCCGATCGCGCAGCCCGGCAAGATCGGCCTGATCGCGTTCCGGCCCGGCTGGCCCTCTATGTTCCGGACGTACTGGAAGAAGGAGGACGTCTACCGCAGCAAGTTCGTCGGCGCTCCCGAGGGCGCCACACCCGATGCCCTGCGGACCGCGCGCGACATCTGGTACGTCTCGGGTGATCGGGCAAGCATCGATCCGGATGGGTACTTCTGGTTCGTGGGGCGCGACGACGACGTGATCAACACCGGTGGACACCTGGTGGGGCCGTTCGAGGTGGAATCCGCCTTGATCGAGCACGAGGCCGTGGCCGAGGCCGCGGTGGTCGGCAAGCCGGACGAGATCAACATGGAGGTCGTCAAGGCGTTCGTGGCACTCAAGTCGGGCTACACGGCGTCGGCGGAGCTGGAGCTCGACATCATGAACTTCGTCCGCAAGAAACTCTCGCCCCTGGCGATGCCGCAGGAGATCGAGTTCCGCGACAAGCTCCCCAAGACGCGCTCGGGGAAGATCCTGCGGCGGTACCTGCGCGCCCTGGAGTGGGGTGACGAGCCGGGCGACTTGTCGACCCTGGAAGACGACTAGGTGCCGGTCCAGCGCAGCAGACGTAAAGCAAAGCATAACATGGAGATAGCAAGCGTTGACGGCCCCACCCGGGCGACCCCGGGTGGGGCCTCCGCATGACGGGGCCGGCACGATGCCCCGCGGCAGGTCGGGAGGGAGGCGTGCGGCCTGTCACGGAATTCCTGGCCGCCGCACGTAGCTTTGTGGCGGTCGCGCGCTTCAAGTAGTTTCGCGACCTCGGCTCTTAACCTCCCTGTTCCCAATGTGGTAGAACGGGGTGTCCTTGGCCGCCGGGCTCGCGTTTTTCAGCGTCGGGCCCTATTTTCGGGGGACTTGGCAGGCCGGGTCGCGGTTGGGGACCCGCTCACATCACGTTCTGGGGTTCAGGCGGTCCGCGGACCGCGCGGTGAGCCGGCGCCGCAGCCACGGTCGCTCGCGCCCACACTGGCTCGGAGGGAAGGACTGATGCGCAGACTACCGGGAGTCGTGGTACTGGGCGCGCTGCTTGCGGCGGCGCCGCTGCACGCGCAGGGGACCGGCTGGCAGAACATGTGGTTCTGGGGCATTCACGGGGGCCTGAGCGCGTACAAGACGCCGACCACGGGAACCTCGACCCAGTTCGCCGTCGACGTTGGTGCGCACTGGCTGATCACCGGCAGGCGCATGGGCCTATATCTCGCCTACGACCAGCAGTTCTATCCCAATGGCCCATCGACCGCCCCGGGGAACCCCACGTCACAGATCACCGATCCCACCTCGGGGACCGGCGTGCGGGACGTGCAGTTCGATCGGGGCCGCTACATCCAGGGCGACCTGCTCGCCATCCCGCTGAACGGCCCGCTGCAGATCTATGTGGGCGCCGGGTTCACGATTCAGAACATCAGCGACGCCGTCCCCATGGGCAGCTTCGCGACGCCGGACGACCAGGCCGCCTCACAGGCCCTCGTGAACGATGCCGCGAGCCGTGCGTTCCTGAACTTCATGGGCGGCTTCCAGCTGCTGCTACAGGGCAAGTTCGCCGTGTTCGGGCACTACGAGTTCATTCCGTCGGCGAAGAACTTCCTGCTCTCGTCCGAGCAGCATGTGCTCTCGGGCGGTGTGCGCATCGCCCTTTCGGGGCGGCGCGAGGACGTCGGCATCGAGCGGTAGCCGCGCTTCATCTGCGGTTCCCTGTCGCGCCCGGGATCAGCACGCTGGTCCCGGGCGCGATGTCCAGGGGGACCCCGCCTCGAGCAACCGCAATGGCCAGCTCGCGGCGCGCGTGACGCCGATGCGGGTGGTCACCAGGACCGGGCTGCGGCGCGCCCGAGCGGGCCGGAGAATCCGCAGG
This sequence comes from uncultured Gemmatimonadales bacterium, assembly GCA_963771275.1. Lineage (GTDB taxonomy): Bacteria > Gemmatimonadota > Gemmatimonadetes > Gemmatimonadales > GWC2-71-9 > JAOTWJ01. The sequence goes on from CAVYSW010000003.1 coordinate 466,110, forward strand.
CGCGGCCCGTCGAGCGGCAGCCCGTTCATGGAGCCGGTGATCCCCAGCGCCTGACACAAGCGGGACGGTCCGGAGCAGAGCCGGCGATCGTCCCGCGTGCCGCGCCGGCGGCGCATCGCCTCGAGTCCGGCCAGCGGCTCCAGCGCACGAATCAGCACGGCCGCGGGGTAGCCCTCCCGCTCGGTCACCGCGTTGCAGCACCAGTGCATGCCGTAGATGAAGTAGACGTACGCGGTGCCCGGCGGCCCGAACAGCCGGTCGTTCCGCGCCGTGCGGCGCCCGCAGTAGCCGTGGGCCGCCGGGTCGTGCGGTCCGACGTACCCTTCCACCTCGACAATCCGTCCTGAGGCGGACACACCCCGCACGTGGGTCTCGAGAATGCACCCCAAAAGGGCGCGCGCGACACGGACCGTGTCGCGCGCGTAGAACGAAGGCCTGAGCGGGACCGCTACGTCAGCTCTCGTCGGCCCCGTCCTTCGGCTGCCCGAGCATCGCCCGCTGCAGAGCGGCGCTCATGCGCTTGAACAGGCTGCCCGCCTCGGCCCCCGGCTGCTCGGGCTCCTCGACGGGAGGCGGTGGTGGGGGAGGAGCCGGTCGGGCCACCACCTCCTGGCTTCTCTCCGGCGCGCGCGACGGCTCCGGGCTGGTGCGGCTCTCTTCCGAACCCAACCCAGGGGCCGATCGGTCGGCCGGCTCAGCCGGACCGCCTGCGCCGCGCCGACCTCGCCGGCCGCGCACCCCGCGATTGTAGGTGACGGGACCCACGGCAGCCGGCTCCTCCTGGGGAGGCGGGGACGCCGTCGGCTCGAACCGGCGTTCGGTCGTCACCGCAGGGGCACCCCCACGGGACCCGTGACGGAACCGGGGATTGCGGGGCGATTCCTTGGCGGGTCGCCCTTCACTTGCCACCGGGGGAGCGGAGTCCCGCGACGGAGCTGGTTCCCGCGTCTCATGCTCCGCACCACCTTCCTCACGTCCTCGCCGCCGGCCCCGACCGCCGCGCGCACCACGGCCGCCCCGCTCACCGCGCTCACCGCGACGGCGACCCTGCTCTCCCTCGGGCTTCCCGGGCTCCTGCTCGGCCTGGCCCTCGTCGGCCGCCGTCTCCGGGACGGGTGCCGGCCGAAGTCGGAGCAGGTAGGCGCCACCATCCGCCTTGGCGAGATCCACCACACCCGCGTCATGGGCCTGGCGCAGGAACCGCTGGAAGCGGCGGCTTTCGAGTACGGGGTCTTCGGCCCGCCCGTGCAGCTCCGCCATGCGCTCGCGCGCCTGTTCGGCGTCGGTGGCTTCCTCGCCCGTGGCGCCAAGGTCCTCGAGCGCCTGGCGCAGCAGGCCCAGCGCTTCCGCCAGCGTCATCCCCTCGGGCGCCGTTCGGCCACGCGGCGTCCCACCGCGCGGACGCTCACCACGCTCACCACGCCGGGCGCGCGGCTCGACGGTCGCCGGGCGCGGCACTGGCGCGGCCGAGCCGGGCTCGAGCTCCATCGGGACGTTGGCGTTCGGCCCCAGGGCGATCTCGTACTGGCCGTTCTCCATCTTGTTGAGCCGGAGCAGGCCGCGCCGCGCCGATTCCTGGAGGAACTTGCTGTACTTGCTGAAGCCCGCGTCCTTCTCGTCGAAGTTGGGATCGAGGTCCTGCATCACCTGCTTCAGCCGGTCGGAACGCATCACGTCGTTGGCCTGCTGCATCCGGGTGGCGGATTCGACCACCAGCTCCCACGGGTCGCGTCGCCGATGCTCGACTTCGCCCTCCTTGATCAGGCCGGTCAGCTCGTTGTAGCTGTAGTACTCGTCGCAGTTCTGGATCAGCAGGTCGCTGGACGATTCGCGCATCCCGACGCCGATCACATACTTGCCATACTCCTTGAGCTTGAGGACCAGGCTCGAGAAGTCCGAGTCGCCGGACAGCAGGATGTAGGTGCCGATCTCGGGCCGGGTGAAGACCAGCTCGAGCGCGTCGATCGCGAGCCGGATGTCGGTCGCGTTCTTCTTGTTGGAGCCGAAGGCCGGGGCGAAGATCAGGTCGATCGACGCCTCCGCCAAGGGCACGATGTACTGCGGATAGCGCCGCCAGTCGGCGTAGGCCCGCTGCACCGAGATCTTGCCCTTGAAGACCTCGGAGCTCAGCAGCCGCTTCAGCTGGACCTGGAGATCCGAGCGGATCCCCATCGTCACGTTGTCGAAGTCGATTAGGAGCGCGGCGTTGGGAGCATGCCGCAGGGGTTCGGGATACGCGGCGGCTGTTCCCCGCCGGGTCATTTCAATCACGTTGCGCTCAATTCCAGGCCGACGACCTGCGCCAGCTCCCTTCGCTTCACCTTCCCGCTCCCGGTCAGGGGGAAGGCGTCGAAGAAGCGGACGAGGTCCGGCACCTTGTTGCCAGCCACATGGTCGCGGGCGTACGCCTTGAGCTCGTCGCCCGTCACGATTGCACCCTCCACCGGCACGACGCAGGCGCAGACGAGCTCCCCGAGGATCTCGTGGGGCACGCCCACCACGCACGCGTCGTCCACCGCCGGATGCGTCCGGAAGATGTCCTCCAGCTCCCGCGGGTAGATGCTGTACCCTCCGCGGATGATCGTCTCCTTGCGCCGGCCCACGATGGTCACGTAGCCGCGCTCGTCCACGATGGCGAGGTCGCCCGTGAGGAAGAACCCCTCCGCCGTGAACGAGCGGCGCGTCTCCGTGGGCATGCGATGATACCCGGCCATCACGTTCGGCCCCCTGACCGCCAATTCCCCGACGGCCTCCGGCCCGTGCAGCGCGCCATCCGTCACATCCACCACCCGCACTTCCACCCCCGGAAGCGGCCGCCCGACTGTCTGCGTCCGCGCTTCGGCGTCGTCGTCGAACCGCGTGATCGTGATCGTCGGGCCGGTCTCGGTGAGCCCGTAGGCGATCTGCACGTCATTCCACCGGCGGATCCGCTGCACCAGGTCGGCGGATACCGGGCTGCCGGCCACGATGCCGGTCCGCACGGTGGACAGGTCCCGGCTCCCGAACGACGCATCGCGCATCAAGAGCTGGAACATGGTGGGCACGCCATGGACGACGGTGGCGCGCTCCCGCTGGATCAGGTCCAGCGCGGTGGCGGGCTCGAACCGGTCCTGCAGCACCAGCGTGGCGCCCGAGAGCACCGTGGTGAGCACCACGTGGGTACCGAAGACCGTGAACAGCGGAACGGCGCTCCACACCCGATCATCGGGGCGCAGCGCCAGCCCGTCCGCCGTCAACAGCGCCGTCTGCACCAGATTGCGGTGCGTCAGCACGACGCCCTTGGGCTTGCCCATCGTCCCCGACGTGTAGATCAGGGCAAGCGGCGTGGTCCCGGGATCGCGGACCACCAGCGGCGCCGGCGTCTGGCGCCGGCCCCGGGCCACGAGATCCGCGAACTGGAAGATCCGGTCGTCGTACCACATCTCGTCCGGACCGACCGTGACCAGGTAACGCAGGTCAGGCAGGTCGGCGAACAACTCCTCGAAGGTCTCGAGGTACTCGAACTCGCCCGCCGACTGCGCCGCCACGGTGATCACCGCCTCGGCATGCCGCAGCTCGTACTTGAGCTCGTGATATCCCACCGAGGGATTCACCGGCACCACCACGGCGCCCAGCCGCGCGGCCGCGAGCAGCGTGACGACCCACTCGGGGCCCCCCGGGAGATCGATCGCGATGCGATGCCCCTCGCCGATCCCCAGCTCGCTCAACGCCGCCGCCAGCGCCGTCGCCTCGGCATCCACCTGCGCGTAGGTCATGCGCCGCGTGGCCGAGACGAGGCACTCCCGGCCCCCCTCTCGGGCAACCTGTTGCGCAAACGACTCGGCGAGGTGGTACGTCGTCAAAAGCCCTCCCCCCATTCTACTGTGGGGAACCTTTGAAGCTACACGGACTTAGGGGTTTCCTCAATGGAGCGTCGGCGGGCTACCCCTGCTATTCACCCATCACCTTCACCACCAAGCGCTTGCGCCGCTTGCCGTCCCACTCCCCGTAGAACACCCGCTGCCAGGGACCGAGATCCAGCACCCCGTTGGTCACGGGGAGGATCACCTCGTGCCCGACGGTCAGGCTGCGCAGATGGGCCGCGGCATTGTCCTCCCCAGTCTCGTTGTGGCGATACCGGGTTGGGTCCCACGGCGCGATCGTCCCCTCGAGCCACGCGAGGATATCCTGCCACAGCCCGGACTCGTGGTCGTTCACGAAGACCGACGCGGTGATGTGCATGGCGGAGACGAGTACCATGCCCTCGCGTATTGCCGCGACCCGGACCTGCTCGGCGACCTCGTCCGTGATGTCGATGATCTCCTGGCGACGCCTGGTAGTGAACCAGAGATAGTGGGTGTGGGTCTTCATGGGGTGGATGGCCGATAGCCGATGGCCGATAGCTGATGGCCGTTGAGGGTAGTCGCGGTCACGAGCCCCGGTCAACCAGCCACCCACGAACCACGTTCGGCAATCGGCAATCGGCTATCGGCTACCGCTACAGGGCCCGCAGGGTTGCGAGCGTCTCCTCGCCGTAGAACAGCCGAATGTACTTCGCCTGCACGGGCGTGAGCCGGCGCACGGCCCAGGTCAGGTGGACGAAGTGCGGCTCGGTGGGAGGCCGCACGGGGTACATGCCGCACTCGTCCGGCAGGTGATTGCCTTTGCGCGTGTTGCAGGTGGAGCAGGCCGTGACCACGTTGGTCCAGTCGTTGCTGCCGCCCCGCGAGATCGGCACGAGGTGATCGCGGGTGAGGCACTCGCGATGCCGGAAGTCCATCGCGTTCCGGCTGCAGAACTGGCAGCGGTACTCGTCACGCGCGAACAGGAAGGTGTTCGTGACCTGGCGGCGGAACCGGCGCGGGACGTGGACGAACCGGACCAGTCGGATCACGACCGGGCGCGGCACGGCCATCGTGGAGCTCCGCACCACGCGCCCCGGATCCGACTCGACGATCTCCGCCTTGCCGTCGATCACCAAGCGAAGCGCGCGCCGCACCGGAACCATGGTGAGCGGCTCGAACGACGCGTTGAGAGCAAGACAGCGCACGTGCATAGCGAAAAGTCGCGATCGAAACCCGACGGGCTCCACTGCCAGACGGGACCTCCGTGAAGCATGCAGTTTAGCGGGCGGTACAACCGGGGTGCAAGCGGCGTGGGGTCGTCGGGCGGGAACCGCGGCTCATTCCGGGGCGTTCGGGGGCCGGCCGAAGAGCTGGTGGAGCTCACGGAGTTGGCGGCGCACGGCCTCCCGGGATGACCCGCCCGTGGTCGCGCGGCGCTCCACCGACGCCTCCCAGTCCCCCAGGGAGGCCAGCAGATCGGGGAACGCCGGGTGAATCGCCGCCGCTCGCGCCCCCGGCACGAGGCTCACGGGCGAACCGAGCGCCTCGGCCTCTTTCACCAGGCACCCCACCAGCCCGTGCGCTTCCCGGAACGGTACGCCGCGCAGCACCAGCCCGTCGGCCAGATCGGTGGCGAGCAGGCTGGGATCGAGGGCGGCACGCATCCGCTCGGGCACAGGCTGCAGCGTGTCCACCGCCCCTCGCACGGCGGGCAGCACGACCGCCATCGTGTCCACGGCATCGAACAGGTACGCCTTGTCTTCCTGGAGATCCTTGCTGTATCCGGCCGGCAGGCCCTTGAGAGTCCCCAGCAAGCCGACCAAGTCGGCGAGCGTGCGCGCGGCCTTGGCCCGCGCCAGCTCGAGCACGTCGGGGTTCCGCTTCTGCGGCAGGAGGCTCGAGCCCGTGCAGAACTCGTCGGCCAGCCGGACGAACCCGAACTCGGCTGATGCGTAGGTCACGAGCTCGCCGGCGAGCCGCGAGACGTGGGTGGCGAGCAACGTCAGGCCGAACAGGCACTCCGCCACGAAGTCGCGGTCACCGGTCGCGTCGAGCGCGTTTGCGGCGACGCGCGCGAACCCGAGCGTTCGCGCGAGGCGGTCCCGGTCCACCGGGATGCCGGATCCCGCCACGGCCCCGGACCCGAGCGGCAGCTCGGACAGCCGGTCGGCGGCCTGGGCCAGTCGCGCCCGGTCACGCGTGAGCGGCCAGGCGTGGGCGAGCAGCACGTATCCCCACCGCACCGGCTGGGCAGGCTGGCCGTGGGTGTACGCCGGCACCAGGAGGTCGACCCCCTCGGCGGCCCGCGCGCACAGGGCCTGCCCGAGCGCCGCGATCCCGGCGTCGACCTCCGCCAGGGTCTCGCGAGCCCACAGCCGAAGGTCGGTGGCGACCTGATCGTTGCGCGAGCGACCCGTATTGAGCTTGCCGGCGACGGGGCCCACCGCTTCGTACAGCAGGCGCTCCACCAGGGTGTGGACGTCCTCGTCAGGGGCGTCCCGCGCGGCGCCCGCCGCGAGTCGCTCGGTGACGCGATCGAGCCCGTCGGCGAGCAGCTTGACCTCCGGCGCGTCGAGCACGCCCGCGAGGCCGAGGGCCCCGACCCACGCGCGGGCGGCTCTGACGTCCTGCGGCCAGAGCCGCTGATCCACCGGGAGGCTGCGGTTGAGCTGATCGAGCGCCGCTGCGGGGCCGGCGGCGAACCGGCCTCCCCACATCTGATGTGCCTGGCCGGGGGGGCCGGTCGTCGACGAGGCAGGCCGGTCCGGCATCAGGCGACGGGCACGTCCGCCGCCGCGCGGCGCTGGACTTCGGCCCCGATGCGGATCGGGAGGCCGAACAGCCGGATGAACCCGGCGGCATCGGCGTGATTGTAGACGGCGTCGGCCTCGAACGTGGCGTACTGCGGCTGGTACAGCGAGAACGGGCTCTCGCGACCGATGACCGTGGCGGTCCCCTTGAACAGCCGGACCCGAGCGGTGCCGGACACCGCCCGCTGCGTCACGGCGACCAGCGCGTCGAGCGCCTCTCGCTCGGTCGTCCACCAGCGCCCTTCGTAGACCAGATCGGCGTAGCGGGACGCCACCAGATCCTTGAGCGCCAGGGTGCGGCGGTCGAGCACGAGCTGCTCGAGCTCGCGATGGGCGGCGCGCAGCACGGTGCCGGCGGGAGTCTCGTAGATGCCGCGCGACTTCATGCCGACCAGCCGGTCTTCCACGACGTCGGCCCGGCCGACGCCGTGGGCGCCCGCCACGTCATTGAGGTACTCGACGAGCGCCACGGGATCGTACGGCACCGCGTTGACGCTCACCGGCGTGCCAGCATCGAAGCCGATGACCAGCTCCTCGGGCTCGTCGGGCGCCTCGGCCGGGTCCATGGTCAGGAGGAACAGGTCGGCCGGGGGCGGGGCCGCCGGGTCCTCGAGCATGCCGCCCTCGTGCGAGCAATGCCACAGGTTGCGGTCGCGGCTGAACGGCTTCTCCTCCGATACCTGGACCGGGATGCCCTTCTCCTTCAGGTAGCCGATCAGGTCCTCGCGGCCGCGGAACTGCCACTCCCGCCATGGGGCGATCACGTCGAGGTCCGGGGCGAGTGCCTGGTAGGTCAGCTCAAAGCGGACCTGATCGTTGCCCTTGCCGGTGCAGCCGTGTGCCAGCGCCGTGCCGCCCGCGCGCCGCGCGGCGGCCACCTGTCCGGCGGCGATGACCGGGCGGGCCATCGACGTGCCGAGCAGGTAGGTACGGGCGTACACGGCGCCGGCGCGGAGGGTCGGAAACACGAAGTCGGTGATGAACGGCTCGCGCAGGTCTTCGACGACGCACCCGACCGCGCCGGAGCGCACCGCTTTCGCTTCGAGGCCGCCGAGCTCGCCCAGGCCCTGCCCAACGTCGGCCGTGTAGCACAGGACGTCGGCGCCGTAGGTGTCCTTCAGCCAGGGCACGATCGCCGACGTGTCCAACCCGCCCGAGTACGACAGCACGATCAGTCCCCGCATCGCCGCTCCGTATGATTATGCAGTGAGGTGCATAAGCATACATTCGCGGAGGTGGCCGTTCAAGGGCCGGTGGCGAGCGCCGCGAGGCGGGCGGCGACCCGCCGGCGGGCGGCGGGGCTGCGTGTCACCAGCAGCAGGGTGTCGTCCCCGGCGATCGTGCCCACGACGCCGGGCCACGCCGCCCGATCGAGCGCGATGCCGAGCGCATTGGCGCTCCCCGCCGGCGTCCGCACGACGAGCAGCGGCCCCACCCCGTCGACCGACAGCGCGAGTGCCGCCACGAGCTGGTCGAGCGACGGGTGGACCGGATCGGCCGCCGGTGGCGCCGCATAGTGCGCCCCGCCGGCGGGATCGGCGACCTTCGCAAGCCCGAGGTCGCGGATGTCGCGGGACAGCGTGGCCTGCGTGACCTCGAACCCCTCGGCCCGCAGCAACTCCCGCAGGCGCTGCTGGCTTGCGATCCGGTGCCGCCGGACGAGGGCGAGGATGGCGGTGTGTCGCTGCGATTTCATGATCGTTGACGGATGCGAGAATTGAGCGTAATTCTCTCCCCATGACGTGCCGACGGGTGGTGGCGGCAGCCGGCCTCGTACCGATCCTGGCCTTCGGCGGGTGCCGCGACGGCACGGCCCCCCCACCGGAGGTGCCGGTCCGCACCATTCTGTTCCACCGTCAAGATACCGGCGAGAACCTGTTGCTCAACACCGACGGGTCCAGCGCGGGCGCCTTCACGCCGGCGGCCCCGGGGATGATCCCGATTGGCGCGAGCTCCGTGGGGCGCATTGCCGTGCTGCTCAACGGGGGTGCGGTCGTGCTGGCGACCCTCGACCATTCCGAGCGGCTCGACACGATCATCAACCCGGCCCCGGCCGTGCTCTCGCTGGCCTCGTTCTCCCGCGACGAGGCGCTCGTCGCGCTGGTCTCGTACCTGGATCGCGCGATCCTCGTGTACGATCGCGCGAACCACCGCGTGGATACCCTGCCGTACGGCGCAATCGAGCCCGCCCTCCCCCCGTTGCTCGGTCCGGACCGCGACCGCGTCGTCGTGTTCAGCGTCACTCCCCTTTCGCTGTTCATCACGCAGCTCTCCCGCTCCGACCCGAACCGGCTGCGGACCGCCGCAGTGGGTGTCGCCCGGGTGATTACCCGCCCGATCTTCGGGTGGCCGCTCTGGACCGACGACGGCATCGTGATGGCGTTCGTGCGCGTGGCGACGGTCGGCCCGGACACGCTGGTCGTCGGCCGGATCGACCCGGACGCGCCGGACGCGCCGCTGGTGGAGCTCTACCAGGCGCTGATGGCGCCGGGCAGCGACGGGCATGTGGAGCTGGGGATCGGCGAGTTCTCGACCTACGCGCTCGCCGCGGACGGCAACACGCTCGTGCTCGGCGCCCAGACGTTGGCCGGGGCGAACCGTCAGGCGCTCTACCTCGTCTCCCCCATGGCGGCCCGGGTGCAGCCGCTGCTCGACGTCACGGGGCAGAACCCGATCTATCCGCTGTTCTTCCGCGAGTAGCGCTCCCGGGCGGCCCGCGCTCAGCGCCCGTCCGCCGAGCGGCCAGCGCCGATGCGGAGGCTGATCCCCGCCCGGAACGGCGAGTGGATCGGGCAGAACTCCGTCGGCTCGGTCCCGGGCAGGAACCACTCGAAGTCCCGCGCCTGCGGCGGGCAGAAATCGGTGAACCGGTAGCCGGTCGTGTTGTCGATCGCGCGGTTGATCAGGCCGTCGGGCCGCGGCCAGTCGGCCGGGGCGGGACGCCGCTCGTAGACGTCGGTCATGTAGGTCGTCCACGCGGGGGCGGCCAGCACGCCGCCCGCGGCCCGTGCCTTGATCTTCTGCGGCTGGTCGAGGCCGATCCAGACCCCGGTCACCAGCTCCGGCGTGAACCCGATGAACCACACATCGGTGCCGTCGTTGGTGGTGCCCGTCTTCCCTCCCGCCGGCAGCCGGAACCCGCCCTGCACCCGCACGGCCGAGTACGCGGTCCCGTGGTCCACGACGTCCTTCAGCACGCTGGTCAGCAGCCAGGCGGGCGGCGTGTCCATCACCCGGTCGCGCCGGACCTGGGGCTCCCACACGATGTCGCCCTTGCCGTCTTCCACGCGCAGGATGCCGAGCGGCGCCGCCCGCGTGCCCAGCGTCGCAAATGCCGTGAAGGCAGACACCATCTCGAGCGGGATCACGTCGGCCGAGCCGATGAACATCGAGGGGTAGGTGGGGACGGGTGTCGAGATTCCGAACCGCTGGGCTTCGCCGCGCACCGCCGGCACGCCGAGCTCCAGCCCGAGGCGGATCGCCACCAGGTTGCGCGACAGCATGAGCCCGCGCCTGAGGGTCATCGGGCCGCGGAAGTCGCCCTCGTAGTTCTGCGGCTCCCAGGGCATCGAATCGCCCGGCTCGAGGCGGCTGATGGGGGCGTCGTCGATGATGTGGGACAGCGGGATGCCGGCCCGGATCGCCGCCGCGTACACGAATGGCTTGAACGTAGACCCGGCCTGGCGCCGTGCCTGGGTCGCGCGGTTGAACTTCGAATCCTCGAAATCCCGGCCGCCCACCATCGCCCGGACGTACCCCGTGGTCGCATCGAGCGTGATCAGCGCGCCCTGCAGGTACGGCGTGTTGACGTGATCGCCCGGCGCCGCCCCGCGCTCGAGGTAGTCCGCGTATGGCAGGTGCCGGTACAAGCCGAACGCCCCACCCTCGATCGCCCGCAGCTGGTCCTCGAGCGCGCGCTCGGCGGCGAGCTGCATGTCGAGGTCGAGGGTGGTATACACGCGATAGCCGCGCTCGAACGTGGCGGTGCCGAGCCGGGCGTACACCTGCTGCCGCACCCACTCGACGAAGTACGGCGCCACCTCGCCGAAGTCCTGGCGCGAGCTCAGGGCGATGGGATAGGCCTTCCACCGCTCCGCCTCGGCGCGGGTCAGGTAGCCCTGGTCGCGCAGCAGATTGAGCACGAGGTTGCGGCGTTGCAGGGCGCGGTCGGGATGGCGCCGGGGCTCGTAGTAGTTCGGATATCTCGCGATCCCCGCCAGCAGCGCCGCCTCCGCCACATTCACCCTGGCCGCGGGCTTGCCGAAATACGTCTGTGCAGCGGCTTCCACGCCATAGGCGCTGCCGCCCAGGAGGATCTGGTTGAGATACAGCTCGAGGATCTTCCGTTTGGGAAACGTCCGCTCCAGCTCGAGCGCGACGCGGACCTCGCGCAGCTTCCGCGTCAGCGACTTGGTGCTCGGCAGCTTCTCGCTGAACACGTTGCGCGCGAGCTGCATGGTCAGGGTGGAGAACCCCTCGGCGAAGCGCCGCTGGATGATGTTGGTCGCGAGGGCCCCGAAGAACCGCCGGTAGTCGATGCCGTGGTGCTCGAAGAAGCGCTTGTCCTCGATCGCGATGAACGCGGCGGGCAGGGCCGGCGGCAGCTCGTCGAGCCGCACGACGGTGCGTCGCTCCAGGCCGAGGCTGGTGATCAGGCGGCCGTCGGCCGCGTAGATCTTGAGCGCTTCGGTGGGGCGGTAGGCATCGAGCGCGCCGATCGACGGGCAGTTCCCGCCGGCGCACGCCCGCGTCCACGAGCCCCAGGCGACGCCGCCCACGAGCCCGCAGACGGCGAGCGCGCCCACCAGGGCACGCTGCTGGGCGTGCGGGGATTGCAGGAACCAGGTCCACCAGCGGCGGGCCACCCGCCCCAGCGACTGCACGAAGGTCATTGCGCGAAACCTAGCGGCGGCCCGGACGCCGTGCCAGCGACGCGGGCCGCTGGACGCGCGCCCGCCGCGCGGCTAGGGTTCCTGTCACTCGACCCACGGCCTCCCAGATGACGACGCTGCTCGACGAGCTCACGTGGCGCGGTCTCGTGCACGACCAGACCCCCGGCATCGCGGGGCGGCTGGCGCAGGGGCCGATCACCGGGTATGTCGGGTTCGACCCCACGGCCCCCAGCCTGCAGGTCGGCAACCTCGTGCCGCTGATGCTGCTCGCGCGGCTGCAGCGGGCCGGCGGCACGCCGGTCGTCGTGCTGGGTGGCGGAACAGGCTTGATCGGGGACCCGAGCGGCAAGCGCGCCGAGCGGCCCCTGCTCACCGCGGAGCAGGTCGCCGCGAACACCGCGCGGCAGCGGCGCCAGTTCGAGCGCTTCCTCGACTTCGACGGCGCGCGCGGGGCGCGCATGGTGGACAACGCCGACTGGCTGACGGGCCTCCACCTGGTGGACTTCCTGCGGGACATCGGCAAGCACTTCACCCTTGGCTACATGCTGCAGAAGGAATCGGTCCGCGGCCGCCTCGAGGCCGGGATATCCTACACCGAATTCAGCTACATGCTCCTCCAGGCGTACGACTTCCTGGAGCTGTACCGCCGCCATGGCTGCGAGCTGCAGCTGGGCGGCAGCGACCAGTGGGGCAACATCACGGCGGGCATCGAGCTGATCCGACGGGTCGTGGGTGGCGAGGCGCACGGGCTGTCCGCACCGCTGATCACGACGGTGGCGGGCACCAAGTTCGGCAAGAGCGAGGGCCAGAGCGTGTGGCTCGATCCCGCCCTGACGTCGCCCTACCAGTTCTACCAGTTCTGGATCAACGTCGACGACCGCGACGTCGAGCGCTACCTCAAGACGTTCACCTACCGGGATCGCGCCGAGATCGCGCAGCTCATGGCGGAGCAGGTGCGTGAGCCCGGGGCACGCACCGCGCACCGCGCGTTGGCCGCCGACGTGACGGCCCTGGTGCACGGGGCGGCCGCGGCCGCGGGCGCCGCCGAAGCGAGCCGCGTGCTGTTCGGCGAGCTGGATCCCGACCGGGCGGCACCCCCAACGTGGGCCATGCTCGCGGCGGAGCTGCCGCATGCGGTCCTGCCGGGTGACGTCACGCCGGAGGCGCCCGCGCTGGATTTGGTGGCGCGCACCAGCCTGGTCACGTCGCGGAGCGACGCGCGCCGGCAGATCGCGCAGGGCGGGATCGCGCTGAACGGCAGGCGGGTGACCGACGGGGGGGTGACGGGCACGCCGCTGGCCGGCGGGTACTACTGGGTGCAGCGCGGCAAGAAGCACAGCTTCGTGTTCACGCCCGGTCCCTGATCCGGGCCGCCATCGCTTCGAGCGCCGACCGGTCGGCTTCCCGCGGATAGTCCTTCGGGAACCGCAGGCCGAACGCATCCGCCCGGAAGCGGGGCAGGACATGCAGGTGCAGATGGAACACCGTCTGCCCGGCCGCACGCCCGTTGGCCGTCCACACGTTGAACCCATCCGCCCCCGCCGCCGCCACGACGGCGGGCGCCAGCCGGCCGGACACCGCGAACAGCCGGCCCGCAAGGTCCCCCGGGCAGGCGACGAGATCCTCGATGTGCGTCTTCGGGACCACGATGGTGTGGCCGGCGTGCACGGGGTAGAGGTCGAGGAACGCGGCGATCTGGTCGTCTTCGTAGACGAAGGCGGCCGGCGCGTCACGCCGCAGAATCCGGCAGAACACGCAGGCGCCGCTCATCGCGCCGCGAGCAGGGTCGCGACCCGCTCGACCTCGTCGATCGTGTTGTAGAAGTGCGGCGAGAGCCGGATGTTGCCTTCGCGGAGCGAGCACTTCACCCCCGCCTCGCGCAGGCGAGCGAAGGCCGCCGTCACGTCCCGCGTGCGCACGCACCAGATGGCGGAGTCGTGCTCCGCGTCGAGCGGCGAGACGATGGCGAACGCGCCGCGCGCCGCCCGCTCGGCGAGCGGCGCGCGCAGGCTCCGCAGGTAGCCCGCGATGCGGTCGGCACCGGCCTCGCGCAGCAGCTCGAGGCTCGCCGTCATCCCCGCGATGTCCTGATAGGGGAGGCTGGCCAGCTCGAACCGCCGCGCGTCGGCATGGAACGTGACGTCGTAGTCCGTGAGTCGCGAGAAATCGTCCGTCCCCCGGAACGACAGCCAGCCGGTGAACCGCGGCACGAGCTCGGCAATCAGCTCGCGGCGCACGTACAGGAACCCCGATCCCCAGGGCGCCAGCAGCCACTTCTGGCCGCCGCAGGCGAGCAGGTCCACTGGCGTTTCGCGCACGTCGAACGGCAGCTGCCCGAGCCCCTGAATCGCGTCGATCGCGAGGTAGACATCCCGGGCGCGGCACGCCGCGCTCAGCCGCCGGACGTCGATCCGGTACCCGCTGGAGAATTGGACCAACGAAACCGCCACGGCCCGCACGCGCCGGTCGTCCAGCGCCGCCAGCAAGCGCTCCTCGTCCGGCCAGCCGGCCGCCGTCCGCGGGATCAGCTCGACGGCGACGCCGTGCCGTCGCAGCAGCAGCCACGGGTAGACGTTGGCGGGGAACTCCCCGTCGGGGACGAGCACGCGATCGCCCGCGCGGAGCGGCAGCAGCTGCGCCGCCATGTTGATGCCGTAGCTCGTGTTCGCCGCGAGCGCAATCTCCATCCGCTCGGCCCCCACGAGGCGCGCGACCGCCTCACGCGCTGCGCCCAGCATCTCGGGAAAGTCGCGCTCCTCGAACAGATACGGCTCGCGGCGCTTGGCGGCGACCCGGGCGATCGCCTGCTGGGTGCGCTCCGGCAGCGGCCCGACGGACGCGTTGTTGAAGTAGACGTGGTCCGCGGTCCACGGGAACTCGCGGGCGCGGATCTGCCCGAAGGCGGCGGCAGCAGCGTTCATGGGGCTGAAACCTATCACGCTGGCGGCCGGCGCGACGTCGGCTACGTTATCCGGCGACCGGTTCGTTCAGGAGGCGGCGGTGGCGACGCGACGGTTCACACTGGTGCTCGGCGGGGGGGGGATGCGGGGGCTCGCCCACGTGGGCGTGTTCCATGCGCTGGAGGACCACCATCTGGCGCCGGCGGAGATCGTGGGCTCGAGCGTCGGCTCCCTGGTGGCGGCGGGATGGTGCGCCGGGATGTCCGTGGCGGACATGCAGGACGTCGCGCTGCAGCTGAGGCGGCGCGACCTGTTCCAGGTGGCCCACGGCGATATGGCGCTGATGCGGCTGCGGGCGCCGGGTGTCTACCGCAGTGAACCGCTCGGCGACTTCGTGCGTGGCATGCTCGGGAACATCACCTTCGACGAGCTGGAACACCCGCTGGTAGTGAACACCGTCGACATCAACTCCGGCACCCAGGTCTTCTGGGGCCGCCCCGGACTGCGCCACGTCTCCGTCGCCGACGCCGTGATCGCGTCCTGCACCATGCCCGGATTCCTGCCGCCCCACGAGATCGCCGGCCGGTACTTCGTGGACGGCGCGGCCGCGGCCAATCTGCCGGTCCACCCGGCGGCGAGCGAGGATCGCGATCTCGCGATCGCGGTGGATGTGAGCGGCCGCGGCCGCGAGGGCGTGGCGGTGCACCACGCCGGATTCGCGGCGGTGTACGCCCGAGCCACCGAGATCGGCGTCCAGCGCATGGACGAGACTGCGCTCCGCGCCTGGCGGCGACCACCACTGCTCTACATCCGGCCGCGGGTCTGGCACGTGGACCTGCTGTCGTTCAGCCACAACGCGGAGCTGATCGAGGCCGGCTACCGCGCGGCGCACGACGTGCTCGACGCACCCAACGCCCTGCCGCCGGTCGACGCCACGGGGGTGTACCCCCGGCGCCGTGTGCGGGTGCGGATCGACCGCGACCTCTGCGTGGGCTGCGGCGCCTGCGTGATTCAGGGACCGGCCGGCCAGTTCCGGCTGGACGACAGCGGCACGGCGTTCGTCACGGACGCGACGCCGATCTGGTCACCGGTGGACGGCTTGTGCGTGACGCAGTGCCCGACGGGGGCGATCCTCGTGGAGCGGCCCTAGGGAGGCTGCTACAGGCTCTGCAGCTCGTGCAGCCGTCCGTAGAGGCCGCCTGCCGTCACCAGGGCTTCATGCGGGCCCGTTTCCACCACGGTGCCCCCCTCGAGCACCACGATGCGGTCGGCGCCGCGAATCGTGGCGAGCCGGTGCGCGATCATCAGCACCGTGCGGCCCGCCATCAGGCGCGCCACGGCCTGCTGGACCTCGCGCTCCGCCTCCGCGTCGAGCGCCGCCGTGGCCTCGTCGAGGATCAGCACCGGCGGATCACGCAGCAGGGCGCGCGCGATGGCGATGCGCTGTCGCTCGCCGCCGGACAGCCGCTCGCCCCGCTCCCCCAGCACCGTGTCGTATCCCGCGGGCAGCCGCACGATGAACCCATGCGCGTTGGCGGCCCGGGCCGCCGCCTCGACTGCCGCGTCGCTCGCGTCGGCCCGGTCGCCGTACGCGATGTTGGCCCGCACGGTGTCGTTGAACAGCACGGTGTCCTGCCCGACGATGCCGAGGGCCGCGCGCAGCGACCGGCGGCTGAAGCGCCACAGCGGGACGCCGTCGGCCACGACCGCGCCCCGCGTCGGCTCGACGAAGCGCGGCAGGAGGTCGACTAGCGTGGACTTGCCCGCGCCCGACGGCCCCACGATCGCCACCACTTCGCCAGGGGCGATCTGCAGCGTGACGTCGCGCAGCGCCCACTCCCCGGGCTCGTAGGCGACCCAGACGCCCTGAAACGCCAGGGCGTCGCGGAACCCGTCAAACGTCAGGGCGTCCACCGGGTCCGCGTCTTCGGGCGGGCGGTCGAGCACCGCGAACACGCGATCCGCCGCGGCGAGGGCCTCGGCCATGAGCGCGGGGAATTGCGCCAGCGCCTTCATCGGTGACAGCAGCCGCAGGGTCACCGCGACGAACGTGACGAACAGCTCGGGGCGGAGCCCGGCCCCGCCCCCCGGACCGCTCAGCACGAGGAGCAGAACGAGGACGCCGGCCCCGAGGGTCTCGCTCAGCGGGCTTGCCAGCAGCGCCACGCGCTGAGCGCGCAGCGTGCCGCGCATCGTCGCGGTGGCGGCTGCCAGGAACCGCTGGTGTTCCTGACGCTCCCCGGCGGAGGCCTTGACGAGCCGGGCGTTGGCCGCCGTTTCCACCGCGACCGCCGCGACCTCACCGCGCTGCTCCAGCGCCTCCGCGGCCCGTCGTCGCACCGCGCGCAGCATGGGGCGCATTACCAGGGCCAGGGCGGGCGCGAGCACCAGCGCCACGAGGGCGAGCCGCCACGACAAGGCGAAGAGAATCGCGAGGTAGACGGCGACGAGCGCCGCGCTGCGCAGCGCCTGCGCCATTCCCTGCACCGCGCCGCGCGTCTGTTCCGCGTCGCTCAGCACCCGGGCCGCGAGCTGCCCCCCCTTGATCCCGCCGAAGAACGGCAGCCCCAGCCGCTGGACGTGCGCGTAGAGCGCGACCCTGAGGTCCCGGATCACGCCTTCCTGGACGCGGACGCCGCCGTAGCCGGCGGCGTAGAGGCACGCGTTCTTGAGCAGGATGCTCGCGGCGATGAGCAGCATCACCGCGGCGAACGCCGCGGCGGCATCCCCGCTGCCGAGCCAGGGCCCGGCCACCGTCGCGAGGACCCGCTCGAGCGGGCTCGGCGCCTGCGCCAGCGCCGGACCCGCCTGGAACAGCAGGCGCAGGAAGGGAATCAGCAGCGAGAAGGTGAACCCGTCGAACACGGAGGCGCACGCGCCGAGCAGGAGGCTCGCCGTGAACGCCCCGCGGTGCGACCGCACAAACCGCAGCAGGCGCCGCGCGCCGTGCACTCAGCGCGCTCCGCGGGGTGTCAGCAGCGCCACCGGCAGAATGACTTCCTCGGGACTGACTCCGCCGTGGAGAAACGAGCCCCGGTACCGGGCCTGGTACTCCCGCAGCTTGGTGGGATACACGAAGAACCGGTCGCCGGTCGCCATGAGCAGGCGCACGCCCAGCCGCATCCGCGGGAGCCCCCACGCGGGCAGGTCCTGCACCATGACCGCCGCTTCCCGGTCTTCCGGCCGGAGATCCTCACCGAACTTGTATCGCAGGTTCTGCGTCGTGTCCCGCTTCGCGAAGACGGTCGCCGACGTGTGGCAGTGGATCGAGCCGTGGTCCGTCGTCACGAGCACCGGCACCGATCGCCGCTCGGCCTCGCGCAACGCGCGCATGAACGCCGAGTCCTCGAACCAGGTCCGCGTGAGGCTGCGCAGCGCCGCGGCGTCACGGGCCACTTCGTACAGGATGGCGTTCTCGGATCGGCCGTGCGTCAGCTGGTCGATGAAGTTGAAGACGAGCGCCGTCACGCCGCGCTGCGCGAGGTACCCCGGCAGCTGCCGCAGCAGCTCCTCCCCCTCCATGGTGCTCGACACCTTGGCGTAGCGCACCGGTGTCGGGACGCCGAGCAGGTCGGCGAGTTGCTCGGTGAGCAGCTCGGCCTCGTGGGCATTGAGACTCTCGTCGTCGCGATCCCCCCACCATTGGGGGTGCCGACGCGCGATCTCGCTGGGAAACAGCCCGCTGAAAATGGCGTTCCGCGAATACGGAGTCGCCGTGGGGACGATGCTGTAGTAATACGACACTTCCACGTCGAACCGGTCGGTGACGAGGCTCTTGAGGACCTCCCACTGGTCCAGTCGCAGGCAGTCGACCACCACGAACATCGCCGAGCCGTGCTGGCGGATCAGCGGGGCCAGGAACTCGCTCACCACGTCCACGGAGAGCGGCGGCCGGTCGCCCTCGGGGTTCGCGAGCCAGCGTGGGTACGCGGTGGTCAGGAACTTCGCGAAATCCTGGTGCAGGCTGCGCTGCAGGGCCTCATGCGCCTCGCGCAGTCCACCCTGGTCGCCCCCCGAGAGTCGCACCTCCCACTGCGCGAGCTCGCCGACCAGGTCGATCCACTCGCGCCAGCCGAGCGACTGACCGCGCCGTTCCTCGAGCTCGCGGAACCGGGTGACGAAGTCGCGCGCCAGGCGCTGCTCGCGGATGCGGGGGCCCTCGACCAGTCGGGTCACGACGCTCAGGACCTGGCGCGGGTTGACCGGCTTGACCAGGTAGTCCTCCAGGTCGATCCCGATCGCCTCGCGCATGGTGACCGCTTCCTCGCTCTTCGTCACCATCACGATCGGCACGCCGGGGTCGATCGCCCGGATCTCGCCGACCAGGGTCAGTCCGGGCCGCCCCGGCATCTGCTCGTCGAGCAGCACGACGCCATAGGTCTGGCCGCGCAGCAGCGCGAGCGCGTCCTCGCCGTTCGCGGCCTGCTCCACTTCGAAGCCGCGCTCGCGCAGGAACAGCACGTGCGCCTCGAGCGACTCGATTTCGTCGTCCACCCAGAGAATCGTGTGTTGTCGGGGCATGCGCGTAAGCTACCGATGCGCGGCGTCGCCCGGCAGACGTGCTGGCTCGCCTGCGCTCCGTCGTCTACATTCGCCGGCCGTGCCTGCTCCCACGATTCTGCTCGTCCGGTTCGGCGCCTTGGGCGACGTCGTGCTCGCGACGCCGCTGGCGCGCGCGCTGCGGCGCGCGCACCCGGACGCGGCGATCACGTTCGTCACGAAGTCGCGCTACGCGCCGATCCTGGCGCACAACCCGCACCTCACCGGGCTCGCGACGCTCGGACCCGGCGACGCCCTGCGGGATCTGGCCGCCGCCCTGCGCCGCACGCGCTGGGACCATCGGCTCGACCTCCACGGGAGCCTCCGGGCCCGGGCGCTGCGGGCGCTGGTCGGAGGACGGTGGCGCACGCCTCCGCGACAGCGCATTCGGCGGGCGCTGCTGACCCGCTGGGGTATCGACACCATCGGCCCACCCGTCCCCGCCGCGGAGCGCTATTTCGGGGCGGCGCGCGACCTCGCGGTGGTGCCCGACGGCGGACCGGCCGAGGTCTTCACGACGCCGGAGGACGAGCACCGCGCCGCCGCGATCGCACCGGCGGGCACCTACGTCGCCCTGGCGCCCGGCGCCGCCCACGCCACCAAACGCTGGCCGGCCGCGCACTGGCGTGCCCTCGCGCGCCAGCTCCTGCTCGAGCGCTGCGGGACCGTTGCGGTGGGCAGCGCCAGCGAGCGCGGCCTGCTGGACGTGCCAGGCGTGGTCGACGCGTTCGGCCTCCCGCTCGGCCCGACCGCCGCGCTGTTGCGCCGGGCCCGCCTGGTGGTGGCGAACGATTCCGGCCTGATGCACCTCGCTACCGCCGTCGGCACGCCCGTCGTCGCGCTGTTCGGTCCGACCACCCGTCAGCTGGGCTACTTCCCGTATCGCGCCCGCGCCCTGGTGCTGGAACGGGACCTGGCGTGCCGTCCCTGCTCCCCGTACGGCGGCGCCTACTGCCCGCGGGGCGATCATCGATGCATGATTGGGATCACCCCCGAGGAGGTCGCGGCAGTGGTCGCGACCGGAGTCCGATGACTGAAGCCGAACGGCGCCTGGTCGGCGCCCTCGCCCAGCAGGAGCGCGGCCCCGGCCGCAACGGGATCTTCGCTCTCTGGCTGTTCACCCGGGTGGCCGAAGCGGTGCTCCCGCCCGACCTGGTGACGGCACGTGCCCATCGCCGGCGCGTGGAGCTGCTGCAGCGACGGTTGAGCAGCGTGTCGATGCCGCCGCCGCTGCGGCGTGCGCTGGCGGGGGCCCTCCGCCTGGTGGCCGAGGGCACCCCCCGCGGCTCGGCGCAGGCCCTGCAGCAACTCGTGGCGCCCGCCGGGGAGACAGTCGGCGCGCACGTCGCCGCAGCCCTCGGGCTCGCCGCTGGGCGGGCCGGGCGCACGACGAACGAGGAGGCGCGATGACTGATCCGCGCGACGGCCAGCGCCCGTCGGTCGACGGCTTGCTCCGGCGTGTGGACGGCCACCCCCGGGGCGTACCCTCGCCGGACAGCGTGGCGACGGGCTTCCCTTCCCTGGACCGGCTGCTAGGTGGCGGCCTCCGCCGCAGGGATCTCGTGGTGCTCGGCGGGGACATCGGCGCGGGCAAGTCGGCGCTGGCCCTGGCCATCGCGCTGCGCGCCGCCGCCGCGGGGAACACGGTCGAGCTGTTTTCGGGCGAGATGGACGCGGACCGCCTGCTCGAGCGCGCCCTGGCGATCGAAGGACGCACCACGATCGACGAGTTGCGCTCGGCGGACCTGTCCGAGGAACGCCGGGCCGCGGTCGGCGCGGCGGCGGTGCGCCTGCGGGACCTGCCGCTGTCGCTCCATCCCCTGACCGCTCGCGGATTCGATGCGGTGCTCGAGCCCGCGTGGGAACGTGACCCGGCCCTGATCATCGTGGACTACCTGCAGCTGCTCCCCGCCCCCAGCGCGCGACTCACCCGCGACGAGGACGCGGCCGAAGCCCTCGGCGCGCTCAAGGCGACCGCGCTGGCGCGCCGGGTCGCGTGCCTGGCGGTGGCACAGCTGCCGGGTCACCGCGCGCAGCGCGAGGACCCCCGGCCGACGCTCGACGACTACGGCGCGCTCGGCGCCGTGAAGCAACACGCCGACGTCGTCCTGAGCATCTACCGCGAGGAGATGTACCACCCGGGCGGCGGCGTGGAGGGAGCCACCGAGCTGATCGTCAACAAGAACCGCAACGGTCCGACCGGGTTCGTCGACCTGTACTTCTACCGGACCTGGATGCGGTTCGAGGACATGCTCGACCCCGATCGATAGAGCGCGTGACGGCACGCGGCCGCGTGCGGACCGTCACCCGTCCCCGACCGCCACCCGCCCGCCGCGCTTCACCCATACGACCGCCCCCAGGACGACGCCCATCGCGAGCACCGTGCGTGGAACGATCGGCTCGTGCAGGATGAGCCAGCCCAGCAGGACCGCCACGACCGTGTTGACGTAGCTGTAGGTTCCGACGATCGTCGGCGCCATGTGGCGCAGCACGTACACGTAGCTGCTGTAGCCCACGAGCGAGCCGAAGACGATGAGGTAGGCGAGCGCGCCGACCCCGCCCGGCGTGAGTCGCACCAGTCCCCACTCGCCGCGCAGCGTGCCGACGAGCGTCAGCGCGAGACCGCCCGCGAGCATCTGCAGGGCGGAGTTGGCGTACGGGCTCCCTTGCGTGGGGTAACGGGTCGAGTAGACCGAGCCGAGCGCCCAACTCATCGACGCGACCGTAAGCCCGAGGGGGCCGCGCCAGTCGGCCTGCCGCAGGGCGCCCAGATCGTCACCCATCAGGAGAACGGTCCCGAGAAACCCGAGCAGCAGTCCTCCGCCCTGGGCGAGGGTCGGGCGGGATCGGCTGCCCGGCAGGACGGCGTCGAACAGGGCCATCCAGAGGGTGACCGTGACGACGAAGATGGCGGTGATTCCCGAGGGCGTGAACTGCTCCGCCCAGACCACGAGGCCGTTCCCGCCCAGCAGGAGCAGCACGCCGACGATGCCGTTGGTGCGCCAGTCGGCGGCGCGGCGCGGCAGCCCGCGCCCGAGGGCGAGCACCGCGCCCAGCAGGAGCGCCGCAGCGATCAGGAATCGCGTGCCCGCAAACAGCGCGGGTGGGAACTCCCGCACACCGATACGGATCGCGAGGTACGTGGAGCCCCACACGATGCAGAGCACGAGGTAGGCCGCGAGCACGCGGCCGCCGGTCGTGGAGGAGGGGGAGGTGTCCGGCGGGCCGGACCGGTGCGCGGCCGTCAGCGGCGCGGCGTGCTGTCCGCAGCCGGCCTGGTGCCGACCACCGACAGGATCGTACCCCGGCCGGCCGAGTCCCGCGCGATCATGAGCCAGACCGACCGGTGGTCGGCGGAGCGTGCGAGGATCGTGACGCTCCCGTCCGCCGCGCGCGCATCGTTCGCGATGTTCCAGCCGCCGCGCAGTAATCCCACCCGGTAGAAGTCCGCCACCGAATCGGGTGCGGCGTTGATCAGGAGCTTCGTCTCGGCGATGTCGCCGGTGTGCGACGTTCCGATGAACCTCGCACCGAACATGAACGGGATGCCGCGGAAGGCCAGCAACGCGGTGGAATCCGGCGCGGTGCTGTTGGCGGACGCGTTGGACGAGCCCGGGGGCTCGCGGCCACAGGCGGAGAGCGCGACCAGCACGAGCAGGGCAGGCAGGCGGGGCATGGCGCGAGAACGCTACATTCGGGGGACCAGCCCGGGCAAGGCACGGCCCTCGCTGGGCCGTCGGTGCGGTTCTATATTGTTGAATATTCTGCAGTTGACCCTCAGTAGATGGGGAAGTCGCATGGCCGGCCATAGCAAGTGGAAACAGATCAAGCGCAAGAAGGCCGTCGCCGACGCCAAACGGGGGGCCGCCTTCACCAAGCTCATCAAGGAAATCACCATCGCGGCCCGCCAGGGCGGCGGCGATCCGGCCGGCAACGCCCGCCTGCGCGCGGCGATCGACGCGGCGAAGGCCGGCAACATGCCGGCGGACAACATCGACCGGGCCGTCAAGAAGGGGACCGGTGAGCTCGACGGCGTGGTCTATGAGGAGGCGACCTACGAGGGCTACGGACCGGGCGGAGCGGCCATCCTGCTCCAGGTCACGACCGACAACCTCAACCGCACCGTCGCTGAGATCCGTCACCTGTTCGGGCGCCACGGCGGCAACGTCGGGAGTCCCGGCTCGGTCGCCTGGATGTTCGACAAGCGCGGCCAGCTGTGGCTCGACGCCTCCCGGTCCGACGAGGATGCCGCGCTCGAAGCGGCTCTCGAAACGGGCGCGGAGGATCTCAAGCGGGACGGCGATCAGTTCGTGATCACGACGGAGCCGGCGGCGCTGCACGCGGTGGCGGAGGCGCTCCGGGCCCGGGGGCTGGACCCGCGCGACCCTGAGATCGCGATGATCCCCAAGCGCACCGTGCGGGTGGAAGGCGCCGACGCCGAGAAGCTGCTGCGCCTGATGGAGGCGATCGAGGAGCACGACGACGTGTCCAAGGTGTTCAGCAACTTCGACATCGACGCGGAGACGCTCGCGGCGGTCAGCGGGTGACGCGCCGCGTCCTGGGCATTGATCCGGGAACGGCGGCCACCGGCTACGGGGTGCTCGAGCCGGTCCCGCGGCGACTCGGCCGGCTCGTGGAGTGCGGCGTCGTGCGGACGGCGGCCCGCGCCCCGCTGCCGGACCGGCTGCGGACGATCTACGACGGCGTGACGGAGCTGATCGCGCAGCACCAGCCCGACGTGATGGTGGTGGAGAGCGTCTTCTCCGGGAAGAACGTGCGGAGCAGCCTCACCCTCAGTCACGCACGCGGCGTGATCCTGCTGGCCGCCGCTCAGGCGGGCATCCGAGTCGCGGAGTACTCCCCGGCGACGGTGAAGCAGGCGGTGGCGGGTCGGGGAAGGGCCGCCAAGACGCAGATCGGCTACATGGTGCAGCAGCTGCTCCGGCTGCAGCGACCGCCAACGCCGGCCGACGCCGCCGACGGGGTCGCGGTGGCGCTCGCCTATCTGTTGCTCGCCGGCCGGCGCCGATGATCACGGGCGTTCGCGGCAGACTCACCGCCAGGACCGGCGATCGCGTGGTCGTACTGACCGCGGGCGGCGTGAGCTACGAGCTCGCGGTGCCGCTCGGCGTGCTGGAGCGGATGCCGCCCGAAGGCGAGGAGATCGATCTCCGGACCGTGCTAGTGGTCCGGGACGACGGCTGGCTCCTGTTCGGGTTCGACCGGGAGCACGAGCGGCAGGTGTTCCAGCGGCTGCTCGGGGCGACCGGGGTCGGCCCCCGCATCGCGCTGGCCCTGCTCTCCACCCTGGGCGGGGGCCGGGTCGTCGCGGCACTCCGCGGCGGCGATCTGGCGGCGCTGTGCACCGTGCCGGGGATCGGCCGGAAGACCGCCGAACGCATGGTACTCGAGCTCAAGGACAAGCTGGGCGACCTTACGGCGCCGGGCGAGGCGCCCGCGCGGGCCCCGGCGGCGGACCAGGCCGTGCAGGCGCTGGTGAACCTCGGCTACGGCGCGCTGGATGCCGACCGCGCGGTGCGCGCGGCCCTGGCGGAAGCGGGCGCGGCAGCCCCAACCGAACTCATCCGTCGCGCCCTCCGGGCGCTCGCGAAGGGATCATGACCACCGCCGAATGGAAGTGCACCCGCTGCGGGGCGACGAACCGCAAGCTCGTCTCCCCCGACACGTCCGAGGCGGTCGACCGCTGCGTGACGTGCCGCACGCCGCACGTCATCCACCCGGGTCTGCGACCCGCCTTCTGGCAGGCCGCGGCGAAGCCGTGACGCACCGGGAGATCACCACGCCCGACGCCCTGCCGGACGAGACGCCCGCGGAGACGTCGCTCAGGCCGTCGCGCCTCGACGAGTTCATCGGCCAGGAGCAGGTGAAGGAAGGTCTGCAGATCGCGATCGACGCGGCGCGGCAGCGCGGCGAGCCGCTCGATCACACGCTGTTCTTCGGCCCGCCGGGGCTCGGCAAGACGACCCTCGCGATGCTGATCGCGCGCGAGATGGGCGTCAACATCCGGACGACGAGCGGACCGGTGCTCGAGCGGCCGGGCGATCTGGTCGGGATGCTGACGACCCTGCAGCGCGGTGATATCCTGTTCGTCGATGAGATCCACCGCCTCCGGCCGCAGCTCGAGGAGTTCCTCTACCCGGCCATGGAGGACTACCGGGTGGACGTCCGGATCGCCGAGGGTGCCAACGCGCAGACGATCCCGATGGAGCTGGAGCCGTTCACCCTGATCGGTGCGTCCACGCGCTATGGCATGCTGACGCCGCCGATGCGGGCGCGGTTCGGTGTGGTCGAGCGGCTGGGCTACTACCCCGCGGCGGATCTCGTGCGCATCGTCGTGCGGTCGGCCGGCATTCTCGGCGTTGCCATCGAGCCCGTGGGCGCCGACGAGATCGCGCGACGCAGCCGCGGAACTCCGCGCGTGGCGAACCGGCTGCTGCGACGCGTGCGGGACTACGCCCAGGTGAAGGCGGACGGCACCATCACCAAGGCCGTGGCCGATGCGGCGCTCGCCCGGCTCAACGTCGACGAGTACGGGCTCGACGATATGGACGCCCGCATTCTCACCCTGATCATCGAGAAGTTCGGCGGCGGCCCGGTGGGGCTCAACACGATCGCGGTCGCCGTCGGCGAAGACGCCGGGACGATCGAGGAGGTCTACGAGCCGTTTCTGATCCAGCAGGGCTTCCTCCACCGCACGCCGCGCGGGCGGCAGGCCACGCCGACGGCGTACCGGCACTTCGGGTTCGTCCCTCCGACCGGCGGCCAAGGCAGTGTGTTCGACTGACTGAGACACCCGGGCCACCGCGGACCCGGTTGGCGGGCCCGGGGTAGCTGCATAAAGGCTTCACCACGACGTGCCGGATCCCTCATGCGTCTCCTCGTCGTCCCCGCCTGTCTCGCCATCTTCGCGTCGGTCACGTCAGCCCAGACGGTGGCGGACGCCGAGCGCCTGGTGACGCGCGGCGATACGACCGGCGCCATCTCGGCGTTCGAGGCGGTGATCGCCGGGCACCAGCGGAACGCGGAAGCGCACTACCGAGCAGGCGTGCTCCGGCTGGCGCGCGCCAAGCGCGACGGCGCGATCAGCGAAGACCGCCGCAAGGCCGAGGAGCACCTGCGGTACGCCACCCGGTTCGCGCCGGACAGCGCGCGGTACTGGCTGGCCCTCGCCGACCTCTTCCGCTCCCAGAACCTCGTCACGTTGCGCGCGCAGGTGGCGCGGCTCGTCGGGCGCGCGCAGGAGGCGGCCGAACGGGCCGGGAATCCGGAGGAGATCGCGGCAGCCTCGTACCGCGCCGCCCATGTCGCCTGGGATCGGTGGCAGCAGTACGGACGACGCTACCGAGGCGCCTCCGTGGGAGGACCGGTCGTGGTGCCGTCGGCCAACGCCGAGTGGAAGGACTGGGAACAGTTCATCACGCAGTCGGTTCTGCCCGGCCCGCGCGATGTGGGGCAGCAGTATCTGGCGGAGGCGGAGCGCTCGCTGCGGCGCGGCCTGGACGCGCGTCCCCTCGACACGCGCCTGCTCGGACTCCTGACCGTCGTGTTCGGCGAGACCGATCGCTGGGCCGAAGCGGCCGCGCTGATGCGCAAGGTCACGAAGCTCGCACCCGACAGCGGGCGGGCGTGGGCCCTCTACGCCCTCGCGCTGGCCCGCGTCAACCGCTGGCACGACGCTCAGGAGGCCTTTCACGCGGCGCGCGCGCGCATGACCCCCGACGAGCGCGCGCCGTACCGCGAAATCGGGCAGATCATGCGCAAGGCCGACCGGATCCGATGGGAGCAGACGCCGGACGCCGGGCGTCAGTCGTTCGACTCGCTGTACTGGCGGGTGGCCCAGCCCCTCGTATTCACCGAAACGAACGAGCTGCAGGTGGAGTTCTACGCCCGGCTGACGTACGTGGACCACCGCTGGAGCGATCCGTGGCGCGGCGTTCGCGGCTGGGAAAGCGACATGGGCGCGGTGTACGTGCGGTACGGGCCGCCGGACTTCTGGTCGCAGAGCGTCTGGGTCTATCTCGTCCCACGGTTCCGGTTCGTGTTCGCGCAGATGCCGGGGTTCGCGCGCGCGTACTTCGCCGGCGACAGCCGCGAGGCGTTTCGGGCGGATCAGACGCTGAGCCCCGCGCGGTTTGACAACGTCCCCGTATACCGGGCGATGGACACGATTCCAATCCAGGCCGCGCAGTTCCGCGGACACGACGATTCCACGGCAATCGCCGTGTTCGGTGCGCTGCCGGTGCGCCGCATGACGGAGTCCCTCCCCCTGTCGACGGTGCCGCTCGTGTCCGGCGCCCTGCTGCAGGACCGGCAGGGCGTCGAGCTGCTCCGGGACCGGCGCACCGAGACGCTCCACCTTGGTGCCGAGACTCCCGCGGTGCAGCACCGCAGCTGGCGCCTCACGATCGGGCCGGGCGAGTACGTGCTGCGCGTCGAGGCGCACGTCCCGGCCCTCGATCGGGCCGCGCGCGGCGTGCGGCCGTTCGCGGTGCGGAGCTTCTGGGGCTCGTGGCTCATGCTGTCCGACCTGCTGGTCGCCGGGCGGGTCGCGCCGCGCGATTCCACCGCCGCCCGGTGGAGTGACTACCTGATCGAGCCGAACGGCGGCTGGTTCACGCCGGGGCAGTCCGTGGGCCTGCTGTGGGAGGTCTACAACCTCACGCCCAACGACGCCGGCCAGGTGACCTACACGGTGGACCTCCGGTTCACGATCGAGTCGATCACGCGCCGCTCAGTGTTCGCGCAGATCGTGGGCGGGATCGGCGACGCCCTGGGAGTCTCGGCCCAGGGGGACGACCGGATCGCGCTGCACTACACCCACACGGCGGACGCGACGCCCAGCCGCGTGAACGTCGAGTACCTCACGGTGGACCTGAAGGACGCACCGGAAGGGACCTACACGATCGAGGTGGAGGTGACGGATCTGCGCACCGGCGGGTCGGTCGTCCGGCGCCAGGTGATCCACGTCGACCGGGCACCGCCGGTACGCTGCAACCCGTGCCCGGATCAGGTCCCGTAGCGTCGCGCCCCCGCCTGCCGGGCTGCGACCCCCACGGCGGCCACCGCGCTGGACGTCGTGACCTCTGGGAGTATCACGGTCGGGATTCTGGATCTGGCAAGGCGTCTGGGGGTAGCTCATGGTGGCTTGGTTGGCTCGCCCCCTCTGTCCTGGTGTGCCGGTGCGCGCGCTCTTCGTCCTGTCCTCCCTCCTGATCGTGACGTCCGCCGCCTCCGCGCAGACGCTGGAGGACGCCGCACAGCGGGTGGCCCAGGGCGACACCACCGCGGCTATCGCGCTGCTCGAGTCCATGATCGCCCGCCAGGAGCGGAACGCGGAGGCGCATTACCGTCTGGGACTGCTGTATCTGGCGCGCGTCGACCCGGCCGACGCGGTGAGCGCGGACCGCCGCACGGCCGAGGAGCACCTGCGCTACGCCACCCGGTTCGCGCCGGACAGTGCCCGCTACTGGCTGACGCTCGCCGACTACTTCCGGTCACAGAATCTCATCACGCTGCTGGTGCAGGTGCCGCGAACCGTGGGGCGCGCGCGGGAGGCGGCTGAGCGCAGCGGGAACCCCGTCGAGATCGCGGGGGCGGCGTACCGCACGGCGCGCCTTGCCGTCGATCGCTGGGAGCAGTACGGGCGGCGCTACACCAGCGCGTCCCCCGGGACGTCCCAGGTCGTACCGCTGGTGGAGGACGAGTGGAAGTACTGGGACGAGTACGTCATCCGGTCGCTCCGGCCTGCGGCCCCCGGTATGGGGACGGGGTACCTCGCCGCCGCGGAGGATGCCCTGCAACACGGGCTGGCCGCTCAGCCCGCTGATTGCCAGCTGCTCGGTCTCCTGGTCGTGGTGTTCGGGGAGATGGACCGCTGGCAGGAGGCCGCCGCATTGATGCGCAGGGCCACGCGGCTCGCGCCGGACAGTGGACGGGCCTGGGCGCTCTTTGGGCTCGCGCTCGCGCGGATCAACCGCTGGCACGACGCGCAGGTGGCCTTCCGGACCGCGCTCGAGCGGATGGCGGCCGGGGAGCGCGCCCCCTACCTGAACATCGGGCAGATCCTGCGAAAGGCCGACCGCCTCCGCTGGGAACAGATGCCCGCCACCGACCGGGGGCCGTACGACTCGCTGTATTGGCACGGCGCCCAACCACTCGTGCTCACGGAGACGAACGAGCTGCAGGTCGAGTTCTACGCCCGGCTGACCTACGTCGACCACCGCTGGACGGACATGCCGCGCCGCCGCCGCGGCTACGAGACCGACATGGGGGCCGTCTACGTGCGCTACGGCCCACCGGACGTGTGGATCGCGCAAACGCCGGACGCCCGGAAAGTGCCGCCTGGCGCGGACCCCACTGGCGGACAGGACACTCTGGTCATGGAACGCGTGCTCGACGCCTCGCAGACCGTGATCTGGCTGTATCGGGTGCCGCAGTTCCGCTTCGTGTTCGAGCAGACGTCGGGGTTTGCGCATCCGTATTTCGCGAGCAACAGCGACGAGGCGTTCCGTGTGGATCAAACGCTGAGTCCCGCGCGGTTCGACAACGTCCCGATAATCCGGGCGCTGGACACCATCGCGGTGCAGACGTCGGAGTTTCGCGGCCCCGGTGACTCCACCGCGGTCGTGGTGTTCGGCGCCCTGCCGCTACGCCGCATGACGGAGTCCCTCCCGCTCGCGACCCTGCCGCTCGTGTCGGGCGCGCTGCTGCAGAATGAAGCCGGGGCCGAGCTGCTGCGGGATCGCCGCGCCGAGACGGTGCGCGTGGGTCCCGAGACCCCCGCGGCGCAGCATCGCAGCTGGCGGCTCACGATGGGCCCCGGCGCGTACGTGCTACGTGTGGAAGCGCACCTGCCGGCGTACGTGCGCGCGGCCCGCAGCGTACGGCCGCTCGCGGTGCGGAGCTTTCTGGGCTCGGAGCTCATGCTCTCCGACCTCCTTGTCGCCGGGAGCGTGGCGCCGCGGGACTCCGCCGCCGCGCGCTGGAGCGACTATCTAATCGAGCCCAACGGCGGCTGGTTCACGCCCGGACACACGGTGGGCCTGCTCTGGGAGGTCTACAATCTGGCCCCGGATTCCGGCGGCAAGGTTTCGTACGGCATCGACCTCCGCTTCACGATCGCGACGCTCACCCGCCGCTCGACCATCGCCCAGATCATCGGGGGGCTGGGCGACGCCATGGGGCTCTCGGCCAAGGGCGACGACCGGATCGCCCTGCACTACACCCGCACGGTAGACGCGACGCGCGAGCGCGTGAACGTCGAGTACCTCACGGTGGAGCTGAAGGACGCGCCCGAGGGGAGCTACACGGTCGAGGTGGAGGTCACCGATCTGCGGACCGGCCGATCCGTAGCCGGCCAGAAGGTGATCCTCATCGACCGGGCGCCCCCGACGCGCTGCGACCCCTGTCCCGCGCGGTTGCCCTAGATTCCCTGGCCATGCGTCACACGCTGATTCCCATCGCCCTCGCGGCGCTGGCCGCGCTGGCCTCCCCGCCGCTCGCCGCTCAGGCGGCGTGCGGCGACTCCCTGGGCACCCGCGGTGACACGGCGGGCGCGATCGCCGCCTGCGAGGCGGCGGTCGAGCGCGACAAGCAGGACGCCGAGTCCCATTACCGTGCCGGTCAGCTGCTCCAGGGCAGCGACAAGGGCCGGGCCGAGGAGCACTTCCGGACCGCGATTCGCATCCAACCCGACAGCGGCAAGTACTGGCTCGCCCTGGCCGATCTGCTGCGCACCGAGGACAACGTGTTCGCCCGATCGCGCGTGGCGGGGCTCGTGGAGAACGCGCGGGCGGCGGCGCGCGAGTTCGGCAGCGAGAAGCTGGCCGAGATCGAGTACCGCAGCGCGCGGATCGCGTGGGAGCGCTACGAGCAGCGCGCGCACCGCTACCTGTTCATCGAGGACGCGACGACGGTCGACGCCGGCGTCATGATGGGCGAGTGGAAGGGCGTCGAGGATTTCTTCCGGCGCCAGGTCAAGCCCGACCCCGGCGACCCGGGCGGCGACGACCGGAACGAGGCGGAGCAGTACCTCCGCGCCGCGTTGGCGGCCGATCCGCGGAGCGTGCACGCGGCCGGCCTGCTCGCGGTGTTGCTGGGAGAGGGGCAGCGCTGGGACGAGGCCGTGGAGCTCGGCCGGCAGCTGGTCCGCGCCGTGCCCGACAGCGGCAATGCGTGGGCGCTGCTCGGCATGGCGCTGGCCCGCACGCGGCGCTGGGCGGACGCCCAGGCCGCGTGCGACACGGCGCTGCGACGCATGACACCGGCCGAGCGGGTGCCGTACGGCAACCTCGGCCTGCTGCTGAAATCGGTCGACCAGGCCCGCTTCGCCGGGATGGCCCCGGCGCAGCAGACGCAGCTCGATTCGCTCTATTGGGCGGTGTCGCAACCGCTGCTCCTCGCGCCCGTGAACGAGGCGCAGATCGAGTTCTACGCGCGGCTCACCTACGTGATGCACCGCTGGGCCGATCCGTTCCGCGGCGTGCAGGGCTACGAGACGGACCGTGGCGCGGTGTACCTGCGCTACGGACCGCCGGACATCTGGGCCGCGTTCGGGCGCGGCCGGCAGAGCCAGCGGGACGCGCTCGAGAGCCTCGAGAGCGAGCGCAACACGATCGTCTGGGTGTACCAGCCCGTGCAGCTGCGCTTCATGTTCTCGATGACACCGGGCTTCGCCCGCACGACCTTCTCCGGCGACTTCCGCACGCTGTACAACGAGCAGCGCGACCTCTTCCCGGTGCGATTCGACAACGTCCCGGCGGTCGCCGACATGGACACGATCCTGGTGCAGCTCGCGCAGTTCCGGGGCGACGGGGCCGCCACGACGGAGCTTGGCGTCTTCTCCGTCATGCCGATCGGCCACATGGCACGGGGGGCCGGCGTGGAGCAACTCCCGCTCACCACCGCCGCCATCATCCGGGACGGGCGCATGCGCGACGTGCGACGCGACCAGCGCCGGGAGACCATTCAGGCGGGCGACCCGCTGCAGGTGGAGCGGCGCAGCTTCCGGTTCGAGCTCGCTCCGGCGGAGTACCTGCTGCGCGTAGAAGCCGAGCTGGGAGGGGTGGACCGCGCCGCCCGCAGCACGTCCCTCCTTGCGTTGCGGCGCTACGGTCCCGACTCCCTGATGCTGTCGGACGTCGTGGTGGCCAACCGCCTCGCGCCGCACGATTCCACATACAGCCGCTGGACGGATTTCTTCGTGGAGCCCAGCGTGGGCCGGTTCGCTCCCGACGCGCCGGTCGCCTTGCTCTGGGAGATCTACAACCTCGCGCCGGACTCCACCGGCCGGGCCCGCTATGCGGTCGAGCTGCGCATCACGGTGCGGGACATCGAGCGCAAAGGGTTCGCCGCGCGCATACTGGGCGGCATTGGCGACGCGGTAGGGCTGTCGGCCAAGGGGGACGACGAGGTGAGCCTGGTCTACGACCGCGAGGTCACGACCGCGCCGGGAGGACGTCAGGTCGAATACCTCACCGTGGACCTGGAGAACGCCCCGGTCGCGACCTACGTCATCACGCTCCGCGTGACCGACAAGCTGACGCAGCAGGTGGCCGAGGCGCGGCGCCAGATCGCGGTGACGGCCGCCCAGCTGCCCGCGCGCTAGCCGCGTCCGCACCGATGACGGTTCCGCCCGCTCCGCGGCTCACCGCGGCCGCCTTCGACTACGCGTGCCCGCCCGGGCTCATCGCTCAACACCCCGTTGCTGACCGGGCGGACAGCAGACTGCTGGTGCTCGACCGCGCGACCGGGACGCGGTCCCACCGCCGCTTCCGCGACTTCCCGTCTCTCCTGACGCCCGGTGACGTGCTGGTGCTGAACGTGAGCCGTGTGATTCCGGCCCGCCTGCTCGGCGTGCGGGCGAACGGGCGCCCCGCGGAGGTCCTGCTGGTTCATCCGGCCCCGGACGGGACGTGGCTCGCCATGGTGCACCCCGGCGGCAAGCTCAAGGCCGGGCGGCGGGTCCGCCTGGGGGAAGCGACGGAGGTCGAGGTCCTCGAGGTCGTGGGCGGCGGGCTCCGCCGCGTGCGGCTGACCGGCCCGCTCGACGCGCGCGGCGTGATGGAGCGATTCGGCGCCGTGCCGCTCCCCCCCTACATCCGGCGTGCCCCTGACGAGCGGGATCGCGAGCGCTATCAGACCGTCTATGCGCGGGTGGATGGGAGCGTCGCGGCACCGACCGCCGGCCTCCACTTCACCCCGGCTGTGCTCGACGAGGTCGCGGCACGGGAGGTGGCCGTGGCGGAGATCGTGCTGCACGTGGGCCCCGGCACGTTCAAGCCCGTGGAGGCCGATGACCCCGCGCGCCACGTGATGCACGCGGAGTGGTTCGAGGTACCCACCGCGGCCGCCGACACCATCAACCAGGCCAAGGCGCGCGGTGGCCGGGTCTGGGCGGTCGGCACGACCGCGGCGCGGGTCCTCGAGACCCTCGGCGCTGCCGCTCCGGCCACTTCTGCCCCCTCTGCTCCTCCTGCCCCTGCCGTGCTCCATCCCACCTCCGGCTGGACCGATCTCTTCATCTACCCGCCGTTCCCGTTCCGCGTGGTCGACGCGCTGCTCACGAACTTCCACCTGCCCCGCTCCACGCTGCTGATGCTCGTGGCGGCGTTCGCCGGCCATGAGGCGACCATGGCCGCCTACCGCGAGGCGGTGCGCGAGCGCTACCGGCTGTACAGCTACGGCGACGCGATGGCGATCGTCTGAGGCTAGATTCCCCGCCGTGTTCGAATTCGGGATCGACGGCATCTGCGGCTCGGCGCGTGCCGGCACCCTGACGCTGCCGCGGGGCGAGGTCCGCACGCCGGCGTTCATGCCGGTGGGCACGCAGGGAACCGTCCGCACGCTCTCGCCGTACGACCTCCGCGCGGTCGGCACGCAGGTGCTGCTCGCCAACACCTACCACCTGCACGTGCGACCGGGCGAGGACGTGATCGCGGCCCTCGGGGGGCTGCACCGGTTCATGGCCTGGGATGGCCCGATCCTCACGGACTCGGGTGGCTTCCAGATCTTCTCGCTCGAAGGATTCCGCCGGGTGGACGACGAGGGCGTCGAGTTCCAGTCCCACGTGGACGGGGGCCGGCGCCGCCTCACGCCCGAACGGGCCGTGGAGATTCAGTGGGCCCTCGGCGCCGACATCGCCATGGCACTCGACCACGTGGTCCCGGGCACGGCGGAGCGGCACGTGGTCGCAGACGCGCTCGATCGGACGGCGGCCTGGCTCGTCCGGGCCCGCGCGCGCCATGCGGGCCTCGCGGCGCCGGCACCGGATCGCCAGGCGCTGTGGCCCATCGTGCAGGGCGGGACGTTCGTGGACCTGCGGCGTTGCGCGGTCGACCGGGTGCTCGGCGCCGGGCCGTGGAGCGGCTTCGCCATCGGCGGGTTGGCGGTCGGCGAGCCGCGGCCCGCCATGTACGCGACCCTCGAGGCCCTCGAGCCTTCGCTGCCGCCCGCCATGCCCCGTTATCTTATGGGCGTCGGGTTTCCCGAGGACTTGCTCGAGGCCGTGGCGCGCGGCATGGACCTGTTCGACTGCGTGGCGCCCACGCGGAACGGGCGCAACGGACAGGCGTTCACGCTCGACGGCCCGTGCAACGTGCGGAACGCGGCGCACCGGACGGACCCGGCGCCGCTCGAGCCGACATGCGACTGTGAGACGTGCCGGACGTACAGTCGTGGGTACCTGCGGCACCTGTTCATGGCGGACGAGCTGCTGGGCCTCAGGCTCCTTTCGCTGCACAACGTCCGGTTCCTGATTCGCTTGGGCGAGGAAGCTCGTCGCCGCGTTTGCGATGGATCGTTCCAGTCATGGCGCGCCGACTGGCTCGCCCGCTACCGCGCAGGGAGTGGCACGTGACCCCGAATCTCCTGTTCCTGCTGTTCGCCCCCGCCGGCGGCCAGAGTGGCCGCGGCATGGCCGTGTTCCTGTTCCAGATGCTCGCGTTCGTCGCGATCATCTACTTCCTGCTCATCCGTCCGAAACTGCAGCAGGAGAAGCGCCACAAGGAGCGCCTCACCCAGATCAAGCGGGGCGACGAGATCGTCACGGTGGGAGGGCTGGTGGGCGAAGTCGTGCACATCAAGGACGACCGCCTCACGGTGAAGAGTGGGGAGGCGCGCCTCATCGTGCTGCGCGACCGGGTGGCCGACGTCCACGCCCCCGCCTCGGCGGAGAAGCCCGCGTCGTGAGTGTCCGGACGCTCCACCTGCTCGGCTCTCCGGCGCTCCGCGAGCGGGCGGCGGAGGTCCGCGTCGTGGGGCCCGAGGTCCCGACATTGGTGCAGGACCTGTTCGACACGATGCGCGCGGCCGAAGGGGTCGGCCTCGCCGCCAATCAGGTCGGCGTGCTCCAGCGGGTCGCGGTGGTCGATACCGGTGACGGCGAGCCGCTCGTGCTGATCGATCCGATCATCGTGGAGCGCTACGGAGAGGAGCGCGGTGAGGAAGGCTGTCTGTCGATCCCCGACATCTACGGCGAGGTGGATCGAGCGACCCGCGTGGTAGTCGAGACGACGAGCCTCGACGGGAGCCGCGTACAGGTCGCGGCGGTCGATCTCAAGGCGCGGGCGACCCTGCATGAGATGGACCATCTCGACGGCATCCTGTTCCTCGACCGCCTGAGCCCGCTCAAGCGACGCCTGCTGCTGCGCAAGTGGCAGCGGAGCCGCAAGGGCGCGACCGGGTTCCTCAAGGAGCTTCCGCCGGCCGCGATCCGGGACTGACATGCGGCTCGTCTTCTTCGGCACGCCCGACTTCGCGACGCCGTCGCTCCGGGCCCTGCTCGAAGAGGGCTTCGAGGTGGCCGCGGTGGTCACCCAGCCCGACCGGCCGCACGGCCGTTCCCGCTCGGTGCTGCACCCGCCGCCCGTCAAGCAGGAGGCGCTGGCCGAGGGCCTTCCAATCCTGCAGCCCGAGCAGCCCAACGCGCCGGAGTTCCTCGATGCGCTGCGCCCCCTGGCGCCCGATCTCGGCGTCGTCGTCGCGTACGGGCACATTCTGAAGCCGGCCCTGTTGGCCCTCCCCCCGCGCGGCATGATCAACGTGCACGCATCGCTGCTGCCCGCGTTGCGCGGCGCCGCCCCGATCCAGCATGCCGTGATGCAGGGGCTCGAGGAGACGGGTATCACGATCATGCAAATGGAGGCCGGGATGGACACGGGGCCCGTGCTGCATCGGGTCCCGACGCCGATCGCGACCGACGAGACCGGGGGTGAGCTCGAGGTGCGGCTCGCGGAGCTCGGCGCGCTCGCCCTGATCGAGGCGCTCACGCTGCTCGACGCGGCGGCCATCGTCCGGCAGCCGCAGGACCCGCGCCTGGCGAGCTACGCCCCCAAGATCACACCGGAGACCGCACGGATCCGCTGGGAGGCGCCCGCCCCGGTGTTGGCGCGCCTGGTCCGGGCGCTCGACCCACGCCCCGGCGCGTGGACCGCGCTCGGCGATCGGCGGATCAAGCTGTTCGGGCCGCGTGGCGCGGGGTGTCCGCCCGAGGGGACCGCGGCGGGCACGATTCTCGAGATCGACCCGGCACTCGTGGTCGCCACCGGTGACGGGGCGCTGCAGTTTCTCGACGTCCAGCCCGAGGGGAAGGCACGGCTCGCCGCGGCGGACTGGCTCCGCGGCCGCGGGGCCCGCGTCGGCGACCGGTTTTCGTGAGCCGGATTCCGCCGCTCCACGCGGTAACCGACGACCGCGTGCTGCGGCTGCCCGATTTCCTCGAGCGCGCACGCGCCGTGTCGCTGGGACCGGAGGTCGGGCTGCATCTTCGGGGCACCCTGCCCGCCCGTACCCTGCTTCGCCTCGCCGGGGCCCTCCGGCCGATCACGGCGGCTACCGGCACCCGGTTGATCATCCACGACCGCGTCGATCTCGCGCGGCTGTGTGACGCCGACGGCGTGCACCTGCCGGGGCACGGCCTCCCAGTGCCCGCTGTCCGGCGACTCCTCGGGGCCGACGCCCTGCTGGGGTGTTCGACCCACACCGGCGATGCGGCCAGATCGGCGGTCGCCGCCGGCGCGGACTACGCGTTTCTCGGAGCGATCTGGCCGACGGCGTCACACCCCGACCGCGTGCCGTTGGGCACCGCCGCCCTGCGCGGCGCGCTGCCCGCCCCGGTCATCGCCATCGGGGGCGTCACCGCGGCGCGCGCGGCGGCGGCCCGGGCGGCCGGCGCCTGCGGCGTCGCCGCGATCAGGGCCCTGTGGGACGCCGCCGATCCGGCTGCGGCCGCGCGCGCGCTGCTGCTATCTTTCGAGCATGTCTCCTGAGGTGATCCGCCTCATCGTCAACGGCGAGTCGCGCGAGGTGCCGAGCGACGCTTCGCTGCTCCAGCTGCTCGAGCGGTTCGACCTCGATCCCCGCCTGGTCGTGGTCGAGCTGAATCGCCAGATCGTGCGGCGTCCGGCCCTGGCCGGCACACGGGTCCGTGACGGCGACCAGGTCGAGCTCGTGCACTTCGTGGGGGGAGGATGAGGTGAGCGACGCCGCCTGGCAGGATACCGCTCTCGCGATCGGCGGCCGGACGTTCCGGTCCCGTCTCATCGTCGGCACCGGGAAGTACAAGGACCACGCCACCATGGTCAGCGCCCATGCGGCATCGGGCGCGGAGATCGTGACGGTGGCCGTGCGCCGGGTGGATCTGGACCGCACCAAGGAAGAGGGTATCCTCTACCATCTCGATCCCCAGCGGTACTTCCTGCTCGCCAACACCGCCGGCTGCTACACGGCGGGCGACGCCGTGCGCTACGCGCGTCTCGCGCGCGAGGCGGGCTTCAACGAGTTCATCAAGCTCGAGGTGATCGGCGATCAGCAGACGCTCCTGCCGGAGGTGGAAGAGCTGCTCAAGGCCACCCGCACGCTCGTCGCCGACGGCTTTCGGGTGATGGCCTATACGAACGAGGACCTCGTCACCGCTCTCAAGCTCCAGGACGCCGGCGCGGCGGCCGTGATGCCGCTCGCCTCGCCGATCGGGAGCGGGCTGGGGCTGCTCAACCCCTACGCGATCCGGACGATCAAGAGCCGGCTCACCGTGCCGGTGATCGTGGACGCCGGCGTCGGCACGGCGTCCGATGCCTGCGTGACCATGGAGCAGGGCGTCGACGGCATCCTGATGAACACGGCGGTCGCCGAAGCGCGCGACCCCGTGGCGATGGCCCACGCCATGCGCCTGGCCGTCGCGGCCGGGCGCGCGGCCTACGTGGCCGGGCGGATGCCGCGCCGCGAAGTGGCGGTCCCGTCGAGCCCCGCCAAGGGAATGCTGGGCTGAGCGTTCGTGGCGCCGCGACCCGCGCCGCCGCGCTCGAGGTGCTGCGCGCCGTGCGAGGTGGCGTTACGTTCGACGCCGCGCTGGCGTCTGCCCTGGGCGACCTCGCGGAGCCGGATCGACGGTTGGCGCACGAGCTCGCCGCGGGCGTGCTGCGCGCGCGCACCGCGCTGGATCTGACGATCGCGCGCCACGTCTCGTCCGATTGGCGGCGGGTGGACGATGACGTCCGCGACGTGCTGCGGCTGGGAGCGTACCAGCTCCTCGAACTCGACCGTGTGCCCGCCCACGCGGCCGTCGCGACGGCGGTGGACCTCGCGAAGCGGGCGCACGGCACGCGGTCGGCCGGGTTCGTGAACGCGGTCCTGCGGCGGATCGCGCGCGGGCGGGATGCCGGTGCGGAACCGCGGAACGGCGGCGCGCCCGCGCTCGAGGCTGGACGGACGGCGTCGGAGCTGGCCCGGCACTACTCCCACCCGGAGTGGTTGGTCGCCCGCTGGATCGACGCGTTCGGCACGGAGCGCGCCGCGTCCCTGCTCGCGTGCAACAACCGGCGGCCCGTGACGCACCTCCAGCCGGCCCGTTGGGACCTCGACCGGCTCGCGCGCGAGCTCGCGACGGCGGGCATCACGAGCGAGTCGGCCCCCGGCGGCGCGGGCCTCGCGGTTCGCGGCATTCGCGTCGAGCAGCTGCCCGGCTACCGGGAGGGGGGGTTCGTCGTGCAGGATGCGGCGCAGGCGCTCGGTCTCGCCCATGCCGCGATCCCCGACGGCGCCCTGGTCTGGGACGCGTGCGCGGCGCCGGGCGGCAAGACCGCGACGCTGGCACGCCAATGCCGGGTGGTCGCTTCCGACGTGCGGCGCGAGCGGCTGGCCCGGTTGCTGGAGACGGTTCGGCGGGCGGCGCCCGCTGTCCGCGTCCTGTGCGCCGATGCGACTCGGCCGCCGTTCGGGGCGGACCGGTTCGACGCGGTGCTGCTCGACGCCCCCTGCACCGCCACCGGCACGCTGGCCAGGCACCCAGACGCGCGGTGGCGCGCCTCGCCCGTCCGGCTGCGACGCCTGCAGGCGCTGCAGGGAGCGCTGCTCGATGGCGTGGCCGGCACGGTGCGGCCTGGCGGGGTGCTGGTGTACATGACCTGTTCACTCGAGCCGGAGGAAAACGCCGTCCAGATGGAGCGCTTCCTGACCCGCCATCCGGCGTTCCGCCGCGAGCAGGAGGACCTGCTGGTCTTCCCGCCCGATCGCGGCACCGACGGCGGCTACACGGCCCGCCTGGTCCGGATCGCATGAGGGTGCGTCGCACGTTCGCCGAGCGCGGGCCGCTTGCGCGGTGGATGGAGCGGTTGCGCGCGCGGCTTCACATCGGGCGCACACCGCCGAGCGATCGGCCGCGGGCCGAGGCGCCGCCGCCGTGGCCCCACGAGCCTGCGACGACGACGCTGACGTCGGAGCTGGGGGAGGGCACCGGGGCAACGCCGCGCGTCTGGTGGCGCGAGCGGCGCGTTGCGCTCATGGCCACCGGGGTGTTCGGCGGCACGCTGCTGCTCGGGTATCTGCTGGCGGCGCTCGTGTTCTTCCCCGCCCCGATCTTCGCCAGCAGCAAGAACGTGCCCCGCCTGATCGGCATGCAGGAAGGCACCGCGCGCGAGGCGCTGGCGAGGAGCGGGCTCGGCGTCGCCACCGTCGAGCGAGCTGCGCACCCGTCGGCCGCGCCGGGGGTGGTTATCTGGCAGGATCCCCCGCCGGAGGTGGTGGCCCGCGAGGGCACCGACGTCGCGCTGACGGTGAGCACCGGCCCGCAACGCATCCCGGTGCCAGATGTCGCCGGATACGAGGCGCAGGATGCCCGGCTCCTGCTGGAGTCGGCGGGCCTCAAGGTCGGGTCGATCGAGTCCACGCAGGCGCCCACGCCCAAGAACATCGCCGTCAACACGCGCCCGCCCGCCGGCAGCACCCTGCTCCCTGGCACGGCCGTCACGCTCGTCGTGAGCGTCGGGGCCGCCACGATCCGGGTCCCCGCCCTGACCGGCCTTACCGTCGAGGAGGCGCGCTTGGCCCTCGAGACCGCGGGACTCACCCTCGGCACGAGCTTCGCCCAGACGACGCAGGCCGCGGCACCCGGGGAGATCTTCTACCAGGAACCGGCGGCCGGAACGTTGAGCGCGCCCGGGACGCCGGTCAACGTGCGCATCGCCCGGAGCGGCCAATGAGCCCAGTGCGGATCGCCCCCAGCATCCTCAGCGCGGACCCGGGACGGCTCGCGGAGGACATCGCGCGGGCCGCCGAGGGCGGCGCGGACCTGATCCACATCGACGTCATGGATGGCCGGTTCGTGCCCAATCTGACGTTCGGCGCGGCGGTGATCGCCGCCGCCCGTCGCGCCACGAGCCTGCCGCTCGACGTGCATCTGATGGTGGTGGAGCCCGAGCGCTACCTCACCCCATTCGCCGAGGCGGGGGCCGCGATCTTCACGTTCCATCCGGAAGCCACCCGCCATCCGCAACGCCATCTCGTGGTCGCGCACGAGCTCGGGATGCGCGCGGGCCTGGCCCTCAATCCCGGCACACCGCTCGCGCTGGTCGAGGACATGCTCGACGACGTGGATCTGCTGCTCGTCATGACGGTGAACCCTGGCTACGGCGGGCAGAGTTACATTCCAGCGTCGACCACGAAGATCCGCCGGGCACGTGCCCTGATCGCCGCGCACGGCAACCGCACGTGGCTCGAAGTGGACGGCGGGATCACGGTGGACACGATCGCGACCGCCTACGTGGCGGGCGCGGATACTTTCGTGGCCGGGTCGGCCGTGTTCGGCGCGGATGACCCCGGCGCGGCGGTCCGCGAACTTCGGCGACGCTGCGCGGTACACGTCTAGGGAAGCGTGGAAGGTCGAGACATGAGGAACCGCAGTCAGTGGATCGCCGTCGCCGTGGTGCTGGGCGTGCTCGGGTTCGGGTTGGGGGCGGCCCTGGTGCTCAGCCCCGAGATCAAGCGGATCGAGCCCGGGGTGCGGGCGCCCGACGCCAGGGTCGTGGACGTCGCGACCGGCGATACGGTGGGCATCCGCGATTTCCGTGG
Source organism: uncultured Gemmatimonadales bacterium (assembly GCA_963771275.1). Taxonomy (GTDB): domain Bacteria; phylum Gemmatimonadota; class Gemmatimonadetes; order Gemmatimonadales; family GWC2-71-9; genus JAOTWJ01. The sequence continues at coordinate 507,437 of CAVYSW010000003.1, forward strand.
TGAGGTGGTCCTGCTCAACGTCTGGGCCACCTGGTGCGCGCCGTGTCTCGAAGAGATGCCGTCGATGGAGCGCCTCTACCAGGAGCTCGGCCCCGAAGGGCTCAGGATCGTCGCCGTCAGCATCGACCAGCTCGACCCCGCGGCCGTGCGGCGCTGGACGGAAGAGCGCGCCTTGACGTTCACCATTCTTCAGGACCGCTCCGGCAAGATCGAGCAGACTTTCCAGACGACCGGCACGCCCGAGAGCTTCGTGCTCGACAAGGACGGCGTGATCGTCAAGAAGGTCATCGGGGCGGTCCCGTGGGATCACCCCGCCCAGAAAGCGCTGTTCCGGAGGCTGCTTGCGGCCGACTAGGTCGTGGACGATCGCGCTGCGCTCGGCGATCGTCACGAACTGGCCGGTCAAGGTCACGGCGCTGGTGCTGTCCGGCGTCTTGTGGGCGGCGGTGGCCGCGGAAGAGCCCACGACCCAACTCATTCCGGTCCACCTTGTCGTCCAGCCCCCTGCGGGGCGCATGCTCCGGGGCTCGGTGCCCACGGTCCAGGCGGTCTACATCGGGAGCACCCGCGAGCTCATCAAGCTGTATTCGTCGCCGCCCACGGTCCGCAAAGTCATCCCGGACACGCTCACCGGTAACCGGTTCGAGCTGGAGCTGGCCCCCCAGGACCTCGTGACGGGGAAACAGATCAACGTGCGCGCCGAGGACATTCAGCCGCGCAGCCTGCTCATTCAGCTCGACGAGGTGGCCCGCCGAACGGTCCGGGTCATGCCGCGCGTCACGGTGGTCCCGGAATCCGGCTACGCGGTGCTCGACGGCTTGACGGTGGCGCCAAGCTCGGTGCTCGTGGTCGGGCCGGACACGGCCCTCCGCCAGCTCCACGAGGTGCCGACCTTGCCGGTCGCCTTGAGCGGGCTCACGGCTCCGGTTCGGCGCAGGGTCAGGCTCGATACCGCCGGACTGGGACCGATCCGGGTCACCCCCGACGAAGTCGACGTGTCGGTCGATGTCGCGTTCATGGCGGAGCGCGTCTTGATGGGCGTGCCGGTCGCCATCCAGGGGGAGCGGAGTCCCACGACCGCCGCGACCCCGCCGGCCGTCATCGTGACGGTGCGCGGGCCGAGCGGCCGGCTGGTCCACCTCACACGGGATTCCGTGACGGTCGTCGCCACCCGGACCGATACCGACCGGGCGGAGACCGTGCGGCTGCAGGTGGTGCCGCCCGAGGGCCTCACCGCCGTCGCGACACCCGATTCCGTCTTGCTCCAACGCCGCCGTGGCTGACGTCGTCCTCGGGATCGAGTCCTCGTGCGACGAGACCTCGGCCGCCATCCTGGTGTGTGACGGCGACCGGGCGGAGCTCGCGAGCCTGGTGATCCTCTCCCAGGATGTCCATCAGGTGTTCGGGGGCGTCGTTCCCGAGCTGGCAAGTCGGGCGCACCTCAGGGCACTCGACCCGGTCGTCGGCCGCGCGCTCGCTGAAGCCGGCCTGCCGCTCAGCGCGGTCGACGCCGTCGCGGTCACGGCGGGCCCGGGTCTGATCGGCGCCTTGCTGGTGGGCGTGAGCTATGCAAAGGCGCTCGCGGCCGGGTGCGGGCTGCGCCTGATCGGTGTGCACCACCTGGAAGGGCATCTGTTCGCACCCACCCTCGAGGACCCCGACCTTGCGCCGCCGTTCGTGGCACTGATCGTGTCGGGCGGCCACACCCTGCTGCTCGACGTGCCCGAGTGGGGCCGCTATCGGGTGCTCGGTGAGACGCGCGATGACGCCGCCGGTGAGGCGTTCGACAAAGTCGCCACGCTGCTGGGCCTCGGGTACCCGGGCGGGCCCGCCATCGAGCGACTCGCTGAGCGGGGCACGGACCGCTTCCGCCTGCCGCGCCCCATGCTCGGCGCGGGATTCGACTTCTCGTTCAGCGGCCTCAAGACCGCCGTGCTCCACGCCGTGCGCGCCTCGACGAGTCTCGACGCCGATCGTGCGGACCTCGCCCGCTCGTTCCAGGACGCGGTGATCGACGTCCTCGCGGCGAAGGCAACGGCCGCCCTCGAGGACACCGGACACCGCGCGCTCGTGGTCGGCGGCGGCGTCGCGTGCAATCGGGCGCTCGCCGAGCGACTGGCGCGCGCGCTGTCCGGGCGCGCCCGCGTCGTGGTAGCACAGCCCCGGCTCAACCTCGACAACGCCGCGATGATCGCCCGCGCCGGGTGGTTTCACCTCCGGCGCGGCGAGCAGAGCGATCACTTTCTGGACGCCGATCCGTCGCTCCCCTGGCCGGGGCTGGAGCGTGGGCCGGTCGCCGCCCCCGCGCCATGACCGTCTATCCCCTCACGTTCAAGATTCTCGGCCTGCAGGTCACGGGCTTCGGCATCATGATGATGCTCAGCTTTCTCGCCGCGGGCTGGGTGATGCAACTGGAGCTGCGCCGCCGGAAGCTCAACGAGGAATACGCCGCAGACGTGGTCGTGGCGGCCGTCATCGGCGGCATCATCGGCGCGCGCCTGTGGTACGTGGCGCTGACCGGCGATCCCCACGCGCTGTTCTCGCGCAGCGGCCTCGTGTGGTACGGCGGCTTCATCGGCGGACTGGTGGCGGTGCTCGGCTGGGGCTGGTGGAAGCGGGTCCCGGCCCGGTTCACCTTCGAGCTGACCGCACCCGCGCTTGCACTCGGACACGGTCTGGGCCGCGTCGGGTGCTTTCTCGTGCAGGACGACTACGGCATGCCGACCACGCTTCCGTGGGGGATGCGGTTTCCGCACGGCCTGCCGCCGACCACCGCCGCCGACCTCAGTCGCTGGGGTGTAGCAGTCCCCGCCGGGACACCACCCGGCGAAGTGCTCGCGGTGCACCCGACGCAACTCTACGAGGTCGTAGCGCTGCTGTTCATGTTCTGGCTGCTGTGGCGGCTCCGCCGGCACCACCACGCGCTGGGCTGGCTGTTCGGCGTCTACCTCGTCGCCGTCGGGATCGAACGCTTCCTGGTCGAGTTCCTGCGCGCGAAGGACGACCGCATGCTCGGTCCCTTCACGCTCGCCCAGGCCGCGAGCGTCGCCGCCGCACTGTGCGGCGCGCTGTTGCTGTGGCGCTGGCGCCGGGACGACGGACGCCGCGTCGCCGCCGACGGGGCCCTCAAGCCCCCCGGGACCTAGCCGGAACGTTCCCATGCGTGGGCGGGCTCGGTCGCCCGGGGACTGGACGGACCGAGATGAAGATATGTATATTGCTATAGATTAATTATCTCGACCTGCCGAGCGCACCGGGACACAACGCGGACCCGATCCATTGCCCAGCTACGACTACCGCTGCCGCGATTGCGGCCAGGCGTTCTCGATCCGCCTCTCGATGGCCGCCTACTCCGAGGGGGGTGTACGCCCGCCCTGCGTCGCGTGCGGCTCGGCGAACGTGGAGCGGAGCTTCTCTGCCGTGAACGTGCTCACCGGGTCGCGCGGGGGCGGCTCCTCTGCCGCCGGGTGCGGATCATCGAGCGGGTTCACCTGAGCCACCTGACGCTGCCGCCCGGTGCGGGCGGAGATCGCTGCTTCCCGTCGGGTTGAGCCCGGGGTCAGGAATCCGATCGGCGCAGCGCCGGTCGCGGACTCAGCCAGAAGATCCATCCCACTGCCGCCAGGAAGGCCCCCGCAACGACGAGCTGCGCCGCCAGTGTCTGGACGGTCGGGAACACGCCGAGCGCGGGCAGCGCCGGCAGGTTGAGGTGCGTGGCCGGCACCCAATCCGCCGCCTGCAGCTCCGCGACACCCTGGCCGGCGAAGCTCACGGCCATCACGGTGAGCAGCGTGCCGGTGGCGGCGAAGAACGGCTTCAGCGGGATACGCAGCCCGTAGCGCCGAATCGCGACGTAGACCAGCGCGAGTATGCCGGCCCCCGTCGCAAGTCCGGCCGCCACCGCAAGGTGGCCCGCCGCGCTGTCCGTGGTACCGAACAGCGCGCCGTAGAACAGCACCGTCTCCACCCCCTCACGGTACACCGCGAGGAACGCGACGCCGGCAAGCGCGAGGGTGCGGCCGCTGCGCAGGGCCCCCTGCATCTGCGCGCTCACGAACGCCATCCACCGCTCGGCCTCGATCTTGGCGACCAGCCAGGACGCGGCGGAGAACAGCACGACGGACGCCAGCAGCAGCGTGAGGCCCTCGAGGGCCTCCTGGCCGGCCGCCGAAACGCGAATCAGCGTCGCGAACAGGCCGGCCGTGACGAAACTCGCCACCACGGCCGCAGCCGCTCCGGCCCCGACCTGGGGGACCCGGGCGCGCGCACCCGCCTTGTGCAGCAACGCGATCAGGGCGCTGAGGATGAGGATCGCCTCGATACCCTCGCGGAGGATGATGAGGAGGGACTGGCCGAACGCGAGCGCCACAGAGCCGCCCCGGCTCACGGCAGTGGCCGCGACGTCGATCGCCGCCCGCGCCCGACCGACTGCCCGACCCACCGCCGCGTCTGATCGCGATGCCACCGCCGCGCGCAGATCGGCAAACGCGATCTCGACTGCGTGCACCGACCGGCCGCTTCGGGCTCCGATGTCCGGCTCGACGCGCTCGAACGCGAAGTAGGCATCGACGATCCTGGAGTCGGCGTCGTCCCACCGGCCCTCGAGCGCGAGGTCGGCAGCCAGTCGAACCAGGCTGTCCGCGACCCGCGTCCCCAGCTGCACAGCCAGGACCCGATCCGCGCCCAGCTGATCCATGGCCGCGGCAGTTCTGGCAAAGCCGACAGCGGAAATGAGTGCCTGCTCACCGGCCATCTCCCCCAACAACAGCATGAGCGAGTCGTCACTCACTGAAATGGTGCGCCGCGCATCTGCCAAAATGACCAGACATTGCTCGCAGGCGCGCTCTACCCACCGGCGGCCGGCGGCGCGCTCCACCTCGGTGTAGCGAAGCCCCGACACATACATCGCCACCGCCCACCGCTCGTCGGTCGTAAGCGCCACGTCGAACGACGGCATCGCCGTCCCTGCAACACCGGCGCTGATTTTCCTGAAGAAGGCGAGCGGACTAGTCCCCAGGAGCCTGGGACGGTCGGTGAAGTCGGAGGGGGACGGAACGAGCCCGACGGCCCCCGGCCCATGACCGGACCCGTCAGCACCGTGGCACGCGGCGCACCGCGCGGCGTACACACGCGCCCCATCGGCAAGCGACGGCGCCCGTTGCGGGAGCGGATCAAGGGCGATGCCCAGCCCCCTGGCCAGCGCGGCCCGCACCGAGTCCACACCGGCCCGCAGATCCTCCGGATTCTGCAAGGCCGCCACACCACCGCGCAGACGCGCGAGGATCGGCGTCAGCTCGGCCCGCAGGGATTCCGGGAGCGCCGCCGCGGTCTTCCCGGCGTCCTCCAGGAGCAGGCGCGCTTCGCGCAGCTCGTCCGGGCTGGTGACCTGCCCATCCGACACCCCCCGCGCATACTCGTCGAGTGCAATCGACAGCGTCCCCGCCAAGCGGCGCGCCGTGGCCGCCGGTTGGTCTTGGGCTTCCGCCGCCGGTGGCAGAAGCACCGCCCCGGCAACGAGAAGCGCCGCAGCGCGGAGGTGGTTGAGACTCATTCTCAGATCGTCCGAGCCCGAATGCTAGAGCCGGCCGGGCGGGACGGCAACCGGGGATTCAAACGACGAGCGCAACCGCTGCGGCGAGGTCGTCGGTATGGGTCAGGGACAGCAGCACTTGGGTGGCTTCGAGTGCCGATAGTCGCCGGGCTGCGCTGCCCGACAGATGGACCTCCGGGCGCCCGTCCGGATCGCGCACGACCTCGATCTCCCGCCACCCGATTCCGCGCGCGTCCTCACTGCCCTGCAGCGCCTTGTAGACCGCCTCCTTTGCGGCGACGCGGGCTGCCACGTGCCGCGCCGGAGCCGCCATCTTGAGGCAGTAGTCCCGCTCACCATCCGTGAGCAGGCGCTCGAGCGCCCGCGTCCCGTGATGCGCCAGCAGTCGCTCGATCCGCGCGACCGCCACGAGGTCGAGGCCGATCCCGCGCACGCTCACGGCACCCTCGCCACAAACACCCGGCGACGGAGCACGGTGCCGCCGATCTCCAGCACCGCCACGTACCCGCCGTTGCCAACCGGTGCGCCGGCCGTGTTCACGAGGTCCCACGCCGCCTGGCCGTCGCCACCCGCCACCGTGGCTCGGTACACCAGCGCCCCCGTGAACGTGAAGATCGACAGACGACCGTTTTCGGCCGTGCGGCTCCATGTGAAGAACAGGCGGCCCGATCGTACCGGGTTCTCCGAGACATCGAGCACCCCCTGCGCCACCGTGATGTCCGGCGTGATCGGCGTCCCGACGACGTGAATGGCGTCGAGGTCCCAAGGCATGTCGCGGGCCTCGAACCGGAGCCGGAGCCGATCGGCCGCGGGGAGCGGCACCTGCACCGGGTACCACACCGGCGCCGCCCCTTCGACCACCGCGAGCGGGGTCCAGGTCGCGCCGTCGTCAACCGAGCAGTCCACTTCCCCAAGGTGGTCGGGCAGGAAGAGCGACCCCGCGTGGCGGGTCCAGAAGATCAGCCGTTGCCCGCTGAACCCGGACAGGGTGAGATCGGGCGACGTGAGGGTGTCGCGGGCCCCGGTCCAGTAGCGAGTGCCCTCGACGGCGTCGACGGAGTCGCGGGTCCATCCGGTCCAGCCGGTCGAGCCTTCTGCCCCCTCCGCCGCGAGCACCTGTTGACGCAGCCCGAGCTCCGGCACCGCCAGCTGCACGCCCGCCGCCTCCCGGCCCAGCGGGCCGCGCCAGCGCCAGCGCAGGCGTCCGCGATCGAGCGAGTCCGCCACCAGGCTCACCGTCCCGCGCGCGGCCCCGACCCCCACGTCGATGACCCGCGTTGCGGGGCCGGGCGCGGCGGACAGCCACACCTCCGGCCACGCGGACTCGAGCAGTGCGTCGACCGGGGCGCCGCCCGGGCGCAGGTCGGCCGCACCCTCCAGGCGGGCCAGGGCGAACGGCAGATTGTCGCTCACGACCCGCGCCACGATCGCCGAGTCATCGGGCAGCAGGAAGCCGTACGACGCCCCAGCGACGCAGCAGCCCGCCGTCAGCTCCACCGTGAAGGCCATCGTGCCGAACGCGCGATACGCCCACTCGGCGTACTCGCCGTTCGTGGGGTACAGCTGCCACGCCGGCCCGGGGTGGTACTTCGGCCGCGTCGTCCCGGGAAGCTGATCCAGAATCGCGGGCTCGAGCGGGGTGCCGGCGAGGGTGGTGAAGACGGGGGCGTCCGCCGTGACGCGGCCGTAGGTGTATCCGTACGGATAGAGGATCAGGTCGCTGTAGCTGTGGTACGAGATCGCCACGTCGGGCGGATGACTCCGATGGAACGCAACCAGCGCCTGCGTCTCCGGTTCCGACGCCGGGCCCGGACCACGGTATGTCTCCGCGCCCGGGACGGCGCTCGAGCCGAAGTCGTCCACACCCCAGAACGCCGGATAGTTCCGGTTGAGGTCCACGCCGCGCGTGCCGTCCGCGTTGAGCCGCCGGTTCTTGCGCCACAGGCGATCGACGTCGAATGTGTACTGATACCCGTCCGGATTGACGACCGGCACGACCCACACGTCGCGCGCGGCCAGCAGCGCTGCGCCAGCCGGCGTGGCTGGCAGCGAATCCGCCAGGTACTCGATCAGCCGCAGCGCCATTTCCGCGGAAATCCACTCCCGCGCGTGATGGGCCCCGAGGTACAGCACGTTCGGGCGCTCCGGCGCGTCGTCCGCCGCGCCGATCTTCACCGCGAGGATCGGCCGACCCTCACCGGTGGCGCCGATCGTGTCCACCACCATGGGCCGGCCGCGCGCGACGAGCCCGGCGAGCGCATCGGCGATCGCGGGATAGTCGTGGAAGTTCACCGGGGGCGCGGCCGGCGCGGGGGGCGCCGCGACCACCTCGAGGCCCCCCGCGGCGAGCGCGGCGCGGTCGGCGGGCGTCGCAACGACGAGCGCGTAGTCCACACCCCCCACCCGCTCGACGCCGGCCACCTCGAACCCGGCCCGCGCCAGCGCGTCGAGCACCGGGAGCGAGTCGAGGCGCACGCGCGTCACGGCAAGCTGCTGCGCGTGCGCGGTCCCGCCGACCAGCAGTCCGACCACGAGCAGCGTCCGTCTCACGGGAGCCAGGCCCACAAGGCCGAGAGCCAACGCGGCGCGGGCAGGTAGCCGCCCATGACGAGTCCCATCAGGGCGGCGGCGCCGAGCACCGGGACGCCCACCGCCACCACTGGCCACATCGGCCGGCGCCAGCGCGCGATGCCGGCGGCCACCTCGGCCCACCGCACGAGCTCGGCGGCGACCTGATCTTCGAGCCCGAGCCACGCGGCTTCGAAGCGTCGCGCCGCAACGAGCAACGCCTCCTGCCACGCGTCGAGCGCGGCCCGCTCGACGGCCGTCGCGCCGCGCAGCCGCTCGGCGCGCTCGTGCAGCGCGTCCAGCGCGGGCACCAATCCGGCTCCCACCGCCCCCAGTCTGCCGCCGATCCCACGGACCTCGGCCGTGTCGAGCGGGGCCCGCCGGCGCAGGCGGCGGGGCATCCGCACGGCGCCCGCCTCGGCCGCCAGGCATGCGTTCACGTGCGCGACCAGGGTCGCCGCGACACCCTTGACGGCCTCTTCCCAGGCGTCGAGCCAGACCTGCGCGTCGAGCGCGCGCAGGGCCCCCTCCCGGTCGCCTTCCGCCGCCAGTCGCCGCGCCTCGCCCGATGCCTCGAACAGCCGGGAGAGCGACTGGAGGCGGTTGGCGTCGAGCGGCAGGCCCGGGACCGTGGAGCTCGTCCCCGTGAGCACGCGGCCGAGCGACGGGCCCAGCTCGGGCACCCGGATCGGCAACAGCAGCTGGGGACCGGTCATGCGTAGATCGCCGCGAGCACCCGGTCCGGCTCGGAGAGATCGTCGAACACCGCGTAGGCGCCGGCCGCGGCGAGCGCGGCGGAGCCGTACGAGCCGGTGGCGACGCCGATCGGGCGGGCGGCGACGCCGTCGCCGCACGTCATGTCCGCCGGCGTATCCCCCAGGATCACGATCTCCGCCCCCCGCAGCTCGCGCCCGACCAACGCGGCCGCGCGGCGCGCCGCGATCGCGGGAAGCGCTGCCCGGTCGGCGTGATCGGAGCCGAACGCCCCGACGCGGAAGCGCTCATAGGCGATGCCGCCCGATTCGAGCTTGAGCCGCGCCCCCTCGGCGAGGTTGCCGGTGAGCAGCCCCAGGAGGGCGTCGCCCCGGGCGTCGAGCAGATCGAGCAGCGCGCGTACGCCGGGGTACACCGCAGTCGTGTGGTCCCCGCGCGCCAGCTCAGTCGCCAGCAGGTCGACATAGCGGCGGCACACCGCGGCGATCCGCGCCGCGTCGTCCGCCCCGGGGTGGTTCGTGACCTGCAGAAGCTCCCGCACGATCTGGGGATCGGTCTTGCCATCGAACCGCACGACGTGCTCGGGCGGAGCGGCGCCGAACTCCTCGGCGAGCGCCGCGTGAATCGCCCGGCGGCCGGCGCCGTGGGTGTGCAGCAGCGTGCCGTCGATGTCGAACAGGACGAGCTTGCGCATCTGCGTCGGAAGATACGGCGGGGCGGAAACGCCTGGTAGCGTGGCGGCAGGGGCGGCGCGACCGGCCGGCGGCGCGTCAGCGCGGCGCGTCGGCCAGACCCGGAACGCTCACTGTCCCTCGCGCCTGAGTCACGCCGCGCTCGATCGCGGCGGTGACGGCGTCCTGTGCCAGCAGCTCGACAACGAGCGGGTCTGCCGCCACCGTGCCTCCCGCCGACACCGCAAAGACGACGTCGCCGTCCACCGCGGTCCCCACCGGCCGGATGCGCCACGACAGGGCGTCCGCCGCCGCCCGCGCTACTTCGGCCAGCGCCGGGCGATCCAGCCCGGCGTTCGTGCCGACCACGACGAGCGTGGTGTGTCCGAACCGCTGCGCGGGCGCCCCACCGGCGATCAGGTGGGCACGCGCGTCCGCGAAGCCGTTTCCCGCGCGCGCACCGGCCAGGATGCGCCCGGCGGCGTCCACCACGTCGCCGTAGGCATTGACCACCGCCAGCGCGCCCACGATCACGGCGCCGCGCGTGAGGGCCGAGGTGCCGACTCCCCCTTTCATGGCCCGCTCGGGACCGAGCACTTTCCCCACGGTGGCCCCGGTTCCCGCCCCGACGGACCCTTCGGCGACGTCCGGCCCCGCCGCGTCGCACGCGGCGTACCCCTCGGCCGGGCCCGGCCAGCGATCGGCCCGTCCGATGGGCGCGAGGTCGAACACCACGGCCGCCGGCACGATCGGCACCACCGTGACGCCGGCCGCAAACCCGCGACCCCGCTCCGCCAGCCAGCGGACGACGCCGTCCGCCGCGCCGAGGCCGTAGGCCGATCCGCCGCTCAGCAGGATCGCGTCGACGCGGGGCACCAGGTGTCTCGGGGAGAGGGCGTCGAATTCCCGCGTGCCGGTGGCGCGCCCGCGAATGTACCCCGCGGCCGCCATGCCCTCGGGGGGGCCCAGCACCACGGTACAGCCGGTTCCGGCAACGCCGTCGGTCCAATGGCCAACGGCGACCCCCGGGACGGCGGTGAGCGTCGCGCGACTGGTCAGAGGCTACCGGGGGTGGAGCCCGTCGGGGCCGCCCCGCCGCGCTGCTCCGCGCAGGCCTTGCAGAGCGTGATGCCCTTGAGCGAGCAGATCAGGCAGATGAAGGTGCCGCACATCTCGCACGGGTAGCCTTCCGAGGCCCGCTCCTCGTTGCCGCAGGCGCGGCACACCATCGCGTCGGTTTCGTTGGGCACGTCGCCTCCTCACCCGGCGTCGGGGGCACGTCTGATCATAGTGTCCCGCCCGGTGCGCGTCACCCTCGCCGCCGGCCGGCGGTCATCACGCGCAGCGTCCCGGCGAGCAGCTCGGCGGTGAACGGCGTCCGGCCGGCGGCCTCGCCGTCCGTCTGCACGACGCGCGCCGGCTCCATCTCCACCGTCACGACCGATCCGCGGGCGCGGCGCACGTTGTCGCTTCCCCCGCCGGCCCCGCTGATCCACTGCACCAGCACCGCCGCGCTCTGCACGAACCCCTCGCCCCGCAGCATGACGACGTCGAACAGTCCGTCGTCGAGCTCCACGCCGGGCCCGAATCGCAGGAACGGCGGCACGAACTCGCTGCAGTTGGCCACCATCACCGTCGCGGCCTCGCCATCGAGGCGGGCCCCGTCCACGGTCACGCGGTAGGGGACGTTGCGCACCGTCCCGATCGTCTCCCACGCGCGCGCGATGTACGCCCCCATCTTCCACCGCCGCTTGGCCGCCGTCGTCGTCGTCGCCATGAGATCGGCGTCGAACCCGGCGCCGCACGCCACGGCGAAGTAGCGCGTCCCGTCGTCCCGCTCCAGCCTCCCGAGGTCGACCGCGCGCGGCGTGCCCCGGGTGATGACGAGCGCGGCCCGGGTCGGGTCGCGCGGCAGCCGGAGGTTGCCCGCGAGCAGGTTGCCGGTGCCCCCGGGGATCAGCGCGAGCGGGAGATCGTGACCCTGCATGCCCTTCACGGCCTGCATCGCGGTTCCGTCACCACCGTACACCGTGACCACGTCCACGCCCGCACGCACGCCATCGGCCGCGAGCTCGGCAGCGTGGCCGGCATGCTTCGTCTTCTCGATGTCGACCCGCCAACCCTCGCGGCGGAGCACGCTCCGCACCGTGCGCAGGACCCTTGGGTCCGTGCGCGCCGCCGCCGGATTGGCGATGATCAGGGTGTGGGACATCAGAACCGTCGCTCCCACTGCACGTCGATACCGAGCTGGAGCTGGGTCCCGAAGCTCCCCGTCCCGGACAGGCTGCAGATGCGCACCGGGTCGGCGCTCGCGAGCAGGCTCCAGTGCTGCGCCACGCGGAACTCGAGGGTTCCGCCGACGTTCTGCAGGGTGAAGGCCTGCTTGCGACAGAGGCGGGGACTCACCGTGAGGAACCACCGGTCCCCGATCTGGCGGCCGAACGCGATCTCCGTGGCTTCCAGGCCCCGGGCGCCAAATTGGGGCCGGACCTCGAGGAAGTCGAGCGGGATGCCCAAGTCGGCGATCAGCTGCCCGCCGAGCGAGCCGGTGATCTGGCTGCTGAGCGAGGTGAGGCTCTCCAGTCCGTAGCGGCCCGCCTCGCCGCTCGCCGCCGCTGCCGATGGAGCTCCGAGCACCAGGTACGACAGCACCTCGGCATCGGTGAGCGGCGGCTGCACGTCGCTCGACAGCTTGAGCTGCGGCACGAGGATCGTGCCGCCCAGATGGACGTAGACCTGCACCACCTCGCCCCGGGTGCCGCGCAACTGGTGGCGCGCGTCGATGTCGATCGCCGCGTTGAAGTCCGGTGTGCCGAAGTACCGGACCTCTCCGCGCGTGACGGTGAACGTCTCTCGCTTGCCGGGCAGGAACAGTTGGTACGTCCCGCGCGGCGTCCGCAGCGTGCCGTCGATGCGGTACTGGTCCCGGACCTTGTTGACGGTCACCTGGCCGGTGAGGAAAATATCGGCCTCGTTCGAGCGCAGATGAACGTCGTTTCCCATCGTGAGCACCAGTCCCGCGATTCTGAGACTGTCGAGAAAGCGGCTCTCGAAGCTCGGGCCGAGCCCCTGCTGCCGGATCAAAGCCGCCGTCGCCGAGTCGAGGACCCCGAGCGTGTCCTCGAGGTTCACGATCTGCTTCTCGACGATGTCCGCGAAGTGCACCACGCCCCGCGGGAGCGTTCCGGCGCCCGTGAGCACCGCCCCGTACACGGGCCCGGTAAGCTTGACGGCTCCGGACGTCGTCAGGGCCAGGAAGTCGCGAATGTCGAGCGCCCGGAAATTGTCCGCGGCGATCGACAAATCGAGTATCGGGCGCGTGAGCCCGGCCAGCTGCACGGTACCCCGCACCGCCGCCGTCCCTTCGCCGCTCACGGCGCTCAGCGTGTCCACCCGGATCGTATCGCCACTGAGCACCAGCCGGCCGAATATCTGCTGATGCCGGACGCCGAGCGCCGGGAACGTCGCGGCACCGTCACGGATCTCTGCCGATCCGGTCAGCCGCGGCGCCTCCCACGTGCCCGCGATGCCGAGGTCCACCCAGAGCCGGCCCTCCGTCCGTCGCACCATCGGCGTGATGGCGCTGAGCAGGCTCAGGTCCACGCCGTCCGCGCGGCCGCGGACGGTGATCGGACCGGGCAGGCGGCGTCGCTCCACCGCACGGAATCCCAGGTCGATCGGCAGGTCGAGCTCGACGGTCATGATGCGCGCGCCGGCGCGCCACGACTCGAGTGTCCCGGTGAGCTGCCGGCTCCCGTAGCGGACCGTGCCCTGGACGAGCGGCGTGCGAAACTCGCTGAACACGGCGTCGCGCATCGAGAACGACCCGTCGATCTGGGGGGCGGCGGCGGTGCCTCCGATCCGGAACGTGCCGCTCAGCTCGCCGGCCACCGCCCCGGTATCGCGCTGCAGCAGGGCCGCCACATCCGGCAGCGGCAGGGCCTCGAGGCTGCCCTCCAGCGTCGCCGGGCCCGTGCGAGGCACGGCGCCCCGGAAGGCGACGCGCGACCGGCCGTCGAGGGTGGTCAGGGTCATGCCGGTAAGAGCGATCGCGCTGTCGCCGACGGTAGCGGTCGCGCCCGGCTCGAGCCGCCACCGATCCGTCGCCGCCGCCAGCGCCAGGGAATCGAACCGCACCACAAAGTCCCCCGCCCGCGCGAACCAGGTCCCACCCGCCCGCACCGCTGCCGCCTCGCCGACGCCGCCCAGCACGATCCAGTTGAGCGAGTCCGCGCGCCCTACGACCGCTGCCACGAGATCGGCGAATCCGCGCTCGCCGACGAACGCGGAATCCACGTTCACTTGTGCCGCGATCGCCCCGCGACCCCCGGCATCGAACCGTCCGACGCTGCGGGCGCCGCGCAGGCGGAACGCGTTCCAGATGAGCCGCGGGCCCTCGAGGCTCCAGGCGGCCGACAGCCGATCGAGCGACCCGGACAGCGTGACGCGTCCGCGCACCGTGCCGCGCAGAGTGTCGCCCGCGAGCGCCGCCGTATCACGCCCGGCGAGCTGCAGCAACAACGGCGCGAGCGACCCCAGTGAGTCGACCTGGACCTGGAGCGGCAGGGAATCGCTCCGCGACGCGTCCAGGCCGAGGCCGCCTCGACCCGCGAACGTCACGCCGCGCGTCCGCAGCTCCAGCGTGTCCGCCAGCAGCACGCTGTCGCGCACCCGCACGTGGGCGCGCAGGGTGTCGAGCCGCGCGTCGCCGAGCAGCGACGGTCCGAGCACGAGCCGCAGGTCCATCACCGGGGGCGCGAGCGAGTCGACCTCCACGTTGCCCGTGAGGGTTCCGTTCAGCGCCGTGCCGTGCAGGCGCCGCTCGAGCGGCTCGAGCGTGAGCCCGCGGAACCGGACGTCCAGGTCGTGAGCCCCCAACCGTGACGCCACTAGGACGACGGTTCCCCCCCCTCGCAGCGCGCCGGTCGGGCCCGCGAGATCGAGGTCGAGCGACAGGGCGTCAAGGTACCCAGCAAGCCGAACTTCGCCGGCCATGGCGCCCGCGAGCGGGACCTGGGGGTAGCTGGGGCGCACGCCATCGTATTGCAGCGAGTCAAACCGGAGCGATCCCCAGACCCCCACCGTGTCGCGGCGGGTGTCGAGCCGGATCGTCCCGTCGGCGTGCGAAACCGGGAGATCGCCGTCGATGTGCGCCAGCAACCCGGTGAACGCGACGTTGCGCCACGGCCCGTCGAGCACGCCGGCCCCCTCGACGTCGCCGCGCAGCTCCACGGACGGCGCGATGACGCGCACCGTGGCAAGTGCCACACGCGCGAACTCCACCTGGAACTTCCGGAACACGATGTCCCCGGGAACCCCGAACGCGATCACGCCGCCCCCACGGATCCGGGTCTCGGCCGAATCCGCGCGCCGGTCGTGGAACACCCAGTCGATCTGCTGTCGCACCGCGCTCCGCGATCCGTCCATCTGGGTTCGCCCGGTGACCCGCCCGTCGACGGGCACCGTGTCCAGCAGCCCGCGCAGGTACGCCACGTCGAAGTCCCGGGTGGTCACGTCCAGCCGCTCGGTCGCCCAATCCTGGCCCGGGCCCACCCGGGCACCGAACGACCCGCGGATGCCGCCGCCGTTCTCGGCCGTCAGGTCGAGCCGTTCACCGCGGACGCGCAGCACGCTGTCCGTTTCGGACCGCACCGTGAGGGCACCGCTCCCGCTCAGCCCGGGAACAAGCCAGGCGAACAGGCCGGTGAGGTCGTCCGACGCAAACGCGTCGGCGCGGAACGCCAGGTCCACCCGCGGACCCGCGGCCAGATCCCACATGCGGCCGCGCATGGTGGATCGCGTCCCCGGCAGCTCCGCCCGATCGAGATCGAACACGATCGTGTCACCGATGACTTGCGCGCTGCCGTTCGCGTCGCGAATGTCGAGCGGCGGCTCGGAGACAAGTGCCGTGAGCGCCGTTACGTCGAGCCGGATCCCCCGTTCAGCGGGGAGTGGGGAGCTGAGGCGGACGTACGGCAGCAGCGCGCGCGGCACCTCGATGATGCGCTGGTGCAGGACCGCGCTGTCGGCCCGGGGCGTGCGGATCAGCACGCGGAGGCTGTCCACCGTGACGTTGCGGAACGCCACCAGGGGGCTGGGCCCTCCGCCCCCCCCACCCTTCCCCAACCGGAGTACCTGCTGGTAGTTGAACGGTTCGCCGGGGAGGCGCTCCAGCGTGACGAGCGCGCCGGACAGGCTGAGCTCCCCGAGCACGATCCGGCGGGAGAGGAAATCGCGCAGCCGGTAGCGGACCTGCAGACGGGCAATGTCGATGAAGGGGCGCCCGGCCTCGTCCGCCACGTGCACGCCGAACGCCACGAGCCCGTCGTACACCCCGCCGCTGGTGGAGTCCACCACCACGCTTCCGTGCACCGCGCGATTCGCGATGCGCAGCACCGTTCCCACGACGACGTCCCGCCCCGCTTCCGTCCCGAGTCCGGCGCCCGCGAGGCCCACCACGATCCCCCCGAGGCCGGCGAGCCCCAGCGCCACCCCGCGGACGACCCGCGCGCCTGTCAAAACGCCTGCCCCACGGAGAAATGCAGCTGCAGCCGCCTGAAGAACGATCGGGCGGCCGGAGGGGCGTACGAGGAGTCAATGAGCACGAGCAGAGAGCCCACCTCCCGGTACAGCGGGCCGGGCTCCGGTCCGTAGCCATTGTAGCCGAGGTCGAGCCGGATCGGACCGATGCCGGTGTTGAAGCGCAGCCCGACCCCCGGCGTGATCCGCAGCCCCCGGTACTTAAGCACCTCGTCGCCGCGCACGAACACCTGTCCCGCGTCGACGAACATCGCACCTTCAAGGCGATTGGCGAGCCCGGGCAGCGGGAAGCGGAGCTCGGCATTGGCGAACAGGAGATCGTTTCCGCCGGACGCCGATGTCACCGTATCCGGCGTCATGCTCACCGAATCGGTTCGGATCACCCGCACCTGGGGGCCGAGCCGGTTCTGCCCGTAGCCGCGCACGCTGCTGGGCCCGCCGCCGTAAAACCGCTCTTCAGGCGGCACGTACCGGAGGTTCTGCCCGCCGGCCGCCAGCGTGGCCGGCACGATGGTGCCCGCCTGGAGCCGCCAGGCGAGCACGCCGCTCCGGCCGACCCGGAGGTACATCGCCCACTGGGCCTGCAGGCGGGTGAACTGCGCGAGCGAATCGGAGCCGATGAGCGGGGACGCCCACTTGAGCTCCAACGACGCCAGGTTGCCGCGCGTCGGGTTGAGCACTGAGTTCTGGCGGTTCCGTACCGCGACCAGGCTCAGCGCGGACTGCACCAGCGGCTCCTGGAATACGGCGATGTCCTCGGCGTTGCACACGTTCAGGAAGACGCAGAACGACGCCGGCTCCGCCTTCGTATTGCCACGCTCCAGACTGTAGGACAGCGTCACGGGCAGGCCCGACGCGGCGCGATAGGTCAGCGCCAGGTCTCCACCAACCGCCTCCCGCACGTAGGCCAGCAGCTCGCTCCGCCGCTCGCCCGTGAACGTGAGGGTCGCACTCGTCCCGTGCAGCAGCACCATCGGCTGCGTGAGGCTCGCGGTCACGTTGTAGTTCAGCGCCAGCCGGCTGCTGTCCGTCTCGGCGTCGAGACCCCGGCAGACGTTGTTCTGCAGCCCCCAGGAAAACGGGGCGCCCGTTCCGATCTTCGACAGCCGGGCCGATACATCCAGCACGCGCGCACCACCGAGAAAATGATGCGCGGTCAGCGCGCCGAGGACGCGGAAACAGTCGAGCGTGCCGTACCCACCGCCCAGCCGCACGCGGTGCAGCGGTCCCTCACGCACACGCACCTGCACCGCGACGAGGGAATCGGCGGGGCCTTCGGCGATCGAATCCGCCAGTCGCACGTCGACGTAGTCGAACGCGCCGGTCCGGTAGAGGTCGGCTTGGGCCGCGTACAGGTCCGCGCGACGGTAGGCGTTCCCGGGGCGGATGGGGATGAGGCCGCGAATGACCGACGCCGAAATCCGGCCGGCACCGACCACGTCCACCTGCGACACCCGCGCGTGCGGCCCCGGATCGACGTCGAACGTCACCTGCGCGGTGCGCTTCTCGCGGTCCACCTCGAAGCCGCGGAACACCTGCGCGAACGGGTAGCCGCGGTTCTCCAGCGCCGAGAGAATCGTGTCCGTGGATGCGCGCAGCCGCAGCCGATTGAACGGATCACCGACGGCGAGCGGCAGGTCGGCCAGCAGGCCGTGCTCCGGGACAATCCCCTCGGCGCCCGCGAGCGAGAGCTGCGTGATCCTGACGGGCGGTCCCTCGTCGATCAGGAACCGGATCCTGACCCTGGTGCTGTCGCGGCGCACGACGGTATCGACGCGCGCTTCGAGGAAGCCGCTTTGCGAGTACAGCAAGTGGAGCCGCGCGACATCCCGGCGAAACTCGCGCTCATCGAAGTAGCGGCGCTCGCCGAGCCCGAGCCACGACAGGTTGCGCGCCCACCAGCTCGAGTTCGACGTCGCGATCGAGATGCCGAGCGTGTAGTCGTCGATCGCGTGGTTGCCCTCGAAGCTGAGCCCCATGACCTGGAGCCTGCCCGGGAGGCTGTCCTGCGCGCGCAGCGTCCGGCCGGCGAGCAGCCACCCGGTGCAGCACAGCAGCATGAGCGCGACGGTGCGAATACCAACTCCTCTCGGCACGCGAGGGGCCCGCGCGCCGGGCGCCGGGGCGGCTTGACGGAATGCGGATAACCTCTTCAAGTTCAGCAGGTTACGTTATCGTGTCAACTTGCGGTGCGGCCCGAGGGCCGCCCGTTGCCGGAGGATGCGCGTGTACCGATCCCTCGTGTGCCTCGTGCTCGCCCTGCAAGTCGCACCAGCTACGGCGCCGGCGCAGAGCCTGCAGCGCAGGCTCGACCGGCTGCTCGACGCCCCGCCGTTCGACCGCGCCGCTTGGGGGGTCATCGTCACCGACTCGACGGGACGCGTGCTCTACGCGCGCAACGCCGATCGCCTGTTCGTGCCCGCGTCGAACACGAAGCTCGTCGTGACCGCCGCCGCGAGCGCGCTCCTCCCGGAGAACGCCCGGATCGAGACCAGCGTGTACGGGACCGGCCCCGTCGAGCACGGCACCCTGCAGGGGGACCTCGTGGTGTACGGACGCGGCGACCCGACGTTTTCCACCCGTTGCTATGGCACCGACACGCTCGCCCTCGGCGCGTGCGAGGTTGCCTGGGACCGGCTCGACGCGATGGCCGACAGCATGCGCGCGCGTGGCATCCGGCACGTCGCCGGCTCCCTCGTCGGCGACGGCAGCTATTTCAGCGGACCGCTGTTCCAGGCCGACTGGAACGCATACGACCTCAACTGGTGGTACGCCGCGCCGGTGTCGGCCCTCGGATTCAACGATAACGCCGTCGACATCAGGTGGGGCCCCGGCCCGGCAGTCGGCGCGCCGGCAGCGGTCACGATCACTCCAGACGTCGGACTCGTGCGGTTCGAGAACCGCACGAGCACCGCGGATTCCGCGGCCCGGACGACCGTGGACTTCTACCGGACGCCGGGCACCTGGGACGTGTGGGCCGATGGCGTCGTGGCGGCGAACCGGGCCCCGACCACGGAGTACTTCGCACTCCCCGACCCCAACCTGTTCTTCGCCGCGGCGTTGCGCGCGGCCTTGGCGCGCCACGGGGTGAGCATTGCGGGCCCCACCCTCGCCACCACCGACAGCCTCCAGTATCGCGCCGCGCGTGCAACGGCGGCGCTCGTCACGTACGCGGGGCGCCCACGCGACGACATCCTGTTTCCGATCCTCAACACCAGCCAGAACTGGTTCGCCGAAATGCTGCTCAAGACGCTCGGCCGGCGCGTGGCCGGCACGGGATCCTGGACGGCCGGCCTGGAAGTGGAACGGCGATTCCTGGTGGACTCGGTGCGCGCGGACTCAGCCGGGTTCAGCCTGAGCGATGGGTCCGGGCTGTCCACCGGGAATCTCGTCGCCCCCCGCACCTTCGCCATGCTGCTGCGCTACATGTGGTCCCACCCGTCGCGGGCGGGCTTTCTCCGCGCGCTGCCGCGCTCCGGTCAGCCCGGCTCGCTCCGGACCCGCTTCGTCGCAACGCCGCTCGAGGGACGCGTGGTCGCCAAGACCGGGAGCATCGCGCACGTGAACTCGCTGTCCGGCTACATCGAGCGGCCCGCCCGCGGGCCACTGGTGTTCTCCGTAATGGTGAACAACCACACGGTGGGGGGACGGCGGGTGCTGCAGCAGATCGACTCGGTCGTGGTGCAGATGGCGCGCTAGCGGGCCTGCTTCCCCGCCAGCACGCCGAGCATCTCCTCCACGCTGGTGCACTTCACGCGCGGCCGCCGCGCAGCCTTGCCCCGGGCGACCTCCTGTTCATCGACGCGCAGCCAGTCCGGATAGGTCACGCAGTCCGGCTGGCGCGAGCGCACCAGCATCTCGGCGAGCGCGGGATCCGGACGGTCGGGCTCGAGCATCACCCCCCGCTCGACGTCCGCCAACAGCGCCTCCACGGTTTCGACGGCGCAGGGCTTGTTGGTGCCGATCACGCCGGACGGACCGCGCTTGATCCAGCCCGTGACGTACATCCCGGGGAGCGGCTGCCCGTCCCGCACCACCCGCCCCTGCTCGTTCGGCACGATGCCCCGCGGCTCGTCGAACGGGAGCCCGGGAAGGGCGATGCCGCGATATCCCACCGACCGGAACACGAGATCGACCGGCAGCTCCTCGGTGTGCTCGGTCGCCACGGCCCGCGCTCCGCCCCGGCCATCGTCCTCGAGCCGGTTGCGGACGAGACGCAGGCCGGACACCCCTCCCGCCGCGTCCCCCAGCAACGCCACCGGCGAGAGCAGGAACCGCAGCGTCAGCAACTTCGGCGCGGTGCCCCTCGGCCGCCGGGAGAACTCCTCGAGAATCTCGACCTTCTTCGCCAGCGCACGGTCGGCGGCGGCCGCGAGGTGCGCCCGGCTCAGCGGATCCAGAGCGACCTCCTCGGGAGACACCGTGACATCCGCGCCGGCCAGCTCCCCCAGCTCCCGGACCTCCGGCGTCGTGAAGGCCGCCTGGACCGGACCGCGCCGGCCGATCAGATACACCTCGCGAATGTCGCTCCGTGCCAGCGCGTCCTGGGCGTAGGGCGTGATATCGGTACCCGCGAGCTCCTCGGGCGTACGGCAGAGGATCCGGGCCACGTCCACCGCGACATTGCCGACGCCGATCACGGCGACGCGCTTCCCCGAGAGGTCGAACTCCCGGTCGCGGAAGTCGGGGTGGCCGTTGTACCAGGCCACGAACTCGGTGGCGGGGTGGCTGCGGGCGAGATCCTCACCCGGCACGCCGAGACGCCGGTCGGTCTGCGCCCCGGTGGCGAAGCACACGGCGTGATAGTGGCGCGCGAGGTCGTCGAGCTGCACGTGCACGCCGACATCGACGTTCCCGAAGAAGCGGAAGCCGGGCTTCCGCGCGACCTTGTCGAACGAGCGGATCACGCTCTTGATCTTCTGGTGATCGGGCGCGACCCCGAAGCGCACCAGCCCGAACGGCGCGGGCAGGCGCTCGAACATGTCGACGGAAACGTCGAGACCGGACCGCCCGAGCAGGGACTCGGCGGCGAAGAAGGCGGCGGGGCCCGACCCGACGATGGCGACACGCAGTGGACGTGGACCGGCCATGATGCTCACCGATGGAGAATCCCAGGACCGAAGATCGACGGACGGACCGGCGGAGGGAAGACGCGCGGACTGCTATGTCGGCCTGTCCGCATGCGGCGCGTGCGCCGCGCGCGCCGGGCGTCCTTCCGCGTTCACACCGGCCGGCCTACCTTCTACGGTCCGATGAAGATCTACACCAAGACCGGGGACGGGGGCGAGACGTCGCTGTTCGGCGGCGGGCGTGTGCCGAAGAACGACCCGCGCGTCGCCGCGTACGGCGACGTGGACGAGCTCAACTCCGCAGTCGGCCTGGCGCTGGCAACCGAGCCGCGCGACCTCGAGTTCGAGCTGCTCGAGCAGATCCAGCGGGACCTCTTCGCCATCGGCGGCCAGCTCGCGACTCGCGATCCCGACAAGGTCGCCAGGGCGCTGGCCAAGGCGCAGATCGACGGGCGCCGGATCACGGCGATGGAGGCGGCGATCGACCGCGCCGACGCGGTGTTGCCGCCGCTCGCCGCCTTCGTGCTGCCGGGCGGGACGCCCAAGGCGGCGGCGCTGCACGTCGCCCGAACCGTCTGCCGCCGCGCCGAACGCAGCATCGTGGCGCTGCGTGACCGGGAACCCGTCCCGCCGGTCGTGCTCGTGTACCTCAACCGGCTGTCGGACCTGCTGTTCGCTCTGGCCCGCCTCGCGAATCAGCGGGCCGGCGTGCCCGATCGGACCTGGTGAGATGCGACGGTATCGGTTCTACCAGCTCGACGTCTTCACCGACACGCCACTGCGCGGTAACCCGCTGGCGGTGTTCCCCGATCCGCAGGGGCTCGACGCACCGACGATGCAGGCGCTCGCCCGCGAGATGAACCTGTCGGAGACGACGTTCGTGTTCCCGTCGGCGGTCGCCACCCGGCAGGTGCGGTTCTTCACGCCGGCGGCGGAGATCCCGCTGGCCGGCCATCCCACGATTGGCACGTGGTGGCTGCTGGCCGAGCTCGGCTCGCTGCCCGGGCTGCCCCGCGACGGGCTGACGCGGCTGACCCAGGAGACGGGGCGCGGCGTGCTGCCCGTCGACCTCACGCTCGCCGGCGGGCGGCCGACGGCGGTGACGATGACCCAGGCGTTGCCGGAGTTCGGCGCCACGATCGCGGATCTCGACGCGCTGGGGGCCGCGCTCGGCGCCGATCGCCGGGCGATCGCCGACCAGCCGACCCCGGAAGTCGTCTCGACCGCGCTGCCGCAGCTGATGGTCCCGCTCCGCTCGCGCGAGGCGCTGACGCGTCTGCCGAGCGGCGGAGCCGGCGCCGCGCTGGCGGACGTGCTGCGCCGGTTCGGCACCGACTGCGCCATGCTGTACGTCCTCGTCGGAACCGGTGAGGTCACGGCGTATTGCCGCATGTTCGCCCCCGGTCTCGGCGTTCCCGAAGATCCGGCAACCGGCAGCGCGGCCGGCGCCCTGGGAGCGCACCTCGTGCGCCGCGGCGTGGTCCGGCCGGAGGGCGGGACCGCCGTGATGACGTTCGACCAGGGACTGGAGATCGGGCGCGCGAGTCGCATCCGCGTCGCGGTTGTCGTGGACGCCACCGGCGCCATCACTGGCGTGCAGGTGGGCGGCGCCGCGGTTCGCGTGATCGAGGGCGACGTCACTTTCTGACGGAGAGCACGCCATCCCGACCCATCGCATCACGGTGCCGCTGGGAGCGGCGGCCTACGACATCCTGATCGGCGCCGACACGCTCGCGGCCCTGCCGGAGATCGTGGCGCGCGCGTGCCCGGCCCAGCGCTACGCCGTGATCGCCGATGCGACCGTCGCGCGACTGTACGGGGAGCGTGTCACCAACCTGCTCTCCGGACCGGCCCGCGCCGACTTGATCGCGTTCCCCGCCGGCGAGTGGAACAAGACCCGCGAGCAGTGGCATCAGGTGAGCGACGCGATGCTGGCGGCGGGGTGCGGCCGCGATGCCGCTGTGGTGGCCCTCGGAGGCGGCGTCACCGGCGACCTCGCGGGCTTCGTGGCGGCGACGTTCCTCCGGGGTGTGCCCTACGTGCAGCTGCCCACCACGCTGCTCGCCATGATCGACAGCTCGATCGGCGGGAAGACCGGCGTCGATACCACATTCGGCAAGAACCTGATCGGGGCGTTTCACCAGCCGCGTGCCGTGATTGCGGACGTGACGACGCTGGCGTCGCTTCCCGCACCGCACGTCGCCGCCGGGATAGCGGAGGCCGTGAAGCACGGGGCGATCATGGACGCCGGCTATTTCGCCCGGCTGGGGACGCTGCGCGCGGCGGTACAGGCGGGGGACCGCGAGGCCCTCATCGAGACGATCGCGGGCAGCGTGGCGATCAAGGCCGAGCTGGTCGCGGAGGATGAGCGCGAGGGCGGGCGACGCGCGATCCTCAATTTCGGGCACACGGTGGCGCACGCCATCGAGGCCGTGACCGGGTTCGCCCTACTGCACGGGGAAGCGGTCGCGATCGGCATGGCGATCGAGGCCGACCTCGGGACGCAGCTTGGCATCACCCAGCCTGGCGTCACCGAAACGGTGCGCGACGCGTTGGCGTCGTGGGGCCTCCCCACGCGACTGCCGGACGTCGCGGCCGACGATGTGCTCGCTGCCATGCAGTTCGACAAGAAGGTGAGGTCGGGGACTGTCAAGTTTGCATTGCTGCGCAGCGTCGGCGTGACCGCCCGCGGACCCGGCGGTGAATGGACGTTCGCGGCCCCGGACGAGGCCATCAGGGCCGCGCTGTGCGCGTGAGTCGAAGTCGTTTCAGGAGAATGACTTCCCGCATTCGCAAACATTTCAACAGCGCGTAAGTCAATATTCTACAATCACTTGTCATCACGGCCGACAACCGCATCGGGACCAGCTGACGCACTGGTGTCGAGAAACTGCAGAACAGGTTGTATCTGATGATTTTGTGATGTGGAAAATCGCTTCGTGTTGACGGTCCCCCCGGTTTTTCCTATATTCGCGCCGCCTTTCACTCGGTCAATTTGGCGGGCTCGACGGCGAGCCCGCTCCCGTCAGCGGATTCACGGACGGACGGTCTCCATCGCAGGGGCGTGTATGGCCGAACAGCTGCGCGCGATCAAGTCTAAGGCGTTCTTCCGCGCATCCTCCTCCGGCGCGTTCGACCAGTACCTCCAGGACATTCAGAAGCTGCCGTTGATCAAGGACCCGCTCGAAGAGCGCGCCCTGGCCCGGCGGGCGCAGGGTGGAGACCCCAAGGCCGCCGAACGCTTGGTGACGGCCAACCTGCGATTCGTGATCTCGTACGTGAAGAAGTACCAGGGGCACGGCCTCGACTTGTCCGAGCTGGTCGCGATCGGCAACGAAGGACTGCTCAAAGCCGTTCGCAAGTTCGACCCGGACCAGGGCGTCAAGTTCATCTCGTACGCGGTGTGGTGGGTGCGGCAGGCAGTCCTGAAGGCACTCGCCGAGCAGACCCGCAGTGTCCGCATCCCGCTCAACCAGAACAGTCACCTCATCCGGATGGCGCGCACCGAGACGTATCTGTCGCAGGAACTGGGGCGCGAGCCGACCGACGAGGAGATCGCCAAGGCCCTCGAGGACACCACGGAAAACGTCCGGGCGGCGCGTCGCATGACGGCGGCGGAGATCTCGCTCGATGCGCCGATCGACCGGGGCGACCGCGAGGCGGCCACGGTCGGCGAGCGGTTCGCGGGCCAGGAGGGGGCCGAAATCGAAGAGCACACCGATTCGCGCCTGATGCGCGAGTTCATCGACCACGTCTTTGAGAAGTACCTCACGGCGCGCGAGCGTCGGATTCTCTACCTGTACTACGGTCTGGAAGAGGGCTCGGAGGGCATGACCCTCGAGCGGATCGGCGAGCTGATGGGCGTGACGCGCGAGCGCATCCGCCAGATCCGCGAGCGCGCGTTCGAGAAGCTGCGCCAGAGCCCGGACGGCAAGGCCCTGCTGGGGTTCTGGAAGGCCGCCTGAGCCCGCCACCGAGCTGACCCCTGACGCAAGACGGGATGGCCGAAAGCCATCCCGTCGTTGCGTTCCGGGGGCTCGCCCCCCCCGGCCCCCCACCCCGCTGCTTGGCCCCCTCTATATTCCGCATATGGCGACTCTGGAACTCCCGATTTTCCCGCTCGGGATCGTGCTGTTCCCCGGCACGCCGCACGCGCTGCACATCTTCGAGCGGCGCTACCGGCAAATGCTGGCGGACTGCCTCGGAGGAAGTCAGCGCTTCGGCCTCTCCTTCGTGCGCCCGAGCCAGGACGCCGACCCCGCGCCGTCGGTGGGGGATGTGGGGTGTATCGCGGTCGTGCGGGAGTCCCACCTGCTCCCCGACGGTCGCTCGAACATCCTCGCGCTCGGTGAGGACCGCTACGTCCTGTCGGAGTACCTCGACACGGGGCTCCCCTATCGCACCGCGCGCGTGGAGACGTTCGACGACGACGACGCGGACGTGCCGCAGCTGGCCGAGATCGCCGCGTCCGTGCGGGGCGGGTTCGCCCACTTCATGGCCGGCATGCAGGCGCTGACCGACCGTGGTGCGGCGCCCGTCGACCTCCCGTCCGACGCGAAGCACCTCTCGTTTCACGTATCCGCGGCCCTGGAGATCGACCCCGAAGCCAAGCAGGCCCTTCTCGCGCTGCGGTCCACCGTCGTGCGCCTCGAGACGATCGACCGCCTGCTCCGGCCGCTGAACGAGGAGTTGGGGCGCAGGGTACAGGTGCACGTGCGGGCGCGGGGCAACGGCAAGGGCGGCGCAACACACGACATCGTGCGGGCCACGTGAGCGTCACGGCGGAGGTGCTGCAGGCGCTGGCGTCGATCGTCGGGCCGCGCTGGGTTCGCCACGGGCGCGCGGAGCTGGAGACCTACGCGTCGGACGGACTCGCCACGCTGCACGTGGTTCCCGGCGCGGTCGTGATGCCCGGCACCCGCGATGAACTGGTCGGCGTCGTGCGCGCGCTGGCGCAGCGTGGGGTGCCGTTTGCGCCGCGCGGGGCCGGAACCGGCCTCTCGGGCGGCGCGCTGGCGGCGTCCGACGCGGTGGTTCTCGCGCTCACACGGCTCGACCGGATTCTCTCCGTCGAGCCGCGCAACCGCCGGGCCGTCGTCGAGCCCGGCGTCGTCAACGTGCGGCTGTCCCGCGCGGCGGCTCCGTACGGCCTGCACTACGCGCCCGATCCCTCGAGCCAGACCGTGTGCACGATCGGCGGCAACGTGGCGGAGAACGCCGGCGGGCCGCACTGCCTGAAGTACGGGGTCACCACGAACCACATTCTGGCCCTCGAGGTCGTGCTGCCGTCCGGCGACGTCGTCCCCTTGGGGGCGGGGGGCGGGGACCCGTGGGGCCCCGACCTCGTCGGCCTGTTCGTCGGGAGCGAAGGCACGTTCGGCATCGCCTCGCGCATCACCGTTCGGCTGGTCCCGCTGCCCCGGGCCGTCGAAACGCTCCTGGCGCCGTTCGGCTCGCTGCGCGTGGCGGGCGAGGCGGTGTCGGCCATCATCGCCTCCGGCATCGTGCCCGCGGCGCTCGAGATGATGGACCAGAATTGCATTCGGGCCGTCGAGGCGTCGATCTACCGCGCCGGGTACCCGACCGACGCGGCGGCGGTGCTGCTCGTGGAGCTGGACGGCGGTTCCGCCGACGCCGTCGCGGAAGCCGCGCGAACGGTGGAAGCCCTGCTGCGTCGTGCCGGAGCGTTGAGCGTGCGCGTGGCCCGGGAGGCACACGAGCGCGAGCGGCTGTGGCACGGGCGGAAGAAGGCGTTCGGCGCGATGGGGCGGCTCAGCCCGGACCTCGTGGTCCAGGACGCCGTGGTGCCGCGCTCGGCCCTGCCCGACGTGCTCGCCGTGATTGCCGACATCGGCGCACGCCACGGCCTCACGGTGGCCAACGTGTTCCACGCCGGCGACGGCAACCTGCATCCCAACATCGCGTTCGACCGGCGAGACCCCGCGTTGCGCGCGCGCGTCGCGCGCGCGTCGGCGGAGATCATGGAGGCCTGCATCGCGGCGGGGGGAACGATCACCGGCGAGCACGGGGTGGGACGCGACAAGCTGCGGTACATGACGGCGATCTTCGACGCCACGACGCTCGGCCTGATGCGCGACACCCGACGCGTGTTCGACCCGGCCGAGCAGGCCAACCCGGGCAAGGTGGTGCCCGCGCTCGGCTGCCGGGAACCGACGGGGGCACGGCCGGCCGGGACGCCCGCGGCGGTGGAGGCGTTGGCACCATGATCCCGACGCGCTGGCGCATTCCGCTCGAAGAGCAGCTGATCGACGCCGACCGGCGGCTGGAGCAGGCCGAGCAGCACCTTCGGAGTGGTGAGGGCGGTCGGGCCCTGCAGGGCGGCTATCAGGCCGTGGTGGCGGCGGCGAGCGTGCGGGTCTGGATGGCGGACTACCCCTCGGACCGGAAGCTGCCGCCGCAGGAGATGCAGCGCCGCGCCCAGGCGGAGCTGCCCAGTCTGTTTGCCGCCCTTGCCTCGCTGAATCTGCCACAGGCGCTCACCAGCCCGTGGACCGCGAGCTCGGCGGCGCCCTACGTCGCCGAGGCGCGTGCTTTCGTGACCGACACGATGGACCGGTTCCGCCGATGGCTCGAGGCGAGCTGAGCACCCGGCTGCGCTCGCTGCTCGGCGCGAGCGCGGACTTCGGCACCGCGGGCGACGGCGTGCCCGTCGTCCGGCCACGCGACGAGGCTGGCTGCGCGCTGCTGCTGCGCACCGCGTCGCTCGAAGGATGGCGGGTGCGCATCGAGGGCGCGGGCACGTGGATGCCCCCGGACGGCACCGTCGACCTGGCTCTCGGCACGACGCGGCTGGCGGCGCTGGGACCGGTGAGCGCAACGGATCTCGTGGCCACGGCGCAGACCGGAATCCGCTGGGAGGCATTGCGGAGCGGCCTGGCCGATGCCGGCGCGTGGCTCGCGCACGACGCCCCGGGCGGCGACCGGACCCTCGGCTCGCTGCTGGCCACCGGCTCGGCAGGGCCGCTCCGCGCCGGCTACGGCATGCTGCGCGACCACGTGCTCGGCCTGACGCTCGTGACCGGGGACGGCCGCGTGACCCGCGTGGGCGGCCGAGTGGTCAAGAACGTCGCGGGCTACGACCTGTCCAGGCTCGCGGTCGGCAGCTTCGGCGCGTTCGGCGTCATCACGTCGGTGCACCTGCGGTTGCGGACCGTGCCGCGCGCGGACCTCACGCTCGCGGCCGCGGGCGCCCGAGATGCCCTGATCGACGCCGCCCGGTCGGTGCTCGATGGAGGAATTTCCCCCGCCGCCCTCGAGCTGATCTCGCCGGCGGCAGCCTCCGCCGACCAGTGGCTCCTGGGTGTGCGCCTGTGCGGCACGGAGATCGAGGTCGCCGCGGAGCGCGCGGCGGTGCAGGCGGCGAGCGGCCTCGGCTTCAGCGGGCACGCCGGTCCCGCCGCGGCAGCCTTCTGGTCGCGCATTCTGGGCGGCGTCTCGCAGCGCCCGGTAACCGCGCGCCTGGGGGCTCTGCCGGCCTCGTTGGAGGACGCGCTCGATCTCGTGGCCCTGCACCTCGACGAGCCCGTGCGCGACTGGATCGGCGTCACCGTCCCCGCCGGCTCCGTGCGTTGGAGCGGCACGGCGAGTGCGGAGGTGCTCGCGCGGTTCCGCACGGCGGCCGCGGCCCGGGAGTGGCCCGTGACGCTCGAGCGCGCCCCGGCGGACATGCGCACGCGCATCGGCGTGTTCGGCGCGTATCGCGAGGGCATCGCCCACCTCGTCGGCGGTCTCAAGGCCGCGTTCGATCCCGCGGGGGTCCTCGTCACGCCGCTTGGCACCGGGGCGTGAACGGCTTCGCCGGCCTCGCGCCGTGCGTGCACTGCGGCTTCTGCCTGCAGGCGTGCCCCACGTATCTCGCGACCGCCGATGAAGCGGACAGTCCGCGGGGCCGCATCGTGCTGATGCGCTCCTTGGAGCGCGGCGACCTGGCAGCCAACGACCCCGGCCTCCAGCTGCACCTCGACCGGTGCCTGGGGTGCCGGGGCTGCGAGCCCGTGTGCCCGTCCGGCGTCAGCTACGGGCCCGCGCTCGAGGCGGCGCGCGAGCGTATTGCGGCCGCCCGGCCGATCCCAGCGGCGGCTCGGGCGATCCTCGCGGCCATGGCGGAGCCGGCGATCGGCGGCCCGGCCATGCTGCTCGCCCGCATCGCGCGACCGGTCGTGGGGAGGCTCGCCGGGCGACGCGGCCTGGGGTTCGCGTTCGGGATGCTCGCGGCCACACGCCGGGTAACGCTGGCCCGGAACGACCGGAAGGCGGCGGACGGTCCCGCTCCCGTTTCTGCCGCCTCAGCCGCTCCTGCCGCCGGTGCAGGTCCGGTCGTCGTCTTTCAGGGTTGCATTCAGGCGGGGCTCTTCTCCCACGTGAACGCCGCCGCCGCGCGCACGCTCGTGGTCAACCGATACCGCATCGTCGCGGTGGAGGGTCAGGGCTGTTGCGGCGCGCTGCACGCCCACGCCGGCCTGCTGGCGGACGCGCGGGCCCTCGCCCGGGCCAACGTGAAGGCGTTTGCGGCCGAGCCGGGCGCGCTCCTCGCCGCCACCGCAGCGGGCTGCGGTGCGATGCTCCGCTCCTATGGCGACCTGCTCGCGGGGGATCCACTGGAACCCACCGCTCGGGATTTTGCCGGTCGGGTACGGGACATCACCGAGCTCCTGGCCGAGGCCGGCCCGCTGCGTGGCGCCGCGGTCGCGCTCCGCGTGGCGTACGACCCGCCGTGCCATCTGCTGCATGCGCAGCGGGTGGCCGATCCGCCACGCGCGGTGCTCGCCGCGGTGCCCGGGCTGGAGGTCGTGCCTCATGACGAGGCGGAGCAGTGTTGCGGCAGTGCCGGCATCTACGGCCTGTCGCAGCCCGAGATGTCGCGCGCCGTGCTCGATCGGAAGATCGCCGCGATCACCGCGGCCGCGCCGGATCTCGTCGCCACGGGGAACCCGGGATGCACCATGCAGATCGGCGCCGGTCTGCGTGCCGTCGGCAGTCGGATCGGCGTCGTGCATCCCGTCGAGCTGCTCGATGCGTCGTACGCCGCCGCAGGGCGCTACGCGGACATCGCCGAGGACCCCGAGCGCGCATGACCGAGCCCGGCAGCGCCGCCCCGGCACCCGCCGCGTTCGTGCTCAGGAGTGAGGACCTTCCCGAGCCCGAAGCGGACGCCGTGCTCGATGGGGCGCTCGTCGCCGAGCCGGCCGTGGCGACCGTCGAGGTGAGCGGCCCAGGCGCGGTTGCCTGCGTGCAGGGGCTGTTGACCAACGACGTGGAGAAGCCCGGCGAGGGCAGCTTGGTCTACGGGGCCGTGCTCACTCCCAAGGGGATGATCGTCTGCGACCTGTGGGCAACGCGCGAGCGCGGCGCGGTACGCCTGACGGTGGCGCGTCACGGGTTGGGAGCCCTCGAGGAGGTCTTCCAGCATTCGCTGCCTCCACGTCTGGCGCGCGCCGTCGACCGGACCGCGGAGGTCGTGACGCTCCACTTGGCAGGGCCGCGCGCAGTCGAGCTTGCCGTCCGAGCCGGCGTCGCCGCCCCTGCGGAGGGGCGCGCCGCGGCGGCCATCGTCGGCGAGGGCGCGTGCGTGGTGGCCCGGCCGCACGCCAGCGCCCCCTTCGCCCTCCAGATCACCGTGCCGGCGTCACATGCCGGTGCCGTCCGGCGCCACCTCGTGGCCGCCGGGCTCACGGCGGCCGGTCCGCGCGCGCTGGAGCTCGCCCGGATCGTCGCCGGATGGCCGCGGCTTGGCGCGGAAATCGACGGCAGGACGCTGCCGCAGGAGGTGCGGTACGACGCGATCGGCGGCGTGTCCTACACCAAGGGGTGCTACACGGGCCAGGAGACGGTCGCCCGCCTCCATTTCCGCGGTCATCCGAACCGCGTCCTGCTCGGCCTATCGTGGGACGGGACTCCGCGCTTCGACCTCACGGATGTGCTGCAGGGCGACCTGAACCGTGGGCGCGTCAGCAGCATCGCGTGGCTGGCACCGATCGAGCGATACCTCGGCCTGGCGATGCTCCGGCGCGAGACGGACATCGGGTCCACGGTGGTGGCCGCGGGTGCGCCGGCGACGGTGGTGGACTTGCCGTTCGCGCTGGAGCCGTAGACGGTCAGCGTGCAGCGTGCAGCGTGTAGCGTGCAGCGGGTGGCGGGCTGGATCAGGGCGGCGGGATGGTGTCCCGCGGCATGATCGTGTCGACCACGCCCGTATCCCGCGGCGGCGGCGAGTCGGTGGCAGGGACCGGCGCAGGCAATCCGGCGGGTGGCGTTTCCGGCCGGCGATCGTGTCTGCATCCCGACAGTCCCAGCGCCAGGAGTACCCCCAGAGCCGGCGTCCAACGTCTGCATCTCGGCATCGCTCGAAAGGAAGCACCGTCCATGGTCAAACGCCAACGCCGCCGCGTGCATCCATGAGGCTCCCGCGATCCGAGCGGCTCGTGGCGCTCGACGCGTTCCGCGGGCTCACGATCGCCGGCATGCTGCTGGTGAACAACCCGGGCTCGTGGAGCGCGATCTACCCGCCGCTGCGGCACGCCGAGTGGCACGGCTGGACCCCCACCGACCTGATCTTCCCGTTCTTCCTGTTCATCGTCGGCATCACGACGCACCTCTCGCTGTCCGCGCGGGAGCGGCGGGGGGATCCTCCCGCGGCGATCCTGCGACAGATCCTGCGTCGCGGCGTGCTGATCATGCTGTTCGGGCTGGCGCTCGCGGCCTTCCCCTTCTTCCCGCTCGATCGCCTGCTCCACCTCCGCATCCCCGGCGTCCTGCAGCGGATCGGCATCTGCTACCTCGCCGCGGCTCTGCTGGCGCGCGGCCGCTCCGCCAGGAGCATCGTGCTGATCGTGGCGGTCCTGCTGCTCGGCTACTGGTGGCTGATGGCGCTCGTTCCGCCACCCGGCGCCGCCGCGGCCACCCTGGACGAGCCCAGCGCGACGCTCGCTGCGTATGTCGATCGGCTGCTGCTCGACGGGCACCTGTGGAGCGCCACGAAGACCTGGGACCCGGAGGGACCGCTCTCGACGTTCCCGGCCATTGGCACCTGCCTGCTCGGCGTGCTGGCGGGGCGCTGGCTCACGCAGAGTGCGCCGCTCGCGGAGCGGCTCAACGGTCTGTTCGCCGCCGGCGCGCTGGGGATGGCCGCGGGGTTGGCGTGGCATTGGGTGTTCCCGATCAACAAGAACCTGTGGACCAGCTCCTACGTGCTCTTCACGGCGGGGATGGCGTGCGTGATCCTCGCCGTTTGCATCTGGCTGATCGACGTGCAGGGCCGGCGCCGCTGGGCGGCACCGCTCGTCACGTACGGTCTCAACCCGATGATCGCGTTCGTGGGCTCGGGGATCATGGCTCGGCTGATCACCTCGCTGATCACCCTGCCGTACGCGGGCGGCCGGGCAGCGGTCCAGCGGGTGATCTACGAGACGGCATTCGCCTCGTGGCTCGCGCCGCGGAACGCATCGCTGGCGTTTGCGGTGACGTTCGTGCTCGTGTGGTACCTGATCCTGCTCGCGCTCGAGCAGCGCCGGATCGCCTTCCGGGTGTGACGCGCCCCGCCCTCAGAACCTCACGGACACCCCGGCCCACGGTAGCACCGCGGTGTCAGGTGCTCCCAGCTCGAACGCGTGAATCGCCCCGGCCTCGAGCGCGAACGGCCCGAGGAATCCGCGCAACCCGACCGCCCCGACGGGATCCGTGTTCTTGCCGAGGTAGAGGCCCTCCACCACGATTTCCAGCCCGCGGGACACGAGGACCTCCAGGGCGCCCTGCAACAGCACCTTGCCGGTGAAGGAGGTCTCGAACACGCTGCTGCTCGAACCGACCCCCACGAGTCCCGTGACGGCGATGCGGTCCGTGCCGACCGTGGTGGTGAGATACGGCCAGGCAGCCGCCGTGGTCTCGTTGTTGTCGAAGATCACCACCCCGAGCGCGCCCACCGCGACATTCAGCGTCGGGCCCCGGACCACTCCGAATCGAGCCGTTCCGTACAGGCTCGGTGCGTCGCTGATGGTCCAGAGCGTGGTGCCGATCTGGGCGGTGAGACGATCGGTGACGCCGTAGGCGGCGCCGACGGTGAACGTCGGCGCCAGCACCGCCACGTAGCCTCGCCCCTGCGGCAGGGTCGTCCCCTTGGCGATCAGGAAGCCGCGGTCCAGCGCGACGTCGCGCCCAGCCGGGGGACCGCCTAGCATTATCGAGCCGGCGGCCTGTCCCCAGAGAGGAGCCCCCCAAGGGGCGAGCAGAACGGTCAGCAATGCGCTGCGCCACCGCGACGTCACAGGAGCCTCGTGGTCCGGTCAGAGGGAGGTAACGAGGAATTGAAGCCGAAAGTTCCAGGTCGAGCCAGGGGGGCAACCTGACCAGCCGCCGTGAGTTTGCCACCGGGCTGGTGGGGACCGCGCTGGGCATCACGGGCCTCCACCGGCTCCCGCGCGGCGCCGGCCGACCCTCAGTCGCGGCGGTGCCTACGATCTTCCACGGACACCCCGACGGCCAGACCACGCTGGTGCGGTTCCTGGCGACTGGCATCGACGCACCGGCGGGACGCCTCCGCGTGGTCGATCAGACCGGTCGCCTGATCGGCACGGCCGGCATGCTGCGTCGGGCGGACCTGCTGGTGGGCGAGCTGTGGCTGCCGCTCGCCAAACCGCTCACCGTCCGGAGCCGGCTGGAAACCCCGGCCACACGCGGCGTGATCCAGACCACCCATCGCCTGCATCCGACCCCACGGCTGACGCTCTGCTGGCTCACGATCGTCGAGCCACACGCGCTCGAGGCCCACGCGCTCGACGTGCCCGTGCTGGCCCGGGGGGTCGACGCCGCCGCGCTGTTCGCGGCGGGCGCCCGCGTGAACCCGTGGAGTCCCCCTGCCGGGAGACGGCGCGATCACCTCGATCTGCTCCGTGCCGCCGTCCCCGCCGCGCACGCGCGAGTCGCGACAGGGGTGGCGGTGAGTCGGATCGCAGTCGTCGACGTCGCCCGGGTAGAGCCGTTCATCGGGCCGGCACTCGCCGGATCGGGCGTCGCGGTGCTGCTCACGACCTCCCAGGTCATGCCGCCGGACGTCCTCGGCTTCGGCGAGGGGCGGCTGGTCATGGCACGGCGGATCGAGCAGTGGCTGACGAGCGAGACACCAGGAGACACGCCGTCTGCGCTGGTCGTCGGGGCGGACCTCGAAGCGGCGCAGCGCGCGACCGCCGCCGTCGAGGACTGGAACGGGACCTACGCCTATCCGCGCATCCTCGTGGGGGACGGCGACGCGGCCCTGGCCGTCGCGCGGCGGCACGTGACCCCGGCGCCACCACCCGCCGTGACCGGCCCTCCGGCACCGGCCGTCTATCACCAGCCTGCCGAGGTATTCGGCGCCCTCGCGCAGGCGATCTCGCCGGACGACCCGACGCTCGCTGGCCTCGCCGCGGCCATCGCCTTCCCGGTCAGCGGCACCCTCGTGTTCAACCCGTCGCCGTTCGGCGTGAGCGGCGCGGTGGCATTGTCGGACGGGACGACGCGCATCATCACCGACGTTCCGGGGATTGGGTATGCGTTCGTTCCGGAGGCGGCAGGGGCGGCGGACGTGACAGAATCGTGGACGGGCAGTGAGATCGAGACGGCGCGCTACGCGCTCGCGCTGCGGCGCGGTGATGGCGCCATCGTCTCATTGACAGACCGCGCGACGGGACGCCAGCTGGTGCGGCCCGGCGGCTGCCTCAACGGGCTCGACGCCGCGGTCCTGTCCGAGTCCGTCATCGAGCAGGTGCCGAGCGTCGGGGTGCGCATCCGGGCGCGGCGCGTGACCCCAGTGGAGGTCGTGGTCTCGACCATTTCGCTGTACGACACGCTGCCCTGGGTGGACATCACGAATGAGACGGAGGAGCGGCAGGAGGGGCGGGAGCGGCGGGACCGGCTGGCGTGGAGGTTCGACTTCGCCGACGAGGTCGAGGAGGTACGCTGGGACGTGGCGGGCGGGTCCCTCGCGGCCGTGCCGCCAGTCGCCGACATGACTCCGCTTCGGTGGCTCGCGCTGCGCGGGCGCGCGGGTGCCGTGCTCCTCGCCATCCGGGGCGCCGGTGCGGCCGCTCTCGACGGAGCACGACTCACGCTCCAGGGTGGCGGTACCGCCGCCGACCTTCCAGGAACCGACCGGGCGGGAATCCTCCGCGTCCGCCTCGCGCACCACGCCGGGTTCCTGCTGGCTGACGACCCGTGGCGCTTCGGCTACTCCCTCGATTCGCTGATTGCGGTCCCCGCCCCGGGCGCCGGCGCCCACCGGCTGCCGACATTCGGCCGCCTGTTCGACGTGCCCGACCCCGCGGTCGCCGTGGTCGGGCTGAAGCCCGCGGACGACGGTATTGGCGTGATGCTGTATCTCATGGACCTCGCGGGGCCGGCGCGCGCCGTGGCGGTCCGTCCCGGCGTGCTGGCGTTCGACGAGGCCACCCTCACCGACCTCACGGAGCGCGACCAGCAGACGGCGGACCGGGAGGGAGGGGGGGTTCTCGTGCCCCTGGCGGAGCGGGGCTACGCCGCGGTCCGCCTGCTCGGCGTGCGACCGGCTTGAGCCACCGGGCGGGAACGGGGTATATCTGAGCAACAGACACAGGATGGGGGAATGACGACGAAGCCCGGCACGTTGCACGACCTGCGGCAGACCGAGTGGGCCGATCCGGCGAAGCACGGACGCACCGTGAAGGACGAGATGCGGCAGAACCTGATCTGCCTGCTCGAGGCTGGGCAACCGATCTTCCCCGGGATCGTGGGCTACGAAGACACGGTCGTGCCGCAGGTGGTGAACGCGGTGCTGGCCCGGCACAACTTCATTCTGCTCGGCCTGCGCGGGCAGGCCAAGAGCCGGATCCTCCGCGCGCTGGTGGGCCTGCTCGACGAAGAGATCCCGATCATCGCCGGGAGCGAAGTGAACGACAACCCGTTCCGGCCGATCTCGAAGCACGGCCGCCAGGTGCTGGAGGAGCACGGCGACCGCACGCCGATCGCCTGGGTGACGCGCGAGTATCGCTACGTCGAGAAGCTCGCGACGCCCGACGTCACGATCGCCGACATCATCGGCGATGTCGACCCCATCAAGGCGGCGCGCGGCGGCCACCTGCTCTCCGACGAGCTCACGATCCACTACGGGCTGCTGCCGCGCTCCAATCGCGGCGTCTTCGCGCTGAACGAGCTGCCCGACCTCGCGGGCAAGATCCAGGTGGGGCTGTTCAACATCATGCAGGAAGGCGACGTCCAGATCAAAGGCTACCCGATCCGCCTGGCGCTCGACGTGCTGCTCGTGTTTTCGGCGAACCCCGAGGACTACACGGCGCGCGGGAAGATCATCACGCCGCTGAAGGACCGAATCGGGAGCGAGATCATGACGCACTACCCGCTCACGATCGAGCACGGGATGGCGATCACCGCCCAGGAAGCCTGGCTCACCCGCGCGGCGCGGCCGGCGGAGGTCCCCGATTTCATCGCCGAGATCGTCGAGCGGATCGCGTTCGAGGCCCGTCAGGACAAGCGCATCGACCGCCGCTCCGGCGTGAGCCAGCGGCTCCCGATCACGGTGATCGAGAACGTGACGTCGAACGCCGAACGACGGGCGATCGTGAATCGGGAGAAGCGGGCGGTACCGCGCATCTCCGACGTCTACGCGGCCCTCCCCTCCATCACCGGGAAGATCGAGCTGGAGTACGAGGGCGAGCTGCAGGGCGCCGAGATCATCGCGCGGGATCTGGTGCGGCGCGCCTGTCTCGCGACGTTCGAGGCGCGGGCCGGCGGCGCCGACTGCGACGCGATCGTGGCGTGGTTCGACGAGGGTGGCGCGCTCAAGGTGGGCGAGGCCGAGCGCGCCGACGCATGCGTGAAGGGATTCAGCCGCATTCCGGGGCTGCTGGACGTCGTCAAGAGCACCGGTCTCGCGCCCCAGGGCGACCCCGGACGGATCACCGCCGCCTGCGAGCTGGTGCTCGAGGGCCTGGTCGCGCAGAAACGCATTTCGCGGAGCGACGAGCTGGGGTACGCCAGGGCGCGGTCGGAGCGGCGGCCGGGCGGGAGCGGCGGGCAGAATATGTTTCAGTAAGACGTGCAGCGGGTAGCGTGTAGCGGAGGTGGTCGATGGCCGTCATCACGATTTCTCGGCAGTACGGATCGGGCGGGTCGGAGGTGGCGAGGTTGGTGGCCGAGCGGCTGGGCTGGTCGCTGATCGACAACGACTTCGTCGAGCGAGTGGCGCAGCGCGCGGGCGTCACGGTGGAGGAAGTCCAGCGTCAGGAGGAGCGGGTGCCGAGTCTGGTGGAGCGGCTGGCGCGGGCACTCGCGGTCTCCGCCCCGGAGATGTTCGCCGCCACGACGGAGCCCGCCGCGCCTCTGCCACCGGAAGACCGCATCGTGAAGATGACCGAGGCCGTCATCGCGGAAGTCGCGAGCCACGACCACGCCGTACTCGTAGGACGGGGGGCGCAGGCCTATCTCGCCGAGCGCGAGAACACGCTGCACGTCTACATCGTGGCACCCCGGGACGTGCAGATCGACACGGCGATGCGACGGCTCCACGTGGACCGCAAGACCGCGGAGAAGGTCACCGATGACGCCGACCATGGCCGCCGACACTACGTGCACACCTACTACGGACGCGAGTGGGACGCCGCCGCGGGCTATGACCTGGTGATCAACACGGGCAAGTTCGGCTACGAACACGCGGCGGATCTGATCGTCGCGGCGGCACGGCAGCGAGATCTCGTGCC
Source organism: uncultured Gemmatimonadales bacterium (assembly GCA_963771275.1). Taxonomy (GTDB): domain Bacteria; phylum Gemmatimonadota; class Gemmatimonadetes; order Gemmatimonadales; family GWC2-71-9; genus JAOTWJ01. The sequence continues at coordinate 545,289 of CAVYSW010000003.1, forward strand.
GCGCTAGGGACGGCCGTTCCTTGGCCGCTCCTTCATACTCGATTCACCCGGTCCTCGGACCTCCCAGCCTAGCTTCCCCGCCTGGCTTCTCCGTCCGACCATCGTTGCACCGCACGCCAGGAGGTTCCATGAAGGCCCCCCGCTCGCTGCTGGCCCTGTTCGGCCTGCTGCTCATCGTCGCCTGCCGCCCCGCGAAGCAAGCCGGTACGGTCTACGGCGAGCGCCCCTCGCTTACGGATACGACCGCGGTCTCGGCGATTCTCTCCGAGCCCGAAGCCTGGGTGGGTCGCCGAGTGCTCGTTGCCGGTACGGTGGTGGATGTGTGCGAGAAGCGTGGCTGCTGGCTGGCGCTGTCGAGCGACCGCGAGCACGAGACGCTGCGGGTCAAGGTGGAGGACGGGGTCATCGTCTTCCCGATGACCGCGCGGGGGCGTCAGGCGGTGGTCGAAGGGGTCGTCGAGAAGGTCGCGCTCACCGAAGCCGAGGCCCGGGAGCAGGCGCGGATGCACGCCGAGGAGCAGGGGATCCCGTTCGATTCGACCGCGGTGTTCGGTCCGACGACGTCCTACCAGCTCAAGGGCATCGGCGCGATCATCGCCGAGTGAGTGGCGGCGGCATGCAGTGGCGCAGGTGGAACAACGTCGTCCACCGGGACCTCGGGTATCTCTGTGTCGGACTGACGCTGGTCTATGTCGTCTCCGGCGTCGCCGTGAACCACATCGGCGACTGGAACCCCAACTACCGGATCGAGCGGCGCACGGCGGAAATCGGCCCGTACGACGACACCAACCTCGACAGTCCCGCCGCGGTGGGGGAGATTCTCGCCAGGCTCGGCCTCGCCCCCGGGTATCGTACGACGTTCCGGCCCGACACGGCCACGCTGCGGATCTTCCTCGAGGACGGCACGGCGGATGTGGATCTCGCCACCGGCCACGCGACGGTGGAGATCGTGCGCTCGCGCTCGCTGATCCGCGCGGCCAACGTCCTGCACCTCAACATCCCGAAGCGGCTGTGGACCTGGATGGCCGATCTCTACGCCGTCTCGCTCGGCCTGCTCGCGGTGACCGGGCTGTTCGTACTCAAGGGCAAGAAGGGGATCACGGGGCGCGGCGCCTGGCTCACGGCGATCGGGGTGGCGCTCCCGCTGCTGGTTCTCTGGCTGTACCGCTGAGCCGCCGGGCGGCGGCTCAGCGAGTCACGCGCATGGCCGGTGATCCCGCCAGCAGCACGAGCGCCGCAACCACGGTCACCAGTCCGCCCGCGACCAGCGTCGCCGCCACGCCGAAGCGCTGCGCGACGCTCCCCGCCAGCAGCGATCCCAGCGGCGCCATCCCGACGAACGAGAACGTGTAGGCGGCGACCACCCGGCCGCGCAGCTCGTCGGGCGAGAGCGTCTGGAGCAGCATGTTGGTGAGCGCGGTGGCCGTGATCATCGCGGCGCCGAGCAGGGCCAGGATCACCAGCGCCGCGACCACCGAATGGGCCAGCGCGAGGGCGATCACGAGCGCGCCGAACGCCGTGGCAGACCATGCGACCGCCCGGCCCTTGTGCATCGTCGACGCGAACGTGGCCACCGCCAGGGCCCCGACCAGCGCGCCGCCGCCCACCGCCGACATCATCCAGCCATACTCCTCGGCGCCCCGCCCGAGCACGTTCTTGGCCAGCACGGGCAGCAGCACGAGCACCGGGAGCCCGAACACGCTCATCGCGGCGATGTTGAACAGCAGCAGCCGGATGCGGGCGTCGGCCCCGACGTAGCGCAGGCCTTCGCGAATGTTGTGCCATGCCGACACCGCCGGCACGGCGGCCGCGCGAAACGGCGGTACGCGCATTGCGACGAGGGCGGCCAGCACGGCCAAGTAGCTCACGCCGTTGGCCACGAAGCAGGCGGCCACACCGAACGCGCCGATCGCGATGCCGGCGAGCGCCGGCCCGACCAGGCGCGTGGCGTTGAACGCGGACGAGTTGAGCGCGATCGCGCTGGGCAGGTCCTCCCGCCCCACGATCTCGATGAAGAACGACTGGCGGGCCGGGATGTCGAACGCCGTGGCGACCCCCATCAGGGCCGCCAACACGATGATCAGGTCGATGCTCTCGACGTGGGCATAGATCATCGCCGCGAACGCGAACGCGACCAGCATGGCGGCCGTCTGCGTGGCGATCACCATGTGCCGTTTCGACACGCGATCCGCGACGGCGCCGGCGTAGAGCGAGAACAGCAGGATCGGCAGCGAGCCCAGCGCGTCGGCCAGCCCCACGAAGAACGCCGAGCCCGTGAGGTCGAGCACGAGCCACGACTGCGCCACCCGCTGCATCCAGACGCCTACCAGCGAGACCACGTAGCCGATGAAGAACAGGCTGAAGTTGCGGTGGCGGAACGCAGCGAAGGTGGGGGCTCGGCTCGGCATGGTGGCGAATAATACGACGCGCCGCGCAATCGAATGGGCTGGCGTGCCCCCCCGCGGCCGCCGCACGATACCTGACCCTAGCGGCGGACTATTTGACCATGGTCAGTGACCATGGTAGCTTGGCATCATGCGTGAGGCGATTGAGTCGATGGCCGTCTCGAAGTTCAAGGCCACGTGCCTGAGCGTGTTGCAGCGCGTCAAGCGCACCGGGCGGCCGGTGACGGTGACGCGGTTTGGCGAGCCAATCGCGGAGATCGTGCCGCCCCGCCCCGCGGAGCGGGAGCGGCGGTGGCTCGGTACGCTGGCGGGTCGCGCGCGGATCGTCGGAGATGTCGTGGGACCCGTCGTCGACGAGCACGAGTGGGAGGCCGGTCGGGAGTGAAGCTCCTGCTCGATACCCATATCTGGCTCTGGAGCCTGCTCACCCCCGAGCGACTCGGGCGCGAGACCGCCCGGGCCTTGGAGGCGGACGACACGCAGCTCTGGCTGTCGCCGATCAGCGTGTGGGAGGCGCTGATGCTGATGGAGCGGGGCCGCGTCGAGGTGGACGTCGCGCCGGCCGATTGGGTGGCCGAGGCGCTGGTGGCCGTCCCGATGACCGAAGCGCCGCTCACGCACGCCGTGGCCCTCGAGTCCCGCCGCCTGCGGCTGCGACACACCGATCCGGCCGACCGGTTTCTCGCAGCCACCGCGCTGGTCTACGGTCTGACGCTCGTGACGGCGGACCGGCGTCTGACGCGGGTGCGCGACGTGGCGGTACTGCCGAACCGGTAGAGCGCGGAGTCCGCAACACGTCGGCCGCAAACGCGCCGCGGCAGTTCTGCCAGTGAACCGGCCACCAGCGTACCCCCCGACCGCTGCCCCCGGGGGACCGCCATGAGCTCCATCCCATGCTCCTGGCCCCACCCGCTTGCCCGCTTGCCGGAACAACCCCGACTCCGCAGGTTCCTATTACCCATGCGCTACACGACGTACGGCAAGTACATCCCCCAGCTCGCCAACGCGATCAACCTCCAGGATCTCCTGGACCAGCTGAGCGACTTCCTGCTCCAGTCGGGGTTTGCCGGCGGGCCGATGTCGCATCCGTGGTGGGGCGAGTTCGGCGACGAAGACACCCAGTCCATGGAGTCGCTCAAGGACGCGATTCTGCGCGCCCTCATGGAGTCGGGGCAGCTCACGCCCGACATGCTCAAGCTCCTGCGCGGGGAATCCGCCGGCGACGAGGCGAAGGACGCCGAGATCAAGCGGCAGCTGGCGGACCTGCTCGACCAGATCGTCCAGCGGCTGATCGACGAGGGCTATCTCAACGTGCAGCAGGCACCGCAGGTGCCCGAGGGCCACCAGCAGATGTTCGGGCCCGGCGGCCAGGCGCATGCGGCGGCCAAGCAGGTCGAGTTCAATCTCACCGAGAAGGCTATCGATTTCCTCGGCTACCGGGCGCTGCGGCATCTCCTGGGCAGCATCGGGAAGTCGAGCTTCGGCAGCCACGACACGCCGTACCTCGCGACCGGGATCGAGGCCGAGGCCGCCTCGAAGCCCTACGAGTTCGGGGACACGATGAACCTCGACGTGCCCGAGACGCTGAAGCGGGCGGTCGCGCGCCTCGGCACCCGGGCGGCGAGGGGTGACCCGGCACCCGACGTCCCGGGCGCTCAGCCGTTCCTCGATCTGGATTACCCCGATCTCATGGTGCACCAGAGCGAGTACCGGTCAAGCGCCGCGACGGTGCTGATGCTCGACTGCTCGCACTCGATGATTCTCTACGGCGAGGATCGGTTCACGCCCGCCAAGAAGGTGGCGCTGGCGCTGACCCACCTGATCCGGACGCAATTCCCGGGCGACTCGATCCGGGTGGTGCTGTTCCACGATTCGGCAGAAGAGATCCCCCTCGGCAGGCTGGCGCACGCGCAGGTGGGGCCGTACCACACCAACACGGCGGAAGGGCTCAAGCTCGCGCGGCGGATCCTCACGGCGCAGAAGAAGGACATGCGCCAGATCGTGATGATCACTGACGGGAAGCCCTCGGCACTCACCCTGCCGGACGGCCGGACCTACGTGAACTCGATGGGGCTCGATCCCAAGATCCTCAAGGCGACGTTCCACGAGGTCGCGGCGTGCCGGAAGGCGGGGATCATGATCAACACGTTCATGCTGGCCCGCGAGCGCTCGCTGGTGGACTTCGTGAAGCGGGTGTGCGAGATCTCGAAGGGGAAGGCCTACTTCACGAACACGATGACGCTGGGGCAGTACATCCTGATGGACTTCATGCGGAGAAAGACGAGGCGGGTAGGGTGAGGGTCGGCCGTTAGCGAGTTAGCGCTTGCGCAGTGCCTGGAGCGCCTCCAGCTCCGGCAGCTGCGCGAGATCCTTCGGGCGGGCGCTGGCCCGCTTGGCCTTGATGAGACCGGAGAGTGACAGGACCCGGACGGTCACGCCCGACCACGCGATCTCGTCAGATTCCGCCAGCACGCGCACCCATCCGCCAACTCCCGAGACTTCGTCCGTTACGTCGATCGCCCCGTGATCGGTGATCAGGGTCATGACGGGGGTGGCTCGCAACGTCCGCGCGTCCATGACGAACGGCAGGCCGGGCTCGACCCCACGCAGGTAGGCATGCCAGTCGGCCAGGAGCGATGCCAGGCGCTGCACGTTCTCGGGCTCGGGATCGTAGCAGATACCGAGGTCCTCCGTCAGGCGGGTTGATCCCTGCGCTCGCATGGCGAGGCCGCCAATGACCACGAAGCGGATCTCCGCCTTCGCGAGCCGCGCTGCCATGCCGAGCAGTGTCACCGGCCGATCACTTTCATGGACTTCAGCTCCTCGACAGCCTGATCCAGCAACTGCAGACGCTGCTCCGGCGTCCGCTTCAGGGACTCTCGTATCAGCGAGATGTCCTCGCCGTACCATTTCGCCAGCGCGATACCCCTTCGCTTGCGCCTCGTCGGCCGGCCGCGAGGCCGCTCGGCGTAGCGCGTCCGAGCAAGCGACAATCGCACGGCCCAGGTCGAGAGAAACCGCTCGACGTCCACCACGACGCTCACCATTCCCCCCTGCTCCTCCAGGACCCACTGCTTCCCGGCCGGCCAGGCTGCGAGCGCATCGGGCGCGACCGCGTACGCCTTCCGAAGCAGCATCCCCGTGGCGACGTGAATCTCCCGCGCCAGGCTCAGGCGTTGCGCCAAGGCCTCGGTGTACGCCTGCGGCAGGCGCAGGGCGCTCATTGCGTTCTGCACCCAGCGCTTGGGCGCGCCGACGGCGACGGCGAACTGGCCCAGAGTCATAAAATAAGTATGATGAGAATATCTAATTACCGCGAGGGGCGGCTCGTCGTTAGGCCTGCGCAGCCGCGCGTAGGGACAAAGCAACGAGGGCGACCGCTCGATCGCCCTCGCCGCCCTGCCGATCCTACTTGTGGTTCTCTTTCCTCACCAGCTCGCGGAACCGCCGCGTCAGCTCCTTGGTGATCGGACCGGGCGTCCCGCAGCCGATCTTGCGGCCGTCCAGCCGCACCACGCCGATCACCTCGGCCGCCGTCCCGGTCAGGAACACCTCGTCCGCCGTATAGAGATCGTACCGCGTGAGCGGGTACTCCTCAGCCTGGTAGCCCGCCGCGCGGGCGAGCTCGATCACGGCATCGCGGGTGACGCCGCGCAGGATACCGGCGTACTCGGGCGGCGTCCGCAACCGCTCGCCCTTCACCTGGAACAGGTTCATGCCCGTGGCCTCGGTCACGAACCCACTTGGGTCCATCATCAGCGCCTCGTCCACACCGGCCGCGACACTCTCGGTCTTCGCCATGATGTGCGCGAGGTAATTGAGCGACTTGATGCGGGGAGACAGGTTCTCCCGGTGGCTGATCGGCGTCGCCGCGGTAATGCAGACGAGCCCCTTCTCGTAGCGGTCCTTCGGCCAGATCGCGATCTCGTCCACGATGCAGATGACCGACGGCTTCTTGCAGTTCCGCGGGTCGAGGCCGAGATCCCCCACCCCGCGGGTCACGACGAGCCGGATGTAGCCCTCCTGCAGCCCGCTCTTCGCGGTCGCCTCCTCGACCATCCGGACCATGTCCGGATTGGCAAGGGGAATCTCGAGCGAGATAGCCTGTGCCGAATCGTACAACCGGTCGATGTGAGCCTGCAGGCGGAACACCTTGCCGCCGTAGACACGGATCCCTTCAAACACGCCGTCGCCGTACAGCAGTCCGTGGTCGAACACCGACACGGCGGCTTTGTCGCGGTCGTGGTACTGACCGTTGATCCAGATCACAGTCACGGGTCGCCCTCTGAATGCCGAGGATGAAAGCTAGCCGGAGGCCCGGAGGACCTCTCAAAACACCCGGGAATCTGCGGCACCGGCACGCCGCGCACAACGGCCGGCTACGGCTTGAAGTAGCCGGGCTCCCGCCCGGGGCTCCACTTGATGTTGCAGCCGATGCTGGCCTTCTGCTGGGCCGGGACTGGTTTTCGCGCCAGCACCGCCGCGACCGCCGCCCGCAAGTCCGCGCCCGTCACCGGGATCCCGTTCCCGGGACGGCTGTCATCGAGCTGGCCGCGGTACGCCAGCCTGCCGCCGCCGTCGAACAGGTAGAAGTCCGGGGTGCACGCCGCCCGGAATGCCCTCGCCACGTCCTGCGTCTCATCGAACAGGAACGGGAACGTCCAGCCCTCCTCGCGGGCCAGCGCCTGCATGTGGTCCGGGCCATCATCAGGCTGTGCGTCCAGGTCGTTTGCGTTGATGGCGACGACCGCGAGCCCCTTGCCTTGATAGTCCGCCGCAACCCGCCCCAGCTCCGTCTTCACGTGCTTGACGAAGGGGCAGTGGTTGCAGATGAACATCACCAGCAGCGCCTTGGCGTCGCGGAAGTCAGCCGCGGACACGCGCGTCCCCGACACGGCGTCGGGCAGCGCGAAGGCGGGCACGGCAGTGCCGAGGGGGAGCATCGTGGATGGAACGGCAACCATGAGTATCTCCTTGCTCCTCGAATATCGGTCTCCGGGGCCGGGGTGCGGAAGGAGCAAACGCGAGGCGGCGTGCCACGACGGCACGCCGCCTCTGTCCCGCTACCGGTGACCTGGGGTGGTACCGGGACTCGCTTCGCTATGCCACAACATACCCCCCACTCTGCGGGAGTTCCCATCATTCCACCGCAGCCCCAAGCATTGCAACGCGTGCGCCGGCGGTGAGGCTCTCCGGCTCAGGAAGCGCGGCGTCGGGCCCCGTGCAGGCAGATCCCGCCCCCGAGCTTCTCTGCGCAGCGCTCGACCGCGAAGCCTGCGGACACCAGCGCCGCGCGAAACTCGCCGGGTGTGAGCCACCGCTCGATCGACCGGGCGATGTACCCGTAGGCCTCGGGCTCACCATGCCACCATTGCCCCACCAGGCGCCCGGCCCGCCGCAGATACCAGAGGTAAAGCCGCCGCCAGGCCCGCGGCGTCGGCTTGAAGAAGTCGAGGTCGAACAGCCATCCGCCCGGCCGCAGCACTCGCGCCACTTCGCCAAGCGCCCCGCGGACTTCCGGGGTGTTGCGGAAGCCGTAGCCCACTGTCACGACGTCCACCGACCGCGCCGGGAGGGGAATCGCCATCATGTCGCCGCGAATCAGGTGGAACGCCGGATGCGCGGAACGGCGGACGGCTGCAATACGCAGCATCTCCCTGCTGGGGTCGAGGCCAAGCCAGGTGCGACCTCCACCCGCGGGCCCATCGCCCCCATGGACGGCCCTTGCCAGGTCGCCAGTCCCGCAGGCCAGGTCGAGCAGGACACCGTCGTCCGCCAGCGCTACAGCCGCCCACCCAGCGAGCTGCCGCTTCCAGCCGCGGTCCATCCCGAACGAAAACCACCGGGTAAACCGGTCGTAGCGCGGGGCGATCGTGTCGAACACGGTCGTGACGTAGCGCTGCTTCCTGGCGGGGTCGCCGAGATGGAGGCCGGGGTCCAGATCACCGAGCGCCATGTCCGAAGAATGGCGAGGATGACCGCGCCGCAGGAGTCCCGCGCCAAACCTTGGAGGACCGGCTAGGTTTCCTGATTGGTCACCACTACCAGAGACAGGTTGCGGCAGCGTGTTCGAGAACGTTTTCGAGACCGTCAATTCGGGATTCGCGCAGGCCCTCTACGAGGACTACCTGCGGGATCCGTCCTCCGTGCCGGCGGAGTGGCGGGCGCTGTTCGAGGCCGGCGTGCGAGGAGAGGCGCCTTCCGGGAACGGAACGGGGGCAGAGGGGGAGCGGGGCAGAGACGAGGCCGAGTCTGCGGCTGCGCCATCGGCCGCTGCTGCCGCCCCCGTCACCACCGCTCCTTCGGCCCCATCTGCGGCTCCCGCAGCCCCGATCAGCGGTCCGGCGCTGCGGCTGTTCCGGAACATGGAAGCCTCGCTCGCCATCCCCACGGCGACCTCGTTCCGCGAGATCGACGTGTCGCGGCTGTGGGACGCGCGCGCCGCGTTGAACCGCCAGCTTGGCGTCCGGGGGATCAAGCTCTCGTTCACGCACCTCATCGGCTGGGCGATCCTCCGGGCGTGTGAGCGGTTCCCCTCGCTGTACGACGCGGTGGTCGAGGTGGACGGCGCCCCGCACCGGCTGCGGCCGACCGACGTGAACTTCGGGCTCGCCGTCGATATCGAGCGGAAGGACGGGACCCGCGGGCTGATGGTGCCGGTGATCCGCCGGGCCGGCCACCTCGGGTTCGCCGAGTATCGTGCCGAGTACGAGCGGCTGGTGGCGGGCGCGCGCGACGGCAAGCTCCTGCCGGATGCCTATCAGGGTGCCACCATCACGCTGACCAATCCCGGCACGATCGGCACGACCGCGTCGGTGCCGCGCCTGATGAAGGGCCAGGGCGCGATCGTCGCGACCGGCGCGATCCGCGAGATCGCGGGGCGGCGCCTGATGACGCTGACCAGCACCTACGACCACCGCATCATCCAGGGCGCCGAATCGGGCGCGTTCCTGCTGCACCTGGACCAGCTGCTGCAGGGCGAGTCGCGGTTCTACGAGGAGATCGCGGAGGAGCTGCGGGTAGAGGGGGAATGGGGCCGAGACAAGATCCTCATCGCTGCCCCTGCTGCCGCTGCCGCCGCGGGGGTGGTCGGGGGAGTGGCGGCCGACCTCCTCGCGCACGCCGCGTCCGGCATGCTGCTCGTCGCCGCGTTCCGCACCCACGGCTATCTCGCGGCCCAGCTCGATCCGCTCGGCACGGCGCCGATCGGCGAGCCCGCCCTCGACCCGGCGACGCACGGCCTCACGTCCGCGATCATGCACCGCATTCCCGCGGCCGTGCTGCAGACCTTCGTCGGCGGCGAGACGCTGGCCGACGTCGTCCCGCGTCTGCGCGAGACGTACTGCGGCACGATCGCCTATGAGATCGAGCACATCGCGAATCGTGAAGAGCGGGTCTGGCTCCGGCGGGTGATCGAGTCGGGCGAACACCGCGCGCCGCTCACCGACGCCGAACGGCGGCAGCTGCTGAGCGAGCTGACGCGGGTGGACGTGCTGGAACGGTTCCTTCACAAGAACTACCTCGGGCACAAGCGGTACGGCATTGAAGGGCTGGACATGCTGGTGCCGCTGCTCACCCGCGCGATCGATTTCGCGGCGGAGCACGGCGCCCGCGGGATGGTGCTCGGCATGGCCCACCGCGGCCGGCTCAACGTGCTGGCGCACGTGCTCGGGCGGCCGTACGAGACTCTGCTGGCGGAGTTCGAGGGCGGGCGCGCGGTCGAGGAGACGCTCACCCCGCGCGGCGGCACCGGCGACGTGAAGTACCACCACGGGGCCGACGAGCTGTATACCACGCCCCGCGGGGAGACGCTGTCCCTGACGCTCATGCCGAACCCGAGCCATCTCGAGGCGATCAATCCGGTCGTGCTGGGGAGCACGCGCGCCCAGCAGACGGAGCGCACGGCGCCGGACCCGATCCACGAGCCGTGCTGCATGCTGCCCGTCCTGATGCACGGGGACGCCGCGTTCGCGGCGCAGGGGATCGTGGCGGAGACGCTGAATCTCGCGAAGCTGCCCGGCTACTCCACGGGCGGCACGCTCCACATCCTCACCAACAACCAGCTCGGGTTCACGACCGACGCCCGGGACGCCCGCTCGACCGATTTCGCGAGCGATCTGGCGAAGGGGTTCGACATCCCGATCATCCACGTGAACGCGGACGATCCCGAGGCCTGTCTGTCCGCGATCCGGCTGGCGATGATGTACCGGCAGAAATTCCGCTACGACGTGGTGGTCAACCTGGTCGGCTACCGGCGGCACGGACACAACGAGGGGGACGAGCCGCGCTACACGCAGCCGATGATGTACAAGCTGATCGACGAGCACCCCCCGGTCCGGGAGCTCTACGCCCGGCGGCTGGTCGAGCTGGGCATCGTCACCGCAGCGGACGTCGACGCCGAGGCCGAGCTCCTCCACCAGGAGCTGACCGCCACGCAGGATCACCTGCGAACGTACCTCGCGGAGGGTGAATGGGACGGCGCGGAGCCGGACCGGGTAACGGGGATGTTCGTGGCGGCGTCGGAGCCCAACACGGCGGTGCCGGAAGCCCTGCTGCACGAGCTGAACCGCGAGCTGCACCGCATTCCCGACGGGTTCACGGCCAACCGCAAGCTGCTGAAGCAGTTCCGCCAGCGCGAAGCCGCGCTGGCACGCGATGAAGGCCTCGAGTGGGCTCACGCCGAGGTGCTCGCCTTCGCGACGCTGCGGGTGGCGGGCGTGCCGGTGCGCCTCACGGGTCAGGACACGCGGCGCGGCACGTTCAGCCAGCGCCATCTCGTGCTGCACGACGCCGAGACCGGCGCGGAATACGCGCCGCTCCAGCATCTCACGCGGGCTAAGACGCCGTTCGAGCTGTTCAATTCGCCGCTTTCCGAGTACGCGGCGTTGGGCTTCGAGTACGGCTACGCGGTCGCGGCCCCCGAGGCGCTGGTGGTCTGGGAGGCACAGTTCGGCGATTTCGTGAATGGCGCGGAGATCATCGTCGACCAGTTCGTGATCGCCGGGCTCTCGAAGTGGGGTCGGACGTCGCGCCTCACGCTGCTGCTGCCGCATGGATACGAGGGACAGGGGCCCGAGCACTCCAGCGCCCGGGTGGAGCGGTTCCTGGCGCTGGCCGTGGAGGGGAATATCCGGGTGGCCAACTGCTCGACCCCCGCGCAGTACTTCCATCTGCTGCGCCGCCAGGCGCTATATGGCGAGATGCGTCCGCTCGTGATCTTCACGCCCAAGAGCCTGCTGCGGCACCCGCGTGCCGCGTCCCGGCTCGGCGACCTCGCCCATGGGAAATTCGAGCCCGTGCTCGACGACCCCACGCTTCCGGGGGAACCCGGCGAGGTCACGCGCCTCGTCTGCTGCACCGGGAAGATCTTCTACGAGGCGATCACGGACGAGCGGCGCGCGGCCACCCGCCACGTCGCGCTCGGGCGGATCGAGCTGCTCTACCCGTTCCCCCGGGACGAGATGGCCGCGCTGATCGGGCGGTATCCCAATCTCCGCGAGCTGGTCTGGCTCCAGGAAGAACCGAGCAACATGGGGGCGCGAAAGTGGACGATCCCGTTGCTCGCGGAGCTCGCCCCGGCCGGCGTGGCCGTGCGGTGGATCTCGCGGCCCGAGCGGTCGAGCCCGGCGGAGGGATATCCGGCGGCGCACAAGGCCGAGCAGACGCGACTCGTCAGCGAGGCGCTGGCGTAGCACCGTCACGCGGAATTCCCTGCCCCGCGCGATGCGGCATCAGACGCCGGGCGGCACCTGCCCCATGGGAATGTCCCTGAGCTCGGCGCGCAGCAGCGGGTGGATCCGCAGCAGATACCAGCCCATGGCGATCGCGGCCGCGGCGCTCGCCACCGCCAGCTGCACCCAGCCGAGCGCGCCCAACAGCGGCATCGCGAACAGCACCACCGCCACGAACAGGTGGAAGCCCACGAAGATGAGCGCCACGAGCACGGCGTACTGGCTCAGTGGGTACCTTTCGCTCTGCGCGACGAGCCACGAAGCCAGGAAGCCGACCGCGAGCATGACCAGGGCGTGCACCATGTTGAACGCCAGGACCGGCGGGGGCGTGATCACGAGCTGCGCCGCGTCGCGCAACCCGAAGAACATCGCCGAGCCGAACAGCGCGGCGGTGTAGAACGGCGATCGGCCGGCAATCAGATTGAGGACGACAAAGAACACGACGATGGTGAAATACCCGATGAGCCCCGCGAACAGGCCCCCGCGCAGGGTCACAGTCGTCTGCTGGCGCATGGCCACCTCGCATGACCGGTCATCGGCAACGTATTGGCGGCCCGGCGACCCGCCCCGTGAACGGCGGATGAAGGTTCGTTCACGTCTGCTGGCATGAGCGCGATCTACGCCGCGCTGCGGTTCGGCGTGCTCGCCGCGTTCCTCGCCGCCATGGTCCTCGCGTTGGGCAGCTGGGCCGTGACGACACGCCGCCTCGCGCCGTTCGGCTTCGCCGCCCGCACCATCCGCACGGTGGCGGACCCGCTGCTCGCTCCGCTGGAGCGCTTCCTCGTGCGTCGCGGCCGGAATCCGCAGAACGCCCCCGCGTGGCTGGTCGGCCTCGTCACCGCGGGTGGCATCGCGCTCCTCGTGCTCGGCCAGTGGCTGCTCACGACGCTCGCCGCCGCCGTGACCGCGGCGCACGCCGGGCCCAGGGGCGTCGTCCGGCTCGGGGTCTACCTGGCCGGCCAGCTCGTGCTGCTGGCCCTCATCGTCCGGGTGGCCGGCTCCTGGTTCGGTGCCGGCCGGTACACCCGCTGGATGCGTCCCGCCTACCTGCTGACCGATTGGATCGTGCGGCCGCTGCAGCGCTTCGTGCCGCCGCTCGGCGTCGTGGACATCACGCCGCTGGTCGCGTGGTTCCTGCTGCAGCTGGTGTTGGGGCTGGTGCTGAGCCGGCTGTGAGGACCCGGCGGTGAGGCGGCCGCAGGCTCAGGGAACCAGACGGTAGTGCGGCGCGGGGGGGGGCGGAGCGCTGGCGCTCCGGGCGACGATCCGCTTCATCCGCTCGCTCACGGGGAACACCTCCACCGCGGGCTGCCAGGTGACCGGTGACCCGGTCGCCGCGTCGACGACCTTTCCCTGAGCCAGCGCACGCTCCGCATCCGGCAGCGGCATGCCACCCAGAACGTCGTGCAGCGCCTCGAAGCGCGCCCGGGCTTCGGGTTCGAGAAACCGCAGGTGCCGTCGGCCGAGCACCGCCATGTGGTACTGGGCGGGGGCGGACACCAGCCCATCGAGTCCGAGACGCTCGATCAGCACGAGGAGCCACGCCACCACGTGGCGCAGCAGGCCGAGGCCGGGATGCTCCTGACCCGGCAGGCGCTGCTGCACCGTGGAGAACGGGACGCGCGGGTTCTGGAGCAGCAGCCACTCGACGTACAGGACCTCCGTCCCCGGAACGATCCGCTTGTTGCGGCTGACGCGCAGCTCCATGAGCAGCTCGGTGCGCTCGGTGTCGCCGAACAGCCGAATGGTCTCGCCGAGCCCCGACCCGAAGCCGATGTCCACCACGGGGTTGCAGAAGCCGCGGCGGCGGACTTCCTCGATGAGCCCGACGTCCTCGAGCGATACCTCGATCGTGTAGCGCGAGAAGGCGCCGAGCACGCGCGGGCTGGGCTCCGCACCGGGGACGAGCGCGAACAGGTCCTGCTCGGTGAGACCCCAGTCATCCGGGTCCGCGGTGTGCAGCTCCGCCTGGCGGAAGCGGCGCAGCACGAGCTCGAAGTCGTCGGGCGGCTCGCCCGCCGTCCCGCAGCCGAGCCAGGAGAGGAACCGCGCCGAGTACCGCCACGCCCCGCGCCCATAGCCGCCGGCGAGAACGATGACGAGCGGCACGCGTCCCACCCCGCGCCGGACCTCTTCCACCACGAACCGGTCGCGCGCCAGCATGCCCGCCGGGGTCACCCGCCAATCCCCCAACCGGTCGTCCTCAGCGATGTCGGCGCCGGCGACGTACACGACGAACTCCGGTCGATGCGCCGCGATCACCGGTGGCAGGGTCTCACGCAGCGTGTCGAGCAGCGTCGCGTCCCCGACCCCGGCGCCCAGGGCGACGGCGGTGGACGCGACACCGCCCAGCGGTTCCCAGTCGGTGTTGTGGATGCTGAACGTGTGCACGAGGGGGTCGTTCGCGAACACCGCGCGCGTCCCGTTCCCGTCGTGCAGGTCCAGGTCCACCACGAGCACCCGGCCGGCGAACCCGTAGTGCCGCAGGTGACGGATCGCGATGGCGATGTCGTTGATCAGGCAGAAGCCCATCCCCTGCGTCGGGGTCGCGTGGTGCAGGCCACCGCCCAGATTGACCGCCGGCTGCCGGGTGCGTAGCGCGATCCGCGCCGCGCGGATCGTGCCGCCCGTGACGAGGCGCTGCTGATCGAGCGCCCGCTGGCGCTCCGCGTCGGACAGCGAGACTCCAACCGCCTGGGACACGACGTCCACGCGGTCGAGTGCGGCGACGTGCTCGCGGGCGTGGACGCGGTAGATCGCGTCGAGGCTCACCGGCCGCGGGCGGGCCACGGCATAGCGCGGGACGAGTCCTTCCTCCCGCAGAAAGGCCAGGATGCGATCCGCCCGCTCGGGGTCCATCGGGACCGCCGAGATGCCGAGCCCGTACTCAGGATGATGCACGACCCACAGCCTGGCGGGCCTCAGGAGGCGGAGGGCACGGCGGAGCGAGCGCACGCGCGTAAATTACGCTGCCGCACCACTGGGGGCGCGGCCGACCGAGGAGTCCGCTCGCGTGAGCAAGCGCAAGAGGCGCGACGTGCCGCAGGCGCCGTCATCCGGCACGCCCGATGCGCGTCCGGCCGTCGTGCTGCTGCTCCACGTCCAGCCGCGCGCCGCGCGCACCGAGGTCGTGGGCCGGCACGGGGACGCGGTCAAGATCCGGCTCCACGCTGCGCCGGTCGACGGCGCGGCGAACGAGGAGCTGCTGCGCTTCCTCGCCGGACGCCTCGGCGTGGCCCGCTCCGCGCTCCGGCTCGTGGCAGGCGAGTCCGGCCGGCGCAAGCGGGTCGCCGTGACGGGTGGGCCCCCGGATCCGGAGCGGCTGCTGCTCGCACCGCCCGGGGCCTGAGGACGTCACCCCAGACTCAGCCCGCCCGCGTCCAACTCATCAGGGCCAGGGTGTTCCCCTCCGTATCCAGGAAGAACGCCAGCCGCATGACGCGCTCCGCTTCGCGGTGCACGACATGCGGCTTGCTACGGAACGTGACTCCCCGCTCCGCCAGCGCGTCGTGGGCCGCGTCGATGTCGGCCACGTCGAAGTAGAGGATCGACGCGGGGTGATCGAACGCCGGCTCGCTGGGGAGCCCGAGCATCAGCGTCAGATCCCCGCACCGGAAGAAGGCCATGCCGGGCACCTGGAACAGCAACGGCAGCCCCAGCCGATCCCGGTAGAACGCGGTTGCGCGCTCGAGGTCGCGGGCGTTGACGGCGATCTGGGCGATCCGGCCGAGGCCGGGGAATGCGGGGTGGGGCACGGCGACCTCGGGGTTGTGCGGTGGCGGCGCGATAATTAGCTTAGCTAAGCAAAATAGTATGCCGGACCCACCGCCTCGTCAACCCGCCGCCGCGGACGTCGCGACCGCCGATCGCCTGCACTCGGCGGCCATCCGACTGCTGCGCCGCCTCCGGCTGGTGGACGGTAGGGTGGGGCTCAGCGCGCCACGCCTCTCCGCGCTGTCGGTCATCGTGTTCCGCGGCCCGCTGAGCCTGTCGGCGCTCGCGGCCGCGGAACAGGTCCGCCCGCCGACGATCACGCGGCTGGTGCAGGAGCTGGAGCGGGCGGGGCTGGTTGAGCGTCTGCGCGACGCGACCGACCGGCGCGTGACGCGGATCCGGGCCACCGCCACGGGGAAGCAGCTGCTCGACACCGGCCGCCGGGCACGCGTCGAGCTGCTCGCACGGGCCGTGGCGCGCCTGCCCCGGGGCGAGCGCACGCTGTTGCGTGACGCGGCCGAAGTGCTGGGCCGGATCGCCGACCCTCAGCGGGATCCGCCGCCCGGCTCGTGAGGCCCGGCGGGGTGCCGCGGCTCGTGCTCCCGGCGCGATCGCAGGAAGAACGCCACCACGAGGTCGGACGTCTTCACGTCGCGGCTGGGGGACCACGCGTGCCGCCCGCCATCCACCGTGTAGAGCGCCACCTCGCTCCCTCGGGCGCACGTCGGCCAGCGTTCCTCGAGCACGGTCGTCCCGTCCGCCGCGCGATCCGGGAGGCTGGTTACCGCGGCGGCTCCCTCGCAGCCATCGAGGGTGCGCCACAGTCCCGCCGTCGCGCGGGCGCCGAGGGTCGCGCGTGGGCCCTGCCCCTGCCCTTCGTAGCGGTAGGCGTCGTCGAGCGTCCCCATCATGACGAGGACCGACACGGGTGCGCCCGGACCGCACCGCTCGGCGAGGGGCGCGGAGATCGGCGCGGCGATGCTGGCCACCGCCGCGATCCGGTCCGGCATCTGGCAGGCGAGCCGGTGCACGAACAGCCCACCCTGCGAGAAGCCCACGGCGTACACGCGCGCCGGGTCCACGGGGAAGCGACGGCTCAGGCTATCGATCACGACGCGCACGAACCCGGTGTCGTTGATGCCGAGCCGGTCCGCCCGGTTGCAGTCGCACCCTTCCGCCCAGTTCCCCACGGCGGCGTCGGGGTACACCACCAGAAACCCGTCACGCGCGGCGAGACGGTCGAGGCCCGTCGCCGCGCGGAACCCGGCGCCGGACTCTCCCGTGCCGTGAAACGCGAGCACCAGCGGCACGCGTTCCCGCCCTCCGAGTTCGTGCGGGACGAACAGGTCGAACGTCCGGACCGTGTCGCCGACCATCAGCTCGGCCCGGTGCGCCGTGCCGCCCGCCCGTCCGCCACCACACCCGGCGACCGCGAGCACGAGAAGCGCCGCCCGGCCGATCCGTTCGAGCGCGTCCCGCAGGGAGCCGCCGCCGACGCTCACAAGGTCCGCCGTCGCCCTCCCCCGGCCGGCCGCCACCGCCAGCGCGCGAGCTCGATCCGGTGGCCGGCGAATACGATCCCCTCCGCCTCGAGCAGGGCGCGTTGCCTCGCCTCGTCCCCCGGCGTCGTCCGCCGACTGATCTCGCCCCGCGCGTTCACGACCCGATGCCACGGCACCGCATCGGACTCGAGCGCCGCGAGCGCGTAGCCGACCAGTCGCGCCTGACCGGGGAAACCCGCGAGCGCCGCCACCTGCCCGTAGGTGGCCACCCGACCCCGCCGAATGCGTCGCACGACGGCGTAGATCCGGGCATGGGCAGCGCCGGTCACGGTCTCTGGCGGCCGGGATCACCGGGCACCGGCACGAGCCGCACGAGCGAGTCGGCGCCGCAGGAGCCGGGCCGGGTCGCGAGCGCGGCCACGGGAGCCGCCGGGACGGAACGGGTCACAGTCGGTCGCGCAGGTGATCGCGCACCGTCTCCACGACTTTCACGCGGGCCCACTGCTTGTCGTTCGCCTCGACGAGGACCCACGGGGCGTACTCGGTGCTCGTCCGCTCGATCATGTCGCACGCGGCCGCCTCGTAGGCATCCCACCGCGTGCGGTTCCGCCAGTCTTCCTCGGTGATCTTGTACTGCTTGTACGGCGTCGTCTGCCTGTCCTTGAAGCGGCGCAGCTGCTCGTCGGCGGAGATCGCGAGCCAGAACTTGACGATGATGTTCCCCGCCTCGGCGAGCTGCTCCTCGAACTCGTTGATCTCGGCATAGGCCCGGCGCCACTCGTCGGGCCGGGCGAACCCCTCGATCCGCTCGACGAGCACGCGACCGTACCACGAGCGGTCGTACACCGTCGCCCGCCCGCGCCGGGGCAGGGCGCGCCAGAAGCGCCAGAGGTACGGGTGGGCGCGCTCCTCGTCCGTCGGGGCTGCAATGCCGATCACCCGGTAGAGATAGGGACTCATCGCCCCGGTGAGACGGCGGATCGCTCCGCCCTTCCCGCCGGCGTCCGGGCCTTCGAACACCGCGATCAGCGACCGTCCCGCCTTGGCGAGCTTGTGGGTCAGCCGCCCAACGTCGGCCTGCGCCGCCGCGAGGCGTTTGTCATACACCCTCTGGGCCAGGGAGTGGCTGAGGTCGAGCCGTCGGATCACGTTGACGCGCGCCGGTTTGGGGAGCGGCGGCTTCCGCGCCGGACGCTTGACCGACCGGGTTTCCAGCTCGGTGAGGGCCTCTTCCAGGGCCTCGAGGACGGACGTCGCCACCGTGAGGTTGCGGTACTCGGCGTCCGCCGCCTCGACCACGGTCCACGGCGCGTATCCCAGGCTGGTCTCCCGCAGCGCGCGCTCCGATACGCTGCGGAACTCGTCGTAGCGCTTGAAGAACTTCCGGGCGGAGCGATGGAGCCGCCACCGCGCGCGCGGATCGGACGCCAGCTGCTTGATCCGCTTCTTCTCGTCGGCCTTGCTGAGGTGCAGCCAGTACTTGAGCACGGGCACACCCTCAAGGGTGAGCATCCGCTCGAAGTCGCGGATCCGGTTGAGCGCGCGCTGGAACGTGTCTTCGTCGATGCGCTCGTACGCCCGATCCACGATCAAACGACTGTACCACGATCCGAAAAAGATCCCGATCTTCCCCTTGGGCGGCAGCACCCGCCAGAAGCGCCAGTATGCGGGACGCTCGCGCTCCTCGTCGGTGAGATCGAACAGCACGTTGGTCTCGAGGCCGCGCGCATCCATCCACTCGTGCAGCAGCGCCATCGTCTCGCTCTTGCCCGCACCTTCGGCGCCGCCGACGATGATGACCGGCGCCAACGGCGACGCCGCGATGCGGCGCTGCACCGCGAGGAGCGCCGCCCGCACGGCCGGCGCCTTCCGCTTGTAGGTGGTCTTGTCGAGCTTGTTGCCCACCTCGGCAGCCTCGAACATGGTCGTTTCTCCCGTCGCGTCTCCGTCGTCCAGCAGGTCCGCGACCACCGTGCGGGTGCCGCGTGCGGACCAGGTCGGCCTCAGCATCCCGCGTCCCGAGGTAATATCCCCCTCCGGCCGGCGGGTGCCAGGGTCGCCCCCTGGCACGATGGCGCGAAGGCATTACGTTTGCAGGACAACCGATTCCGTGGTGATTTGCGGCCTATTGCAGCCACGTTAAACAAGTCGCTAAAAAGCCGGACCCCGGGGGCCGACTTGGCGACCGGGGATCTTTCGTTCCGGGAGAGTGAAAAGGAGAAGTGAAACGTGAAGAGTGCGATGCCGTGTCCAGGAGGCTCCGTTTCACTTTTCACTTTTCACTCTTCACTCCTCACCGAAAGGCGCTTGGTGCCGAAAACACGCACATGAGTCCCGACCGACTCTCGCAGCTCCGCTCCGCCCTCTCCCACCGGATTCTCGTGCTCGACGGGGCGATGGGGACCATGCTCCAGACCATGGGGCTGGGAGAAGCCGACTTCCGCGGGGACCGGTTCGCGAGCCACGGGCGGGAGCTGCGCGGGAACAACGATCTCCTCTGTCTCACCCGGCCGCACGTGATCGAGCAGGTCCATCGGGCGTACCTCGAGGCGGGGGCCGATCTGCTCGAAACCAACACGTTCAACGCCCAGGCGATCTCCCAGGCGGACTACGGCACGGAAGGCGTCGTGGCCGAGCTCAACCGCACGGCGGCCCGACTGGCGCGGCGCGTGGCGGACGAGTATACGGCGCGCACGCCCCACAAGCCCCGCTTCGTCGTGGGGGTGCTCGGTCCCACGAACCGGACGGCGTCGCTGTCGCCCGACGTGAACGATCCCGGGTTCCGCAACGTCACGTTCGAGCAGCTCGCCGACGCGTACCGCGCCCAGGCCGAGGCGTTGCTGGACGGCGGTGTGGACCTGCTGATGGTCGAGACGGTGTTCGACACGCTGAACTGCAAGGCGGCGCTGTTCGCGATCCGCGGGCTGCTCGGGGAGTGGGGCGAGGCGGTGCCGCTGATGGTGTCGGGGACCATCACCGACGCGAGCGGCCGCACGCTGTCAGGTCAGACGCTCGAAGCGTTCTGGAACTCGGTGCGTCACGCCGACCTGTTTGGCGTGGGGCTCAACTGCGCGCTCGGCGCGGCGCAGCTGCGGCCCCACATCGAGGAGCTGTCCGGCTTGGCCGACACCTCCGTGACCTGCCATCCCAACGCGGGGCTTCCCAACGCGATGGGCGGCTACGACGAGACGCCGGAAACGATGGCGGCGCTGGTGCGCGACGTTGCCGCGGCCGGCTTCGTCAACATCGTGGGTGGCTGCTGCGGCACGACGCCGGCGCACATCCGGGCCATCAGCGAGGCGGTGCGCGACCTGCCCCCGCGCGCTGTTCCCGCGATCCCGCCGGTCTGCCGGCTGAGCGGGCTCGAGCCCCTCAACATCCGGCCGGACTCGCTGTTCGTGAACGTCGGGGAGCGTACCAACGTCACGGGCTCCAGCCGGTTCGCCGGCCTGATCAAGGCGGGCGCGTACGACGCCGCGCTGCAGGTGGCGCGCCAGCAGGTCGAGAACGGGGCGCAGATCATCGACGTGAACATGGACGAGGGGATGCTCGACTCGCGGGCGGCGATGGAGCGGTTCCTCCGGCTGGTGGCCACCGAGCCGGACATCGCCCGGGTCCCGGTGATGATCGACTCCTCGCGCTGGGAGGTGCTGGAGACCGGGCTCAAGAACCTCCAGGGCAAGGGGATCGTCAACTCGATCAGCCTGAAAGAGGGCGAGGAGGACTTCGTCGCGAAGGCGACGCTCGCCCGGCGGTACGGGGCCGCCGTGGTCGTGATGGCGTTCGACGAGCAGGGCCAGGCCGACACCGTGACGCGCAAGCTCGACGTCTGCGTGCGGGCCTACCGGATTCTCGCCGACCGGGTCGGGTTCCCGCCCGAGGACATCATCTTCGACCCCAACATCTTCGCGATCGGCACCGGCATCGAGGAGCACGCCGGCTACGCCATCGCCTACCTCGAGGCGACGCGCGCGATCAAGCGCACCCTGCCCGGCACCCTGGTGAGCGGCGGCGTGAGCAATCTGTCGTTCGCGTTCCGCGGCAGCCCGGCGATCCGCGAGGCGATGCACTCGGCATTCCTGTACCATGCCGTCCAGTCGGGCATGGACATGGGGATCGTGAATGCGGGCCAGCTGGCCGTCTACCAGGACATCCCGCCCGACCTGCTGGTGGCGGTGGAGGACCTGCTGTTCAACCGGCGGCCGGACGCCACCGAGCAGCTCCTGGCATTGGCCGATCGGTACCGTGGCGTCTCCGCGGCGACCAAGGAAGACGCCGCCTGGCGCCGCCTGCCGGTCGCGGAGCGGCTGAAGCACGCGCTGATCGAGGGGATCACCGAGCACATCGAGGAGGACGTGGAGGAGGCCCGGCACCACTTCGCCCGGTCGATCGAGGTGATCGAGGGACCGTTGATGGACGGCATGAACGTGGTCGGCGACCTGTTCGGAGCCGGGAAGATGTTCCTGCCGCAGGTCGTGAAGAGCGCGCGCGTCATGAAGAAGGCCGTGGCGCAGCTCGTGCCGTTCATGGAGGCCGAGCGCCGGGCAGGCGACGCGCCGACCCGCGCCGGCACGATCGTGCTCGCCACGGTGAAAGGCGACGTGCACGATATCGGCAAGAACATCGTGGGCGTGGTGCTCGGCTGCAACAACTACGCGGTCATCGACCTCGGCGTGATGGTGCCCGCGCAGGCGATCCTGGACCGAGCGCGGGCGGAAGATGCCGACATCGTGGGACTGAGCGGCCTGATCACGCCGTCGCTCGACGAGATGGTCCACGTCGCCCGGGAGATGACGCGCCAGGGGCTCACGATCCCCCTGTTGATCGGCGGGGCGACGACGTCACGGGCGCACACGGCCGTCAAGATCGCCCCCGCCTACGCCGGCGGCGCGGCGGTCCACGTGCTCGACGCGTCGCGCAGCGTGGCGGTCGTGAGCCAGCTGCTGAGCCGGGAGAAGCGCTCCGGCTTCCTGCGCGAGGTGCAGGGCGACTACGAGCGGATCCGCGCCCGCCACACGGCGCGCGATGCCGAGCGTGTGGTGCTGTCCCTGGCCGAGGCCCGCCGGCGCGGGGCGGTCGTGGACTGGTCGAGCTTCACGCCGCCGGTCCCCCGCACGCTCGGCGTCGTCACGCTTGACGACTACCCGCTCGACGAGCTCACGCGATTCATCGACTGGACGCCGTTCTTCCGGACGTGGGAGCTGGCGGGGAGCTATCCGGCGATCTTCGCCGATCCGGTCGTGGGGCCGCAAGCCCAGACGTTGTTCGCCGACGCCGGCCGGTTGCTCCAGCGGATCGTGCGGGAGCGGCTGCTGCAGGCGCGCGGCGTGCTGGGGTTGTTCCCGGCGAACGCGCACGGCGACGACGTCGAGCTGTACGCGTCGGAGGAGCGCACCACCGTGCGCGCCGTGCTGCACGGGCTGCGCCAGCAGTTCGAGAAGCCGCCGGGGCGGCCGAATCTCTGTCTCGCCGACTTCGTGGCGCCGCGCGGCGTCGCCCCCGACTACGTCGGGGCGTTCGCCGTCACGGCCGGCCTCGGACTGGACGAGCTGTGCGCGGCGCTGGAGCGGGAGCACGACGACTACGCGAGCATCATGGCCAAAGCGCTGGCCGACCGGCTGGCCGAGGCGTTCGCGGAGCGGTTGCACCAGCGGGTACGCAGCGAGTACTGGGGCTACGCGCCCAGCGAGGCGCTCGACAACGAGGCGCTGATCGCGGAGCGGTACGTCGGCATTCGACCGGCACCGGGGTACCCCGCCTGTCCCGAGCACACCGAGAAGCGGACCATTTTCGACCTACTGGGGGTTTCGCGCCGCGCCGGCATCGTGCTCACCGACTCGTGCGCCATGCTGCCCGCGGCATCCGTGAGCGGCTGGTACTTCGCACATCCCGATGCGCACTACTTCGGCCTGGGGCGGATCGGACGCGATCAGGTGGAGGACTACGCCCGGCGCAAGGGGATGGCGCTGGAGGAGGCCGAGCGCTGGCTCGCGCCCAACCTGGCCTACGACCCGGCGAGGGGCGCGTGACGCGGTCTCTCGCTGCGCTGATCGCCGACGAGCGGGTCCATGTGATCGACGGGGCGATGGGGACGATGCTCTACAGCCACGGCGTGTTCGTGCACGTCTGCTACGATGAGCTCAACCTCACGCGCCCCGAGCTGGTGCGCGACGTCCACGCGGCGTACCGCAAGGCCGGCGCCGAGATCCTCGAGACCAACACGTTCGGCGCCAACCCGGTGAAGCTCTCGAGCTACGGCCTCGACGGCGACACCGAGCGGGTGAACGCGGCGGCGGCCCGTCTGGCCCGGGAGGCGGCGGGGACCGGGGCGTGCGTCGTCGGCGCGATCGGGCCACTGGGCATCCGGATCGAGCCGTTCGGGCCGACGAGTCGCGACGAGGCCGAGGCGCACTACGGCCGGCAGGTCGAGGGGCTGCTCGCGGGCGATGTGGACGGCTTCGTCCTCGAGACCTTCTCCGACGTGGACGAGCTGCATGCGGCCCTGCGGGCGGTCCGCGCGCGGTCGGCGCTGCCCGTGATCGCCCAGATGACGATCGTGGAGAGCGGGAAAACGACGTACGGGACCGACGTCGAGACCATCGCCCGGCGCCTGACCGCGATCGATGCCGACGTCGTCGGGCTCAACTGCGCGGTCGGACCGGCCGGCATGCTCGAGGCAATCGAGCGCATGGCCGCCGTCACCGATCGGCCGCTTTCCGTCCAGCCCAACGCGGGCCTTCCCCGCGATGTCGGCGACCGGAAGATCTATCTGGCGAGCCCCGAGTACATGGCGCGGTACGCGCGCCGGTTCATCGAGGCGGGAGCCCGCTTCGTCGGCGGCTGTTGCGGCACGACGCCGGAGCACATCCGCAAGATCCGCGAGCAGGTGGCGACGCTTCAGCCGCGCCGCGCGCCGTCTGTGACCGTGCGCGACGCCCACCCTGCACCCGTGGGCGGCACCGGCCCCGTGCCCCTGGCGGAGCGCTCGCGCTGGGGCGCCAAGCTCGCGCAGGGCGCGTTCCTGCGCAGCGTGGAGCTGCTGCCGCCCAAGGGGTGGCGGGCGGACGACCTACTCGCCCGGGCCCGGCGCCTGCGCGAGGCGGGCGTCGACGCCGTCAACCTGCTGGACACGCCGCGCGCCCAGAGCCGAATGGGTGTCCTGCCGTCGGCCATGCTGATCGAGCGTGAGGCGGGCATCGAAACCGTCGCGCACTACACGTGCCGCGACCGCAACATGCTCGGCATGATCAGCGACATCCTCGGCGCGGCGGCGACCGGCCTGCGCAACATCCTGATCGTGACAGGCGATGCACCGGTGATGGGGCCGTATCCGGACGCGACCGCCGTGTTCGACATCGACAGCATTGGCCTCACCAATGTCGTGCGCCGGCTCAACCAGGGGCTCGATCCCGGCGGCAACCCGATCGGGGAGCCGACCCGCTATGTCGTGGGCGTCGGGGTCAACCCCGGGGCGGTGGATCTCGAGCTCGAGATCCGGCGGTTCTACTGGAAGGTGGATGCCGGCGCGGATTTCGCCGTCACGCAGCCGGTGTTCGATGCCGCCCAGCTCAGCGCCTTCCTCGACCGGATTCGCGAGTTCCGCATCCCGTTGCTCGCCTCCATCTGGCCGCTGGTGTCGTTGCGGAATGCCGAGTTCCTGGCGAACGAGGTCCCCGGGGTGAACGTCCCGGCCCGTGTGATCGCGCGGATGCGCGCGGCCCAGGCACGGGGGGACGATGCGGCGGCCGCAGAAGGGGTGCACATCGCGCGCGAGGTGCTGGCGGAGGTCCGGGGCCTCGTCCAGGGGGTGCAGCTCGCGGCACCGCTGGGGCGCATCGAGCGCGCGTTGGAAGTGCTTGAGGAGTGAAACAGGAGTGAAAAGTGAAAAGACTGGCGGCCAGCACTGGGCGTCATCCGCGGCGTGGCAGCCCCGCTCGCTGCGTTTTCACGTTTCACTTTTCACGCTTCACGCTTCACTTCTCACCCATTCGCCACCGCGTCAACCACCGCCCGATACCGCTCCGCTGCCCCCCGAACCCCCAGGTTGCTCACGTAGACCCGCGTCACGCCGACCTCGCGCAGGCGCCGGATCGTCCCGGCGCAGATCTCGGCCGGCGACCGGCCCTCGGCGAAGTCGCGCGTGATGCCCTCCACGGGGACCGGCAGGAACTGCGCCAGCTTCCCCAGCGTCGCGGGGTTCGCGCTCCGGTAGTAAAACACACCGAACACGCCGGGCGCCGCGACGCCGCGGCGCGCCGCCTCCCGGACGAACGCCTCGACGGCCCGCAGCTCGTGGTGCGAGACGATCTGGGTCAGGTAGAATGACGCCGTGAATCCCGGGTCGAGCAGGAAATCCACCTGTCGGGCCGGGTCGCCGTGCGGATTGGCCCACCCGCCCAGCGCAAGGCCGGGGACCCGCTGGCGCAGCCGCCGCCGCAGCTCGTACGCATGTGGTACGCAACGGGGCGGTCCGACCCGCCGGTCCCCGCCCAGCACCGTGATCGCCTGATAGCCGTGGGACGCCACGCGCTCCGCGTACAGCAGGCAGTAATCCAGCGGGTGCTTGCAGGTGAGGAACGGCACCACCCGGGCGGGATTCACCTCGCCCGCGAGGTTCGTGGCGAGGTGCCGCAGGTTCTCCTCTTCCGCGGCCCCGACGGCGTTGTCCGTGAGAAACAGGACGGTGTCGTGCCGCGCCAGCCGGCCCACCTCGTGCGCCATGTCGATCCACGTGTCCATCGCGTCCGCCGCCCGCAGTCCCGCCGGTGGGGGACGGAGCTCGGCCGCGATCAGCGGCGGGGCCGCACGCAGGCGGTCTGTCACCGTGTCCGGTGCTACATTTCGGTCGTTCATGCGTCCGTGCCGAACTTATGGCCCCGACGGAACGGGGTCTAGCCGGCGATGGGGGGGGATCCATGGCGCGACTGGTGAAGCTGCTCGTCCTGCTGGTGCTGGCCGGCGTCGTGGTGAGCGCCGCCTCCTACGCCGGGGCCCGCGCCACCGCCGGCAAGCTGGTCGGCAACACCCCCCCCATGTCGGAGCGGACGATCACGTTCGCGTTCGCGGGGATCCCCGAGCTGCCCGGCCGGCCGCGCGCCTGGGTGATCACCTACGCACGAACCCGCCTTCCCGGCGTGCGCTCGGTGACGATCTACGTGTCGGCCAGGGGCAAGCTGCTCGCGATGAAGCCGCGGGATCTCGACGCCCGGCTCGACGCCTACGAGAAGGCGCTCGAACCCTGAGCGCGGTTCCCCGGTGACGGAGCCCCGGCGGGCCGTCGTCGTTTCGGGCGCGTCGAAGGGAATCGGGCGCGCGTGCGTCGCGGAGCTGGCACGGCGGGGCTATCACGTGTTCGCCGGCGTGCGGTCCTCGACGGACGGCGCCGCGCTGCGGGACGAGGCCGGCGATCACGTGACGCCGCTGACGCTCGACGTCACGCGCGAAGCCGACGTGGCGCGCGCCGCGGACACCGTGCGCGACGCGGTCGCCGCGCGCGGCGTGTGGGGACTGGTGAACAACGCCGGGATCGTGGTGGCCGGCCCCCTCGAGTTCCTCCCCGGCGACGCCCTGCGGGACCAGTTCGAGGTGAACGTCTTCGGCACGCTCGCGCTCACCCGGGCGCTCCTCCCCCTGCTCCGAGCGGCGCGCGGGCGCGTGGTGAACGTCAGCTCCGTGAACGGCCGCCTCGCCTCGCCGTTCTCGGGCGCCTACGCCGGCTCCAAGTTCGCCCTCGAGGGGCTGTCCGACGCGCTGCGGCTCGAGCTGGCCCCCGCGGGGGTCGCGGTCGTGGTGGTGCAGCCCGGAGCGATCGCGACCGCGATCTGGGAGACCTCGCGCCAGCGCGCCATGAACCTACTGCCGCGCTATCCCGCCGATGCGTGGACTCATTACGGGAGCGTGCTCGATCGGCTGCAGGACATCCGCGTGCCGCCGCGCGCCGCTCCGGCCGAGCGGGTGGCGCGGGTGGTGGCCCGGGCGCTCGCCGCGCGCCGGCCCCGCACGCGCTATCACGTTGGCTGGGACGCGCGCGCGGGCGTGCTGCTGGCGCGCCTGCTACCGGGCCGCGCGCTCGACTGGGTGTTCGGCACGCGCCGGTCACGGCGCGCCGTTCCGAAGCGCACGTAGCCGACCTGCGGCGCGCGCCGCGCTACGCGCGGGCCCCGCCTTCGCGGATGCGGGCCGCCACATCGGCCGCCGCGCGGGCTACCGCCGGCGACACGACGGCACCGGGCGTGAAGTCCGCCCCCTCCACCCCGAAAATCCGGAGCGTAGCCGGCAGACCGTCGATCGCCCGCGCGAGGGCGATGGCCTGCGCCAGCCCCAAGGCGTGCGTCGAGTGCACGGGCGACGGCGGAAGCGAGTCCCGCCGGCCGTCCATGACGTGGAGCGTGCCGGGAGGAGCTCCGGCGAGCACGGCGTCGACGACGATCACGTCGTCGCCCGCGGCCCACGCCTGCAGCAGCGCGGTGCAGTCTCCCGTGATCTCGAGCACGTCGACGCCGGCAATCGGCGCGGCACGGAGCAGGTCGGCGACGAGGGGGCCGGCGCCGTCGTCTCCGCGGTCCCGGTTGCCGACACAGATCACGAGCACCCGGCGGCTCACCGCCCGGTCTCGGCGCGCCGCGCGCCGGAGGCCTGCTGCTGCTCCGCCAGCCAGTCCTTGGCGGCATCGACGGCGTCGAAGGTCGCGAACTTGCGGCGGGTCACCCGGCTCACCGCGGCGAGGATCACGCGCTGGAGCCCGGAGACTCCGACCACCGCGCTGGCCAGCACGTAGGGCTTGTTCGCTCGCGCGAGATCCTGCAGCGCGCGCAGGATGCGGGCGTCGAACCGGGATCCTTTCACGTCCACCAGCGTGCGGACCGACTGCAGCGCCTGCTCGCCGGTGCGCCCCTTGGACGCGGCGATCACCCGCAGACCCTCCTCCGTGTCCTCGAGGCCGGAAAAATCGTAGAAGAGAATCCGCACGCCCTTGTGCTCGACCCATCGCGTGCGCTCAGCGGGGCTGGTCACCGGTCGCCTCCCTCAGCGTGGAGCATTCCGCCGCGGCTCGCCGGCGGCGCGTGGCGACGGCGACCTGGTCCCGATTCCCTCCCGAGCCAACGCGCGATCGATGTCCTCCAGCAGCCTGCTCGCTCCGAGCCGGAACCACGCGGGGTTAAGCGCCCCGATTCCGAGCTCTCGCTCCACCAGTCGCGCCCAAGCAAGCGCCTGCTCGGCCGTCGTGATGCCGCCGGCGGGCTTCAAGCCGGCGCGGGTGCCGGTCCGCCGGCGGTATGCGCGGATCGCCCGTGCCATCACAACGCCGGCGGGCAGCGTGGCATTCACGACTTCCCTGCCCGTCGAGGTCTTGAGAAAGTCCGCACCCGCCATCAGGCAGACCGCGCTGGCTCGGGCCACGTCGTCGAGCGAGGCCAGCGTACCGGTCGCGAGGATCGCCTTGAGCGTGGCGCCTCCGCAGGCCGCGCGATACGCGCGGATTTCATCGTACAGCGATTGCCAGTCGCCGGCCAGCACATGCGCCCGGGGGATCACCGCGTCAATCTCCCCCGCCCCCGCCGCCACCGACTCCCGGATCTCGGCGAGGCGCGCGGCGAGCGGGCCATCGCCGCGCGGGAACCCGGCGGACACGACCGCCACGGGAATCCCCGAGCCGGCGAGCGCCCGGCGCGCGACCGGCAGGAAGCGGTGATGCACGCAGACAGCGGCCACGTGAATGGCGGCGGCCCCACCAACAGCTCGGGCAAGGTCCGGGCTCACCGGCTGCCGAGCCCTGGCGCACAACGCCCGCACGCGCTGCTCCGTGCCGTCGTCCTCGAGGTACGTCAGATCGAGGCACTCGACGATCTGCAGGAGCAGCCGCGGCCGCCGTGCGTCGGACCCGAGCCGGCCGGTCTCGAGCAGCATGGCCCGGGCGTCAACGGCAGCGGGGCGCACGCGCATCCGGCGGACCCAATCGAGGTCCAGGATCGTGCCGGGGTTGCGACGGCCAGGTCGCTGCCCAGTATTCCGTTCCGGAGGGTGGGCCCGAGGACGCACAGGAAGATCAAGATAGCCACCTCGGGTCGAGCAGCGCGCGGGGCGCCGCCGCCCGTGCAGGCTCTTGCAGGATGGGGGTTCTCCTCCACATTCCGCGGCGCCGCCGGGCCCGCGCCAGGCCCGGGACGGTACTGTTAAGTCGTTGTCAACGAATATCTTACGACCGATTGGCATGGCGGTCGGGATATGGCGCGTGGCTTGCACATTAGGGTCGAGATGGGAAACGCACGGTTCCGAACCGTCGCCGGCTACTCGCTGATCGAGCTCCTGTTCGTGATGGTCGTCTTGGGGATTCTCCTGGCGATCACCTACGTCAAGGTGGGGCCCACGCTGGAGCGCGCGCGGGTGCGGGGCGCGGCTGGTGTGCTCGCGACCGACCTCCAGTACGCGCAGGCGCTGGCGGCGCGGTATCGCACCCCGATGGTGTTCACGGTGGACGCGACGCAGAAGACATATCAGATTGCCGATCGTGGTGGCGCGAACGTGTATCGGCTGCGGAATCTCGGCGCGGGAGGCGAGTACGTGCTGGATCAGTTCACCGCCACCCCCACGGCGGTCGAGGTGTTTCCCAACGCGGTCGTCGCCCAGAGCGCGACGTATACGCTCGGCCTCAATGGGTACCGCCGGCGTGTGACGTTCTCGCGGGCGGGGCAGGTCCGTGTCGCCACGATTCCGTAGGGGACCTGCGGCGCCGGAGGCGGGCGTATCGCTGATCGAGGTGGTTATCGCGCTCGCGATTCTCTCGGTCGTGCTGCTCGCCCTCAGCGGCATCATGTTTCAGATGGGGCGCCACACCCGGGTGTCCGGACTCATCGGCGCTCGGAGCGCGGCCCTGGAGAGCGCCGCTTCGCTCGCGCAGTCCGTTCGCTGGGACAGTCTGCCGGCGATCCCGGGCTGCGCAACCGACACCTCGGCGGCGTTGGTGTTCACGCGCTGCTTCGAGGTCCAGACGCTGGGCCCGTCGCTGCGGCAGGTTCGGGTGATCGTGACCCCCACGGTGGCGACCGTCATGAAGGCTGAAACCCTCATGGTGCAGCGGACACGACCCAGGGCGCTGTCACCGCTCAACATTCAATGACCCGGCGCGGCTTCACGCTGATCGAGCTGCTGATCACGATCGTGATCTTCGCGATCTTGGGCCTGGCCCTGGCGCGTCTCATGATCAGCAACTCCCGGTTCGTCGCGCGGCAGGAGGCGCAACTCGAGGCCCGGCAGACGGCGCGCGCCGCCATGAACGTAGTGATCACCGAGCTGCGCATGGTCTCCGACGGCGGGTTGCTCGGGGCCTCGGCCGACAGTGTGCGGATCCAGGTGCCGTACGCGTTCGGGGTGCTGTGCCGCAATGGATACGCGCTCCTCGCTCCGCCCGACTCCGCTGCCTACGCCGCCGCCGTGCCCGGCGGAATCGCCTATCAGCAGTCGACCGGGGGCTACGTCTTCAATCCGTCGGTGACGGTCACCGGGATCACGGCCAGCACCACGGAATGCGACAAGGACAGTCTCCGGCTGGTGCCCGGAGGGAAGCGCATCACGCTGTCGAGCACCAGCCTCCCCACCACGGCGATCTTCTACCTCTACCAGACCGTGACGTACAAGTTCGCGGCCTCCGTCGCGCTGCCCGGCCGGGTGGCCCTGTGGCGCAACACCTCAGCAGGCGATGAAGAGCTGCTGGCGCCGTTCGCGAGCAGCGCGCGGTTCGCGTTCCTGGTCGGCTCCCGGCTCACGGTGCAGACCACGGTGCCGGCACCGCTTTCCCTGGTGCGCGGCCTCGAGCTGCGTCTGACGGGAGAGAGCGAGGCCGCACCCGAAGGGGCGACCGCCCCGACGCAGTTCCCGCTGAGTCCGCGGGTCAAGTTCATGAACCAACTGCCGCTCTGATGCGCCGGATCGGGGACGACCGGGGCTTCGCGCTGCCGGCGGTGATCTTCCTGGTAGCGTTGCTCACGCTGCTGCTGACCAGCGGGCTCACCCGGGTGCGGGGCGATCACGAGATCGCCACGGCGAGCGAGGAGGCCACGATCGCGTTCGCGATTGCCCAGAGCGGGCTGCAGATGTACATGGGCTCGGTCACGGCGCGCCCCAACGACGGCGACTCGGTGCGGATCAACGTGCCCGGCGGCTATGCCAACGTGGTGACCCACCTCGTGCGCCAGCCGGCGACCACAGCCACGCCCCACATGTTCCTCGTGCGCTCCACAGGGATCGCGATCAACCCGGCGGTCGGATCGGCGCCGCAGGCGCGACGGACGGTGGCCCAGTACGCCCGG
Source organism: uncultured Gemmatimonadales bacterium (assembly GCA_963771275.1). GTDB lineage: Bacteria > Gemmatimonadota > Gemmatimonadetes > Gemmatimonadales > GWC2-71-9 > JAOTWJ01. The sequence goes on from CAVYSW010000003.1 coordinate 576,947, forward strand.
TGGCAGAACGGCTCGATCGACCGGCGCGCCGCCTACACGGCCGCGAACGGCATCATGGAGGCGAGCAGCCCCCACGCCACCGTCCTCGTCCGCGGGACCGACGCCTGTGGCGTGGAGCCGGCGATTCCGGCGGTGCGCACCACCAACATCACCAACCCGCCCCATTCCGCACTGGATCTCCAGGGCAACCCGGATCTGATCGAAGAGGGATCGACCACGGGGTCCACGATCGCCGCCCAGACCGACATCGACTGGGCGTCGACCATCGGCAGCGGGATCACACCGGACTACGACTACTTCCGCCAGCTCGACTTCTCGTTTCCGGTCCAGCGGGTGGCGGACGACCTCGCGATCTCATCGGGCGCCGGTACGGGGCTCCTCATCGTTCCGGGGGACTTGAGGATCACCGGGGCGTTCTATTTTGAGGGCGTCATCCTGGTCGGCGGGAGCATCGATTTCTCGGGGGACTTGATCCTGCTGCGGGGGCTCGTGGTCTCGGGACTCAACGAGCAGCTCGGCACCAACCCCCAGCGTACGATCGTGGGCGATCACGATCACGACCTCTACATCTTTTTCGACTCCTGCAAGATCGAGCGGGCGCTGGCCCCGTTCACCGGGCTCGCACCGGTGCAGAACGCCTGGCTGGACAACTGGGCGGCCTACTGATCCCCTCGGCGATCATGGCGCCCCCGGACTTTCCGGCCTCCCCCCTGCGGAGCGAAGCGGCCGCCGAGAGCGGCTTCGCCCTCCCGATGGTGCTGTTCCTGGTCGCCCTGCTCACCGCCCTGCTGGCGGCGGGGCTGATGCGGGTCGGGGCGGAGATGGAGGTTGTCGAGGCGGGGGCCGACGCGATCACGGCCAGGGCCGTGTCGTGGAGCGCCCTCCAGATCTACCTTGGCACGCTCACGCTCGACGCCTGCGAGCGTCCCATCCGGCCGCCGGACGGCGATTCCGTCCGGATCAACGTGCCCGGTGGGTACGGAGAGGTCGTCGCGCGGGTGGTGCGCCGGCCGGCCGACAGCACGGCCAACTGGCTGTACCTGGTGTCGTCGACCGGGTATGCCATCAAGCCCACGACCGGCCCTGCGCCCGTCGGGAGGCACACCGCCGCACAGTTCGCGTCGTGGCAGTCGGGGGACCTGTCGTTGCCGGCGGCCTTCACGGCCGCCAACGGCCTGTGGCGGACCGCGGGCGGCTCCGGGCAGCTGACGGGCGCCGACGAGGATTCCACGGCGAGCTGCCGCACGCCGGCGCGCGCGGCGCTGCGCGTTCCTGCCGGGCTCGCGCCGAACCTCGACGACTACACCATCACGGGGAACGGCGTCGTGGAAGGTGGATCCGGCGCGTCGATCGTCACGGCGGCGAACATCGACTGGGCCCAGGTCCTGGCTTCCGGCACGCTGGTCCCCGACTACACGAGCGTGCACCCGGGCGACTGGGACTACTCGCTGCAGCTCGTGTCGGGCAATGCGGTGCTGGGAGCAGCCGGGGCGACGACCGTCGGGACGGGCCTGCTGATCGTCGGAGGGAACCTCACGGTGCTGGGGAACTTCGTGCAGTGGTATGGCGTGATTCTCGTGGGCGGCCAGCTCCGGTTCGACGCCGCCGATCAACGGTTCGACGGTCTGGTGGCGTCGGGTTTGAATGCGCAGCTCGGCACCGGCCCGTCCGCAGGCCAGATCGGCGGCGACTACACGGACATCGACTACAACTCCCGCTTCGTCCGGCGCGCCATGCGCCCGTTCACCGGTTTCGCCCCCGTGGCGAACGCGCGGTTCGACAACTGGTGGACGTACTGAAACCCCGGCCGCCCCACGCTGCGACCGGTTCGGCGCACCGCTCCCCACCGCGCTCCCAACCTCCCCGCCACGGGACTACATTTCGCACGTAGCCCCTTCCGTCGAAAGATGAGACATGGCGACCGAGCCTGATACCGGTGCGGTACCCCTCACCCACCTGTCCGAAGATGAAGAGATGTTCCGCGAGGCGGTGCGCGACTTTGCCGAGGCCGAAGTGCGACCCCGCGTGCACGCGATGGACCAGAAAGCAGAATTCGACCGGACGCTGATCCCCAAGATGGCCGAGCTGGGCCTCATGGGGATCGACGTGCCCGAGCAGTACGGCGGGGCGGGCGGCACGTTCTTCATGAGCGTGCTCGCGGTCGAGGAGCTGGCGCGCGTGGACGCCAGCACATCCGTGCTGGTGGACGTGCACAACACGCTGATGAACGTGGCGCTCGGCGGGTGGGGCGGCGACGCCCTCAAGGCCAAGTACTTTCCGCGGCTCGCAGCCGGCGAGGTGGGCGCCTACGCGCTCTCCGAGGCCGGGTCGGGCTCGGATGCCTTCGCGCTCGCGGCGCGGGCCGAACCGCGTGGCGACGAGTGGATCCTGAACGGCCAGAAGCTCTGGGTCACCAACGGCAACGAGGCGGACCTGTTCGTCGTGTTCGCGACCGTGGACCCGTCCAGGGGCTACAAGGGGATCACCGGCTTCATGGTGGAGCGCGGGTTCGCCGGCTTCACCGTCGGCAAGAAGGAGGACAAGCTCGGGATCCGTGCGTCCAGCACGACCGAGCTGATCCTCGAGGACTGTGTGGTGCCCGGCGCGAACCTGCTCGGCGAGATCGGCAAGGGGTACAAGGTGGCGATCGAAACCCTGAACGCCGGCCGCATCGGCATCGGCGCCCAGATGGTGGGAGTCGCCGAGGGGGCACTCCATGCCACCGTGAAGTACGTGATGGAGCGCCAGCAGTTCGGCCAGCCGCTGGGCGCGTTCCAGGCCGTGCAGTTCCAGCTCGCCCAGGCGGCGATGGAGCTGGAGGCCGCCCGGCTGCTGGTCTACAATGCGGCTCGCCTGCGTGACGCCGGCCAGTCGCACGCCGTCGAGGGCGCGATGGCGAAGCTCTACTCCTCCCAGGCGGCCGAGCGGATCACCAGCCTGTGCGTCGAGCTGTTCGGAGGGTACGGCTACACCAAGGAGTATCCGGTGGAGAAGTACTACCGCGACGCCAAGATCGGCACGATCTACGAGGGCACGAGCAACATGCAGCTGCAGACGATCGCGAAGGCGCTGTTGCAGTCGTAGCCGGTGAGTCTCCTCCACCTCTATCGCCACCCCGGCCTTTCCGAGGCGCGCCGGCGGTCCCTGCTGGAGGCGCTGCGGCAGCGCGCGGGGCAGGCGATCGGGGATCTCGACACCGAGTTCTGCTTCAACATCGAGCTTCGCGCCCCACTCACCACCCGGGAGATGGGGCTGCTCGGGTGGTTGCTGCGGGAGACGTTCGCGCCGCACGGGTTCGGCCCGGCGTCGTTCTTGGCCGGCGGCGCCACGGTGCTCGAGGTCGGCCCGCGGATGAACTTCACGACCGCGTGGTCCACCAACGCGGTGGCGGTCTGCCAGGCCTGCGGGCTCACCAAGGTGCGGCGGATCGAGCGCTCGCGCCGCTACCGCATCGACGGGGGCCCCGCGCCCACCTCGTCCGACATGGCGCGGCTTCTGGCCGCCGTACACGACCGGATGACGGAGTGCCCCTACCCCCGCCCGCTCGAGTCCTTCGCCACCGGCATCACGCCGGAGGCCGTGTTCGCGGTACCGGTGCTCGAGGAGGGCCGGGGGGCGCTGGAACGGATCAACCGGGCGATGGGCCTCGCGTTCGACGACCGGGATCTCGACTACTACACCGACCTGTTCGCCAACCGGTTGCGGCGCAATCCCACGAGCGTCGAGTGCTTCGACATGGCGCAGTCGAACAGCGAGCACTCGCGGCACTGGTTCTTCCGCGGGCGGCTCGTGATCGACGGCGTGGAGGCCCCCGCCCACCTGCTGCGCCTGATCAAGGGGACGCTGGACGCGCACTCGAACAACTCGGTGATCGCGTTCTGCGATAACTCGAGCGCCATCCGGGGCTATCCGGTGAGGACGCTGCTGCCGGAGCGGCCGGGCGCGCCGTCGCCGCTGGTCGAACGGGCGACGGAGTATCACATCATCTTCACGGCGGAGACCCACAACTTCCCGTCGGGCGTCGCGCCGTTTCCCGGCGCTGAGACCGGCACGGGCGGGCGGATTCGCGACGTGCACGCCACCGGTCGCGGCGCCCTCGTGGTGGCCGGCACCGCCGCCTACTGCGTGGGGAACCTGCGCATCCCCGGCTACGCGCTGCCGTGGGAGGACGCCTCGTTCGCCTACCCGGGGAGCCTCGCCCCGCCCTTGCAGATCGAGATCGAGGCCTCGAACGGCGCCTCCGACTACGGCAACAAGTTCGGCGAACCGGTGATTCAGGGATTCACGCGCTCGTTCGGGCTGCGGCTGCCGGGCGGTGAGCGCCGCGAGTGGCTCAAGCCGATCATGTTCAGCGGCGGCATCGGGCAGCTGGACGCGCGGCACGTGACCAAGGGCGCGCCGGCCCGCGACATGTGGGTGGTGAAGATCGGCGGGCCGGCGTATCGCATCGGGATGGGCGGCGGGGCGGCCTCCAGCATGGTGCAGGGCGAGAACGTGGCCGAGCTCGACTTCAACGCGGTGCAGCGCGGCGACGCGGAGATGGAGCAGAAGGTGAATCGCGTGATCCGGGCGTGCGTCGAGCTGGGGGACGCCAATCCGATCGTCGCGATCCACGACCAGGGGGCGGGCGGCAACTGCAACGTCCTCAAGGAGATCGTGGCGCCGGCCGGGGCGGTCATCGAGGCGCGCGCGATCCCGGTGGGAGACGACACGCTGTCGGTGCTGGAGATCTGGGGTGCCGAGTATCAGGAACAGGACGCCCTGCTGCTGCGACCGGAGCACGCGTCGCTGTTCCGGGACCTGTGCGCGCGGGAAAACGTGCCGGTCGCCTTCGTCGGTCGGATCACGGGAGACGGCCGGATCGTGCTCCACGACGAGCGGGACGGGACGACGCCGGTCAACCTCGATCTCGCGACCGTGCTCGGCGACATGCCCGCCAAGACGTTCGGGCTGCAGCGCGTCGCCCCGCGGCTCGAACCGCTGCGGCTGCCGCCCGACCTCACGGTGCGCGCGGCCCTGGAGCGCGTGCTGCGCCTGGTGTCGGTGGGCTCGAAGCGCTTCCTCACGACCAAAGTGGACCGGAGCGTCACCGGCCTCGTGGCGCGCCAGCAGTGCGCCGGCCCGCTGCAGCTCACCGTCGCAGACGTGGCCGTGATCGCCCAAAGTCACTGCGGGATCACGGGGGCGGCCACCGCGATCGGCGAGCAGCCGATCAAGGCCCTGCTGCACCCGGCGGCGATGGCCCGGATGACGGTCGGTGAGGCGCTCACGAACCTCGTGTGGGCCCGGGTGAGCGCGCTCGAGGACGTGAAGTGCTCCGGCAACTGGATGTGGGCCGCGAAGCTGCCGGGTGAGGGCGCCGCCCTGTACGATGCGGCCGTCGCACTGTGCGATCTGCTGATCCGGCTCGGGATCGCCGTCGACGGCGGCAAGGATAGCCTCTCGATGGCGGCGCTCGCCCCGGGGCCCAATGGGAAGCAGGAGATTGTGAAGGCCCCCGGCACGCTCGTGGTGTCCGCGTACGTGACCTGCCCGGACATCACCAAGACCGTGACGCCGGACCTCAAGCGCCCGGGCGCGACCCGGCTGCTCTACGTCGATCTGGCCGGCGGCCGAGAGCGACTGGGCGGCTCGGCCCTGGCGCACGTGTTCGGGCAGCTTGGCGACGCGTGCCCCGACGTCGAGGACGGCGGCCTGCTCGCTCGGGCGTTCAATACCGTGCAGCGGTTGCTGGACGGCGAGCTGATTCTCGCCGGTCACGATCGGAGCGACGGCGGGCTGGTCACGACGCTGCTCGAGATGGCGTTCGCCGGCGACTGCGGGTTCGAGGTCGATGTCCCGGCGCCAGCGCGCGATCCGTTGGCGGCGCTGTTCACCGAGGAGCTCGGCCTGGTGATGGAGGTGGCGGACGCAGACGTCGCAGAGGTCCAGCGGGTCTGCGGCGACGCCCAGCTCCCGTGCGTCGTGCTGGGTCCCACCACGCCGGAGCGCCGCGTGCGCATCCGCTGCGCCGGCCGCGTGGTGCTGGATGAGGACGTCGCCGAGCTGCGCGACCTCTGGGAGGCGACCAGCTTCGCGCTCGACCGGCTGCAGGCGGACCCCGCGTGCGTCACGGCAGAGCAGGAGTGCCTCGCGCGGCGGACGGCACCGCCCTACGCGCTGTCCTACATTCCCCGGGAAACCCCGCCGGCCGTGCTGGGGTCGACCCGCAAGCCGCGCGTCGCGATTGTCCGGGAGGAAGGCAGCAACGGCGATCGGGAGATGGCGTCGGCGTTCCACGCCGCCGGGTTCGAGCCGTGGGACGTCGTGATGGCGGACCTGCTGCGGGGGAAGGTGGCGCTCGCCCAGTTCCGCGGCGTGGCGTTCGTCGGCGGGTTCAGCTTCGCGGACGTGATGGACTCGGCCAAGGGGTGGGCTGGGGTCTCACGCTTCAACCGCGGCCTCTGGGACCAGTTCGAGGCGTTCTACGCGCGCCCGGACACGTTCAGCCTCGGCGTGTGCAACGGCTGCCAGCTCGCGGCGCTCCTGGGGTGGGTGCCGTGGCGCGGCATCCCCGACGAGCGCCAGCCCCGGTTCATCCAGAACGGGTCGGGCCGGTTCGAGTCGCGGTTCGCGACCGTCCGGATCGAGTCCAGCCCGGCGATCATGCTGCGCGGAATGGCGGGCTCCATCCTCGGCATCTGGTCGGCGCATGGCGAGGGCCGGGCCTACTTCCCCGACCCGGAGATCCTGGACCGCGTCGAGCGGGAGCGCCTCGTACCGCTCCGGTTCGCGGATGACGCCGGGGTCGCCACGGAGCGGTACCCGTTTGATCCGAACGGATCACCGCGCGGGATCGCGGGGCTCTGCTCCCCGGATGGGCGGCACCTCGCGGTGATGCCCCATCCGGAGCGCACCTTTCTGAAATGGCAGTGGGGCTGGATGCCGGAGGCCTGGCAGCGCGGTCTCGCGGTGTCGCCCTGGTTGACCATGTTCCAGAACGCGCGAGCGTGGTGCGGCCCAACCGCCTGAGCCGCATGGTGTTGACGACGCGTTGACAGCGCGCCACTATCGTAGCGCCATGAAACCAACCTCGCTCGCGTTCCTGCGAACGCTGCTCGACGCGCCCGGGCCGTCGGGCTTTGAGACCGCTCCTGCCGCCGCCTGGCGGGAGGAGGCCGGGACGATCGCCGATACGGTCCGCGCGGACGTGTCCGGCAACTCGGTTGCCGTGCTCAACGCCGACGGCGCTCCCAAGGTGATGCTCGCCGGTCACATTGACGAGATCGGCCTGATGATCGTCCACGTGGACGACGAGGGCTTCCTCTATTTCCAGGGGATCGGCGGCTGGGACAGCCAGGTCCTGGTGGGCCAGCGTGTCCTGATCGCCGCCAAGGGCGGGCCGGTGCCCGGGGTGATCGGCAAGAAGCCGGTACACCTCATCAAGACCGAGGATCGGGACAAGGTCACGAAGATCACGGATCTCTGGATCGACATCGGGGCCCGGGACCGCAAGGACGCCCTCAAGCGCGTGCGGGTGGGAGATCCGGCGGTGATCGCGAGCGCCTCGGTGGAGCTGCCGAATGGGAGGCTCGCCTCCCGCAGCATCGATAACCGGATCGGCGCGTTCATCGTGCTCGAGGCGCTGCGGCTGCTCAAGGGCACGCGGCTCAAGGCGGCGGTGTACGCCGTGGCGACGTCGCAGGAGGAGATCAGCTGGTTCGGCGGCGGGGCACGCACCAGTGCCGCCGGGATCGACCCGGCGGTCGCGGTCGTGGTGGACGTGACACACGCCACGGACAACCCCGGGGTGGAGAAGAAGGAGGTGGGCGATTTTCGGCTGGGCGGCGGCCCCGTGCTGGCCCGCGGCTCCGCGGTGAACCCGGTGGTGTTCGAGATGCTGGCCGAAACGGCGGAGCGCGAGAAGATCCCGTACGCGATTCAGGCGGCGCCGCGGGATACCGGCACCGATGCCGACGCGATCTACACGGCACAGCACGGCATCGCGACGGGGCTGGTATCGATCCCCAACCGCTATATGCACAGCCCGAGCGAGATGGTGGACCTGGGAGACCTCGAGCGGGCGGCCAAGCTGCTCGCCGCCTTCGCACGCCGGGTGACCCCGGCGACGGACTTCACCCCGCGCTAGCGCGCGCCTTTTCGAGCGCCGCCGCCGCCGCCGCCCGGATGTCCCCCGAGCGGCTGGTGGCCAGCTGTTTCAGCGTCTCCAGAGCGGGCCCGGTTCCGGCCGTGCCGAGCGCCTCGATCGCGGCAAGGCGCGGTCCCGCAGGCTTGCGGGAGAGCAGGCCCCCGCCCGACGACTCCTTGATCAGCACCTGGACCGCATCGGGCGTCCCAATGCGCCCCAGCGCCCGGTAGAACTCGCCCCGAATATCCGGGTCTTCCTCCGCGCCGGCCGCGCTCACCAGCGGCATGGCGAGGCCGCCGAGCGCCCGGCCACCAACCTCCCGCACGACTGCCATCCGCACTTCCGGGTCGGGGTCGACCAGGGCCTTGCGCAGGTGGAGCGCCGTTTCGGCGGTGCCGATCCGCGCGAGGGCCACCCCAACCGAGCGCCGCACCCGGGGGTCGTCATGCGACATGGCCCGGCTGAGCGCGGCCGTGGCCTCGGCGATCCCGAGCTCGCCCACGAGGTCGGCCGCATTCCGCACGACGAACCACTCGTGGTGGTTGAGCAGGCTCGCGATCACGTCCATGCCCTCTTCGAGCATCCGGAGGGCCTTGAGGCAGGCGCGCCGCTCCATCTGGCTCGGCGCCTCGATCAGCAGATCGAGCAGCGTCTTCGTGCCCTGCGTGCCGGCCCGCCGCATCAGCAGCACGATGTCGTCGTGATACACCTCGTCGAACACGTACGGCGCGAACCGGCGGAGCGTGTCGGCGGTGAGAATGCGGCGCAGCGCGATGCCGTAGGCGCGCTGGGCCTCGGGGTTCGTGGTCTCTCGCTCCTGGTGGATCATCCGCAGGATGGCTTCGATCGCCTGATTCAGCTCCCCGGTGTTCAGCGCCTTCGCCAGCCCGTGCTGAACCTGATCGAGCTTCGAGAGCAGCTGGAGGTTGTCGGCTTCGTCCGCCAGCCGGGCGACCGCCGCGACCAGGGTGTTCCCCTGGGCCCGCTGCTGTCGGATCATCTCGTCGTAGGCGGCGGTGCCTGATTCCGGCGCGATCTCCCCCGGCACCAGTCCGGCCGGCCGCTGCCGCAGCGCTCCAAGAGGGACCTGGAGGGCGTCGGTGATGCGCGTGTCGCGCTGCATCTGGCCGGCGGACTCGAGCTCGGCGGAGACAACCGCCACGCTCGCCACCTGCGCCTGCCGCAGCTGCTCCGCCACGTGCCTGCCGCCGCGGCCCGGGGGCGCGGCCAGCATCCGGAGCACCTGGGCGAGATCCACGGCGGAGGCCCCAAACCCGATCAGCACTCGGCCCACGTCATGCGCCCCGAACCGCTCGCGCACAACCTCGGCGAAGGGGGTGTCTTCAGGCACCATGAACCCTTCGACCACCACGTGGCCGCCGGCCACGACGATCGTCATGCTGCGGCCGGCCACGAGCGCGACGAGCGCCCGGAGAGCCGCCCGATGATCCTCCGTGGTTTCCGTGCCGCGGGCCATCAGCCCGAGCAGCCGCCCGAACAGGACCGTGAGTTTGACTTCGTCTCGCATGTGCGTCCACCGAAAATACGGGTGGGTCGTGCGCCCGGCAACGCGCTCTCGTGCTAGAGCACGTCGAGGTCTTCGAGCGCCTCCCGCGCCGCACGCCGGACCTCCGGCTCGCGGTCGTCGAGCAGCGCCTCGAGCGTGCCGATCGCCGCCGCCCCACCCGCAAGCTTCAGGCCTTCGATCGCGGCCAACCGGTCGCCCGGACGGCGGCGCCACAGCCGCCAGCGCCCCGGCTGGGCGGCGCGCGCCAGCGCCTGGACTGCGGCCGCCGTCCCGAGCCGGCCCAACGCGCGCGAGTATTCCAGCAGCACCCGGGGATCGCGCTCGCGCTCGGCCGCCAGGACCAGCGGCATGGCCAACCCCTCCATCTCGCGGCCGCCGATGGCAACCGCCACCGCCGCCCGCAGGTCGGCATCTTCATCCTGCAGCAGGCCGGCCAGGTGCTCGACCGTGGCGGCCGTGCCGACGCGCGCCAGCGCCAGGGCCGCGGCGCGACGGACGCGGACGTCCGGGTGGCGCAACGTCCGCGCCAGCGCCGGCACCGCCTCTTCGACCCGCAGCTCGCCGAGCAGGTCCGCGATGTTCCGCACGGCGAACCACTCTGGGTGTCCGAGCATCAGGATCACCTGCCGCAGTCCTTCGGTCTGACCCTTGAGCAGATCGAAGAAGTGACGCCGGTCCGCCATCGAGTCGGCCTGCACCAGCCGCTGGATCAGCACCTCGGTGGCCTCGGCCCCGGCCCGCCGGAGCACCCGGCGTGCCGCCTCGCCGGTGGCGGGCTCGCGGGCGAGCTGAATGGCGGCGTGCAGCAGGGAGCCCGTCAGCAGGCGCTTGAGCGTGATCGCGAAGCTGTTCCGGGCGCTCCCCTCAGGGAGCGCGCCCTCGAGCCGTGCCATCTCCGCCACCGCCCGCAGCACTTCCGGCATGCGGCCCGCCTCGATCTCCTCGCGGAGGACGTCCGCGGCGGCGGTGAGACGGTCGAGGATGTCCGGCCCTGCGGGGTCGAGCGCCAGCCCCGCGAGCGCCGTCTCGAGCGCGGCCTCCGGCGCGGGTGGCGCCGCTTCCGCCAGCACCGCCTGCACGTCTTCCGCGTCGAACGCCTGCGTCACGCCCATGGGTCGGGCGCCGGGGGGCTGCACCTCGGGGTGGACCGTCAGGACCGTCACGGTCGTCACGCTGGAATCGCGCAGTCGTCCCCCAATGTCCCGCTCGTCGGTGTATCCACCGAGGTTCACGGCGAGGGCGCGCAGCAGTTGCAACAGGTCGGCCGCGGCGGCGTTCTGCTCGATCCGGATCTCCGTCACGCCGTGCGCCCCCATCTGGCTCATCAGCGCGGCGATCCCGGGCAGCGTCACCGCGACCGGCGTCGCCTCGATGGTGAGGCCCTCGGGCTCCAGGCGCAGCGTGGCGCCGCCGAGTTTGGTGAGCGCGAACAGCGCCCGGAGCACGGCCTTCTGCTCGTCGATCGCGTCGGGACGGCGGCGGAACACGTCCACCGCCCGCCCGAGCGTGATCGCGAAATTGTCGTAGTTGAGCATCGCCGGTCGCCGAAGATACCGGCGCGGGACCCCTCGCGGCAACGCGCCGCAGTCGGGGCCCTGCACGGAGCCCCGTGCCCGATTAAGTTTGAACGATCCCCGCGCACGCCGCGGGGATGAAAGTCTCTGCGTGGCAACGCCTTGCCGCCTCGTTCATTCCCCCAGCGCAGGATGACCTGCATGCGTATGCGGACACTCGGATTCCTGATCATGGCCGGCCTGGGCGCCACGACCGGGGCGCTCGCGGCTCAGGGTGGCTCTCCTCGCCGAGTTCAGGCCGACGTCAACTACCTCGCCGCCGATGCCCGGGAAGGGCGCGGCGTCGGGACGGCCGGTCTCACGCAGGCCGCCGACTACATTGCCCGGGAGTTCGCCCGCATCGGGCTCACCCAGCCGCCTGGCGGGTTTTTCCAGGATTTCACGATCGATTCCACCGCTCCGGGCGCGGCCCACGCGGGCTTGGGTGGGGCCGCGGTAAAGAACGTCGTGGGCATCCTGCCGGGCCGCGGCCCGCTGGCGGGAGAGGCCGTCGTGATCGGCGCTCACTACGACCACCTGGGACGTGGTGGCGCCGAGGTCGGCGCGCTCGACCCCGACAGCGTCGGCGTGATTCACAACGGGGCGGACGACAACGCGTCCGGAACGGCGGCGATGCTGGAGGTGGCGCGGCTGCTGCGCGCCCGGCTGCAGGGGGACCGGCGCACCATCGTGTTCGTCGCGTTCACGGCGGAGGAGCTGGGGACGATCGGGTCGCTGTACTACGTGTCGCACCCGCTGGTGCCGAACGACTCGACCATCACGATGATCAACTTCGACATGGTCGGCCGGCTGCGCGCCAACCGGCTGCTCGCCCTGGGCGCCCTGAGCGCGCAGGAGCTGAAGTCGCTGCTCGATTCCCTCAACGTGGGCGCCGGATTCGACCTCCACGCCGAGGGCGACGGCTGGGGGCCGAGCGACCATCAGTCGTTCTACGCGCACAAGATCCCGGTGATCCAGTTCTTCACCGATCTGGAGGAGCAGTACCACCGGACGACCGACGACGCCAACCTGATCAACGCCGACGGCCTGGCGAGGATCGCGGGCTTCGGCGCCGAGGTCGCCGCCGTGCTGGCAACCCGGCCCACGATGCTGACGTACGTGAGCGCGCCGCAGCCGGTCATGGCCAGCGGGTCGCGCGCGTCGCTCGGCACGGTCCCCGACATGGCCAGCTCGCCCGGCGGCGTGCGGCTGAGCGGCGTCCGGGAAGGTAGTCCGGCCGCCGTGGCCGGCATCGCGGGCGGCGACATCATCATCAAGATCGGCGACTACGACGTGAAGGACCTGTACGGCATGCAGAATGCCCTCACGAAGTACAAGGGCGGGGACGTCGTGACGGTCGTCGTGCGGCGTGGCGACGAGACCAAGTCCTTCACGGTGACCCTCGGCGGGAGTCGTGGCTAAGGCGGTCCTCGACGCGGAAGCGGTAGTCCGCGCGCTGCAGGGGGCGTTCAGTCGCGACGTCGGGCGCCGCGCGCTGTTGCAGCTCGCGGCGTCCCGTCTGCGCGCGGCCGGGCCGCCGTACAGCGGCGTCTACCTCTACATGGTGCAGGACGGCGACCTCGTGCTCGAGGCGTTCGACGGGCGCTCGACCGAGCACACGCGCATTCCGGTGGGAGCCGGCATCTGCGGCCGCGCGGTCGCGGAGCGCCGCGACATCAACGTGCCGGACGTGCGCCGGGCCGACGGCTACCTTGCCTGCAGCATCGAGACGCGATCGGAGCTGGTGGTGCTGATCCGGCGACACGACGAGATCCTGGGACAGATCGACATCGACAGCGACGTGACGGACGGCTTCGCGGCGGCCGAGGAAGCGGCGGTAAGGACCGTGGCGGACGCCCTGGCGGTTCTCCTCTGAAGCGGAGAGGGGCAGAGGGGGAGAGGGGGAGGGATGCAGCACGTCCCTTCCATCTCTCCCCCTCTGCCCCTCTGCCCCTTCCCGATCCGATGCACGAAGTAATCACCGTCAATGGGGTCGCGCTGTTCACCCGGACCTTCGGAGACGGGCCCGACGTCGTCGTGCTGCACGGCGGGCCGGGGGCGCACCACGACTATCTCCTCCCCCAATTCGACCGCCTGGCGCGCGGTCGCCGGCTGCGTTACTACGACCAGCGGGGTGGCGGCCGCTCGCCGGTGCCCCGGGCCGTGTCGGTGACGTGGCGCGATCAGGTCGCCGATCTCGCCGCGCTGCTCGCGCACTGGGACGCCGCACCTGCCACCCTGCTGGGCTACTCCTGGGGAGGGTTGCTCGCCCTGCTGTTCGCCGTCGAGCATCCCGATCGGGTGGCGCGGCTCGCTCTCGTGTGCCCCGCCCCGTCCAACGCGCGCGACCGGCGGCGGTTCGAGACGCGGTTTGCCGAGCGGTCGCGCACCCCGGCCATCGCCCAAGCGCGCGCAGATCTCCAGGCTTCCGGCCTGCGCGAGCGCGAGCCCGCGGTGTACCGGCGGCGCGCGTTCGAGCTCTCGGTCGCGGGGTACTTCCACGACTTCGCGACCGTCGGGAGCCTCACGCCATTTCGCCTGACCGGCCGGACGCAGGAGGACGTGTGGCGCAGCCTCGGGGACTACGATCTGCGTCCCGCCCTTGACGCTCTGCGGATTCCCGGCCGCGTGTTCGCCGGTCGCCACGACCCCATCCCGCTCGACACGGCCGAAGACACGGCCCGCCGCATCGGCGCTGAGCTCGTGGTGTTCGAGTCGTCCGGCCACTGCCCGTACGTCGAGGAGCCCGACCGGTTCATGACCGAGCTGGACCGCTGGCTCCCGAGCGCGGCGTGACGCGCGCCGATCCATTCGATCTCGTCTTTCACGACCTGCTCACCGAGCTGGACGCGCTTCCTGCCGCCGCCGCGCGCGCCGGCAAGGACCCACGCGACCGGGCGGCGTTCGCCCGGGTGCCCGAGGTGCTGCGGCTGGTGGAGCGGATCGCGCCGACGGCCGATGCGGCGGGGCCCGCCGCGACGCACGAGTACGCCGCCCTGCTGTACGCCGCGTTTCGGTTCCGGGAGGCCGGGGAGCGTGTGCTCGTGATATCCCGGGCGCGGCTCGAGCCCGCGCTGTCGGTGCTTACGTCGGCGGAGCCGCCGCGGATCCCGGGCAAGGCGTGCTACCTGCAGCTGCCGCCCGCCTGGTTCTGGGCACGAGCGACCGACGACGGGGCGCACGAGCCGCTGGACGGCTGCTTCGTGATCGAGGGCTCGCGCGGCGACGAGATCACGATCGTCGCCGTCCTCGGGCTGCGGCGCGAGCGCGGTGGCTTCACGCAGGTCACGCTGCATGTCGCGCCGGGCGATTTCGCTGAGGCGCGCGCCCTGCGGCGCGACCCGCCGTTCGCACCGCTCATGGAGGGCGGCGCCGCGGCCGGATTCCGCTCGCTCGCCACGCCGGCCGAGCTGCTCACGCTCGTGCACCTCGCCGTCGTCGCCGCCACGGAGTAGCTTGCCGCGCATGCAGGACGCCGCCCAGCGGATCAGGCCGATCATCGCGAAGCTCCGGCGCCGGTATCCGGCGGCTCGGTGCTCGCTCGATTTCGGGGGAGCGCTCGAGCTGCTGGTCGCCACGATCCTCTCGGCCCAGTGCACCGACGAGCGCGTCAACCTCGTGACGCCCGTGCTGTTCGCGAAGTACCGGACGGCGCGCGATTTCGCCGACGCCGACCCCGCGGAGCTCGAGAGCATCATCCGGCCCACCGGGTTCTATCGCAACAAGACCAGGTCGCTGATCGGCATGGGCCGGGCGCTGGTCGAACGGCACGGCGGCGAGGTCCCCCGGTCCATGGAGCAGCTGACGGCAATCCCCGGCGTCGGCCGCAAGACCGCCAACGTGGTGCTCGGTAACGCGTTCGACATCAGTGCCGGGGTGGTCGTCGACACGCACGTGACCCGCATTGCCCAGCGCCTCGGCCTGACCCGGCACCGGGATGCGGTGAAGATCGAGCAGGACCTGATGGGCCTGGTCCCCCAACGCCACTGGACGCTGTTCCCCCACCTCATGATCCATCATGGCCGGGCCGTGTGTCAGGCGCGCAAGCCCAAGTGCGAGATCTGCCCGGTGCTCGCCCTCTGCCCGTTCCCCGCCGGCGGCGCGCCGCGCGCGGCGGGAACCACGCGGGGCGTTCCGGGACGCCGACCCCGAGCGCGGCGCTAGCGCTCCCCGGGCCGCTTCGTTCCGCCGCTCCACTCCCCGGCCGTACATTCCCGGCATGCCATCCCGCCTGGCCGACGCGCTTTCCGCATACCTCCGCTCCGCCGCCGATCAACCGGTGGACTGGTATCCGTGGGGTCCCGAACCGTTCGCGCGCGCGCGACAGGAGGGCAGGCCCATCCTGCTCGACATCGGCGCCGTGTGGTGCCACTGGTGCCACGTGATGGACCGCGAATCGTACGAGAGCCCGGCGATCGCGGAGCTGCTCGCCAGGGACTGGATCTGCGTCAAGGTGGATCGAGACGAGCGGCCCGACGTGGACGCGCGCTATCAGCGGGCCGTGCAGGCCATCACGGGGCAGGGCGGCTGGCCGCTCACCGGCTTTCTGACGCCGGACGGCGACGTGTTCTACGGCGGCACCTACTTCCCGCCGGATGGGGCGCACGGGCGGCCCGGCTTCGCGACCGTGCTCAAGGAGCTGGCGCGCGTGCACCGCGAAGAGCCCGCCAAGCTCGCCGACCAGGCCGCGATGATCCGCCGTCACCTCGAGGAGCACGCGGCCGAGTCCCGGCCGGGCACGCTGCCGCCCGACCTCATCAAGCACGCGGCAGACGGGATGGCGCAGGTGTTCGACTTCCGCTACGGCGGGTTTGGCACCGAGCCGAAGTTCCCCTACCCCACGGCGTGCGAGCTGTTGCTCGCCAGGTGGTGCGACACCCGCGAGGCGTGGCTCCGCGAGATGGTGGACCGCACGCTCACCGCGATGGCCCGGGGCGGTGTCTACGACCAGATCGGCGGCGGGTTCCACCGGTACTCGGTGGATGCGCGCTGGATCGTGCCGCACTTCGAGAAGATGGCGTACGACAACGCCGCGCTGCTGCGGCTGTACGTGCACGCGGCGGCGTTGCCGAGAACGGAGGGGGAGAGGGGCGGGGGTGAGGAGGCGGCACTCTACCGCCACGTCATCGAGGGCGTCGTGCACTGGGTGACGACCGTGATGTCCGATCCCGCGGGCGGCTACTACGCCTCACAGGATGCCGACATCGGGCCGGAAGACGACGGTGACTACTTCACCTGGACCACGGACGAGGCGCGTGCCGCCGTGAGCCCGTCCGAGTTCGCGGCGCTCGCCCGCCGGTTCGACATCGAGCAGCAAGGCGAGATGCGGCACGACCCGCGCCGCAACGTGCTCTGGGTGCGGCAGTCGTTCGGCGAGATCGCGGGCGTGCTCGGCGTAACGGAGCACGAGGTTGCCGCGCTGGTCGACTCCGGCGCCCGCAAGCTCGCCGACGCGCGCGGGCGCCGGGCCGCACCGTTCATCGATCGCGCGGTGTATACCGGCTGGAGCGCCATGCTCGCGTCCGCGACGCTGGCGGCGGGCGCCTTCCTCGCGCGCCCCGGGATCGAACGTCACGCTCTCGCGACACTCGACCGCCTGTTTCGCGATGCCGCGGACGGGGACGGCGGCGTGCGTCACGGGATCGACAGTGCGGTGACCGGCATCCTCGAGGACCAGGTGCATCTCGCGGACGCCGCGCTCGACGCCTACGAGGCGACCGGCGCGCGCCTCTGGCTCGATCGCGCCGCGGCGCTGATGGAGCATGTGTGGACGGTCTATCGCGCGGACGACGGCGGCTTGTTGGACCGGGCGCCGCGCGGCGGGGAGGGCATGCTGGGCCACCGCGTCAAGCCCGTGCTGGACGCGCCGACGCCGTCACCGAACGGCGTCGCGGTCGCGCTGCTCGCCCGTCTCGCCGAGCACACCGGCCACGCTTCGTGGCGGGACCGCCGTGACGACCTGCTCGGTACGTTCGGCGGTGGCCTCGCCGATCTCGGCCTGCACGGCGCGGCGCTGCTGCTCGGCGCCGACTGGGCGCTCAACCCCGCCACGCACGTGGTCGTGGTGGCGCCCGCCGGACCGGACGGTGACGCGTTGCGGCGCGCCGCGCGGGTGGCCTATCGGCCCCGCAAGGTCGTCACCCTGCTCGCCCCGGGCGACCCGGCCGCCGGTCTCCCGCCACCCGTTCAGGCAATGCTGGACGGGGCGACGCCTCGCGCCTACGTCTGCGTCGGCACCGAGTGCCTCGCGCCGACCGATTCCGCAGACGGCCTCCTTCACCTTCTGGAACCGCGATGAAAATCGACTTCGCTCTCGCCTGCGACTACGCGCTGATCGATCAGTACGGCAAGCTGTCCGTGCTCGGCATCTTCCAGCACATCTGGGTTGCGCAGTTTCCCACCGTGCACCCGCGTCTCCACCTCGTCGTGCGGCTCAAGGGAAAGCGCACGGAAGTCGGCCAACACCACATTCTCATCCGGCTGCTCGACGAGGAAGGCGTGCAGATCCTGAACGGGGAGGGCACGGTGACGTTCAACGAGCCGCCGGCGGGAGTCATCGAGATCGAAGCCGGCACCGTGCTGGCCTTCGACGTCCCGTTCCGCAAGCCGGGCCGCTACCAGTTCGAGATCAGCATCGACGGCCGGATCGAGACGACCGTGCCGATCACCGTCTCCCAGGCGCCGCCGGGGGGCACGGCGCCAGGCGCTCCGGGCGCCCCACGCGGGGTGCACTAGCGGTGACGGCCGGTCCAGCACGGAGCGACGGAGGCTCCGGCTCCCCGCCGGCGGGCCCGCCCGCGCATCGGTCGCCCCGGGGATCGCTCCTGCTGGCTGCCGGACTGGCCCTCGCCGGTCTCACGTACGGCCTCACCGCCTACCCGCTGCTCGAGCCGGACGAGGGGCGGAACGCCGAGGTGGCGCGCGAGATGGCGGTCGGCAGCGACTACGTGCTGCCGCACCTCAACGCCCTGCCCTACGTGGACAAGCCGGTGCTGTACTTCGCGGCGAGCGCTCTCACGATGAAGCTGCTCGGCCCCACCGAGCTCGCCGCGCGGCTGCCGTCGCTCGCATTCACCCTGCTCACCGTCGCCCTGGTGGCCTGGTTCGCGCGCCGTCTGCTCGGCACTCCCGCCGCCTGGACCGCCGCCATCGCCACGGCCGCGACGCCGTTTACCCTGGCGTACGCGCGCACCGCGATCTTCGACGCCGCCCTCACGCTGTGGGTGGTGGCGGCGCTGATGGGATTCTATCTGGCGGTGGAGACGGGACGGGACCGCCGACCGACGGCGGCGCGGTGGAGCGCGGCCGCCTGGGTCGCCATCGCGCTCGGCGTCCTGACCAAGGGCCCGGTCGCGCTCGCCGTCCCCCTGCTCGTCGCTTTGCCCTACGCGGTCTGGCGCCGCCAGGCCTCGAAGGTGCTCGATCCGGTGGGCATGCTGGCCCTGCTGGCGCTGGTCCTCCCCTGGGTGTTCGCCGTCACCAACCGCGTGCCGGATTTCCTGCGTTACGTGCTGCTGGTGGAAACGGCCGACCGGCTTGCCGGGAGCGGACTGGGGCGGACGGAGCCGTGGTGGTACTTCCTGCCGATCACCGTCGGCGCCGCCCTGCCGTGGAGCCTGGTGGCCTGCAGCGCTCTCACGAGGCGACGGTCCGCGGGAGTCGACCACCGGCTGGTGTTCCTGCTGCTCTGGATCGCCGTGCCGGTCGTGTTCTTCAGCCTGTCCCAGTCGAAGCGCCCGCAGTACATCCTCCCCGTGGTTCCCGCGTTCGGGCTGCTCGTCGCCCTCGTGTGGGACCGCGCCGACGGGCGGCTCCCCGGCGCTCGACTCGCAGGCACCGCGCTCGCGCTGCTGGGCGCGGCCCTGACGCTCGGCGGCTCGCGGCTGCCGTCGCTGGTGCGCTCCAGCGCCGCGGTGGCGGCCGTGATCCCGCGTACCGCCCTGTGGCTCGGCGCGCTGTGCGTGGTGAGCGGTGCCGCGGCGTGGATGTTCGCGACGCGTCGGGACCGGGCCCTGATTGCGCTCGCGCTCCCCGTGGCGGCGATCCCCGTCATCGCGATGCCGCTGATGCGCGCCATCGGGAGCGAGCGGTCCAGCCGCGCGCTGGCCGACGCCATTGCCCCGTTCGTGCCGGAACACGCGGAGATCGTGGCGATCGCCACGTACCCGCTCTCACTCCCGTTCTACCTGCGCCGGACCCTGACGCTGGCCACGCCGGACGGCCGGGAGCTCACCAGCAACTACGTGGCGCGGCGACTCGCCGCGCTGCGCCTGGCACCCGGCAGCACGCTCCGGCCGGCCGACTGGTGGGAGAGCGCGCTCGTCGAGTGCGACCGGCCGAGGCTCTTCGTGGTCGGAGTCGACGACCGGGCCGCCCGCCAGCGCCTCGCGACCCTGCTCGCGTTGCGCGGCGAGTCTCGAAAGGTGGCGGTCTACGGTCCGTGCCGCGCCGGCGAGTACGCCCGGCGTCCCTGACATGTGCGGCATCTGCGGGACCGTGGCCTTCGGGGCAGGCGCACTCGAGGCGCCGGAGGCGGTCGAGCAGCTCCGCGCCGCGCTGCGGCACCGTGGCCCCGACGGCGAGGGCCTGTGGCGCACCGACCGCGCGGCGCTCGGCGCGACACGGCTGCGCGTGGTGGATCTCGACCCGCGCGCGGATCAGCCGTTCACGGACCCCGCCGGTGTGGTCCTCGTGTGCAACGGCGAGATCTACAACGCCGGCGAGCTGCGACGCCGGTACGCCACGTACCCCTTCCGGTCCCGCTCCGACGTCGAGGCGCTGCTGCCCCTGTACCTCGATCGCGGGCCCCACGGGCTCGACCAGATCGACGGGATGTTCGCGGTGGCGATCTGGGACGCCGGCCGCGCGCGTCTGACGCTGGCGCGGGACCGTGCGGGTGAGAAGCCGCTGTTCTACACGGAGCGCGGTGGCGAAGTCTGGTTCGCGTCCGAGATCGGCGCCCTTCTCGGGGCGCCCGGCGTGTCCCGGGCCGTCGATCCGGATGCGCTCGCCGAGTACGTGCGGCTCGGCTACGTGCGGGAGCCGCGCACGCCGTTCCCGGCGATCCGCAAGGTGCCGGCCGGGACCATCCTCACCTTTGCGGCCGAGGGCCGGGCGGCGCACCGCTACTGGCAGCCGGTGGACCCCGCACTGCCGCCACCCGACGCGCCCGCGATGCGGCGCCTGCTGGAGCGCGCGGTCGGGAAGCAGGTCACCGCCGACGTGCCGATCGGGATCTTCACCAGCGGCGGGCTCGATTCATCGCTGCTCGCCGTGCTCGCCGTCCGCGCGCTCGGCGCGGACCACGTGCACACGTTCACCGTGGGGTTCCCGGACCGCGACTTCGACGAGCGGCCGTATGCCGCGCGGCTGGCCCGCCACCTCGGCACCCGTCACACCCAGATCGAGGTTGCCGGCTCCGACGTGCCGGCCGCGCTCGACGCGCTCGCCGCGAGCGGCGAGCCGATCGGCGACCCGGCGGCGATCCCCACACTGCGGCTCGCGCGTGCCGCCCGGGAGCGGGTCGGCGTCGTGCTGAGTGGCGAAGGCGCGGACGAGTTGTTCGGCGGCTATCCGACCTACGTCGGCCACCGCGCGGCACCGGGGTTCGCGCGGCTCCCGACGGCGCTGCGCCGCGGCATCCGCGCCGCGCTGGACCGCGTTCCGCCGTCCTCCGGGCGGGTGCCACTCGAGTTCCTGCTCAAGCGATTCGTGTCGGTCGGCGACCGCCCGTGGGCCGAGCGGCACCAGGCGTGGTTCGGGACCGGCCTCCCCGCGGAGGTCCTGCGGCCGTCATGGCGGGAAGGACCCCCCCTGAGCCCCCCCGATCCAAGCGACGCCGACGTGGTACGGCAGGCGATGCGGCTGGACTATGAGACCGCGCTGCGCGAGCGTCTGCTGGTCAAGGGGGACCGGGCCACGATGCGTGTCGCGCTCGAGGCCCGCGCCCCGTTCCTCGATCCGGACGTCACCCGCGCCGCGTTGTCCGCGCCGAGCCGCGTGCACGTGCGCGGGTTCCGCACCAAGATCCTGCTCCGGGCCGTGGCACGGGGCTCGGTTCCCGAGTTTATTGTGCGCAGGGGGAAGCGCGGGCTCAGCGTGCCGGTCGGGCGCTGGCTCAACGGCCCGCTGGCGGCCGTGGCGAACGAGCACCTGGGGCGGGACCGGCTGGAGCGTCAGGGGCTGCTCGACGGCGCCGCCGTCGCGGGGCTCATGGCCGAGCATCGCGCGGGCCGGGCCGATCACGGGCGCGCGCTGTGGCCGCTGCTGACATTGCAGCACTGGTTGGCGTACTGGGGACTGGAGGGGGGCTGATGACGCGGGACGAGGCGCTGGCGCTGATGCACGAGTACACACCGTCTGAGGCGCTGCGCAAACACATGTATGCGGTGGAGCTCGCGATGCGGGCGTACGCGCGCAAGCTCGGCGAGGACGCGGAGCGCTGGGGCCTCGTTGGCCTGGTGCACGACTTCGACTACGAGCGCTACCCCAACGACACGCACTCCCCGACCGAAGAGCACCCGTCGTGGGGCGTGCGGCTGCTTCGGGAGCGCGGGCTCGACGAGCCTTCCTGCCAGGCGATCCTGGGCCACGCATCCTACACGGGGGTCGTGCGGACCTCGACCATGGCCAAGGCGCTGTTCGCCGTGGACGAGCTGTGCGGCTTCCTGGTGGCCTGCGCCCTGGTGCGCCCGTCCCGCAGTCTGGGGGATCTCGAGGTGAAGAGCGTCAAGAAGAAGCTCAAGGACAAGGCATTCGCGCGCGGTGTCAACCGGGACGACATCGTGCGGGGCGCCGAGGAGCTCGGCGTGCCGCTGGATGACCACATCCAGTTTCTCATCGAGGCCCTGCGGCCCGACGAGGGGCAGATCGGGCTGGGTGGGGCGTGACGCGCGGGGGCGGGCGGGCAGCCTGGGAGGGGGCGGCAGGGGTCTCAACGCCCCCGAGCCCCGATGCGTAGTAAAGACGTACCGGACGCTGAGTTGGCTGCACGGGCCCAGGCGGGTGATCGTGAGGCCTATGGGGCCCTGGTGATGCGCTATGCCGCGCAGGCCCGGCGGGTGGCGCGGGCGATCCTGGGGAATCCGGAGGATGCGGACGACGCGGCGCAGGACGGGTTCCTCGCCGCGTTGCGGCACATAGGCCGGTACGATCCGGATCGCCCCTTCGGACCGTGGCTCGTGCGGATCGTCGCCAATGCGGCGGCGGACCGCCGGCGACGGCGGAAGGTGCGACGCACCGAGGAGCTGTCGCCCGTGGCCGCCACCGCGGCCCCGGGACCCTCGGAGGTGACGGACCGGCGGGCGCTGCGGGCGGCGTTGGAGACGGCCCTGGCGGACTTGCCGGAGCGGCAGCGGATCGCGGTGGTGCTGTTCGACGTCGAGGGATACAGCCACGCCGAGATCGCCGGGATGCTGGGCGTACCGGAGGGCACGGTGCGCTCGGACGTGTTTCACGCCCGCCGCGGGCTGCGCGAGCCGCTGGCGGTGTGGCGGACCTGGAAGGAGCGAGACTCATGAACAGCCAGTCGCCGTTCGATCATCAGCGCGATGCCGAGCTGGGGGCGATGCTGTTGGAGGTGCTGACGCCGACGGACGATGCGGTCTTCGTGCGGCGCGTGCTCGCCCAAGCCGGAGCATCACCGACTTGGTGGGAAGTGCTGGACGGTTGGGCGCGCCCCGGGCTCGCGGCCGCGCTCGTCCTGGTGGCGCTGGCCGGCTTTCTGCTCGGCCGAACGCTGCGGCCGTCCGCGTCGGGCATGGCGCTCGACGAGCCGGTCCGGGCGGTGGCGGAGGGGGTCGGGGTTGCGGCGCTGTTCAGCGCTTCGGTACCCCCGGACGTAGACATGGTGGTGTTGGCGGTCAACAACGGGCAGTGAGGGCGCGCGGGCAGCGCCCGCGCCCTGCAACGATAAGGGACCTGGCATGCTGATGAACCGTTCGAAGATCCTGGCCCTGGTGCTCCTCGTCGCCGTGTTCGTCGCGGGAGGGGCAGTAGGCATCGCGGCGTCGGGCGCCTGGCGGGGACACCGGGCGGGCGACGCCGAGCGCCGGGACCGCCGCGCGACGACCAGCTACGCCGATCGGCTGCAGGGCGAGCTCAACCTCTCGCCGGCGCAGCACGACACGGTGGAGCGCATCGTCACGGGGTATCAGGGACACATGGATCGGATCTGGGCGGAAATGCGCCCGCGGATGGACTCCCTGCGAGACAACATTCGCGCCCAGATCACGCTGGTATTGGACTCCACGCAACAGGCACGCTTCCGGGCGATGATCGCCCGCAGCGATAGCGTTCGCGCGGCACGCGCGCAGGAGGGACGTCATGGCCGCTGACCGCGTGACGCGG
The DNA here is from genome assembly GCA_963771275.1 of uncultured Gemmatimonadales bacterium. Lineage (GTDB taxonomy): Bacteria > Gemmatimonadota > Gemmatimonadetes > Gemmatimonadales > GWC2-71-9 > JAOTWJ01. Next base: position 600,504 of record CAVYSW010000003.1, read on the forward strand.
ATCGCGTTGGTATGCGCCTGCCTCGCCGGGGTGATCCCGGCGGCGGCACGCGCGCAGGACTCGACCCAGGTGCCGACCGTCACCCTCACCGAGGCCATCGACCTGGCGCTGCGGGTGCAGCCGGCCGTGGTGCAGGCCCGCGGCGCCGTGACCAACGCGCAGAGCGGCAAGCGGGAGGCCCTCGGGGCCTGGCTGCCCACGATCACTTCGAGCGGCAGCTGGGGCCTGGCGTCCAACTCCCGGTACAACGCCGCGACCGGCACGTTCGTCTCGGCCGACCGGCAGGACTCCTACACGGCCGGCCTTTCGGCCAGCCTCACGCTGTTCGACGGATTCCAGCGGGCCGCCAATGGTCGGTCGGCCTCGGCGACGCTCGCCAGCGCGGACGCCAAGCTGACGAACCAGCAGTTTCAGGTGACGCTGCAGGTCAAGCAGGCGTTCTTCAACGCGCTCGCCGCCCGCGAGCTGCTCCGCGTCGCGCTGACGCAGATCCAGCGGGCCGAGGAACAGCTCAAGGCGTCGCAGGAGAAGTTGGCGGCCGGCAGCGCCACGCGCTCCGACACGCTGCGGAGCCGGGTGGAGGTGGGGAACGCCCAGCTGGCGCAGCTCACCGCCCAAACGCAGCTCGCGACGGCGGAGGCCGACCTGGCGCGGCTGATCGGCTACGACGGCCCGGTTCGGGCGGTGGGCGACTCCAGTCTGTTCGTCATGGCCCCGTTCGACACGGCGGCCCTGCGGAACGAGGTGCTCCAGACTGCCCCATCCGTCGTGGCCGCGGAAGCGGACGCCAAGGCGGCGGCGGCGGCCGTCGCCGTGTCGCGGGCCGCGTACTTCCCGCAGCTCCGGGGGACGTTCAGCAACACGTGGTCGGGGCCCGTCGGCATCGGGACCGACTCGGTGACCAACCAGGCGCAGTACCTCACGTTCCGCCGCCAGTGGCAGGCGCGGCTTTCCCTGAGCTGGGACCTGTTCAACGGGTTCACCCGTGAGGGGGCGCTGAGCCGCGCCGTCGTGAGCCGCGAGTCGGCGGCGGCCCAGGCCGACGACGCGCGGCGGCTCGCGTCCGCGCAGCTCACGCAGCAGCTCGCCGCGCTGCAGTCCACGCGCAGCCAGATCGGGATCGCGATCGCGAGCCGGGCCGCCGCGGAGGAAGACCTGCGTGTCGTGCGCGAGCGCTACCGGCTGGGCGCGGCCACGATCGTGGACGTGCTGACGTCGCAGGTGACGCTGGACCAGGCGGAGGTGAACGTCGTGCAGGCCGAGCTCAACTTCCTGGTGGCGCGGGCCCAGCTCGAGTCGCTGCTCGGGAGGTCGCTATGACGGCCGCGCAGCACATGGACTTCCGGACCGGCGATCAGCCGCTGCCCGACATCGTCATCCTGACGCACAAGCTCGCGCGGGACTACCAGGTGGGCACGGAGACGGTGAAGGCGCTCCGCGGGGTGAGCATCCAGGTCCGGCGCAACGAGTTCACGGCGATCATGGGGCCGTCGGGCTCCGGCAAGTCCACGCTGATGAACCTGCTCGGGTGCCTCGACACGCCGAGCGCGGGCGAGTACTGGCTCAACGGCCAGAAGGTGAGCGAGCTGAACGATGACGAGCTGGCCCGGATTCGCAACAAGGAGATCGGGTTCGTGTTCCAGACGTTCAACCTGCTGCCGCGCGCGACGTCGCTGCACAACGTCGAGCTGCCGCTGATCTATGCCGGGTTCTCGGCCCGGCGGCGGCGCGAGCAGGCGGAGCACTCCCTCATGCAGGTGGGCCTCGGCGACCGCATGCACCACAAGCCGAACGAGCTGTCGGGCGGCCAGCGCCAGCGCGTCGCGATCGCGCGGGCGCTCGTCAACAGCCCGAGCATTCTGCTGGCCGACGAGCCGACGGGCAATCTCGACAGCGCCACCAGTGCCGAGATCATGAGCGTGTTCGAGGCGCTCCATGCCACGGGCCAGACGATCATCCTCATCACTCACGAACACGACATCGCCGCTCACGCGCATCGCCAGATCCATCTTCTGGACGGGCACGTGGAGCAGGACGTTGTCACGAGAGCCGCATCATGACGCCTATCCCGCGATTTCCCGCAGCGGCCGCCGGCCTGGCGGTCGCGCTGTCCGTGGCCTGCCACAAGCCGCCACCGCCGCCGGTGTACGAGGCCGTTCCGGTGACGACCCGCGACATCGTCGTGTCGGCGAGCGCGTCGGGCGCGATCGAGCCGATCACCACGATCGAGGTCAAGTCGAAGGCGTCGGGCGAGATCGTCGATGTGGCCGTCGAGACGGGCGATCTCGTGCAACCCGGTCAGCTGCTCGTGCGCGTCGACCCCCGGGTCCCGAGCAACGCGCTGACGCAGGCCCAGGCCGATCTCGACGTCGCCAAGGCGCAGCTCGAGAATGCGCAGTCCCAGCTGCGCCGGTCGGACGAGCTCTACAAGACGCAATCGATCACCGAGCAGGAGTACGAATCCGCGAACCTGGCGGCGGCCAACGCCAAGGCGCAGCTCGTTCGCGCGCAGCGGTCGCTCGAGGATGCCAAGATCTCGTTCGAGGACACCGACGTGCGCGCCCCGAGCGCCGGCATGGTGATCAAGCGCACGGTCGAGAAGGGCACCGTGATCTCCTCCGCCACCAGCAACGTGAGTGGGGGGACGGTGCTGCTCACGATGGCGAACCTCGACACGGTGCAAGTGCGGGCCATGGTGGACGAGACGGACATCGGGAAGATCGAGGCCGGCATGCTGGTCACGATCACGGTGGACGCGTTCCCCAGCCGGCCGTTCGAGGGTTCGGTACTCAAGGTCGAGCCGCAGGCCACCACCACCCAGAACGTCACGATGTTCCCCGTGCTGGTGCGCATTCCCAACGCCGGCCTCCTGCTGAAACCGGGCATGAACGCCGACGTCGAGGTGCACGTCGGCGAGCGGCAGGGCGTGCTGGCGATTCCCAACGCGGCGCTGCGGACGCAGCGGGACGTCGCGTCGGCGGCCCAGGTGCTCGGGCTCACGATGGAGCAGGTGGAGCAGCAGCTCGCCCAGGCGAAGGAGCAGCAGCCCGGTCAGGGCGGCCAGGCGTCGCTCGGCGGGACGACCACGGCGGACTCCACGCCGGCCAACGTGTACCGCACGCCTGACGGGCGCGAGATCAAGCTGCCGGCGGGCGTGACCGCGCAGCAGGTTGCGGCCGTGTTCGCGAAGATGCGCAGCGGGGGCGGCCCCGAGGCGCTGACCGCCGAGGAGCGGGCCCTCCTCCAGAAGGTGCGCGGCGCGATGGGCGGCGGCGGGCGGCTCGGCGGGACCAACGGCGCACGGCAGAACGGCAGTCGCGCCGGCGCGCAGAGCACGTCGGTGCTGTTCGGCGGCACGTACATCGTGTTCATGCTGAAGAACGGCCAGCCGACGCCCGTCGAGATCCGCACGGGCCTCACCGACCTCGACTACTCGGAGATTCGGAGCGGGCTCACCGCCAGCGACACGGTGCTGGTCCTGCCGAGCGCGAGCCTGATCGCGTCGCAGGAGCAGGATCGCGAGCGCGCCAACCGGATGGCCGGCGGCGTGCCCGGCATGACCCAGGGCAGCACGCCAACCGGCGGCGGCCCGGGTCGAGGGCCCCGCTGATGCTGTCCGGCGAAATCTTCATGGTGGCGCTGAGCGCGATCCGCGCCAACAAGCTGCGCTCGGCCCTCACCATGCTCGGTATCGTGATCGGCGTCGCGGCCGTAATCACGATGGTGGCGCTGGGTTCCGGCGCCCAGAAGGCGGTGCAGGAGCAGATCGCGCGGCTCGGGACCGATCTGCTGTCGGTCTATCCCGGCCAGTCCTTCATGCACGGGGTGGCGAGCCAGGAGCGCGTCAGCCTCAAGATGGACGACGTCATGGCGCTGGAGCACGGCGCGCGCGTCATCACGAACGTGGTGCCCGAGATGTCGGGGAACCGGCAGATCAAGTACAGCAACGCCAACATCAACGTGAGCATCGTCGGCACGACACCGAACTACATCACCGTCAACAACTACAAGGTGGTGGCCGGGCACAACTTCACGCGCGGCGAGAACGAGGGCCGCCGCCGCGTCGCGGTGTTGGGAGGCGGCGTGCCCGCCATGCTCAACGCGAACGGGCCCGCCATGATCGGCCAGGAGGTCCAGATCGGCGGCGTGCCGTTCGAGATCGTGGGTCTGCTCGAGACGAAGGGCTCGAGCAACAGCTGGGACAACCCCGACGAGCGCATTCTGATCCCGATCCTCACGGCGCAGTACCGCGTGTTCGGCAACGACCGGGTGCGGTCCATCACGGTGCAGGTCGCGAGCGCGGACTCGATGAACCTCGCGATGCTCGAGATCGAGCGCGCGCTGCGCTCGGCGCACGGCATCCGGCCCGGGGCCGACAACGACTTCCAGATCCGGAACCGCTCGGAGTTCCTCGCGACGTTTGAGGAGACGACCCGCACGTTCACGTTCCTGCTCGCGGGCATCGCGGCGGTGAGCCTGCTGGTGGGCGGCATCGGCATCATGAACATCATGCTGGTCTCCGTGACCGAGCGGACCCGCGAGATCGGCGTGCGCAAGGCGCTCGGCGCCACGCGGCGCAGCATCCTGCTGCAGTTCCTCGTCGAGGCGATGGCGCTGTGCCTGCTCGGTGGCGTGGTCGGCATCCTGCTCGGCTCCGGCGGCGCGGTGCTGCTGTCGAAGCTCGCCAGCTGGAACACGCACATCTCGATGCCGGCGATCGTTCTGGCGGTGGCGTTCAGCCTGGGCGTCGGGGTGTTCTTCGGGCTGTGGCCCGCGCAGCGCGCGGCGCGGCTGGACCCGATTCAGGCGCTGCGGTACGAGTAGGCGGCATTCGGATCAGCGGGGGAGAGGGGCAGAGATGCGATAGTCTCTGCCCTTCTGCGTTTCTCCACCTATAATTCGCCATGCACAGACCCAGCCTGATCGCTTTCCTGCTGGCCGCTCCGGCGGCCGCGACGGGGCAGCAGACCTACAACGGGCGGGCGGGCCAGCTGGATGTCGCGCCGCCCCGCCTCACCGACCACGTCACCATCGACGGCATCCTGAGTGAGCCCCAATGGCGGCAGGCGGCCGTGCTCACCGGCTTCTCGCAATACCGACCGGTGGACGGGCGCCCGGCGGTGGACACGACCCAGGTCCTCGTGTGGTACGCCCCCGACGCGATCTACTTTGGGATTCGCGCGTTCGAGGCACACGGCGCGGTCCGCGCGACGCTCGCCGACCGCGACAAGATCGACAACGACGATTACGTCCAGCTGATCCTCGACACGTTCAACGACCGGCGGCGCGCGTTCGTGATCGGCGTCAACGCGCTCGGCGTGCAGGCCGACGGCATCCGGTCGGAGGGCGGCGGCAACCACGCCGGCGGCCGGGGCGCCGGCGGCAACTTCGACAACGTCGACATGAACCCGGACTTCCTGTACGACGCCAAGGGCCGCGTCACGGAGTGGGGCTACGAGGTCGAGGTCCGGGTCCCGTTCAAGAGCATCAGCTACCAGTCGGCGGACCCGCAGCGCTGGGCGATCAACGTGATCCGCAAGTCCCAGCACTCGGGCTACGAGGACACCTGGACGCCCGCCGTGCGCGCCAACGCGTCGTTCCTCACGCAGTCGGGCAGCCTGGAGGGGCTCACCGACCTGCACCGCGGCCTGCTGCTCGAGCTGAACCCCTTCACGACCGGCCGGCTCGACGGCGCCCCGGACAGCACCGGTGCCTGGGCCTACGACGCGAAGCCGGAAGTCGGCTTCAACGTGTCGTGGGGGCTCACGACGACCCTCGCCCTGGACGGCACGGTGAATCCGGACTTTTCGCAGGTCGAGGCCGACGTCGCGCAGGTCACCGTGAACGAGCGCTTCGCCGTGTTCTATCCCGAAAAGCGCCCGTTCTTCCTCGAGGGCATCGAGCAGTTCAACACGCCGAACTCGCTGATCTACACCCGCCGCATCGTCTCGCCGGTCGCCGGCCTCAAGCTCACCGGCAAGGTCTCCGCGACCAACATCGCGCTGCTCTCCGCGGTGGACGACAAGCTGGGCGGGACCGACAACCCGGTCGTGAACGCGCTGCGCGTACGGCGGGATCTCGGCCGGAGCTCGGCCGTGGGCTTCGCCTACACGGACCGGATCGTGGGGAGCGACTTCAATCGCGTCGCGTCGCTCGATACCCGGCTGGTGTTCGCCAAGCTGTACTATTTCGAGGCGCAGGTTGCCGGGAGCTGGACCCGCGAGGCGGGCGTGACGCAGACGGCGCCGCTCTGGGAGATGACCTGGGACCGCACCGGCCGCAACTGGGGGTTCCACTACGTGTTCCAGGGGATCGACCCGGACTTCCGGACCGACGTGGGCTTCGTGCAGCGCACGGGCATCGTCAGCGGCCAGATCATGAACCGCATCACCACCTACGGCAGCCCCGGGGCGACGATCGAGCAGTGGGAGACGTTCTACTCGTTCGGCGGGATCTGGAACTACGACGACTTCTGGCACTTCCCGGCCCCGTTGGAGGGCAGTGCCAGCGCGCGCAGCTCGCTCACGCTGCGAGGCGGCTGGGAGCTCGGCCTGACGCCCGCATGGTCGTCCGTCGCGTTCGACTCCACGTTCTACCGCGGGTACGCCCTGGACACTGGCACCGACACGATCCCGTTCACCGTTCCGGGGCGCGAGAACGGTCTGTGGGAGGTGGACCTGAGTGCCCAGACGCCGCAACGCGCCTTCGCCGCCTCGGCGAGCGTCACACTGGGCCGCGCGGCGGCGTTCTTCGAGCCCGCCCCGGCCCGGGAGCTGGGGGCGTCGGCCAGCCTGGACTGGCGGCCGACCGACAAGATCCGGCTGAGCGGCCAGTACTCGTACCTCGCGCTCAACCGCGTGCGGGACGGCAGCCGGCTCTCCACCGCGCATATCCCGCGCTTCAAGATCGAGTATCAGATCTCGCGCCCGATCTTCTTCCGGTTCGTGGGCCAGTACGCGTCCCAGAAGCAGGATGCCCTGCGCGATCCCGCGACCGACCAGCCGATTCTGATCCGCGACGCCGACGGCCTGTACCAGCCGGCGGCGGCGGAAGTCCAGAACGACTTCCGCGTCGACTGGCTGTTCTCGTTCCGCCCCAGCCCTGGAACCGTGTTCTACGCGGGGTACGGCTCGAGCCTCACCGAGGGGCGGGCGTTCAGCTTCAGCGATCTGCACCGGGTCAGTGACGGGTTCTTCGTCAAGCTCAGCTATCTCTTCCGGGTGTGAGGCAACGGTGACCTTCGTCAGCGCGCTCGCCTGTCGCCGCTGCGGCACGCGCGCCGAGAAGACGGCGGTCATCGGGTGCGCGGCCTGCGGGGCGCCGCTCGATCCCGTGTACGACTGGGACCGCATCGCCAAGGGCGTCACCCGCCCCGACGTGGCGGTCCGGCCGCGCACGATCTGGCGCTATCGCGAGCTGCTGCCGCTCGACGCGCCGCCCCGGGTGAGCCTCCACGTCGGGTGGACGCCGCTGGTCGAGATCCCCCACCTGGCCGATCTGCTGGGCGTGGGCCGCCTGTGGGCCAAGGTGGACGGCGTCTCGTTCCCGTCGCTCTCGTTCAAGGATCGCGTCGTGGCGGTCGCGCTCAACAAGGCGCTGGAGCTCGGCCTCCAGACCGTTGCCTGCCCGAGCACGGGCAACCTCGCGAACGCGGTGGCCGCGCACGCCGCGGCGGCCGGCCTCGACGCGTGGGTGTTCGTCCCCGACTCGATCGAGCTGACCAAGACGCTCGGCACGGTGGTCTACCGGCCCAACATCGTGCGGGTGCACGGCACGTACGACCAGGTGAACCAGCTGTGCCGCGAAGCCGCCGCCGCGTACGGCTGGGGCGTGGTGAACGTGAATCTTCGCGCGTATTACGGCGAGGGCTCCAAGACGATGGCGTTCGAGATCGCCGAGCAGCTCGGCTGGCGGGCGCCGACCGCGGTGGTGACGCCGATGGCGGGCGGCTCGCTGGTGACGAAGCTGGCCAAGGGCTTCGGCGAGCTGCAACGCCTCGGCTGGATCGCCGGCCCGGGGCCGCGCGTGTTCGGCGGGCAGGCGGCGGGCTGCGCCCCGATCGTCACGGCGGTGGCCAACGGCACCGAAACGATCACGCCCGTCGTGCCGCAGTCGGCGATCGCGAAGTCGCTCGCCATCGGCAACCCGGTGGACGGGCCGTGGGCGGTGCGCACGATCCACGAGACCGGCGGGTGGGCGGTGGCGGTGCCCGATCCCGAGATCGTCGAGGGCATCCGCATGCTGGCGGAATTCAGCGGCATCTTCACCGAGACCGCGGGTGGCGTCACGGTGGCCGCCGCCCGGCACCTGGCGGCCGACGGGCGGCTCGGGCGCGACGACGAGATCGTGCTGTGCCTCACCGGGAACGGCATGAAGACGATCGAGGCCCTCGAGCACGCGTTCGAGCCCATGCCGGTGATCAACCCGACGCTCGGCGACCTGGAGCGGCTGCTATGACGCTGGCGGTCAGGGTCCCCGGCTCGACCTCCAACCTCGGGGCGGGGTTCGACTGCCTGGGCCTGGCACTCGACCTGTGGCTCGAGGCGCGGCTCGAGCCGGGCGACGCCCCGCACCGCTACGGCGGGACGCTGGCCGCCCTCGATGCGGTGGACGACCTCACGCGCCGCATGCTCGCCGATCGGGACGCCCTGGAGGGCCACCGGCTGGTGGTGCACTCGGAGATCCCGGTCGGCAAGGGCCTCGGCTCGTCGGCCGCCGCGATCGTTGCGGGGCTCGCGCTGGCGCGACTCAGGCTGGGCCATCCGTTCGACCGCGACGCGATGTTCCGCGGCGCGGCGCAGGAGGAAGGCCACCCCGACAACGCCGGCCCCGCCGTGTACGGCGGGCTCGTGCTCGCGGCCCACCGTCCCACCCAGCTCACACTGCACCGCGACCTCGCCGTGGCGCTGGCGATTCCCGCGCACGCGATCTCCACCAAGGCCGCGCGCGACTTGCTGCCACCCGCCGTGTCGCGCGACACGGCCGTCGAGCAGGCGGCGCGCAGCGCGGCGCTCGTGCTCGGGCTCACGTGGGGCGATCCCGACCTGATCGACTTCGGGATGGACGATCGGCTCGCCGTGCCGCACCGGCGCCAGCTGATCAAGGGGTACGACGCGGCGGTTGCGGCCGCGATGGATGCCGGGGCCTACGGCGTCTCGATCTCGGGGGCCGGATCGTCGCTCGTGGCGATCTGCGCCAAGGCGGACGCCGTCGCCGTGGCCGACGCGACGGCGGCCGCGCTCACGCGGGCGGGAACGCCGGCCGAGCCGCTGGCGGCGAAGGTGGCGCTGGAGGGGCTGACGATTGTCCGGGAAGGGGAGTCCTGACCTCTGCGGTCTCCGCGCTCTCTGCGGTGATCACGACCCAGGCGCGGCGCGGTGGAACGAGGCTAGAACGCGTCGAACGCCGGCGGCGCCATCCCGTTCAATCGGAAATAGGGCACGATGCTCCCCAGCGTCCACAGGTCGTGCGAGTGCACCATGAGGAACACGCGCCACTTGGGAATGTCGCGCCCGAAGAAGCGGGTCGGCTGAAGCAGCGTGCTGTCCGGCAGCGTCCGCACCTCGTGGAGACAATAGTCGAACGCCGTCCGCACCATCTGCTTGAGCGCCGCCTTGTTCGCGACCGCTTTCGTGCTGTCGCTCAACGCCGGCCCGTGGTTGTCGTCGAGCACGAACCGCGCGACGTAGGCCGCCCCGGTGGAGGCCACGTGCTCGATCTGCTGGGCGAAGTCGCGGACCTCGGGAACGGGCTTGAAGCGGAACAGCCGTGCCGGCATCGAGTCCACCATCGCGAGCGCGAGATCCCGGTCGCCCGTGAGGGTTTCCACCAACATCTGGCGCGTGCCCGCCGCCAGCCTGGTCTGCGCCCACGCGGCGCCCGGAACGAGCCCGAGGACCACGAGGAGCACCCGCACCGCCGTCGCTCTGCCGCTCATCGCCCGCGCGGACTCCTTCCCTTCTCGTGTTTCGCCTTCCCGCTCTTCCCCTCGCCCTTCCTGTCCCTCTGCCCCTGCGGTCCCTTCTCCTTCAGCCATCGCTGCCGCACTGCGATCTGGTGCGCGTGGTGCCGGCTGTGCACGTAGAAGAATCGGACCCATTCGGGCAGGTTGAGGTCGCCGAGCACCGGATGGCGCACGAAGATCCGCTGGTGGCGCTCCGCGGGCCACGTTTCGAGCAGCGCTTCCAGGCGTTCCACCCCCATGCGGAATTGCGCGGCCACCAGCTCCGGATCGGGGCGCTCGGGCGGCCGCGTCGCCTCGGGAGGCCGCCCGGGCGGCAGCTTGCCCACACCGAGGACGAGATGCCGCAGGAGGTGCTCGCCGGGCGTCGCCCGGCGCGCCATGTCGGTTCGGCCCGCGCGCGCCTCCAATTGCCCCGCCACCAGGTCGACACCCTGCGCCAAGTGGCTCAGGGTCTGCGCCAGGCTCCAGCGTCCCTTCGGGGCGCGGTACCACTCTTCACCCGTCACGCCGTCGAGGGGGTCCAGGACGATTTCCTCGAGCCGAGCCAGCTGTCGCCGCGCTTTCATCGGTCCGCTCCGGCGAGGGCGAGGCACTCGATCTCGACCGCAGCCCCGCGGGCGAGGCCGCTCGCCGCGATGGTCGAGCGGGCGGGCGGGTCCTTGGGGAAGTAGGAGGCGTACACCGCGTTCATCGCGGCGTAGTCGGCGATGTCCCGCAGGAACACCGTGCACTTGACGACCCGGTCGAGCGAGCTGCCGGCGTACGCAAGCACCGCCTTGATGTTCTCCATGGTTTGGCGCGTTTCCGGCTCGATTCCACCCGGCACCACCGCACTCCCGCCCTGGGGGACTCCGATCTGCCCGGAAAGGTACAGCATGTCACCCACGCGCACCGCCGAGGAGAACGGCAGGCCCTCGAGGCTCCCCGGCATACGGATCACCTGCAGATCCTGTCCGTGAAGCAACGGCGGTGCCATCAGCACCAGCACCGCCAACGCGATCGCCCTCGTCATGCGTTCCTTCCTCCTCCGTTCAACGGGAGATACCGCCGAGCCGCCGATGCACGCCACACTTGCCGTGCGGTGTCGCATGGTGAATAATACCCACGTGCATGACCGATCCCCGCCTGCGTGGCGTGTCGCTCCTGCCACGCTAACGTCTGTGTGCGCTCAAGCCGTCCACGAACCCAGCCCCGCCCCCATTCCGTAGCCTGACGATCGCGCTGCGGCTCGTGGGCGCCCTCACGACCGTCACGGCCATGTCGCTCTCCGCCCAAGAGCGGGCGGCAACAGTCGAGGGACGCGTCACGGAGGCCGAGAGCGCGCGCCCGCTGCCCGGTGCCGTGGTCACGAGTAGTTCGCCCTGCGCTCCGTCCCGACCGGTGCCCTCGCGTCGCTGACGACCGGCGGCCCCACGGCAGGCGACCTGGCGTCGCTCGGCACCCTGATCATCCTCGACGGCGTGCCGCTCTCGAACAACGCGAACCGGCAGACCTCCGGCCCATCGGCTCGTGTTCGGCGGCAGCACGCCCGACGAGCCGGGCACGGTCGTGCTCGACTCCCGCATCGACGCCTTCGCTCTGAACCAGAACAGTCCGGAGCGCCCCGACCTGTTCCCGGGACAGACGGACCGGAACCATGACAAGGGGCTGCGCCTGGCGGAGCGGCTGCGGGCCCGTCTCGGACCAGCGGCTACCTCCGCGTCATCGCGTCACTCGACTATCAGCGCCAGCGCTCCGTTTGCCCAGGCGCCCCGGATTCGCGGGGCCACCCCGTTCACCGATCGCCTGACGGAAGGGACCCAGGAGGGTCACTTCGTGCTCGGTCAGTACCTCTCCGCGATCCAGCTCGACGGGGATGTGTGAAACGGGTTCGCGCAGATCGAGTACGGCACTTCCACCAGCCTCCTGGGGGGCCATCACCAGCTGCTCGGAGGTGCGGAGCTGCGCCGCGAATGGAACGCCGGCGCCGGATACATCTTCGACATCGAGTTCCCCCCCCAAGTAACGTTCAACGGTGTCCAGGGACGACCGGCCGCGGCGGTTCGACTCCATCCCGCCCGCTGCGACGACCGCGCTCTACCTGGACGACCGCCTGTCGAGTCTGCTGGGGTTCGCCCCCTTGAGCCTCCAGGCCGGGGTCCGGCTGGACCTCCTGCACCGCGGATCCACGTGGTTTTCGGCCGTGCGGGATGCGGTCCTCCAGCCGCGGCTGAACTTGGAGCTGGCCCCACGCTCGTGGCTCAGGCTCCGGGGCGGGATCGGGCGCACGGCCAAGTCGCCCACGCTGGGCCAACTCTACCCGGCGCCGCAGTACTTCGACGTCGTGAACCTCAACTGGTTCCCGCCGAATCCCGCAGAGCAACTCGCGATCCTCACGACCTTCATCCGCGACCCCACGAACCCCGACCTGGGGTTCGCGCGGGCGTGGAAGCGGGAGGCGGGGTTCGAGCTGGGCGGCGCACGGGGCGGGCCGGCCGTGGGCGTCGTGTACTTCGATGACCGGATCAGCGGAGGCATCGGGTTCCGGCCCGATCCCGGGTTCCTAGTGCGCGACCTGTACGATTTGGCTGATTCCACGACCGGCACGGGCGCGAAGCCACCGGTGATCACGCCGCCCACCCGGGCCGACACCGTGCCGATTTTGCTGGACGTCCCCGCCAACATCCTCACGCTCGACAACCGTGCCCCGCGTTCTTCATGGACGCCGCCGTGTTCATGAGCCTGCGCCGCCGCGCTGGCACCTGGAGGCGACGCGCGTCATCGCCTGTCGGTATCCCTCATGGTCGGTTCGACCGGAATCACGCTCGTTACCGCGATCTTCCACCCCTGCTGCGACTTCACGAACACCCGCTCGGACCACCCGCGCCCGATCTGGTCGCCCTGCCGCGCGGCGTAGCGATACGCCGCGTACACCACCCCGGGCGCGAGCCACACCAACTCCGGCTCGCCGGCGGCCAGGCTGTCGGGAAACTCGGGGCTCGCACGTCGTGCGGCCGCGAACGGCGCGAACCCGCGCTGCATGCCCTCCGGCCCGACGTAGGTGAAGTCCGGCGACTCCAGGTAGGTCGCGAGGTAGCCCTCGACGTCCCGCCGTTGTATCGCCGTCAGGTTCGCATCGACTGCCACCCGGACCTCCGCCAGATCGCGCTGCTTGAGCTCCTCGATCCGGCGCCCGGCACACCCGCTGAGCAGCAGCGGCAGAAGGGGCAGAAGCGGCAGCAGATGAGCCAACCATCCATCCCTGCCCCTCTCCCCCTCTCCCCCTGTCCCCCTCACCGGGGCCCTCCGTCCAGCTCCTGAATCGTCGCGGTGCTCGGTCCGCGCTCCTTCTGCAGCCGGGCGGCCACCCGCTCGGCCTCGCGCATCACGCGCAGCACGTTGAGCCCGACTACCCGCTTGACGTCCCCGTCGCTCCAGCCGCGCCGCAGCAGCTCCGCCACGAGGGCCGGGTACTTGGACACGTCCTCCAGGCCCACCGGCGTCACGTCGCCCAGGCCGTCCAGGTCGCTGCCGATCCCCACGTGGTCCACGCCGGCTACGTCGCGCAGGTGCTCGATCTCATCCGCCACGACGCTCAAGGGCGGCGCCGGCATCGGGTTCACCGCCATCCACGCTCGGACCGAGTCGCGCACCGCGGCCGAGTCGCCGAGCGATGTCATGAGCCGGCGGGCCAACGAGTCGCGATGCTGGGTCCACTCGTAGGCCGGCAGGTAGATGAAGTCGGGGACGAAGTTCACCATGATCACGCCGCCGTTCTTCGTGACCGCGCGCGCGAGGTCGTCGGCCAGGTTCCGCGGATGCGGCACGAAATGGCGCGAGGAAGAGTGCGAAAAGATCACCGGCGCCTCGCTCACCCGCAGCGCGTCCCACACGGTCGAGTCGGACGTGTGCGATAGATCCACCAACATGCCCAGCCGGTTCATCTCGCGCACCACCTCCTCGCCGAACCTGGTGAGGCCGCCGTGCCTGGAGCTGTCGGTCGAGGCGTCCGCCCAGTCGGTGCTCAGCGTGTGGGTCAGCGTCATGTAGCGCACGCCGTCCCGGTAGAACGCCCGCAGCAGGCTCAGGGAGTTCTCGATCATGAACCCGCCTTCCAAGCCCAGCAGCGAGCCGATCTTCCCTTCCTTGTGCAGCCGGACGATGTCGTCCGCGGTGCCCGCCATCGCGAACGTCTCGGGGTAGCGCTCCACCATGCGGTGGACCACGTCACCCTGCTCCATCCCGTCGTGGAACGGGTGCGCGCCGTCGGGCGGGGTGTAGGTGGACCAGAACTGCGCGCCGACCAGCCCGGCCTTGAGCCGCGCGATGTCGGTCTGGAACTGCGGCTGCGGCTTGGCGATATCGGCCGAGTCGAAGCTCAACCACGCGCGGGTGCGCATCTCCCACGCGAGGTCGTTGTGGCCGTCGATCAGCGGCGTCTCGCGCATGATGGCCTTGGCGCGGGCGAGGTATGGATCGTCCTGCGCGCGCGCGGCGGGGGCGACCGCGGCGAGAGCGACGGCGGCGAACATGGCGGCGACAGCCACCAGATGCGGGGCACGGCTGGGAGTGGTCATAGCTGATCCTTCGCTGGCGGATGCTCGAACCCGGCGCACTCGCGGACCGGGAGCATGGGGTACTTGGGGAACCGCCGGTCGGTTTCCGACCGGCGACACAACCAGAACCGGGAGCCGCGACCGGTGATCACGCGGCTGTGCCGGCAGCCGGCGCACAGGCCGACCGACGGCTCGCGGAAGGTGGCGTCGCGCCTCTCGCCTGGCAAGGTTAGATTCGACCTCGATGCCGCCGTTTCGCTGCGCCCGTTGCGGGCGCGACGAGCCCCGCCTCGCCGCGCCGCCGATGCCAGGTCCGCTGGGCGCACGCGTCCTCGAGCACGTGTGCGGCGCGTGCTGGCAGGAGTGGCAGCGGCAGCAGACCGCTCTGATCAATCACTACGGGCTCGACCTCCGCGATCCCGAGGCACGACGGTTCCTCACCCAGCAAACCGAGGCGTTCCTGTTTGCCCCGCCCGCTCCGCGCGCCCCCGACGCCTGACCGGGCGCTGATCACGCTCGACCTGAACGGGGAGCGCACCCCCGTCGCCTTCGCCCCTCACAAGACCCTGCTCGAAGTGCTCCGCGAGGACCTGGGCCTCACCGGCACCAAGCACGGCTGCGAGCTGGGCGAGTGCGGCACCTGCACCGTACTGCTCGACGACCAGCCGGTGCTCTCGTGCCTCGTGCTCGCCGCCGCCTGCGACGGCCGCCGCGTGCGGACCGTCGAGGGGATGGGGGGCGCCGCGCTCCATCCGCTCCAGAGCACGTTCGCCGATCTCGGCGCGGCCCAGTGCGGCTACTGCACGCCGGGTTTCCTGCTCGCGGCCCAGGCGCTGCTGGAGCGGAACCCCGCTCCCACGCGCGACGAGATCCGCGAGGCGCTCTCAGGCAACCTGTGCCGCTGCACCGGCTACCTCAAGATATACGAGGCGGTGGAGCTCGCGGCGGCACGGATGCGGGGGGAAGACGCGGAGCCCCGGCCGGAGACGCTCTATGGCCGCCGGTAAGGAGCGGGTGGTCGGGACGCCCCACCGCAAGGTGGACGCGGTGGGAAAGGTCACGGGCCGCACCCGATTCGCCGACGACCTGGCGCTCCCCAGGATGCTGTACTGCCGCCTGCTCAGGAGCCCGCACGCCCACGCGCGGATCGTCGCGATCGACACGGCGCGCGCGGCGGCGCTGGACGGCGTCCGGGCCGTGCTCACCGGCGCCGCGCTGCCGGTGCCGTTCGGCATCCTCCCGGTGAGCCAGGACGAGCACGCGCTCGCGCCCGACCGCGTCCGGTTCATCGGGGATCCGGTGGCGGCGGTCGCGGCGGTGAGCGAGGAGATTGCCACCGCGGCGCTCGACCTGATCGACGTGACCTACGAGCCGCTCCCCGCCATCGCCGACCCCGAGGCCGCGATCGCCCCGACCAAGACGCCGATCCACGACTACGGCGACGCGGGCAACCTCCACAAGCTGATCAGCCTCGAGTTCGGCGACGTGGCGGAGGCGCTGGCGCGGGCCGATCACGTGCGGGAAGACCTGTTCTTCTACGGCGGGAACACCCATCTCGCCATGGAGCAGCACGCGGCGCTCGCGGACTTCTCGCCCGACGGCAAGCTCACGCTCTGGTCGTCGACCCAGACGCCGCACTACGTGCACCGCGCCCTGTCCCGGGTGCTCGAGCTGCCGCCCGCCAGGATTCGGGTGATCGCGACGCCCAACGGCGGCGGGTTCGGCGGCAAGAGCGACCCGTTCGGCCACGAGATCGTGGTGGCCAAGCTCGCCATGCTCACCGGCCGGCCCGTGAAGATCACCCTCACGCGCGAAGAGGTGTTCTACTGCCACCGCGGGCGCCACCCGACGCTGATGTGGGTCCGGACCGGCGTCACGCGCGACGGCCGCATCACGGGCATGCATTTCCGCACGCTGCTCGACGGTGGCGGCTACGGCTCGTACGGCGTGGCGAGCGCCTACTACACGGGGGCACTCCAGACCGTCACGTACCGGGTAGAGCGCTACAAGTTCGAGGGCGCGCGCGCGTTCACCAACAAGGCGCCGTGCGGCCCCAAGCGTGGGCACGGCACGCCGCAGCCGCGCTTCGCGCTCGAGGTCCAGATGGACAAGCTGGCCGAGGACCTCGGCATCGATCCCGCGGAGCTCAGGCTGCGCCACCTGGCGCCCGCCAATTCGGTGACCGCGAACTACCTCAAGATCGGCTCGATGGGCCTCGGCGCCTGCATCGAGAAGGTGATGGCCGGGGCCGGCTGGAAGGCCCGCCGCGGGCGGCTTGGGCCGGGCCGCGGCCTCGGGCTCGCGTGCTCGAGCTACCTGAGCGGGGCGGGTCTCCCGATCTACTGGAACGACATGCCCCACTCCGGCGTGCAGCTCAGGTGCGATCGCGGGGGCGGCGTCACGGTGTTCTGCGGCTCGACGGACATCGGCCAGGGATCGGACTCGATTCTCGCGTCCATCGTCGCCGAGGTGCTCGGCGTCGCCATCGCCGACGTGACCGTCGTGACCGCCGACACGGACCTCACGCCGGTTGATCTCGGCAGCTACTCGAGCCGCGTGACGCTGATGAGCGGGAACGCGGCGCTGCAGGCGGCCGAGCGGGCGCGCGCGATCCTGGCGCCGCACGCCGCCGCGAAGCTCGCGGTTCCTCCCGACCGGCTGGTGTTCGCCGCCGGCCGCGCGTTCGACGCCGAGAACCCGGAAACCGGCATGGCATTCGCCGAGGCGGTGCAGCTCGCGGAGGCCAAACACGGCACCGTCGGCACGGTGGGCTCCTATACGCCACCCCGAAGCCCGGGCCGGTATCGCGGGGCCGGCGTGGGGCCGTCGCCCGCCTACTCGTACTCCGCCGCGATCGCGCAGGTCGACGTGGACGCCGAGACCGGGATCGTGCGCGTGCCCAAGATCTGGGTCGCGCACGACGTGGGGCGCTGCATCAACCCGGCGACCGTGATGGGGCAGGTCGAGGGCAGCGTGTACATGGGGCTCGGCGAGGCGCTGATGGAGGAGATGGAGTACCGGCCGAACCGGCGCCTGCTGCACAAGATCCCCAGCATGCTCGAGTACAAGAGCCCCACCACGCTCGAGATGTGCGACGTCGAGACGTACCTGATCGAGGACCCCGACCCGAACGGCCCGTTCGGCGCGAAGG
Source organism: uncultured Gemmatimonadales bacterium (assembly GCA_963771275.1). Lineage (GTDB taxonomy): Bacteria > Gemmatimonadota > Gemmatimonadetes > Gemmatimonadales > GWC2-71-9 > JAOTWJ01. The sequence goes on from CAVYSW010000003.1 coordinate 618,154, forward strand.
AGGTGGGCCAGGGCCCGCTGCTCCCCATCCCGCCCGCCGTCGCGAACGCGGTGTACGACGCGGTGGGCGTGCGGATCGACGAGGTGCCGATCACGCCCGAGAAGGTGCTCAGGGCGCTCAAGGACAAGGCCCGCGGGGGCGCCGCGCGGTTCGGGCCGGACCGGTTCCCGGACATTCCCTGGCCCGTCCCAACGGTCGTGGCGCCGCCGTGGGAAGGCGGGGATGGACGGCCACGGGCAGGGGCAGAGGGGCAGAGGGGGAGAGAGGAGCGCCAGCACTGATGCTCCGCCTGCCGGAGTTCCGCTATCTCCAGCCTGCGACCCTCAAGCAGGCGCTCGTCTTCAAGGCCAACGCCGGCCCGGAGGGGATGTACGTGGCGGGTGGGACGGATCTCTATCCCAACATGAAGCGCCGGCATCAGGAGCCGCGGGTGGTGATTTCGCTGGCCGGCATCCGCGCGCTCCGGAAGCAGCCGGCGGAGCGGCGCAACGGTGGAACGGCGGATAGGGGCTACGCGCTCGGGGCCGGGCTCACGCTGACGGAACTCGTGGAGCACCGGCGTCTGCGGAAGCGATACCCGGTGGTCGCGCGTGCGGCCGAGCTGATCAGCACGCCGCTGCTCCGCAACATGGGGACGCTGGGCGGCAACCTCTGCCTCGATACGCGCTGCAACTACTACGACCAGTCGTACGAGTGGCGCAAAGCGATCGACTTCTGCATGAAAAAGGACGGCGCGATCTGCTGGGTGGCGCCGAGCAGCCCGCGGTGCTGGGCGGTGCAGTCCTCCGACCTCGCCCCGGTGATGGTGGCGATCGACGCGCGCTTCCTCCTGGTCGGCCCGAGCGGCGAGCGCGTGGTTCCCGCGGCGGAGTTCTACCACGACGACGGGATCGCCTATCTCACGAAGCAGCCGGACGAGATCGTCGCGGAGGTCGCCCTGCCCGCGGCGCAGGGATGGGATGCCACGTATCACAAGCTGAGGCGCCGCGGCGCGTTCGATTTCCCGGTGCTGGGTGTGGCCGCGTGGGTGCGGTGGGACGGGGACGCGGTCGCCGACGCGCGCATCGTCCTGGGCGGCATCGCCAGCCACCCGCAGACCGTTCCGGACGCGGCCCGTGCCATCCGGGGCACGCGGCTGGACGCGGACGCCGTCCAGGCGGCCGCGGAGGCGGCGTTCCGGCCGGCGAAGCCGATGGACAACACGGATTTCGGGCTGTCCTGGCGAAAGGAGATGACGCGAGTCTATGTGCGACGGGCCCTCGAGGAGCTGCGCGATCGGCGGCGCTGAGCGCGCGCTGCTGCTGGGTGCCGTGTTGCTCACGGCATGTCGGGCGAGCGGGTTCTCCACGCCGCCGCGCGATGCCAGCGTGGTCCGCATCGCGGCGCCGAGCCGCATCAGCGCGATGACGCCGAGCGCGAGCTGGGACTATTACACCGCGCAGGTCACCCGGCTCGTGTTCGAGGGTCTCACCCGGATCGAGGAGAGCGGCGATCTCGTTCCCGGCCTGGTGCGGTCGTGGAGCGCCGCCCGGGAGGGACGCGAGTTTCGCTACATCCTGCGCACGGGCGTGACGTTCCACGACGGCACGCCGGTCACGGCCGCCGACGTGCGGCGCTGCTGGATGGCGGCCTTGCGCGCCGATCCCGAGGCGTTGTCCCATCCATGGATGCTCGACCCGATCGAGGGCGCCCTCGAATTCTCCCGCGGCACGCGGGACGACCTGCCCGGCCTGGTGGTGCTGGACGACACCACGCTGGTGGTCCGCCTGCGCGAGCCGCTCGCGTTCTTCCCCACCCTCACGGCGCTGCCGCAGGCCGCCATCTCGGCCGTGGCGAGCGATTCGGCACACCCGATCGGCACGGGCCCGTGGCGCTGGGTGGGCGCCGACGGCGGCGAGCCCGACATCCGCTTCGCCCGGAACACGCGGTACTGGGGGGACCCGCCGCACCTGGATTCCCTGGTCTACCGCTTCGTCCCGGACTCGCTGGCCGATCGGGCGTTCGCCGCGGGCTTCGTCGACATGGTCTCCGAGCTGCCCGTCGTGACCCGCCTCGAATGGAGCGCCCGGAGCGACGTGGGGTTCGTGGAGTCCGCGGCGGCTGCGCTCACCCGCATCGTGATCAACATGCGGGAGCCGGTGTTTCACGACGTCCGCGTGCGGCGCGCCCTGAACCACGCGATCGACGCGGCGCGCCTGGCCCGGACCACCGCGGCGCCCACGTCCGTGCGGGCCGCCGGATCGATCCCGCCATCCCTGCCGGGCGCCGATCCCGAGCGGGCGCCCTACGCGTTCGACCCGGCCCTGGCACGTCACCTCTGGCAGGCAGGCGGCTACCCCGCAGACCGGCCGCTGCGACTCTGGGCGCCCGGCCCCGGCCTGGCCGACTACCCCCCGGAGATCGGTGAGCTCGTGCGCAGCTACCTCGAGGGTGCCGGCCTCACGGTGGAGCTGACGACGCAGAGCCAGGGGCTCGAGCAGGCGATGCGCGAGCGCAGGGCGGACCTGGTGATCTCGGTGTGGGTGGGCGACTACCCCGATGGCGACGCGTATCTCTACCCCCTGTACCACTCCACGGTCGCGGGCTCGGCGGGCAACGACGGGGCGTACGCCAACCCCGAGGTCGATCGCCTGATCGACGAGTCGCGCCGCGCGCTCGACCCCGCGCGCCGGGCCGCGTTGCTCCGCGCGGCCGACGGCCTGGTGTTCGCGGACGCGGCGGCGGTCCCGCTCTGGTTCACGCACAGCGCCACCGCGTACTCGCTCCGCCTCGCGGGCTGGGGCCACGATCCCCAGGGCTCGCGCTTCACCGCGCTTCGCCTCGCGGCCGGCGGGATGCCCTGATCATGCTCGACCTCCTGTTCGGCCTGCCGCCACGCATCTGGGGGCTGCTGGCCCTCGTCGTGCTCGCCCCGGCCGTCGTGGGACTCGGGTGGCTGATCGTCATGCGCAACCGGGCGATCGGCATCGCGGCGCGCCTCGCGGGCCGGGCCGTCATCGTGATGGCCCTGGGCCTCGGGGTGCTCGCGACGGTCGCGACGCTCGCCCTCGTGCGCACGGGGCTGCAGGAAATCCAGCGCCGCCACCTCCCTCCCGTCGTCGAGCTCGCGGCGCAGCTCGGCAGCGGGCACCAGCGCAGCCCGCAGGACATGGCCTTCGACCGGGAGCTGGCGTTGTTCCGGGCGGTCCAGCCGGAGGCCAGCGCCGCCGTCGTCTGGGGAACGCCCTGCCGTGCGCGGTGCCTCGCCGTGGCCGCCGATCCGAGTGCGCGCGCGCGCGTTCGCACCTGGGCGCTCGACCAGATCGATCACCCCCCGGACCCGCGGGAGCTGCACACGATGACGCTGGGCGGCGAGATGCAGCTGATCGTGCCCGCCGTCATGCGGGACTCGACCGGTCTGCCGACCGGGCATCTCCTCGTCGCGATGCGCGCCGGCTGGGTCGCGAACCGCGCCCTGCAGACGGCGACGCTGCTGCTCGTCATCGCCTACGCGTTCCTCGGCGTCGTGTGGTGGCTCACGCGACGCACGGTGCTCGCGATGGTCGCGCGGCGCGTCAAGCTGATCGCCCACCGGGTGCGCGCCGCCCGGGCTGGCGACCTGCTGCTGGACTCCCCCCGGGCGGAGGGCCGCGACGAGCTGAGCATTCTGGAACGGGCGGTGCACGCGCACATCGTGGAGTCGGTCGTCCGGCTGCGCGAAGCGGATCGGCGTACCGCGGACGCCCGCGCCCTGGCGGCCCGCATGGAATCCACCGCCACGCTGGCGGCCGGTGTGGCGCACGATTTCAACAACCTGATGACGGGGGTCATGGCCAACGCCGAGATCCTCAAGTACGACATCAAGGAGGGCACCGATACGCACGAGACCATCGGGACGATCATCGAGTGCGCGCATCGCGGCGGCCAGCTGGCCCAGCAACTCCTGGCGTTTGCGCGCGGCGGGCGGTATCAGACGACGTGCGTCGACCTCAACGCGCTGGTCCGCGATTCCGTCCGGGTCGAGGCGCACACCGTCACATCCGCCATCGAGGTCCGGACGCACCTCGCCCCCGACCTGATGATCCTCGAGGCGGATCCGGTGCAACTCGGTCAGGTGGTCGGCAACCTGCACCGCAACGCGGTCGAGGCGCTCGCCGGCGTCGGAGGCGGCCGAATCACGATTGCGACGCGGAACCTCCCGGCCGACGGCGAGCGACCACCGGCCCTCACCGACCTCCCCGCGAAGCCGTACGTCGAGCTGTCCGTTGCGGACACCGGCCCCGGTATGAGCGCCGACACGCGGGAACGCATCTTCGAGCCGTTCTTCACGACGAAGGAGGGCGGGCGGGGCATGGGTCTCGCCGCGACCTACGGCATCGTGACCCATCATGGTGGCCAGATCGAGGTCCGCAGCGAGCCCGGCACCGGCACGGTATTCCGCGTGTATCTGCCGGCTGCCGCCGCGCAGGCCCCCGTGCGACCGGGGCCCGTGCCCGCGCCTCCGGCCAAGCGCACGATCCTGTTCGTGGATGACGAGGCGGCGATCCTGTCCGCCACGCGGCGCCTGCTCGAAGCCTACGGGTATGACGTGCTCGTCGCGGAGAACGGCGCGGCCGGCATCGAGGCCGCCCGGCGCGCGCCGACCCCGATCGACGTCGTGCTGCTCGACATGCGCATGCCGGGGATGAGCGGGATCGAGGCGTTCGGGCCCCTGCGGGAAGCGCAGCCCGACGCCAAGGTGATCATCTGCAGCGGCTACGAGCTCGATGCCGCCGCCCGGGGCCTGCTCGACCGCGGCGCGGCGAGCTTCGTGCAGAAGCCGTTCCGCATCGACGATCTCGTCGTTGCCATCGAGCAGGCCCGCGCCGCACCGGTCGGGTCGTGACGCGAGGCGCCGAGCGCCCCAACACGCCATGAGAGGATGCCCATGTCCATCGCGCTGAGTCGCAGGGAGTTTCTCCAGGCCTCCGCTCTCGGGGGACTGACGCTGGCGACGCGCCCCGGGCCGGCCGCGTCGGTGGCGGTCGGCGCCGGCCGCAGCGTTGCCCAGTTCGAGCTGGAGGAGGCGACGATCGCCGCCCTGCAGGGGTACCTCGCGTCGGGCCGCTACACCGCCCGCGCGCTGTGCGACGCCTACCTCGCGCGCATCGAGGCCGTCGATCGCGGCGGCCCGACCCTCCGCGCCGTGATCGAGCTGAACCCCGACGCGCCGGCCATCGCGGAGCGGCTCGATGGCGAGCGCCGCGCCGGCCGCGTGCGCGGCCCGCTGCACGGCATCCCGATCCTCATCAAGGACAACATCGGCACCCACGACCGGATGACCACCACCGCGGGCTCGCTCGCGCTCGAGGGGTCGGTGCCGCCGCGCGACGCGTTTGTCGTCGAGCGGTTGCGCGCGGCGGGTGCTGTGATCCTGGGAAAGACCAACCTGTCGGAATGGGCCAACTTCCGGGGCAACCAGTCGTCGAGCGGCTGGAGCGGCCGCGGGGGCCAGTGCCGCAATCCGTACGCGCTCGACCGCAACCCATGCGGGTCCAGCTCCGGCACCGGCGCGGCGATCTCGGCCAACCTCGCCGCCGTCGGCGTCGGCACCGAAACCGACGGCTCGGTCGTGTGCCCGTCCAACGCGAATTCGCTCGTCGGGATCAAGCCGACGCTCGGGCTGGTGAGCCGCTCCGGCATCATCCCGATCGCGCACAGCCAGGACACCGCCGGCCCGATGTGCCGCACGGTCACCGACGCGGCGATCCTGCTCGGCGCCATGACCGGGACGGACCCGCGCGACCCGGCGACCGCCGCCGGTGCCGCGTACGCCGGCACCGATTACACGCGGTTCCTCGACGCCGGCGGGCTCCGCGGCGCGCGAATCGGCGTCGCCCGGAAGAAGTTCTGGGGCTACAGTCCCGAAGCCGATCGGCTGGTCGAGGCCGCGCTCGAGGTGCTCCGCCGCCAGGGCGCCGTGCTCGTCGACCCCGCCGACCTCCCCCATGCCGGCGAGTACGGGGACAGCGAGTACACGGTGCTGCTCTACGAGTTCAAGGCCGACCTCAACGCCTACCTCGCGGACCTCGGCCCCGCGGCGCCGATCGGAAGCCTGGCCGACGCGATCGCGTTCAACGAGCAGCACGCGGACCGTGAGCTGCTGTACTACGGGCAGGAGACCTTCATCGAGGCCCAGGAGAAAGGGCCGCTCACCGAGCAGGAGTACCTCGACGCGCTGGCGAAGAACCATCGCCTGGCGCGTGACGAGGGGCTCGACGCCGTGATGCGGCAACACGGCCTCGACGCCCTGGTGGCGCCGACCGGCGGCCCGCCCTGGCCGACCGATCTCGTCAACGGGGACCACTTCCTGGGCGACAGCTCGACGCCGGCGGCCGTGGCGGGCTACCCCGGCATCACGGTGCCGGTGGGCTACAGCTTCGGCTTGCCGGTGGGGATGTCGTTCGTCGGGCGGGCGTGGTCGGAGGGAACGCTCATCAAGCTGGCGTTTGCGTACGAGCAGGCGGCGCAGCCGCGCCGGCCGCCGCACTTCCTCCCGACCGCCGACCTCACGACCCCCTGAGACACAGCCCGCGTGGCGCGGACCGGGTTTTGCCGCGTCCGGCGCCCAGCACGCAAACGTGCAGCGAGGAGTGGCAACGAGCACCGCTGCACGCTGCACGCTGCACGGCAGTTAGTCCGGCAGCGGGTACTCCCCGGTTTCGATCCGCTCCACCCGGCGCCGGATCGCCGAGCCGATCCGGTCGATCTTGATGTACAGCACCGGAATCAGCATCAGCGTGAACACCGCGGAAACCAGCACGCCGCCCATCGTGACGACGGCCATCGGGATCCGGTAGAACGAGCCGGGCCCAGAGCCAAGCGCCTGGGGAACGAGCGCGATGGCGATCGCGACGTTCGTCATGATGATGGGACGCAGCCGCATCGGCGTCGCTTCGAGCAGGGCCTCCACGGCGGTCTTCCCCTGCGCGCGGAGCTGCTGCGCGTAGTCGAGGATCAGGATCGCATTGTTCACCACGATTCCCACCAGCATGATGACCGCCATCATGCTGAAGATGTTGACGGACGTGCCCGTCAGGAACAGCGCAAACACCACGCCGATCCCGCCCAGCGGCACCGTCATCATGATCGTGATGGGATGCACGTAGGACTCGAGCATCATCGCGAGCAGCACGTAGGTGAGAATCACGGCGAGCAACAGCGCTTTCATCATCTCGCCGATCGATTCCTGGTACGCCTCGAACTCGCCGGTGATCGCATAGCTGTAGCCGGGCGGCAGGCCGAGGCTGTCGAGCGCGGCGCCCGTCAGGCGCGCGGCGTCCGTGAGGCTGCCGCCGGACAGAAAGGCGTCGATCCGCACCGTCCGCTGCTTGTCGTAGCGCTGGATCGCCGTCTCGCCGCCGCGGTTCTCGAGGGTGCCGAGCGCCCCGACGGGCACGACTCCCACGGGGGTTCGCAGCTGCAGTGTCGCCAGCTCGTCGGCGCGATCGCGCGCGCTTTCGATGAGCCGCACCCGGATGTCCCGCTCGTCACCGGCTTCCCGGTAGACCCCCGGCACCATTCCCTCGATCGACCCGCGCAGCGTTCCCCCGACCTGGGCCATCGTCAAGCCATACTCGCGCATCACCTCGCGGTTCGGTCGGAACGCGACCTCGGGGCGCGGATCCTCGATCGTGTTGCGCACCTCGCCCAGCCCCGGTACCGCCGACACCACTCGGGTGGCCTCGCCGGCGACCGCTTCGAGGCGCTGCTGGTCCGGACCCTTGATCAGCACCTGGAACGGCGCCTCGCCTCCTCCCATCGACTCCGCGAGCGCCACCGTGACGTCCGCGTCCGGAATGGCCGCGACCGCCTCGCGCAGCCGCGGGATGATCGCCTGCGTGCCCAGCTCGGACTCGACGGTCACCTGGATCTCCGCGACGTTCACGCCGGCGCCCGCGATCCGGAAGCCGCCGCCGCCCCCGCCCACCTGGGTGAGCAGCGCCTTGACCTCGGGCACCACCCGGAGCAGCGACTCGGCCCGCGCCGCGATCAGGGTCGTGCGGGCGATCGGCGTGCCGGGCGGGAGCTTCAGCGTCACGCGCGCGAGCCCTTCGTCCTGCCGCGGCATGAACTCGCCGCCCACGAACAGCAGCTGGACGGCGAGGGCGATCAACGCGACGGCGCCCGAGGTGCCGATGATCAGCCAGCCGTTCCGCCGCGTGCGCAGCGCCCAGGCCAGCAGGCCGCCGAACCGGCGCTCGAGGTCGGCGTACCAGGCGTCGATCGCGCGCCACACGCGTCCCAGGCGCCCGGCCAGCTCGCGCTGCGTCTCCTGTGGCCTGAGCAAGCGCGAGGCGAGCATCGGCGCCGCCGTGAACGAGATCAGCAGCGACATGACGGTGGCGTACACCACCGTGATGCCGAACGCGTAGAAGAACTGGCCGATGATCCCCTTCATGAAGGCGATCGGCGTGAACACCACCACGTTCGTCAACGCCGACGCCGCGACGGCGACGCCGACCTCGGTGGTGCCGCGCTCGGCGGCCTCCTTGGGGGGCGTACCACGATCCAGATGGCGGTAGATGCTCTCGAGCACCACGATCGTGTTGGTGACCAGAATCCCGACGGTGATACCGAGTCCCATCAGGGTCATGATGTTGATCGTGAAGCCCGCGCCGTCGAGCGCCAGAAACGTCGCGACGATCGTCGCGAGCATCGAGACGACGGCGATCACGGTGGCGCGCCACGAGTGGAGGAACACGAACAGCACGACCGTGGTGAGCAGGATCCCGATGATCATGCTGCCCGTGAGATCCTTGATCGAGTCCCGGATGAACAGGCTCGCGTCCCGGGCCACGTCGAGCGTGGCCCCCGTCGGGAGCTGGGGACGCAGCTCGTCGAGCGCGGCGAGAATCCCGTCCGCGGTGGCGACGGTGTTGGCCCCCGACTGCTTCTGGATCGAGAGGCTCACCGTGCGCTGCCCGTTGTACCGCGCGATCTCGCGGACGTCTGCCGCCCCTTCCCGCACCACGCCCACGTCGCGCAGCCGGATCCGCCCGCCCGACGGGAGTTGCAGCGGCAGGGTGCGCAGCTCCTCGAGCGACCCGTACTCGCCCACCACCCGCACCGCGACCTCCGCCCCCGGCTCGGTGACCCGGCCCGCCGGCACGGAGAGATTCTCGCCGCCCACCACGCCCGCGATGTCGGTCACGGTCAGCCCGTACGCCCGCAGGCGGTCGGGGTCGACCAGCACCTCGACCTCGCGCTTCAGCCCGCCGACGATCGTGACCCGGGCCACGCCGTCCAGCCGCGCCAGGCGCTCCTCGACGACGTCATCCGCGAGGTCCGTCAGCGCCTCCAGCGATTGCGGCCCCGACAGCGTCACGTCCATGATCGGCATCGCGTTGATGTCGAACTTGAGGGTGGTCGGCGGCTCGGCGTCGGACGGGAGCTGCGCCCGGATCGCGTCCACCTTGTCCTTCACGTCGATCGCCGCGAGATCCGGATCGACGCCAAGCTCGAACTCGATCACGGCCGTGGAGACGTTCTCCTGGGAGATCGAGATCAGCGACTTGACGTTCGCGATCGTGCTGATCGCGTCCTCGATCGGCTTGGTGACCTGGGTCTCCACCTCCTCCGGGCCCGCGCCCGGATACACCGTGGTGACGGTGACGTACGGGAACTCGATCCCGGGCAGGAGGTCCACGCCGAGGGTGAAGTAGCTGAACGTGCCGAGGATCACGAGCGCCACGACGATCATGCTCGTGAGCACCGGGCGCCGGACGGCGAGCTGGGCGAAGAAGCGGAACATGGCTACCTCCGGCTCACGACGCGGATGCGCCGACGACGCGGGTGCGCGCCCCGTCCGACAGCAGCGACGCGCCCGCGGTCACGACGCGCTCGCCCGGGGTGAGCCCCTGCTCCACCTCCACCCAGCCCTCGCCCGCGAGCCCGAGGCGCACCGCGCGCCGCCGCGCGACGCCCGCGCTGTCCACCACCCACAGCATGCTGTCCCGCGCGGCCGCCTGCGGCACCAGCAGGACCCCCGACCGGCGCCCCACCTCGATCCGCACCGGGACGAGCGTGCCGGGGACGACACCCGCGCCCGGCCGGAGCGGGGCGCCCGGGAACGTCAGCTCGACCTCGAGCAGGCGCGAAGCCGGGTCGGCCTGCAGCGCGATGCGCGAGACCCGGCCCGCGAGCCCGATCTCGGGCAGCGTGGCCGGCTGGCTCACCGCCAGCTCGCGCGCCTGCTCCGCGCTCACGTCGAGCGTGACCTGCAGCCGCGACAGATCCGAGACGCGCACCAGCGGGTCCCCGGACTCCGGCACCGACCCGCGCGTCATCAGGATGTCGGTGACGACACCGTCGATCGGGCTCCTGAGGTCCACCTGCCCACGCGCCGCGTCGAGATTGGTCTCCGCCACCCGCAGCGCGGTGGCCGCGTTGTCCCAGTCCTGATCGCTGATCGCGCCCCGTTCCTTGAGGGGGCGCAGGCGGTCCACCGCGCGCTGCGCCTGCTCGTGCGCGGCCTCGGCCTGCTGCACCGCGGCGAGCGAGCTTTGGCTCGACTGCCGCAGCAGCACGTCGCCCGCGCGCACCTGCTGCCCCACGTGCACCGGGATCTCCACGATCTCGTCCCCCGACTTGGCGCGAACCGTCGCGCTGCGAATCCCGCGCAGCGTGCCCGTGAACTCCCGGCGCACGACCAGCTCGCCCACCCGGGCGGCGGCGACCTCCACCGGGATGCCCGTCCGCTGCCGGATCGCCTCCACGTCCGGCGCTGTCGCCGTCCCCGACGTCGAGCGCACGACCCGAAACACGATCAGCGCAACGAGCCCGATCACCACCACCCCGGCGCCAATGCGCTTCGTCATGATTCCCTCCCCGAGAGCAGCTTGAGTCGTCCGCTGCTCAGCCGCTCGAGCTGCGCGAGCGCCTTCACGATGTCATGGAGCGCCTGGATCTCGTTGACCCGCGCCTGGTCCAGCAGGAGCGCGGCGTCCGAGACCTCGAGCTGCGTCGCGAGCCCGTTGCGGTAGCGCAGCTCGGCCAGGTCGAGCGTCTGGCGGGCGAGGTCCACCGTCTCGCGCCGCGCGGCGATCTCCGCCCGGGCGGTGCGATAGTCCCCCAGCGCCCCCGCGAGCTCGACTTCGAGCCCCTCCTCGACCTGGGCCCGCTGCACCACCGCGTCCCGCAGCTGCGCCTGCGCCTCGCCGATCCGCCCGCGCCGCCCGAACCCGTCGAACGGCATCCACGAGACGGTGAGCTGCACGTTCCAGTCGCTGCGCCACTGGGACAGCGGCGGCGCGATGTTGTCCGGGTAGGCCTGGAACCCGAAGTTGGCGATCAGGTGAGCCGACGGAAACCGCTCGCTCCGCGCGACCCGCAGCCCGGCCTCGCGCACCGCAACCGCCTCGCGCGCCGCCTGGAGCAACGGCCGGTCCGTCACGAGCCCGCGCAGCGCCGCCTCGTCGACCGCGACCACGGCGGGGTCGAACTCCGACACCAGGGCTACGGGCTGGTCGAGCGGCAGGTTCACGAGCCGCTTGAGCTCGAGCATGGCGAGCTGCGCCAGATTCCCGGCCTGTACCACCGCGGGATCGCGGTTCTGGAAGTCGACCCGCGCGCGCAGCAGGTCGAACTCCGACGCGGTGCCGGCCGAGCGGAACGCCTGCGTCTGCCGCAGGTGGGCGTCCGCGATGCGCCGGCTCTCCTCGGCGACGCCGAGCAGGCGCCGCGCCAGCACCGCGTTCAGGTACGCCACCCGCACCTGGAGCAGGATGTCCGCTTCCGCCTCCGCGAGCCGGTGGGTGGCGGCCGCCTCGAAGTGCCGCGCGCCGTCACGGGTCCCGCTGATCCGCCCGCCGGTAAACAGCGGCTGCGCCAGCTGCAGGGCCGCGACGTACGTGTTCCGCCGGCCGAACGGCAGCCCGCTGAACAGGCCCGACACGAAATCCTGCGTCATCAGCTCGCTCAGAATGTCGTACCGGTCGAACGGCGAGCGCGCCGGATCGAACGCGTCCGGGATCCGCGTGGTGTCCGCCGGCGGCGGCGCCGCGACGTCGAACACGGTCCGGATGGCGCGGCTGTAGTTGAGCGCCGTTCCGATCTGCGGCAGTCCCGTGGCGCGGGCCTGCGTCACCCGCGCTTCCGCCTGGTCCAGCTGTGCGCGGGCACTCTGGATCTCCTCGCTCCGGTCCAGGGCCCGCGCGACGGCCGCGTCGATGGTCAGGCGCAACGTGTCCGGCGGCGCCTGCTGCTCTACGGCCGATGCGCGTGCCGGCACGACGAAAACCACCGGCAGCAGCCACGCCGCGATGCGCCAGCGCCCTCGCTCCATGCCCCTCATGGTCGCTTTCCCTTTCCTCTCCGTCGCGGCGTCCGCCCGGCGGGCCGGGCGATGCCGTTGAACACGATGTCGAACTTCGTCGTCAGCTCGCGATGCAGCGCCGCCCGTGTTCCACGGGCCGACAGCCAGTGCGCGAGCGTCCGGTGGAACGCGGCCTCGACGAGCGCCGCGGCGGCGACGACGTCCACGTCGCGCCGGACCTCTCCCACCGCCTGCCCCTGTTCCAGGAGAAACCGCGTCATCGCCTGCAGGCGGCGCACCGGCTCCTCCTCCGCACGCTGGTCGGTCACCACCGCGTGCATGTACCTGAGGCTCTCGAAGAACGCGAGGCGCGCGAGCTCCGGATTGCGCGCGCCGAGGTCGGCCAGGAACATGAACACGCGGGTCAGCTTCTCGCGCGTGGTGCCACCCCAGGATTCCACCGGCCCCAGCTCTTCGGTCAGGCTGATCGTCCAGTGCTCCGCCAAGGCCGCGAGAAACGACGTCTTGCGGGGGAAGTAGTTGAACACGGTCCCCTTGGCGACGTCGGCCCGCTCGGCGATCTGATCGACCGTGGTGGCGTCGTAGCCCTGCTCGATGAACAGCGCGAACGCCGCGTCGTAGATCCGGTGCCGGGCCTCGCGCTTCTTCCGTTCGCGGCGCGCCGGGGAAATCGGGGGCTCCGCCATGCTGCGACCTCGCAAAGTTGACCAGAGTCAAGAATGACCGGGGGTGCCGTGATGTGTCAACCGGACGAAGCGCCGTGCCGTCTCGCCGCCCGTCTCAGGACCCTGGTCCTGCGTGCAGGCAAGTGAGATACTTGGCTGGGAGCCAGGAGCCTCCACGATGCAACGAGCCTACGTCGGCCAGAACCCCGTCGATGCCCAGCTCGCAGCCGATGAGCTGCGGGCGGCCGGCATCGATGCCGTCGTGAAGGTCGATACTGTCGCCGCGCCCTCGATCCCGTATCCGTCGGTGTGGGTCGAGGATGAGGATCTGCCGCGAGCGCTCGGCGTGCTCCGCGAGCGGGCGGATGCGACCGGCGGCGCAGGCTGACCGGCGCTCGACGCTAACCGGTCCGCACGTTCAGCGGGTACCCCACGCGGCTACATTGCGGGCATGGCGTCCAGAGCGGGGTACGCGATCCTGATGGCCGCCCTCGTCGCCGGTGCGTGCGGTGAGGTCACCATCGGTCCGGTGGGGGTTCGTCTCGATCTCCGGGGCAAGGTGCGCGCGGCCGCGACCGGGCTCACGATCGGCGGCGCGCGGGTGACCCTCTACGCGCCGTCGGACACGGCGGCCGGCATCGACAGCACCGCCGTCATCGCCGACGGGTCCGGCAACTACCGCGTCGTGCACCGGCTCGCCGACAAGGCCGACTGCGCCTTCATGCTGCTGCAGGCGAGCGCGGCGGGATACGCCCCCACCACGGTTCCGAACGACTCGATTCACTGCATGGACGCGGCCCAGATCGTCAACATCGAGCTGGACGCGCTCCGCTGACTCGCTTCCGCGCCCGGCCGGGTGTATTATCGGGAGTCACTTCATCGGGGATCTCCCGTGCATCGCCTCTTCGCCACGCTTGCGCTCGCGCCGCTGGTCGCGGTTCCCGCGATCGCGCAGCAGCCCCCGCCCCCGGTGGCACCGCCGCTCGCGATCGGCGCCGCGGCCCCGGACTTCGCCCTGCCCGGTGCCACCCGGTACGGCGTGCTCAAGGACCCGGTCGGACTGTCGGACTTCAAGGGCAAGACCGTCGTGCTCGCGTTCTTCTTCCATGCGAGGACCCCTGGCTGAACGATCCAAATGCATGCGTACCGTGATCAGTACGCACAGCTGTTCAGGGATGGCCAGGACGTCGTGCTGCTCGCGATCAGCGCCGACCCGGTCGAGTCGCTTGCGTCCTGGGCCAGGGACGATCAGTTCCAGTTCGTGATGCTGAGCGACACCGCCACGGCCGTCGGCAAGCTGTACGGCGCGCTCGCCAGCCGCGCGGGGGTCACCAATCGCAACCTGTTCGTGGTCGGACCGGACGGGAAGATCGCCTACCGCGCGCTCCCGTTCCGGGAGGTGGACCCGACGTCCTACACCGCACTCGGCGAGGCGATCGGGAAACTGGCAGGGGAGAAACAGTAGGCGGGTCGGGGGTAGGGAGGTAGCGGTTAGCGGTTTCAGGGAATGCCGCGCAGGGTGGTCGGGCGTTGCCCGGCCACCCTCGCTGTTCGCCGACAGGACGGGGCGCGCCAGCGACGCCCTTCCACCGCACACTTGCAGGTACCGCGCTCGGCCGGTTCACGCGTTTCGGTCTCGCCAGCCGGAGCGCACGGGCGCACGTCATCGTGACGCCGAGGATCCATGTTTCTCCTCGCTTTGTTGCTTGCCGCCATCGGCCCGACGGTCCGGTCGATCGTCGTGGCGCCGGCGGAGTCCATCGCCGTCACCGTCGTCGGTCACGGTGAGCCGGTCGTGCTCATTCCGGGGCTGATGGGGTCCGCGTTCACCTTCCGCAGGGTCGCCCCGCAGTTGGTCGACGCCGGCTTCGCGGTGGTGATCGTCGAGCCGCTGGGCATCGGCGGGTCCGCCCGCCCGCGCGCGGCAGACTATTCGCTCACGGCGCAGGCGGGGCGCGTCGCGGCGGCACTCGACACGCTGGGACTGCATGACGCCGTGATCGTCGCGCACTCGATCGGCGGCTCGATCGCGTTCCGGCTCGCGTTCCACCGTCCGGATCTCGTCGCGGGCATCGTGTCCGTCGAAGGGGGGCCCGCCGCGGAGGCCACGACGTCCGGCTTCCGGTTCGCCATGCGGTTCGCCAAGCTGCTGCGCTTCGGCGGGTCGCGGCTGCTGCGCCATACGGTCGATCACGAAATGAAGGCGGCGTCGGGCGACTCGACCTGGGTAACCGACGCGGTCGTGACCGGCTATACGGCGGGGGCGGCGCGGGACTTCACCGCGACGTTGATTGCGTTCCAGGGGATGGCGGCATCCCACGAGCCTCCGGAGGCGCTGTCCGCCGAGCTCAGCCGCGTGCGGTGCCCGGTGGTCCTGCTCGTGGGCCTCGCGCCGCACTCGAGCGGGGTACCGCCCACCGAGATCGCTTTGCTGCGGGACTCGCTGCCCGCGTTCACGGTCGATTCCATCCCGGGCGTCGGGCACTTCATTTTCGAAGAAAACCTCGCGACCGTCGTGGACGCGGTGACGCGGCTCCGACGGTCCGTGCCGACCGTCGCGCAGGGGGGTGCCGTGCAGCGGTGATGGGGTGCGTGCCGCGCGGGCTTCCGCGCGGCGTCAGCTCCTCACGGCCGGCTTCCCCACCTCGACCCGTACGACCCCGCCTTCGGCACGCCGCCGGTTCTCCTCGTCCACTTTCGCGACCTTGGCCCGGTACATCTGCCGCGCCGTCTCGTTCGCGAGCACGTTATCCGGCAGCGGCCGACCGGGCCGCGCCTCCCAGAATCCCGCGATGCCGGCCGCGCCGAACAGCCCGGTGATCAGCACGCGCGGTGCGGCGGCATCGGTAAACACCGGCGTCACGAAGTAGGCGGTCGTCGCGAGGGCGGCGCCGAGCCCCAGGCGGACGAATGCGGGACCGGCGGGCTGCCTTACGGGCAGCATGGCGGGCCGCTCGGGCATGGGGAGCGGGTTTTCGGGGAACCGGGTAACCTGCACGGGCAGCTCGACGCGCCGGCTCACCCGGCCGCGCTGATCCAGCGAGCTGATGCCCAGGATCAGGCCGCCGGCTGGCGCGCGCTGCGCGCTCCACCGGATCGTCGCCGTGTCGGCGACTTTGGCGCGCGCGATCGTGTCGAGCACCTCCCCGCGCACCGCTTCCGCCGTGACCACGACGACGTGCGGCGTGTTCGCTGCGAGGCGGATCGGGAGCCCCGGGTCGCGTGGCGCGATCGTGGCCGAGTGGGCCTCGACCGCCACGATCGGCGTCCGCCGCCGGGCCACCTCGAAGACGCTCTGCACTTCCGGGGTGAACAGCAGGCGATCGAGCCGGTAGCCCGGCTCCAGCCGGATGAGCTGCGCGAACGCCGAGACGGCCGAATCCCGGCGGTCCCGGTACAGTTCGGCCGCCCCGAGGTAGCAGAGCCCGGTCTTGCGATCCGCCTCGCTCAGGCTGTTGCTCTGCAGCGCACGCCGCAGCAGCCAGCCCGCCGATTCCATCTCCAGGTCCCGGTAGGCCTGGATGCCCTGCTGCAGCGAGGCTTCGGGAGACTGGGCGCGGGCGGCCGGGGCAGCGGCCATCGCCAGAACCAGCGGGACCAGGGTGACCTTACAGCACGTCATGGACGCCTCGTTTCAAGACGGATCCCGGTGCGCCGCAGCTCCTGGCCGGGCTCCACTTTCACGTCTTCCTCGTACGGCAGATAGCCGTCGCGCTCGATCCGCAGCCGGTGCGGGCCGGCGGCGATCGGGACGTCGATCGCCGGCGTGCGGCCGACGCTCGTGCCGTCGATCGACAGGAACCCCCAGGGCTCCACGGAAACCCACAGGCGCCCCGGCGGCGGCACGAACGCGGGCTCGTCTTCGACCACCGGCTGGGCGACCAGGGGCGGGGCCGCGTGCGTCGCCGGCTCGGGAGTGCCGAAGCGCGGCAGCGCGATCAGTGCGGCCGCGGCCGCGACGCCCACGCCGCCGAGGATCAGCAGCCGGCGGACCAGGCTGGGCGCGCGCGCGCGCCGGAGCGGTGCCGTCGCCGCCGCGGTGAGCGACGTCTCGACGCGCTGGCTGGGGAGCGGACGCCGCGGCCGCCGGCCGCCCATCGACGTGAGCAGGTCCACCACGTCCGGGAAGCGGTCGTCGGGCTTCTTGCTCATCGCGCGCTCGAGCGCCTCCACCACCTGCGCCGGCAGGTCCGGCCGGTACTGCGCCAGCGACGGGGCCGGCTCCACGCAGTGCTTGCGGATGATCTCGCCCACCGCGTCGGCCGCGAACGGGTGCGTCCCCGACAGCAGCTCGAACGTGAGCACCGCGAGCGAATACTGGTCCGAGCGCCCGTCGAGCGGCTGGCCGTAGAGCTGCTCCGGCGACATGTACAGCGGCGTGCCGAGCGTGCCGCCCGTCTGGGTGAGCCGCGGGTTGCCGGTCGCCTTGGCAACCCCGAAGTCGCACACGAACGCCCAGCCGCTCTCGTCCAGCATGACGTTCGCCGGCTTCATGTCGCGGTGCACCACGCCACGCCGATGCGCGTAGTGCAGCGCGCCCACCACCTGCTCGACCACGCTGAAGCAGTCGTGCAGATCCAGCGGACCGGTGTCGCGCAGCAGCTCCTCGAGCGAGCGGCCGCGAATGTACTTCATGGTGTACCAGAGACACCGGCCGGTGCTCCCGAACCGGTGGATCGGGACGATGTTGGGGTGATCGAGCGACGCGGAGATCGTCGCCTCCTGGCGGAACCGCTCGACGGCGTTCGCGTCCTGCGTGTGACGGCGGGGCAGGACCTTGAGCGCGACCAGACGGTTGAGCGCGGTCTCGCGCGCCAGGAAGACGACCGACATGCCGCCCTGGCCCAGGAAGCCCTCGAACCGGTAGTCCTCGGCGAGCGCCTCGCGAACGGCGAGGTCGGCCTCGTCGACGATGCTCAGCTCGTCGCCGGGCTCGGGAATGATGCGCCCCGCCAGCTGTTTGTCGCTGCGGGCCGCCAGCGCGATCTCTGGCATCGGCCTCGACGGTGGAATCCGGACCTAGCAGGGGCACGATCCATACCGCCATGAGACAGACTGTCGCGAGCGGCGCCAACCGCCTGTGAGGGCGGGAGTTGCGGAAGGGGCGGCGCACAGCGTGTGAGCCGAGACGAGGGCAGCCGGTCTGGCGTCCTGCAAGGCGGTCCCGCGCCGGCGCTCGACGTTGTGCGGTGGATCACAGGAATGATCAATGCTCAATGATCAATGCTCAACGTCCAAGTACTTGAACATTGAACATTGAACATTGATCATTGAGCCTTCCGCAGCGCCTTCGCCACCGCGGCCGCGATGTCCTGATCGGCGCCGTAGCCGGTGTACACCACCCGGCCGGCCCGATCGAGCGCCACGACGTACGAGGTGCCGGGCGTGTCGAACGCGCGAACCGCCTTGCCCTCGCCGTCCCACAGCACGCGTCCCGGCATCTTCTCGTCGGCGAGGTGCCGCTGGATCGAGCGCGGCGTCTGTCCGACCCCGACGGCCACGATCAGGAACGCGACGCTCGTGTCGGCCTGCGCGTGCGCCGCCGCGAGACGCGGCAGCAGCTTGCGGCACAGCGGGCACCATGTGGCCCAGAATTCCACGAGCACCGGTTTCTTCCCGATGTACGGGCCAGATCCACTGGATTGCCGTCGAGGTCCGCCAGCGTCACGGCGGGCGGGGTCGCGCCGACGGCGATGCCGATCTGCTCCTGGGCGGCCGCGGGCGCGGAAAAGGCGACGCCGCACACCAAGGCTCCACAGCCGCGGCGGCCCATCGGCTCATCGGCAGTCGGCCATCGGCCATCGGCCCATCGGCAATCGGCTCATTCGTCTCACCATACCATGCCCGCCTGTACGAAGTAGTACTCCGCCATGGCGAGGATGATCACGCCACCCAGCCGCTTCATCCACACCATCCAGCGCCCCGACCGCGGCAGGGCCGCCAGGGTGCCGGAGAACAACCCGACGACGACCAGCAGGGCCGTCATGCCGAGCGAGAACGCGAACAGATAGAGGAACCCGAGCAGCGCGCTGCGGGTTCCGGCCACCCAGGTGAGCACGGCGGCGAAGGCCGGTGCGCCGCACGGTGCCGCGACGAGGCCCGACGTCGCGCCGAGCAGGAACACCGCCGGCACCGATCCGCCGCGCAGGCCGCCGGCCCAGCGCAGCCATCGCTGGGGCGTGCTCACCGGAATGACGTCGAGCATCGCGAGGGCGAAGAGCAGCAGGAGGTTGCCGACCGCGAGCCGGGCCCACGGACTCGCCCCCACCGTGCCGAACAGCGAGCCGGAGAGCCCCGCGACGAGGCCGAGGGTGGCGTACAGCAGCGCGAGTCCCAGGACGTAGGCGACCGTGAGGACCGCGGTGCGGGCGCGGCTCCTGCCCTGCTGCGCCGTGCCACCCATCACCCCGACGGTGATCGGAATCATCGGGTAGATGCAGGGCGTGAGGCTGGTCAGCACGCCGGCGCCGAACAGCAGCCCGATGGCGACGGGCGGGCTGTGCGCGAGCGCGCCGGTGAGGCCGAGGGCGGCGAGGAACGGGTACGCGGGGACAGCGGGCACGAGCGTATCATAGACGCAGAAGGCTGGGACGGGCAGAGGGGAACAGGGTCGGCACCAAGTTCGCGGACGGCCGGTAGCGGGCGCGCCGCGGCCGTATATTAGGCCCCTGTCATCCCCTCTCGACCGGACGCTGTCGTGGGCGAAACCCGCGTAGACCTGCTCCACCTCCTCGAGGACCTCCGCGACGCATATCCCGGCTCGCTTGAGGAAACCATCGTGAGCGAGGTGGTCGCCAACGCGCTCGACTCGGGGGCGCGGCGCGTGACCTTCGCCGCCGATCCCACGGCGGCGACGCTCACCGTGGTGGACGACGGGCGCGGCATGGCGCGGCGGGAGCTGGCACGCTATCACGACCTCGCGGCCAGCACCAAGCTGCGCGGCCGCGGCATCGGGTTCGCGGGCGTCGGGATCAAGCTCGGTCTGCTTGTGTGCGAGGAGGTCGTGACCGAGACGCGGCGCGGCAAGACCCACGTGGCAACCCTGTGGCACCTCGCGTCGCGTCACCGGGCGCCGTGGAAGTGGGTGCCCCCGGTGGGCCTTGTGGGTGAAGGGGGAACGGGCGTGCGCCTCCGGCTCGGGAACCCGCTGTCACCCCTGGTTGACGCGGCATTCGTCGAAGCAGCCGTGCGGCGGCACTACCAGCCGCTGCTCGAGGGCGAGTTCACGGCAGTGCTGGCGGCCTACCCCGAGGGGATCCGGTTCGTCGTGAACGATCGGCCGCTCACGCCGGAGGCGGATGACGGAGAGCGCGCGCCGGTCGCCGTACGCGTGGGGCGGCGGCGGAAGCCCTCGGCGGTGGGCTACCTGCGGCGCACCGGCGATGTGCTCCCGGAGGACGAGCGGGGCGTCGCGGTCAGCACGCTGGGCAAGGTGATCAAGCGGGGGTGGGACTGGCTCGGCGTCTCCCCAGCGCAGCCCGACCAAGTGTCGGGCCTCATCGAGGTGCCGGCGCTGGCCGAGTGCCTCACGCTCAACAAGGCCGATTTCATTCGCGTGGGCGCGCGCGGCGCGGTGTATCTCGCCCACCGCAAAGCGATCCAGCAGGCGGTGGGCGCGCAGCTCGCAGCGTGGGGCGATGCGCCGGCCGAAGAGGCGCGGAAGTCCAAGACGCGGCCGATGGAACGGGATCTCGAGAAGGTGCTGGTGGACTTGGCGGACGAGTTTCCGTTGCTCGCGACGCTGGTCGAGCGGCACAAGGGCGGGCAGACGCGTCTTCCCATGGGCCGGGGAGGGCCGGGCCTCGTGCCGGTCGGACCCATGGAGATCAGCGGGGGCGAGGAGCCTGAGACTTCGGCGCCCGGGGAGCCGGAGACGCTGGCCGAGGCCGCCCCTGCGGTCGCGGAACCCGTTGCTCCGGAGTCCGGCGCGGAGCCCGTGCCTCCCGTTTCCTATCCGGGGATCGCGGGTCCCAAGCGTCCGGCGCGCTACGGGCTCCAGATTCGCTTCGAGCGCCGTCCGGATGACCTGGCACTCGGCCGGTTGGTCGAGTCCACGGTCTGGGTGAACGAGGCGCATCCGGCGTATCGTCGCGCGGTGGTGTCACGCGCCGAGGGATATCACATCGCGCTCGCGACGGCGATGGCGATCGGACCGCTGGCGGTGGAGGCGGCGCGGGTGCCGGAGTTCGTGACGACGTTTCTGGCGCGGTGGGGGGAGGCGGGAGGGGGGAAGAGGCGCAGGTAGGAGGCCTCGGGTGGCGTGTCGAGCCGGGAGCCCTATTATTCCTACGAGCCGCCTTCCCACGAACCGCACGGACGCCCTAGGAGGAGCCTTGAGCCGCCCGCACGTCCCCCTCGGCGTAGGGATCTACACTCGGGCTGAGGCTGCACGCCTCCTTCGCCTGACTCCACAGCGCTTGGGCCGCTGGGTGCGGGGATACACGTACTGGCTCAGGTCGGGCCTTCGCACGCGCCGCACGCGCCAACCGCCGGTCGTCCAGACCGACCTCCCGACGATTGACGGGGTCGTAGCCCTCTCATTCCTGGAACTCATGGAGTTGCGGGTCGTACGCGGTTTCGTCGAGAAGGGCGTGCCCCTGCAGCGGGTCCGGGTGGCCGCGCGCCGCATCGCCCAGCTGTTTGACACACCTCACCCGTTTGCACACCGACGGCTCTTCACCGACCACGAGGAGATCTTCGTCGGGTTGTCGGAGGACGAATCACCGCCCGACCTGATGCAGGTCACCGGCCGCCAGGCGACGCTCCAGCTCATCGCCGGGAGTCTGCTCGAGCACTACGTCGAGGAGATGGACTTCGACGCGACGACCTCGTTGGCGCAACGCTGGTTCCCTCTGGGTCGCGGCGTTCCGGTCGTTCTCGATCCACGCATCGCGTTTGGGGCTCCGGTCCTAGTCGGTACGCGAATCCGAACCGATATCCTTAGCCTGTACGCCTCCGGGAATTCGGAACCGGCCGTCGCCCGTGCCTTCGAGCTATCGGCCGCCCTGGTGAGTGCGGCGATCGCGTTCGAGACTCAACTGGCCCGCGCCGCTTGATCTTCCTGCTGGACGCCAACTTCCCGCCGCAGTTGGCGCGCGCCCTCCAAGACCTCGATCAGGAAGACTGCCAGTTCCGCCATTCGCCGGCCGAGTTTGGGGCCGACGCTTCCGACGAGGAGATCTTCGCAGCCCTCAAGGGACGAGGTTGGTTCCTGGTTACGCTGGACGCCAAGATGTCCCGGCGCCCAGCGCAGCGGCAGGCGATTCTCGATGCGGGGCTCGGCGTGTTCGTGTTCACCGGGCGGGCGCTGCCCCAGCGATCATTCCGTCAGATCGCGGCATTCGTCTTATCGGTGGCTGATGACATGCTGGAGCGTGCGGGATTCACCGACCGGCCGTTCATCTGGGGGATCTCGGACAAGCGGGGGTTCGAGCGGCTGGACCGGTAGGACTCTACGGTGGGGGCATCCTGGAACTTCGAGCGCACCTTGAGCACCTCGAAGTCACAGAGGTACGGCGGATCGTGCCGGGTGGCCTCATCGAACGCGTAGGCGAAGGTAGGCTCCCCCGTCGGGCAATCGAACAGCGCGAACGTGTCGTGGTCCACGTGGTCGCGCGGCGTGGCGGTGAGGCCCAACGTCAGGCCGTGGAAATACCGCACCACCTGCTGGTACATGTTGTAGATGCTGCGATGGCTCTCGTCGGCGACGATCAGGTCGAAGAAGAACGGCGAGATCCAGGTGGCGGGTGTGGCCCCGGCCTCGATCAGGTTGAGCATCGTGGGATAGGTCGTGACGTAGACCCGGCGGTTCCTGTCGAACGCGGTCTCCCCCTGCTCGGGCCACCGCGGCGACGACGGCAGATGCTCTTTGAACGCGCCGAGCGCCTGCTCCTGGAGCGCGATGCGGTCCACCAGGAACAGGACGCGCTTGACCCAGTGCGCGCGCATCAGCGCATCCACCAAGGCCACGGCGGCGCGCGTCTTCCCCGTACCGGTCGCCATCACCATCAGGGATTTCCGTCGCTTGGCCTCGATCGCTTCGAGCAACGTCCGGATCGCCTCGATCTGATAGTCGCGGCCGGCGATTCGGGTGTTGATCAGCTCGACCGACAGCGCGCCCTGGGTTTCACGGCGCTGAGCCAGCCACTCCAGGTCGTCCCGGGTGGGGAATCCCGCGACCTTGGCCGGGGCCCATCGCTCCGAGTCCCAGAAAAAGGTCTCGTAACCGTTGGTGTACATGACGAAGGGCACCCCGCCGCCGTGGATGGCGTGGAGGGCCTGGGCGTACTGGAGGGCCTGCTCTTGCCCCACCTGCGCGTCGCGACTGGTCTTCTTCGCCTCGACCACGGCGCACGGCTTTCCGGCGAGTAGGAGCCCGTAGTCGGCAAACTGGTGGCCTTCGTAAGGGTGTCGCGGGGCTCGGCGGTCCTTGACCGAACCCGAGGGGTCCAGCACGATGTCCAGCTCCTGAATCACCTGCGTGGGGTCAGCCACGTTCCAGCCCGCCAGCTTGAGCCTGCGGTCGATCACCTGCTGGCGGGTATCGGCTTCAGAGTAGGGCTCGGGCGTCATGCCACCCCGTCGCGAAGGCTATTGGCTCCCCAGCTGCGGCTTCTTCCCCAGCACGTCCTCCACACTCATGACGCGGACCGGCCCGAGCTTGAGCGCGCGGATTCCGGCCTCGATCTTGGCGCGGTCGCCGACGACCACGACCACCATCGTGTTGGGGTCGACGTACCGCCGCGCGGCCGCTTCCACCTGGCTGGGAGTGACGCCGAGGATCCGCGCGACGTAGTGATTGAAGTAGTCTAGCGGCAGGCCGTACTGCACCAGCTCGGCGATGTTCCCCGCGATGTCGTCCACCGACTGGAACCCACCGGGATAGCCCAGCGCCTCGTAGTTCTCCGCCCGCGTGACGTCCTCGATCGGGATCGGCCGCCGGATGCCGGCGAACTCCTTGAAGAACTCGGCCAGCGCCTTGTCGGTGACCTCGGTCTGCACCGCGGATGAGGCGAGGAACGGCCCGGGATCGAGCCGGAACGCGAACGACGAGCTGGCACCGTACGTGTAGCCCTTGTCCTCGCGCAGATTCTGGTTCAGGCGCGAGGTGAACGACCCGCCGAGGATGGTGTTCATCACCAGGATCGCGTAGTAGTCCTCGCTCTGCCGCGCGGCGCCGATCCGGCCGATGCGGATCTCGCTCTGCGGGGCCCCGGGCTTGTCCACCAGCAGCACCTCGCGCCGCGTCACCTGCTTCGCGGGGGGCACGACGAGCTTCGGCGGGTTCCCGGCCGCCCACGTGCCGAACGCCGCCTCGAGCTTGGGCAGCAGGACGGCAGGCGTCACGTCGCCCACGACGATGACCGTCGCGTTGCTCGCCGTGAAGTACGTGTCGTGGAATCGCGTGAGGTCAGCCACGGAGACCGCCCGGATCGACGCCTCGTCGCCGACGGCCGGGTACCCGTAGGGGTGCCTGGCGCCGTACAGCGTGCGGTTGAACAGCACCGACGCCACGATGCGCGGCTCGTCGTAGGCCTGGAGCAGCGACGTGAGCCGGCTGGCGCGTTTCCGCTCGAGCTCGGCACCGGGGAACGTCGGGTGCAGCACCACATCCGCGAGCAGCGGCAACGCGTCGTCCAGCCGGGACACCGCGGTGTACAGGCTCGCCCCCATCGCGTGCGTGCTGGCGCTGGTGCTGAGCCGCGCGCCGAGAAAATCGACGGCGTCGGCCAGCTCGAGCGCGTTCCGGCTCCCCGCTCCCTCGTCCATCATGTCGGCCACGAGCGACGCGAGGCCGATCCGATCGGCCGGGTCGTTGGCGGAGCCGGCGCGCACCATCACCCCGATCTCCACCACCGGGACCTCGTGCTTCTCCATCAGCAGCACGCGGAGCCCGTTGGACAGCCGCTGATCGTGGATCGGCGGCAGCGACAGCGTCGGCGGCTCCGTGAGCTGGGGCGGAGCGCTGCGGTCGGGTCGCTGGGCACTGAGGGGCGCGACGCACGCGAGCGCCGCCACCGCGAAAAGCATCATCGTCTTCATGGTCGTCACTCGCTCGCCGGCTTGCCGGCCGCCAGCTCGGGCTTGCCCTGCGGCACGACGCTCAGGATCACGCGCGCGTCATCCTTGAGCACGGCCTGTACGATCGCCTGCACGTCGTCGGGGCCCAGCGCCCGGTAGCGCGCCAGATCCTCGTTGAAGTAGTCGGGGTTCCCCGTGCGGAACTGGTAGCTGTCCAGCTGATCCGCCTTCACGAAGATGCTCTCGAGCTGGGAGAGGAATCCGACCTCGTTCTGGTTCACCGCGCGCTGCACTTCCCGGGCGGTCGGCCCATCCGCCTTGAGCCGATCCAGCTCCTCGTGGATCACACTCTCGATCTCGCCCAGGGTGTGACCGCTCCGCGCGGTGGACGTGATGCAGAACCGGGAGCCCAGCTCGGCCGACCCCTGATACGCCGAGACGTCCTGCGCGATCTGCATGTCGTACACCAGGCGCTTGTACAGCCGGGCGTTCTTGCCGCCCGCCAGCACGCTGGCCGCGACATCGAGCTCGGCGTCGCCCGGCGCGAAGATCGCCGGCGAGAGCCAGCACATGTAGAGCCGCGGCAGCTGCACCCGGTCCTCCAGCACGACGCGCTTCTCCGCGGTGAGCCACGCGGCGGGGCCGACCAGCGGCCCCACTGGCTTGCCGGCCGGCACGTCGCTGAACCAGTGCTCCACCATGCGCCTCGTGGCGGCCGGGTCGATGTCGCCCGCGATCGCGAGGGCGGCGTTGCCGGGCGCGTAGTAGGTCTTGAAAAAGCTCACCACGTCGTCGTAGCTCGCCGCGGAGAGATCCTCCTGCGAGCCGATCGTGGACCAGTGATACGGGTGGTCCGGCGGGTAGAGATGCTCGCCCAGCACGATCGACGCGCGGCCGTACGGGCGGTTCTCGATGCCCTGACGCCGCTCGTTCTTCACGACGTCGCGCTGCCCGTTCACCTTGTCGGGCGACATCGCGTCGATCAGATAGCCCATCCGGTCCGACTCGAGGAACAGCGCCAGCTCCAGCGCGCTCTTCGGCACGATCTCGAAGTAGTTCGTCCGGTCGGTGTTGGTCGAGCCGTTGTTGTTGCCGCCCGCCGCCTCGAGCCACTCGTCGAACTTCCCTTCCTGGACGTGGCCCGACCCCTCGAACATGAGGTGCTCGAACAGGTGCGCGAAGCCGGTACGCCCCGGCGTCTCGCGCGCCGAGCCCGCGTGGTACCACACGTCCACGGCGACCATCGGCGTGGTCGTGTCGCGGTGCAGCAGCACCGTGAGCCCGTTGGGGAGCGTGAACCGCTCGTAGGGCACCGACAGGCGGCGATCCTGCGCCCCCGCGGGGGACGACAGGACACAAATCAGGAGGAGGAACGGCAGGCTGCGCTTCATGAGGCATCTCCGTGAACAAGCGCGTTTCCGGGAAGCCCCGGCGGACGCAAGCTAATACTGTGGACCGGCGGGAAGCGGAAGGGCTCACCGCAGAGGGCGCAGAGCACGCAGAGATATGCCTCCGCGGGCTCTGTGCACCCTGCGATGGACCGACGTCGTCCTGCAGCGCCGTCAGAACGCGAGCCAGAGCAACATGTATAGCGTGTTGTTGTCGCTCGCCGAGCGGCCGCTCCCGTCGTAGTCGGTGCCCGCCCCGTTGAACTTGCTGTACGCCACGTACTGCAGCGTGACGTGCGTGTTGAGCCAGGGGGAGTATTCCAGCTCGCCGATGAAGCCCCGGCTGTCGGGCATCCCGACCGCGCTGCCCACGACGGGATCGGGCGCGTACAGGGTCGCGTCGCCGTCACCGGTCGTCTGGAAGTAGCCGAGCGTGAGGCCGATGCCGCCATTCAGCAGATACGACCCGTCCGCCCGGAACGCCCGCAGCGCGTTCGTGGGATTGGCCGATCCGCCGGCGTCGAACGTCGCGTCGAGGGCCTGTTTCTCGTGGATGTAGGTGGCGTGCCCGAGCATCGTCCCGGGACCGGCGGGCAGCTCGAACTGCCCGTCGACCGCCACGTCGGTGTACGTGTCGCGCAGGCCCTGCACGCCCGTCGGGTAGCGGCTGGCGCGGAGACCGTAGGTGCCCGCCATGGCGTAGAGCTTGCCGAAGTTGCGCTGCAGCGCGACGCGCCAGTACGGCGCCACGCCGTTCAGGGTGCCCTCGGCGGTCGCGTCGGGCGGGTTCGGCCCGCCCTGCGGCGCCGAGCGGTACACGCTGAACTCCGTGTAGAGCAGGTCGGCCCACAGCGCGTACGCGCCCAGCCCGGCCGACGCCTGGGCCAGCGCGCCGTCGATCTGCAAGCCCGCGGTCGGCGCCGGGGCGACCGGCGACGCGGCGTAGGGGAAGCCCCACGCGGCCGTCGTGTTCCAGACGTCCTGGACGGTCGGGTTGTTGTTGAGCGTCAGGCCGTAGAGCACCGACTGCGAGCCCAGGTGTCCCTGGCGCGCGTACCGGATGTCCACGTTGTCGATGCCGAGCGAGCCGTCCGTCCCGGCATAAGTGAGCTGCACGAACGCGCCGAGGTTCGGGGTCACGGCGCCCCCGAGGAAGACGCTCAGCTGGTCGGGCATCGCCACGTTCCCGTTCTGCGTGCCCGGCACTTCGTTCTTGAGCGACGTGAACGAGGCCTCGACCATCGCCGACGGCGGCGGCAGCTCCGGCAGGCGGAGCCGCGGCCGGGATTCTCCAGCCGTGATCGTCTTGCCGGTCGTCAGCGTATAGCCGGCGAGCTTGAACCGTCGCCCGAACGCCGTGAGCCGCGGGAAGCTCGAGTGGCACACGTTGCAGCCGAGCCCCGTCTGGCGCGCGAAGCTCGGGATCTTCTCGTCGCCCGTCGAGGCGCCGCGCACGTGCCCGTAGTCGCGCACGTAGCGCCGCGCCGCCTCCCGGACGCTGGTGCCTTCGGCGAACGCCCTGGCGGCGGAGCAGAGGAAGACGGCGAGGAATCCGATGAGGACCAGAGACCGACGCGCGACCATAGACGCCTCCTGCGAGGGTCGTCCCGCGCCTGGCGCCGCCCACGCGGCGGGGGCGTTGGGGGGAATGACCGCCCCCTGTACCCAGAGCCGCTCCTGCAGTTCCCCCGCAGCACTCGGGAGTTCGCCGCGGGAGCCGACCCATCGGCTACCGGGAATCCGGCAGCACCATCACCTCCACGTGCGACGGGTAGCGCCCGGTGCGGTACACCCGGTGCGTTTGCTCCCGGTAGGCCTCGGCCGTCGCCAGGAAGATGTTGTCCACCCACGTCTGCGGGTTGCGGTCGTACAGCGGGAACCACGTGCTCTGCACCTGCACCATGATGCGGTGCCCCCGCTGGAAGCGATACAGCTGCTGGTGCAGATCCACCGTGTACGACTCGACGACGCCGGCCGGGACCGGCTCGGGGCGCTCGAAGCTCTTGCGGTAGCGCCCGCGGAGCACGTCGCCCGCGACCATCAGCTCGTAGCCGCCCATGGCGGGGGGGGCCGGCACGCTGTCCGACAGACGTCTATCCATCGCTCAAGCCCGCCTGCCGACGCAAGCGAGCTGCCTCGCCTGAGCAGTCGTCGCAGCTGTCTCAGGTCGCGCGGTCCAAGCACGCCACCGATGGCAAAGCGCACTATGCCCGCCGTGTCGATCAACAGCGTGGCCGGGATTCCCGTCACGCCCAACTGATCCCTTAGCTTGGTCGCATGCACCACCCCAGCATACTCAATGCCTCGTTGGTTCCGAAGAGGATGGCCCGGATGGGTTGGCGTGAGGGACACCGCAAGTACGCGGATACCGCCGCGCACATCGTTGGCGAGGGCCAACCACGCTGGCAACTGCTTCGAACACCACGCGCAGCCCTCGCTGAAGATTAGGATCAACGAACCGGTGACAGAGATCCGAGCCGAGGCACCGCTGGTCGGGTCGGTCCCAAAGAGGGTCAAGGAATCGACCGCGCGCCCGCGAGAGGCCAAGGTCGCCCCGTGTCTCCCAATAGTCCCCGACAACTCCAGCGCGGTGAACGCCAAGTATCCGACCACAACCGCAAGGCCAATACCGGCCACGTCGGCGACTATTCGGCGCCGGCTCATCGTTTCGATTCGTCCAGCTGGCGGCGGAGGTCCAGCACCATTGGTTCCGGATCATGGACTCCGACATACAGGTGGCTACCGTCCTCGGAAGCTGCCACTGCTGAGATCGGACGGCGGAGATCGATCTCCCGCCTGAACCCGCGGTTCCAGTCATAGAATTGGAGCTTGTGAACCCCAGGTGCGCTAGCGCCGAGTACCTGGGTGCCCTTGCAACCGCAGTACCCCACCCACACTCCATCCTCGGTCGCAGCAATGGCAACTGCGAAGGCAAGATCCGAGTTCTGCAGGGCAAACATCGTAACGCCAGCGCCTGTCAGCGTTCGCGGGAACCCGATTCGGTCGGGCGTTTTGAAGCGGTGGATGGTTCTTAAGGCGTGGATGTCGATCACTTGGAGTTCTGGCGCGTACTTGAATGCAAGCGCCAGTTTCGACCGATCCGGTGAAAGCGCGATGAGGTACTCGTTTGCCTGCATGAAGGCTTGGGCTTCTACGTCCTCGCGGCCGTACGGTGGAATGCCTGCGAAGCGATTCGGCCCGCGCATTTGAGAATCGGACACCAGCACCAACGCCCTGTCGAATAGGAGCCCACCGGCCACCAGCCCTTGGTCGGTCCAGAACGGATCTGTGACGATCGCAGTCCGCGCGAGCCTAATGGTCTCCCGGTATGTAGGAGCAGGATCGAGATCGAACCGAGTGAACTGGCGGGGGTTGAAGTCGTAGACCCAGATGTGAGCCTTGGGGCCAATGCCGCGGATGACCTCGTGAGGTGCGAGGAGTTCACCGGGTCCCCGGCCCGGTTCCCCGAAGACGGCGGTTACAGAGCCATCGGTCAAGTCGATGAGCGACACGAATGGGGGGCCATAGCCATCCAGGACCACCAAGACCGAATCACCCAATAGCTCGAGATCTGCGATCCGACCCCATGTCCGTGGCGTGAGATCTCGGGCGATATCGTAGTCAAAGCTCGTGTCCGACGAGGAAGGCGCACCGGGCTCATGTGAGGCGCGATCCACGGACTGTTCGCCCGCACATCCCACTAGGAGGATGAACGTCAACACGGAAAACCCAAGGTGATTGCGCAGAACGCACCTCGTGTGCGGGAATCGAGTTGTGCGGACAGCTCTGGCGGCGTCCCGGGAGGGACGCCGCCCGTGGGACTAGCCACCGTCGGGAATGAAGATCCATGCTGAGTTGTCTATGTGGCACCATTGCGTCGTTCCAGGACCGCCCGGGCCGCCGGTCTCGCAGTCGTACCAGCACTTCTCCGTGCTGCTCGAGCACTGCCACCCGCCGTCGGCGTACACTGGGACGGCGGCCAGACTGAAGCCGCCAGCCAGGGCGAGACAGAGCACTCCAGTTCGCTTCCACACTGAAACACCCCCTGGGCGTGATAAGTCGTAGATCTTCCGTCAGCTGTCGCTGAAGCGTTCCAAACTAATGGCAGGCCACAGCTGCTGAGCCGCTGGCCTGGCAACTAAACCGCCATCGGGAATGAACTCCCAGGACATGTTTCCCAACCAGCACCAATCTGTTGTTCCCGGTCCACCCGGGCCCCCGGTCTGGCAGTCGAACCAGCACTTCTCCGTGCTGGATCGGCACTCCCAACCGCCGCCATCGGCGTACGCCGGGACGGCAGCTACTGTGAAGCCAGCAAGCAGGGCAAGACAGAGCACTCCGATTCGGGTCCGCATCGAGACGCCCCCCCCGCGATTCGGTTGCCGAGTTCCAAACTGGGCCGCTCGGCCTCGAAGGTCCCACCGCCCGCAACGTCGCGGCGGCCGCATGGCGCTGACTGCCCGAAGACTGTGGATCGCATCGCCGCCGCACAAGCGCCCTTGTTGTCGACTTTCGGGCGAATCGTGTCATTCTTCGGGCACGCTTCTACCTCCAGACGTGCCGTTCCTTGGCTCCACCCGCCGGCGGTACTGGACTGGACTCATCCCCAGCAAGCGGTGGAACCAGCGTCGGCAGCTCCACTCGCTGCCGAAGCCCGCTTCCGTCACGATCTCCGCGATCGCGTGCTCTTTCTCGCGCAGGAGGCGTGCGGCGTGCGCGACTCGGCGCCGGGCGAGCCACACGGAGAACGGCTCCCCAACCCGCTCCCCGAAGAAGCGCGAGAAGTACCGGGGCTCGAGATGCGCGAGCCCGGCGGCGGTCTCGAGCGGGATCTGTTCCGCAAGATGGGCGTCCACGTAGTCCCGCACCTTGTGGAGGCGGTCGTAGTAGTCGAAGGCGCGTTCGCCCTCGTGGACATAGTGCCGGGCGGAGTCCATGCTCGGTCTCTCCTTGGCCCAGGGGGCTCACGGGGCCGGAACCTACCCCGCAGACTGAAGATGCCGCGGACCGGGCCATGGTTACATCTGGCACGGTGGGTCCTGAGCGTTGTCTTGGCCGAGTAACGATGGGGACTCTCTCTCCTTGCGCGCACCACAGCATCCCCTTCGCGGCCGAGCGGTCTCCGCGCTCGCCCCGGCCAGAGGCGTGATCGAAACCTGTGGCCACGCTTCGTATCGGCCATCGGCTGTCGGCCTGTGGTGCGGCGCGGGGCTCAGGAGTTGCCCACCACCATGACCTCCACCCGCG
Organism: uncultured Gemmatimonadales bacterium; assembly: GCA_963771275.1. Taxonomy (GTDB): domain Bacteria; phylum Gemmatimonadota; class Gemmatimonadetes; order Gemmatimonadales; family GWC2-71-9; genus JAOTWJ01. The sequence continues at coordinate 649,770 of CAVYSW010000003.1, forward strand.
ACGGATACCGCGCCGTTCGATACACCCGGTGGGTCTGCGCCCGATACGCCTCTGGCGTGGCGAGGAAGATGTTGTCCACCCAGGTCTGCGGGTTCCGGTCGTAGAGCGGGAACCAGGTGCTCTGCACCTGCACCATGATCCGGTGGCCCCGTTGGAAGCGGTAGAGCTGCTGGTGCAGGTCTACGGTGTACGATTCGACGGCGCCGGCCGGGATCCACTCGGGGCGCTCGAAGCTCTTCCGGTAGCGCCCTCGCAGCACGTCGCCGGCGACCATCAATTCGTAGCCGCCCATGGCCGGCCGGTCGGGCAGGCTGTCCGGGTAGACGTCGATGAGCTTCACGACCCAATCGGCGTCGCTGCCGGTGGTCGAGGCAAACAGCCGGCCGGTGATGTCCCCGGCCACCGTGACCTCCTCGTCGAGCGGCGCGGTCTGCCAGGTCAATACGTCGGGCCGGTCGTCCACGAAGCGCTGGTCCTCGGTCATCCACGGCGCCCAGCGCGAGCCCGGACCGTAGGTCAGCTCGACCGGACGCGGCCGGTACGGCACCGGATGGGCCGGATCCGACACGTACTGGTCGAAGCCCGCCGTATCGGTGGGCGGGTCGAACGCCAGCCGACCACCGGAAAGCAGGTACAGGTCGTGCCGCACGGCGTCCCGGGGCGGCCACGCGTCGAAGCTCCGCCAGCGGTTGTCGCCCGACTCGAACAGCTCAGCCTCCGCGAACTTCCCATCGCCCTTTCCTTTAAGCCAATAGGCGAACCACGCCCCCTGGATGCGCGCGCGGAACTCGTCCGCCGTGTTGCTGTCGAACCGCACGTTCCCGAGCTGGTCGCCGCCGGCCTGCGCCCACTGCCCGTGGCTCCATGGACCCATCACGAAGTAATTGATCCCGGCGGTGTCGTGCCGCTCGAGCGCGGCATAGGTCGCCATCGGGCCATACAGGTCCTCCTGGTCCCACCAGCCGCCCACCGTGAGCGTCGGGACGCGGACGCTCGTGAGGTACGTGGTGAGCGCCTGGCGCTGCCAGAACGCGTCGTACGCCGGGTGCGCCACGAAGTTGCGCCACGTCGGGAAGCGCATCGCGCCCACCGCCTCGGCGAGGGCACCGAGCGTCGGGTAGGAGAGGTACCAGTCGAACGTATCGTACCGGGTGGTACGCGGGCCCGTGCTCTCGTCCGCCGTCTCTTCCATCATCCACGTGTACTCCAGCCCGTAGGCGAGCCGGAACGCGCCCTGATGGAAGAAGTCGTCGCCCATCCAGGTATCGGTCATCGGCGCCTGCGGCGAGATCGCCCTGAGCGCGGGATGCGGGTCGATGCCGGCCATCGCGGTGAGCCAGCCGGGATACGAGATCCCCACCACGCCGACCCGCCCGTTGTTGCGCGGCACGTGTTTGACCAGCCAGTCGATCGTGTCGTACGTGTCGGTGCTCTCGTCCACTCCCCTGGGGTCGGCCGGGTCGTGCGGCGGCCGGTTCATGACGAACTCACCTTCAGACCGGTAGCGGCCGCGGATGTCCTGGATCACGAACACGTACCCGTCCGCAATCAGCTCCTTGAACGCGACCAGGAAGCGCGGCGTCCCCGCCCACCCCCGCGTGCCGTACGGCGTGCGGAGCATCAGAATGGGAAGCGGCTCGGTGGCGCCCTTGGGCGCGAGGATCACCGTGAAGAGCTGCGCGCCGTCGCGCATCGGGATCATCGCCTCCGTGACGTTGAACGCGGCGGACGGCGCCTGGGCGGCTCCGTAGCCCGGTGGCAGGCCAAGACCGAGGACGAGGAACAGCACGAGCGAAACCGAGCGGGACATGTCACGACTCCATGGCGCAGCGAGCGCACCTGATTCCACCGGAGCGCAGCCGGGGTATGCGGGAACGGTCGAGATTGGTTGGGCAAGGTACGGCGCCCGGGCCCGGGACGCCACGTGCCGCGGGCTCGGTGCCGGCGGGTATCTTTGGACGAGGAGAGGATGAGGCCCTCCACACCGCATGAGACGTCGAACGCGCGTATTCCTGTATCTGGTGCTCGCCATCGGCGCGCTGCTCGCGGCCGCGGGTGTCTGGCAGTGGCTCACGTGGCCAGACGTCGCCGCGTTGGCTGAGCACCCGCCCAAGACCACCGCGTTCATCGAGGCCTACAAGGCGCGCCAGCGTGCGGCCGGCAAGTCCACGGGCGTGTCCTGGCAATGGGTGCCGTGGTCGAGCATCTCGCCCCACTTGAAGCGCGCCGCGGTCTCGGGCGAGGACATGGAGTTCTTCTTCCACCGGGGCTTCTCGACCGCCGAGCTGAAGGCGGCGCTCAAAGCCGCCGTGGAGGAAGGGAAGCCGCTCCGCGGCGCGTCCACCATCACGCAGCAGCTCGCCAAGAACCTGTGGCTCTCGCCGTCCCGCAATCCGTGGCGCAAGGTCAAGGAGGCGCTGCTCACCCGCTCGCTGGAGCGGCACCTCACAAAGCGGCGGATTCTCGAGCTGTACCTCAACGTGGTCGAGTTCGGGCCGGGCGTGTACGGCGCCGAAGCCGCCGCGCGCACGTTCTTCGGCGAGCCGGCGAGCGCGCTCACGGACCATGAAGCCGCGATGTTGGCCGCGGGACTGCCGCGCCCGTCCACGTGGCATCCGGGCCGGACGACGAGCGGCTATCTCGCTTACGTATCCGAAATCGAACGTCGCATGGCCATGGCCACGTTCATCTGGCGCTACATCGGCGAGACCGCGCCCGTGCTCGACTCGCTGCGGGCGCTGGACTCGCTGCGGGTGGTGGACTCGCTGCGGGTGGTGGACTCGCTGCGGGTGCAGGATTCGCTGCGGGTGCAGGATTCGCTGGTGATTCACGATTCGGTGATGTAGGAGGCCGCTGAAGCGGCCACTCGGCGCGTTCTATCGCCAAGGCGACGGCTGTTCCTAAGGAGGTTGTGTCATGCGATACGTTCCGACCGCACTCATGGCCATCCCGCTGTTGATCATTCCGATGAAAACCGCGCGCACACAAGCTGCCCCGATCGAGCTCCCGGCCCCGGTGACACGTGGGACCGTATCGGTCGAGGAAGCGCTGCAGGCCCGGCGCTCGGTGCGCGCCTACGCCGACACGCCACTCACGCTCGCGCAGCTCGGCCAGATCCTGTGGGCGGCGCAGGGCATCACCTCGGCCGACGGGCACCGCACGGCGCCCTCGGCGGGCGCCACCTATCCGTTGGAGCTCTACGTCGTGGTCGGGAACGTGACCGGCCTGCCGGCGGGCGTGTACAAGTACCGCCCGCAGGGACACGAGCTGGTACCGCATCTCGATGGAGACGTGCGCGCCACGCTCGCCCGGGCGGCCGTGCGCCAGGGCTGGGTCACTCAGGCGCCGGTCACGCTGGCGATCACCGCGGTGCCGGAGCGCACCCGCGCGCGCTACGCCGACCGCACCGATCGGTTCGTGGCGATCGAGGTGGGGCACGTCGGGCAGAACGTGTATCTCGAGGCGGTCGCGCTCGGCCTCGGCACCGTCATGGCGGGTGCGATCGTGGACGACAGCGTCGCGGCCGTGCTGAAGCTCGACCCAGCCGAGCGACCGCTCGCGGTGATGCCATTGGGGAAGGCGAAATAGAGGGGGAGAGGGGGCAGAGGGGGAGAGGGGGAGAGAGAAGATGAAGAAGCTCGATCTCAAGAAGGAGCTGAAGCAGTTCTACGCGCCGCGCGCCAACAAGGTCGAGATCGTTGAGGTGCCGGCGTTCCAGTTCGCCATGATCGATGGGCGCCTCGAGCCGGGGGTCGGTCCCGACTTGTCGCCTGCCTTCGAGGAGGCGATCGGAGCGCTGTACGGTGTCGCCTACACGCTCAAGTTCATGTCCAAGCTCCGGGAGAAGAGCGCGATTGACTATCCCGTGATGGCGCTGGAGGGGCTCTGGTGGGGCGACAAAGAGACCTTCGATCTGGCGCACGGGGAGCCCGCGAGCTGGACCTTGATGATCCTCCAGCCCGATCACGTTACCGCGGCGATGTTTCGCGCCGCCGTGGAGAAGGCCGCAGAGAAGCGGCCCAACTCGTCACTCGCCAAGCTCCGGCTGGAGCGGTTCCGCGAGGGGCGGTGCGTGCAGGCGCTGCACGTCGGCCCGTACGCCGACGAGCCGCGGACCGTAGCGCTCATGGAGGCGTTCGCCACGGAGCAAGGCTACACCTTCCACGGCAAGCATCACGAGATCTACCTCAGCGATCCGCGGCGCTCGAAGCCGGAGAAGCTCAAGACGGTACTCAGGCATCCGGTGACAGGGGCGGGATAGCGGACGCGGGGAAGGAGTCGTCGCGCAATCCCCGGTCGAACCCGGTGTGCTGGGAGTTGGTAGTGCGTCCACCTGTCGCGGCCGCGCCAGATCTGCCGCCTCACCTCACCGAAACGCGGCAAGGGTCGACACCGACGTGCCTCGCCGGACCTACCGCTCGCGGTGCGCTTGGAACCCGATGCGCGCACGCTCCGGCGACTCCGGGGGCTGCATGAGCCGCCGGATCGCATCGAACACGACCTGAAACCGGCGGTCGTACGCGCGTTCCAACTCGTCGAGTCGAAGGGCGAGATCGGCATGGGTGGCCAGCAGGCTCCGAAGTTGCACGAACGCCCGTACGACCTGGATGCTCGCGTGCACCGCCACCGAACTGCTCAGCACACTAGCCAACATCACCGCGCCATGCTCTGTGAAGGCCATCGGCGCGTACCGACGACCGCCGTGGCCCGTTCTTGAGGTCGCAATTTGCGACCTCAAACCGCGGGCCTCATCTGCAGTCAGCCGAAAGGCGAAGTCATCCGGAAACCGCAGTCGGTTGCGCCGGACCTGCTCATTGAGACGCTTCGTCGACACGCCATAGAGCGTGGCGAGGTCGGCGTCCAGCATCACACGCTGGCCGCGAACCACGTGGATGGCGCTTGCGATCTGCGCGATGGGCGGCGAAGCGAGGGAGCGAGCCGAGCGCACGGCGTCCGTAGCCGGCTGCCTGCGGGGTTTGAGCGGCATGTCCCGACTGTACGGCCGTGAGCGCAGCTCCCAGTAACCGTACAGACGCAGGGCGGTGCGATCACATGCACGGCGTCAATCCTAGCCGAGGCTCAGGGAGAGGGGCCGTGCACGATCCCCGTCGCCTCCAGGACCGCGAGGGGGAATGGCGCAGGAAAGTCCTACCATGACGAGAGTGCGCGAGCCGCTGCCTCACCGCCCCGGCCGATACTCCGTTGCCGACGAGCCGCGCACCGTCGCACGGATGGAGGCGCACGCCGCGGAGCAGGGCTACCGGCTCCGACGACTGGCGGGTGCACGCCGCACGCGGCCTGGCGCTCGCCGGCCTGGGACGGGGCCGGGAGGCGCAGCGCGAAGCGCGCTGGCTCCAGCAGTCCAGGACCTACCGTGAGGACGCCTTAGCTCAGGCATCCATCGGCGAGGACCGGGCGCGGATTCTGGCTGGGATTGGCGATACGGATGCGGCTCTCGCCGAGATCAAGCGGTTGCTGGCGGGACCCTCCTATAATCTCAGCGTCCACACGCTGCGCCTCGACCCGCGCTGGGACCCGATCCGCAGCGATCCGCGGTTCCAGGCGCTGCTGGTGAAGTACGCGAACGTGGACCCGGTGCGCTGAGCCCGCTGCGAGATCGAGAATCTCAGTGCGCCAGTAGTGTGCCAACTCAGGCAAACACGGCCAGGCTCGCGTGTCCCGTAACTACCCGGTTCGCAAGCCGTAGCAGTACACAGCCGAACGAAGCACAACTCAGCCAGACTCGCGTTGCACAAGTGGGGGTCGATGGTCTCCTGCTTGGCTGCGGCCCGGCGCTGAGGGAATCCCGGTTCCGAGGCCGCGCCATAGGTCAGCGCGGAATCACGAGCGTTCGCCTTGCTGTTTCTGCCGCCTGATGTTCGGGTCAGTGAGGTGAGACCGGAGCGCCGTTGGACGCGACACCGACGCTGCGCTGACAGGCCGTTCCATGGATCCGACGCGACACCGACGCCGCGCTGAGGGGGGCATTCTATCATCGGGCTATTGGTTCGGGGTGCCGCTTCACCCGGCCTGCCCGAAGGACGCCCTCCCAGCCAGGCGCCCCTCCCGACGACGGGACCGCGCCACCCAAGCGCAGGACTACTCGTGTGCGGAGGTGTGTCATGCGGAAGATCACATTCTTACTCGTCCCGTTGTTGCTGCTCGCGTGCGACCGGCAGCCGGTTGCGCCGGTTACGTCACCGGAGCTTGCCGCCGCCGACGTTGGATGGACGGAAACGACCTTCAACGAAGACTACATCTACTACTGCCCGTGCCTCGGCGAGGACATGCGTTTCGTGGGCACGACCACAGTCAGAGAGCACGTCGTGACGAAGCCTGATGGCACCGCGAGGAGCCACCACCTCTCTTGGTACGCCTCCGACTGGCAGATGATCGGGCAGGTTTCCGGCGATGTGTGGGAAACGGTCAAGGGCAATCACTGTGAAGGTGTCTGGGAGGTGCCTGCATACTCGGGATTCTTCAGCGACAACATGCGCTGGGTTTTCCGCAACGTGGCGACGGGTGTCGTGTTGGATTGGCCATTCAAGGCCCACTTCTCGTACAATGCCGCCGGTGAACTCAAGGTAGGCTTCATTGCCGAACCCTGCAGGTTCCGCCACGACTGAGCACGCTGGGCCAAGATTGTCAGGTCCACCGCCCGGCCCCGCGCCGGGCGGTGCTGTGTCAGACCCTCAGCGCCCCTAGTCTTCGGTCCCGACCGGTTCCTGTTCGAGATCGAGTTCGCCGCTAAGCTCACGCATCCCGCACATCCTCCCGGTCCACGACAGCGGCCGAACCGGCGGGCCGGCCGATGAGTCTGCGGAGTCATCGCAACTCGTCGATGCACCGGCAGAGCCGAGTGGGGGATCAGCCGGAGCAGGCACGCGGATGACCTCATGACGCCGCGCGTCGCAGGAACACCACTTGGTTCTTCAGCGCATCCGAGGCAGGGCGGCTGGTCAGCAGCGCCGCGAGCGCACCGATAAGCCCGCCCATGTCGGATGGTGGAATGTGCCGGTCGTTGACCAGCACCAGCCCCCAGTAGTCGCGACCAGCCGTCGTCGCGGCGCGGGCGAGGATCGCGAAGTCCCGAACGTTGTACGTCACCAGCGCCCGCCGTTCGTGGATGGCTCGGGCGAACTGGGCGGGGTCAGACACGCCCAGCGCATCGCGCTCCACCGCCGCAACGACGTCGTGCCCCTGCGCCCGCAGCCCCGATGCCACCTCAGGACTGATCATCTCGTCGAGATAGAGCCTCACGCGCCGAGCGCGTCGAGTTCCCGCTCCAGCTGATCGGCGGCCTGCGCGTTCTCCGCGATCCGCGCTTCGATCTCACTGGGGTACGCATCCGCGTAGCGGCGCGCGGCGTCAAGCCGATCCGCCGTGAGCCAGGGATAGGCCGCGGCGAGCCGCTGCACGTCGAAGTCGAACGCCCGGGCGATCAGCACTACCTCCCAGACGTCCGGACCGCCCACGAGAACCGCCCGGCGGCCTCCCGGCCCGTCCGCGAACCGGATCTGGGGATGCTCCTGCATGCGCAGCCACTCATCGATCACGCGCCGATACACATCGCTGCCGCTCCCAGCGGCGAGCGATGCGGCCCGCTCGGCCACCCGCTTGGCGACATCGTCCGGGATTCGGAAGGAGACAGTACGAGCCACCGCTTTCCTCTCAGTTCGCCACTATGCAAACATCGCATGCATTGCATACATCGTCAATGGCACCTAGACCACAAGCTGTCAACAAATTGTGGTAATGAGAGTTACGGCTGTCACAGCATCGCGCGCGCATGCTCTCGCCGCTGCCCGCCGCTTTAGCTCCCCGGCCGATACTTCGCCACCAGCTGCGCCGCGATGTCCACCTCCGTGAACGCCACCTTCTTGGTCTGCCCGTTCACGAACATCGCCGTCTGGTCGGTGTGGTGCGGCGAGTCCGGCCGATTGCTCTCACCGTAGGCCAACACGGAATACGCCCGCGGGCCGTCCTTGCCGAACTCGACCGCGAGCACCCAGCCGTCGCCGCCTGAGACCACGCGCTTGCCGTCCGGCGCGTCCTCGAACCAGAACACCCGGAAGCAGCCGTCCCCGCCGGCGCAGCCGTTGGCGGGAAGGTCGACGTCGCCCACCCGCACGCGGTGCGCGTCACCCCAGGTGACGTCCCAGCCCCCGAACCGGCGCTTGGTCTCGTCCATCGCCCAGGTGAACAGCCGCGCGGCGCGGTCCGGATCGGCCAGCCCGTCCGGCGTGGTGGTGGGCTCCGCGGAAGTCCATGGCTTCGCGTACAGCGCACTCGCGCGGGCGGCGCTCGAGCGGCGCGGGCCGGGATCATCGGGCCGGAGATAGCGCTCGAACCACGTCTCGAACAGCGTGCTCCCGCGCGTCTCAGACGCCACCGTGTTGTCCCACTGCTCGAGCGACTGGACGGCATCCGGCACTTCGCCCGTGGGGTTGGTGGCCTTGACCGCCGTGAGGAGATCGTCCTTGAACCGCTCGGCCGCCATCATCCGCGGGCTGAACTTGAGCCGGATGACGTCTTCCAGGCTCATCTTCTTCATCTCGGTCACGAGCGAGAGACTCAGCTGGCTGCGCAAACCCAGCGCCGGGCGGGAGAAGGTGGCGGGGAACCTGGTCGAGTCGAAGATCGCGTTGAGATTGGTATAGTAGAACGGGTCATTGGCGTTCTGGAGATAGCCGCCCTTGGGGTTCAGCAGCTGGGGCAATTGCTCGAACGGCACGATCTCCGTCCAGATGTCCGCCGAGCGGTGGGCAGGGATCGCGGCGGTGTCTCCGCCGGACGGTCCGGGAAGCTTGGGGATCGTCCCGTTCCACACATAGAAGATGTTCCCGGCGCGATCGGCGTACGTGAGGTTCTGCTCCACGTGCGCCCGCATCCGCATGGCGGCTTTCCATTCGTCGAGGTTGTGCGCCTGCATCATCCGCAGGAACTGCTCCGTCTTGCGGTACTCGCCCCACTCGGCCGAGCGGATGACGTAGATCTTCCCTTTCCCGCGCTCGATCACGGGCCCGAGCGGCGTGCGCCAGAACTCGCGCGTCTCGGTGGACAGCCCGTCGCCGTTCTTCCACGCGACCGTCACCTCGACCCGCTCCAGTGGCACCGAGCCGCCGTCGAACAGGTAGTGATCGGACTGGTCGGGATCCACGTCGAGCGCGTAGATCTCTTCCACGTCCACGTAGTTGTTCGTGGTGGCCCAGCCGAGGTTCTCGTTGAAGCCGCCGTTGAAGTAGAGCGGATAGCCGATCCGGAAATCGCCGTAGAAGTTGATCACGCCGGGAACCGTGAGGTGCGCCTCGTAGTAGCCCGCCTGCCAGTTGAGGTGCGGGTTGCGCATCAGGATCGCCCGGCCCGACGTCGTGCGGCTCGGCGCGAACGCCCAGGCGTTGGAGCCGGCCCCGAGCGCGCGCAGCGAGTCGGCCCGCGCGCGGCGCTCTGCCGTGAGCCGGCGCAGGAAGCCGCGCGATGCCGGCTCGACCGTCTCGTCGGTCCATGCCGCCGCGACGTCCTGCGGCGTGAACTGCGGGAGCTTCCAGCCGGCGAACTCGTCGGGATGTGTTGCGACGTAGCGGTTCGTTCCCGCCGCGAACCCCTCGCACAGATCGCGCGTGTCCTGGTGCAGCAGCTGGTAGGTCTCCACCACGCGCTGATGCGTCTGCCGGAACGAGAAGTCCGACTCAATCGAGTCGCGGCCGAACACGGTCGCCAGCTCGCCGCGGCCGCGCAGCAGGTTCACCACCAGCCGCGAGCCGTAGTCCTCGAGCTGCACCCAGGCGAGCCCGTAGCCCACAGCCGCGAGATCTTGGGCGAGGATGTGCGGGATGCCGTACGCCGTGCGCCGGATCTCCACGCGCTCGGGGTAGGGCTTGGTCTCCTGAGCCCCCGCGGAGGAGGCCGCGAGAAGAACCACGGCGATCGCGAGTGTCGTGCGATCCCAGGGGCTATTGCCAACCGAGCGATGTATGAGCCGGATGCGAGGCATCGGGAGTCTCCGAGTCGGACATGACGCCGCGGCGCACGTGCGCGGCGGCGATCACAATCTCGCCCCGCGGACACGGAACCCTCAAGCCACGCCAGCGATCCGCACGCTCGGATGATGGGTCGCCTGGTCGCGCACGTAGTCGCTCACCCCTTCCACCACAGCGCTGCTCACCGAGTGGACCATGCATCCGGGCGCCCATTCGAGCTCCGCGCCGCGCCCCGGCTGCCGCTCGCGGTTCACGCATCTGGCACTGCCGGCTTTGAGATGGTGCAGCAAGCGCGGCAGGAACGTGGTCGGGTGGAGCCGCAGCAGCAGGTGCACGTGGGTGGTGGTGAGCCCGGCCGCCACGACTCGGCAGCGCTCCCGCCGGGAGACCGCCCGCAGAAAGCGATCGAGCAGCTCAGCTCTGGCGGCATCGATCAGCGGGCGCGCGGCGCGCGTCCCCCAGGTGACGTGGACATAGAGAAAGTGGCTCACGCGATCACGATGGCACCCAGCCTGCCGCCCGCGGCAACCCTTTCCGCGCCCTGCCCGTCATTCGAACGCGCCGACGGGCTCTGGCTCGTCGGCCAGGGACGCGGTACCTTCGCGGACACCCAGCGATCCCATGGTTGCGCGTTTCCGGACGAACGATGCAGGAGACCGCCATGTCCGACCCGCTTCACCCGCAACTCGCCCAACTCGCGGCCGAGCTCCGCACCGCCACCGACCATGCCCGCGCGCTGGCGGCCGGCCTCGACGAGGAGGGGTTCGCGCGGCGCCCGACGCCGGAGCGCTGGTCCCCGGCGGAATGCCTGGCGCATCTCAACCTCACGACCCGCGCGTTCCTCCCGCTGATCGACGAGGCGCTCGAGCGCGCCCGCGCGTCCGGCCGCCAGGCGAGCGGCCGTTATCGCCGCGACCTGGTGGGGTTCCTGCTCGGGCGGAGCCTCGAGCCGCCGGCACGGTTCCGCATGGCGACCACCGCGCCCTTCGTACCATCGAGCATCGGTGCCCGGGACGCGGTGGTGGGAGAGCTCGTGGTGCTGCAGGAGGAGCTGATCCGCCGCGTGCAGATGGCATCCGGGCTCGATCTCAACCGGCTGCGTCTCGCCTCGGCGTTCAACCCGCGGATCAAGTACAACCTGTTCTCGTGTTTCCACGTGCTGGCGGCGCACGAGCGGCGGCATTTGTGGCAGGCGGAAGGAGCCGCAGACGCCGCTGATGCGGACACCGCTGAATTGGGCACCGCTTTCGCCTAATGCTCCCGCGCGAGCCGCCGTGCCTCACGCCGCAGCTCGCGCGCGAGGTCGCGGATCAGGTCGCGGGCATCGCCTACGTTCGCCTCATCCAGCAGCTCGCGCACGCCGCTCCAGTTCAGATCCTGGAATTGATCGAGCCGGGCAAGCCAGCGCGCGGGCCCCCAGGACGCTTCGCACTGCTCGGTGGGCGCCGTCCCCTCGAGGAACACCTCCTGCTCGCCGCCGCAGCCCCAGCCGGCGCGCAGGCCGGAGGTCGGATCCACTTCCGCGACCTCGATCCCGTCGGGAACCGGGAATTCCTCGCCGCCCTCGTCGCCCAGCGCGGTGCGGAGCAACCGCGCCACGATCGGCAGCGCGACCCGCGAGCCGGTGAGCCCGATGCTCTGCGCATCGTCGTAGCCGACCCACACACCCACCACGAGCGCCGGCGTGTAGGCGATGAACCAGCCGTCCCGCCAGTCGCTCGACGTGCCGGACTTGCCCGCGATGGAGCCCCAGACTCCCTGCGCGTGAAGCCCCCGCCCCGTCCCCCGCTCCACCGCCCCCTCGAGCGCCGAGGTGACCAGGTAGGTCTCCGCCGGATCGAACACGCGAGTCGCGGGGCGGGCCGACGCCGGGCTGACCCGGCCGCGCGCATCCACGACCGCAAGCAGCGCGCGCGCGTCGGCGCGCAGCCCACCCGCGGCGAGTACGCCGTACGCGCGCGTGAGCTCGAGTGGCGTCACCTCGGATGCGCCGAGCGCCAGGCTCGGCACGGCGTGGAGCGGGCTCGTGATGCCGAGCGCCTTGGCCGTCGCGACGATCCGCTCCGGTCCCACCGCAAGCCCGATCCGGGCGAACGGCACGTTGAGCGACTGCTCGAGCGCCTCCCGCACCGTGACCTGGCCGCGGAACCCGTTGTCGTAATTGTCCGGCTCCCAGACGCCCGCGGGCGTCTCAACCGCAAGCGGCTCGTCCTCGACCACCGACGCGAGCGTGAACGCCGGCCCGTCGGGCGTCGTGGAGCGCGCCAGCGCCGTCAGCGCCACGATCGGCTTGAACGCGCTCCCCGGCTGGCGCCGCGCCTGCGTGGCGCGATTGAACTGCGACGCGCCGTACTCGCGGCCGCCCACCATCGCGAGGATCTCCCCCGACCGCGGGTCGAGCGCCACCAGCGCCGCCTGGAGCGCCGCCGTGCGTCCCCGCCGCCGAATCCCGCGCTCGACGCTCGACAGCCCATCCCGCACCGCGCGCTCGGCGGCACGCTGGAGATCGGCATCCAGCGTCGTGAAGACCGCGAAGCCGCGATCGGCCGTCGCCCACAGCCCTTCCTCACGCATTCGCTCGAGCGCGTAATCCTGGAAGTAGCGCCCCGTCGGCGCCGGTCGCGGGTGCGGGGCCGCGCGCAGCGGGGAACGGGCCGCATTCTCCGCCGCGCGCCGGTCGATCCGCCCCTGCTCCGCCATGAGCCGCAGCACGAGATCGCGCCGTTCCCGCGCGGTGTCCGGGTTTCGCACCGGCGAGTAGAGGTTCGGTCCGCGGATCATGCCTGCGAGCAGCGCCGCCTCGGCGACGCTCAGGTCGCCTACATTCTTCCCGAAGTAGAACTGCGCCGCGCGGCCCACCCCCTTGATCGCGAGCGCGCCGTCCTGGCCGAGATAGATCTCGTTGAGGTAGGCCTCGAGGATCTGCGTCTTGGAGTAGCGCGCCTCGAGCGCCAGGGCGCTCGCCGCTTCGCGCAACTTGCGCAGCGGCGAGCGCCGCGCCGAGAGGTACAGGTTCCGGGCGAGCTGCTGGGTGATGGTGCTGCCGCCCTCGGCCACCCGGCGCGCCCGCACGTTGGCGAGCGCCGCGCCGGCAACCCGCCGGAAATCGATGCCGCCGTGCGCGAAGAAGCGCTGGTCCTCGACCGCGAGTACCGCCTGGACCAGGCGATCCGGCACGTCGGCCAGCCGGACGGGAACCCGGTCCTCGGCGTCGCCATCCAGCGCCGTACCGATCGGCTCGGGCTCGAGCACCACCCGATCGAGTCGATCGCCCTTGGCGTCCGTAAGGCGCCGCACGGCACCGTTCCAATCCAGCCGGATCACGACCAGGCCGCCGGGCTCGGGCCCATCGGGCCCGACGAACGGCCGCCGCCCGATGCGCCACTCGTCGTCGCCCAGCCGATACTCGCCGGGATCGATTTCACCGCGCGCAGCCCGATAGCCCAGCCGGTCGAGGGCGCCTCGCACCCGGTCCGCGCTCACCGTAGCCCCCGGCTCCAGCACCAGCGGTCGCGCGAAGAGCCGTGTCGGCGCGCGGGCCGCGGGCGGGTCGAGCCGGGCGCGGAGCAGCGCCTCGCCGATCACGGCGGCACCCGCGAGCGTCGCCGCCGCGACGAGCACGCCGGCGAGCCGCCACCACGGGATGCGCCATCCGGCTGATCGGCGCGCCGGAGCTGGATTCGGAAGGTCCATCGGTCGTTACCCCTTCTTGCCTAGACGCGCGAGCCCGCCGAATGGTTTCGCGGGCCCGTACTTCCGCTTCTTGTCGCCCTCGCGCGACAGCACGCGCCGAGTAGCCGCTCTCAGCGGCTTCCTGGAAGCGAAGCTGTCGCGCACAGCCCCCGATGATCGGGTCGCCTGTCGCGTCCCTAAAATGCTGCCAAGGCAGCCACTCGGCCCGAGCTGCCCGGTGAGACGGGCCTCGCCCCCCTGGACCTCCGCGGCGCGACCCGGCATGTTGCACGCAGCGCTCATCGCACGTGATCCCGCTTGAGGAGGCGCAGGGATGTCCAAGAGTGACGACAAGAAGCTCGCAGCGCTGGTGCGGAAGAACGCCGCCAAGGCGGCGAAGGCCAAAGCCAAGACCCGCCGAAGGTACGACGAGACGCTGCCGCCCGCCACCGACGACGACGAGGAGCGGCATCGGTTCTTTGCGGAGATGAAGAAGCGCGAGTTCTGACCCACGGAGATTGTCATGCCGGCGTACGTGATCGCGGACATCCGGGTCGCCGACCCCGTCCGCTTCGAGGAGTACAGGCGGCTCGCGGCCGCGTCCATCGCCCAGTACGGCGGCAAGTACATCGCCCGGGGCGGCAAGTCCGCCAAGCTCGAAGGTGAGTGGACGCCGAACCGGCTGGTGATTCTCCAGTTCGAGAGCTACGAGCGGGTGAAGCAGTGGTACGACTCGCCGGAATACCGGCCCGCCATGGAGCTGCGCCGCACGATCGCGAGCTCGAACCTCGTTCTACTGGACGGAATGCCGGCCTGACGTCCGCCACCACCCGGGCCATCCGGATCGAGCGCCACGGTCCGCCCGAGGCGCTCGTGGAGCGCGGGATCCCGCTTGCCGAGCCCGGCCCCGGCGAAGTTGGGATCCGGGTCCTGGCCGCGGGCATCAACTTCGCCGACCTGCTCATGCGGGTCGGCCTCTACGACACCGTCCCACCACGCCCGTTCAGCCCCGGCTTCGAGATCGCCGGCGAGATCTCCCGGGTCGGTCCGGGCGCGGATGGCTGGCGCGAAGGCGACCGCGTGGTCGCCCTGCTGCGCTACGGCGGCTACGCGCGCGACGTGGTCGTGCCGGTGCGTCAGGTGTTCCGCTACCCCGCGTCGCTCACGCCCGTGCAGGCGGCGGCCGTTCCCGTCGTGTTTCTCACCGCCCGCATCTGCCTCATCGAAATGGGCAACGCGCGGCCCGGCGAGGTGGTGCTGATCCTCAACGCCGGCGGCGGCGTGGGCACCGCCGCGGTGCAGCTCGCGGTGCGCCGCGGCCTCCGCGTGATCGGGACGGCGGGCGACGCACGCAAGCGGACCTTCGTCACCGAGCAGCTCGGCGCCGCAGCCTGCTTCGACTCGCGGGTGGACTTCGAGGGCCCGGTCCGCGCGCTCGTGGGACCGCGGGGCGTGGACCTGGCGCTCGATGCCGTCGGCGGCCACGCCACCGCCGCGTGCCGCCGGCTACTCGCACCGCTCGGGCGGCTCGTGTTTTACGGGCTGAGCGACGCGCTGCCGAAGCGCACGCGCAGCTGGCGGCGGGCTGCGTGGGCCTGGCTCCGCACGCCGCGGTTCCATCCCCTGTCGCTGATCCAACCGAGCATCGGCGTGCTCGGCGTGCACCTGCTGCATCTCGCCGCCAAGGAAGCGATCCTCCGGCCTGCGCTGGAGGACATCTTTCGCGCCGTGGTCGCCGGCGAGATCCGTCCCGTCGTGGACCGCACGTTCCCGCTGGACGGGCCCGGCGCGGTCGCGGCTCACCGCTATCTCCACGAGCGGCGCAACCTCGGCAAGGTGGTGCTGGCCGCCGGCGCGCCGGCGGCGTGATCCCGAGGGCTGGCGGACCGCGGGCCGCGGCAGGATGTTGATGGGGTCGGACAGGGAGGCACCATGACGCACCCGGCGACCCACGTACTCGGCATCGCGAGTCATTCTTTCCGCACGAGGCTGATCCGCGTCTTCGATCGAGTCCGGCTCCGGGTCGCGCGCGCGCGCGCGGCGCTCCGCAGGATGGATCAGCCGACCGCGATGCTGATCTTCGCCGTCGCGGTAGCGCTGCTGGTCGCCTATTTCCTGAGCGTCACACCCATCTCCCGGCGTCACTGATCTTGAGCGGTGCGCGGCGAGGAGATCCGCCATGTCTACCGATTTCCTGAACGGTCGCGTCCACGTCGTCGTCGGCGACATCACGCACGAGCCGGTGGACGCGATCGTGAACGCCGCGAACTCGTCGCTGATGGGCGGGGGCGGCGTGGACGGGGCCATTCACCACGCCGGGGGCCCGGAGATTCTCGCCGCCTGCAGACGGATCCGGCAGGAGGAGCTCCCGAACGGCCTGCCGACCGGCGAGGCCGTCATCACGACCGGCGGCTGGCTGCCGGCGAAGCACGTGATCCACACGGTGGGCCCAGTCTACGGACGAAACGCCGGCCGCGATGCCGAGCTGCTCGCCTCCTGCTATCGGCGGTCGCTCGAGGTGGCCGTCGAGCACGGGCTCGAGACCATCGCGTTCCCCGCCATCTCGACCGGGATCTACGGCTACCCGCCCGAAGAGGCGGCGGGGGTCGCGTCGCAGACGATCGAGGCGTTTCTCAATCGTCGGCGCACGATCCGCGAGGTGCGGCTCGTGTTCTTCTCCACGCGGGATGCGCAGGTCTTCCGGGCCCACCAGCGGTTTGCCGGCTCCTGGAGCCGACATTCATCCAGACCTTAAGGAATCCTGAACGAACCCGTCGCAGAATATGGGCTGACGCACCGGGAGGGATTCTGCAGGCTGGGACGCTCACCACCGGCGTGGTGTTCGACATCCGCCGGTTCTCGATCCACGACGGACCGGGCATCCGCACCACGGTCTTCCTCAAGGGCTGCCCGCTGCGCTGCTGGTGGTGCCACAATCCCGAGGGCCTGTCGGCGGCGCCCGAGGTCGTGTGGCGCGCCGAGCGCTGCTCGCGTTGCGGCACGTGCATCGCGATTTGCCCGGAAGGCGCGCTCTCCTGGGATGGTGAGACCCCGCTGCTCGACCAGACCCGCTGCACGCTGTGCGGTCTGTGCGCCGACCAGTGCTACGCCGAGGCGCGGGAGCTGCTCGGCCGCGCGATGACCCCCGAGCAGGTGCTCGCGGAGCTCGAGCGCGACCGGATGTTCTACGACGAGTCGGGCGGCGGCGTGACGTTCTCCGGCGGCGAGCCGCTTGCTCAACCCGAGTTTCTCCTGGAGCTGCTGCGCGGCTGCCGCGAGCGCGGGATGCACACGGCCGTGGATACGTGCGGCCACGCGTCCCGCGAGACCGTGGACCGGATCCGGCCGCATGTGAGCCTGTTTCTCTACGATCTCAAGCTGCTGGACGACGACCGGCACCGGCGGTACACGGGCGTCTCCAATGCGCTGGGGCTCGCGAACCTCCGTGCGCTGGTAGCCGCGGGACACGCCATCGTGGTGCGGGTGCCGCTGATCCCCGGCGTGAACGATGGTGACGAGAGCGTGCGGCGCATCGGCGCCTTCCTCACGGAGCTGGGGCGCCCGTTCCCCGTCGTGATTCTCCCGTATCATTCATTGGGCGCGGCCAAGTACGGCAGGCTCGGCCGGGAGTACCGGATGGCGGAAACGCGGATCAGCGAGGAGCGAGTCGCCGCCGCGACGATCGTGCTGCGCGGGTTCGGGTTGCAGGTGGATGTGATGGGAAACGGTAGCACGGCACGGAACCACGGGATGGCATCATGACGATGACCGAGCGAGTCCGACGGCTGCGCGCCCAGAGCCTCGAGGCGCGGCCGGCGATCGCCTCCGAGCGGGCGGACCTCATCACGGACTTCTATCGCGCCAGCGCCGGCGATGCGGTGTCCGCGCCCATGCAACGCGCGCTGTGGTTCCAGGCGCTGCTGGAGCGCTGCACCATCCACCTGGGCGAGGGCGAGCTGATCGTGGGCGAGAAGGGCCCCAAGCCCAAGGAGGCGCCCACCTACCCCGAGCTCTGCTGCCACTCGCTCGAGGACCTCGATCTCCTCAACAGCCGCGAGAAGATCCCGTTCGACGTGAGCCCAACCACGCGCCGGGTGTACGCCGAAACCGTGATCCCGTTTTGGCACGGCCGCTCGATGCGGGACCTGATCTTCCGCGAGATGACCGACGAGTGGAAGGCCGCCTACGAGGCCGGCGTCTTCACCGAGTTCATGGAGCAGCGCGCGCCCGGCCACACGGTGCTGGACGACAAGATCTACGGCACCGGCATGCTCGACTTCATCGGCGAGATCGACGCGCGTCTGGCCGCGCTCGACTTCTTCGACGATCCCGAGGCGTACGCCAAGCAGCAACAGCTCCGCGCAATGCGGATCGGCGCGGAAGCCGTCATCCGGTTCGCCGAGCGCCACGCGGAGCGCGCGCGGGCGATCGCGGCCCACGTGGAAGACCCTGCCCGGCGCGAGGAGCTCGAGCGGATCGCGCAAGTCTGCACGTGGGTGCCGGCGCACGCGCCGCGCGACTTCTGGGAGGCGTTGCAGTACTACTGGTTCGTGCACCTGGGCGTCACCATGGAGCTCAACACGTGGGACGCCTTCTCGCCGGGCCATCTCGACCAGCATCTCTATCCGTTCTACCGCCAGGGACTCGACGACGGCACGCTCACGCGGGAGCGCGCCGAAGAGCTGCTCCAGTGCCTCTGGATCAAGTTCAACAACCAGCCCGCGCCGCCCAAGGTGGGCGTCACCGCCGAAGAGAGCGGGACCTACACCGACTTCGCGCAGATCAACCTGGGCGGGCTCCGTCCCGACGGCTCGGACGCCGTGAACGACGTGACGTTCCTGCTGCTCGACGTGGTCGAGGAGATGCGGCTGCTGCAGCCGAGCGCGTCGATCCAGGTCAGCAAGAAGAGCCCCGACCGGTTCGTGAAGCGCGCGGCGCGCATCATCCGGACCGGGTTCGGGCAGCCGTCGGTGTTCAACAGCGACCTCATCGTCGAGGAGTTGGTGCGGCAGGGGAAGTCGATCGTCGACGCCCGGGCAGGCGGCTCGAGCGGCTGCGTTGAGGTCGGGGCGTTCGGCAAGGAGGCCTACATCCTGACCGGCTACTTCAATATGCCCAAGGTGCTCGAGATCACGCTCCACAACGGCGTGGACCCCCGCACCGGCCGCACGATCGGCATTCCGACCGGCGACCCCAGGACGTTCACGACGTTCGACGACCTCTTCGCGGCGTATCAGCGGCAGCTGCGGCATTTCGTGGACATCAAGATCCGCGGCAACAACGTGATCGAGCGGCTGTACGCCGCCCACATGCCCGCGCCGTTCCTGTCGCTGCTGACCGCCGACTGCGTCGCGAACGCGAAGGACTACAACGCCGGCGGCGCGCGCTACAACACGTCGTACATCCAGGGTGTGGGCCTTGGCACCATGACGGACGCGATGACCGCGCTCCAGTACCAGGTGTTCGACCGCAGGACGCTCACCATGGATCAGCTGCTCGAAGCCTTGGGCGCGGACTTCGCCGGGCGGGAGCGCGTGCAGCAGCTCCTGCGGAACAAGACCCCCAAGTTCGGCAACGACGACGACTGCGCGGACGGCGTGATGCGCCGCCTGTTCGACGCGTACTTCGACGCGATCGACGGGCGGCCCAACACCAAGGGCGGCCGCTACCGCATCAACCTGCTCCCCACGACCGTGCACGTGTACTTCGGCTCCGTGGTGGGGGCGACGCCCGACGGGCGCCGGGCCGCGACCCCGCTGTCGGAGGGGATCTCGCCGGTGCAGGGGGCGGACCGGCACGGGCCCACGGCGGTGCTCAAGTCGGCGGCCAAGATGGATCACGTGCGGACCGGCGGCACGCTGCTCAATCAGAAGCTCACCCCCCGGCTGCTCGACGGTGACGAGGGGCTTGACCGGCTCGTGCAGCTGGTGCGCACCTACTTTCGGCTCGACGGCCACCACGTCCAGTTCAACGTGGTGGACGCCGCGACGCTCCGGGCGGCGCAGGAGCATCCGGAGGAGCACCGCGACCTGATCGTGCGGGTGGCGGGCTACAGCGACTATTTTTGCGACCTAGGCCGCGCGCTCCAGGACGAGATCATCGCCCGCACCGAGCACCAGGCGGTGGCGTAGGATTTCGGCCCGCGGGCGTATTCACCGCAGAGATCACGGAGAACACGGAGAAGGACTGAGCTGCAGTAGTCCCTCTCTGCGCTCTCTGTGGTAGACCCGCGGAGCTGACATGTACGACACCGGCCTGACGTCGCGCGTCGCGCGCGCCGACGGCCCCATCCGCGCCGTGCTGTTCGACCTGGACGGGACGCTCGTCAACACGTGGGCGTTGTATCTCGAGTCCTATCTCAGGACACTCGAGCCGTATGCGGGCCGGCGGCTGTCGCTCGACGAGCTTCGCGCGCTGCACCCCAGCTCGGAGATGCGCGCGCTGCACAGTCTGGTGCCGGCCGAGGAGGTCCCACAGGCCCACGCCACCCTGCTCGAGCACTACCGGACGCTGCACGACGAGCTGTTCGCCGGCGTGTACCCGGGGGTCGCCGCCATGCTGGACGGCCTGCGCCAGAAGGGACTCCCGCTCGGCATCGTGACGGGGAAGAGCCGCGGCGCGTGGGACATCACCCGCGAGCAGTCGGGACTGGGCGATTTCGCGGTGTTCGTGGGCGACGACGACGTGGCGGAGGCGAAGCCGTCCCCTGAGGGGCTGCGCCTGGCGCTCCGCCGACTCAACCTGCCGGCTGACGACGCGCTCTACGTGGGCGATGCGATCCCGGATGCCACCGCCGCGCGCGATGCCGGCGTGCGCTTTGCCGCGGCGCTCTGGGCCAAGCGCTCGGGCGACGTCCCCGAGTTTCTGCGGCGGGTGCGCGAGGTGGGCGCGTGGGCCGAGCTACCCGAGCCCGGGAGCCTGTTGGAGGTGCTGGAAACGGAGTAAGAGGCCGCGAGTACACTCGCGGCCGGCCGTCGTCCTCGGCACCCGTTGCGCCCACCGGGCCGCGCAGTAACGTCTCTCGAGGCAGGCGATCGGCACGTTTCTCACCGGGGCGGCACCATGATCGAGAAGGTCAACCTCGCCGCGAAGTTCGCCCAGATCAGTGAGCATTGGCGCCCCAAGGTGGTGGGCGCTCTGAACGGCCAGGAGGTGAAGCTCGTCAAGTTCCGAGGCGAGTTCATCTGGCACCACCACGAGCACGAGGACGAGCTGTTCCTCGGCGTGCGCGGCCGGTTCCGCGTGGAGTTTCGCGACCACGTGGTGCAGGTCGGCCCCGGTGAGCTGGTGATCGTGCCGCGCGGCCTCGAGCATCGGACCGCCGCTGACGAGGAGGTCGAGGTCCTCCTCTTCGAGCCGGCCGCGACCCGCAACACCGGCAACGTGGAGCATCCGACGTTCACCGCGCCCGTCGACTATCTCTGAGCGACGGCGTGCGCCGCCCGCCGGACCGGGAGCTGGGGGCACCAAGGACACGGTGCCCCCCGCCGACGGGCGACCCCAAGAGGAGGACCGCCCATGACCCATCTTCCCCGGCACCACATGGCGTGGCGGATGCTCCGTCACGCCGCCCCGCTGTTCCCGCTCATGCTCGCGTTCCTGGGACTCGGCGTCGCGATCTACCGGTTCGCCGACCACCGCACGTGGGCGGACGCGTTCCTCAACGCCGCCATGCTGATGGGCGGCATGGGTCCGGTGGGCGACATGCACTCCACCGGGGCCAAGTACCTCGCGGGGATCTACGCGCTGCTCGCCGGCATCGTGTTCCTGGTCATGGCCGGCGTCATGCTCGCCCCGGTGATTCACGAGGGGCTGCGGCTGTTTCACTTGGAGAAGGAGCGGTGAGCGCCGCGGGGGCAGTCGCGGTGGCTGAGAGGATGGCAGACGCGTGGAACGCGCGGGACCTGCCGAGCTTCTTCAGCCTGGTCACCGAGGACGTCTGGTGGGATGACCCCGCCATGCCCGCGCCGGCTGCGGGGGCCGCTGCCGTACGCCGGTTCGCCGAGGCGGTGCTGCGCGCGTTCCCCGATTTTCACTACGCGATCCGCCCGCCGATCTGCGTGGCGCCCGACGGCAGCCGCTGCGCCGTGCCGTGGCGCATCTCCGGAACGCACGTCGCGCCGCTCGATCCGCCAGGCTATGCTCCGACCAACCGGCGCGCGGAGTTCGACGGCGTAGATGTACTCGAGTTTCGCGGCGAAAAGGTCTGCCGCATCATGACGCTGTTCAACCCGCTCGAACCCGCCGGTCAACTCCTCGGCCTCACCCTCCGACCCCGGCCGGATTCCTTGCAGGAGCGGCTCGTCGTCGGACTGCAGCGGCTCCTTGCAGCATGGACAAGAGCCGCTCGTGCAGGGTAGATGGCGAGTGAACTCGCGGCTGGGGTAGAGCTGCCCGTCGCCGGCTTCCGCGGCGCGAGCTGCGATGCCCCGCTACCCGTACCGGACGCCAGGATAGAGCAGATTGACGAAGAACAGAAAGATGGGATTGAAGATCACGTCGAACACGCGCCACGCGACCAGGATCCCGATCCACACCAGCGCCGGCTGGCCCCAGAGGAACTGCTGGTAGCGCGCGGTCGCGCCCTCGCTCAGCACCAGTGGCACGGCGGCGCTGCCGTCCAAGGGCGGCAGCGGGATCATGTTGAACGCGAACAGCACCAGATTGAGCGAGAAGAACACGCTCACCACGAACGCGACCGCGCCCCACAGGCTTCCGTCGGTTGCCGCGGTGACGGAGCCAAACCGGATGGAGGCGGGCGCGTGGAACACGCCCGTCGCGGAGCCAACGCGGATCGCGACCGCGGCGAGCACCATCAGCAGGAGGTTCCCCGCCGGCCCCGCCAGCGCCATCACCGCCGCGCGCTTGGGGTATTGGAACGCCCAGCGTCGATCGTACGGCGCGCTGGCGTAGCCCATGGGCCAGCCCGACAGCAGGACCGAGAGCAGCGGCAGCACCACCATGCCGAACGGCTCGCGGCGAATGTGCGGGCGCGGGTCGAGCGAGACCTGACCGCCGTGATACGCCGTGCGGTCGCCGCCCAGGAGCGCGGCCAGCGCATGCCCGGCCTCGTGCAAGACGGTCGAGAACAGGAAGACCGCGTAGAACGTGAGCGCGCTGGGTATGTCCGGCATGATCGCGCCAAGCTACAGCGGTGAACGGGCGCCCGGAAGCCGGAGCCCCCGGCCGCGGGCGCTCCGGATCCTCGCCGCGGGCGCCGTGCTCGGCGCGGGGCTGTGGTGGTCGGTCGCAAGCCTCGGTTTCCGGAGCCCCGCCTTCGCGCTGGCTGCCAACTGGCTCATCGTGGCCTGGGTCGCGGTCATCGGCTCGGCCATCCGCTGGCGCCTGCCGGACGCGTACCTCCGGCTCCGTGCCTGGGAGCGCGATGGGAGGCTCTATCGCCGTCTGGGCGTGCCGCTCTTCGGCACGCTCGTCCGGCACACGCCGCTCCGCACCCTCACCCCCGACGCCTATCTCAGCGGTCGGCCCGGCCGGATCGGGATCGTGCTCGAGCGGTCCGCCCACGCGGAGGCGGTGCACGTGTGGATCTTCCTGCTGGTGCTGCCGCTCGTGCTCTACGGCGTCGTGCGCGGATGGTTCGATGCCGCGGGGTGGTTGCTGCTCGTGAACGGGGTCCTCAATCTCTATCCCGTGCTGCAGCAGCGTATGATCCGTGGCCGGCTCGAGCGCGCGCTGGCGCGGCGCTCTACGAGCCCCTCGGACTCCCCCACAAGTCCCCGACCGTGAATCCTTCGGGGAACGGATCGTCGGCGTCGACCACGTACTGGCTCATCCCGGTGATCCACGCGCGGCCGGTGATGGCGGGCACCACCGCGCGGTAGGGCCCCACCGTCGTCTCGCGCAGCAGCCGGCCCGTGAATGTGGTGCCGAGGATGCCCTCGTGCACGAAGTCCTGGCCGAGCGGCAGCGCGCCGCGCGCATGGAGCACCGCCATCTGCGCGCAGGTGCCCGTGCCGCACGGCGACCGGTCGAGCACGCCGCCCACCGTGTCCGGGCGGCTCCAGTCCACCCGGCCGGTCGAGACCGTCACCGCGTTCTTGCGGTGGGCGCTCGCGACGGTGGGCGGCCCGGAGAGCAGCGAGATGCTCGGGCCGGTCACGCTCGGCGCCTCCGGATGCCGCACCGGGTACTGCTCGGCCGCCGCCGCGCGCAGCAACTCCCCCACGCGCGCGATCTCGCGGCCGTTCTCGGCCACGAGATCGACGCCCAGCCGCGCCGCGTCCGCCAGCACGTAGAACATCCCGCCGTAGGCGATGTCGGCGCGCACGGCCCCCAGCGTCGGCACCTCGAGCGTCACGTCGAGCTGCACCACGAAGGCCGGCACGTTCTCGAACGTGACGCCGGTGACCTTGCCGTCGGCCACGTCGCAGCGCACGCGGATCAGTCCGGCGGGGGCTTCGAGCACGAGCTCCGTCACAGGTTCCCGCGCGGCCACCATGCCCGTCTCGAGCAGCACGGTCGCCACGCAGATCGTGTTGCTGCCCGACATCGCGGGGTACTCGGTCTGCTCCATGATCACGAAGCCGGCATCGGCATCCGGATGGGCCGACGGGAGGATCAGGTTGCAGCACATGGCGGGATAACCGCGCGGCTCGCGCAACAGCATCCGGCGCACGCCGTCGCCGTGGCGTTGCAGCCAGTCGCGCTTCTCGAGCATCGAGCGGCCCGGCACGTCGAGCACGCCACCGGTCACGACGCGGCCGGGCTCACCCGCCGCGTGGGCGTCGACGGCGGTGAGGACGCGAGAGAGGCGCATGCGGGAGACTACTCTCGGACGGCCCCGCCGCTCAAGTCCCGGCGGTTAGGAGGGGCGAAGGGCGGCGAGGACGGCGAGCACCACGAGCGCGGCGCCGCAGACCGCGACGGTCCGCGCGACCAGCTTGGCCGCCTGTGTCGCCGCCCGGCGCCGGACGGCGAAGCCGAGGCCTGCGGCGATCGCGGGGGACACCACCATCGCTGCGACCCTGAGCTGCGGCGACAGCCCCTCCAGCAGCACATCGGCCGGACTCCCGGCCCGGTAAACCAAATGGAGCAGCTGGCCCGCCCAGCACACCACCGGCGGCACGAGCAGCGCGAGGGCCAAGAGCGTCCAACGGCCCGTGCGGGCCGGCATGTGACCGGTCGGGAGGAGGATGTCCATCTAGCGGAGAAATGTAGAGTACTTTGCCATGTAAAGCAAACGCGGCCCTTGGCACTTGCGGTGCAGCCCGGCGGGCGCGGCGCGCGGTGCCGCGAGCCTCAAGAGCGAAGCGAGTGGAAGGTGCGGAGCGCCGAAGCCTACGGAATCGTGGCGAACAGTGTGCGGCGCGAGCCCGGTCGAACCGTCGTCCCGATCCTAGGTTTCGGGCGTGACGTCGTTCCGCAGCAGATTGGCCGCTGAAGGCTCAGCTGGTTCGGTTGGCTCTGCGGCGCTCCGCTTGTGATAAGCTACGGCCCGTCCGGGGCGGGTCAAGATGCTGGTAGTGCCGGCCACGCCCTCGTAAGTTCACCACCGCAGGAAGAAGTCCACGATGACCCGCGCACCGTCCGGCAAGGAAGCTCCCATGCCCACCGTCCCACACGTCGAAACCCATTTCACCGGCAGCCAGCTCGTCCGCGACCTCGTGATCGGGATGTCCGACGGGCTCACCGTGCCGTTCGCCCTTGCGGCCGGACTCTCCGGCGCCGTGAGCGCCACGAAGATCGTGATCACCGCCGGGTTCGCCGAGATCGCCGCCGGCTCGATCGCCATGGGCCTCGGCGGGTATCTCGCGGGACGGAGCGACGCCGAGCACTACGCCGCGGAGCTGGCGCGCGAGGAGCGCGAGGTCGTCGAGCTGCCCGAGGCGGAGGCGGCCGAGGTCGAAGCGGTCTTCGCGGAGTATGGGCTCCAGGCAGAGCAGGTTGCCCCGATCGTGCGCGCATTCCGCGCGCGCCCGCGGGCGTGGGTCGATTTCATGATGCGGTTCGAGCTGGGTCTCGAGCGGCCCGACCCATCGCAGGCGGTGAAGACCGCCGGTACGATTGCCGCGGCGTACATCGCGGGCGGCCTGGTGCCGCTCGCCCCGTACTTCTTTGCGCAGACGACGGCCAGCGCGCTCGGCCCCTCCGTGCTCGTCACCGCCGTGGCGCTCGCGCTGTTCGGGTTCGTGAAGGGGCGGTTCACGACCGGGAAGCCGCTGCGCGGCGCGCTCCAGACCACCGCCATCGGTGGCGCCGCCGCGGCGGTCGCGTTTGGCCTGGCCCGGCTGCTCAGCTGAGCTCCCGCGGCGTGGTTGCGGCAGCCGCGACGGCTCGTGACATTTCGCGCGGCCGACACCCCGTTCTTCTGTGCAGGAGCCCCGCACACTCATGCGCCGTCCCGCCGTCCTCTGGACCCTGGCTGTCATCATTACGCTCGCTTCCGCCGTCTGGCAGCGGCTCACCGGCCCCACGTATGCCGTGCGGGGAACCGTGACGGTCGGACAGGCGCCCGTCAGCTTCAGGCTCGAGCGCTCGCACGGGGGCCCGGGCGACCAGGAGATCCGGATCGCCGTCCCCGACACCGCGGTCACGGGAACGCTGCGGTTTCGGCGCTACCCGACCGACGACCCGTGGCAGACGATCCCGATGACGCGGGCCGGCGACACGCTGGTCGCGGCCCTGCCCCACCAGCCGCCCGCGGGCAAGCTGTCCTTCGAGGTGCACCTGGCGCGCGCCGGTGTGGATACGCCGCTCACCAAGCAGCCGGTCATCACGCGCTTCAAGGGGAGCGTGCCGGCGTTCGTGCTGGCCCCGCACATCCTCGCCATGTTCCTCACCCTGCTGTTCTCGGCGCGCGCCGGGCTCGGTGCGCTCGCGCATGACCCGGCGACCCGGCGCCACGCCTACACGGCCGTTGGCGCGATCCTGGTCGGCGGCTTCGTGCTCGGTCCGCTCACGCTGCACTACGCGTTCGGGCAGTGGTGGGAGGGCATTCCCCTGGGCTTCGATCTCACCGACAACAAGACGCTGATCGCCGGGTTGGCCTGGCTCTGGGCGGTCTATCGCATGCGCGGGGGGCGCCCCGCGGGCGGCGCGATCCTGACTGCGGCGGTCGTGACGCTCGCCGTGTTCGCCATTCCGCACAGCATGTTCGGCTCGGAGATCGACTGGAAGTCCGTCGCGCGGGGCTAGCGTGGTTTCGCGACCCCGGCTTCTCTTCCGGGACTCGGTCCGGCCGAGCGTAAGGCGTGTCCCGGCGGCCGGCCCGGCCGGGCGCAGAGGTTGACCCGCCCCCCCTAACGCCGCCCTAACGGCCCCGTTCTCTGCCCGTCCGACGCTTTTCTAACACCCTCTGACCATTGCTTCCCGCAGGCGTGGCGCGATGTGAGCGCCTGTCCAGCATGGAAAGGAGGCACGGCCATGCAGACCGCTCAGCGCAGCTCCGAGAGAGGGAGCGGCCAATTCGTCAGCCCCAAGGGGGCCACCTGGCGCCTCGCGGGCCGGCTGCACCTCGAGGTGTACGGCATGAGTGAGACGGGGCCCGTCCGGCCCGCCAACGAGGATGCGTTCGTCATCGCGGACGTCGCGCCGGCCGCCGCGGACGGGCCATCCGACGCCGAACCCACGCCGCTGGTTGCCGTGGCGGACGGGGTCGGCGGTGAACCCGGCGGGGCCCAGGCCAGCCGGCTGGTCATCCGCACGGCGATTCTCGAAGCGCTGCGGCGCGGCCGGAGGGAGGAGTGGGCCCCTGCCCGCCACGCGGCGGCGGTCGACGCGTCGCTGACCGACCTGGTCCAGGCGTGCCAGGACGCGGTGGTCCGGTGCGGAGCGAGCGACCCGCTGCTGGCCCGAATGGCCACGACACTGACCGCCGGGCTGATTCGCGGCCGGACGCTCCACCTCGCGCATGTGGGGGATACCCGCTGCTACCTGGCCCGGCGGGGCCGGTTGGCGCAGCTGACCGGGGACCAGACCATGGCGCGAGCGCTGGAAGCCGGCGGCGTAGACGCGCTGCCCGCCTCCAGCGCGCTGCACCACGTGCTCACCAACGTGCTCTCCGCCACGCGTGGGTCCGTCGGGGCGGAGATCCGGGGCGTGGAGCTGTGCGCCGGCGACACCCTGGTGTTGTGCAGCGACGGGCTGAGCAATGCCGTCTCCGGCGACGTCATCCTCGCGGCACTCGCCGCCGCGCCGTCGGCCCCGGCGGCCTGTCGTGAGCTGGTGCGGCGCGCCCTCGACGCGGACGGGTCCGACAACGTGACCGTCATCGTCGGGCGGCTGCGATCCGGTGGGTCCCAAGAGGGGCTCACGAACGTGAGACCTCAACCCTGAGGAGGAGACCATGCGAACCATCACGCGAATCGCCATGTGCGCGGCACTGGCAAGCTGCGTCGGGTTCGGCGTCGCGCGGGCGCAGGACGCCAATGCGGCGCGCGTGGGCTCGCGCATGTCCTACAACTTCGACGTGCGGGATCCCGGTATCGGCGCCCAGATCGACGTTCCCGTCGCGTCACGCATTGCCCTGTATCCGTCGGGCGCGGTCTATTTCGTCGATCAGGGGTCGCTCTACGGGCTCAACGCCGACGTGAAGGTCCGGGTGGCGCGGGCCCTGTACGTGGGGGGCGGCCTGAACCTCCTGCACCGCTCGGTCGCGGACGTCGGGAACACCGATGCCGGCGTCAACCTGTTGGGTGGTCTGGAGGGCCACGTGGGACGCCGCGTGCGTCCTTTCGCGGAAGGCCGCGTGATTCTCAACGACGGCAGCGCCTTCGAGCTCGGCGCGGGTCTCAGCATCATCCTCTGACCACACGCGACCCTCGAAGGCCTGGTGGCCGGCGGATCCCACGGGTCCGCCGGTCCGCCGTCGCGCGTCGCCCCACGGCCTTGCGCGCGTCTCCTGATCTTGCAGGTTACACCGATGGCACCGCCCGACCGAGTCGCGACGCGCCCGGCGCCGCCACCGCTCAACGTTCACTGGCTCCAGCACGTCCCGTTCGAGGACCTGGGCGCGATCGGCCCGTGGCTCGCGGGGCGTGGCGCTCGCGTGACCGCCACGCGCTGCTACGCCAACCCGTCATTCCCGAGTCTCGACGGATTCGACTGGCTCATCGTGATGGGCGGCCCGATGAGCGTGCACGACCGCGACCGCCATGCCTGGCTGGTGCAGGAGGAGCGGCTCATCGGCCGCGCGATCGCCGCGGGCAAGACCGTGCTCGGCATCTGCCTCGGCGCGCAGCTCATCGCGCAGGCGCTCGGCGCGCGCGTATTCCACGCTCCCGAGCGTGAGATCGGCTGGTTCCCGATCGAGCCGCTGGCCGCGCCCGCCGGTCACCCGTTCGCGGGCCTGCTGCCCGACTCGGCCACCGTGTTCCACTGGCACGGCGAGACGTTCGATCTGCCGGCGGGCGCCGTCTCGCTCGCGAGCAGCGCGGCCTGCGCCAAGCAGGCGTTCGCCGTGGGGGACTGCGTGCTGGCGCTCCAGTTCCACCTCGAGATGACGCCCGACGGCGCGCGGGCCCTGATCGACCACTGCCCCGGCGATCTCGGGCCCGGCCCGTGGGTCCAGTCCCCGGCGGCGATGCTGGCGGACGCGCGCCGCTTCCACCGCGCGCACGCTCTGATGCACCGCCTGTTGGACGGGCTGGAGCGTGGCGCGCGCCCGTCCGCCCAGGACGTGACGTCGTGAGCCCGATCGACCGCGATCTCCTGGTCTCCCGCGTGCTCCTCGCCGTCGCGGCGCTCGGCCTCATGCTGGGCGTCATCCGGCGGGAGCTCTTGTGGATCGCGTTCGTCGCCATGGTGGGACTCATCATCCGACATGTCACCGCACGGCGAGGGAACAGACCATGACGACGACGCACGAGAAGGCCACGCTGGCGGGCGGGTGCTTCTGGTGCCTCGAGGCGGTGTTCCTGGAGCTGAAGGGGGTGGAGCGCGTCGAGTCCGGCTACGCCGGCGGCAGGGTGGCGCACCCGTCGTACGAGCTGGTGTGCAGCGGCACCACCGGGCATGCGGAGGTGGTGCAGGTCACGTTCGATCCGGACGTGATTGCGTATCGAGAGCTGCTCGAGGTGTTCTTCACGATCCACGACCCCACGCAGCTCAACCGCCAGGGTCCGGACAGCGGCACGCAGTACCGTTCCGCGATCTTCTACGCGTCACCCGAGCAAAAGGCGACCGCCGAGGCGGTGATCGCCGACCTCACCCGCGCCAAGGTCTGGGACGCGCCGATCGTCACACAGGTCACGCCGCTCGACGCGTTCTATCCCGCCGAGCGGTACCATCAGGAGTACTACCGCAGGAACCCCAACCAGGGGTACTGCCAGATCGTGATCGCGCCGAAGGTGGCCAAGGCGCGGCGCGTGTTTCTCTCCAAGCTCAAGCACGATAGCTGAGCGGGCGCGCTCACGCCTGCTTGGCCAGCCCTCTCAGTACGGCCCGGCACTAACCTCGTGCGGGAGCGGCGCAGTCTGGGAGGGAGCTTTCGGCTGGGACGCGGCCTCCGCGCTGCGAGGCGGAGTGGAGGGAGCAGCGGCGCGGACCTCTTCCATCGCTTCGAGGATGCCGGGCCCTGTATCCATCCCCAGCTCGGCACGGAGCAGCACGCGGTGTCCGACCAGGATCTGCATCGCGTTCGCACGGTCGCCCGTGACCGTCAGCGCTCGTGCGAGACCGATCGCCGCAGGCGAGCTGAGTGGGTCCGCCGCCAGCAGCCTCCGCCACCACTGCGCCGCCGCCGGATGGTCCCCTGCTGCCACCGCGGCGTGGGCCAGACCCTCCATCCGGCGCCTCCGCGACGTGGAACCCCTCGAGAAACGGGCCGCGGTACAGCGCCACGGCCGCCGTCCGATCCCCCGTCCGCAGCCCGGCGAGGAACTCGGCCACGTCGGTCGAGACTACGTTCCCGTTGAGATAGAGGACCTGCCCGATCGCGGTGACCGCCTCGCGTCGCTGCGCGGCGTCTCATGCAGAGGTCGCCGGAGCAGACATGACGTGCGTTTCGGCGTAGATATGGTGCCGCCGTCAGGGCAGCGTCAACTGCGTTTGGGCTGGCAGGACGATACCGTCACGCTGGGGGGAGGAAACGAAGAGAGCGGGCTGCCGGGCCCGCTCCCCTCGTATCGATGATGTCATCGCGGCGCTCAGTCGCGGTGGCTACTCCCTTGCCCGTGCACCTGCAGGTCCAGCCGCCACGCCCAGTCCACCGGGGTCAGCGTGCCATCCGGCCCGAGGACGGGCGTTGGGAAGAGCGGTGCGTCCGGTGTGCCGGACGGCCCGGGACACACCGACTTGAACCTGGTCGCGGCCACGAGCTTCTCGCCGTTGAAGCGCCCGTGGTACGTCGGGAAATCGCCTGAGGTGATGGTGCAGCCGCTGTGCCACTGCACCATCCCGACGAGGAAGGGGACGCCGGGTGCCCACTCAGGCATCGGCATTCCTCGCAGACCCACGTAGTCCAGTGTCAGTTGGCCGTTGCGCTCGAGCGTGCCCTCGAGCGTGGTCCAACGGTCCCCCTCGCCGGCGGCCGAGTGGTCTTCATGCAGCTGCAGTCTCACCCGGTTGCCCTCGAGGGACTCCAACGTGGTGGTCGTCCCCGATGTCGGCACCGCGAACGGAGCATCCTGCAGCACCGTCTTGATCCTGGGTGCGTAGGTCCAGTACGTCAGCGTGCCGCTCAGGACGACGGGGTTCGCCTCATGGCGGCGCGAGAGCAGCAGTTCGCTCTCCGGTGAAGTGGGGGGATTGTCGCACGCGGTTGCGGCGACCAGCAGCGTCGTGAGTATCCAGGTCGGCTTGGCCATGGCTTCCTCCAGTAGGGGCTTCGAGTCCTTGGCGGGCGTCGAGCGATGAGGGACGTTCGCACGAGGCGGAGATGGTCGGCTCAAGCTCCGCTCGGGGCATCCGAAGGGTCTCGGGCGCTGTCGGCGAAATGTCGGAACGGGCCGGATCGGCACCGGAACGGCGGGCGGGAGGAAGCCGGAAATCACGACTTTGTTGTTGTGAATTGCCGTTCGGGGTGAGGTCACGCTCGTCCCCTATCGTGCCTCCAGACCGTCACCTCGGAGGACACGATGGCACCGCAGAAGCGCAGCTCGATCGCGATCGCCGGGACTCGAAGTCCCGCATTTGGCCATGCCCCCGCGGTCCAGCTCGCGCTGGAGCGTCCAGCGGTCCGCGAGGGCGGCCACAAGACGATCAGGTGCCGGCGCGGTCACCCCCTACCACGCGCAGACCTCTACATCGGTCTTCGTGAAGTCCTCGCCGACGAACAACAGGGGCTCCCCCCGCGCCACCGCGAGCGCGTAGCTGAAGCAGTCACCGAAGTTCAGGCCCGCCGGATGACGCCCCCGCCCGAACCGTAGCGCCGCGTCGCGCGCCAGCGTCACCTGCTCCTCACCGACCGGCACCACCTCCGCGCCAATGCCTCGCAGGAGGCGGTCGAGTTGGGGTTCCCCCACTTCGCCATAGCGGCCGAGCAGCACCAACGAGGTCTCCACCACCGTGGCCGCGGACACGAGGCGTGTGCGGTCGGCGTCCACCGCCTGCACCAGGCGGTCGGCCACCGGCTCGCGGATCAGGATGGCCATGATGGCCGAAGTGTCGATGACCATCGGTCAGCGCGGGACGCCGTGGTCGTCGTAGCCTACGAGGTCATCGGGGGACCGCGGATCGAGCACGGGCAGCCTGGCCAGCCGCTCCTGGATGCGTCGCACTTCGACGCCGATCCCTCGCCGAGCGCGCTGGGATTCGCGGTCCAGCCGATCCCGTAGCGCGCGGCGGATGGCCTCCGTCAACGACTCGCCCGTGGCGGCCGCGAGGGCCCGAGCGAGGCGATCGGTTTCGGGGTCCTTGATGCTGATAGCCATGCTTCTACCTATCTAGACTCTGATATAGCAGTCTATACTCCCCGCTCGACGTCCGCAAGTGCCGGCGCAGGAGCCGCTCCGGCCAGAGCGCGGCCGGCTGATGCGGTCGCTGGGCTGCCCCGATTCGATCCCCCGGTCGGCCTTGCTGTCGCTCCGAGCGCGGAGCGACAGCATCGCTTGGCTCGATCGATACAACTCGACCGGTTCGTGAGGGTCGGTTCGCTAGGAACGGTCCGGGGCAGACGAAGGCCAGCAGGGGGTGTTGACTACGGCTGCACGCTCAGACGCGACCCGCTGAGCGGCCGCGCTCACGCCTCCTTGGCCGGCGCCGCGTGCGCGCCGTCTGACCAGGGCGGCAGCAGCTTGGCCAGCACCCAGAGGATCACGAACGGCAGCACCAGGAGCGCCATCGTCATCCCCAGCCCCTCGATCCCGAAGAACTGGATCTTGTAGACCGTGAGGCCGCGCAGGCTCTTGGAGAACAGCTGGCCGCCGATCACCACGTTCCACCGGATGCTGAAGATGCCGATCTGGACGAGCACCGCGGCAACAAGGTAGAGCAGCCGGCGCAGCTCATCCGGCACGCGGACCAGCGGCTTGGGTCGGAGCGCCGGGGACGTGAGCCCGAGCGCCACCAGCGGCACCAGCGTGCCGAGCAGCAGCTGGAGCACGATCAGGCTGATGAACAGCCGGGTCTCGATCAGCTGCGAGAGGATGTCGATCGACTCCTCGGACTCGTACAGCCGGTGCACGAAATCGAGGATCTCGAGCGAGAAATCCACGATCATCGCGTAGAACAAGAACTGCGCCAGCTTGTCGAGGCACCGCATGTCCACCGGCTTCCAGCGGGCGAGGCTCGTCACCAGGTACAGCACCAGCACGAGCGCGATACCGGAAACCATCGCGGAGAACAGGAACACGACCGGCATCAGCACGCTGCTCCACCACGGATTGGCCTTGATCGAGCCGAAGATGAAGCCCACGTAGCCGTGGAGCAGGAACGCCGACGGGATCCCGATGATCGTGATCCACCGGCCGGCGCTGTCGTCGAACCGCAGCGCCTTCGCCGACGTGTCGGTGGCGCCGAGCGTCAACACCCAGTACACCCACCGCTTGACACCGTGCGTGGTCTGCGCCCACCCCACGATATCCTTGCGGTAGTCGAGCCAGATCTCGAGCAAGAGGACGACCGCGAGGTACCACGCGTAGACGAACCCGAACATCGCCATGGCCGACTGGCGGTTGGGCGTGAGGAAGATCTCGTACGAGCGCTCGGGGTGACCGAGATGGGCAAGCAGCGGCAGCGGCGCCACGAGCAGGAACGCCAGCGCGGTGAGCAGCGCGAGCCGGTAGGTCGGCTGCACCTCCTTCACGTTGAACACGCGCTCGAGCGACGCCAGGATGAAGGCTCCGGCCACGAGCCCGGTGAGGTACGGATACAGGACGACGAGCAAGCCCCAGTGGAGCTCGAACTCGTTGGGATAGATGTAGCCCTGCATGGTCTACCGCACCTCCATGTCCAGGCTCGCGTAGTACACCTTCGGCTTGGTGTTCAGGTTCGGCTTCAGCACCTGGACGTCGTTGAACCGGATGAACTGCGCGAGCGGCGTCGCCCGCCCGCGGAGCTCGCCGAACACGCGGGCACCCGTCGGGCACACCTCCACACAGGCCGGACGGAGTCCCTTCCTGATGCGGTGGTAGCAGAAGGTGCACTTCTGGGCGACGTGCTTCTCCGGATGGAACCACCGCGCGCCGTACGGGCACGCCTGAATGCAGTAGCGGCAGCCGATGCAGTACTGCTCGTCCACCAGCACCACGCCGTCGGGCGTAATGAACGTGGCCCCTACCGGGCATACCTGCACGCAGGGCGGCTTGGCGCAGTGGTTGCAGAGCTTCGGGACGAAGAACGCCTTGAGCACATCGGGGCCGAGCTCCTCGGGCGGGAAGCCCTCGATGCCGCCGTCCGGGCTGTCCACCGTCGCCTCGCCGTTCGCATCGATCACGTAGCGCTCGACCCAGGTATTGAAGCAGCCCGGCTCCCGCGGGACGCCGTTCTCCTCCTTGCAGGCGTTGGCGCACCGGCCGCAGCCGATGCACTTTTCGATGTCCACGCCCATCCCGTACCAGTGATCGGTCGCGTCGTAGGCACCCTCGCCCCCGGTCCCCTGCAGGTCGGTCGCCGCGACCCGGATCGTGCCGACCAGCAGCGGCACGCCGGCCGTGCAGGCCGCCGCGAGCGCGCGCACGAACGCGCGCCGGTCCACGGCGCTCTCGTCGGTCACGTCGGGCGACGTCGTCTCCGGACGTGCTCGGTCGTCTGTCATCCCCGCGTCTCCGGATAGTGGGGGTAGTGGCACTGCCAGCACATGTACGGCGCGCCGTGCTGCTTGATGTCGATCTGCGGGATCGACCCCTGGATCCCGGAGGCGTGGCACGCGCCGCAGAATTCGCGAGTGCCCGGCTTGGTGGGCCGGACGGCGCGCGGGTTGGTCTTATGCTCGTCCGGCGCCTGGTGACAGACCGTGCACTGCAGCCCCGCGTGGCGCGACAGCGCCTTCTGCCGCGCGATCTGGCCGTGGCACGCGCCGCACTGCTCCGGTACCACCGGCGGCACGGGCGCGTGCGGATCGTGGCACACCTTGCACTCGATCATCGGGTTGTGCGTCACCGGGTCGATCTGCGGGAAGCCCGTGGGGCGCGACGGATTGTAGGCGTGGCACGTCACGCAGAACTCCCGGGTCTTCGGGACGATCGGCTTGGTATCGAGCGGCGCCGCCACGTGCGCTTCCGCCGGCCCGTGACACGTCTCGCAGGCCACGCCGCGGTGGTTCCCGTTGAGCCGCTTCTCGGCCATCGGCCGGTGGCACGCCTCACAGGCCTGATAGCCGGCGTACCGCACGCGGCGGGCGGCGATCGAATCCACCGCCGCCGCGCGATAGTGGCCCACCTCGCCGAACGTCGGCGGAATGAGCAGCCGCCGCGCTACCAGGAGCGCGACCACCGCGACCGAGAAGACGATCAAGAGTCGGGATACTTGCTGGGGCATCTCCGCCGCGGGCGCTCTGGGGAGCCGGCCCGCGCCTCCGTGACTCGCACGCTCTCGTGAATGGCCGCCGTCGGGGATGGACAAACGCCCGCCCGGCGCGAGATTGCTGGCGAAGAAAAGCAGGGTTTCCGTGAAAACAGTGTTAAGGGAAAATGAGGATCATTAATGAACCCTATGGGGCCAGCCGCCACCTGGGGCCGATGACACTCGCCGTCTTCGAGCTCACCGGCCCCGCACCGGCCTGGCCCTCGCTGAGGCCGCCCGGGCCCCCTGCATCGCCGTGCAGGGCCTGACCCGTGAGTCCCGGCAGCTCGCCCACCTCCCGGAGATCCGGCTCGTGCGCGGCACGTTCGCGGATGCCGACCGCGTGGCCGAGGTCGTGGCCGGGGCAAGTGCGGTGTGCTGCGTGATCGGACCACGACCCCCGTCGCGCGAGGCGTTCTGCGCCGCGGCGACGGCCGCGATCATCGCGGCGATGCCATCGTGAAGCCGCCGCGGCTCACCGACGGTCCGGCGGCCGGGCGCGTGCGGGCCCCGGCCGGCGTGCGCGTGGGCCTGCTATCAAGGATCAGCCGCGCCGACCTCGCGGCGTTCATGCTGGACGAGATCGAGCGCGGCACCTTCGTGCGCCAGCGGGTGTTCGTCCGCGGCTGAGCAAGCGCCGCCTGACGCTGGCGGGCGCCGCAGCGGCAACACAGCTTCCTGTGACTTCCACCCAGCCCAAGGTCCCGATGCGTGATCTCCTCACCGACACGACCAGCCGCGCGCTCCGCTATCTCGACGACCTCGCGCGGCGCCGCGTGGCTCCGCCGCCCGAAGCGGTGGCGGCGCTCGCCGAGCTCGACGAGCCGTTCCCCGACGCGCCGACCGACCCCGCGCGGGTGATCGAGCTGCTCGATCGCGTGGCGTCGCCCGCCACCATCACGATCCCCGGTCCGCGGTTCTTCGGCTTCGTGGCGGGCGGCGTGCTGCCGGCGGCCCTTGCCGCCAACTGGCTCGCGGGGACGTGGGACCAGAACACCGTCTACATGAGCGTCACGCCCGCGACCGCGATGCTGGAGCGGGTCGCGCTCCGCTGGATCCTCGAGATCCTCGGGCTGCCGGCCGAGTGCGGCGGCGCGTTCGTCACCGGCGCCACCATCGCCAACTTCAGCGCGCTGGCCGCCGCCAGGCGCAGCGTCCTGGCGCGGGCCGGCTGGGACGTCGAGGGCGACGGCCTCACGGGCGCGCCGCCGATCACGGTGATCGTCGGGGCCGAGGTCCATCCGTCGGTCACCAAGTCGCTCGGCCTCCTCGGACTCGGCCGGCGCCGCGTCGTCACGGTTCCGGCAGACGCCCAGGGACGGATGCGCGCCGACCTCCTGCCGCGCGTCAACGGGCCCACCATCGTCTGCGCCCAGGTCGGGAACGTGAATACCGGGGCGTGCGACCCGGTCGCGGCGATCTGCGCGCGGGTGCGGGAGACCGGTGCCTGGGTGCACGTAGACGGCGCCTTCGGGCTCTGGGCCGCGGCGGCGCCCGAGCGGGCGCATCTGGTGGCGGGCGTCGCCGCCGCCGACTCGTGGGCGACCGACGCGCACAAGTGGCTCAACGTCCCGTTCGACTGCGGCCTCGCCTTCGTGCGCGACGCCGAGGCGCTGCGCGCGGCGATGGCCGTCACCGCCGAGTACCTGCCGCCCTCCGGCACACAGCGCAACCCCGGCGAATACACGCCCGAGCTGTCGCGCCGCGCGCGCGGGGTGGAAGTGTGGGCGGCGCTCCGCTCGCTCGGCCGGCGCGGTCTGGCCGACGTAGTCGAGACCAACTGCCGGCTCGCGCGCCGCTTCGCCGACGGGCTCGCCGCCGCCGGCTACGAGATCTTGAACGACGTGGTGCTGAACCAGGTGCTGGTGTCGTTCGGGGAGGCCGCCGTGACCAACCGCGTGATCGCCGGGCTGCAGGCGGACGGCACCTGCTGGTGCGGCGGCACGGTCTGGCAGGGACGCACGGCCATGCGGATCAGCGTCTCGAACTTCGCCACCACGGCCGACGACGTGGACCGCTCGCTGGCCGCCATGCTCCGGATCGCCGCACGGGAGCGCTCGCGGTAGCCCGCCCGCTCGCCCTTCGGGATCGCTCGCTCGACGGACCCTCACCGGCCGGCTAGTATCCCCCCATGGACGTGCTCGCCGCCCTGGCGGCCGCGATCGGCCTTGCAGCCTGCGCGGGAATGCGCGCCGCCTTTCCTCTGTTTGCGATCGGTGTGGCCGGCCGGCTGCTCGACTGGCCGGTGTCGCCGTCGCTGGCATGGCTCGCCTCCAACCCGGCGCTCGCGATCTTCGGCGTCGCCGCGCTCAGCGAGATCGTCGCCGACAAGCTGCCGGCCACCCATCGCGTGTTCGACCCGATCGAGACCGTGGGCGCCCCGGTCGCGGGCTACCTCGCGGCGTTCGGGGCGATCGCCAGTCTCCGCATCCCCTACCTGCTCGTCGTCGCGATCGCGCTGCCGATCGGCCTCGGCGTCGGCGGTGGTCTCCACATTCTCGCCGCCAGCGCGCGCATCGCCAGCCGCCGGACGCCGGGCGGACTCGGCAACCCGTTCCTCAGCGTGGCGGAAGACCTGTTCGCCGGCTCGGCGGCCGTGTTCGCCATCGCGGCCCCGCTGCTCGCCCTGGTCGCGGTGCTGGTGCCCACCACCCTCTGGCTCCGCCGGCTGCGGCACGACGCGGCGCGCGCCGACGTCGGCCCGCCGGTGGCGCTCATGCGGGACGAGCTGCCGTGAGCCCGACGTCCACCGTCGAGAGCGCCCGCGACCGCGAGCGGGTCCGCACCGTGGTCGTCACCGACCACGACGCGCTGGAGCGCCTGATCGCCGAGCGCATCGTGGACGTCATCGCCCGGCGGGTCGCCGAGCGCGGGCGCTGCGTGCTGGGCCTCGCCACCGGCAGCACGCCGCTCGGCGTCTACCGCGAGCTGATTCGGCGGCACCAGGCGGGCGGCGTGGACTTCTCGAACGTCGTGACCTTCAACCTCGACGAGTACTACCCGATGGCTCCGGACAGCCCGCTCAGCTACCGGCGGTACATGTGGGAGAACCTGTTCGCGCACGTGAACGTCCGGCCCGAGCAGGTGCACATCCCCGACGGGAGCACGCCGCGCGAGCGGCTCGCGGAGCATTGCGCCGCCTACGAGCGGGCGATCCGCGACGCGGGCGGGATCGATCTCCAGCTGCTCGGCATCGGCAAGAGTGGGCACATCGGGTTCAACGAGCCCGGCTCCCCGCCCGATTCCCGGACGCGGCTCGTGACCCTCGACACGATCACGCGGAAGGATGCCGCCGCCGATTTCTTCGGTGAGGACAACGTGCCGCGCGAGGCGATCACGGTGGGCGTGGCGACGATTCTCGAGGCCCGGGAGATCGCGCTGATCGCCACGGGCGAGCACAAGGCGGCGATCGTGCGGCGCGCCGTGGAAGGCGACGTCTCGCCCGAGGTCGCGGCCAGTTACCTCCAGCGCCACCCCGGCGCCACCATCTACCTCGATCTCGCCGCGTCGGCCGAGCTCACCCGGATCGCGACGCCCTGGCTGCTCCAAGCCGTGGACTGGACCCCGGAGATGGCGGAGCGCGCGGTCGTCTGGCTTGCCGAGCGAGCCGGGAAAGCGATCCTCAAGCTCACGGCGCGGGACTACACCGAGAACCACTTGAGCCCGTTGCTCGCCCTGCACGGGCAGCCGGGGGTGCTGAACGGCGAGATCTTCAACCGGCTGCGCGAGAAGATCCGCGGGCGGGCGCGGCTGCCACGGGCGCGGCGGGTGCTGGTCTTCTCACCTCATCCCGACGACGACGTCATCTCGATGGGGGGCATCCTCCGTAAGCTCAACGAGAACGGCAACGCCATCACGATCGCCTACATGACCAGCGGCAACATCGCCGTGTTCGATCACGACGTCCGGCGCCACCTCGACTTCATCGAGCGCGGGGCGGCGGTGCTGGGCCTCGATCCGGCGCGCGCCCGCGCGGCGCGTGCTCAGGCAGAGGACAGCTTCGCAGCGAAGGCCCCGGGGGAGATCGACATCCCGCTGGTCCAGGAGCTCAAGCGCATGATCCGCGAATCCGAGGCGATCTCGGCGCTGGAGGCCGTCGGGCTCCCGCGCGGCGCCGGCCGGTTCCTCAACCTCCCGTTCTACCGGACCGGGGAAGTGCAAAAGCGGCCCATCGGCGAGGAGGACGTGGCGATCGTGGCGCGGCTATTGGACGAGCTCGCGCCCGACCTCGTGTTCGCGGCGGGGGACCTGTCGGATCCGCACGGCACGCACCGCATGTGCAAGGCGGCGATCGAGCGGGCGCTGGAGCGCTATCGCGGGCCCGCGCCCGAGGTCTGGTACTATCGCGGCGCGTGGCAGGAATGGCCCATCGCCGAGGCGGACGTGCTGGTGCCGCTGTCGCAGGACGAGCTCCGCGCCAAGATCTTCGCCATCTTCAAGCACCAGTCGCAGAAGGACACCGCGCCCTTCCCGGGCGGGCACGACGACCGCGAGTTCTGGCAGCGGGTCGAGGCGCGCAACGTGGACACCGCCGCCCGGGCGGACCGCCTGGGGCTGCCGGAGTACTACGCGATGGAGGCCTACGTCGTGCGCCGCCCTCAGAACCCCAGCCAGTAGTTCAGCTTCACCAGAAAGATGTTCTCGCCGGCGCCGGTGAACACCGGGCCCACGTCTCTCCCGAGGTCCAGCAAGCCGTCATTGAGCTCGTTCGATCGGCTCTGGGTCCATACCAGGAACAGGGTCGAGCCGGGATGGTACTCCCACCGCAGCACGGCGTTGCCGCGGAGCGAGCGCAGCGTGAAGCTCGGGTCCGTGACCGCGAACTCGGCCGCCGGCCCGCCGCCGTCCGGGTCCACCACGAACACCCGCGGATCGGTCGCCCGCACGGTGAGCGTCCCCACGTCCTTGCCATAGACCAGCTTGTCGAGGGCCCGGGGGGCGGCGAACTCCTTGAGATGGGCGTACTGCGCGCTCGAGATGAACGGCTGGGCGTAGAGCTCCAGGGTGAGCGTCGGCGTGAAGGTGATGTTGAGCCGCGTGTCCATCCCCAGGTCGCGGCGGTACAGGTCGGAGAACACGTACCGCGCGCCGCCGAACGCCGTCGCCGTGGGGTCGCTGATCCTGGTCACGTACTGGGCGCGCGATTCGCCGTAGCTGTAGGCCGGGCCCACGGTCACCGCGACGTTCGACGCCGGGTGCCACGTGACCCCGAGGTTCACCTCGTACTGGCGGGCGCCTTCCACGGTCCGGAGCGTGGTCGAGTTGGTCTCGAGCACCAGCGCTTTCCGCTGGTCGGTCGAGACGTTGAGCTGGAAGAAGTTGAACCCCGGCCGCCCCACCACGGGACCGCCGCGCGTCTGCCGATCGTCGAGCGCCGAGAACCGGTGGATCCAGAACGTGCTCAGATTCCAGTAGTTGTGCGGCTGGACCTGGGCGTAGAGCTGCACCTGCCGGTCGGTGAGGTCGCCGTCGAAGTTGTACTGCTGCTGGCCGCCCGCGATGAAGAACATCTGGCGGAACAGCCGGTTGGGCCGGGTGAACTGGCGGAACACGTTGCCGCTCATCCACCAGTAGTCGGCCTGGGTGAGGAACGCGATGTCGTTGTTCTCGAAGCCGGGCGACCGGATGTTGGTGGA
This sequence comes from uncultured Gemmatimonadales bacterium, assembly GCA_963771275.1. GTDB lineage: Bacteria > Gemmatimonadota > Gemmatimonadetes > Gemmatimonadales > GWC2-71-9 > JAOTWJ01. Next base: position 690,958 of record CAVYSW010000003.1, read on the forward strand.
GGCCTCCCACAGCCAGTCGCCCGACTCCTTGGCGAACCGGGCGTACGCCGCCCAGCCGCGCATCACCGTGAGTGACGAATCGAGCCGGTCGGTGAACAGCCCGTTCCCGCCGGGCTCGCGGTCGGGGCGCTGGAAGTAGCGGGCGCTGGAGCGCTGGAGGCCCAGCATGGCGGTGCTGTCCGCCGTCACCTGCGTCATGCTCACCTGGGCCATCAGCCGGTACTCGCGCTTCCCGAACCAGCTTTCCGTCGAGAACCCGAGCGCCTCCGAGTGGCGGGACAGCCGGTCGGCCAGGGCCGGCGTGCTCAGGTCGCGCACCACCGACGTCGCCATGCCGCGGAGCACCGTGCTCCCGTCGCCCAGGTCCTTGGCGATCCGGGCCACGAAGTAGTTGGTGAACGGCTCCACGGCCACCGAGGTCCGCGTACTGTCGGCGCGTTCCACGGTCGCTTGCTCGCGGGCCGTCGCCGCGTCGAGAATGCCGAGCGACCAGCCCGATCCGGTCCGTCCGGTCACCTTGGCGGCGCCCAAAATCGTGGTGTTGTCCGGCGCGTGCGCGTACGGCCCTTCGTCGTAGGCAGCACCCAGGACCTGCGGCGTCCGGCCGATGCGGCGCGAGTAGAACATCGAGAGGCTGGAGACGTTCGAGCAGAAGAAGCAGCTGAGCCCGCCGAAGCTGAACAGGCCCGACCCCTCGACGAAGAATGGCCGCCGCTCCTCGAAGAACGTCTCGAACGCGCTCAGGTTCACCACCGCGGGGTCCACTTCCACCTGGCCGAAATCCGGATTGACCGTGGCCGACAGTGTGAGATTGGAGGTGAGCAGCACCTTGGCGTCGGCGCCGATGCGCCCGTCCATGGTGTGCGGGTCGGCGAACGGGTCCTTGGGATCTCCGGGTGGCTGGTTGTTGGACCGCCCGACGACGTACGGGAGGATCTCCGCCCGCTGTGGCGGGCGGGTGATCTCGAGGCCCGTGAGGTGGCCGAACCGCGGGGGACCGCCCACCTCGTTCCTGAGCCAGAACGACCACTGGGACAGCTCGTTCAGCCGGTTCACCTGTCGCCAGATCTGGAGCCCCCACGTCTGGTCGGGCGCCCGCGGGTAGCGCAGCTGCGAGAAGGGAATGCGCGCTTCCGCGGTCCAGCCCAGCGAGTCGATCGTGGTCTTGACCTCCCAGACGGGATCCCAGGAGGCGTCCTCCCCACTGCCCCCCGGCGCGTAGGAATCGCCCTTCACGCCGGACGGGTTGATCAGGAAGAACACCCGCCCCAGGTGATCGTGGAACGTGTCGAAGATGAGCTCTATGTAGTCGGAGCTGACGTCGCCATCGCGCCGCACCAGCCGCGTGCGCACGCCCGCCGCCCCCTGATCGTCGAACATCCGGGCGCCGACGTAGAGCGCGTCGTGGTCGTACGCGAACCGCACTTCGGTCCGCTGGGTCGCCGGTTCGCCCTCCCTGGGCTCGCTTTGGCGGAAGCCGGTGGCGGCAGGAGCGGTCCGCCACACGTCTTCGATCAGGCGCCCGTCGAGGGTGATCGGGCCCGGCAGCGGGACCGCCTGCGCCACGGGTGGCGGGTCGGGATGGATGGCTTGGGCTCGGGCCGACGCCGGGGCGCTCACGGCGGCGAGTCCCAGAATGCAACGCACGACGACAAGCGGTCGAGGCATCGGCGGCCGTGGGCAAAGGAGGTCTCTTGGATCAGACGCTCCGCGAGACTGAAAGGTTGCACCCACCATGGCCAACTGGCGCCCAGCCGACCGCCGGTGAACCATTACGCATTCCGAATTCGCCTTTCGCCGCGGAGTCTCTCACCATGCGCCCACGCAACCTGTTGCCGTCCCTCACGCTCGCTTTCACGATCGTCGCGCAGCTCGCCGCCCAGCAGGCCGGGCCGGCCGCTCCTCCCCGGGACCTCGATCGCTACGTCGCCGCCGTCCTGCGGGCCTTCGAGGTGCCCGGCGTCGCCGTGACCATCGTGAAGGACGGGAAGGTCGTGCTCGCCAAGGGCTACGGGGTGCGGAAGCTCGGCGACCCCGCGCCGGTCAACGCCTACACGCGGTTCGGGATCGCCTCGAACACCAAGGCGTTCACGGCCACCGCGCTGGGTTTGCTCGTGGAGGCGGGCAAGGTCCGGTGGGACGCCCCGGTGATCGACTATCTGCCGGGCTTCCAGATGTGGGACCCGTACGTCACCCGCGAGCTCACGGTGCGCGACCTGCTGGTGCACCGGAGCGGGCTCGGTCTGGGGGCGGGCGACCTGCTGTGGTGGCCACCCTCCACCTACGATCGCCAGGAGATCATGCGCCGGCTGCGGTACATCAAGCCGGCGACGAGCTTCCGCTACGCCTATGCGTACGACAACGTGCTCTACACGGTGGCGGGCGAGCTGATCGGCGCGGTGTCGAGCCAGAGTTGGGAAGACTTCGTCGTGTCGCGCATCCTCAAGCCCGTGGGCATGGACTCGAGCGACGTGCTGCACTCCCAGGCCGGCGTGAGCGGCAACTCGGCGACCCCGCACGCGCGGATCGACGGGGTGGTGCGGCCCGTGGCGCCGTTCACCAACGACAACACCAACCCCGCGGGCGGCATCAATACGGGCGCCGCCGACATCGCGAAGTGGCTGATCGTCCAGCTCGATTCGGGGCTCCTCGCGGGCGGCGCGCGGCTGTTTTCGCCTGCCACCACGCGCCAACTCTGGAGCCTGGTGACGCCGATCCCGTTCGGCAACCCGCCGCCCGAGCTGGCGCCCCTCCGGCGGAACTTCAACGGCTACGCCCTGGGCTTCAACGTGACCGACTATCGCGGCCGGAAGATCGTGACCCACACCGGCGGACTCCCCGGCTACGTCTCGCGACTGCTGATGGTCCCCGATCTCCGCCTCGGCATCGCGGTGCTCACCAACCAGGAATCCGGCGCCGCATTCGACGCGATCGCCTACCGCATCCTCGATCACTACCTCGGCGCCCCGCCGTTTGACTGGGTCGCGGGCTACCAGGCGCTCAACGCGCGCATCGATTCGATCACCGCCGCCGCGCTGGCCAAAGCCACCGCGGAGCGGGACACGGCGTCGCGCCCGTCGCTGCCGCTGGCCCGCTACGCCGGCACGTACACCGACCCATGGTATGGCGACATCACGATCGCGCTCGAGGACGGAAAGCTGGTGATGCGCTTCTCGCACACGCCGTCCCTCGTGGGCGATCTCGACCACTGGCAGTACGACACGTTCATCGCGCGGTGGCGGGATCGGGAGCTCAGGGCCGACGCGTACGTGTCGTTCGCGCTCTACCCGGACGGGACCGCGGCGCAGGCGACCATGATGGCCGTGTCGCCGGAGACGGATTTCAGCTTCGACTTCCAGGACCTGGTGCTCCGGCCGGCCCGGCCGCGGGAGCCGTAATGCCCGACGTCGGAACGCGGAGCGCGCACCACCGGGTGGCGGGGTCCGGTCGGCACGCCATCCGGGCGAAACGCCATTGCGCGTGGTAGAATCAGGTGGGGGCGGGACGATCAATCGGGAGCGATTCATGGCGCACACAATCCGACGTGTCGAGTACTTCAACGCCACCGTGAAGGACGAGCCGGGCCAGGGTTACAAGCTCCTCTCGCAGCTCGCCGAGATGGGGTTCAACCTGCTGGCGTTCACCGCGGTGCCGGTGGGCCTCCTCCAGACGCAGCTCACGATCTTCCCCGACGATCCGGGGAAGCTCGCGCAGGCGGCCCGGACCGCCGGGTTGCCGTTGATCGGACCGTTCCCGGCGTTTCTGGTGCAGGGGGACGACGAGCTGGGCGCGTTCGCCGAGATTCACGCGAAGCTCTACCGGGCGACCGTGAACGTGTACGCCTCGAGCGGCGTGACGGACGGGCACGGGAGCTACGGCTACGTGCTGTACGTGCGTCCCGAGGAGTACGACCGAGCAGCCCGGGCACTCGGCGTCTGACCCGATGACGCTGAACCACCCCTTCCCGCGGCGCGCGGGAGGGGGCGGCGGCTCGACCGTCCCGCCGGCCCACCCCCTGTTGTGACGACGCACGGCGGGAGGATCGGGCGGCGGCTCACGCCCCTGGTCGCGATTCCGCTGTTCGGCTTCGCGGCCTGGGTGATCCGCGGGGAGCTCACCCGCTTCCACTACCGCGACATCGTCCACGCGCTCCACACGATGCCGGGGAGCGCCGTCGGGCTCGCGGCGGCGCTCACGGCCGTGAGCTTCCTGGCCCTCACCGCGTACGACCTGCTCGCGCTGCGCTTCGTCGGCCAGTCGCTTCCCTACCGGCGCACGGCGCTCGCGTCGTTCATCGGCTACGCCTTCAGCAACGCGCTCGGCTTCCCACTGCTCACCGGCATGCCGCTCCGCTTCCGGCTCTACTCCGGCTGGGGGCTCTCGAGCGTCGAGATCGGCCAGCTCGTCGGGTTCAACGCCGCGACCCTGTGGCTGGGGTTCTTCGCGCTCGGCGGGCTCGTCTTCCTGCTGGAGCCGCTGCGACTTCCCGCGCTGCTTCACCTGCCCTTCGCGACCGCCCGCCCGCTGGGGGTGCTGCTGCTGCTCATCGTCGCGTCCTACATCGCGGCAACCGCTGTCGCACGCGGACCGCTTCGGATTCGCGACCTGGAGCTCGGGCTGCCGCGGCCACGGCTCGCCGTCGCGCAGCTCGCCGTGGGTGCGTTCGACTGGGCGGTCGCCAGCGCCGTGCTCTACGCGCTGCTGCCGCCCGGGGGGAGCATCAGCTGGCCGGCATTCCTCGGCGTGTTTCTGCTCGCGCAGATCGCCGGCCTGGTGAGCCACATCCCCGGCGGACTCGGTGTCTTCGAGGCCGTCACGCTGCTGCTGCTGCCGATCCCGGAAAGCCAGCTCGTCGCCTCGCTGCTCGCCTACCGCGCCGTCTACTACCTCGCGCCGCTGCTCGCCGCCACGGTCGCCCTGGGCGCCTACGAGTACCAGCGCGGCCGCGAGCGGTTCGAGCGGCTCGGCGCCCTGCTGGGCCGCGGCCTGTCGAGCGTCGTCCCCCAGGCGCTCGCGATCACCACGTTCCTCGCCGGCGTCATTCTGCTGTTCTCGGGCGCGACGCCGGCCGTGGGCACGCGGCTTGGCTGGCTGCACGCGGTCCTGCCCCTGCCGGTGATCGAGCTGTCGCACTTCCTCGGCAGCGTGGCCGGAGCGGCGCTGCTGATTCTCGCCTGGGGGCTCCAGCGCCGGCTGGACGGCGCGTTCTATCTCGCCGCCGGGGTGCTCGCGGCAGGGATCGCGTTCTCGCTGCTCAAGGGCCTCGACTACGAAGAGGCGACGATCCTGGTGGTCATGCTCGCGGCCCTGGTCGCCTCGCACCGGGAGTTCTACCGCAAGGCGTCGTTGCTCAGCGAGCCCCTTTCCCTCCAGTGGATCGCGGCGATCGTTGTGGTGCTCGGGGCCGCGGTTGGGCTGGGGCTGTTCTCGTACAAGCGGGTCGAGTACTCGCACGATCTGTGGTGGCGCTTCGCCACCAACGCGGAAGCCCCGCGCTTCCTCCGGGCAACCGTGGGGGCGCTCGCCCTGACCCTGGCCTTCGCGACCATGCGCCTGCTGCGCCCGCCGCGCCGCGCGCCTACCGAATTGGGCGCCGCGGACCTCGAGCGCGTCGCGGCCGCCGCCGCCACCTCACCCTACACCTACGCCTACCTCGCCCTGCTCGGCGACAAGACGATCCTGTTCGGCGGCGAGCGCTCGTTCCTGATGTACGGCGTCGAGCACAAGAGCTGGGTGGCCCTCGGCGATCCGATCGGCCCGGAGGAGGAGCGGGTCGAGCTCGCCTGGCGGTTTCGCGAGCTCGCCGACGAGCACGACGGGTGGACCGTCTTCTACCAGGTACGGCCCGACAGTCTGCCGCTCTACCTCGATCTCGGCCTGAGCCTGCTCAAGCTCGGCGAAGTGGCGCGGGTCCCGCTGACCAACTTCTCGCTCGATGGCGGCCATTGGAAGACGGTGCGCCATTCGCTCCGTGCGCTCGAGAAGGAAGGATGCAGCTTCGCGCTCGTCCCCCCGGCGGACGTCCCGCCGCTGCTCCCCGAGCTCGCCCACGTTTCGACCGAGTGGCTGGGGTCGAAGCAGACCCGCGAGAAGGGGTTCTCGCTGGGATTCTTCGACCCGGCGTACCTCGCCCGCCTGCCGGTGGCCGTGGTGCGGCGCGGCGGCGCCGTCGTCGGGTTCGCCAACGTGCTGCCAGGCGCCGAGCATGAGGAGCTGTCGGTGGATCTGATGCGGTTCGCCGCCGACGCGCCGCGCGGCACGATGGATCTCCTGTTCGTCGAGTTGATGCAATGGGGCAGGGCCGAAGGGTACCGCTGGTTCGATCTCGGGATGGCGCCGCTCGCGGGGCTCGAGCCGCGGCCGTTGGCACCACTGTGGAATCGGGTCGGCGCGGCCGTGTTCCGCTTGGGCGAGCACTTCTACAACTTCCAGGGCCTGCGCGAGTACAAGGACAAGTTCCAGCCGGTCTGGGAGCCCCGCTATCTCGCCGGCCCGGGTGGGCTGGCTCTGCCGCGCGTGCTGACGCACATCGCGACGCTGGTGGGGGGCGGGCTCAAGGGGGTGATCGCGCGGTGACGAGCGGTTTCCGCCTCGGACGGCCCTACCCCGGCGCGCTGACGCTCCCCACCTCCTCGCGCTCACGCTCGCCAGCCGGTCGGTCCTTGCGGATCCGCGTCGCCACACCCCACGCAACGAGCATCACCGCCGCCGACGCGACGAACGCGGCCCGCGGCCCGAAGCGGTCGTAGATCCCGCCCCACAGCAGCGGGCCGCTGAACCGCCCCGCGGCGCTCAGCGCCTGCGCGGCCCCGAGCATCGCGCCCTGTTCCGACGCGCCGGCGAGCATCGAGACGAGTCCCGTGATCGCCGGGACCGCGATGCCGTTGCTCGCCGCGAGCAGCACCACCCACGGGTACAGCAGCACGGCGCGCGGCGCGAACGGCATCCCCGCCGTCGCCAGCGCCATGCCCAGCGTGCCCGCAAGGATCAGCACCCGGTTCCCGGTGCGTCGCACGAGCTTGCCGAGCAGATACCCCTGCACGACCGCGGCCACGATGCCGATCACGGAGAAGAGCCAGCCCAGCTCCCGGCTCCCCCAGCCGAACGCCTCCTTGGCGTACAGCGGCAGCGCGATCATGTAGCCGGTGAACGCGAACGGCAGCAGCCCGAACACGAGAAACGCCGGCCGCAGCGCTGGATCGCTCAGTCCCTGGCGGAGATGCTGCGTGTCGATCAGGGAACGCGCGGCGCGGTACTCCGTGCCGAGTGACTCGGCCAGGATGATCCAGGCGGACACGAAATTCACCAACCCGAGCCCAGCCGCGGCGAGTCCCGCGGCCTCAGGCCCGCCGTAATGCGCCGCGATGCCGCCCAGGGCCGGCCCGATCACGAACCCCAACCCGAACGCCGCGCCCACCAGTCCCATACCCTTCGACCGCTCGGCCGGCGACGTGACGTCGGCGATGTAGGCCTGCGCGACCGAGATGTTGCCGCCCGCGAACCCCGAGATGGCGCGCGCCACGAACAACATCCAGTAGCTGCCGGCGAACGCGAACAGCGTGTAGCCAAGCGTGCCGACCAGGATCGTCGTGAGCAGCACGGGACGCCGCCCCACCCGGTCGGACAGCCGGCCGAGCACCACCGTCGCGATGAACTGCATGACCGAGTAGATCCCGAGCAGCGCGCCGAAGCCGAGCCCGCCGGCGCCGAACCGCTGGGAGTAGTAGGGCAGGATCGGGAGGATGAACCCGAACCCCACGAGATCGATGAAGACCGTGAGGAAGATGACGCCGAGCTTGGATCGGCCAGTGGGCATGGAGCACGCAATCTAAGCGGTTGACCCACTCCGTCCCGTCCCCCACTGTTCTACCACCGCCCCTGGCGGGCGGCAGCCCTGATAGGAGCGAATTCCCCATGGAACGGCGAGACATGCTGAAGACGGTGGGCACGATGGTCGCCGCCGCGGCCACGCTGCCCCCGAGACGGATGGCGACGGAGGCGTCGATGCCGAACCCTGGCGGACCGGCGACGATCGAGACCGAGATCGTGCGGCTCAGACTGCGACATACGTGGACCACCACGATGTCGTCGAGTGACTACCGCGACACCCTCGAGCTGCGCTACACCAAGGACGGGATCACGGGCGTCGGCGCGGGCGCGCCCATCATCCGCTACCACGAGGACGCCGAGAGCGCCAAGCGGACGGTCGACGGCCTGAAGGACTTTCTCGCGACCGCCGACCCGCAGCAGTTCGACAAGCTGCTGGACGAGGTGCTTAGGCGCGTCGACGGCGAGTGGGCCGCGAAGGCCGCGATCGACATCGCGGTCCTCGACTGGGTGGGCCAGCAGCGCGGGCTCCCGATCTACGCCATGTTCGGGCTCGATCCGAAGGACGCGCCGTTCACCGACTTCTCGATCGGCATCGACACGCCGGAGGTGACGCGCCAGAAGGTGCGCGAAGCGGAGCCCTACCAGGTGCTCAAGATCAAGGTCGGGCTCGACACCGACGAGGCGACCATGGAGGCCGTGCGGAGCGTCACCAACAAGCCGCTGCGCGTGGACGCCAACGAGGGCTGGACGAACAAGGAAGAGGCGCTGCGCAAGATCAAGTGGCTCGAGTCGCAGAACGTCCAGTTCATCGAGCAGCCGATGCCCGCCGCGATGCTCGAGGAGCAGCGCTGGCTCCGGGGCAAGGTGAACCTCCCGATCTTCGCGGACGAGGCCTGTCTCCGCCCCACCGACATCCCCAAGCTCGCCGACGCCTTCGACGGCGTGAACGTCAAGATCGACAAGGCGGGCGGCATCTTGCAGGGCTACCGGATGATCCAGATCGCGCGCTCGCTCGGCCTCAAGACCATGCTCGGCTGCATGATCTCGAGCTCGGTGAGCGTCACCGCGGCGGCGCACCTGTCGCCGCTGGTGGACTACGCCGACCTCGACTGCGCACTGCTGGTGGCGAACGACCCCTACACCGGCGTCACCGTGGAGCAGAACGGTCAGCTGGTACTGCCGGACCGGCCGGGCCTCGGACTGAAGAAAGCCTAGAGGGTGAGGGGGGGAGGGGGGAGAGGGGCAGAGATTGAGCTCATCTCTCCCCCTCTGCCCCCTCTGCCGCTCCTCCCCTACATCTTCCCCACCACCACCGGGACTCTGATCCTCGTCGTCTGCCACTCGAGAACCAGCTGCGCGCCGCCGTCGGGCTGCGGCTCCGCACGAATCGTGAACTGCTCGACCGGCTGCGCCAGGGTCTCGACCTTCGCCTTGGCGCGGCCCACTTCCTGGGCCTTGACCGAGTCGGTGTAGGTGTTCTCCCGCCCCCATTGCTGATACGAGCGGTTGACGATCACGTCCCACTCGGTCTCGCCGGGCACCGTGTACAGGGCGTACATCCCGGCGGGGACCTGGATGCCGCCCACCGAGAGCGGCGCGGTGGCGATCAGCTTCGTCGTCTCGTTGGCCCCTGTGCGCCACACCTTGCCGTAGGGCACCGCGTCGCCGCCGATCATCGGGCGGCCGTTGAGCGAGGGCCTGCCGTAGCAGATCCTCACGACGTGGCCCCCGACCTCGAACGATACGGAATCGAGCGGGCTGGGTCTGGTGGCGAGCGCCATGGATTGGCGGTACGGACAGGACAGGTCCTGCGCGGCGGCGGGCGCCGCAGCCAGGCCGAGCGTGACAATCACCAGCACCAACCGCGTCATACGACCTCCTCCACGTGACAGGACCCGACGCCCGCAATCGTAGCACGAGCCGGCCTGCAGCGCGACCCCACCCCGGCCCCTCCCCATAACGCTCCCGCCGTCGCAGCTTTCGGCGTCCGGCCCGGCGGACTGCCTCGGGCGGCTCCGACCACGGCGTCAAGGATGGCGCGTCAACCGCAGAGCGTGCGGAGACGTCGTAGGTGGAACAACCCCCATCCACCTCTGCGATCTCCGCGTTCTCCGCGGTGATCATCACTTGGGCGGGTATTGTTGGAACGACACTAGCCGAGGGTCTCCGCATGCAACGGTATCTCCGTCGTTACGTCTGCACGGTCATGCTGCTGTTCGCAGCCGCCATCACCCCGCGCGCCGGCACCGCTCAGGACGCGAAGCCGGCCAGCACCGTCGGCGCCCAGGGCTTCTATCGGTTCCCCGCGCTGCATGGCGACACGATCGTGTTCGCCGCCGAGGGCGACCTCTGGCTGGTGACCGCGGCGGGCGGCGCGGCGCGCCGGCTCACGTCGCACCCAGGGGAAGAGACCGACCCCGTGATCTCGCCCGACGGGAAGACGCTCGCCTTCACCGCCCGCTACGAGGGCCCGGCGGAGCTGTATACCATGCCGCTCGCGGGCGGCGTCCCCACCCGCTGGACCTACGATGCCGAACCCTCGATCGCCAACGCGTGGACGCGCGACGGCGACCTGGTCTACGCGACCTCACGCTACTCGGGGTTCCCCACGATCCAGCTCGTAAGGCTTGACCTGGCCGACGGGACGCGCGAGGTGATTCCCCTCTCCGACGCGAGCGAGGCCACGTTCGACGGCACCGGCCGTACGGTCTACTTCGTCCGACCCTCGTTCCACAACAACGTGACCAAGCGCTACACCGGCGGCACCGCGCGCGATGTCTGGAAGTTCGCCATGGGCTCGGATGCCGAAGCCGTCGAGCTCACGGGCGACTACAAGGGCGAGAGCCACACCCCCATGTGGTGGGGCGGGCGCGTGTACTTCGTCTCGGACCGCGACGGGACGATGAACCTGTGGTCGATGAACGAGACCGGCGGTGACCTGCGCCAGCACACGCACTACAGCGGCTGGGACGTGCGGACGCCCAGCCTGTCGGGCGGGAAAGTCGTCTACCAGCTGGGCGCGGACCTCCAGCTGTACGACATCGCCTCCGGGCAGGATCGCACGATTCCCGTCACGCTCCCCTCCGATTTCGACCAGCTGCGCGAGAAGTGGGTGAGCGATCCGATGGAGAATCTCACGGCCGCCCACCTCCACCCGGAGGGCAAGAGCGTCGTGCTCACGACGCGTGGCCGGGTGTTCGTCGCCCCCGCCGGCCAGGGCCGGCTCGTCCGGGCGTCGCGCGCCGAGGGGGTTCGCTACCGCGACGTGGTGTTCATGCCCGACGGCAAGGCGCTGCTCGGGCTGTCGGATCACACCGGGGAGCTGGAGTTCGTCAGCATCCCCGCCAACGGCGTCGGCGCCGAGACGCGGCTCACGAACGACGGCAAGATCCTCAGGTTCCAGGGTCATCCGTCGCCCGACGGCAAGTGGATCGCCTATCGCGACAACAACGAGGATCTCTGGGTGCTCGAGACCGCAACCGGGCGCCAGCGCAAGATCTCGGCGCTCCGGGAGGGGATCGGCGACATGGCCTGGTCGCCCGACAGCCGCTGGCTCGCCTACACCGCCGTGGCGCTCAACACGTTCGCCCAGATCCAGCTGTACGACGCGCAGTCCGACAAGACCGTGCCCGTCACGAGCGACCGGGTCAACAGTTTCACCCCGGCGTGGTCGCCGGACGGCACGTTCCTCTACTTCCTGTCGGACCGCGACCTCCAGTCACTGGTCGGCGCCCCGTGGGGCCCACGCCAGCCGGAGCCGTACTTCGACCGGTCGATCGAGATCTTCCACGTGGCACTCGAGCCCGGGAAGCGCTCGCCGTTCGCGCCCGGCGACGAGCTGGCCACCGCCGACAGCGCGGCGCCCAAGGGTCCAACGCGACAGGGTACGTCCACCGGGCCGGCGCCGAAGCCGGCGGTGGACGTCGCCGCGATCGCCGGGCGGGTGAAGCGAGTGCCGGTGCCCGCGGGCAACTTCAGCGACCTCGCCGTTGCGGGAGACGCCCTGTACCTCACCGCGACCGAATCCGGCCCCGATGCCAAGACGCACCTGGTGGCGGTGAAGGTCGGGAGCGAGCCGAAGGTGCAGACGGTGGTCGAAGACATCCGCTCCTACGAGCTGTCGGCGAACGGCAAGAAGCTCCTCGTGCGGAAGGGCAGCGCATTCTACGTCGTGGACGCCAAGCCGGCCCGGATCGCGGACCTGAGCGACGCGCGTGTCGACCTGAGCGGGCTGACGTTCCCGATCGACGTGCGCGACGACTGGCGACAGATCTTCGTGGACGCGTGGCGGCTCGAGCGCGACTACTTCTACGATCCCGGCATGCATGGCGTGGACTGGAACGCGACGCTGAAGAAATACCTGCCGCTGGTGGATCGCACCACCACCCGCGACGAGCTGTCCGACCTGATCGGCTGGTTCGTGGGCGAGCTGTCGGCGTTGCATACCAGCGTCCGGGGCGGCGACCTGCGCACCGGGCAGGACAACGTCCGGGTCGCGACGCTGGGCGCGCGCCTGACGCGCGACGCGGCCGCCGGCGGCTATCGGATCGACCACGTCTACCAGTCCGACCCCGACTACCCCGACGAGCTGTCGCCGCTCGCCAACCCCGACCTCGACGTCCACGCGGGCGACGTGATCGAGGCGGTGAACGGGGTCGCGAGTTTGAGCGTGCCCGACATTGGGGCGCTGCTCCGGAACCAAGCCGGGAAGCAGGTGCTCCTCTCCGTCCGCTCGGGCGGCGCCGGCGCCACGTCCGCAGGGAAGTCCCGCGAACTCATCGTCGTGCCGGGCACGAACGAATTCGATCTGCGCTACGGCGACTGGGAGTACGGCCGCCGCCTCAAGGTGGAGGAGGCTGGGGGAGGACAGATCGGCTACGTCCACCTCCGTGCGATGGGCCCGAACGACATCACCACGTGGTATCGCAACTTCTACCCCGTGTTCAACCGGCAGGGCTTGATCGTGGACGTGCGGCGGAACGGCGGCGGGAACATCGACAGCGTCATCCTCGAGAAGCTGATCCGGCGGGCCTGGATGTACTGGAAGGGGCGCGTCGGCGAGCCGTACTGGAACATGCAGTACGCCTTCCGGGGCCACATGGTCGTGCTGGTGGACCAGAACACGGCGTCCGACGGCGAAGCGTTCGCCGAGGGGTTCCGGCGCCTCGACCTCGGTGTCGTGATCGGCATGCGCACCTGGGGCGGCGAGATCTGGCTCGGCTCCGCGAATCGCCTGAGCGACGGAGGGCTCGCGCGCGCGCCAATGAACGGCGTGTACGGCCCCGACGGCAAGTGGTTGATCGAGCAGATCGGCGTGGTGCCCGACATCGAGGTCGACAACCTGCCGCACGCCACGTTCCAGGGCCAGGACGCGCAGCTCGACGCCGCGGTCAAGTACCTGCTCGACAAGATCAAGCAGGACCCGCGCCCGGTGCCGACCGCGCCGCCGTACCCGAATCGGCGGTTCGACTACAAGCCGGATGGATCGCGACACTGAGCGACTTGGGTGAAAAGTGAGCAGTGAAAAGTGAAAAGCGCTGCCGCTGCGGGCTCCTCGGAGCGTGGCCACCGCGAGGATTGGCCGTCGCAGAATGCCGGTTTCCCTTTTCCCGTCCTTCTTTTCACTTTTCACTTTCTTCCACGTAGCGAGATGACGTCATGAAACCCCGCTCGCCTCTCCTCCTCGCCGTCGCGCTCCTCGCCGCCGCCTGCGGCCCCGCGCGATCCGGCTCCGCCCCGTACGACATCGTGATCGAGCACGGCCGCATCGTCGACGGAACGGGCTCCCCCTGGTACGCGGGCGATGTCGCGATCCGCGGCGGCCGGATCGCGGCCATCGGCCGCCTCGCCAACGCGCCCGCGACCGCCCGGATCGACGCGCGCGGCATGGTCGTGGCCCCCGGGTTCATCGACATGCTGGGCCAGTCGGATCTCACGATCCTCGTGAACCCGCACCTTCCCTCCAAGATCTTCCAGGGGATCACCACCGAGATCACGGGCGAAGGCGGCTCGGTGGCGCCGCTCAACGACACGATCGTCACGGCGGATCACGTCTACTACGAGCACCTCGGCATCACCCCCGACTGGCGCACGCTCGACCAGTATTTCGCGCGGCTCGAGCGCCAGGGAATCGGCATCAACTTCGCGACCTACGTGGGGGCGACGCAGGTGCGGCGGATGGTGCTGGGGGACGTCGATCGGGCGCCCACCCCCGAGCAGCTCCAGCAGATGCAGGACTTGGTGCGCGACGGCATGCGGCAGGGCGCCGTCGGGGTCTCGACTTCGCTGCAGTACGCGCCCGCGCCCTACGCCAGCACCGCGGAGTTGATCGCACTCGCCTCCGCGGCGGCGGAGTTCGGCGGCATCTACGCCACGCACCTGCGCTCGGAGGGCAACGCCGTGCTGCCGGCGCTCGACGAGGCAATTCGCATCGGCCGCGAGGCGAGCATCCCGGTCGAGATCTGGCACCTCAAGGCGGCCGGCAAGTCCAACTGGGGCCGGATGGGCGAGATCGTGGCGAAGATCGACAGCGCCAGGCAGAGCGGCGTGGACGTCACCGCCGACACCTACGCCTACACCGCCTGGTTCAACTCGCTGTCGGCGTTCGTGCCCCCGTGGGCCCACGACGGGGGAGACGCCAAGATGCTGGAGCGGCTCAAGGACCACGAGATGCGCCAGCGCATTCGCCAGGACATGCTCACGCCCAGCGCCGAATGGGACAACGAGTGGCAGGAGATCCCGGGGCCGGAGGCGGTACTGATCAGCGCCGTCCACAACCCGGCGCTGCTGCCGCTTCAGGGGAAACGCCTCGACGAAGTCGCGCAGCTCCGCGACAAGGACGCGATCGAGACGTTGCTCGACATTCTCGTCGCGGACGACGCGTACACGTCGGCCGCCGTCTCCGGCATGGCGCAGCCGGACGTCACGCTCGCCCTTGTCCAGCCGTGGACCTCGGTGGACAACGACTCCCAGGGAACGGCGCCGGACGGCGTGCTCGGCAAGGAGCATCCGCACCCCCGCGCATACGGCACGTTCCCGCGCATCCTCAGGAAGTACGTGCGCGAGGAGCACGTGCTCACGCTGGAGGACGCGATCCGGAAGTTCAGCGCGCTGCCGGCCCAACGGATGCGCCTGACGGACCGCGGCGTGCTGAAGCAGGGCATGTGGGCGGACGTCGTCGTATTCGACCCGGAGCGGATCCGCGACCTCGCGACCTTCGAGAACCCCAACCAGCTCTCGGTCGGGATGGCGTACGTGCTGGTGAACGGCGTACCCGTGATTGCGGGCGGCAGGGCGACAGACGCGCTGCCGGGGAAGGTGCTGCGGGGACCGGGGTACCGGGAGAGCGAGCGGTAGCGCCGATTCATCGGCAGAGTCGAGGGGGCGGCCCGCGGGCCGCCCCTGTCGCTGCCGGCTGTCGATCTCCTACCGTCTCATCTCCCATGGCACGTTGACGATCTTCCACTCGCCGTTCCACTTCGCGACCTGGAGATAGTCGATCCAGTCGCGTGCGACCACCTTCACGACCGCCGCGTTGCGGAACCCGTCGAGAATCGTGACGTCACGCTGCCGCTCGGCATCACCCGTGTACCAGCCCTCGATGTAGTCGAGCGCGGTGGCCCGAATCGCCGCCGAATCGGCCGCCGCCTGCGCGCGGAGCGTGGAAGGGAGCCCGGTACACGCAACGAGCAGAGCAATCAGGATGGAACGCATTGGTGATCTCCGGGAATGGTCGCTACGGACTCAACGGGAGGCCCGGCGCGGAGGTTTCGGATGCGGAGCCGGACCACGGCGGGCCCCGCTCGGGTGCTACAGCGGAATCGAGAGGTCGAGCCGGATGCTCACCGCGCGGGCGGAGTGGGTGAGGGCGCCGATCGAGATGTAGCGCGCTCCAGCCCGGGCGTAGGCCGCAGCGGACTCGGGCGTGATGCCGCCCGACGCCTCGATCGCGACGCCGGGACCGACCCGTCGCACCCAGGCGGCCACGCGCTCCGGCGCCTGGTTGTCGACCAGCACGCGGCGCGCGCCGGCCGCCAGCGCCGCTGCGAGCTGGGCATCGCTCTCCACCTCGACCGTGACGGGCGTGTCGGCGGGCACCGCCGCCAGCACCTCGCGCAGCTCCCGGCCGCCCCGCGCCAGCAACTGCCAATGGTTGTCCTTCCAGAGCACCGCATCCGCCAGCGAGAGGCGGTGATTGACCCCGCCGCCCGTGCGGACGGCGTACTTCTCGAGTGCCCGGAGACCGGGCGTCGTCTTGCGCGTGTCGGTGATCTCGGCGCCCGTTCCGGCGACCGCGTCCACCGCCCGCCGGGTGAGCGTCGCGATCCCGCTCAGCCGCTGCAGGAAGTTGAGCGCCACCCGCTCACCGGCGAGCAGCGCACGGGCGCGCCCGCGCACGATCGCGATGACGCCGCCCGGAGCGGCGCGCGCGCCGTCCGGGACCTGCTCCGTGAATTCGACGGTGGGATCGATCTGGCGAAACACCCCGCGCGCCACCGGGCAGCCGGCCACGACGCAGGACTCTTCGGCAATGAACCGGCCGACGGCGGGGGTGTCCGCAAGCGCTCCGAGCAGCGCGGTGGTGACGTCGCGGGACGCGGCATCCTCCGCGAGCGCCCGCCGGACTTCGCCTTGGCCGAGGTCGTCAGCCAATCGCGAGCATCCGGCCGATGGCGCGCCGGGCCCGGGCGGCGGTTTCCTCCGGCACCGTCACCCGGTGCTTCAGGTCCCGCAACGAGTCGCGGAGCTTCTCCAGCGTGATCAGCTTCATGTAGTGGCACTCGGCTTCTTCGGCCACCGCATAGAACGTCTTCCGGGGGTTGTCTTTGCGCAGCCGGTGGAGCACCCCGGTCTCGGTCGCGATCACGAAGGTCTTCGCGTCGGACGCGCGCGCGCGCTGCATCATCTGCTCCGTCGAGCAGACGTGCATCCGGTTGCCGTTGAGTGATCCTTCGTGATTGAGGTAGTAGAGCGCGCTCGAGATGCAGCCGCATTCCGGGTGGATCAGCAGCTCGGCGTCCGGCATCTCCCGGCGCTTGGCCTCCACCGCGTCCGGCGTGAGCCCCGCGTGCACGTGGCATTCGCCCAGCCAGATGTCGATGTCCCGGCCCGTGACTTCCTTGACGTAGTTCCCGAGAAAGAAATCGGGCAAGAACAGCACCGGGACGCCGGGGGGAAGCGACTTGACGATCGCGACCGCATTGCCCGACGTGCAGCAGTAGTCCGCCTCGGCCTTCACCGCCGCGCTGGTGTTGACGTAGCACACGACGAGGCCGTCCGGGTGCTGATCGCGCCAGCGCCGCACGTCGCGCGCCTGGATCGTGTCGGCGAGCGAGCAGCCCGCCGCCGGGTCGGGGATGAGCACCGTCTTCCCCGGGTTCGAGATCGCGGCCGTCTCCGCCATGAAGTACACGCCGCACAGCACGATCAGGTCGCCGTCGACCTGGGTGCCCTGCCGGGCGAGCTTCAGCGAATCGGCGACGACGTCCGCAAGGTCCTGGATCTCCGGGATCTGATAGTTGTGCGACAGAATCACGGCGCCGCGCTCGGCCTTGAGCGAGCGGATCTCCGCGATGAGGGCGGCGGTATCCGAGGGGGCGACCGTCGTCATAGGCTGAGAAACGTAGGAGGAGAAGGCATGGAGCGGTACCCTCCGCCGGGGGGGAGGGTTCCGCGCCGTCCGCCGCCCCCCCCCGCTCAGGAGGCCAGCGCCTCGATCTCCTTCGCCGCGCGGTCGAGGATCTCGCCGATCTGCTTGGCGCGCTCGACGTCGTCGCCCAGTCGCCAGGCCGCCTTGTAGGCCTGCGAGACGACGCGTCCCACGGCGCGGTTCACCTCCGGCATCGGCTCGCTTACCACACGCTCGATCGTGTCCGCGATCCGCTCGAAGATGTCCTCCACCGTGCTCTTATGCTCGTCGAGAAACGCGCGGCCGGCGTCGGTGACCTCGTAGACCTTCTTCCCCTCGACGTCCTTCGCCGTGACCAGGCCCTCGTCCTCGAGCCACTGCAGCGTGGGGTAGACCGTGCCGGGCGAGGGCTTGTAGCAGCCGCGCGTCCGCTCCTCCAGCGCTTTCATCACTTCGTAGCCGTGCATCGGCTTGTCGCGCAGCAGCTTGAGGATCACGTACTTCATGTCACCGGACTCGAACCACTGCCCGCGCCAGCGATGACCGCGATGGCCGCGGGCCTGGGTCCCCGCGCCAAACCCGAAGCCGAACGGGAACCCGAAGAAGTCCCAATCAGAGCGCCTCGTCATATATCCTCCGACATTACGTAAGATGTATCGACAAGATACATCTTACGATATATCGCGGTAGCAGTCAAGCGACCCCGTGGCCTTGACGGCAGTGTATCATACTGATATCATATAGCTACCAACCCTTGCTGAGGAAACTCCATGATCCGCGAGATCAAGCACGACGCGCAGTCCGGCCTCGTCTGGCTGCTGGGCCTCATTCTGGCGACGGGGGCCGACATCTTCGCGTTCGTGCGGTCGATCCAGCTGCAGCAGGTGCCGCTCATCGTCGCGGCGATCGTCGCGTTCGTCGTCCTGATGATCCTGTTCGGCGGCCTGTTCGTCGTGCACCCCAACGAAGCCAAGGTATTGCAGCTCTTCGGGCGTTACGTCGGCACCGTGCACGAGCCCGGGCTCAGGTTCGCCAATCCGTTCTTCACCAAACGGAAGATCTCCGTGCGGGTCCGCAACTTCGAGACGACCAAGCTCAAGGTGAACGACAAGCGCGGCACCCCGATCGAGATCGCGGCGGTCGTGGTCTGGAAGGTCGTCGACAGCGCCGAGGCGTTCTTCGAGGTGGACAACTTCGAAGACTACATCCACGTCCAGAGCGAATCCGCGGTCCGGGGGATGGCAACCGACTATCCCTACGACACGTACACCGAGGGCGAGGTCTCGCTCACCGGCCACCTCAGCGAGATCGCGGAGCGCCTGCAGAAGGAGATCCAGGACCGGCTGGAAAAGGCGGGCATCAAGGTGCTCGAGGCCCGGATCACCCACCTGGCCTACGCACCGGAGATCGCGGGGCCCATGCTCCAGCGCCAGCAGGCGACCGCGATCATCGCGGCCCGGCAGAAGATCGTGGAGGGCGCGGTCGGCATGGTCGAGATGGCCCTCGAGATGCTCAGCAAGCAGAACATCGTCCGGCTCGACGAGGAGCGAAAGGCTGCGATGGTGAGCAACCTGCTCGTCGTGCTGTGTTCCGACCGCGCCGCGACGCCGGTGGTGAACGCCGGCTCGCTCTACACGTGACGGGGGCAGGGCGGTGAGGCGACGTGGCTGAGCGGAAGGCGCTGCTGATTCGGATCGATCCCCGGGTTCACGAGGCACTCGAGCGGTGGGCCCGGGACGAGTTGCGGAGCGTGAACGCGCAGGTCGAGTTCGCGCTGCGGAGCGCGCTGCAGCGGGCGGGGAAGCTCCCGGCCGAGCGGACGGACGGACGGACGGTAGGCGAGGGATCGCCGGGCTGATGCCCCGCATCCCGGGAACGAGAGCGGCCCCGGGGCGGGGCGCGAACGCGGAGTACGACTCGGAGAACGACATGGAGCACGCCCTCACGCTGGACCGGGTGACCAAGGCCTTCGGGGACCTGCGGGCGGTGGACGAGATCTCGCTCGCCGTGCCCCGCGGCACGATCTACGGCTTCCTCGGCCCGAACGGCGCCGGGAAGACCACGGCCCTCCGGATGATCATGAGCATCCTCTACCCCGACGCGGGGACCATCGAGGTGCTCGGCCACCAGAACCCGGAGGCGGTGAAGGACCGCCTCGGGTACCTGCCCGAGGAAAAGGGCCTGTACAAGAAGATGAAGACGGCTGAGCTGGTCACCTACTTCGGCCGGCTGAAGGGCCTGCCCGCCGCCGTGGCCAATCGCCGGGCGCGGGACATGCTCGGCCGCTTCGGGCTCGGCGACTGGACCGACAAGAAGTGCGAAACACTCTCGAAGGGAATGAGCCAGAAAGTGCAGATCCTCGCCACGCTGATCCACGAGCCCGAGCTGGTGATCCTCGACGAGCCGTTCTCGGGGCTCGACCCGGTGAACGTGGACGTCGTACGGGACCTGATCCTCGAGATGAAGCGGGACGGCCGCACGGTGATCTTCTCCACCCACGTGATGGAGCAGGCCGAGAAGATCTGCGATGCAATCCTGCTCATCGACCGTGGCCGGAAGGTGCTCGACGGCCCGCTCGCCGAGGTGAAATCAGGTGGTCCCCGGACGATCGTGCTGGATTATGACGGCGACGGGAGCGTGCTGCGCTCGCTGCCTCGGGTGGCCCGTGTCAACGACTCCGGCAAGCAAGCCGAGCTGACACTCGCGGACGGCGCCGATCCGCAGGAGGTGCTGCGCCTGCTGGTCGGTCGCCTCATCATTCGCCGGTTCGACACCCGCGAGCCGTCACTCCACGAGATCTTCGTCCGGGCGGTGGGAGGGCACAGCGATGCGTAAGCTGTGGCTCGTCGCCCAGCGCGAGTTCCTCGAGAACGTGCGCACCAAGAGCTTCTGGATCGGGATCCTCATCTTCCCGTTGATCCTGACGCTCAGCGTCGTCATGCCGGCCGTGCTGGAGAAGACGCGGAAGGCGCGCCAATTCGCGGTGCTGGACCGCTCGGGTTGGGTGCTCGACGCCGTCCGGCCGCAGCTCGCCGGGGCGGAGCGGCGGTTCACCCTCGTCGAGACGACGCTCGCTCCCGACGCTCCCGCCGCCGAGGACAGCCTCAATCGGCGCGTGCGCGACGAGGAGCTCTTCGCCTACTTCATCATCGGCCCGGACCCGGTCGGGGGGAGCGCCGGGTCACAGTACCTCTCGCGCAACCTCACCGACAGCGACCTGCGCGAGTGGTTCGGCGGGGCGGTCACGGCCGCGGTCCGGGCGCGACGGCTGGAACGGGAGCACATCGACTCGGCGGTGGCCGCGTGGATCCAGGACCCGCTCCGCTTCGCGGTGCGCAAGGTGAGCGGCGCGGGCGAGGCAGAGGAGGTGACGGCGCGGGATCGTCTGCGGCAATGGGCACCGCTGGTGTTCGTCTACCTCCTCTGGGTGGCGGTATTCTCGATCTCCCAGATGTTGCTCACCAACACCGTAGAGGAGAAGTCCAACCGCATCATCGAGGTGCTGCTTTCGTCGGTCTCGCCGGTCCAGCTGATGGCGGGCAAGATCGTGGGCATTGCGCAGACGGGCTTCACTATCATCACCGCGTGGATCGTGGCCTTCTTCGCGATCACGAAGTTCGTACCCGGATGGCTGGGGGTACCGACCACCATCGATCTCTCCGTGCTGACGAACGACCCGGTCTACCTGACGTCATTCGTCGCGTACTTCCTGCTCGGTTATCTCCTGTTCGCCGCGATGCTCGTGGGGATCGGCGCGGTGTGCAACACCCTGAAGGAAGCGCAGAATCTGATGGGGCCTATCACGATCCTGCTGGTGCTCCCGCTGCTCGCGATGGTGCCCATCGGGAGGGATCCCAACGGCACCCTGGCGCAGGTGCTGTCGTTCATCCCGCCGTTCACGCCGTTCGTGATGATGAACCGGGCGGCGGGGCCGCCGGCACTCTGGGAATACGTCGCGACCACCGCGCTGCTGCTGGTGTCGATCGCGCTCGCCCTGTGGGCGGCGGCCAAGGTGTTCCGCATTGGCGTGCTGCTCACCGGCAAGCCCCCCAAGCTGGGGCAGATCCTGCGGTGGATCCGCGCGCCGGTGGGGACGGTGGTGGTGCGGCGGGAACGCTAGCCCCACGCCGGAGGCTCCGCGGAGCCGCGCCGCGCAGGCCTCCGGCGCTAGCCCCCGCGCTGATACGTGCCCACCAGCTCCGCCTGGGCGAGGATGTGCCCCCTCATCGCCGCCTCGAGCTTCGGCTTGATGGGCCGCCCGAGATCTCCGAGCGTGACGTCCAGCGCGTAGAGTTTGTGGAAGTACCGGTGGCGGCCGATCGGGGGGCACGGCCCGCCGTACCCGGTCCGCTTCCAGTCGTTCGTGCCCTCGCGGGTTCCCGCAGGCAGGTCCCCGGGCTTCACCGCCTCGGCGAGGCCCGTGGCGCCGGGCGGGATGTCGTACAGCAGCCAGTGCACCCACGTCATGCGCGGCGCTTTGGGGTCCGGCGCGTCGGGGTCATCCACGATGAGGGCGAGGCTCCTCGTGCGGGGCGGCACGCCGCTCCAGGCGAGGGGCGGCGACCGATCGTCGCCGTCGCACGTGTACTGCCGGGGAATGGCCCCGCCGGGGAAGAACGCGGGTGACGAAATCGTGAGGGACAATGGGACCCTCCAGTTGAAACCCGAGGCGGCTACCTTCGTATTCAAACTTACGGCCCGTCGGCGCCCGGGCCAGGCACCCCAGGTGGCGGCCAAACCGGAGTTACGCCCAAGGACCAAGCCATGCGACCGATGACGATCGCCCTCCCCTCGATTGCCCTCGCCCTGTTCGCCGGGGCGGCTCAGGCCCAGGACGCCCCGAAGGGCTGGGCGTTTGGAGCCACCGGCTACGCCGTATACTGGACCGACTCCGGCGCGCCGTTCGACGCGTTCGGCGGGCCCGCGCTGCAGGTCAGCCGTCTCACGCCGCGCGGGCTGGGGTTCGATTTCCGGGGTGGCTACATCCTGTCAGCCGGGTTCTACGACATGACCGGCGCGTCCGGGACACTCGGCCTGTCCTACGGCGTCCCGGCCGGCGCCCATCTCGTCCAACTCAAGGCTGGAGCCGCCGGCTTCCTGGGCGGTGACAGTGATGGCAGCGTGCTGGGAGGCGGCGGGCCGTACGCCGGCGCGGCCGCCACACTCAGGATCGCCGGCAGGTTCGGCATCCAGGTCGAGGGATTGGCACGATACTACAAGACCGGCGATGGCTGGATCTTCGGGCCCAGCGCCGCGGTGGGACTGATGTTCCTCCCGAGAGGGCGGTGAGCCGGCGACGGGGAAACGGGAAGAACGGCCTCGCGTCTCCCCGTTTCCTTCTTCTTGCTCCCCCCGTCGAACTTCCCCGCCAACGTCCCACCGTGTACAATCGCTCGTCTCCTCAACCCGAGTCCCGAATGAGCGCTCCCTCTGTGCGCATCCTCGTCTTGCTGGCGCTTGTCGCCGCGTCCGGCGTCCCCGCCGCCGCGCAGCAGCCGGCGTTCGACTTCTACGCGCGCGGGCCGTACCGGCCCGAGGTACCGCGGCCCGACAGCCTGCTGGGCTACGCGCCCGGCGCACGGCAGACCCAATACGCCCAGCAGCAGGGCGTGCTCGACCGGCTGGTTGCCGCCTCCGCCGGTCGCGCGGCGTTCGAGACGATCGGCACGACCGAGGAAGGCCGCGTGATGCGGGTCGTGCTGATCTCGTCACCCACGAACCTCACGCGCCGCGACGCGATTCGGGCAGACCTCGCGCGCCTCGCCGATCCGGACAACACCGGCGCCGCGGAGGCGGGCGCCATCGCGGCGCGGACGCCAGCCGTCGTGTTCCTGTCCTACTCGATTCACGGCAACGAGCCGGGCGGGTTCGAGGCGGCCATGTGGGTCGCCTACCAGCTGATTGCGTCGGAGGAGCCGGCCACGCGCATGGTGCTCGACAGCGTGCTGGTGATCCTCAACCCATCGGCCAATCCGGACGGTCACGAGCGGTTCGCCACGTGGTACAACGCGACGGTGACGGGAGACGGCGCGGACGATCCGGCGAGCTACGAGTGGAACGAGCCGTGGAGCATCATGGGGCGCGTCAACCACTATCGGTTCGACATGAACCGCGACCTGATCGCCGTGTCCCAGGCGCCAACACGGGCGATGCTGGCGGCGATCCAGCGCTGGCATCCCCAGGTGTTCGTGGATCTCCACAGCACGACCGAGCAGTACTTCTTCCCGCCGTTCGCGGAGCCGGTGAACACGAATATCCCGGCGGCTTCGCTCAAGTGGATCGAGGTGTTCGGCCGCGGCAATGCCCAGGCGTTCGACCGCTACGGCTGGCAGTACTTCACGCGCGACCGGTTCGACGGGTTCTACGTCGGCTATTTCGACGCGGCGCCCACCGCCGCGGGCGCCACCGGCATGACGTACGAGACCGACGGCGGCAAGGCGTTCAAGCGCCGCCGGGACGACGGCACGATCATCACGTTCCGCGACGGCATTGCGCATCACTTCGTGGCGTCGCTTGCGACCGCGGAGACGGCGGCCCTGCACCGCGGCCCCCGGCTCGCCGACTTCGCCGAGTTCTACCGCAGCGCCGTCAGCGACGCGCGCGCCGCCCGGATGAAGCGGATCGTCGTGCTGCCCGACGACGATCCCACCAACGCCGCCCGGCTGGCCACCATCCTGCTGCGCTACGGCGTCACCGTCCGGCGACTCACCACGCCGTACACCACGGCCGCCGCCCATGCGTACCTCGGCCCTGCCGCGGCGCAGCGCCGGACGTTCCCCGGCGGCGCGCTGGTGGTGGACCTGGCGCAGCCGCAAGGGCGGATGGCGCGCGCGCTGCTCGAGCCCGACGCGGACGTCCCCGAGGCGTTCCGCCAGCGCGAGCTCGCGAAGTACCGGCGCAACGTCCGCCGCGGCGACGGCGAGACCGAAGGCTACGATTTCTACGATGTCACGGCGTGGTCGCTGCCGTACGCGATGGGCCTCGACGCCTGGTGGACCGAGGACGCGGCGCCGGTGACCGGTGACGTGCTCACCATGGCCGACACCGATCCCGTGCGCGCGCTCGCCCCGGCGGGTGGCGCCAGCGGGCGGGCGGGATCGGCCTACGTGTTCCGCAACGACCGGCAGGCAGCCGCCGTGCTCGCGCTCGCGCTGCTCAAGGAGGGATTCGTGCTCAACGCGAGCACCGAGCCGCTCCGGGCGGACGGCGCGACGTACCCCCGCGGGACCTTCGTGGCGCGGGTCACCCGCAATGCCGCGTCGCTCCACGAGCGGATCGCGGCGCTGGCGCGCGAGACCGGCGTCCTGGTTACCGCCGTGCAGTCCGCGTTTCCCGATTCGGGCCCGATCGGCGTGGGCTCCGAGGAAGTGCGACCCGTATTCCGCCCCCGCGTGCTGGTGGCGGCGGGCGACGGCGTGGCGCTATCCGGGTACGGCGAGTCGTGGTACTTCCTCGAGCGCGAGCTCGACTGCCCGTTCGTCCCCGTGGCGCTCGCGACGATCGGACGGATGCGGACGCTGTCCGACTACAACGTCCTGATCGTCCCGGGCGGGTCCGCGGCGGCAGTTCGCCAACAGCTCGGCACGGGCGGCATCGACCGGCTCAAGGCGTGGGTGCGGGACGGCGGCGTGCTGATCACGTGGGGTGGCGCCGCGCTGTTCCTCTCGGCGGAAGGCGTCGACCTCAGCACCGTGAAGCGGCTCGGCGAGCCCGAGAAGGGCGCGGCGGAAAAGAAGAAAGGGGACACGCTGCCGGCCGACACGACGCTCACGCCCCCCCTGGCCTCACCGTCGGTGGACACGAGCGCGGTCGAGAGCATCCCCGGCGCGATCTTCCGCGCCGCGCTCGACCAGAGCCACTGGCTCACGTTCGGCTACGAGCGGAAGGAGCTGCCCGTCCCGATGGCGGGTGGGACGTTCCTCACGCCGTCCAAGTCGGGCGCCAACCCCGTCGCCTTCGTGGCGGACTCGTCCCGCCTCGCAGGCTTCGTCTGGCCCAACACGCAGCGCCTGCTCAAGGGCACGGTGTGGGCGGCCGTCGAGAGCCAGGGACGCGGGAGCGTCGTGCTGTTCGCGGACGATCCCCTGTTCCGGGCGTTCTGGCGCGGCACGGCGCGACTGGTGACGAATGCGATGCTGTTCGGGACCGGGAAGTGACGGTGAGCGGGGTGGGAAGTGAAGAGTGAACAGTGAGAAGTGAAAAGAGGCTCCATGCCGGACCTTCTTTTCACTTTTCACTTTTCACTTTTCACTACCGGTCAGCTCACCGCTCTTCCCAGAACGCCCCCCGCTCGCGCTCCGGCACGGTCGCCGAGACCTCCGTCTTGCGCTTGTTGCGCATGATCTCGATGCGGATCTGGTCGCCCGGCTCGTAGGACCGCAGGATCCTGACCGCGTGTGACGAGCTCGTCGGCACCCGGCCGCCGATCCGGAGGATCACGTCGCCGCTCTTGAGACCGAGGAGGGAGTCTTTCGGGGCGCGCACGACCAGCAGCCCCTCGGTCGTCCCGAAGTAGCTCCCCAGGTCGGCGTCGAGACTCGTCAGCTCCATGTCCGACCAGCGATCGCCGGAGCCCACGGTGATGAACACGCTTCCAAGCGGGCCCTCCTGCATCCTCAGCAGGGACCCGCGCGCCTGAAGCAGGGACCCGCGCGCCTGGTCGAGTGCGACCTTGTACGACCCCGTCAGCGTGCTGTCCGGCAGGTTGAAGCTGTAGGCGTAGCCGAAGTCGCTCATCTTGCGGGGAACGATCACCGCGTTCCTGGTCTCCTTGCCGCGCCGGTACTGCACGCGGATCGAGTCACCCTCCTTTGCCTTGCGGACCAGCTCGAGCAGCCGGTTACCCGGTGCCTGATCGCCTTTCGTGACCGCGAGGCGCTCGTCATTCAGCTTGATGATGATGTCTCCCGCCCGCAGTCCGGCGTTGTCGGCCGGGCCGTCGGGGGTCACCGCCTGCAGCGTCGCCCCGATCGAGTCGGTGGCGGGGCTGCGCTCGGTCTGGAGGATCACGCCCAGGCGTGGCCGGTCACCGCCCGCGAGCGTAAACGCCATCGCCTCCGGCAGGGCCATCCTCAACCGCGTTGCCTCCGCCACGCCCAGCTTGCGCTGGATGTCGCGCATCTCCACTTCCAGTTGGCGCAGCCGTTGCTGCAGCTCGAGCCGCTGCTGCTCCGTCATCTGTTGCGCGCTCGCGCTGCCGGTGATCAGCAGCAGGCCGAGCGCGGCCAGCATGAACCGCTTCATGTGCTCCAGCTCCTTCCGTTTCCAGTCGGGCTAAAACCCGACGTAAGACACCCTGGTGACGTGCGCGTTCACGAGCGCGTCCATCAGCTCCACTCGATTGCGCCACAGTCCCACGAGATCGCCCGATGTGTCGCCGCGGGTGTTCTCCTGCACGATCCCGGCGTCCACCAGCGCGATCCGGTCTTCGAGATCCGCGATGACGCCCGCCGCCCGCGCGTTGAGCACCCGGCCATCCGGCCCGTAGGAGCGGAGCGCGGCCTCCAGCTGCTGCGACTGACTCATCAGGGTCGCGAGCTCGGCCGCCGTGGCGGGCGCGCCCGGCGACGCGCTCCCCGCTCCGGTAACGAGCGCCCGCCCTCCGACCGCGAGCACGATCCCCGCCGCGACCGCCAACGCGCCCCATACCGCGCGCCGCACGCGCGCGGCGCGGCGCTCGCGCTCGGCCGCGGCCCGGACCTCCGGCCAGCGGTCCCGCGGCGGCCGCCGCGCCCCCAGCGCCCGCAGCGCCGCGACGCGGCGGTGCAGCAGATCGAGCTCGTGCTGGCAGCTCGGGCACTCGTCCAAGTGCCCGCGGGCCCACACCGAGCCCTCGCCATCCCGGACGGCGACCAGCTCAGCCATCGTGCAATGTTTGCGCATCTGCCTACTCCCCGCCGAGCCACCCGCGCAGACGCAGGTGCGCCCGCGCGAGCTGCGATTTCGAGAAGCTGACCGTCTTCCCCATCATCTCGGCGATATCCTCGTGTGTGTACCCCTCCACGTCGTGCAGCCAGACCACCGCCCGTGACGTCTCCGGCAGCCGCGTGAGCGCCGCCTCGAGGTCCAGCTGCAACCCCACATCGGCCACCGGCGAGCCGGCAACCGCGCCGTCCTCGGGCAGCTCGTCCGCGTCGCGGTAGCGCTCCCGCCGAATCCGCATCAGCGCCTTGCTCGCCGCGATCCGCTTGACCCATGCCGTGAGACTCCCAGGACCGGTGCCGCGAAACCCCCGGATGCTGCGGCACACCTCCAGGAACGTCTCCTGGAGCACGTCCTCGGCGTCCTCTTCCGCCCGGCAGATCCGGCGGGCACCTGTGTACACCATGCCTTCGTAGGCCCGGTACACGCGCTCCAAGGCGTCCAGATCGCCGCTCTTCGCCCGCTCGATTGCGATGTCGTCGAGGACGCCGCTCACCGCCATGTCCGCTCGCGTGTCACGGTCACAGAGATAGATGCGGGAACGGGGAGGAGGGTCGCAAGGGAGTGAAACGTGAGAAGTGAAAAGCAAGAAAAAAGGGGCCGTCGGCAGACCGGGCCCCAGTTCACTTTTCACGTTTCACTCTGGCTCCCCGCGGCTCCCCTACACCACGAGATTCACCAACCGGTCCTTCACGTAGATCGCCTTCAGTATCTGCTTGCCCTCAATGAACTTACGCACGGTCTCGTCGGCCTGCGCTCCGGCGATCGCGTCCGCCTCCGCGATCCCGGGGGGCACGCGCAACCGGCCCCGGACCTTGCCGTTGACCTGCACCACCAGCTCCACCTCGTCGTCGGCCGCGAGCGCCGTGTCGTAGCTCGGCCACCGGGCCGCGAACACCGACTCCGTGTGCCCCAACCGTTCCCAGCATTCCTCGGCGAAGTGCGGCGCGAACGGCGCCAGCATGATGACGAGCGGCTCCACCAGCTCCTGCCGCACCTCCCCCCGCTCCCCACCCTCCCGCCCCTGCCCCTCCTTCTTCAGCAGGTTCAGATACTCCATCAGCTTGGCGATGGCGGTGTTGTAGCGCAGCCCGGCGAGGTCGTCGGTCACGCCACGCACGGTCTGGTGCAGCTTGCGCCGCGCCTCCGCCGGCGCCGCACCCCCCGGCCCCACCTGGCCCACCAGCTCGAAGATCCGATCGAGGAACCGCCGCTGGCCCACGATGCCCTGGTCCCGGAAGTCCCCGCCCTCCTGGTATGGCCCGAGGAACATGAGGTAGAGGCGGAGCGTGTCGGCACCCCACTGTGCGATGTACTCGTCCGGCACCACGACGTTGCCCCGCGACTTGGACATCTTCGCTCCGTCCTTGACGATCGTGCCGTGCGCGCGGAACCGGGGAAACGGCTCGTCGAAGGGGAGGTGCCCGAGGTCGTGGAGCACCATGGTGATGAACCGGGCGTACATCAGGTGCAGCACGGCGTGCTCGTTGCCGCCGATGTACGAATCCACCGGCAGCCACTGCTGCGTCAGCGCCGCGTCGAACGCCCGGTCGGCGAACGCGGTGGACGGATAGCGCAGGAAGTACCACGCGGAGTCGAGGAACGTGTCCGACACGTCGGTTTCCCGCCGCGCCCGCCCGCCGCACTGGGGGCAGGCCACGCGGTACCACTCCTCGTGGCGCGCGAGGGGCGAAACCCCGCTCTCGTCCGGCCGGTAGTCCTCGATCTCCGGAAGCCGCACCGGCAGGTCCCGTTCGGGCACCGGCACGATGCCACAGCGCTCGCAGTAGATGATCGGGATCGGCGGGCCCCAGTACCGCTGCCGCGAGATGCACCAGTCGTGCAGCCGGTACTGCACCCGGCCGGTGGCGAGCCCCTTCTCCGCCAGCCAGCGCGTGATGGCACCGACGGCCTCGACGCAGCCCATGCCGTCGAACCGGCCCGAATGCACGAGGACGCCGTCCCAGCCCGTGTAGAGCGCCGCGTCATCCCCGCTTGCGGGCCGCACCACCCGGGTGATCGGCAGGCCGAACGCGGTGGCGAACTCGTGATCCCGCTCGTCGTGCGCCGGCACGGCCATGATGGCCCCGGTGCCGTACTCCATCAGCACGTAGTCGGCGATCCAGATCGGCACCGTCTCGCCGGTCGCCGGATTGCGCGCGTAGGACCCGGTGAAGACGCCGGTCTTCTCCTTGGAGCCGACGCGGCGCGACACGATGTCCATGCGCTGCACGCGGCGGCGGTACGCGCTCACGTCGGACTGCCGCTCCGCCGCGGTGAGGCGATCCACCAGCGGATGCTCGGGCGCCAGCACCACGTAGGTCGCGCCGAACACCGTGTCGGGCCGGGTGGTGAATACCGTGATCGCATCGCCCACCGGGGTCTGGAACACCAGCTCCGCGCCCTCGGAGCGGCCGATCCAGTTGCGCTGCAGCGTGCGCGTCGAGTCCGACCAGTCGAGGTGCTCGAGGTCGTCGAGCAGCCGCTCGGCGAACCGCGTGATCGCGAAGAACCACTGCTCCAGCACCCGCTGCGTCACCGCGGTCTCCGGGTGCCGCTCGCAGAAGCCGTTGATCACCTGCTCGTTGGCGAGCACGGTCTTGCACTCGGGACACCAGTTGACCGGCGCCTTCTTCTTGTACGCGAGGCCCGCCTTGAGCAGCTGCAGGAAGATCCACTGGGTCCACTTGTAGTACGCCGGGTCCGTCGTCGAGACCGCGTGGCCCCAGTGCACCATCAGGCCGACGCGGGTCAGCTGATCCCGGAACCGCGCGATGTTGCGCGGGATGAGCTGCGCGGGGTGCGTGTTGACCTTGAGCGCGTAGTTCTCGGAGTGGATCCCGAACGCGTCGAACCCGATGGGCTCGAACACGTCGTCCCCCGCCAGCCGCCGGTAGCGGCCGAAGATGTCGGCGCCCACGAAGGCGAACACGTTCCCGACGTGCAGGCCCTCGGCGGACGGGTACGGGAACATCATGAGGTTGTAGAACGGCCGCGCCGCGCGGGTGACGTCGAGGGCGTTGGTGCCCCGCTCGACCCAGCGGCGCTGCCACTTCGCCTCGACGGCGGCGGGATCGTACGACGTCGCGGACCCTCGGGAATCTGCCATAGCGCGATAATCTACAGCCGCTTGCCGCCCTTGTGTGCCCGCCGTACCTTACCCCGCGCCGCCATGCCTACCGCGTCCCGCCTGCGCAATACGATCCTCGGCGTCTCCATTCCGACGACCGTCGTGGCGGTCGCCATCGGCGCCTGGCTCGCGATGCAGCTCACGGCGGTCCCGGTGGAGCAGGCTGCGCTCGAGGGCGTCCGCCAGGTGAGCATCCGGGGCGCCGTCGACGTGACCACGTTTCTCGACGCGGCCCGGCGCGACCTGCGGCGGGTCGCCGCCGCTCCCAGCGTGGTCGCGGCGGCCCGCGAGGCGGGCGTCGAGGCGGTGCGGCGCGGCCTGACGGGTCTGAGCCCGGAGGTCCTCGAGGATCGCTTCGCCGAAAACCGCGCCCTGCTGCGCGATCCCGTGCTGCAGCGCTACCTCACCACCGTGCGCGACTCCTCCGAATTCGTGGAGCTGACGCTGACCGACCGCACCGGCCTCACCGCCCTCACGGCCGGCCAGCCGGTGGACTTCGTGCAGTCGGACGAGGAGTGGTGGCAGCAGGCGTTCGCCACCGGGAGCTACGTGGGACCGCCGCAGTTCGACGAGACGGCCGGCGCTGCGGCGCTCGACCTCGCCGTCCGGGTGGACGATCCCGCGACGGGGCGGCCGGTGGGCGTGTTGCGCGGCCCGATCCGTCTCGCGCGCCTCGCCGAGCGCCTGTCTGCGGAGTCCGAGGCGACCATCGTCGAGGTCGTGGACTCGGCCGGACGGGTCGTGGCGACGCGCGACAGCAGCCGACTGCTCCGCATCTCCTCGCTCGCCGAGTGGTTCAACCGCGACGAGAGCGCCGTGGCGGGCCGCTTCACGATCGCCGGGACCGGCCGCTGGGTGGTGGCCGCCGCGCCCACCGCGGGTGGCACCTGGTGGGTGCTGGCCCGAGAGCCGGAGCCCACGACGTTCCGGACCGCTAACGGCATCCGTCGGGTCATCACGATCTCGGCCGTCGTATTGCTCGTGGCGCTCCTCGGCGTCCTGGGCGTCGTCACCGGCTGGCTCGACCGGCGCGTCACCGGACCGGTGCGTGGCGCCGTCGAGGTCGCGACCCGGGTGGCGGGCGGCGATCTCACCGTCGAGGTCCCCCAGCTGACCGGGGGCGCGGGCGAAGCGGACGCGCTGCTCACGTCGTTCCGGACGATGGTCACGGAGCTCCGGGTCCTGGTGTCCGGGATCCGCGCGTCGGCGGAGGAGCTGGCCGCGATGGCGCAGCAGATCTCCGCGTCCACCGAGCAGATGTCGGCCTCGACCGAGGAGATGGCCGCGACCTCGCAGCGGCTCACCGATCAGGCCACGGAGCAGGCCGGCCAGGTGCGGAGCGCCGCCGGTGACGCGGAGCGGATCCTCTCGATCGCCACGCAGCTCGCCGCCGGGGCGCAGCTCGCCGCCGAGCGCAGCGGGGCGCTGCGCGAGACCGCCGAGGGCAACCGCGTGCGGCTCGTGGCCGGGAGCGAGCAGCTGGCGCAGCTGGCCGCGGAGATCGAAAAGGGGGCGAGCGAGGCGACGCTGCTGGCCGGCCTCTCGGCCGAGATCCAGCAGTTCGTGACGCAGACGAGAGTCATCGCGACGCGGACCAACATGCTGGCGCTCAATGCGGCGATCGAAGCCGCGCGGGCCGGCGCCGAGGGCCAGGGCTTCGCGGTCGTCGCGGACGAGGTGCGGAAGCTCGCCAGCCAGGCCGCGCAGGCGGCCCAGACCACGTCGGACACCGTCGGCCGCGTGGTGCAGGGCATGACCGCCACGCGAGACCGGCTGGCGCGGCTCGCGCGCGAGAGCGTGGTGGTGCGCGGGATCGCGGACGGGGCGGCACGCGGGCTGGAGGAAGTGACCCAGCAGGCGGTGGAGGGGAACGCCTGGGCCGACGAAATCTCCAGCGCCGCCGGGGAGGCGAAGCTGCTCGTCCAGGAGATCACCGAGCGGCTGCAGGGCATCGCGGCGGGGACCGAATCGGCCGTGGCGGCGATCGAGCAGATCGCCGCGGCCGCCGAGGAGCAGAGCGCCTCCACCGAGGAGGTCGCGAGCTCGGCCGCGCATCTGGCGGAGGCGTCCGAGCGGCTCAACGCCGGCGTGAGCCGGTTCCGACTGCTCGAAGGCTCCGGCTCGGGCGACTAGCGTCCGGCGCCGTTCACCGCTCCCCGGACGACCCCCTCGAGCAGCGCGTCGCGCACCGCGCCGCAGATCTCCAGCGCCACCCGTTCCTGCGCCTCTCCCGTGGATGCCGCCAGATGCGGCGTCAGCACCAGCCGTTCCGACCGGCGGAGCGGCGACTCCGCCGGCAGGGGCTCCGCACCGAACACGTCCAGCGCCGCGCCCGCGATGGCACCGCTTTCCAGCGCGCGGAGCAGGGCGGTCTCGTCGATCAGCCCGCCACGCGCCGTGTTGATCACCACGGCGGTCGGCTTCATGAGACGCAGGCGCCGAGCATCGAGCAGGTGCCGGGTCTCCTCGACGAGCGGCAGGTGCAGGGTCACCACGTCGGCGCCGGCGAGCAGCTCGTCGAGCGCCACCAACTCCACGCCCAGCTCGTGGCCCCGCGCAGCCGGAACGTAGGGGTCGTGGGCCATCAGCCGCATCCCGAACCCCCGGGCGATTCCCGCCACGTGGAGGCCGATCCGGCCGAGGCCCACGATCCCCAGCAGCTTGCCGTGGAGCTCGGCGCCGCCGAATGCCTTGCGGTCCCAGCCGCCCGACCGCATGCTCTGCGTCGCCCAGGGCACGCGGCGGACGAGCGCGAGCAGCAGGGCGAAGGTGTGCTCTGCCGCGCTCACCGTATTCGCGCCCGGCGTGTTGAGGACCACGATCCCGCGCCGCCTGGCCGCGGCGAGATCGATGTTGTCCACCCCCATGCCGGCCCGCGCGATCAGCTTGAGCCGCGCCCCGGCCGCGATCAGATCGGCGGTGACCTGCGTGTCGGATCGCACGAGCAGCGCGTCCGCCCGGGGCAGCTCCCGTCGGAGCGCCGTCGCGTCGCCGATCGCCGAGACGACCTCGAGCTCCGGCCGGGCCGTCAGCAGGGCGAGCCCCGCCTCGCCAATCCGGTCGCTCACCAGCACGACGTGGGTCATCGGCACGCCCCCACGATCTGGCCGAGCAGCTCCGTGACCCCCGCGACCGTGTGGTCGCCCATGTGCCCGATGCGGATCGTGGAGTCCTTGAGCGGTCCGTAGCCCGATCCGATGATCCACCCGTCCGCCTTGAGTCGCTGCACGATCGGCCGGCTCTGCATGCCCTGCGGCACCGTCAGGCAGGACACCGTCCACGAGCGCCGGCCGCAGCGCGGCAGATAGCCGAAGCCGAGCCGCCCGCCGTCGCCGCTCACCCAGTCCTCCACCGTGCGGCGCATCGCGTCGTGCCGGTCCCAGCGCGCCACGACCCCGCCCTGCTGCTCGATCCGCGCGCATTGCGCCGCGAGCGCGTAGAACAGCGAGACCGCCGGCGTGTTGGTCGGCTGGCGCTCGGCAAACGCCTCCGCATAGGCCACGAGATCCAGGTAGGCGCCCCGTCCCGGCAGCTTGCGCGCCCGCTCGAGCATGCGGTCCGAGGCGACCCCCAGCGCGAGGCCCGGCGGCAAGGCGAGCGCCTTCTGCGAGCCGGTGAACACGAAATCGAGGCCCAGCAGGTCCGTCTCGACGGGCGAGCCGGCCAGCGACGTCACCGCATCCACCAGCAACAGGACGTCGTCGAACTCGTGCACGGCCGGTGCCAACTCCGCGAGCGGCGCGAGGGCGCCGGTCGACGTCTCCGAGTGGACGAGCGTGACCGCGTCGACTTCGGTCCGGAGCAGCGCGTCGCGCAGCATGTCCGGCTCCACGGTCTCGCCGGGGTTCACGTCGAGGCGCACGACGTCCAGCCCGCAGGCTCTGCCGATCGCCGCGAACCGCTCGCCGAAGGCGCCGCCCACCACCGACAGCACGCGGTGCCGCACGCCGGAGCGGATCGCCATCTCCATGAACCCCGTCGCCGCGCACGTGCCGACCAGCACGCGCCGGCTCGTGCGGAACATGTCGCGCAGCGGCGTTTCGATGCCGGCGAGCAGGTCGACCATGGCCGAGCCGCGGTGCGGGATCATCGGCCGCAACATCGCCGCCAGCACGTCGGGATGCACTTCGGTGGGGCCGGGAAGGAAGAACCGGCCGAACGGGATAGGCGTCATGGATGGCATGGGGGCATTTGGGAGAGTGAAAAGTGAGAAGTGAGAAGTGAAAAGAGAAGCCCCCAACGCAAACGGCTCTTCACTCTTCGCTTTTCACCCTTCACTCCACGCGCTCCAGCCGCGGGTTCGGGCGGTACTGCCGTCCTGCCTTGCCGCACGGACGGCCGTCGACCAGCACGACGTCCGCGGTGAAGTCGTAACGCCCCGCAAACAGCGACGAGCCGACGCCGTAGGCGTCCACCGGCACGCCGAGCGATTCGAACTGCCGGATCTTCTCCGCCGTGAACCCGCCCGACACGACGATCTTCACCTCGCGGAATCCCTCGGCGTCGAGCGCCCGGCGCACGTTCCACACGAGCTGCGGGTTCACGCCGGTGGGATCGAACGAGCCCATCTGGGGCACGACCGACTTGTCCACCATGGTGTGCGAGGTGTCGAGCCGCACGCCGTAGAGCTGGGGGCCCAGCGCCCGCGCCACGGCGAGGGCCGTGGTGACGCTGTCGTTGTCGAAATCCACGAGGCTGATCAGCCGTACGTCGTCCGGCATGTACTCGGCGAACTTGCGGGTCGCGAGCACCGTGTCGCCCCCGAACGCCGCGATCATGGCGTGCGGCACGGTCCCGATGCCGCGGCTGCCCCACCACGAGGCCTGGGCGTCGGTCGACACACCGATCGCGCCCGCGATGTGCGCCGCGTAGCCATCGCCCGTCTGGACCAGCCAGTGGTCGTGTCGGGCCGGGAAGAACATGACCTCCTTGGGCTTCGCCGCGTCCACGACGCGGCGCGTATTCGTGCCGACGCGCGTGCGCCGCGCCAGCACCCCGAGGTAGAGGGTCTCGAGGTGCGCGAACACGTCGTACGGTCCCTCGATCGTCAGCACCGTTTCCCACGGCGCGATCGCGTCGCCGTCATACAGGGCGTGCACCACGAGATCCGGCCATTCGACGGCGCAGAGCTTGAGGATCGCGATCGCCTCGTCCACGCCGCCCAAATAGGCCTGCGCCTTGCCGAACACCTGCATCAGGACGTGCGGGCGATGGCGATCGGCGAGCAGGATCTCGCGCGTGCGGACGAAGTACTTGTCAGAGTAATAGCCCTCGCGCATCCGCTCCACCGGCAGGTGGAAGATGGCGGGATCCAGTCGCGGGCGTCGTGGCATGTCAGTCGCGGACCTCGGTGACCTCGAACCGCAGGCGGCGGCGCGCGAGCCAGCGCACCCCCAGCGCGTCGCGCAGGCCGCGCAGGGTGCGGTTCCCTGCGCCGTACTTGGTGCGCCCGTAGCGCCGGCGCCGGTGGGCCACCGGCAGCTCCTCGAACCGGCCGCCGCGCAGCGCGATCAACGTCGGCAGGAACCGGTGCATGCCGTCGAACCGCGGCAGCCCGGCGAGCGCGGCCCGGCGCATCACCTTGAGACCGCAGCCCGTGTCCTGCACCCGATGGCCGGTGATCCAGTTCCGAAAGCTATTCGCGACCCGACTCTGCACCAGCTTCCAGACGGAGTCGCGTCGGCGCGCCCGGGCGCCGACGACCGCCGCGAGGTCGGGACGCGCCATCAGGCGCGCGAGCAGCCGCGGGATATCCGCCGGATCGTTCTGGCCGTCGGCGTCGAGCGTCACCACGATGTCGCCGCGCGCAAGGTCCCATCCCGCCGCCAGGGCCGCGCTCTGGCCCGCGGGCGCGCCAAGTCGCAGAATCCGCAGCTCCGGCATCGTCCGGGCAAGCCCGCGCAGCGCCTCCAGCGACCCATCCGTCGACCCGTCGTCCACCGCGAGAATCTCGTAGCGGCTCCCGTCCAGCGCGGCCCGAACCTCGGCGAGCAGCGGGGCGAGATTTTCCCGCTCGTCGCGCACGGGCAGGACCACCGACAGCTCGGGAGCGTCCGCCGTCATGCGCCGTCTTCCACGGTTCGCTGGGCGAGGAGCCGGCTCAGCTCGGCCCGGGCACCGACAACGAGCGGCGAGTCCGGGTGTGTGTCGATCAGCCGCCGGAGCTCGACAATCGCCCGGCCGCGGTCGTGCAGGCGGTCGCGGTAGATGTCCACCAGCCGCAGCGCCAGCGCGATCGCGCGCCGCTCGTCGGTCACCCGACTCCTGGCCTCGGCATAGAGCGCCGCGGCCCGGGCCGGATCGTCGAGCCGCCGGAGCGACAGCTCCGCCAGGCGCACGCGCGCTTCCCAGTCCCCGGGGCAGCGCGCGATCTCCGCGCCGTAGGCCGCCGCCGCATCGGCGTAGGCGCCGCGGGCCTCGAGCGCCTCGATGGCCGAGTACCCTTTCGCGGGCGGCGTCGACGACCCGTCGGGGGCGTACAGGCTCCCGACCAGGCGGCTCAGTCCCTCACCCGCCGTGCGCGTAACCGCCCACACGCCGCCGGCCACGAGCAGCAGGAGCAGTCCGCCGGGGAGGAACATCGCCAGAATCCCTCCGACCCCGGGAATCAGCTGGCCCACCAGGCCGATCGCGACGAACAGGCCGCCCACCAGCAGCAGGTACCGGATGGCGACGCGGTCGGGCAGGTCGGAGGACACGAGGCGGGTTGATGGGGATCGGGGGATGGGGTAGGCGGGAACGTACGGGCCGCGGCGTCGCGAATCAAGTTGACACTGACCGGGACGCGCGGGGATAATTCGCGCAGCCGACACCCATCCAGCGGAACCTCGCTCCAGGGGGAAACCACCGTGTCAGATACGCTTTCGCGCCGGGATTTCGTCGGGGCGGCCTCGGGTCTCGCCGCCGGGGCCGTTCTCGGAGTTCCGCGCGGCGGGCCGCGCGCCCCCGCCGTGCACGTGCCGCCGCCCGCCCGACCGGTGGCGGTCGCCTCGGCGAACGGCCTCCGCGGAGTCGAGGTCGCCGGCAGGCTCCTGGCGGAGGGCATGGACACCCTCGACGCCGCGATCGAGGGCGTGAAGATCCAGGAGCTCGACCCGAACGACATGTCGGTGGGCTACGGCGGGCTCCCCAACGAGGAGGGCGTCGTGCAGCTCGACGCCTCGTGCATGCACGGGCCGACCAAGCGCGCCGGCGCCGTGGGCGCGCTCGAGGGGATCA
Source organism: uncultured Gemmatimonadales bacterium (assembly GCA_963771275.1). Classification (GTDB taxonomy): domain Bacteria; phylum Gemmatimonadota; class Gemmatimonadetes; order Gemmatimonadales; family GWC2-71-9; genus JAOTWJ01. Next base: position 728,685 of record CAVYSW010000003.1, read on the forward strand.
AGACACCGAGCGTGGTCGCCAAGTACGTGCTGCTCTACACCGACCACATCATGCTGGTGGGCGACGGCGCCAAACGGTTCGCGCTCTCCTACGGGTTCAAGGAGGAAGATCTCCTCACCGAGAAGAGCCGCGAGGCCTGGCTCCACTGGCGCGCGAACCGCGGGCACGACGACGCCTGGCTGGACGTGCCGGACGACCAGCGCCTGCTCGTGGGCACCACCGGCACGATCAACATGAACGTGGTGAACCCGAAAGGCGAGCTGTCGTCGGTCACGACGACCAGCGGGCTGTCGTGGAAGATCCCCGGGCGGGTCGGCGACTCCCCGATCATCGGCGCCGGGCAGTACTGCGACAACGACATCGGCGCGGCGGGGTCGACTGGGCGCGGCGAGTCGAACATCAAGATCTGCGGCGCGTTCCTCACGGTCGAGCACATGCGGCGCGGCATGAAGCCCGTCGATGCCTGCCTCGAGACCCTGCGCCGCGTCGTGGCCGCGGCCGAGCCCCGGCTGCTCGACGCCCAGGGCCGCCCGAGCTTCCAGCTCAACTACTACGCGGTGAACAAGACCGGCGAGCTCGGCGCCGCCTCGCTCTTCCCATCACGCTTCGCGGTGTTCGACGGCCAGACGGCCGCTCTGCACGACTGCGCCTACCTGTACGAGCGCCGGTGACCCGCCGCTTCCTCGCCCTTTCAGTCCTGCTCGCCGCGGCCGCTCCACCGGCGGCGGCGCAGCTGCCCAACATCTTTCCGCCCGGCTCCGACTGGCGTGACCTGTGGTATCCCAAGCTGTTCTGGGTCCCGCGCGAGGGCGTCACGGTGGGCGGCTACTATGCCATCGCGCGCCCGACCCGCTACTCGGACCGCACGGCGGCGCCCCACCGGCTCCTCACGGCGCTCGACGGCCAGATCTCGGCCTCGGGGTCCCGCTACGTCCAGCTCGACGCCTGGGCGCCGGCGCTGGTCAAGGGCTGGCGGTTCCGCCTCACGCTCGCCGCCAAGCACTGGAACCGCGAACCGTACTTCGGGATCGGCAACGCCACGACCGTGGACTCGGGCGACATCGCGGGCCGGGACCTCTACTACCGGATCACGCACGTGCGGAACTTCGTGCGCGGCGAGGTGCAGCGCGACATCGTGGGGCCGGTCCGCGTGCTCGCCGGCTGGCATGCCGAGCACTGGTTTCTCGACACGATCCAGACCAACTCCCAGCTCGCCGCCGATCTCGCCGGCGGCGCCGACCCGCGGATCGGGATCGGAACGAGCGACGTCAGCCTGCGTTTCGGCATCGTCGTGGATACGCGTGACCGCGAGGCGGCCCCACGGCGCGGCATGCTGCTGGAGGCGTTGGAGAGCATCGCCGACTCGAATCTCGCCGGAGACCTGAGTTACACGCGCACGACGATCAGCGCGCGCGGATACCTCCCGCTCGGCGAGCACTGGAGCGTCGCGGCGCGGGTGGCGGGCGAGTCCATGGGCGGCGGCCCGACGCTCGGGACCTTCTTCACCTTCGAAGCGAGCGACCGGCCGTTCGGCGTGCTCGGCGGCCCCGAGTCGCATCGGGCGATCTACCGGTACCGCTTCGTCGACGCCGACAAGCTGCTGGGCAACTTCGAGGTGCGCTACGACGTGCTGCCGGTGCCGAGCCTCGTGCGCGCCACCGTGGTGGCGTTCGTGGACGCCGGCCGGGTGTTCCCGCAGGGGGCGTTCCGCCTCACGACCGACGGACTCAAGATCGGCGGCGGCGCGGGGGTCCTCACCCAGTTCGGGGAGACCGCCGTGCTGGGCTTCACGACGGCGTACGGGCCGGACGGCCTGACGCTGTACGCGCACTGGAAGTGGCCGTTCTAGTCCCCGCGCGCCGCGGGGGCCACCGGCGTCCTAGCGGCTTTCCGTGATCACGATCCCGCGCTTGGCCAGCGCCTTCACGTAGGGCTCGTACGGCATGCCCTCGTAAGCCGCCGTCACGCCGAACCGCTCGACCCGCCCGCCGACCTGCATCTGCGCCGTGATGGACAGCGAGAAGCCGGTGGTGCGCATCATCGACGTCACGTCGTGCTCGGCGTCGTAGAAGTCGAGCAGCTCGAACGTCTCCGTCCGGGCTTCGCCGTCCCTGGTCCCGGCGACGATCACCTTGAGCGCCACCAGGTCCCGGGCATCGTCCTTCCGGAGCTTCGGCGCCGCGAGGGCCACGAACACGTCGCGGGGACGGACGCTTGCCCCATCCACCACGATCGGATCGAGATCGAGCAGGCCGAGATCGCGGATCGCCCGGACGATCGTCGCGTGGCCGGGATAGCGCAGCGTCTTGTACTCCATCGTGTGGATCTTGCCCTCGAAGTCCCAGGGCATGATCGAGATCCCGCCTCCCGTATGAAACGCCTCGAGCGTCCCCACGGGCGCGGCGAACTCCACGGCCTCGATCTCGGAGAGCGCTTCCACGCGGACCGGCTTGCCGTTCCGCAGCACCCAGGAAGGCGCCGTGTAGTAGTCGAGCACGCCCTCGATCGAGTAGACGATGTGGTAGTTGAGCGGCGGCTCCGGGTTCTGCGGCAGGCCCCCGACGTAGAGCCGCACGCTGTCGACCTCGTCCAATCGCCTGATGCCCTCGGCCGCGAGGATGTTCACCATGCCGGGAGCCAACCCGCAGTCGGGCATGATCGAGATCTTCTTCTCCCGCGCCACGCCATCGAGCTTCTGCTGCTCGCGCACGATCTCGGTGTTGCCGCCGAGGTCCGAGAAGTGCACGCCAACCTCAACCGCGATGCGCGCGAGGTCGCCGTTCAGGTAGTATGGCAGCGCGCTCATCACCACGTCGTGCCCGGTCATCACGGTCGCGACGGCCCGGGCGTCGCGGGCGTCGAGCTTGACGACCTTGAGCCGCTTGCCCTTGTGGCCCCTGAGAAACGCCGGCAGGGGATCGGGGTCGAGGTCGGCGAGCGTGACGTGTGCGTCCGATGTATTGAGCAGGTCCCAGGCGCAGGCCGATCCCTGCAGGCCTGACCCTAACACTAGCATTCTCATGGAGTTACTCCATTGTCAGCCGGCTCCAGCCGGGCCGGAAAGATAGGCGGGGGGCCGGGCGCGGGCGAGGGCCGCTTGAGGCCGCGGGTAACGGGCTGTATCGTGCAGCGCGTTGACGCACCCCACACCCCCACCCGACGTCTCCTCCCGGAGACGGAATCCGCGACAGACGCGGGACCGCCTCGTGCGTGCGGCCCTCGAGCTGTTCACCACACGGGGGTATCACGAGACCACCACGCCGCTGATCGCCGCCCGCGCCGGCATCGCCGAAGGAACGATCTACCGGCACTTCGCGAGCAAGGACGAGCTGCTCAACGAGATCTACCGGGCGGGTATTCGCCTGTTCATCGCGGTCGTCCGGGAGTCCGATCCCAGGGAGCGCTGCCGGGAGCGCCTGCAGCAGGTTGCCCGGCGCTGGCGCGACCTGGCCGGTCGGGAGCCCGCGCTCCTGCGCCTCGTATTCAGCGACCTGGCGGCACAGCTCGTGGACGAGAAGAGCCGCCTGAACGCGCGGGAGCTGCACGCCGAGCTCGAGAAGGTCGTCGCCGCCGGCAAGGCGGCGGGTGAGGTCAGGGCCGGTGCGGCCGAGTTGTGGGCGGAAGTGTGGCTGCGGTGCGTGCTGCTGGCGCTGGAGCGGGTGTCACGCGGCGTATGGAAGCCCGACGAGGCCGCGCTCCAGCAGGTGTTCGACGCGGCGTGGGACGCGATTCGGGCTGGAGGAGCCGCTCTACCGGAGGGTGCAAGCTCCTAGTGCCGGCGGGCCAGAACAACACCAGGTGACCGCGGAGACCGCAGAGAACACAGAAACCGCAAAGCCCTTGTTCCGAACAAGCCTCTGCGAGCTCTGCGTGCTCTGCGGTGCACTCGCGCAGTGACGACCCCTCCTCGCTCAGGCCGGACCGCGCTGCTCCTCCCCCGCCGTCACTTCCCGACGGATTGCCGCAAAAACACGAGGATGTCCCGCCACGCGCCGTCCGCCGCCGCCGCCGGCTCATGCGTCCGCAGGAACCCGTGGCCCGCGCCCGGATACACGGTCTTCGTGTACTGCCGGCCCGCCGCCTGCATGGCGCGCTCCACATCGGGCACCGACGCCGTGATGCGCGCGTCGTTCTCCCCGTAGACGCCGAAGACCGGCGCGCGAATCCGGTGCATGGCCGTCGTATCCGGGCCCGGGCCGTAGCACACCACGGCGCCCTTGAGCGCGGCGTTGTTGGTCGCGTAGCGGAAGCTCTGGCCTCCGCCCCAGCAGAACCCGACCACGCCGATCGCGTCCCGCCGCACGGCCTTGAGCGACTGGAGGTACGCGAACGTGGCGTCGAGATCCGCCGTGATCGAGTCGGGCGGGAGCCCGCTGATGGCCCGGCGCACGTCGGTGAGCTGGGCGGTCGTACCGCGCCGGGTCAGCAGGTCGGGGGCGATCGCGACGAACCCCGCGGCGGCCAGGCTGTCCACCACCGAGCGGACCCAGTCGCTCATCCCGAAGATCTCGTGGATCACGATGATGCCCGGCCCGGGATCGGGCCGCTCGGGGTAGGCCACGTATGCGAGCACCGAGTCGCCGCCGCGACCCGTGTACGTGACCCATTCGCCGTGGATGTCGGCGGCGGACGGGCGGAAGGCGGCGACCACTGCGGCGCCGGTGACGAGCAGCGCCGCCGCCACGAGCGGCCGGACGAGCGTGGTGATCCTCACTCAGCTCTCCTTTTCGTCCGCATGCCCCTCCGTCCCTCCCCGGCCTATCCAACCGCGCGCGAAGGCCAGCATGACCAGTCCGAACACGAGCAGCACCAGGCCCCACCACAGATTGACGTTGACGCCAAGCGACCTGGCGTAGATCGCGCGGTCGGCCACGATGCCGTAGACCACCAGCAGCAGGCCGACCACCGCGAACATCAGCCCGATCGGGATTCGCACGTCCAGCTTCATACGCTTCGCCGCCTTTCGCGTTCCCTCACCAGGGCTACCAGAAGATCACGTTCAGCACCAGGGTCAGGCCGAGCACGATGATCCCCAGCGTGGCGGGCTGCCGGTACCAGGGGAGATCGCGGTCCCTGAGGCGCGGGGTCAGGGCGTAGACCAGGCCCTTGAGGTCGTCGTCCGACTTGGTCCGGCGGGTGACCAGCGAGATCACGATCGTCACCACGAAGCAGGTGGTCCAGGCGTAGATCGCCGTCCAGAAGTTCTGGGCCATCTCGCTGGGATAGGTGTGGAGCACCACGCCGAAAAACCCGCCCTTGAGCCCGACCACGGCGCCGTGCGGCAGCGCGAGACCGTGGTGGATGGCCGCCGCCGCCGTGCCGGCCAGCAGGCCGAAGAACGCCCCGTGGCCCGTGGTGCGCCGCCAGAACATGCCCAGCAGGAACGTCGCGAACAGCGGCGCGTTCACGAACGCGAACACCAGCTGCAGCATGTCCATGATGTTGTTGAACTGCGTCGCCACGTAGGCCGCCGCCACGGAGAACAGGATGCCGAACACCGTGGCCATGTGACCCATCCAGAGGTAGTGCCGGTCCGACCGGCCCGGCCGGATGTAGCTCTGGTAGATGTCGTAGGTCCACACCGTGTTGAACGCGGTGACGTTGCCGGCCATGCCCGACATGAACGACGCCATCAGGGCGGTGAGCCCCAGGCCCAGCAGGCCGGACGGGAAGTAGTGCCCGAGCATCACCGGCACGGCCATGTTGTAATTGGGCGTCCCGTCGCTGCCGATGGGGAGCAGGCCGCCGCCCGTCACGTGCAGGGCGATCGCGATCATGCCCGGCAGGATCACCAGCGCGGGGAACAGCATCTTGGGGATCGCGGCGATCAGCGGCGTGCGCCGCGCCGCGGACATCGAGTTGGCCGCCATGGCCCGCTGCACCACCAGGAAGTCGGTGCACCAGTAGCCGAACGACAGCACGAACCCGAGCCCCATCACCATGCCGAACCACTCGACCCCCATCGGATTCGCGGCCGGTGAGCTCATGTGGTGCCACGACTCCGTCCAGGCGCCCGGCGCGAAGCCGGCGTCCGTCGCCACGGCGTTGAGCTTGGCGGCGAGTCCCGCCCACCCACCGACGTCCTTGAGGCCGAGCAGGACCAGCGGCAGGAAGCCCAGCACGATCAGGAAGAACTGCAGCACCTCGTTGTAGATCGCCGAGGTCAGGCCGCCCAGGAAGATGTAGACCAGCACGATCACCGCCGAGAGCGACGATGCTGGCGTGGAAGTTCCAGCCGAGGATCGAGCTCGAGCAGCTTGGCCAGCGCGTACATCGAGATGCCCGACGAGCAGCACGGTCATCACCGCGAACGAGATGGCGTTGAAGCCGCGCGTCTTCTCGTCGAACCGCAGCTTGAGGTACTCGGGCACCGAGCGGGCCCGGGAGCCGTAGTAGAACGGCATCATGAAGATCCCGACGAACACCATTGCGGGGATCGCGCCCACCCAGTAGAAGTGGCTGGTCATGATCCCGTACTTGGCGCCCGAGGCGCCCATGCCGATCACTTCCTGCGCGCCGAGATTCGCGGAGATGAAGGCCAGCCCGGCAATCCACGCGGGGATCGACCGGCCGGACAGGAAGAAGTCCTCGCTGCTCTTGACGAAGCGCCGGAGCGCCCAGCCGATGCCGAGCACGAAGGCGAAGTAGACGATCAGGATGGTGTAGTCGACCGCGCCCAGGTGAATCTGCTGCATGAGCGATGCCTCCTTCTGTGTGAGCGGCCGGAGTCGCTACTCCCCGCCGCCGTACCACACGCGGAAGATCTTCCCGCCTGCGTCGTCCGAGATCAGCAGGCTCCCGTCCGGCGCCACGACCGGATCCACCGGCCGTCCCCACCAGCTCCGCCCTACCTGCCACCCGCTGACGAAGTCGGTCCACGGCCCGGCGGGCTTGCCGTCCTTCACCGGTACCCGCACGACCTTGTAGCCAACCGGAACGCTGCGGTCCCATGAGCCGTGCAACGCGACGAACAGGTCACCGCGGTACTCGGCGGGGAACTGCGTCCCCGTGTAGAACGCGAGGCCCAGGGGCGCCGCGTGGGCCGGCAGCGTCACCGCCGGACCGATCGCGTTGGCGCACGTGGGCGCGCTGTCGGCGTACTCCGGGTTCGGCGTGTTCGGGAGATAGCAGTCGGGCCAGCCGTACCAGCCGCCCTGCCTGAGGATGTTCACGCGATCGGGCGGCGTGTCGTCGCCCAGGCGGTCGCGATCGTTGTTCGTGGCCCAGATCGCGCCGGTCGCCGGCTCGAGCGCGAGCCCGACCGAGTTCCTGAGGCCCGTCGCGAACGGCGTCTCACCGCTCCCGTCGAGGTCGTACCGCACCACCGCGGCCCGGCGCGGGTCACTCTCCCGGCACAGGTTGCAGCTCGATCCGATCGATACGTACAGGTGGTCGTCGCGGAACAGGATCGTCCGGGTGAAGTGGTTGCCGCCCGTGGGGAGACCGTCGACCACGACCTCGACCCGCCGGCCGGGCGGCACGAGCCGGATCACCCGATGCTCCTCGGCGATATACAGCGTGTCGCCCCGGAACGCGAGCCCGTGCGGACCGCGCAGGCCCTCGATCACGACCGTCGGCGCCTCGGCCCGGCCGTCCCCGTCGGTGTCCGTCAGGCGCACCACCTTCCCCGGCCGCCGCAGCGACGCGTAGATCGCCCCGTCGGGACCCGCGGCCATGAACCGCACGTTGTCCAGATCCTCGGCGAACACCCCCACACGGAAGCCGCGCGGCACCGTCAGCGCGTGGCCACCCACCTGCTGGGTGACAGACGCCGAATCCGGTGCAGCGCGCTGTTGGGACCTGGCGTCGCCGCCGGGACCACACGCGGGGAACGCCAAGAGCAGGAGCGGCAGGAGGGGGAGGGCAGAGAACACCGTCGGCCTCAATCCCTGCCCCTCTCCCCCTCTGCCCCCTCTCCCCCGGTCAGTCAGCATAGATCCCCTCCACCGCACTCTCCGGCGCGGGCATTCTCGTGCGGCGGCTCTCGAGCGCCTGCTCGACCGCGTGATCCACCTCCTCGCTCACCCGCCGCTCCACCTGCTCGATCCGTGTGGCGGCGATCCCCCGGCCCTTGAGCCACTCCTCGTACACGCCGATCGGGTCGCGCTTCCCCCAGTAAACGAACAGGTCGGGCGGCAGCACGACCCGCGCTTCCTGCTCGTCGTGCGTGGCGTGCCCGCCCATGCGGAACGTCTCCGCATCGAGCAGCACCGGTCCGTCTCCGGCCCGACAGCGCTCCGCGGCCATCCGGGTCGCGGCGTACGCATCCACCACGTTGTTGCCGTCGAACGACCACCCGGCGCAGCCGTACGCCGTGTGCAGCGCGCGGAAGGTCTCGGGCCGGTGATGGGCGGCCACCGGGGTGCCCAGCGCGACCTGGTTGTTCTGGATGATGAAGATCACCGGGAGCTGCTGCACGGCGGCCAGGTTCACCGCCTCGTGGGTCGGCCCGGCGTTGACCGAGCCGTCGCCGATCCACGTCAGCACGACCCTGGCCTCGCGGCGGATCTTCGCGGCGAGGGCGATGCCGACCGCGACGGGTGGCATGTTGCCGATGTTGGAGATCGGCTGGAGCACGCGGTGCGCTAGGTCGCCGACGTGGCCGTCGCGGCCGCGCGAGGGCGTTTCCGCGGTGCCGAGGTAGCCGCACAGCATCGTGCTGACCGCCATGCCCATCTCGCAGCAGGCGCCGGCGTTGCGGATCATCGGCGCCACGATGTCCAGCGCGCGGTCGAGCGCGTGCACCGGCCCGACGGTGGTCGCCTCCTCGCCGGTCCCCAGCCAAGCTTTGGAGATCACGCCCTGCCGCACCCAGCGCTTGAGCGCGATGTCGTGCAGCCGGGTCCGCACCATCCCCGCATAGAGGTCGAGCAGCTGCGGCTCGCCGAGCGCATCGACTACCGCGCGGCGCGCGGCATCCGCCACCCAGGCGCGGCCGAACTGCTCGACCAGCACGGGGTCGGGAACCCAGTTCACGTATTCCGGGGGGTCGAACGCGGGGAAGCGTTGCATGGGATGGGACAATATTCCCGACCGCAAGCCGGGCGGCAAGTGAAGGTCTGGCGTCAAGCCTTCTCACGTCCCAGTTTGAATGGCAATGCCGCTGAGCGAGTCCGACACCCGAGCCAAGCTCATCGACCCCGCGCTCCATGCACGAGGCTGGACGGAGGACCTCATCCGCCGTGAAGAGACGGCGGGCCCCGTAGAGATCGTGAGCGGGCTGCCGCGGCGCCGGTCCCGAGGCAGGGTGGACTACACACTGCGGATCCGAGTCGGCGCAGAAACGCAGCCGCTCGCGGTCGCCCTGATCGAAGCCAAGGCCGAGGACCTCCCAGCCAACCACGGGCTCGAGCAGGGGAAGTTGTACGCGTCGGCCCGCCGGCTCAACGTGCCGTTCGTGTTCGCGTCCAACGGGCACCAGTTCGTCGAGTACGACCACTTCACGGGACTCACGACTGCGCCGCGCAGCATCGTCGAGTTCCCGACGCCGGCGGACCTGCGGGCACGGTACGAGGGGGGCATGGGCTTCAGCCTCGAGGCGCCCGTCGCGCGGCCCCTCTTGATGCGCTACCCGGGCGGCGAGGCGATGCGCCGGTACTATCAGGATGCGGCGATCCGTGCCACACTGGAAAAACTGGCTCGCGGCGAGAAGCGAATCCTGCTCTCGCTCGCCACCGGCTCGGGCAAGACGTTCATCGCCGTACATCTCCTGAAACGGATCGCCGATGCGGGGCAGCTCCGGCGGGCGCTGTTCGTGTGCGACCGGGACGAGTTGCGCGGCCAGGGGCTTCAGGCGTTCCAGAACGTGTTCGGGGCGGATGCGGCCCCGGTGTCCGGTGACAACCCGCAGAAGAACGCCCGCATCCTCATCGCCACCTATCAGACGCTCGACGTGGACAGCGACGGCGCGGACGCGAGCTTCCTGGTATCTCACTACCCCGAGAACTACTTCAGCCACATCGTGATCGACGAGTGCCACCGCTCAGCGTGGGGCAAGTGGTCGCTCGTGCTCACCCGGAACCCGCAGGCCGTGCAGATCGGCCTCACGGCCACGCCACGAACGCTCGAGATCACGGAGTACTCGCGGGAGGCCGAGACCGATCGTCGCTTGACGGCCGACAACCTGCGCCACTTTGGTGATCCCACGTACGAATACGACATGGCGCAGGGGATCGAAGACGGGTACCTCGCCGCCTGCGAGATCGTGCGACGGGACATCTTCCTCGATCGGAAACCCATGTCGGAGCGGGAGAGCGGAGTCGAGAAAGCCGATCTGTCGGGCAAGACCGTGGCGGACGCGCTGACCGGTGAGGTGGTGCCGGCCAAGCAAATCAGAGACCGCTACGATGCGCCCAGCTTCGAGGACAAGCTGCTCCTACCCGAGCGGGTGGGCGCGATGTGCCGGGACTTGTTCGACCAGCTCCTGGCGACCGGCGGTCCCGAGCAGAAGACCATCGTGTTCTGCGCGCGGGACCGGCACGCCGATGACGTGGCAGCGGCACTCAACAACCTGTATGCCGCGTGGTGTGAGCGGGAGGGGCGGCCCCGGGTCGAGCCGTACGCGTTCAAGTGCACGGCGGCCTCCGGCGGGGGTGACTTCCTGCCGGACCTGCGCGGCGCCACGCGGCGCTACTTCGTGGCGACTACCGTGGAGCTGCTGACCACGGGCGTGGACGTCCCCGCGGTACGGAACATCGTGTTCTTCAAGTACGTGGCGTCGCCGATCGCGTTCTATCAGATGGTGGGGCGCGGGACCCGGCTCCACCCGCCCACCGGGAAGCTGATGTTCCGGGTGTACGACTATACAGACGCGACCCGGCTGTTCGGCGAGGAGTTCCGCACCCGGTGGTCCCCGCCCCGGCCCGGGCCGGAGCCCCCGCCCCCGCCGCCGCCTGAGCGGGCCATCGTGGTGGAGGGATTCGACGTCCGGGTGAGCGCAGCCGGTGTGTACCTCGTGACCAGCGTGGACGGCCGCGCGGTGCCAGTGACGCTGGAGGAGTACAAGGAGCGTCTTGCCGCGCGGCTGGTGGCCGAGGCGGCGACCCTCGAGGAGTTCCGCACGCGGTGGATTGCGCCCGCCGAGCGGCGTGACCTGCTAGGGCGGCTACCGGACGGCGGGCGCTCGGCCGAGCTGGTGCGTCAGGTGGAGGACATGGCGGATTACGATCTCTACGACGTGCTGGCCGAGCTGGGCTACGGGTTGAACGCGCTCACCCGGCCACGGCGGGTCGAGGCGTTCGGGTACAAGCACGCCGCGTGGCTGCGCTCTCTGCCCGGCCCTGCCGCGAAGACGCTGCGTGCCCTGGCGTCGCAGTTCGCCGGCGGAAGTAGCGATCCTCCGGTACGTGGCACAGACCTACCTGTCGCTCACGGCCAAGGACCTGTGCGACGACGTGGTGTATCAGACTCCTCCCATGAAACGTGCCAAGGTCGGGGAACGACTGGACATGGACAAGATGAAGCCGCGCAAGCCTGACCCCTTGGGGTTCAATCTCGAGCGCATGCTCGCCGGCGAGGCCTCCGCGGAGGCGGGCCGCTATCAGCCATTGCGCGAGGCAATGGATGAGCTACGAGCTCGCCTTAACGCCTGAGGCGCGCGAGGACATTCACCAGCTCGTATCCTCCCTGCCTCCGCGCGTCCGCGAGGACGCGTTGCATGCCATCGAAACCGAGCTCGAGAAGCTCGCCCTGAACCCGGGGCTCGCGGTCCGGTCCACGCTCGGCCGCCCGACCTTGCGATTTCGCTTCATCGTGGGCGGCGCCACCTACCACTGGGCCGCCACATTCGGCTACTCCCAGGATGAGCGGACGATCGTGATCACCCATGTCTTCCGGACTGCGCTCTGAACATGAGCCAACCACCCGACGCCGAAGGCGACCATGACGGGTAAGGGTCGGCGCAAGGCCGGGAACCGGAAGCTCGTCACCCCCCAGTCCGTCAACGCGACCGTCAAGACGATCTGCGATATCATGCGCCGCTCAAACTGCGCCGGCGCGCTCCAGTACGTCCCGGAGCTGACGTGGATCCTGTTCCTCCGCATCCTGGACGAGCGTGAGGCGGCAGAGGCCGATCAGGCGCGCGCCGTCCGTGCCGAATTCCGGCCGTCCCTCGAAGCACCCTACCGCTGGCGCGACTGGGCGGCCCCGGACGGCGCCAAGCGCCGGCAGTTGGCCGAGGGGGCGCTCGGAGGGTTGTACCGGTTCGTGAACGAAGACCTCCTGCCGCACCTTCGGGGCCTGCGCGACCGACCCGGTGCCGGCCCGCGCCAGAAGATCATCGGCGAGATGATGTCGGGCGTGGAGCGGACACGGGTGGACACCGAGCGGAACTTCTTGGACATCCTCGACAAGGTGAACGAGATCAGCGCCGAGGACGTGGACCCGACCCACGTCTTCGCGCTGTCTCAGGTGTACGAGGGCCTGCTGCTCAAGATGGGAGAGAAGAACAACGACGGGGGTCAGTTCTTCACGCCGCGTGAAGTGATCCGGGCCATGGTGCGGGTCGTGGACCCGAAGACCGGCGAGACCGTCTACGACCCCGGGTGCGGCACGGGCGGCTTCCTCGCCCAGGCGTTCGAGCACATGGCGGGGCCGGACGGCGCGCGCATCACGTCACCCGACGATCTCGAGACGCTGAAGCACCACACCTTCTACGGCCGCGAAAAGGACAACGCCGTCTATCCCATCGCGCTCGCCAATCTCGTCCTGCACGGCATTGACGAGCCGCACGTCTGGCATGGCAACACGCTCACCGGCCAGGAGACCTACGGCGGTCTGTTCGAGGGGGCGCCACCGCTCTACGACGTGGTACTCATGAACCCGCCGTTCGGCGGCAAGGAGGGGAAGGATGCGCAGACGCGGTTTGCGTACAAGACGGGCGCCACCCAGGTGCTCTTCCTCCAGCACGTGATGGACAGTCTCAAGCCGGGCGGCCGCTGCGGGATCGTGCTGGACGAGGGCGTGCTGTTTCGCACCAACGAGATCGCTTTCGTCCAGACCAAGCGCAAGCTGCTCGACGAGTTCGACCTCTGGTGCCTCGTCAGTCTCCCGGCCGGCGCGTTCGTGAACGCCGGCGCGGGCGTGAAGACCAACCTGCTGTTCTTCACCAGGGGTGGCCCAACGGAGCGGATCTGGTACTACGACCTGTCGGGCGTGAAAGTGGGGAAGAAGTCCCCCCTCACGCTGGCGCACTTTGAGGAGTTCTTCCGGCTGCTGCCGGAGCGGGGAGCAAGCGAGCGCAGCTGGACCGTCTCGCGCACCGAGGTGGAGGCCCGCGGCTACGACATCAAGGCCGTGAACCCCAACGCCCGGCCTGACGCGGACACACGGACTCCGGAGGAACTACTCCAGATCATCGAGGACAAGGGGCGCGAGATCCAGCAGGCGCTCGCGGACCTTAGGCGAACCTTGTAGCTGCCCTCCCCTCAGCCGACCGTCGGGAACTCGGCGATGCGGATCTTGGTGCAGCCGTAGGGCACCAGCGTGACGTCCTCGTCCGGCGCGCTGGACGACGCCGGGCTCCACGGCAGCGGACCGGTGGCCGGGCCGTACGGCTGCCACTCGGCGATGCGCCGCGCGCGGGCGCGCAGCACGACCGGAGCCGCGTCCGCCATCCAGGGCTGGTCGCCGACCGGCAGGCGCTCGAGCCCGAACGCGGTCTCGCCCGCCTCGAGGTCCTTTTCCAGCAGGCCGTAGTTCCACGGCTCGTCCGTCGTGATCTCGTAGTCGGAGTACGGCGCTGTCCCGCCGACCGCCGTCCACCGCTCGCGCCGCCTGAGCGCGAACACCAGCGGGCCCCGCTCGATGCCGGCCGCCTGCTCGTGCCAGCGGGACACCCTGAGCGGCATCGGCAGGGTGAGCTCCACGCGGTCACCCGCGCGCCAGGCTCGCTCGAGGCGAAGCATGGTCCCGGGTGTCGGCGCCGCAAGCGGCTGGCCGTTCACGGCGACGGAGGCTCCAACGGCCCACGTGGGGACGCGCAGCTCGAGCGGGAAGGTCGTCTCGGCCGGACCGTCGTACACGAGCCGCACCGTCTCTTCGAACGGGTAGGTGGTCTCCTCGGTGAACCGCACCTCCACGCCGGGGCCCACGCGCGCCCGCACCGCGCACGGCCCGTAGACCAGCGCGGCGAGGCCGCCGTCGAGGGTCGCCATCCAGAGGTGCGCCACGAGCTTCGGCCAGCCCTGGTGGAGGTTGGCGGTGCAGCAGGGATACCCCGTGCGGAGCCCGACCATCGTGGCGTCGGCGTACGGGGTCGAGAAGCTGCGGTAGCCGCGGCTGCAGGCGATCTCGTTGGGCGACTGGTAGTAGTGCCGTCCCGCGAAGTGCGGGCTCAAGGCCGCCGGCAGGGCGTTGTACGCCACGCGCTCGATGCGATCGGCGTGGTCGACGCGCCCGGTGATGGGGAGCAACGTCTCCAGGCTGTGGAGGTACTCGACCACGGCGCAGGTCTCGATCCCGTGGGTCGGGTCGGTCCCATGGAGCATCTCGTCACCGGAGAACGTGCCCTGGACCTGCCCGTGGACGGTCATGAGGTGGCGGAGGCCGGCCTCGACCGCGTCGAGGTAGCGCGTCTCGCCCGACTGCGCGTACCACACGCCGGGCTGCTTCACCCCCATGGCCGTGTTGACGCCGTGCCACGCGTCGTAGTTCCCCGTGAAGCGGCCGGTCCAGTCGACCGTCTGCCGGAACACCAGCTCGCCCAGGTCCAGCAGCCAGGCGTCACCGGTCCGGTTGTAGAGCCAGTGAATGGCGGCGAGGTTCTCGCCGCCCCGCTCGGCGCCCCAGAACGTGTAGTGGCCGAGCGGCTTCCCGGGCAGCTCGCGCAGCTGGAAGCGGAAGTAGTCGCGCAGCAGCTCGAGGACCCGGCTGTCACCGGTCACGTCGTGGTGCTGCGTGAGGACCTTGAGCATCACCATACGGGGCCACCAGTCGGCGCCGGGCATCGGCCGCCGGCCGCCGCCCTGCGGCCGGTCCACGTCCGGCCCGAAGAACCCATCCGGCCGCCGACTGCCCAGCGCGGCCTCCGCCCAGCGGGTGCTCTTGGCCATCAGCTGCTCGTCCTCGACCAGCCAGGCAAGCGGCAGCAGCCCGTCCGCCCAGTACGGCCCGCGCTCCCACGCGTCGCCACCCCCACCGAGCCAACCATTTTCCGGGCCGACGTCGGCCCAGAGCGTGTCGAGCTGCCCGCTCATCCCGCGCGCCCAACCCTCGAGCTGTGCCCGCAGCCACCCGCCTGGCTTCACCGCACCCAGCGGCAGGGACGTGAAGCGCTGCGGCACGAGCGGACCGCGGTTGGTGACGTAGTGGCGAATGCGCGGCGGACCGGGTCGAGACGCCGGGGACGTCGACATGACGGAACGTGCCTCGCTGTTGGTTGGGAGTCCGGCGAGCGTGATCACGGCGCACGCCGTTCCTTCCACGAAGCGGCGGCGGGTAACGCGGGCCCGGGCGCGATCGGACCAGGCGGCTGGGGTGTCCATCGCGGCTCCTCTGAGGGGACGCCGGTCTCGTGCTGTGGCGCGGCGGCTATCGCAGCAGCGGGGCCACGCGCTCGCGCAGCTCCGGCAGGTTTGCGGCATCGACCAGCGCCCGGCCGAACTCCAGCGCCGTCTGGGGACGGTCGTCGGGCTCGGCGGCCATGGAGCGCATCAGCGCCGCTTCGACCGCGGCCGGGAAATCGGCGCGGTACTGGCGCAGCGTCGCCGGCTTGCCCCGCAGGCGCGCGATCATCATCTCCTGGGCGCTCCGTCCCTGAAACGGCAGCTTGCCCGAGAACATCTCGAACGCGACGATGCCGAGAGCATAGATATCGCTGCGCGCGTCGATCGGCCGGCCGCGGATCTGCTCCGGGCTCATGAACTCGGGGGTGCCGAGGATGATCCCCGTCGCCGTGAGCTTGGCGAGTGCGGCGTCGGGCCGATTCTCCTTCGCGAGCCCGAAGTCCATCACCACGGCCTTGTCCCGCCCGTCACCGGCCGGCACGAGCATGACGTTCTCGGGCTTGAGGTCGCGATGGATGATGTTCAGCTGATGGGCGTGGTGCAGCCCGGAGCAGATCTCCGCCAGCCACTCCACCCCCGCCTCCACCGACATCGGCCCGACCTTCACTTCGCGGTCGGAAAGCAGCTCGCCTTTGAGGTACGGCATCACGAGATAGATGAGCCCGTCCTCGGTCTCGCCCAAGCGGAGGATCCGGCATACGTGCGGGTGATCGAGCCGCATCGCGAGACCGGCCTCGCGTCGCAGGCGCTGCACGGAGCTCTTGTCGGAGCTGAGCTTCGGGCTCAGGATCTTGATCGCGACGGTTTCGCCGCGGGTGAGGTCCTTCGCCTCGTAGACGTAGGACATGCCACCCTCGCCGAGGCGCCGGACGACCTCGTACCGATTGTCGATCCGCTGGCTCGTCAGGGTGAACCGCTCGGGAGCCGGCGGCTTGTAGGCTTTGCGAATCGTCGTGCCCGACGTTCCCGCCACCGCGACGTCCACCAGCGGGCTGCCGTCCTTGGGACAGAACCGGGCCTCCCCCTCGTAGAGAGAGCCGCATTTCGTGCAACGCCGCTGGCTCATGTTTCCACCTGGTTCCGTCCGCTGCCTTTCGCACGGTACATGGCCGCGTCCGCGCCCGCGATCAGCGCGTCCACGGTTTCGATGCCCGGGGCGGGCAGCGTCGCGACGCCGATCGACGCCGTAACGTACAGCGGCTCATCCGTTTGCGCGAAGTTGTGCTGCGCGATCCGCTGACGGATCCGGTCGGCGACGACGACCGCGCCGTCGGACGCCGTCTCGGGCAGCGCGAGCACGAACTCGTCGCCCCCGTAGCGGGCCACGACGTCCACCGACCGTGCCTCGCGGCGCAACAACTCCCCGATCTGGCGCAGCACCGCGTCCCCCGCGAGGTGGCCACACCGATCGTTCACCGTCTTGAACGCGTCGAGGTCGACCAGCAGCACCGCCAGCGTCTGCTGGTACCGCTTCACCCGCTCGACTTCCCGCTCCAGCCAGTCGAACAGCGCCCGACGATTGAAGCAGGCGGTGAGCGGGTCGGTCCGCGCCAGCTCCTGAAACCGCTCGCGATCGGAGATCGCCGACTCGAGGTCGTAGGCCCGGTCGATCGCGTTGACGGCGGCGCCGATCACCGTGCCGGCGAACGCGACATCCGCTTCCTGGAGCGGCTGGTCGTCCTGGCTCGTCCGCAGGAAAAAGACGCCGCGCTGCTCCCGGCGCAACGAGAACGGAATCGCGATGGCGGAGCGGGTGACGATCTCCACGCCCTCACGATCCCATTCCGGGCGCACCTCGTCGTACAGCGGGTCGGTGAGCACGTCCCGGACCAGCACCGGCTGACCCGTTTCCAGGGCGCGACGGACCTCCGGGTACCGGCGCAGCTCGATCCGGAGATTGCGCAGCATCGGGTTGTCGAAGGCCGCCACGACCAGCCCGTACAGGTCACCGGCGTGGGCGATGATCATCGAGCATTTCGACAGGCCGAGCACCTTGGCCACGCGCCGCGCCAGGATGTGGTAGATCTCGTCGGGCTTGAGCGAGTCGGTGATCTCGTGCAGGATGTCGAGCATCTCGGCGCGCACGCGCGCCTCGCTCGTGCGCATCTCGGCTTCCTGCGCGTTGCGCCGGGCGTCGGCCCGCGCCGCCCGCAGCGTCCGGCTCGCCCGCAGCCGGGCATCCACGCGGGCGAGCAGCTCCCGGACGCGGAACGGCTTGGCGACGAAATCGTCGGCGCCGAGCCCGAGGGAGCGCTGCGTCGCCTCCTCCGGAGGCATCGACGAGATCATCAGCACCGGCAGCCCTTCCCAGGCCGGATCCGACCGGATCCGCTCGAGCAGCTCCAGTCCGTCCACCTTGGGCATCATGATGTCGAGCATCAGCAGGTCGGGGTGCTCGGCTTCGAGCACCTCGAGCAGACGCTCGCCACCTTCAACGGGGATGACCTCGTGGCCCTGCGCTCGCAGGATGTAGACCAGCGTCTTGAGCAGGGTCTGGTCGTCGTCCGCGACGACGATCCTGGCTCCTTCCGGCGCGGCCGCCGTCACCGACCAGCCCGTTCCTCGAGCTGCGCGACGAACGCGGGGTCCACGTTCCCGCCGCTCACCACCAGCACCGTGGGCCCGCGCGGCGTGAACGCCCGCGCGCGCAGCGCGGCGGTGGTGGCGGCGCCGGACGGCTCGACCAGCAGATCGAGTGCCCGCTTGAGCCACACGGTGGCCTCGATGATCGCGTCATCGGACACCGTCACGGCCTCCACTTGGTCACGCACGTGGGCGAACGGAATCGGCCCGACGGACACCGGAAGCAGGCCGTCGGCGATGCTTTGCGTGCTCGCGAGGCGCACCACATGACCGGCCCGGAGCGCGGCCCCCATCGCCGCCGAGCCCTCCGGCTCCACCGCGATCACCCGAGCCGTCGGTACCAGCGCCTTGATGGCGATGGTGATGCCGGCAAGCAGCCCGCCACCTCCCACCTGCACCGCCACGTCGGCCACGCCCGGCAGGTCCTCCGCGATCTCCAGGCCGACCGTGCCCTGCCCCGCGATCACGTCCGGATGGTCGAACGGCGGGACCATGACGAGCCGCTGGGCGGTGATGATCTCCTCGGCCTTCGCCTTGCGCTGCTCGGAGGTGGTGCCCGCGAACACCACCTCGCCGCCCCACTTCCTCACGCCCTCGACCTTCTTGACCGGGGCATTCTCGGGCATGACGACCACCGCCCGGAGCCCCAGGCGTCGGGCGGCATAGGCCAGCGCCTGACCGTGGTTTCCCGAGGAATAGGTGATGACGCCCCGGCGGCGGACCTCGAGCGGCAGCCGCCGCACGGCGGTCCACGCGCCGCGCAGCTTGAACGCCCCGGTGGGCTGCCGGCTCTCCAGCTTGAGATAGACCGGCGCGCCCGCCAGAGCCTCGAGCGCCTCGACGCGAACGAGTGGCGTGCGTTCCGCCACGCCCACGAGCCCGGCTGCGGCCTCGCGAATGGCGTCGAGCGTCACGCGGGCGGGTACGGCGGTCGCGCCAGCGGTCATCAGCTCGCCAATCTACCGATCATCCGGAGCCGCCGCTACACGTCCATCTCGCGCTGATCCCGACCCTTGGAGATGATCTCCCCACCGTTGCCGCCGGCCTCGACCTCGGCGTCGTCACCGCTGCCGTTCCCGTTCTCCTCCTCCTTCACCACGCGCGCCACATCCATCACGGTGTCGCCCTCGTCGAGGTTCATCACCCGGACGCCCTGCGTGTTCCGACCGATCACCCGGATGCCTTCCACCGGCACGCGGATGATGACCCCATGACGGGTGATCATCATGAGCTCGTCGTCGGGCAGCACCTCCTTGAGCGCCACGATCTCGCCCGTCCGGTCGGTGCGCTTCAAGGTGATGATCCCCTTGCCCCCGCGCCGCTGCACGCGGTATTCGGCGAGCTCCGAGCGCTTGCCGAGTCCCTTCGCGGTCACCACGAGCAGCGTGGCGTCCCGCCGGATCACCACCATGCCGATCACGCGGTCCTCAGGCTCGAGCGCGATGCCGCGCACGCCGGTCGTGGCCCGGCCCATCTCCCGCACGTCGTGCTCGTGGAACCGGATGCTCATCCCGTGGCGCGTGGCCAGCACGACGTCGTTGGAGCCGTCCGTGACCTGCACGTCGATCAGCTCGTCGCCGGGCTCGATGTTGATGGCGTTGATGCCGCTGGCGCGCGGGTTCCCATACGCCGACAGCACGGTCTTCTTCACCGTGCCGGTCCCCGTCGCGAACACCAGGAAATGCTGGTCATCGAACGCGCGCACCGCGACGAACGCGGCGATCCGCTCCTCAGGCTTGACCTGGATCAGGTTGATGACCGGCTTCCCCCGGGCCGCCCGCCCGCCCTGCGGGATGTCGTAGACCTTGAGCCAGTACAGCTGGCCGTTCTGCGTGAAGAACAGGACGTAGTCGTGCGTCGAGGCGATGAACAGGTGCTCGACCCAGTCCTCGTCCTTCGTCCCCATCCCGGCGAGCCCCCGGCCGCCGCGCCGCTGCCGCCGGTAGGTGGTCACCGGAATCCGCTTGATGTAGCCGGCATGCGAGATGGTGATCACCATGTCCTCTTCGGCGATCAGGTCCTCGATCGTGAAGTCGCCCTGGTCCGCCACGATCTCCGTGCGCCGCTCATCACCGAATTTCCTCTCGAGCTCTTCGAGCTCGGTCTTGAGCATCCCCATCCGCCGCTCGCGCGACGCGAGGATGCCCTTGAGCTCCTTGATGAGCGCGCGGACCTCCGTGAGCTCCGCTTCCAGCTTCTCCCGCTCGAGACCGGTGAGCTTGGCGAGCCGCATGTCGAGGATCGCCTTGCTTTGCTTCTCCGAGAGCTTGAACCGCTCGCGCAGGGCCGCATCGGCGGTTTCCACGTCGGGCGACCCCCGGATGATCTTGATCACCTCGTCGATGTGGTCGACGGCGATCTTGAGCCCCTCCAGGATGTGCTCCCGCGCCTGCGCTTCGGCGAGCTCGTACTCGGTGCGCTTGGTGATCACCGTGTGCCGGTGCTCCACGAAGTGCTGCAGCATCTCCTTGAGGCCCATCACCTTCGGCGCGCCGTCCACGAGGGCGAGCATGATGGCGCCGAAGGTCGTCTGCATCTGCGTGTGTTTGTACAGCTGGTTGAGCACGACCTCGGCGTTGGCATCGCGCTTCAGCTCGATCACGATGCGCATGCCGTCGCGGTCGGACTCGTCCCGCAGGTCGCTGATCCCCTCGATCTTCTTGTCGCGCACCTGATCGGCGATCTGCTCGATGAGGCGCGCCTTGTTGACCTGGAACGGAATCTCGGTGACCACGATCTGCTGCTTGCCGGACGACGCCTTCTCCTCGATCACCGCGCGGGCGCGCATCAGGATCCGGCCGCGGCCGGTTTCGTAACACTCCTTGATCCCCTCGCGGCCGTAGATGAACCCGCCGGTCGGGAAGTCGGGCCCCTTGACGATCTTGCGCAGCTCCTTGAGGTCGCACTCCGGGTTGTCCACCAGGTAGCGGACCGCGGCGCCCACCTCGCGCAGGTTGTGCGGCGGGATATTGGTCGCCATGCCGACGGCGATGCCGGACGCGCCGTTGACGAGCAGGTTGGGGAACTTCGACGGCAGGACCGTGGGCTCCTCGAGCCGGTCGTCGAAGTTGGCGACGAACGGCACGGTCTGCTTGTCGATGTCCGCCAGCATCTCCAGCGCGATCGGCGTGAGACGGGCTTCGGTGTAGCGGTAGGCCGCCGCCGGGTCGCCGTCCACCGAGCCGAAGTTTCCCTGGCCGTCCACCAGCGGGTAGCGCAGCGAGAAGTCCTGCACCATGCGCACGAGCGAGTCGTACACCGCCACGTCGCCGTGCGGGTGATACTTGCCGAGCACTTCACCGACCACCGTTGCCGACTTCTTGTACGGCCGGCTCGGCACGAGACCGAGCTCGCTCATCGCGTAGAGGATGCGGCGGTGCACGGGCTTCAAGCCGTCCCGCACGTCGGGCAGGGCGCGCGCGACGATCACGCTCATCGAGTAGTCGATGAACGACTCGCGCATCTCGTCTTCGATCAGGCGCGGCAGGATGCGTTCGCGCTGGTTGGGAGCGGTCATGCGTGTTCCTTCGCGATGCGGAAGAAGGGGCCCGGCGGACCCCTTGGAGGAGTCTACGAAACGTAGTCGGTGACGCCCTGTTTTTCAATGGCTTGCAGCCGACTACAAGCTCGTTGTTCGACAAGCAGCTTACAGTCTCTGATCGGGCAGCCGTTTAATTCAGGCATGGAAGTGTGCCACATTAACGTTGAATCATATTTGGCCGCTCATCGAGAGTCAGTGACATGCCACGCAGATCCGCCGCGCCGGGTGCGGGAACCGATCCAGGTCTATCTCGACGTCGACGAGCGCGCCCTGCTCGATCGGGTCGCGGCGGAGACCGGTCTGTCCCGTGCGGAGATCCTGCGGCGCGGGCTGCGGCAGTTCGCCGCCGAGCAGGCTGGGGCCAAGAGTCCGATGCTCGAGTTCATGGAGTCGCTGGGCGATCTCGACCTCCCGTCCGATCTGTCCGAGCGGCACGACGACTACCTGGCCGAGATCTATGAGGCGGAGGCAAACAGGCGCGACCTCGAGAAGCCGCGGTGACTCAGCGCATCCTGCTCGACACGTCGGGCTGGGTTGCGGCGCTCAATCCGCGCGACCAGCACCACGTCATCGCCAGAGACTACTACCGGCGCGCCCTCGCCGAGCGCCAGACCTTCGTCACAACCAATCTCCTGCTCGCAGAGACGCATGCGCTGGTGGCCCGGCGGGTGGGGGAGGCCGCCGCGCTCGCCCTGCTGGATCACCTCCCGCGCGATCCGCTCCATGAGGTGGTCTGGAGCACCCCGGATCTCGAACGGGACGCCATCGACCGCTGGCTGCGCCCCCGTATCGGTCAGGGTATCAGCTTGGCGGACGCAGTGAGCTTCGAGGTGATGCGCCGCGAAGGACTGCGCACTGCCTTCACGCTCGACCGGGACTTCGAGGTCGCGGGGTTCGAATGCATGCCGCGGGCGGGAGGAGCGTGAGGGGACGGGCCCGCCTTGGCCGACCACCCTCCGAGGGCGCCGAGCCCGAGCGTGTGGCTGCGCCGGTGGGGTCCTAGGAAGCCGCTGAGAGCGGCCACTCGGCAACGGACTGCCCGATGAGACGGGCGGCAAGATCCCGAGGTCAGCGGTTCCGGATCCTCCCCCGCACCACGGACGGCAGGTCCAGGGAGTCGAGCGCCAGCGCGTAGAGATGATCGCCGCGTACCACCATCACTCCCGAGATCGCGAAGTCGGTACGCGCCATGCCGAGGTAGCGTCCCTCGGGATCGAACACGTCGAACGTCACACCCGCGGGGTTCCTCGCGCCCGCGGGCAGCGTCGGACGCACCCAGAGGTAGTCTCCGTCATCCACGTACAGCTGATTGACCGCCGGCTGCGTCTTGCCGAACCGGGACTCGTTGACATCCCCTCCCCACTCGCGAAACGGCTTCAGGCGATCGACCTCGCGCGCGCGATCGGCGTCGGTGACGGGCACCGACTGGTACTTACGCTCCACGATCCGCACGGTATCCCCGTCGAACGCCTGGAACACGATGCGGTACCGATCGGTGATTGCCGAGACCAGAAAGCTCCGCGGATCGATAGTCCACAGCAGGCGGGGGGCGAACGGCACGGCCATGCGAATGATGCTGGTTTCGATGCCCGAACGCCGGGTGGCTGCAAAGGTCGGGGTCTCGAACTCGGGAATCCGGACCGAGTCCATCACCTCCGCCGAGTCGCCCAGCTCGAGCAGGATCTCATGCCGGCCCTGGAAGACCCTGCGCTCAGGGCTCTCCACCGCCACGTCGAACACGGCGCCGACGTCGTAAAGGTGACCTTGGTGATCGAAGCCACCCCGCCATCTGCCGGACGTCGCTGCTCCGGGTCTCCGGCGGATGGCGAGAAACGTCCCGGCCGTGTCCCACACGGAGTAGCGCGCGGCTTGCGGGTCGACCACCCAGAGGTGCCCGTCGGGAGCGAAGGCGATCCCGGTCGCGGCGAGTAGCTCTCCCGGCCCTCCACCCTTCCTCCCGAGGGTCCGGACATAGCGACCCAGGGTATCGAAGACCCGGATGTCCTGAGCCTGGCCATCCAAGACGTATATCCGTCCCGCGGCGTCGACCGCGAGGTCCCGCACCTGTCCGAACGTGTCCGGGCCCTCGCCGTCGGCGGCGCCGATCGAGAGGTCCCGCTCGATCCGCCAGGCCTGGTCCGGACGCCACCCGCCGGCCGCGGGATTTCGGACCACCACCACGCCGCTGGCCAGTGTATCCACGCTCCCCCGCCAAGTGCCGTCAGGAGCCCGCTCGCCCGAGCAGGCGGCCAGGAGCCCGGCGAATGCGAGGGCGGCAACGCTACGCGACACGGATCGACGTGACGACGTCGTTCTTCCTGATCGCGTTTACCACGTCCTGACCCTTGGTGACCTGGCCGAAGATGGTGTGCTTGCCGTCGAGGTGCGGCTGCGGCGAGTGGCAGATGAAGAACTGGCTCCCGCCGGTGTCCTTCCCCGCGTGGGCCATCGAGAGCGTCCCCGCCACGTGCTTGTGCGTGTTGAGGTGGGTCTCGCACTTGATCTTGTAGCCCGGGCCGCCCGAGCCGGCGCGGCGGTCGTTCGGGTCCTTCGAATACGGGTCGCCCCCCTGGATCATGAAATTGTCGATCACGCGGTGGAACCGGGTGCCGTCGTAGAACTCCGAGTTGGCGAGCTTCGCGAAGTTGGCGACGGTGCTGGGCACTTCCTTGTCGAACAGCTCGGCGACGATGGTCCCGCGGCTGGTCTCGATCGTGGCGGTCTTCATCAGGCGGCTTCCGGTTGGCGGTTGCTGCAAAGTAACCCGTCAAGGGACTTGCGGTTCCCCTGTCGCGCCGGCACTCTCCATCCCCTGCGTCCATCCCAGGAGACGTTACTCCATGCCCGCTCGCCCGCTTCTGCTAACCACGATCCTCGCCGCCGCCTGCGCGACGACAGCTCCGCCGTCAGCCCGAGACCTGACCCCGGTGATCCAGACCATGCTCGACAGCTCGGCGGTCGCGTGGAACGCCGGGAACCTCGACGGGTTCATGTTCACCTACGCCCACGACTCGGCGACGGCGTTCATGACCCCGGGCGGCCCGGTCTATGGCTATGACGCGATCCGGGCGCGCTACGCGCCGCGGTTCGAGCCGGGCGGCGTGCGCGACTCCCTCACCTTCACCGACCTCGTCGTACGACCGCTCGACGCCGACTACGCGATCGCCACCGCGCGCTACGTGCTCAGCCGCGGCGACTCCGTGACGGCGACCGGGCCGTTCACCGTGGTGCTGCGGCGGCAGCGCGAGGGGTGGCGGATGATTCACGACCATACCACGTAGGAGCGGCAGGGGGGGCAGGAGCGGCAGGAGGGGCGGGGGCAGAGATAAGGTATGGAACCGGGCACTAACCCCTGCCCCTCCCCCCTTCTGCCCCCGTCACCGGCCGCGAATCGGCACGAGGGTGCGGCATCCGTACGCATCCGTCGCCGCCACAAGGGACACGCTCACACCCGCCGCCGCCGTGTCGTTGACCGGGAAGACTCGGCACGTCTGGATCGGATACAAGGGCCCTCGCCATTCGGTACCGGTGAGCACCAGCAGCCCACCCGACCCGTCGGGGCGGGCATCGCGCACCACCGGATCGGAGCTGTCCGGCATCAGACCGGCGAGCGTGACGCGCGGGAACACCTCGCCGGTATCGCTGAACCACTGGAGCAGCGGGCGGCCGGGCCAGTCAAAGGGATCGCCCGGGGTAAGCACCAGCACGGCGTCCCGCCGAGGATCGAACCGGAAAATGCGCTCAAGTCTTCATGAACTACGGATGAAGTCCTACTCATGGCCCGCTCTAATCTCTGCGCCTCTCCCCTGCGCCCCCGTTGCCCCCTCACCCCCCTTGAGGATCCTCGCCCGCACCACGAACGGCACCTCCAGCTCGTCCTGCGTCACGCCGTAGATCATCCCATTGCGGAAGACAGGTGTGGGATACTCGCTCAGCCGGAACGGCAGCCGCACACGGCCGAGGTAGCGGCCCTCGGGGTCCAGCACGTCGAACAGGCGGTCGCGGTCCTTCCGATCGCGCGTGGTAAGCTGCACCCAGAGGTGGCCGTCGTCGGCCAGGTAGAGCGAGCTGAGCGCCGGCTTGGTGCTCGGTATCCGCGAGCGATCTACCTTTCCGCCCTGGCTGGTGAACCACTTCAGGCCGGCAACCGCGCTGTCCACATCTTCGCTCGTCACGGGAATCGGCTCGAACGCCATCTTCACCACCCGCAGCGTGTCGCCCGCGCGACCGAGCCGCAGCAGCTCGTAGGGACCGGTGAGCGCGGCCCAGAAGTCGCCCGCGCTGGTGAGCCGCCACTCCAGCGCCGGGCTGAAGGGGACTCCGCTGCGCATCCGGCCACCCTGCGCGGTGCGCAACTCGAAGAAGTTCTCGGCACCGGGGTAGCGAGGTGTGCGGATCGAGTCGATCGGCTTCAAGGTCGAGTCGTAGCGGACCAGCAGTAACTGGAAGTCGCTGGCCTGGAGGTCGGGCGTGTAATTGTAGAACACGCCGGCCGTGTCGAATCCGCCGGGCCAGGGCATGAACACGAACCCACCCAGCATGTAGTGGCTGCGGACGAACGTCCCGGCCGTGTCGATCACGGAGATGCGGTTATTCTGGGGATCGATCACCCGGAGGTTCCCGTCCGGCCCCCACGTCATCCCGATCGCCTCAGCGAACTCGCCCGGGCCGCCGCCCTTCCGCCCGATCGTCCGGACGTACCGTCCGTCGCGGTCGAAGACCCGCAGCTCCTGAGCCTGGCCCTCGAGCACCCAGATCCGCCCGTCGCGATCCACCTCAAGCGCATCGACTTGGCCGAACAGGTCGGGGCCGGTGCCTTCGAGCGTACCGATGTGGAGATCCTCGCTGACCCGCCAGCTCGATGCCGAGTCCCAGACTCCCTGAGGCGGGTTGGTGACGACGATGGTGCCGCTGGGGAGCGTGTCGATGGTGCCCTGCCAGCGTCCCGTGGCCATGTGGGCGTCGGCGCAGGCGAGGAGCGCCAGGAGCGGCACAGGCAGCAGAGGCGGCAGATGGTGGTCGAGATTGGCAATCCAGCCGCGGACGATCGCTACCAGGTGCAGTATTCTGATGCCGCGATCGATCAGGCCTCGGTTATTCTCGGGCATGCATGGTCACCGTCGACTGGTGGTTTGGCGGCAGTCGCAGACCCTGGTGCAGCGTAACAACTACTACACAGATCAGGCAACCGCGCCCCACTTCTTACCGTGACCCCCGCAGGAGTGCAGTCGGCAATGGCGGTATCATCGTGGCGAGGAACACCGGGATCCCCAAAGTGTCCGGGACCACGAACCACGCGATGGAATCGCGAACGATGTCGGGCAGGCGGGCGTGGGGCACGCTCAAGGAGCCGCGATACCCCGTGCGGGCGTGATACAGATATCGGCGATCGCACTGTCCCCTCCCCAGCGCAACGCCCAGGCAGTCGAATCCGACCCCAGCACGACATCGATGTACCGAGGCATGTACGTGGCCCACTTGCCCTCGAACAGTTGGCGCTGGGACACCCCGAGAAACGGCAGTTTCTCGTCCGGGTCCAGGGTATGTCGCCGCAACTCGCGCTCGCGTTCTGCGCGGTCGACCTTCCTCGGCGCGAGCTTGACGGCAAAAGACGAGTAGAGTGCAGCCGACTCACCGAAGAACCACACTCCATATCGGTCGTAGGAGATGGCGACCAGGAGCCCGCCGTTCCCATCCCAAGTTCTGCCGTGACTGTTGAGGTAGGGGCGCTGTGCCGGGTACCCCCTCATGTCCAGTCCCGCGAACTGTACCCAGCTGTTCCGTAGAGCCAGAACGGTCGTCCAGGTGCTAGAGTCATCCGGGACCACGCCTTCGACCGACAGCATGGTGCGGACATGGGGATCAGATGAGTTGACGTCCCCCTTCCCGCTCCGGCTCGCGAGCAATCTGTCGTACGCGCGCGCTAGATGCACGTCGTAGGTAGCGACAAGCGGTGTCCTATAGGTCTGGAGCGTCGCTAGGTACTTGCCGTTTCGAGCGTACCACTGGATTCCACGACTATCGGCTAGCGCGAAGCCCTCGGGGAATGCGGCCAGGCGATTCCTCGCAGTTCCCCTCATCGCAAGACCGACGAAGTTCAACTCACCGGGACCAGGACCCTCTCGACCGAACGTGAGCCGGGTGACGCCCAGCGTATCCATTACGATCACCCGGCTGAGCATCATGTCGAGAACCGCCAGCAATTCCTCCTCTGGATGCCAGTCGATCCCGCCGATGAGGCTGAGAGGCTCGGATGACCTGACGTGCCAACGAATGCGCAATGGCGCTGCCAAAGGCACGACATGCTCACCATCCTGCGCCAGCAGGCTCCGCTCGCACATCACCTGCTCATCGGCTGATCGAGGGTCGGTTACTCGCTGGGCGCGCCGCCCCTCCGCTTCGCTCCTGCAACCAGCCAGCGAGACGCCGAGGAGGGTGCATAGGGCCAGAAGCAACACGGCCCCATGTCCGATGGTTGCGCACGATCCGGCACATCGGGAGCTTGTCACTAGCTCACGCTCCCAGCGTGCATCGGCGACGACGGGTCGATACGGCGCAGCCCCGACATAGTTCAAGGTGTTCTTGGTGCCGAACGACCATCACTATTGATCGATCCTTCGACAGTTGTCCCACGTCGAGCAGCCGAGTTGGAGGTGATCTGCCCATCGACAAGGGGGCGAAGTCGCCGCGTAGAGAAATCGGGACTTGCAGTGCGTGGCGCAACCCGCGACTCATCTATCGTCTGACCAAACAGCTTCCGCCGGGCCGAGTTGCGTCGCTTCCTCGATAGCTCCATTGGCAGCCTGGCCGAGATCGACGCCATGATGGACACGCTCGGCACGCTCTACGATCTCGACGCGTCGCTATGCACTGAGATCGAGTCCACTCGCCGCACCGTCAACGCTGGCCTATTCGCGCTCCTGCGCGGCCGGGGGCGCGGTCACGCGGGAGCGCCTGCCGCTCCGGCCGCGTCTGCCGCCCCTGCCGCTTCTGCCGCTCCGGCCGCTCCCGCCACCACCCCCGCGGCCACCCGCTCCCGCTCCGGCCCCCGCTCCAGCAGCGAGTAGATCGCCGGCGTCACGGTGAGCACCAGCAGGGTCGAGCTCGACAGCCCGCCGATCAGCGACAGGCCCAGCGCATTCCAGATGTTCGAGTCCGCGTAGTCGCTGAAGAACACCAGCGGCAGCAGCCCGAAGATGGTGGTGAAGCTGGTCATCAGGATGGGTCGCACCCGTTCGATGGTTCCGCGAATGGTCGCCTCGCGGAGCGGGAGGCCGTACGAGCGGCGCAGCAGATTGATGTGGTCCACGAGGAGGATCGCGTTGTTCACCACGATGCCGCCCATCATGATCACGCCGATCACGGCTTCGCGGGTGAAGCTCGCGTCGGTGAAGTAGAAGATCAGGAACACGCCGATCAGCGCCATCGGGACGGTGAGCAGCACGCAGAGCGGCTGCCGCAGCGACTCGAACAGCGCCGCGGTCACCATGAACACCAGCACGAGCGAGATGGCCAGCACGCCGTAGAGCTGCTTGGCTTCCTCCGTCGACCAGCGCCATTCCTGCTCGCCCTCGATGGTGTAGCCCTCGGGGAGCTGGGTCGCCGCGACCACCGCGTCGCGCACCCGGTCGCCCAGCTTGGTGGGGCCGCGGAACTCGTAGCTCACATAGCGCTGATACTGCTGGTTCTCCCGCTCGATGCGGCTCAGCACCTCCCGGTCGCCCACGGTCGCGACGTCGCCCAGGCGGACCCCCTGGCCGTCCGGCGTCTGGAGCAGCAGCTCGGGCAGCTCGTGGATGTCCATGTTCTCGTTGTTGGCGAGCTTGACGTCGAAGCGCAGCTCGTCGCCCGCGACCCGCACGTACCCCCGCCGTACGGTGCCCTGCACCGCCGAGGCGACCTGATAGACCACGTCTTCCGCGGTGAGCCCGTGCAGGCCCAGCCGCTGGCGGTCGATGGCCAGCACGAACTCGCTGGCCTTGTCGCTGGTGTACCAGCCCCCGGCCGAGTTTACGTCCACGTCCCGAATCCGCGAGAAGCGCTTGAGCCGTTGTCCCAGATCTTCGGCGATGTCCCGGACCGTCTCGTAGTTGTAGCCCAGGATCTTGATCGAGTAGTTGGGCGGACTGGCGCCGCCCCCGTAGAACGACGGCCCGTAGCCGTACACCCGCACCTCGGCCCCGCCGAACAGGTTGCTGTAGGCCACCATCTGCTCCTTGATGGCCACCGGGATCTGGGTGTTTTCGAGGGAATCGGGGAACGTCACGCGGATGAAGGCGTACTGCGGCGCCACCTGGGTCACGTAGCGTTCGACCTCGGGGGTCTGTGCCAGCTTCTGCTCGAAGAAGCGGGCGAGCTCGTCGGTGCGCTCCAGCTCCTCGCCGCGCGGCAGATTGATCTGGATGCTGATGTAGGTATCCTGCCCGAACCACGACCGCCACAGCACCCCGCGCGTCACGTACTTGTTGAACACGTAGTACGACCCGCCGAGCCCCGCGAGCGCCAGGAGGATCGTGACCCACGGCCAGCGGAGGGTGAACCTGATCATCGTGGAGTAGACGCGGACGTAGATGGGGCGGGCGGGCGGGCCACCGGCGGCAGGAACGCTGGCCGCGGGAATGGTGCCACCGCCAGTCCGCCGTCCCGCACTTGCGCCGAGCGCCTTGGCCGCCAGCGCCGGAATGAACGTGAACGCCACGAACAGGCTCGCGAGCAGGCTCATCCCGACCACGATCGCGAGCGGGATGTAGTAGGCCCTGAGCTCACCCTGGAGGTACACGAACGGGATGAACACGATCACCGTGGTGAGCGTGGAAGCGAGCACCGCGAGCACGACCTCCTTGGCGCCTTCCTCGGCGGCGCCCACGACCCCGGTCGCCGTGCCCGCTCCGCGCTGGCCCGTCTGCCATTTTCGGTAGATGTTCTCCAGAACGACGATGGCGTTGTCGACGATCAAGCCGAATCCCATCGCCAGGCCCATCAGGGTCAGCACGTTGAGCGAGTAGCCGCCGAAGTAGATCAGGTTGAGCGTGATGAGGATCGAGAACGCGACCGTGGCGAACACGATGGCGGCGGAGCGGAACGACCGGAGGAACGCCAGCAGGATCACGAACACGACGGCCGCCGAGATGATGGCCCGCACGCGCAGGTCCTGAAGCTGCGTCTTGATGGCGTCGCTCTCGTCGGCATCGAGCAGCACGCGCACGCCGGCCGGGTGGGTGGTCGAAAGCTCGGCCATCCTGCCCTTCACCCGGTCGGCGACGGCCACCGTGTTGACCCCCACCTCCTTGTGGATGGTGAACGCCACCGCCGGCATGCCGTCGATGCGGTAGAGGCTCTGGGGCTCCTCGTAGGTGTCATGCACGGTGGCCACGTCGCTCACGCGGACGATGCGGCCGCGGTTGGTGAGCAGCGGCGCGCGCCGCACCTCATCCGGGGAGTCGGTGCGCTGCCGGATGGCCAGGGTCCGTTGGATGCCGTCCACCTCCACCACGCCGGCGTCGGTCACGTACTCCAACTGCATGATCCGCTGCCAGATGACCCGGGGGAGGAGCCCCAGCGCGTTCACCTTGTCTTCGTCGAGCACGATCTCGAGCACGCGCTCGCGGCCGCCGTACGCGTCGATGCCCGCGACGCCGTCGACTTGGAGCACTTCCGGGGTGACCTGCTCGTCGAGGTAGGCGCGCAGCGCTTCGAGCGTATAGGGACCGGTGAGGGTGTAGCGCAGGAATGGGCGCTGCTGCTGGCGGAACTCCTCGGGAACGTAGGGCGTGATGGTCGGCCCGATAACGCCCTCGGGCAGATCCTCCTCGATCGCCGCGAGCCGCTCCGACAGCTCCAGGCGTGCGAAGTCCATGTCGGTGCCGCGCGCGAACTTGACCGTGATCTGCGCGCGGCCTGAACCCCGGACTTCGCTCGAGACGGACGAGATCTCGTCCACGCCTCGCACTTGCTGCACTGCGGCCTCGAGCGGCGCCGTGACGAACGCTTCCATCGTCTCGGGCGACGCCCGGCTCCAGTCGGCGGTCAGCGAAAGCTGGGGGAGCTCGGTGTTGGGCAACAGCTCGATGGGGATGCCGCGCCACGCCGCTACCCCCAGGAGGGCGACGGCGAAGTACGCCATCGAAACGGCGACGGGCCGGCGGATCGCGAGCCGGATCACCGACGGCCGCTCCTGCCGCTCCTGCCGCTACTGCCGCCGCAATGCATACAGCCTCACATGCTCGACATCGAGCTCGTCGCGCCAGGTCCCGATGACGTAGTCACGGCCGATCTCCCGGACCGACAGGCCGGGCGGCGTCTCGACGGGGCCGAGCGCCAGCCCGTCCGGTCCGAACACGACCCAGTGGCGCCGCTCGTCACCCGGCCGGGCGACACCGCGCACCCAGAGGTCCCCCAGCGGGTCCGTCTTGAGGTCGTCGAACGCGGGGAACGTGCTGGGGAACGGAATGTCCTGGTACAGCCGCTCGGTGCTTTGGCGGGAGCCGGCATCCGCACGCGCGAGCCGGTCCGCCTTGTGCCGCGCGATGTCGCCGCCGGTGACGGCGACCGGGGTCCACGCCAGGCGGATGATCTCCTCCGGCACGCCACTCGCCGCGTACCGGGTGATCTCGTAGCGTGCGCTGTGTCCCGCGTAGAACCGGTGGCCCGCGATCACCACCAAGGTGTTCGTGCCGAACGGCAGGCTGCTGGCCATGGCGGAGTTGGTCCGACTCACGACGTACCACTCGGGTCCCGGGAACCGGCCAATCGAATCGCGCAGCGCGCCGGTCGAGTCGAACACGAGGAGCGGCATCGAGTCGCGCACGACCCGGGTCCCTTCGCCGCTTGGTCGAAACACGAAGCCGCGGTTGCACAGCCACGAGCCATCGGCAAAACGGCCAATGAGAAACGGCATCCCGGCCGGGAACTCCAGGGTGAAGGACCGGACGAACCGCCCCTCGGCGTCGAAGAGGGACACACGGCGGACGCTCCAGTCGTACGCGGCTACCGTGTCGCCCGAGAGCGCGAGCACGCTTCCCAGTTGTTCGAACTCGCCCGGCCCGCCGCCCTTTCGACCGGCGGTCGTGAGATGCTCGCCCGTTGCGTCGAAGAACCGCAGCTCCTGGGAGCCGCCGTTCGCCACCACGATCCGGCCATCCGACAGGCGCACCGCGCCCCCGACCTGCGACAGCTGGTATGCCTCGTCGCCCTCGAGCACGCCGATGTCCACCCTCGGCTCGGCCTCCACGGTCCAGAGCGGCGGCGCGTTCGGGGCGAGCGCCGGATTCTCTACAATGCGAATCCCCGCCGAGTCCCGGATGACTGCCGCGGCCCCGCCCGCCTCCCCACCACAGCCGGATGCGAGAGAACAGAGAAGAGACGAGACGAGCAGGGCAGCGCTCACTCGCCGGTTCACTCGCTCCGTCTCTGCGCCACCTGCCGCTCCTGCGGTTGCGCTCATCACGCACCCTCCGTCTTCGGCGCCATCCCCACGAGCCGGCGCAGTTTCTCCCGTCCCTGCTCGATCACCTCGTACGCCACCGGCACGACGATCAACGTCAGCGCGGTGGAGCTGCTGAGCCCACCGATCACGGCGAGCGCGAGCGGGGCGCGGAGATCGGCGCCGCGGCCGATGCCGAGCGCCATGGGCAGCAGGCCGAGCACCGTGGTGATCGTCGTCATCAGGATCGGACGCAGGCGCTGGCCCGCCGCCTCCTCGATCGCCGGCCGCAACGCGAGCCCCTCCGCGCGCCGGCGATTGATGTAGTCCACCATCACGATCGCGTTGTTCACGACGATGCCGACCAGGATCACGATGCCGATCAGGCTCATGGTGTTGAGCCCCCCCCCGCCGATCAGCAGCGCGGCCGAGGCGCCGACCGTGACCAGGGGCACGGACAGCATGATGGTGAACGGGTGCACGAACGACTCGAACTGGGCTGCGAGGATCATGTAGACGAGCAGCAGCGCCATGCCGAACGCGAACGCGAGATCCCGGAAGCTCCGCGCGCGCTCCTCGCTGGCGCCCCCGATCTCGTAGCGCACGCCGTGCGGCGCCTGCTCGCCAGCCAGCGCCCGGCGGATATCGGTCACCGCCTGGTCCAGCCCGCCGTGCGCGACGTCCGCGAACACCTCCACGACGCGGCCCTGATCGCGGCGGCGCACCTCGGCGGGCCCCAGCACCTCATGGGTCACCACCAGCTCGCGCAGTGGCACGCCGTTGATCGACAGCGTCTGGAGCGTCTCCAGCGAGCGCCGCTCGCTCTCGGGCAGGCGGACCAGCACGGGCACCTTCTCGTCGAAATCCACGTACTGGGTCGCGACCGCGCCGCGCATGTACTGCTCCACCGTCTGCGCGATGAGCGCCGGCTCGATCCCGTAGGCGGCCGCCTTGTCACGTGCGATCTCTACCCGGATCTCGGGCTGGCCTTCTTCGGCGCGGAGCCGCACGTTGCGCAGCGTCGACACACCCTGGAGCCGCCGCTCCACCTGGCGGGCGTAGCCCCAGATCGCGTCGAGATCCTCCCCGCGCACCCGCACGGAGATGTCCGCCTCCTCGCCGCCCAGCAGGCGGCCCAGCGCGGTCGCGGTCCCGGTTTCCACCGTGATCGTCCCCGGCGGGAACTCGGCGAGGCTGGATGCAAGCCGGTCGAGCACGGGTGCCGTCTTGGCGCCTGCGGCGAGCGTCACCTCGATGCGCGCCGTGTTGAGCCCGCTCTCCTCTTCCTCCACTCCGGCCACGGCGCTCTGGCGGCCGACGCGGGTGAACACGGTCGCCACGTCCGGGTCGCCCCGCGCCGCCTGCTCGAGCCGGGTCGCGGCCGTGGTGGTCTCCTCGATCGGCGTCCCGCGCGCCAGCTCCAGCGCGATGGTGAACTCGCCCTGGTCCACCTTGGGGAGCACGGCCCGATCGAGCCGGAGCCCCAGCGCGAGCCCTACCAGCAGCAGCACGCCGGCGGCCGCCATCACGCGGCCGGGGACGCGCAGCGCGCCCGCAATCACCCCCGCGTACCACGCGGTGAACCGCGCGTAGTGGCGGTCGAACCACTGGAAGAGCGGGCTCGTGACGACGCGGTACACGGTGGGCACCCACCCGAACAGCGCGCCCGTCACCGCCCGCAGCACGCGCACCGGCAGCGTGGCGGGCCGCCGCTGGTCGCCCGCGGCCGACCAGCGCGCCGCCATCGCCGGCAGCGCGGTCACCGCCACCAGGAGGCTCGCGAGCAGCGCGAACGTGACGGCGAGCGACAGGTCGCGGAACAGCTCGCCGGCCACGCCCTCGACGTAGATGATCGGTCCGAACACCGCGATCGTCGTGAGCGTCGACGCGGTGATCGCGTTGAGGACTTCATCCGTCCCACGGGCCGCGGCGTCCGGCTGCGACAGCCCCTTGCCGCGCAGGCGGAAGATGTTCTCCAGCACGACGATCGAGTTGTCCACCAGCATGCCCACGCCGAGCGCGAGCCCGCCCAGGCTCATGATGTTGAGCGAGACCTTGGCCAGGTCCATCAGGGCGAACGTGGCGACCACCGAGACCGGAATCGAGAGCGAGATCGCCACCGGATAGCGGGCGTCGTGCAGGAACAGAAACAGCACGAGGAACGCGAGCAGCCCTCCGAAGATGAGCGACGAAACGACGTTGCCGATCGCCTCGCTGATGAACCCGGCCTGCGCGGTGGCGACGTCGAGGTGGGTGTCGGGGTACTGGGCCCGCACCTGGCGCAGCACCTTCTCGACCTCCTGGGTCACCCGCACGGTGTTGGCCCCGGCCTCCTTGAACAGCAGCAGGCCGACCGACTCCTGTCCGTTGTAGCGCGCCACCGACTCGCGCTCCTTGAAGCCGTCGTCCACGGCGGCGACGTCCTTGAGCAACACCAGCCCGCCGGCGCCGGTGCGTCGCTGTCCGAGCGGCACGGCGCCGATCTCGTCGACCGACTGGAACTCCCCCAGGGTGCGGAGCGCGTAGCGATAGCGGCCCCGCCGGATCGTGCCCCCCGGCGCGCTCTGGTTGGCGGCGTCGAGCGCCCGCACCACGTCGTCCACCGTGAAGCCGTAGGTGTCGAGCAGCCGGGGATTCACCTCGACGTGGATCTCGCGCTCCAGGCCGCCGGCCAGCGCCGCCTCGGCAATGCCGTCGATCTGCTCGAGCCGCCGCTTGAAGACGTTCTCCGCGAGATCCTTGAGCGCGGCCAGGTCCGTCGTGCCGGACACTGAGAGCGCCATGATCGGATCGGCGGTGGGATCGGTGCGCAGCACGACGGGGCGGGTCGCGAGCTCGGGCAGCCCGTCGCGGATGTTGTCCAGCTGCTCGCGCACGTTGAGCGCCGCGAAGTCCATGTCGGTGCCCCACGTAAAGCGAATCGTGACCAGCGACACGCCCTCGCGCGACACGCTCTCGACGCGCTCGACGCCCGGCACCCGGCCCGCCACCTGCTCGATCCGCTCCGTGACGAACCGCTCGACCTCCGCCGGCCCCACGTCCGGATAGCGGGTGTAGACGACGAGCCGCGGGTAGGCGATGGAGGGAAGCAGGTCGATCGGCAGCCGCACGTAAGACAGCACGCCAAGAAAGCCGACCGCGGCGACCAGCATCGCCACGGCCACCGGCCGGGCGACGGAGATGCGCGCGACGCTCACGGCCGCACGGGCCGGCCGGCCCGCTCCTCCAGCGCCACGACGGCTTCCGCGAACGCGTAGCGCGCGTTGGTGAGCTGGCGTTCCTCCTGCGAAGCGCGGTCGATCAGGATCTGGAGGTTGGCGAACGAGATCGCGCCGATGGCGTAGCGCTCGCGCGCCAGCCGCAACCGCTCGGAGCTGTAGCCCGAGGCGCGCTGCGCCAGGCTCAAGGCCTGGTAGGCGTTCTGCACGTCGATCACCGCCGAGCGGATGTCCTGCTCCAGCCCCAGCTGCCCAGCGCGGAGCGACTCATCCGCGTTCCGCGCGTCGGCGTCGGCCGCGGCCACCTGGGCCGAGGTCTGAAACCCTGTGAACAGGGGGAGGTTCACGCTCAGGCTGAAGCTGAAGGACCGGTCCCGCGGGTTGAGCTTGAAGAACGCGCTGTAGGCGTCGTCGTTCGTGAAGCGCTGGAACGACGCGCCGAGCTGGACCGTCGGCCAGCGCCCGCCGCTGGCAACGGACGCCCGGAGGTGCGCCGCGTCGGCCGACGCCGCGAGGCGCTGAATCTGGGGGTGGTCCGTGAGCGCGAGCGCGACGAGCGAATCCGGGCGCAGCGCCGCCGGGTCCCACGCGGGCGGCAGCTCCCCCACGACCGCGAACTCGATCGGCTCCGTAAGGCCCAGCTGCTCACGCAGCGAGACGACCGCCTTCTGGGCGTCGCCTCGCGTCCGGGCGAGCTGCAGCTCCGCGTTGGCGACGTCCGCCTCGGCGCCGAGCACATCTTCCCGGTTGGCTGCCGCCACGCGAAACAGGCGCTCGGTATTGTCACGCTGTTCCTGGGACGATGCGAGCAGGCGCTCTTCCAGCACGATCAGCTGGCTGGTACGCAGGGCTTCGTAGAAGCGGCGCGTCGTCTCTGCATCCACCTGGCTCCGCGTCGCCCAGCGGGTCGCGTCAGCCGCATCCTGGTTGGCGCGGGCGGCCCGCAGCGTCTTGAAGTTGCGCAGGCCGTCGAACAGAGTGAGCCCAGCCGAGAGGCTCTGGCTGGCGCTGCTACCCTTGTAGCTGATTACCGTGTCCCGGCCGAGGGGTTGGCCGAAGATGTCCAGCGCGGTCACACGCCGCGAGTCGTTGCCGGAAAATGACATCCGCGCGTCGAGCGACGGCATGAACGCGCCCCAGCCGGCGCGCACCTGCGCCCCTTGGGCCCGGTAGGTGTTCACGGCCTGCAGGTACTGCGGGTTCCGCTCCCGCGCGATCGCGATCGCGTCGTCCAGGGTGAGGCGCGCCGGAACGGCCGTGCGCGCCTGGGCCGCCACTGGCGGCGCGAACCCTGCCGCCCCTGCCGCCCCTGCCACCACTGCCACCACTGCCGCCGCGATCCTCATCTCGGCCTCCCGCCGGCGGCCTGGACGTTCTCGACCAGCCGGACCCGGGCATCGTGGATCAGCGTGTAGTGTCCGTCGGTGAGCACGATCTCGCCGGGCTGGACCATCTCGGTCTCCGGGTTCGCGACGATCTCGACCAGCGAGTCGTTGGCGAGCCCGGTCGTCACGTAGCGCCACTTGGCGAGTCCGGTGGTCGCCCCCTCACCGTCGCCCTGGAACACGAACAACATCGTCCGCCGGTCGCGCTCCAACACCGCGGCGCGCGGCACGAGAATTCGGTTGGGGAACTTCCGGGCTTCGAGCGCCACCCGCGCGTACATGCCCGGCAGGATGCGGCTCTCCGAGTTGGGAATGGTGACGGTCACGTTCGCGGTGCGGGTGTCCTGCGCCACCACGGGGTTGATGGTCTCGATGCGCCCGGCGAACTCCTCGCCGGGGAACGCGGCAAACGAGACGAACGCACGCCGTCCGGCCGCGAGCAATCCGACTTCGCTCTCAAGCACCTGCACCACGACCCGAATGGGGTTCAGATCCACCACGGTCGCCAGCTCGTCCCCCACCCGCACCGTCTGGCCCGGCATCACCTTGACCGACGCGGCGCGGCCCGCAAACGGCGCCGTCACCCGGGTGCGCTGCAGCTGGAGGTCGGCCTCGCGCACGCTGACTTCGGCTTCGGCGAGGCCGCTCTTGGCCCGCGCCACCCGCGCCCGCTCGACGCGCACCGCCGAGTCGGCGATCTGGTCGTCGAACAAGGTGAGCTCACGGAACGAGGCCTGCGTCCGGGCGAGGTTCGCCTCCGCCCGCGCGAGCCCCAGCGCGTACTCCGTCGTGTCGATCACGACGAGCAGCTGCCCCGCCACCACCCGGTCGTTGTCGCGCACCGTCACGTCCATCACCCGGCCGGCGACCTGGGCCAGGATGCGCGAGTCGCGCTGAGCGGCCGCCTGGGCCGCCGCTGACACGGAGATGACCAGCGTGTCCCGCTCGACCTTGGCCCCCTCCACCGGGATCGCGACATCCGTCGAGAAGGTCTCGGTCGCCGAGACATCCGGACGGCGGGACGTGCTGTCGGTGGTGGAGCCGTCGCCGGACGCCTTGCCGGCGAACAGCCAGAAGTAGGCGCCCGTGCCGGCGGCGAGCACGACGAGGCCGCCGGCGGCGGAGAGCAGGAGTCGAGTACGTGTCATGGTCAACGCCGCGTGGGAGCCCAGGTCGGAGCAACGGGAAAGCAACGAATCGATGTAATGTGCCCGGCCGCCCCGCGAATGTCACGCCTGCGGAGCGGCTGGGCTACAGATGCACGATGTGCCCTAACGGGTTGCAGGGCGGCGCGTCACCGCGCCGAGCGGCCTGGCTCGAGCCGGAAGACCCTGATCCCGTCCATGGTGAGCCGGTAGAACCGCCCGCGGTGAATCACGCCGCGGCCCCCAGCCAGTTGGGGGTCGGTCCCGGACGCCCAACGCAGCGACCGACTGTGATAGGTCCTGGCGTCCACCAACAGGCCGAACACGCCGTCTATCGCGGGAAAGAGCAGGAGCAAGCGGTCGTCGTCCGTCGCGGAGAACGACGTGATCTTCGGGAGCGCGTTTCGTCCGGAGCCGCCAAAATCGCGCTCGACCAGCGCGGCGCGCTTAGTCAGTCCCTCGAGCACCGCGTCCGGCAGGCGCCGGGCCGTGAGCCGTCGGCCGTCGGGGCTGAACTTCACGAGAGCCCCGAGGTGAGGGTCGTAGACGTGCACCAGTCCGCCATCCGTCACGGCTAGGTCGACCTCCCCGCCGGGCAGGCGCGGGGCCGACAGGACAGCGTCCGGGTACAGGTCCCAAGGGCGCTCGGCGAACGGTCGCGCGATCCCGTCACGATCGATGGCCAGCAGGTAGTTGCGCTGGTCGTAGGCGCTGACGTAGAGCGTCCCGTCCGGTCCGTACGCGACCTGGGTGAAGCCGTTGGGCAGCAGGACGTTGCGGCGGAACCTGCCTTCCGCCCCGAACACCGAGATCCTCCCGTTGTTCACCTCCGTGACGGCGTACTCACCTTGCCAGACCGCCAGCCCGTAGATGCCACGAAGCTCTCCGGGGCCGGAGCCCGGCCGGCCGATGAACTGGATCGGGTGAAACGCCGAGTCGAAGACCACGAGCCGCGAGTTCGCAACCTCCAGTACGAGCATTCGATCGTCCTGGAACCGCACATCTATCGCGCGCGCGAATCCCCCGCCGTCAGGTTCGGGGGAGATCGGCCGCTCAAGCGCGACCTCGTGGGCAATGAGCGGCCTCGGGTCTGAATCGGCCTCAGGAATCGTGACAGCGGATGTACCACGCGAGCAGGCAACGAGGAGCGCCGCCGCGGAGACGCGGGCCGCGATTCGGAGACTGGATGGCAGCGAATGACGACGTACCATGTGATCCTCTCGACACGATTGGTTGGCAGCGGGAGCGGGCCCGCCGCGCGACTCGGCGGACCCGTCCCGGTTTCAGCATCTGTGGACCTTCAACGGATGACTCTGCCGGTGCGGCAGTCCACTTTGACGACCTCCTGGGTCACCTGGTTCTGGTAGTAGCCCACGTGGAACTGCTCCGAGGTGGTGCCTGTCACGCTGGCGTTGATGCCGCACGAGCCGCCTCCCGCCCCGAGCGTCCCGCTGGTCGTCTCGGTCACCAGCGACTGGGATTGTAGCTGGTACGGTTGGCCGGTCTGCCCGCCGACCGCGTCTGCCGGGCAGTCGCTCGGGTCCGCCAGGAGCGGGCCACCGCTCAGTGCGAAGAGTGCAATCAGAAACGTGCACGTCCTGATGAAGGTTCCGGTCTTCTTCAGCATCTATCCCTCCACGCGCCTTGAGCCGGCGCGAACAAGTGGTTCGAACCCGGCCGCGATCGTCGGGCCGGGGAGATACGATCGGGCCATCCGCCCGCACGGCCATAGGCGAAACGCGGCGGCCGGTGTCGTTTTCACGCCAAGCGAGCGGGCCTGCGACCTTCGGGGCGTCGGGTGCATCTTTCACCGGTGGGTTGGCCAATAGCCGATAGCCGACAGCGGTTTCGGTTTCACTCTTCACTTTTCACTCCATTCCCACAATGCGCTCACTCCTGACCACTCTCCTCGTCGCGGCGCTCAGTGCGGACGCCGCCGCGCAGACCCGACCGATCCCGCTCGGCAAGCCGGATGCAACGTTCCCGGAGCCGGTGAGCTCGCCCGTGGGATTCCGCGCCCTGAGCGACGGCCGCCTGCTCGTGGCCGACAACATCGAGTCGACCGTGTCGCTGCTCGACTTCCGGACCGGCCAGGCGACGGCCGTCGGCCGGCAGGGCGAAGGCCCAGGGGAGTTCGGCATGCCGGGGGCGCTCTATGCCGGCGCCGCCGACACCACGTACATGATGGACATGGGGAACCGGCGCCTGCTGGTGATCACCGCGGACGGCACGATTAGCAGCAGCACGGTTCCCCTGTTCCATCAATCCGGCTGGCCGATCCTCCCCCGCGGCGTCGACGCCAAGGGACGGATCTATTTCGATCTGGGCGGCATCGCCATGCCGGGACTGAACGAGATGGTCACGTCCGGCCGGGCCCCGCTGATCCGCTGGGATCGCGCCGCCGGCCAAATGGACACCCTCGCCTACGTCCAGTTCCCGCCGCAGCCGGCGGCGGGGCCGGGACAGGTCCGCGTCTCGATCGGCGGTGGCGCCTACCAGCCGCGCGACGACTGGGCGGTGCAGCCGGACGGCCGGGTCGGGCTCGCGCGGGCGACGGCGTACCATGTCGAGTGGTACGGCACCGGAGCACCGGTGATCGGACCGCACGTCGACTACACGCCCGTCAAGATCGGCAGCGCGGAGAAGAACGCCTGGGCGGATCAGGCGGCGGCGCGCGGCCTCGCGGTCGAGATCGTGAACGGCCAGCGGCGCACGACTCGGCTCCCCCGCCCGAACGTCGATCAGCAGCAATGGCCCGAGGTGATGCCCCCGTTCACGGGCTCGCGAGCCGTCCTCGCCGCGCCGAGCGGGGAGCTGTGGGTCCGGCGGGCACAGCCCGCGGGCAGCAAGACGACCGTCTACGACGTGTTCGACGCCGCCGGCCGCCTCGCGCGGCAAGCCTCGCTGGACGGGGACCGCACCGTGTTGGGCTTTGGGCCGGGAGCGGTATACGTGGCGCGGAGCGACGAAGACGATCTGATGTGGATCGAGCGGTATCGTTGGCCGGTTAGCCGTTAGCCGTTGGCCGTTGGCCGACGGTCGTTCCTTTTCACTTTTCACTTTTCACATTCACTCATATGCGCACGATCCTGACCCCCCTCCTCCTGGCTGCGGCCGCTTCGTCGGTCTCGGCCCAGTCCGCCCCCACCGTCACGCTCTCGCGGAGCGACGCCCGGTTCGCCGAGCCGTTCAGCAGCCTCGTGGGAATCCGCGAGCTCGCCGACGGTCGCCTCGTCGTCTCGGACCGACTCGAGCAATCGGTGTCCGTGCTTGATTTCCGCACGGGCACGATGACGCCGCTCGGGCGCCAGGGCCAGGGTCCCGGCGAGTACACGATGCCGGGGGCGCTGTTCGCCTTTCCGGGCGACTCCACCATGCTGCTCGACCTGGGCAACATGCGCGGGATCATCGTGACCCCGGGCGGGACTATGGGGAAGACTATCGATCTCCAGAGCCCCGAGGGCCTGCCACTCATCCCGCGGGCCGCGGATGGCCGAGGTCGCCTGTACGCGCAGCCGGCGCTCATGCTGCGGGGGAACACGACGACCTCCGGGCCGGACTCGACGCCGCTGCTTCGCCTCACGCCGGCGACCAAGATGATCGACACGGTGGCGTGGCTCGCCAACTCGGGCATCGCGGGCGGTGGCGGCGCTTTTTCGTCTCGCAGCGGTGGAAGTGGAGGCGGCGGCCCCCGGAACATCAGCTTGCGCGCGCGCCCCTACTCGCCGGACGACGGCTGGGCCGTGACGCCCGACGGACGGATCGCCGTCGCGCGCGCGACCGGCTACCACGTCGAGTGGCTGGCGCCCGGCGGCCGGCGCACTTCAGGTCCGGCGCTCCCCTATGAGCCCGTGAAGATCGGCAAGGCGGAGAAGGAACAATGGGCCGACCAGCGGGCGAAGGGCAGCGTCATGATCATGCGCACGCCCCAGGGCTCGCAGACGATGCGGGCGCCCAAGCCCAACATCGACGAGCAGGACTGGCCGGAGACCAAGCCGCCGTTCGAGGCGCAGGGCGTGCTCGCCACGCCCGAAGGCGAGATCTGGATCCGCGTCTCGCAGCCCGCGAATGCCAAAGCGGTGGTGTTCGACGTCGTGGACGCGTCAGGCCGGCTCGTGAAGCACGTCAGGTTGCCGGACGGACGGCGTCTCGTGGGCTTCGGCAAGGGCACGCTCTACGCCGTCCAGACGGACGCCGACGATCTGGAGTGGCTGGAGCGGTATCGCCGATAGCCGATGGCCGATAGCCGATGGCCGATGGCGCCATGACACATCGTGCTCCATGGCCGTCCATCCCTATCCCGATCGTATCGGCTATCGGCCATCGGCTATCGCAGTTGCAACATTTCACGCCTCTCATGCGTCTAATCAAGTGAGGTCCGGAACACACGGGAGGCGCTGAGATGGTCGTGCATGCTGCGGGACGCGGGATTCGGTTGCCGCGATTCTTGCCCGCCACGCGCCCCGTGCGTCCCGATCGCCGGCGGGTACCGCGGAACGATTTCATCCTGCGGGACTCCGTCGGGATCCTGCTCGGCGTCGTGACGGGTGTGCGGGGTGGCCTGCGGTTCGGCCCTCTGGCCCCGACGCTGTACCTCAGGCGGGTGACCTCGCTGCCGGGTGAACGACCCGTGATGTGATAGATCGAGCGCTGATGGCCGAGAGCCGATGCCGTCCGGATCGCGATAGCGCGACATTGCAAGGTCGCCCTCTCACGTAACGTTCGGCCATCGGCGATCGGCCATCGGCCATTCGGCCCATCAGAACCGCCAGGCCCCGCTCACCGTCACGAACCGGTACTGGTAGTTCCCCACGTCGGACGCGAACAGCGCCATGCCGAGGGTGGAGTAGCCACCCACGACCGCGATCTCGCGTTCCGGCCCCACCGCATAGCGCAGCTCACCTTGAAGGCGCACGGCGGCACCAAAGCTGCCGCCGCCGATCTTCTGGAGTCCCGGCGCGACTTCCACCGCCGGGATGATCATATGGAACGCCCGCTGCCAGCGCGCAGGGGCCTCGATCAGCACGTAGAGATCGGGATCGAAGTACCCGTCGCTCAGGTCCTTCTGGAACCCGAAGACCCGCGCCGCGGCGCCCACGGTGAAGTCGCGCACGATCCGCCGGCTCACGGCCGCCGCCCCGGCCGTCCGGTCGTTCGCCTCGCTGCCCGCGAACCGCGCCAGCGAGAAGGCGCCGTTCAAGGTCCACCCTCCCGGCGGCGCCGCGCGGAGGTCGAGAGCGAGCTGCCGGACCGTGACGCGATTCTGCACCAGCGGCGCCGTGCCGTCGATCGGGTCGTGCGTAAACGAGACGGTACCGATGACCGGCTCGCGGGCGGGGCTCGACACCCGAAGCATGTAGCGCGTCACGGCGTCGGCCCCCGCGACGTCCGACGCGCTGGCACCCAGCCCCGCGCTGAACCCCCACCCGGGCTCCGCCTGGGTCCAGACCTCCAGCAATCCCCCGTAGGCCTGGCGCGACAGCGGGGCGGCGCCGCCCAGCGACAACCAGCGGTAGTAGCCGCCGGCGCGGAGCTCCACGCGCGGGCCCGGTCGCCACGCCGAGCGCGCCGCCAGCGTGCTGATCCCGTTGCCGTCGTTGTCCGACTCGTAGCCGAAGCTCGACGCCGTGCGCGGGCGCAGGGCGAGCTCGGCCAGCCGGCGCTCGGTGCGCAGGTCCGGGTCGTTGGGCGCCGCCGGCGCCGCGCGACGGATGACGGCGAGCGCCGCCGCGTCGCGCCCCTCCCAGCGGAGCGTCTGCGCCAGCCCGATCGCCGCGGTGGTGAACGTCGAGTCGCGCGCCAGCAGCAGGCGCCAGCGACGCTCGGCGTCCTTGAGGTGCCCCTGCCAGCCCCGCACGCGCGCCAGGCCCGCGAGCGCGTCCACATCCGTCGTGTCCTCCGCGAGGAGGCTGTCGTACAGCGCCGTCGCCTCACGGTACCGGCCCGACCAGGAGAGAAACAGCGCGCGTGCTTCCAGCGCCGGGGCGTACCGGGGCGCCCGCGCCAGCACCTCGTCCAGATCGCGGAGCGCCTCGGGCAGGTGGCCCTGCCACGCGCGCACGCGCGCCCGGCCCACCGCCGCCTCCAGGTTGCCGGGCGCGATCCTGAGCAACCGATCGAACAGCCGCAGGCTCTGCTCGTACCGCCCCGCCCACCCCGCCATCAGGCCAAGGCGCTCCAGGGCCACCATGTCACCC
The DNA here is from genome assembly GCA_963771275.1 of uncultured Gemmatimonadales bacterium. GTDB lineage: Bacteria > Gemmatimonadota > Gemmatimonadetes > Gemmatimonadales > GWC2-71-9 > JAOTWJ01. The sequence continues at coordinate 773,679 of CAVYSW010000003.1, forward strand.
GAGTCGGTGGCAAGACGCCGGCTGTAGAGCGTCCACGCGGACTGGGTGTCGCCGCGGTCCCAGGCGCGATCCGCGTCGTCCTGCGCGCGCGCCGGCCGCCCGGGTAGCAGCAGCGCGAGCAGGATGAGGCCGGGCCACACGATGTACCGAGCGCGGCGCCGCGCCGCGCCGGTCGGACGTGGTGTTGCGCCGCCCCTCACTGCGGGATCTCCACCACGATTTTCCCCATGTGGTCGCCACCCGCGAGGCGCTCGAACGCGCCGATCGCGTCCGTCAACGAGAAGACCGAATCCACCAGCGGCCGTAGCGCGCCCCTGCCGAGCAGTACCACAATCGCGCGGTACTCCGCCGCGTTGCCCATGGTGGACCCGAGCAGATTCCACTGATACCAGAACATCCGCCGCAGATCGACCGCCACCGCGGGGCCCGTCGTGGCGCCGCAAGTGACGAGTCGCCCCCGGCGCGCGAGCATGCGAAGCGACTGCTCCCACGTCGCCGCGCCGACGCTGTCCACGATCACGTCCACACCGCGCCGTTCGGTGAGGCGCCGCACCTCTCCCGGCACGTCCACCCTGGCGTGGTTCAGCGTCACGTCGGCGCCGAGCGCGCGCGCCCGCTCGAGCTTGGCATCGCTCGACGAGGTCACGATCGCGAAGGCGCCCATCAGCTTGGCGATCTGGAGCGCCGCGCCGGAGACGCCGCCGCCGATCCCCCAGATGAAAACGGTCTCGCCGGGCAAGAGCTTGGCCCGGGTCACGAGCATGCGCCAGGCGGTGAGGGTGACGAGCGAGTAGGCCGCGGCGTCGACGAACGTGACGGGGCCGGGCGCCGTGCGCTGCGGGATCGGCAGCACGTTCTGCTCGGGGACGACGATGTAGTCGGCGAGCGTGCCGTTGAGGTGCTCGCCGAGCAGCCGGTACTCCGGGCACAGCGAATGCTCGCCGGCGAGGCACGTGTCGCAGCGATAACAGGGAATCCCGGGATTGAGCATCACCGCGTCGCCGGGCGCGAGCCGGGTGACGTCCCGGCCGACCGCCTCCACCACGCCCGCCCCGTCGCCGCCCAGAATGTGCGGGAATTCGAGCGCGAGGCCCGGCAGCCCCCGGACGGTCCAGAGATCGAGGTGATTGAGCGCGGCCGCCTTGAGCCGCACGAGCACGTCGCCACCCCGCTGGATCGCCGGAGCGGGTCGGTCGGCGATCGCGAGCTGGGAGAAATCGCCGTGCCCGCGGAGCACCAGCGCTTTCATGAGACCGGAGCCATGTCGCCGGGGACGGAGGCCTAGGGGTGGACCGGAAGGCGGAACGCCGGGCGCGACTGCTGCTCTGTCTCGCTCCGGGCGATGGCGATCGGCGGGCGGCCGTCGAGCGGGAACGCGACGAGCCGCGTCACCAGGCCGCCGCCCGTCCCGAAGGCGCTCACCTCGAGCGCCAGCACGTCTCCTCCTCCGGAGATCGCGAAGTCCGTCACCGCGAGCTCCACCGGCGTGAGGACGACCGGCTCGCCGCCCGCCGCGGGCTGGCGCATGACCAGCGAGGCGATCCGTCCGCCTTCCCCGCGCTCCTGCAGGTAGGCGAGGTCGCCGTTCGGGAACCACGCCGCGCGCGTCTCCTTGAGCCGCGAGGCGTGCGCCCGCCGCGGATTGCCGCCGTCGGCATCCATCACGTAGATCTGATAATTGCCATCCCGCGTCGACGTGAACGCAATCGACCGTCCGTCGGGTGAGGGGGCCGGCTCGACGCTGGTGGCGTCGCCCGCCGTCAGCTGTCTCGGGGCGGACCCATCCGCATGCACGATCCAGATCTGGGAGCGCCCGCCGCCCGCCGGCGGCGCCGAATACGTGATCGCCCGGCCGTCGCGCGTGAAGCGCGGCGTGAGCTCCGTTTCCGGCGTGCTGGTGAGCCGGCGCGGGCCGGAGCCGTCCGCGTTCGCGACGTACAGGTCGAAGTGCCCGTCGGGATTGGCCACGTAGACGATGCTCGCGCCGTCGGGCGAGAACGACCCGTTGGTCTCGGTCGCCGGATCGCGGGTCACCTGGCGCAGCCGCTCGGGCGCCTCGGGATCCACCGTCCACAGGTCGGCCGAGCCGCCGCGCGTGGACGTGAACAGCAGCCGTCCCTGGACGAACACCACGGCCGTATCCGCCCGGCCCCACGGGGCGGCCACCACGATGTCCGCGCGACCGACACCCACGGCGGTCACGGTCCCCGCTTGGGTGACCTGCGCGACATCCGGGGCGAGGGACGCCCACGTGACGCCGGCGGCCGGCCCGAGGCTTTGTCCGGCATCGTCGACGAAATTCACGCTGAGCGGTAGCGTGTCGCCGACGCCGAGCCCGCCGCGATCCGGCGCGAGCGCCAGCCCTCCGGCCACGACGTTGATCTCCCAGCGAAGCTCCGGGCCGGGGGGCGCGCTGGCCACCACAAGCTGGGTGCGCCCGACCGCAAGTCCCGTGAGCGTTCCGCTGGTGCGATCGAAGCCCGCGATCGTGGTATCCCGCACCGACCAGAACAGCGGCGCCTCGGGCACGGGAGTCGTGTCGGCCGCCAGGGCCCGCGCGGTGAAGCGCCGCGAGCCACTGACCGGCAACGTCACGATCGTGTCCGCCGGCGTCACCCCGAGCATGACGACGGGTCGGTGCACCGCCACCTGCAGCTCGCCCGTGCGACCGAGCCCCTCGGCCGTGATCACGGCGCTGCCCGGCGCGACCGCGCGCGCGACGCCGAGTGGCGTGACCCGCACGACCGACTCGTCGCTCGAGCGCCAGGTGAACGCCGTGTTGGACAACGCGCGGTTCCCCTGGGTCGGCACCACCACCGCGATCGCGTGCTCCGTGCCCGGAGAGAGCGCCAGCATCGAGACCGCGAACCAGAACGGCACCGCCGCCACCTCGACGGAGGCGCGCGTCGCGAGCCCGGAGCCGGCGCGGAGCTCGATCACGCCGCTGCCCTCGCCCAGTCCAACCACGACGCCGGCGTCGTTCACGCTCACTACCGAGGGGGTGAGCGAGCTCCAGGTTACGGTGACGGGACTCGCCGCGCTCCCGTCCTCACGCAGGAACGCCACGTGCAGCTGGCGGGACTCGGCCGGCAGCAGCTGGACGTTGGCGGGCTCGATGCGCAGCACGGCGGGCGGGATCGCCGGGGGGGCCGGCTGGGGCGGCGGCGCGACCGGGGTCGCGGCTTCCACGTGCACTACCATGGACTCGGACTTGCCGGCCACGCGCGCCGTCACCTGCGCCGCTCCCGGCCCGACGCCGATCAACGTCGCCAGATCGGACTGATCCTCGTCCGTCTCGACGCGCACGATGGTCGAGTCGTCGCTCGCCCACGCGAACTTCTGCTCGAGCAGAATGGCCCCGCTCGCGTCGTACGCCGTGGCGTAGACCTGCAAGCGCCCGCCCACTTTGACGTCGGCCCGGCGATGCGACAACTGCACGCTCGCCACTTGCGATGCCGCCGTGGACGCGGCACCGACCAGCAGCAGGACGGCAAGAGGCACGAATCGGCAGCGGACCATGTGCTCCCCGAGGCCCCGCCGGAGGGGGCCTAACTTCAAACGACATCTAGAGATACGTCGCGAACGTAGGCCCAGGATGCACCCCTGTCAAGCCGATTCGTCACGGCCGGCGGCTCCGGCACTGGCGGCCGGCCACTTGCGAAGGCCCGAACGGGCCGCACACCTTTGGCGGCGATTCTCACGCGTCCCAACCGGAGGGAAGATGCCCACCAGCGACCAGAGCATGACCGGGATCGGCGGCCCCGGCATGTGGGACCCGATGTCGATTCCGCCGGCCGTCAAGCCCGAGCCCGCCGAGCCGCCGATCTGGTCCGAGGCCTTACCGGCGCCTCCGGCGCCCGTTCCTGCGCCGCCGGCCCCGGCCGCGGCCGCGAAGAAGCCCGCCAAGCGGGCGGCCAAGCCCAAGAAGAAGGCGGCGCCGAAGAAGAAGGCGGCCAAGAGCGTCGCGAAGCGGAAGCCGGCCAAGAAGAAGGCGGTGAAGAAGGCCGCAAAGAAGAAGCCGGCGAAGAAGGCCGCCGCGCGGCGACCGGCGAAGCAGCGCCCCAAGGCGCGAAAGCGCTAGCCGCACCCGTTTTCCGGCGTTATCCTGGGGGGGCGGTCGTGTGTGCGGCCGCCCCTTCGTGTTGACGTTCGACCTTTCGCGATCCGCCGAGGCGCGCATGCTCCGCCGACCTGCCTGGCCGCCGCTGGTACTGCTTGGCGCCTTCCTGGTGACCGGTTGCCCGCAGCCCGGCAAGGGCAAGACCGCGTACGTCGGGGCGACGCTGATCGAGGGGACCGGCGCGCGGGCGGTGCCCAACGCGGTGATCCTGGTAAGCGACGGCCACGTGGAGGCGGTGGGCGGCGCGGACGAGGTTCCGGTGCCGCGCGGCACCAAGGTGCAGCACCTCGAGGGCCGCTGGATCATCCCCGGGCTGATCGACGGGCATGCCCACGCGGAGCGCTGGACGCTCGGCCCGTATCTCTCCTACGGCGTCACCACGATTCGCGACATGGGTGGCGTGCAGGACAGTGTGGTCTTCTTGCGGGAGGACGTGCGGAACGGCACGGTGGACGGGCCCCGGTTGTACATCTCCGGCGCCATGATCGACGGCGCGCCCCCGACCTGGCCCTCCGCAACGGCGGTGCGAACGCCAATGGACGCCCGCCGGGCGGTCGGCAACCGCGTGCTGATCGATGCGACGCAGATCAAGGTCTACACCAAGCTCACGCGCCCGCTGCTCGAGGCGGTGCTGGACGAGGCCAAGGCGTTGGCGACTCCGGTCGCGGCCCACCTGGGAAAGGTGGACGCGCTCACCGCCGCGCGCCTGGGGGTCCGCTCGCTCGAGCACATGAGCGGCGTCGTCGAGGCCACCGTGCCCGATCCGGCACCGCTGTTCGCCGCGCACGACGAGTTCTTCAGAGGATGGAACCTGGAGGAGGAGAGCTGGGCCCGGCTCGACTCGGCTTCACTCGATCGCACGGCCCGCGCCCTGGCGGCGACCGGTGTGGCGATCGTGCCCACGCTGGTGTTGCACGAGGCGTGGGGGCACCTCAACGACCAAGCCTACGCCGCGTCGCTCGATCTCAGCGGTGTGCCCCAGGCCATGCGCGACGCGTGGAACGTGCCCGACCTGATCAGACGCGCCGGCCTGCGCGACCAGGATTTCCCGGCGCTGCAGCGGTCGCGGCCCAACCAGGACCTGTTCGTGCGCCTGTTCCGGCGGGCCGGAGGCCGCGTCGTGGCCGGCAGTGACAGTCCCAACCAGCTGCTGCCCCCGGGCGCGTCGCTCCATCGCGAGCTTCGCCTCCTCGTCGCCGCCGGGCTGAGCCCCGAGCAGGCGCTGCTCGCGGCGACGCGCGACGCGGCGCGGCTGCTCGGCGCGGACAGCATCGGGGTGATCAGGGCGGGCGGCGTGGCCGATTTCGTCGTCCTTGGCGCGGATCCGCTCACCGATATCGCCAACATCGATCAGGTAGAGCGCGTAGTTGCATACGGATTCCAGTACGATCCCAAGCAGCTGAGGAGCGGCGGCAAATAGGCGTAGTGGCAGGGAACTCAGCCATGACGACGGGGACGGCACCGCGCTACGCGGAACAGCTCGAGCGGGCAGCGGAGTTCTTCCGCGAGCGCGACTCGTACGAAGGGGTGCTGGCACGCCGCGTGTTCGGCGAGCCCACGTCCTATGACCGCGAGCTGGCGGACCATCTGATCCGCGAGCGGCGGCGGCGGAGCCGGATGGACGGCAGCATCGCGGGGAGCCTCGTGCTCACCGCCCGCGCCCTGTGGGAGATCATGGAGCTGGGGGCCGACCGCGAGCATGCGGGCGTCGTGCGGCTGTCGGGCTACCTGCTGTCCCAGCAGGATCTCCCGGGGCGCTGGAGCGACGACGGGATGGCGGGGGACGGCTTCTTCTCCCCGGGCCCACGCGGCCGGCCGATCGCGCCCCTGGTGCTGCGGTCCGGCACGGTATTCGAGCATGAGATGGACGCCCGCTTCGTCGCCAGCTGTCTCGCGATGCGGGGCGTGCTCCGGGCCGGGCACGAGGGTCGCGCGCCGGTGCGCTCGCACCTCGAGCGGCTGCTGCGCCTCAAGCTCAACGATCCGCGGCTCGCGTTCGTCGTGCTCGGGGCCGTCGGCGTGGCGCCCCCCTCCTACCTCCCCCATGTCGACCCCCTGCTGGATGAGACCGCGCGCGGGCAGCGGCCGGACGGCACGTGGCCGGGTGTCACCGTGTTCCACGCGGTGGACCTGCTGATGAGCGTGCCGAACGCGCAGGCGCGCTCGCTCGTGACCCGTGCCGCCCCCCACATCGCCGGCCTGCAGACGGCGTCGGGCGCATTCGACCCGACCGACAACCAGGCGCTGGCCCTGATCGCCGTGCGGGCGCTGGAGGTAGCGCGAGGCGGGTAGCGGGGCGCGGGCAGCTGGCAGCGTGTAGCGTGTGGCGTGTGGCGGGGGCTTCGCACCCCGTCATGTGTGGTGACCCCGCGGCGGGCTTGCGCGGGGTTTGTGCGTTCGGCCGGGAGGCGGTACGTTGGACTTCCGGCGGGTCGCGTGCATGACCTCGACGGACTCGACGTCGGAGGTATCATCCTCGTGGAGACAGAGGACGCGCCGTGAGCGAAGGTCGCCCCGCCCGAACACGACCGCAGTCAGTCGGCGAGGAGATCGCCAACAGCGTGAGCCACGGGACCGGCTTGCTGGCGGCGCTCGTCGTGGCACCCTTCCTCGTCATCGGAGCCGCGCGACGGGGGAGCGCCGCCACGGTCGTCGGCGCGAGCGTCTTCGCCGCGACCGTCGTCGTCCTGTACCTGTCGTCCACGCTGTATCACGCGCTGCCCCAGGCCGGGGCAAAGCGCGTGTTCCGCGTGCTCGACCACGGCGCCATCTTCCTGCTCATCGCCGGCACCTACACGCCCTTCACACTCGGCCCGCTCGCCGGCCCGTGGGGCTGGACGCTGCTCGGCCTCATCTGGGGCCTCGCGACGCTGGGTATCGTGCTGACCACGGTGAGTGGTCTCCGGTATCCGAAGCTCTCGACGGCCGTGTATGTCGGGATGGGATGGCTCGTGGTGATCGCGCTCCGCCCCCTGTGGCTGCACGTGCCCCTGGCGGGTCTGCTCTGGCTCCTGGCCGGGGGGATCGCGTACACCGCGGGGGTCGCGTTCTACGCCGCCAGGCGGATGCGCTACGGCCATTTCGTCTGGCACCTGTCGGTGCTCGCGGGCACCTGCTGCCACTGCATAGCGGTGCTCCGCTACGCGGGCTGACGAGCGATCGCGTCAGGGGCCTGCGGGACTCATGTCCAAGCTCTTTGCGGTGGTCGGAGCCACGATCGGGGGTGCCGTGGGGTGGTGGGTCGGCGCACGCGTGGGGACCATGACGGCCTTCTGCCTGTCCGTGCTGGGAACTGCGGCAGGGGTCTACGTCGGGCGCCGGCTCGCGGCCTCGCTCGCGCCGTAGGGACAGCCCACTCGGCGCCATCCCGATGCGTGAAGTGGATCGGTGCGGAGGCTCCCGGTCCATCTGACCACGATTGCCGTCCGGTGTTCGCCGCGGCGGCGGCCTCCCGTTCCGCATCGACCTGTGTGGACTCTGCGTGCTCTATGGTAGACGATCGCCGATGGGTCATCGTGCCCGGGTCGGCAGCTGGTCTGGAGGGCTCCCCATGTCTGAATTCAGCAATCCGATGTCCGCCGCAGCCAACGACGCGCAGGGCTACACCCGGGCGGTGCTCGCTCTGTTGGGCAAGCAGGACCCGCTGGCGGTGCTCCGCGCCACCACGGACCGGCTGAGGCAGGCGGTCGCCGGCCACTCGCGGGACGAGCTGCGGCGCCCCGAACGGCCCGGCAAGTGGTCGGCGGTCGACGTGGTGCAGCACCTCGCCGACTCGGAGCTGGTGTGGGCATATCGCATCCGCCTCATCGTGGCGGACGATCGGCCGGTGATCACCGGCTACGATCAGGATCGCTGGGCCACGGCGCTCGCCTATCGAACAGTCGAGGTCGCCGATGCGCTCGAGCAGTTCGACGTGTTGCGCCGCGCGAACCTCCGCCTGCTCGCGGGGTTGCCGCCTGCGGCCCTGGCCCGGGTGGGACTGCACAGCGAGCGCGGCGAGGAGCGGCTCGATCACATGACGAAGCTCTACGCCGGCCACGACCTCGTGCATCTGCGACAGCTGGCGCGCATCTTCAGCGGTGTGCGGGAGGACCACAGCGATCTACCGGAGGCTGGATGACGACCGTGACCTGGCTGCGCCGCGTGGTGCGGCGCGATCTCACGACCCTCGCGGCCCAGCTCGAGGCGTACCCCGACGAGCGCGACCTGTGGCGGGCCGTTCCGGGCATCGCCAATCCGGGCGGCGCGCTGGTGCTGCACCTCGCGGGCAACGTCCGCCATTTCATCGGGGCGCAGCTGGGCGGGACGGGCTACGTGCGCGACCGGGACGCGGAGTTCAGCCGCCGCGACGTGTCGCGCGCCGAGCTCCGCGACCTGGTCGCCGCGGCCCGCGCCGAGGTCGACACGACGCTGGCCCGGCTCGACGACGGCGCGCTGGATCGGCCCTACCCGCTCGCGGTCGGGGGCGTTTCCCTGTCCGCCGGCCAGTTCCTCATCCACCTGGCAACCCACCTTGCCTACCACCTGGGGCAGCTGGACTATCACCGGCGGGTGGTGACGGGGGGCGGGAGCGTCGCCGGCATGCAGGCGACGAGCGCCCTGGCGCCCGAGAGCCCATGACGCGCGCCTGCGCCGGGATGATGGCGATCTACGCGCCGGACGCGCGCGAGATGTTGCCCGGCATGCCCGCCGCGGGAACCATAGCCGGCAAGGCCGATCGCGGGCCGGACCGCGCGGACGCGTACCACGTGTGGGGCTCATGATGCAGCGCGACTACATCCTCCGCATGATCGAACAGGCCGCCACGGTCTTGCGGGTGCTGCTGAATCGTATGCTCAAGCGCGAGGTCGACCCGGCGGACCTCCAGCAAGGCCTGCGGCAGGCGGCCGCGCTCGGCGGGCTCGACATCGACCTGCTCCGATTCGGCGACGCCGACACGGTGCTCCTCATGGTGTCGCCCGGCGGCGAGCCCGAGCCCAGCCGCGCATGGGTCGCCGCCGAGTCCCTGTTTCTCGATGCCGTCGCCGCCCAGCTCGACCACCGACCCGACGACGCCATCGCGAGCTTCGCCAAGGCGCGATTGCTGTTCGGCCTCGTCGGCGCTGCCGCCGTGCTGCCGGGCGGTTTTCCCGAGGCGGGCGAGCGGATCCGCGAGATCGACGCGTACCTGGCCGATCTGGCGTGAGCGGCGAGCCTCTCTATCTTCTCTCTGCTCCTTGCTCCTTTCCGCCCTCTTCCTGGCCCGAGGTCCGCCCATGCGCCTGGCCCTGCTGCTGATCCCGCTGCTCGCCGCTCCCGCCGCCGCTCAGCGATCCGACTCGACCCGCCGGCCGCCGCCCGAGCCGCTGCGGTTCCGCTACGTCGGGCCGGAGAGCGCCGGCCGCATGGCGGCAGTGGCCGGCATTCCCGGCGATCCCTCGACGTACTACGCGGGCGCCGCGTCGGGTGGGGTGTGGAAGACCACCGACAGTGGCCGCACGTTCACGCCGGTGTTCGACGGCCAGCCCGTGCAGGCGATCGGCGCGCTGGCGGTGGCGCCGTCGGATCCCAAGATCGTGTGGGCGGGCACCGGTGAGGCGTGGGCGATCCGCGACGCCGACGTGATGGGCGACGGGATCTACAAGTCGACGGACGCGGGCGCCACGTGGACCAACATGGGGCTCGCGGAGACGGGCCGCATCGGTCGGATTCTCGTGCACCCCACGAATCCCGACATCGTGTTCGCCTGCGCGCTGGGCCGCGCCACGGGGCCGCAGCAGGCGCGGGGCGTCTACCGGACCGCTGACGGCGGCCGCAGCTGGAGCCGCGTGCTGTTCGTCGACCCGAACACGGGGTGCTCCGGGCTGGCGATGGACGCCAACGATCCCAGCGTGTTGTTCGCCGGCATGTGGGAAGTCGTGATGCACACGTGGGCGATGTTCAGCGGCGGTCCGGGAAGCGCGATCTACGCCTCGCGAGACGGCGGGACCACCTGGAAGAAGGTGGTCCACCCTGGCCTCCCCAAGTCGCCCGTCGGGAAGATCGACGTCGCGATCGCGCCGTCGGACTCGCGGCGCGTCTACGCGCTGATCCAGACGGCGAATCAGGGATCGCTGTGGCGCTCCGACGACGGGGGGAGCGCCTGGCGCGTGGTGAGCTGGGATCGCTCGCTGATCGGGCGGGCCGGCTACTACATCCGCCTCGCCGTGAACCCGAAAACGCCGGACGAGGTGATGGTCGCGAACTCGAGCTTCCATCGCTCGACCGACGGCGGCCTCACCTTCCCGCTGACCGGTGGCTGCGGCGACTGCCATGACATCTGGATCGATCCCACCAACCCGGACCGCTGGGTGATCACCGACGACCCCGGCATGAGCATCACGACCGATCACGCGGCGAGCTACACGCGGATCACGCTGCCGATCGGGCAGATGTACCACGTGGCCGTGGACACGCGCGTGCCGTACTGGATCTACAGCAACCGCCAGGACGACGGCACGATGCGCGGCCCGTCCAACGCGCCGGTCCAGCCGGCGAACGTCCCCTCGTATCGCTCGGGCGGCGGGCGGCGGGGGTTCGGCGGGGGCGGGGGCGGCGGGGGCGCTGCGAGCGCGTGGGAAGGCCCGCTTGGCGGGTGCGAGTCCGGGTTCACGATTCCCGATCCCACCGACTCCGACGTCGTCTGGGCGACGTGCTACGGCAACACCGTGAGCCGCTACGACGCACGGCTCGGTCGCGCCCGCTCGGTGAGCCCATGGATCCACACGCTCGATTCGCCGCCGGACAAGGTCAAGTACCGCTGCCACTGGACGCCGCCGCTCGCGATCGACCCGTTCGATCACGAGACGGTCTACTACGGCTGCCAGGTGATCTTCAAGACGTCGAACGGCGGCCAGAGCTGGAGCGTCATCAGCCCCGATCTCTCCACCAACGATCCCGCCCGGATCGCGTTCTCGGGCGGCATCATCGGCGACAACCTCGGCCAGTTCTACGGCGAGGTCGTGTTTGCGATTGCCCCCTCCCCCATCCGGCGCGGGCTCGTCTGGGCCGGGACGAACGACGGCCAGATCTGGTACACCCCGGACGGCGGGACCCGCTGGACCAACGTGACCGAGAACGTCACCGGCATGATGCCCTGGGGCACGATCCGGCGGATCGAGCCCTCGGTGTTCGACGCCGCCACGGCGTACGTCGCGGTGGACTATCACATGATGGATAACCGCGAGCCGTTCATCTACAAGACGACCGACCTCGGTCGGACGTGGACGCAGGTCCGTGGCGACCTGCCGTCGGGCCACCCGCTCGACTACGTGATGGCGCTGGCCGAGAACCCGAACCGGAAGGGCATGCTGTTCGCCGGGACGGGCCACGGCTTCTACTACACGCTCGACGACGGCGCCCATTGGACCGCGTTCGGCACCGGGCTGCCGGCGGCGCCGGTGACGTGGGTCGTCGTCGAGCCGACGTTCCACGACGTGATCGTCTCGACCTACGGCCGCGGCCTCTGGGTGCTGCGCGACGTGACGCCGCTCGAGCTGGCGGACCGGCCCGAGGCGTCCGGCTCGCTGGTGCTCTACCCGCCCACCCCGGGCTATCGGCAGGGGCGGAGCGGGTACGCCGACGTCAGCTTCACCGTGGCGGCCGCGCCGGCCGATTCCGTACGGGTGGAGGTGCTGGACGCGGCGGGTGGTGTCATCCGCACGTTCAAGACGGTCGCGCGCCAGGGCCGCAATCGCGTGACGTGGGATCTGCGCTACGACGGACCGAGCCAGGTGGAGCTGCGCACGACGCCGCCCGACAACCCGCACATCTGGGACGAGCCACGATTCAAGGACAAGACGACCCGCCCGATCGTCCACTGGGGCATCCAGAGCCCGCAGCGGGCCGGCCCGCTCGCCGCGCCGGGCGCGTACGCGGTGCGGATCACGGCGAACGGCAGCTCGCAAACCCAGTCGTTCCGCGTGGTGCGCGCATCGGCCCTTCCCTCGTCGGACACCGACCTGGCGGCGTCTACCGCCATGCAGGTCCGGATCCGTGACGACATGAACGCCGCGGTGGACCTGATCAACCGGTTGGAGGTGATGCGGCGCCAGATCGAGGACCAGCGCAAGGCAAACGGCGGGAACGCCCGGCTGGCGCGGTCGCTCGGGGAGCTCGACCAGAAGATGATGGACGTCGAGCTGCGCCTGCTGTCGCGCACCGAGATGCACAGTGACGACAAGTGGTACGTCGAGCCATACCGGGTCTACCTCAACCTCGTCTGGCTCGCAGGCGACGTGGGAACCGGCGCCAGTGACCTGGCGGGCGGCGCCGACTACCGGCCGACCGACGCGGCGGTCGCCGCGCTCACGATGCTCGAGCAGGAGCTGGTGGCGGCACAGGCGGCGTTCACGCAGCTGGTGCAGCGGGACGTCGCGGCGTTCAACAGAACGATGGCCGGCAAACTGCCGGCGATCACGGATCAGCCCTGACGCCGCCCTGCGGCTCGAATCGCTGTGGAAACGCGATCGCCGGCGGCGGTGTGACGCCGCGCGACTTCCCGGGTATCTACCGGTAGGTAGTCATGGCGCGACGGTACCCTTCATCGTCGGCGGGCTCGGTCGCCGTGTGTTCCAGAGTGCATCGCCCGGGCGCGCGAGCGAGCCGGTGACCGAGTTACCCGCGTCGGGAGATCAGGTCATGCGATCCAGTTTCCCCGTGCTCGCACTCGCCCTCGTCGCATGCAACAGCGAGGCGCCGACGGGTTCCACCGGGGCAGCCAGGCTACGCGTCGTGAATACGCTGCCGAGCGTGCCGGCGGTCGACGTCCTGGTGGCCGGTCAGGTCGTCATCGCGAACCTGTCGTTTGGGTCCGCGAGCGCGGTCACGGCCGTGCCGGAGGGCACGCAGCTCGTGGCATTCCGGCCGAGCGGCGGCAGCGCCGGGCCGGGCACGGCGCTCCTGCTCCCCCCCGACGATACGACCACCATCCTGACGGTGGACTCGTCCACCATCATCAACCCCTGGGTCCTGAGCGACAGCAACGCGACGGTCCCGGCCGGCCGGACGAAGCTCCGCGCGGTGCACTTCGCGGAAGCCGCCCCCGGCCTCCTCGTGTGGCGCACGCAGCCCGACTGGGGGACGTTCATCACGATCCAGTTCCCGTTCCCCTACCGCACGGCCACGCCCTATGTCGAGAGCGATCCGGGCAACTGGCAATTGCTCGTCTCCACCGAAGCCTACGTCGGCGGTCAGCCCGTCGTGTCGGACACGCTGGCCCTTTCCGACGTGATCGCCGTGCCCGCGGGGGAGTCCCGGACGGTCATTCTGATGGACGACGGGAGCGGCGGTGTGAGGCTGGTGGTGATCGGGCCTTGAGGGCGCAGCGCCTGGCTCGACAACCTCAAGGGCCGGCTCGAAGCCGGCGGGACGGCTCGGTCATGACACAGCTCTCGCGCCGCAGCTTCGTGAGCGGCTCCGCTTCCTGCGCCGCGCATCTCGTCCTCGTCGCCGCGGTGACCCCGCGGGCGCTGCGCCGCCTGTGGGCGCAGGCCCAGCAGGAGGGGTCGGTGGTGGCCCGCGAGCCGTTCGGCTATCTCGAGCGAGTCACGGACGGCATCTGGGCGCTGATCTCGACACCGTTGAACGGCGACCGCACCACGGTGGCCAACGGCGGCATCGTGGCGGGCCGTGACGGCGTGCTGGCGATCGAGGGACTGTACCAGCCGCAGGGGGCGGCGTGGCTGGCCGGCAAGGCGCGGGAGCTGACCGGCCGCTGGCCCACGCACGTGGCCATCACGCACTACCACGCCGACCACGCCAACGGTGTCGCGGGCTACTTCACCGACCAGGCGCGGCCAGCCGTCCGCGCGACCGGGACGACGCGCGACCTGGTGCTGGAGCGGAACCAGCCCGCCGACGAGCCGCGCACCGCGGCCTTCCAGGGCGCCGCGCTGCTGTCCGCCACCGATGCCACCGTGCTCGATCTGGGCGGCCGGGTCGTGCGGGTGATCCCGCGCAGCGGGCACACCGCGAGCGACGTCTCGCTCGAGATCGACGACCCGAGCGTCGTGTTCTGCGGCGACCTGTTCTGGAACGCGATGTTCCCGAACTACGTGGACGCGATGCCGACCGTGCTGGCCGCGTCGGCGCGAGCGCTGCGCCGCGCGCGGGAGACCGTCTACATCCCCGGGCACGGCGCCGTGGGTCGCGCGCCGGAGTACGATCGCTACACGGCCATGCTCGACGAGGTGGAACGGGCGGCCCGGCGCGCCCACGGCCAGGGGCTCAGCGCCGCGCAGGCGGGCGAGGCGTTCACGCTCCCGCCGTCGCTCGGGGAGTGGGCATTGTTCAACAAGGCGTTCTTCCAGCGCGCGTTCGAGGCATGGTACCGGGAGCTGAGCGGGTAGCGCGGCGGGGCGCCGACACCGCCGAGGGGGGCTGATGTCCTGGGGCCGCTCGAGGTCACGCTCCCGCGTGCGCCCCGTGATCGCCGCCGCGCTGCTGCTGGCCGTGACATTCGCCTGCGGCGACCCGCATCCGGCCGGGAGCACCGTGCGCGTGCTCTTCGTCGGGAACAGTCTCACCGTTGCCAACGATCTCCCGGGTCTCGTCGGGGCGCTGGCGGAAGCCGGCGGCGCGGTCACGATCACGACCCGCGACGTGAGCCAGGGGGGCTACTCGCTTGAGGACCACTGGGCGACGCCCGCGTCGCGCGACGCGCTCGCCCAAGGCGGCTGGGACGTGGTGGTGCTGCAGCAGGGCCCGTCGGCGCTGCCCGAGAGCCAGGTGGACCTGGCCCAGTGGGCCGGCACCTGGGCGGACGCGATCCGCGCGGAGGGGGGGACACCGGCTCTCTCCATGGTGTGGCCCGAGCGCGCACGCCTCAGCGCGTTCGACTCGGTGAGCACGTCCTATCGGAACGCGGCTCAGCAGGCCACCGCGCAGCTCTACCCCGTGGGCGACGCCTGGCAGGCCGCGTGGCGGCGCGACCCGACGCTCGCGCTCTACGGACCCGACGACTTCCATCCCAGCCTGATGGGAAGCTACCTCGCGGCGCTCGTCATCTACCGCGGGATCACCGGCCGCGATCCCCCGTCGCTGGACATCGGCATTCCGGCGCAGTTCGAGTCGACCCTTCAGGCCGCGGCACGCGACGTGGCGGCCGCCACCGCCCCGCCGGCATCGGCGAGGTACTGAGCCCATTCCACAGGCGTCGCTCACCCGGACTTGTCCGAATCCCCCGGGCCCCACACCTTAGACCACCTTCCCCGAGGATCACGCGATGGCTCATCCCGACCCCGACCCCATTCTCGCGCCGCTCAAGGGCGCGGAGCACCGCGAAGCTGGCGGTGTCGAGCTCGATATCGCCCACGTCGGGGCGGGGCGCCTCAAGCGCGCGGTCTATCCTCCGGGGTTCCGCTGGTCGATCGACATGAAGCCGCTGGTGGGCACCGACCTCTGCATGCATGCGCACGTGGGCTTCCTGGCGCGCGGGCGGATCGGGATACGCTACCGCGACGGCTGCACGAAGGAGTTCACGGCGCCTCAGGTGGTGGCCATCGAGCCGGGGCATGACGGCTGGGTCGTGGGCGACGAGCAGGCGGTGCTGATCGAGTTCGACTTCGCGGGCGACACGGCGCGCCGGTTCGGGATGGCCGAGGAGCACCGTCACGCCTGAGCGACCTCACCGCCCCGGTCTGCCGCCCGCGTCTCTCGGCCGCATCTCGTACTCGCGTGGCGGCTCGGCGCCGAGCAGGTAGCGCACGAAGTAGTCCCAGCGGCGCCGCACCATGTACGGCTCGCCGCCGAATCCGTGGCGGCGGTTGGGCAGCGCCAGCAGGTCGAAGTCCTTGTTGGCCGCGATCAGCGAGTCGACCACCACCAGCGTGTTGTACGGCGGCACGTTGTTGTCCATCGTGCCGTAGGCAAGCAGCAGCCTGCCCTTGAGGCTCCTGGCCACGTTCTGGTTGGCCTGATTGTCGTAGTTGGTGGTGCCGTCGGGGTTGCGCACCAGCAGCCCCTGCCACTTCTCGCCCCAATCGTCCTCGTAGATGCGGTTGTCGTGGTTGCCGGCTTCCGAAATGCCGACCTTGAAGAAGTCCGGGTAGCGGAACATCGCGTCGGCGGCGGCGTACCCGCCGCCCGAATGCCCGTAGATCCCCGCGCGATCGAGGTCGATCCAGCGGTACCGCGCCGCCAGCTGGCGCATGCCGGCGACCTGATCCGGCAGCCCGTTGTCGCCCATGGCGCCGTAGTACGCGGCGTGGAACGCCTGGGACCGCATCGGCGTCCCCATCGCGTCGATCTCCACCACGACGAAGCCCAGCTCCGCCAGCGCCTGCGCGTCGCCGCGCGCCGCCGAGAAGCTCCGGCCTCCCGACGCTCCCGGTCTGCGGGCCCGGGATAGATGTGGTTGACGATCGGGTACTTCGCGGCGGAATCGAGGCGGGTAGGCACGAACATCAGCCCGTAGAGATCCGTCTTCCCGTCCCGCGCCGTCACCGTGATCGGCACCGGGGGCTTCCAGCCGGTGGCGAGCAGACTCGCGATGTCGGCCTGCTCGAGCGTGGCGAGCGTCTTGCCCGTCGCATCACGCAGCAGCGACACCGGCGCCGTGGTGGGCGTGGAGTAGACGTCCACGAAGTAGCGGCCCGACGGCGACAGCGTGACTTCGTGGTCGGCCGCCTCCGGCGTGAGGAGCGTGAGACCGGTACCGTCGAACCGCACGCTGTAGAACCGCCGGAAGTACGGATCGCCCGGCTCGCGGCCCGCGCCGGTAAACCAGAGGGTGCGCTGGGCGTCGTCCACCCGCAGCACCTGGAGCACGTTCCACGCGCCGCTCGTGACCGGGTGCTTCAGCCGCCCCGTCGCGAGATCGTAGAGGTACAGGTGCCCCCAGTCGGAGCGCTCCGAGAACCACAGCAGCTCGTTCGTGCCAAACAGCGCGTGCCAGTTGACGCGGTTGAACCCCGACTCGAAGAACGTCGGGGTCGTCTCCTCCAGCACGTCGCGCACCGCGCCGGTCGCGGGATCCGCGACCCGCACCTGCTCGCGCTGGTGATCCCGCGACGTCGACACGAAGATCAACTGTGAGCCGTCGGGGCTCCACTCGACGTCCGCCCAGTCGCCGCCACGGCACGCGATATGGTCGCACAGGCTCGAGCGGTGCTGATCGGGCGGCATCTGGAGCCGGACGACCCGTGGCCCGTCCAGCTCGATGATCACCCGCTCGATCATCGAGACGATGCTGTCCCCGGGGAGCGGGTACTTCCATTGCTCGAGCACGGGATGGCCCACCCGCGTTTGCACCACGTACATCTCCCCCACCCCGCGCTGGTCCTGCTGGAACGTCGCAATCCGCTTCGCGTCGGGAGACCACAGCAGGATCGGCCGGTCGCTCCTGACCCAGCCGGCGTTGTCGGTCGCATAGCCGAAGTCCGCGACGCCGTCGGTCGTGAGCGGCGTCTCCGTGCCGGAAGCCGCGTCGCGAATCCACAGGTTGTTGTCGCGGATGAACGCCGCCTTGGTGCTGTCGGGTGACACCACCGCGGTGCGTGGCGCGCGCGCGCGCCGCCCCGTCTCCGCCGCGCACCGGGCCCCGCGCGCGTCGCACGTCCAGCGGCGGCCCGCGGCGTCGAACACGATCGCGCGGCGGTCCGCCGAAAACGCGAACTGCGTGAACGGCAGGTGGAACGGATCGTACGTCGTGTCGGACGCCCGCGAGAGCGCCGCGGCCAGCGCGACGTGGTCGAAGGCGCGCGCCCGGGTCCGCCGTCCCGGATCGACCATGACGAACTCGTTGCCTTCCGGAATCGCGTTGCGGTACCAGAACCGGTCGCCCGCGAGCCAGGTGGGGCGCACGGCCCCGCGGTAGACCAGCGGCGTCGTGTTGTATCCCATGAACCGCTCGGCCCGGGCGTAGTCGTCGGCCGTGAGCGCGCGCGGGGCGGGCTGCTGCGCGGCGACGGAGTGGACGGCGGCGAAGGCCGCGAGCAGTATCGCACGGTATCGCATCGTGACCTGCGTGGTGAGGGGGTGCCTGATCGGGACCGCGTCAAAGTATGCCGGCGCGCGCAACACCCGGCAACCGCCGCGGGCTCCCTCCCTTGCCCTCCGCCTGTACCCCGCTGCAGGTTCCCCCGGCCACCAGCCCGGACGCGCCTGGCGTACACCGAGAGAACTCACATGCGGACGCTGCTCACGCTGCTCGCGATCCCGTCACTTGTCACGGCCTGCAGTGCCGGACCCGAGGGATTGGGCGACGCCGGGGAGGCCCGCGTCGCCGCGTTGCTGGGCGACTACACGGGCGGCGACCGCCCCGGCGCGTGCCTGCTGGCGCGCCGTGGGGGCGCGGTCGTCTACCAGCGCTGCTTCGGGTTGGCCGAGCTGGAGACGGGCCGGGCGGCGACGCCCGAGACCAACTTCCGGCTGGCCTCGCTCACCAAGCAGTTCACCGCCACGGCCGTGCTCCGGCTCGTGCAGAACGGCGCGCTGACGACGACGACCACGCTGCGCGAGGTATTCCCCGACTTCCCGCCCTACGGCACCGCGATCACGCTGCACCACCTCATGACGCACACGTCCGGGCTGATCGATTACGAGGATCTGCTGGGGGCGGACACCACGGAGCAGATCATGGATGCCGGCGTGCTTGCCTTGATGATCGCCCAGGACTCCACCTACTTCCCGCCGGGCAGCGCGTTCCGCTACAGCAACTCGGCCTACGCGGTGCTGGCGCAGGTCGTCGAGCGGCGGAGCGGGATGCCGTTCGCGCGCTACCTCGAAACGACGATCTTCGATCCGCTCGGCATGACGAACACCGTGGCGCACGAAGCCGGCGTCACCACCGTGGCGCACCGCGCGTACGGCTACTCCCGTCTGGCCGACGGGACGTGGGCCCGCACCGACCAGAGCCCCACCAGCGCGGTGCTGGGTGACGGGGGGATCTACTCGTCGCTCACGGACCTGAGCCGCTGGCTGGCGGTCATGGAGGGCCGCGCGCGGCTGCTCGATCCGGCGATCGCGGCGCGCGCCGTCGAGGAGGCGCGGCTCAACGACGGGGCGGGGGCGGGCTACGGGTATGGGTGGTTCCTCGACGAGTACCGCGGCCACCGACGATACCGGCACGAGGGCAGCACCATCGGGTTCCGTAACGCCGTCCAACGGCTGCCCGACGTCGACCTGACGGTGCTGTTGCTCTCCAATCGCAACGGGATCGACTCGACGCTGGCGGACGCGCTGGTGGACGTGTTGCTGGAGCGCTACCGGGGGTCCTGATCGCCTCCGGGGACGCGCCGCCCCGCGCGGGGCATTGCCGACAATTTCACCCCCTGTTTCGCCCCCGACGCGGCCCGTAGCTTTGGGAGGGCCGCGATTCGAGATTGCTATCACGGTTTCGCGGCAGGGTGGCGTCATCTCCCGGGACCGGGGGGGCCGCCCCAGTCCCAGGCGGGGAACGATGCAGATCATCTGCGTGTCGCGCGGGTCGCTGTCGCGCGGGAAGGAGCTCGCGCAGCTCCTCGCCGCGAAGCTGGACTTCGCGCTGCTCAGCCGTGAGGACCTGACCGAGGCGGCCATCAAGGAGGGCATCCAGGTCGGGAAGCTCGAGACCAGCATGATGAAACCGGGCCGGTTCACCGAGCGCCTGGCCCGCGAGCGGGATCATTTCCTCGCCTTCTGCACCGCCTACCTCTGCGACAAGATCCGGGACGCGCCGCTGGTCTACCACGGCCGGACCGGGCATCTCCTGCTCCGCGGGGTCGGCAACGTGCTCCGCATCCGCGTGGTGGCCGACGAGGAGTATCGCATCCAGGCGGCGATGCGGAACCTGGGCGTCGATCGGGAAAAGGCTCGCCGCTACCTGACCGAGGTCGAGACCGACCGGCGCAACTGGGTGCGCTTCATGTACGCCGTCTCGTGGGAGGACGCGCTGCAGTACGACGTGACGGTGAACGTCGAGCAGATGCACGTCGCGAACGCCGCCTCCGCGCTCGTGAGCATGGCGCAGCTCCCGGACTTTCAGATGACCCCCGCGTCCCGGCGGGCGCTGGACGAGCTTTACCTCTGCGCCAAGGCGCGCCTGCTGCTGGCCCGCGACGAGCACACGTTCCGGGCCGGCTTCTCGGTGAAGATCCACGACGGAGTGCTGACGGTCACCTACCTCCCGAAGGACGTGGAGGTGGCCGACGACGTCGCCCGGGTACTGGGGCCGCTGGAGGGGGTCCGGGAGATCCGCTCCACCATGGCGACCACGAACATCCTCTGGGTCCAGGAGGCGTTCGATCCGCGCTCGGAGACGTTCGACGAGGTGGTGGAGATCGCGCGGAAGTGGAATGCGGCGGTCGAGCTGGTGCGCTACGCCGTCGGCGGCGCGACCGGGGAGCCCGCACCGGGCGCCGGGCCGGCGGCAGCCGCCCAGCGCACCGCCGAGGCGGGCATCGAAGACGACGTGGAGGAGGACGTCCCCGACCAGGGCGGTCTCAAGGCCACGCTCGACGAGCTGGCGAAGGTCGGGAGATCCGGCGGAGGACGCAGCGTCTCCGGCGAGCGCGCGCACCTGCTGGCGTCCTGCTGCAACTCCGTGCCGTACTCGTTGGTCGTGGTGGGGAACCTGTTTCTCGACAAGGGGCGGGCCGCCAAGGTCCGGCTGACCCGTGAGCTCCAGGACTCGATCGGCAGTCGCATGCGGATTCCCGTCGTGACGGCCGACGAGCTGCGGGCTCACTACCTGTTCGGCCGGCGGGATCTGGTCCGGCTCGTCGGATTCCTCGCGTTGGTCGCGGCGCTCTACGTGGTCGTGTTCGCCAACCAGGCGCAGGTTCTGGAGTTCCTGTCGATCGGACTCACGGGACGGCCGCTCGCCAAGGCGCTCGTGGCCGCCGCGGTGTTCCTCCTGAGCCCGATCATCGCGATCTCCTACGGCACCGTGGCGCGCTCGGTGATGAAGCTGATCAAGATGGAATGACCGCCCGCGCGGGGCGAAAGAGGACGGCATGATGGACCCGGTTCTGCTGCACCAGCACTTCGTCAACATCGACATGTTCGAAGCGTTGCAGGTCGTCGTCCTCGGGCTGATCGGCGGCACGCTGTCGGGCTTCATCGGCAGCGGCGGTGCGTTCTTCATGACGCCGGGCATGATGAATCTCGGCGTGCCCGGCGTGGTGGCGGTCGGCAGCAACATCACGCACAAGTTCGGGAAGGCCATGATCGGCTCGCGGAAGCACAGCGAGCTGGGCAACGTGGATAAACGCCTGGGGGCGTTTCTCATCGTGACGTCGTTCATCGGCATCGAGATCGCCGTCTGGATCAACAGCAAGCTGTTCGAGGGGGCGGACGGGCACGGCATGGGCGGCAGCGCGGCGGCCGACCTCTACATCAGCATGGTGTTCATGTGCATCCTCTCGGTGGTCGCGATCTCGATGCTGCGGGACGCGTTGCGCTCGGGCAGCCTGCAGGGCGAGGTGGGGCCGTCGATGCGGATCGCCCGCTTCCTCGCGAGCCTGCACCTGCCGCCGTATGTCTCCTTCCCGGTCGCCGACGTGCGCGTCTCACTCTGGATCCTCATGCTGGTCGGGTTGGCGACGGGCTACCTCGCGGGCACCATCGGCGTCGGGGGGTTCATCGGCGTGCCCTCGATGATCTACGTGTTCGGCGTGCCCACGGCGGTGGCGGCCGGCACGGAGCTCTATCTGGCCGTGTTCATGGGCGGCTGGGGCGCGCTCAACTACGCCTTCCAGGGGTTCGTGGACATCCGGCTGACCATGCTGCTGTACCTGGGATCGCTCGTGGGCATCTACGTCGGCGTGTACGGCACGAAGGTCGTGAAGGAGATCGTCATCCGGATCGTGACAGGCGTCATCATCCTGCTGTGCGTCGTGAGCCGCGCCGTGGCCGTGCCCGCCTATCTGCGGCAGCTCGGCTGGCTCGACACGGACCCGGCCTGGGACGTGTACTACAACACCGCCAGCAAGGTGATGCTGTTCGTCGCGGGGATCGCGGGATGCCTGATCATCTTCTACCACGTGATCCGGTCGTACCGGCAGCGACTTCGCCTGCAGCATCAGCTCACCGAAGCGCGGGCGGCGGCGTGAGCAGAGAGGAGGGCGCATGGGAGGCGTGAAGAAGAAGATCGAGGACTGGATGGTCAGGGTCTCGTTCGCGGAGGCGGACGCGGCCGACGAGGGGTTCGCGGTCACGGGGATGGAAGTGGACAGAAAGACCAGGCTCGCGCTGGATCGCGTCAAGATCGTGCGGAGCGAACGGACGGCAGGCGGGCAGACGGGGGACACCATGGCAGGCGCGGATGAGGAGACCGGCGAAGCCGGCGGCGGGGCGCTGAGCGTACTGATCCTCGACGACGAGCCGATCGTGGGGAAGCGGCTGCGCCCACAGCTGGAGAAGGCGGGATTCGAGGTCGAGTGCTTCGAGTCCCCCACCGAGGCCCTGGCCCGCATCGAGCAGAAGGAGTTCGACATCGTGGTCACGGACCTGCGGATGGAGGGGATGGACGGCATCCAGATCCTCGAGCACATCATGGAACACTGCAAGCGGACTCGGGTGATCCTCATCACCGGCTACGCCACGGTGGAGGTGGCCCGCGAGGCCCTGGTGAAGGGCGCCTTCGACTTCATCGCGAAGCCGTTCAAGCCCAAGGATCTGCGCGCCGTGGTCAGCAAGGCCGCACTCTCGCTCGGGCACAAGGCGGTTCTCTAGGCCGCTTGCCGCCGGCCACGGAGGGGAACGACTCGACGCTGGGCGCGGTCGCCGAGGAGGCCCAGCGCGCGCTGCGCGCGCGGCCCTCCCTTTCGATCCGCAACCGGCTGACCGTCGGCTTCCTGCTGTGGTTCGCCTTGAGCCTCGGCATCACGCTGGTCTCGATCCTCCTGATCGGCCGCATCGAGACCAAGCTGCAGATCGTCGGGGCCGTCGACCGCTACACCTTCGAGATCCAGCAGGCCCGCCGCTTCGAGAAGAACTACTTCCTGTACCACACCAATCTGTTCGACGCCCTGGAGCAGGTGCGCGCCGCCCAGGCCATCCTCGAGCGGGAGAGCAGCAGCATGGCCGCGGTGATCGGCCAGGCGTCGGTGGACTCGATGCGGGTCCGGGTGCGCCGCTACGAGGAGCTGCTCGCGCAGCTCCAGCCGCTCGATCCGCTCACGGAGGCCGCCCGGATCGGCGAGATCGAGGCGGGCCTCCGGCGCTATGGAGCCGAGATGGTGGAGGTGGCCGAGGATCTGGCCACCAAGGAACGGCACTCCGTGGATGCGATGCTGCGGATGTCGCAGCGTATCGCGGTGGCGTTTCTCGTCGTGCTGCTGCTCCTGATCATCCGGCTGGCCGCGTTCATCGCCCGGCAGATGCTCGCGCCACTCAACCGCATCATGCTCGCCACGCGCCGCATCGCGGAGGGGAACCTGACCCCCATCACGCCCAAGCGGCGATACCGCGACGAGTTTTCGGAGCTGGCGCTGGCCATCAACTACATGATGCACGAGCTGGTGCGGCGCCAGGAGCTCCTCGTGCACACCCATAAGCTCAAGGCGATCGGCACCCTCACCGCCGGCGTGGCGCACGAGCTGAACAACCCGATCAACAACATCATGCTGACGGCCGCCGCGCTGCAGGAGGACTACGCGGAGCTCCCCGACGCGGAGCGGCTCGACATGGTGCGCGACATGGTGAGCGAGTCGGAGCGGGCCCGCGACATCGTGCGGAACCTGCTCGACTTCGCACGCCAGAGCGAGGTCGAGCTGACGCCGCTCGATGTCGAAGAGATCATCGGCGACACGCTGCAGCTGGCCGCCAACCACGTCAAGCTCGCCAAGGTGAAGGTACGGGGCGAGGTGGAAGAGAACTTGCCATCCGTCCACGGCGACCGGCATCAGTTGACGCAGGTGTTCCTCAACCTCGTGCTCAACGCGCTCGATGCCATGCCCGGCGGCGGGACACTGACCATCGCCGTGGCGAAGGCGGACGATCGGAACTTCATGGACATCGCGTTCAGCGACACCGGCGTGGGGATCCCCAAGCAATACCTGGGCAGCATCTTCGATCCGTTCTTCAGCTCGAAGAAGAACGCCAAAGGTACCGGCCTCGGCCTCAGCGTCTCCCTCGGCATCATCAACCAGCACGGCGGCACGATTCGCGTGGCGAGCGAGGTGGGGAAAGGCACGACGTTCACGGTCTCCCTGCCGATCGCGCGCGTCCCGGCCGCGATTCCGTAGCGCCGTCCCTCCGGCACGCCGCGCCGCCTTGCCCCGGCAACCGGCTCCCGACAGCTTGGAGGACCCGGCGCGCAACCTGCAACGCGCGTTCGCCATCATCCTGCCGTGTATGGCCGCACACATGTGGGTTCACGGTCTGGCGCGACAAGGGACGGCGGGACGTGAGACCGGGAGGCGGCGGCGGCGTGAAACGGGTGTTGGTCGTCTGCACCGAGAACGCCAACCGCCGCCGGATGGCGGAGGCGTTCGCCCGCATCCACGGCCGGGGCACGCTCGAGGCGGTGAGCGCCGGGTCCAGACCATCCGGGAAGATCAATCCGCGCGCGGTCGCGGCAATGCGCGAGCGGGGCTACGACTTGTCGGGACACGCAACCAGGGGGCTCGGCGAAATCGGTTCCCGGCCCGTGGGACCATGTCATCACCCTGGGCTGCGGGGATGCCTGCCCATGGGTACCGGCCACCTACCGCGAGGATTGGACCTCCGCGGAGGCGCCGGCTTGCGGTGAGCGCCTGCCACGGGGACTACGACCGCTCGCCGTTCGACGCGTCGACGAGCCCGTTCTTCATCTGCGAGCTCGTGCGCGGCGCCACGGCCCTCGACGCCTAGGGGGTATCCGCCATGTCATCGAGTCTCGCAGCCCTGCTGGTCCTTCTTGCGGCGTTCGCCCTCGTCGCCACGGTGATTCTCGCCCTGCGGTACAACGACCTGCAGCGGAGCTTCACGGAGCGGCTCGAGCGCGACATCGCGACGTGGCGGCAGCATGAGCTCGCTGGCGCGCGGCAGCAGCTGGAGGCCCTGATCCGGCGGGAGGCGGCAGTCTCACTCGAGCAGTGGAAAGCCGAGCACACGGAGGCCGTGCGCCGCGACGCGATCCAGCGCAGCCAGGCGGTCACCGTCGGCAAGGTCTTCGAGCAGCTGGTGCCCTACCTGCCGGATTTTCGCTACAGCCCGAAGGACGCGCGGTTCCTCGGCACGCCGGTGGACTTCGTGGTGTTCGACGGCCTCGGTGAGGACCGCTGCGATCGGGTGGTCTTCATCGAGGTGAAGACCGGGGCGTCGTCCCTGAGCACGCGCGAGCGGCGGGTGCGGGACGCGATCGATGCCGGGCGCGTGATCTGGCAGGAGCTGCGCCTGCCGGACGCCCACGTCGCGGACGGGTAGGTGTTTCGGCACGCCGCCCGCGCGACAGACCGCTATCGCGCCCGGAGCGTCACCCGCAGCAGCTCGCTCGGCCGCCACAGGCGCATGCGCGGTCCCCACGTGCCGGCGCCGCGCGACACGATGACCGGCATGCCGTCCACGTCATAGCGCCCCCCCATCAGCGGGTACCTGCCGCGCACGAAGTAGCCGAACGGCCAGATCTGCCCGCCATGGGTGTGCGCGGCAAGCATGAGCCCGACTCCGGCTCGCGCCGCGACGCCGGCCTCCCACGGGGTGTGGGAGAGCAAGATGGTCGCACCGGCCGGCCGATCGGCGAGCGCGCGCATCACGGGATCACCCTGGCCGCGATCGCGCCGCGCCGTGAGGTCCTCCACGCCGGCGAGGACGAGCCCGGGGCGGACCTCCGCCCAGCGGTCGCGCAGGACCTGAAAGCCGGCGTCTTCGAGCAGCCGCACGCTCGAATCCAGACCCGCGTAGACCTCGTGATTGCCGGTGACCGCCCACACGCCCAGCGGTGCGGACAGCCTGCGGAACACCGGGAGGAGGTTGTCGGCGCCGCCATCATTGGCGTCGCCCTCCATCACGTCGCCCAGCACCACGACCAGGTCCGGCTCGAGCGCCTCGACCTGGGCGACCCGCGCCGCAAGCCATCGAGCGCCCACCCACCGGCCCAGGTGAAAATCCGACACCGCGACGAGCACGGTCCCGTCCAGCTCGGCCGGCAGGCCGGCCAGGCGCTCCTCGTAGCTCCGCACCACCGGCGGGCGCACGCCCTGCAGCACCGCCACGGCGCTCAGCGCGCCACTCGCGAGCAGTGCCCACGCCCGGAGCCGCGGCACCAGCCGGCGGAAGACCAGCCCGAACACGGTGACAGCATCCACGAGAAGCAGCAGCGCGGACATGAAGAACAGCAGCGGAATCCAGTCCCACGCGATCATCTCCAGCGGCCCCGCGACGATGCCGGCCCCGACGCGGTCCGCCAGCCGCGCGAGGATCACCCCCATCCAGAGCAATACCGCCACGCCGATGAGCAGCCAGCGGGGCACGCAGCGCGCGATGACCGGCACGCCTCCGACGCGCCAAATCACGTAGACGTGGAGCAGGGTCCAGAGTCCGAGAACCAGTGGCAGCGAATGGAACATGCTCGTCTCATCGTCCTCGCCGAATGGACCAGCTGCGCACAATCTCGCCGGGCGCCGCACCTGCTGCCTCAAAGTTGACGCAGCGCACCGCGCGGCGCACGGAGCGCCCGGTTGCACACCGCGGTCACGTGGAGCAGCTTATGCGGCGCCGGCAACCGTGCCGCGTAGAGGCTTCACCTGGAGCGCCCCTCCGAGGAGTGTCCGATGATCCTGATCGGGAAGCGCCGTCCAAGTCCCGCGCTCGTCCTGCTCGCCCTCGCGATCGGCGGCGTGGCCGTCGGGCCGCGCCCGTCCGTGGCGCAGGGCTCGCAGATCGCGTCACCCGAGACGTTCTTCGGGTTCCAGATGGGCGCGGACCGCCAGATGGCCCGCTGGGACCGGATGGTCGAGTATTACCAGCTGCTCGAGAAGACGAGCCCCATGGTCAAGGTCGTGAACATGGGCCCCAGCACCATGGGGAGCCCGTTCCTGCTGGTGATCATCTCGGCGCCCGCCAACATCGCCCGGCTCGAGGAGCTGCGGCAGGTCAACGCCAAGATCAGCGATCCCCGCGGCGTTCCGGAGGCCGAGATCCGCAAGCTCGTGGCACAGGGCCGCGCGGTGATCGTGCAGTCGATGAGCCTCCACGCCACGGAGATCGGCGGCAGCCAGATGGCGCCGGAGCTGGCCTACGACCTGATCACGCGCACCGACGACGAGGCGCAGCGCATCCTCGACAACGTGATCTTCCTCATGGTGCCGAGCTTCAATCCCGACGGCCAGATCATGGTCACCGACTGGTACCGCAAGACGCTCGGCACGGGCTATGAGGGCGTGGGCTACCCGTCGCTCTACCACAAGTACGCCGGCCACGACAACAATCGCGACGCGTTCCAGACCAATCTGGTCGAGTCCCAGTACATGGCGAAGATCATGTTCCGGGACTGGAAGCCCCAGGCCTACATCGACCATCATCACATGGGGAGCTACGGCGCGCGGATCTACGTGCCCCCCTACGCGGACCCCGTACGCCCGTTCGCCGACCCGCTGGTGTGGCGCGAAATGAGCTGGTACGGCGCCCACATCGCCTACAAGGAAGAGGAAGATGGCCTGTCGGGCGTGCTCAACGTGGCGCAGTACTCGGGCTGGGGCCACTTCGGGTTCCACTGGATCACGCCGTTCCACAACATCGCCGGGATGCTCACGGAGTCCGCCAGCGCGCGGCTGGCGACGCCGCTGTTCATCCACCCCGATCAACTCCGTGGCGGCGCGCGTGGGCTCCCGGCCTACGAGGAGCAGACCACGTTCCCCGACCCGTGGCCCGGCGGCTGGTGGCGGCTGCGCGACATCGTCGAGCGGCAGAAGACGTCGGCCTGGGCCGCGCTCGACCTGGCCGCCCGGAACCGCGAGACCGTGCTGTGGAACGCGTACCTCAAGGCCAAGCGGCAGACCGAGCGCGGCGCCGCCGGCAAGCCCGCCGCCTACGTCATTCCGGCGGCGCAGCACGACCCACTCACCGCCGCCAAGCTGGTGAACCAGCTGCTCGTGCAGGGGGTCGAGGTCCTGCAAGCGCCCCGGGAGTTCACGCACGAAGGAATGGTCTACGGCCCCGGTTCGTTCGTCGTCTCGATGGCGCAGCCCAAGATGGGCGTGATCCGCTGGCTCCTGGGCCGCACGTTCTATCCCGACAACAGTTTCACGCGCGACGGCGACGGCAACCCGATCCGGCCGTACGACATGGCGGCGGACGTGATGGCCGAGTTCATGGGGGTGCGCGTGGATCCGGTGGATGCCGCGGTGCAGGGCGACCTGGTCACCCTGACGGCGTCGCTCGCGCCCGCGGGCGCCGTGACCAAGGGGCGCACCGGCTATGTGCTGGACGGCCGCCTCAACGACGCGTTTCACGCGGTGAACCTGTTGTTCGACCGGGGCGTCGCGGTCCGCCGCGTGGACCAGCCGACGGATCCGAGCGTCCGTGCGGGCGACTTTCTCGTGCCCGGCGGCTCGGACGCCGTGATCGCGGACGTCGCGAAAGCGACGGGGGTGGATTTCGCCGCCTTCGCGGGCGACGCCGCGCGGGGCAGCCATGCGCTCCGACGGCTGCGGCTCGGCATGTATCAGCGCTACTACGGCGGCAACATCGACGAAGGATGGACCCGCCTGATGCTCGAGCAGTTCGGCTTCCCGTACGCCACGCTGATGGACGCCGACATCAAGGCCGGCAAGCTCGCGGAGCGGTACGACGTCATCATCCTCCCGGCCGACAACGTGGCGATGCTGACCGGGGAGCGGACGGCGGGCGGGAGCGGCCGTGGCGGTGGGCGGCCGACCGAGACGTATCCACCCGAGTACCGCAGCGGGTTCGGCCAGGACGGGGTCGAGGCCCTGCGGAGCTTCGTGCAGCAGGGCGGCACGCTGCTCACGTTCGGGGAGGCGGGCTCGCTCCCGATCGAGCGGTTCGGGCTGCCGCTCCGGAACGCCGTCGCGGACCGGCCGTCCACGGAGTTCTGGTGCCCGGGCTCCACGCTCAGGGTGCACGTCGCGGACACGAGCCCGCTCGGGTACGGCATGCCGGCCGAGGGCCTCGCGGTGTTTCTCGCCAACAGCCAGGCCTACGAGATCGTCCCCACCGACCGGAACGATCGGGTGCAGACGATCGTGACGTTCCCCGAGCGCGATCTCCTGCAGAGCGGCTGGCTGCTCGGGGAACAGGTGATCGCCAAGAAAGCGGCGATGGTATCGGTGCAGGTCGAGAAGGGGAGGGTCGTCTTGATCGGCTTCCGGGCACAGCACCGCGATCAGACGCACGGCACCTTCAAGCTGGTGTTCAACGCGCTGGTGAGCGGACCGGAGACGTAGGCGGTCTCCTCCTACTCCTCCACGACCTTCGCGAGCAGCCAGCGGCGCGGATCGATCACCACGCGTGTGGGCCTGGCGGGCGAGTGGAAGTGGAACGTGGCCGTGGCGTCGCTCAGCTGCACGCGTTCGCGTCTGAGCCCCGCAGCCGCCTCGATGCCGATTTCGAGCGGCAGGTGATAGAGGTGTCCGGTCTGGCGGACCGTCAGCGACACCTGGTACTCCCCGCCGGCCGGCGCGATCGCGGCGTGCCACGCCAGCTCGGGCACGACGCCCCGGTCGAGCCACTCGTCACGCCACCAGGCGAGGGACTGGCCGGCGCCCTCGGCGAGCGTGGCGACGAACTCGTCGAGCGTGAACCAGCGAAACCGCCAGCGCTCAAACAGCAGCCGCACCGCCGCGTCGAAGGCGCCGTCCCCCACGGCGAAGCGGAGTAGGTGCATCGTCCATGGCGGCCGGCCGGGTACGACGTTCTCCCCGAACCCCACGATCCATTGATAGCTCCCCGGCCCCCGGCCGGCGATGCGTCCAGTCGTCGAAATCAGCGAGGTAGAACCGGTCGGACCAGAGCAGAAACAGGCTGCTGTCGGCGATCACCGGCCGGGCTTCGCCGTCGCTCTGGCCCGGCGCGCCGGCGAGCGTGAAGACCAGCCGCTCGTCGGCCTCGGCCCGCGCCACTTCACCGTGATCGTGCCCGACTCCCGGGTACAGTCGGCGAGGAGAAACGTGAATGCCGCTCCCCGGGAGGGGTTGGCGATCTCGAGGGTCGCCTGACCTCGAGCCGCCGCGTGCGAATATCCGGCCGGATGATCAGCTCGGTGCGGCGAATGTCGGGTGCCGGCGGCGGGGCCGTGGGCGCGCGGAGGGGGGCGCCCGACGGCGGCGGCAGCGCGCAGGCGAGCGCCGCAGCCAGGATTCCGCGTCGTGGGGCGAGTCGATTGCCGAGTGCGGTCATGCGGACGGTCTCTCTCCGCGCAGTCGGGCCGCCATTGCTCCCGGGACCCGCCGCATGATCGCCCGGCGGCCGGTTCGGCACCACCCGACTCGGCCGTTGGCCTCCCCCGTTCCCGGCCCACGCAACGTGACGACCCGATATCTTCCGTCCGCGGCGGTCCGCGAGACGCCGGCCGCCGAAGGTCGTATCCGTGACATTCGCGCATCGGAGGGCGCGGCGCAGGCCCCGCTCGCCGCGCTCAGTGGGGAGAGCCTCCAGCATGATCACGCACCGCCCCCTGGCGATCGCCCTGACCCTCACGCTGGTCAGCTGCGGTCGCGGCACGACCGCGGGCGCCGCCCGCTTCACCAACGACAACCCGTTCGCCACCGCCAGCACGCTGCTCGACCAGGCACCACCGTTCGACCGGATCCACGATGCCGACTACCAGCCGGCGCTCGAGGAAGGCATGCGCCGGCAGCTCGCGGAGATCGCCGCGATCACCGCCGACACGGCGGCACCCACGTTCGACAACACCCTCGTCGCCCTCGAGCGCTCCGGCACGCTGCTCGCGCGCGTTTCGAAGGTGTTCAACGCCGTGACCCAGGCGAACACCGACGATACGCTGCAGCGGGTGCTGACTGAAGAGGCGCCCAGACTCGCCGCGCATTTCGATGCCATTCACCTCAATGACACCTTGTTCCAGCGCGTTCGGAGCCTGTACGATCGGCGTGCCGACCTCGGTCTCGACTCGGTCCAGCGATTTCTGGCCGAGCGATACTACCGGGATTTCGTTCGCGCCGGCGCCCTGCTCTCAGACTCCGGAAAGGTGCGCCTGCGCGCTCTCAACCAGGAGGAGTCGACGCTCACCACCGCGTTCCGCAACCGCCTGCTCGCGGGGACCAGGGCCGCGGCGCTGGTCATCGGGGACTCGACGCAGCTCGACGGCCTGAGTGACGCCTCGATTGCGGCGGCGGCCGCGGCCGCGCAGCAGCGCGGTCTCGACGGCCAGTGGGTGCTGCCGCTGCAGAACACGACGCAGCAGCCCGCGCAGGCGGCGCTGCGCGACCGCGCGGTGCGGGAGCGGCTGTTCCGGGCGTCGACGACGCGGGCCGAGCAGGGCGACAGCAACGACACCCGCGCGATCGTGACGCGGCTCGCGCAGCTGCGGGCCGAGCGCGCCAGGCTGCTCGGCTTTGGCGATTACGCCGCCTACGTCCTCGACG
This sequence comes from uncultured Gemmatimonadales bacterium, assembly GCA_963771275.1. Lineage (GTDB taxonomy): Bacteria > Gemmatimonadota > Gemmatimonadetes > Gemmatimonadales > GWC2-71-9 > JAOTWJ01. The sequence goes on from CAVYSW010000003.1 coordinate 805,284, forward strand.
ATGAAATGGCGCGGACGCCGCAGGCGGCGATCACGCTGCTGACCGACCTGGTGCCCGCCGCCGCCGCGAGAGCCCGCAGCGAAGCGGCGAAGATGCAGGCGCTGGTCGACCGGGAGCACGGCGGCTTCACGCTCGCGCCCTGGGACTGGCAGTACTACGCGGAGCAGGTGCGCAAAGCCGAGTACGCGCTGGACGACTCGCAGCTCAAGCCCTATTTCGAGCTCGATCGCGTGTTGCGGGATGGGGTCTTCTTCGCCGCGCAGCAGCTCTACGGCCTGACGTTCCGGGAGCGCAAGGATCTCCCGGTTTACCAGCCGGATGTCCGGGTCTTCGAGGTGCTGGACGCCGACTCCACCCCGCTGGGCCTGTGGTACTGCGACTACTTCAAGCGCGACAACAAGGGCGGCGGCGCGTGGGAGGACACGTTCGTCGACGGCAGCGGGCTGATGGGCACCAGGCCCGTCGTCTACAACGTCGCCAACTTCACCAAGCCCGCCGCCGGCCAGCCGGCCCTGCTGACGCCCGACGACGTCGCGACGATGTTCCACGAGTTCGGGCACGCGCTCCACGCGCTCCTCACGCAAGTCGAGTACCCGCGGCTCGCCGGTACCAACGTGCCGACCGATTTCGTGGAGCTGCCGTCGCAGCTCAACGAGCACTGGGCGCTCGACGCCGCGGTACTCGCGCACTACGCCAGACACTACCAGACCGGTCAGCCGATGCCGCAGGCGCTGGTCGACAAGATCCGGAAGGCGCACACCTTCAATCAGGGATTCACCACCACGGAGTACGTCGCCGCCGCGCTGCTCGACATGGCGTGGCATACCCTCCCGGTGGGGCCGGAGCAGCCCGACGTCGACGCGTTCGAGGCAACGGCGTTGCGGCGCTACCGCGTGGATCTGCCGCTGATCCCGCCGCGCTACCGCACCACCTACTTCGCGCACATCTGGAGCGGGGGATACGCCGCGACCTACTACGCGTACATCTGGAGCGAGGTGCTGGATGACGACGCGCACGCCTGGTTCGCCGAGCACGGCGGCATGACCCGGGCCAACGGCCAGCGGTTCCGTGACATGATCCTGTCGCGCGGAGGGACGAGCGACGTCGGCGCGATGTACCGCGCGTTCCGTGGACGCGATCCGGTGATCGGACCGCTGCTCGAGGAGCGGGGCCTCACCGGGGGCCGATGAAGGCGCGGCGGTGAGCTCCGGGCGGCTCCCGTGATTAGGTTTGGACATCCACCTCTTCCGGAGCCGGCAGCCACGCCACCCGACGCCGCACCGCCCCCCGGCACACCCGACCGCCCCTCCCGCACCGCGCCGGAGCGGTTCGAGCTCCCCATCAAGGTGCATGAGGCGGACATCGACCAGCTGGGGCACGTCAACAACGTGGTCTACCTCAAGTGGGTGCAGGACGTCGCCACGGCGCACTGGCGCGCCGTGGCGACGCGGGAGCAGCAGGCCGCGCTCGCCTGGGTGGTGATCCGGCACGAGATCGACTACTCCAGCGCCGCCCGCCTGGGGGAGGACATCGTCGCGGAGACCTGGGTGGGCATGGCCAGCCGGCGCACGTTCGAGCGCCACACCGAAATCCGGCGCATGCCGGATCGGAAGCTGCTCGCGCGCGCCCGCACGCTGTGGTGCCCGATCGACGTCGGCAGCGGCAAGCCCGCCCGCGTCGACGCCGAGGTGCGCGCGCGGTTCTCCGTGGCCTCCACCGACTGAGGAGCCGCGCGCCCGTGCGGCCCCGCCGCCGGAAGCCCGACTAGGCCGGCGGCACGTTCTGGTTCAGGCTGAACAGGTTCGTCGGATCGTACGCCCGCTTGAGCTCGGCCAGCCGCGCATAGTTGCCGCCGTACGCCGCCCGCACCCGTTCCTCGCCCTCGCTCACGAAGTTGACGTACACCCCGCCAGTGGCGAACGGCGCCGTCCGGTCGGAAAAGTCGCGCGCCCACGCGACACACACCTGATCGCGGCTCTTGTCCTCCCAGCGCGTGTGCACGTTCATCACGAAGTTCGCGTCACGATGGGGATAGGCCGTCGCGTCCGGCGCCTGCGCATTGATCGCGCCGCCGAGCTGCGCGATGAAGATCTCGCTCTGATTGGACGGCAACCGGCCCGCGTAGGCGCGGATCGTGTCGAGCGCCCCGTCGGACAGCTCCCGGAAGTTGTGCGACCGCCAGTAGTTTCGGGCGCCCGGGGTGAGCAGCGGATCGAACGCCCGCTGCCAGCCGGCATATGGGTGCGGGCCCACCACGTCGGCGATCGGCTTGCCGAACTCGCGCAGCGGCTTGAGCAGCTGCTTCCCCTTGCGCAGCCCGGCCGTCGTCAGCACGGCGATGATCACGACCTCCGTCCCGTGCACCGCCGGCGGGAGGAACGGGAGCGGCGGCGCCTTGCGCAGCACCGTCAAGCAGGTGACGTCCTCGGGCGCGCCGGCGACGAACGCGCGGTAGTGCCGCAGCACCCGGTCCGCATCGGCGAACGGATGCACGATCAGTCCCGAGAGCACTTCCGGGCCCACTTTGTGGAGCCGGAACTCGAATTCGGTCACGATCCCCAGATTCCCGCCCCCGCCGCGCACCCCCCAGAACAGGTCGGCGTTCTGCTTCGCGCTGGCGGTCACGAGCTCGCCCGCGGCGGTCACGACCGTGGCCGAGAGCAGGTTGTCCACCGTGAGGCCGTATTTCCGGCTGAGCCAGCCGAATCCGCCGCCCAGCGTCAGGCCGGCGATCCCGGTCGTCGAGTTGATGCCGACCGGGGTCGCGAGCCCGAAGGCCTGGGTCTCGTGATCGAGGTCGGCGAGCGTGGCCCCGGGCCCCACGCGCGCCGTGCGGCGCCGCGGATCGACCGTGACCCCGCGCAGGCGCGAGAGATCCACCATCAGGCCACCGTCGCTCACCGCATTGCCGGCGATGTTGTGGCCCGCGCCGCGCACCGACAGCAGCAGGCCCTCCTCGCGCGCCAGGGTGACGCAGCGGATGACGTCGGCGGCTCCGGCGCACCGTGCGATGGCCGCCGGCCGGCGATCGATCATGGCATTCCAGACGGCGCGCGCCTGGTCGTAGCCGGGATCGTCCCGCAGGAGCAGTTCGCCGCGCAGGCTCTGGCGGAACGATGCCAGGGCTTCGGCGGACAGGCTGGTTGTGCCTCCGGCACGGGAGGCGATGGACAGGCTGGGCATCCGGGTCTCCTTGGGGTAGGCGCCGCCCCGCAGCGGCGCCGCTGGGTTGTGACGTCGAGAATGGCGCTTCGCATCCCCGATGTCAAACGCCGTGTAACCCCCCGCGGAATGCAACGTTCCACCCCCCTCGCGCGGATTGCATCTGGGAGCCCCGCCTCTGGCCGGAGGGCGTCCCGGACTTCACAATTCCAAGGCTGCACCAGTTGCCTTCGACCCCGCGGCGACTCGCTCGCCATTGGGGGAGCGCGCCAACCTGCCAGCGCTGAAGGAGTCGCCATGCTCGCTCGCCGTCGCCGTTCGAATTTCGCCACGCTCGCCGTGGCGTTGCTGCTCTCGCTCACTGCGACGCCCGGCGTCGCGCAGGCGCCCAAGCCGATCAAGTTCGCGCGGTATGCCCATGTGGCGAACGACGGGCGGATCGCCTTTTCCTACCAGGACGACATCTGGGTGGCGGACTCGACCGGGGCGAACGCGCATCGGCTCACGGCCAACATCGGCCGCGACTACGCGCCGCGCTTCTCGCCGGATGGCCGGTGGATCGCGTTCACCAGCAACCGCACGGGCAACGACGACGTGTTCGTGATCCCGGCTGCGGGGGGCGAGCCGCGCCAGCTCACGTGGTACTCGGGCCCCGACCAGGCGCTGTACTGGAACCCGGACGGCAAGGCGATCGTGATCACCACCAACCGCAGCCCCGAGCCGTGGGGCTCCCCGCTGTACCTGCTGCCGCTCGACGGCGGGCCGCCCGTGGCGATCGCCATGGCGAACGCCCGCGCGGGGATGCTGCGGCAGGACGGCCAGATGGTCGCGTTCAACCGCACCCTGCCCTCTACCTGGCGCAAGGAGTACCGCGGCAACAACAGCGGCGACATCTCGGTGCTCGATCTCAAGACCGGCGTGGCCGCGGAGATCACCGACACGAGCCTTCAGGCGTTCCGCACCCACGTGAACGACGTCTACCCGATGTGGGGCGCGGATGGCATGATCTACTTCGCCTCGGAGCGGAGCGGGACGTTCAACCTCTGGCGCGTCGCGGCGGCGGGCGGCACCCCGCAGCAGGTGACGTCCCACACGACGGGCGGCGTGTTCTTCCCGGCGATCTCGCCCGACGGGCGGCGCATCGTCTACCAGAACGACTTCGACCTGTGGTCGATGGACGTGCCGGGCGGGAAAGCGCGCAAGCTCGCCATCACGCTGGCGTTCGATCCCAAGGAGTACGACGTCGAGGTCCTCCAGGCGGGCAACCGCGCCGAGGGCTTCGCGGTGGCGCCCGACGGAAACCACCTCGCCGTCGACGTGCACGGCGAGATCGTGGTCGTCCCCACCGAGGACGGGGTCGGCGAGAAGACGCAGGTCACCGCCTCGCCGTGGCGGGACCGCAACGAGATCTACGCCCCCGACGGCAAGCGGATCGCCTACACCTCGGACGAGAGCGGCGACGAAGAGGTCTGGGTGTTCGAGATCGCAACCGGGGCGCGCCGCCGCCTGACGCAGCAGGCGTCGCAGAAGACGGACATCACGTGGGCGCCGAATTCCCAGAAGCTCGCGTACGTGGGCGACAACCGGATCTACGAGGTGGACGCGACGGGCGGGAGTCCGCGCGAGGTTGCGTACAACGCGGCGGGCGGCTACACCCTGCACCAGTACTCGTCCGACGGGAACTGGCTGCTGTACGGCCGGCGGGACGCGGACCAGAACGCGGACGTCTACCTGTACGACCTCCGCGCGCGGGCCGAGTACGACATGACGCCCAATCCGTTCAACGAGGGGAACGCGGCGCTGACGCCGGACGGCAAGACGCTGGTGTTCACGTCCAACCGGGACGGCGCGACGAGCCAGTTGTTCGCGGTGTCGCTCGCGCGGCTGACGGAGGATCCCAACGACCCACTGGTACGCGAGCGGCAGCGGCCGGCGCGGCCACGGGGCGGCGCCGGGCGCGGGGCGGCGGCCGGCGCGCCGGACCGGGCCGACGAGCAGGCGGGCGCCGCGGCGGCGCTCCAGGTGGACACGGCGGAGATCGACGCGCGGGCGGTACAGCTCACCCGCGGTGCTCCGGGCACGTCCAGCTTCTTCCTGTCGCGCGACGGGCGCACCGTCTACTTCGCGGTGGGCGGGGGCTTCGGGGGCCGCGGCGGGTTCGGCCGCCCGGGCGCCGCGCCCGCAGCCGAGGGCCAGGCCGGCCTGTTCTCGGTCGGCATCGACGGCCGGGACCGGCGCCGCGTCGCGGAGGGCACGTTCGCCGGGATGACGCCCACGGCGGATCGCCAGACCATTTTCTTCCGCGCGGCGTCGCGCCCGGCGGGCGGCGGCGAGGAGCAGCAGGGCCCGGGCGGCATGCGGGGATTCGAGATCCAGCGCCTCGCCGTGGGCGGCGCCACCGCGCGTCCCGAGGCCGTGCGCTTCGACTTCGCCGTGCGGGTCGATCGACAGGCGGAGTGGAGACAGATCTTCGACGAGGCCTGGCGCGTGATGAAGTACCGGTTCTACGACGCCGACATGCACAAGCACGACTGGAAGGCGATCCGGGCGAAGTACGAGCCCCTGCTGGCCGACGTCGGCAGCAACGAGGACGTGTACGATCTGGCGAACGCGATGATCGGCGAGATCAACGCGTCGCACACCGGCGTGAGCGGGCCGGCAACCCGCACCATGCCGCGCGTCTACACGACCCGGTACCTCGGCTTCGAGCTGGAGCCCGCGAACGGGCGGTATCGCGTGTCGCACGTCTACCGTGACGGCCCGGCCGACAAGGAGTGGATCGACCTCGTGGTGGGCGACTACGTGCTGGCGATCGACGGCCAGGACGTGAAGGCCGGCGACAACTACTGGAGGATCCTGAGCACCACCCTGAACGACTACATCCCGGTCAAGGTGGCGAAGACGCCGGACGGCGCGAACGCCAAGGTGCTCCGCATCGCGACCGTCGCGTCGCTCATGGACATCAAGTACCAGGAATGGGTGGCGCACAACCGCGACATCGTGGACAAGGCGACCAACGGCCAGATCGCCTACGTCCACATCCGCGCGATGAACCAGCCGTCGCTCACCCAGTTCCAGGACGAGATCGACCGCTACTGGAACAAGCAGGGGATCATCATCGATATCCGGTTCAACGGCGGCGGCAACATCGACCAGGAGCTGCTCGACATCCTCGAGCGGCGGCCGTACGAATACTGGAACAACCGCTACGGCGTGCCGAGCTGGGGCCGCCGGCCCCGGCAGGCCATCGTCGGGCCCAAGGTGATGATGATCAACTGGCGCTCGGCGTCGGACGCCGAGGTGACCCCCAAGGGATTCCACGACCTCGGCCTCGGCCGGATCGTCGGCAACCCCACCGCGGCCATGGTAATCGCGACGGGGAGCTACCAGCTGATCAACGGCGGCAGCATCCGCACCCCGGGATCGCTCGTCGTGGCGTATGACCCCACCAAGCCGAACAACTTTGGCGTGAACCTGGAGAACTACGGGGTGGCGCCGGACGTGTGGGTCGAGAACAACTCGATGGACGAGATGAAGGGCGTCGACCGCGAGCTGCAGGCCGCGATCGACGAGGCGATGCGCATGCTCAAGGAGCAGGGCTCGCGCGCGACCGGCCAGAATCGCTGAACGGGACGTGAGCGCCCAGGCCGATCCCCGGGATCGGCTTGGGCGCCGTGTCGGGGAGAACAAACGCATGACAAGCCACGGAAGGGCGCGCGCGCTGGCGCTGCTCATCGGTCTTCTCGCTCCGGGGGCCGCACGCGCGCAGGCCGCGCCCCCCGCGCGACCGGACCTCACCCGCGATCCCACGCTCTATCTCGTGGGCTACGCCCACCTCGACACGCAGTGGCGCTGGGAGTATCCGCAGGTGATCTCGGAGTTCATCCCGAACACCATGCGCCAGAACTTCGCCCTGTTCGCGAAGTACCCGCACTACGTGTTCAACTTCAGCGGCGCCAACCGCTACCGGATGATGAAGGAGTACCACCCCGCGGACTACGCCAAGGTCAAGGCGTACGTCGCGGCCGGCCGCTGGTTCCCGTCCGGCTCGTCCATGGAGGAGAACGACGTCAACGTGCCGTCGGCCGAGTCGCTGCTCCGGCAGCTGCTGTACGGCAGCGAGTTCTTCCGGCAGGAGTTCGGCACGACCAGCGCCGAGTACATGCTGCCGGACTGCTTCGGGTTCCCGGCGTCGCTCCCCAGCGTCCTGGCACACGCCGGGATCATCGGGTTCAGCACCCAGAAGCTCACGTGGCACTCGGCCGCCGGGATTCCGTTCAACGTCGGCGTGTGGGAGGGTCCCGACGGCCGCAGCGTGATCGCGGCCCTGAACCCCGGGAGCTACGGCAGCCGCGTGCAGGAGGACCTGAGCCGTAGCCCGGAATGGAGCGCGCGCGTCAAGGAGGATGGCGACCGAAACGGCCTGTTCGCCGACTACCACTACTACGGCGTGGGCGATCGGGGCGGCTCGCCGCAGGACAGCTCGGTGCTGTGGGCGGAGCGGAGCGTGACGGGAGACGGGCCGCTGCACGTCGTCTCCTCCACCGCCGAGCAGCTGTTCCTCGACATCACGCCGGCCGAGCGGGCACGCCTGCCGCGCTACAAGGGTGACCTGCTGCTGATCGAGCACTCGGCCGGCTCGATCTCGTCGCAGGCGTACCTCAAGCGATGGAACCACGCCAACGAGCTGCTCGCGGACGCCGCGGAGCGGGCGTCGGTCGCGGCCGGGTGGCTGGGTGGCCGGCCGTACCCGCTGGCGCGACTGAACGACGCGTGGACGCTGGTGATGGGCGGACAGTTCCACGACATCCTGCCCGGCACCTCCACGCCCAAGGCGTACGAGTACTCGTGGAACGACGAAGTGCTGGCCCTGAACCAGTTCGCCGGCGTGCTCACGGACGCCGCGACCGTGGTGGCCGCCGGCCTCAACACCGAGTCCCGCGGCACCGCCATCGTCGTGTACAACCCGCTATCGGTCGCCCGCGAAGACGTGGTCGAGGCCACGGTGACGTTTCCGGGTGGCGCGCCGGCGGCCGTCCGCGTCACGGGACCGGACGGCGGGGACGTCCCCGCGCAGGTGGCGGCACCGGGGGCGGGGGCGGACGGCGTGAAGGTCTTGTTTCTCGCCAAGGTCCCGTCCGTCGGGTTCGCCGTGTACGACGTGCAACCCGCGCCTCTCCCGGCGCCCGCGGCGGCATCGCCGCTCGCCGTCACCGACTCCACACTCGAGAACGCGCGCTATCGCGTGCGGCTCGACGGCACCGGCGATCTGGCGAGCGTGTTCGACAAGCGGCTCGGGCGCGAGCTGCTCGCCGCGCCGGCCCGGCTCGCCCTGCAGCACGAGAAGCCCACGCAGTGGCCGGCCTGGAACATGGACTGGGCGGATCAGCGACAGCCGCCGCGCGGCTACGTCGCGGGGGCGGCGCGCGTCCGGATCGTCGAACGGGGACCTGCCCGCGTCGCCCTCGAGATCACGCGCGAGACGGAGGGCTCACGCTTCGTCCAGACGGTCCGGCTCGCCGCCGGCGACGCCGGCAACCGGATCGAGATCGCCAACGCGATCGACTGGAAGATCGCCGAGACCGCGCTCAAGGCGACCTTCCCGCTCACCGCCGCGAACCCCCTGGCCACCTACAACTGGGAGATCGGCACGATCGAGCGGGGGAACAACGACTCGACCAAGTACGAAGTGCCGTCGCACCAGTGGATCGACCTCACCGACCGGAGCGGGGCGTACGGCGTCACCCTGCTCACGGGCCACAAGTACGGCTCCGACAAGCCCGACGACCGCACGCTGCGGCTGACCCTGATCTACACGCCGGGCATCAGCGGCTCCTATGAGGATCAGGGGACGCAGGACTGGGGCCACCACGAGCTGGTCTACGGTCTCGCGAGTCACGCCGGCGACTGGCGGCAGGAGCACACCAACTGGGAGGCCCTGCGCCTCGACCAGCCGCTGATCGCGTTCCAGAGCCCGGGGCACCGCGGCGCCCTCGGCCGGAGCTTCTCGCTGCTCGGCGTGAGCACCGACCAGGTGCGGGTGCTCGCGCTGAAGCGGGCCGAACGGAGCGACGAGCTGATCGTGCGGCTGGTCGAGCAGGAGGGCCGGCCGGCCGCCGACGTCCGCATTGCGTTCGCGGCACCGGTCACGGCCGCGCGCGCGGTGGACGGCCGGGAGATGCCCGTGGGCGGCGCCACCATTGTGGACGACACGCTGGTCGCGTCGTTCACCCGGTATCAGCCGCGCAGCTTCGCGGTCCGGCTGGGGTTCCCGGTGACCGGCGTGGCGGCGCCGAAATCGCAGGCGGTCACCCTGCCCTACGATCGCAGGGTCACCAGCGCCGACGGCGCGCGATCGGATGGCGGCTTCGGAGCCGACGGCCAGGCACTCCCCGCCGAGATGCTGCCACGCGAGATCGCGTACGCCGGCATCACGTTCGCGCTCGCGGATTCCGGGGCGGCCAATGCGGTGGTCGCGCGCGGGCAGACGGTGGCCCTACCCAAGGGCAAGTTCACCCGGCTCTACGTACTGGCCGCGTCCGCGGACGGGGACCGGCAGGTCACGTTCCGGGTGGGAGACACGGCGGCGACGCTCACCGTGCAGGACTGGGGCGGGTACATTGGGCAGTGGGACAACCGGCTCTGGAAGCAGGTGGAGGTGCCGCCGCCGCCCGAGCCGGCGGCGGGCGACAGCAGCCAGGCGGCCCAACGCGCCCGCCGGATTCTGGCACGCATCCGTGAGCGCGGCCCGATCACGCGCGCCGAGTACGCGGGGCTGGTCCCGGGCTACATCAAGCGGGCGCCCGTCGCGTGGTTCGCCTCACATCGACACACGGCCGACGGCGCGAACGAGCCCTACGCGTACGCGTACCTGTTCGCATACGCCATCGACCTGCCGGCGGGCGCGCAGGCGCTGACGCTGCCCAACGACGATCGGGTCCGGGTTTTGGCGGTCACGGTGTCGAACGAGCAGGAGACTGTCCGCGCTGCCGCGCCGTTGTACGACACGCTGAGCCGGTAGCGGTTGGCGGTTGTGGTGGTTGCCGGTTGGCGGTTTGCCGTTGGCTGCTCTGCGTTGGACATTGGAGATTGGACATTCGGGTGGTCACCTTCAACGGCGTGCAGAAGGTGTGGAAGCTGCGCATCGAGGAGGCGCGAATCCGCGCGGGCACGCTCGGGGCAGGCGGGACCGCCAGCTGATCGCCGCGGAGGACCGATGGACCTGGTGTTCCTGATCGTGCGTGTGGCGCACATCGTGCTCGCGCTGCTCTGGACCGGAGCACAGGTCTTCGTAGCGTTTCTCGATCCCCGCGTCCGCGCGGCGGGTCCGAGCGGCGGCCGGGTGATGCTGGCGCTGCAGCAGCGGCGCTATCGCCCGACGATGCTCCCCGTTGGCGCCGTCACCGTTCTCACCGGTCTGGCGCTGTACGGCTGGATGGCGGCTTCGTCCGCCCCCAGGTGGGCCGGCTCCCACCATGCCATCGTCCTCGCGATCGGCGGGCTCGCGGGGATCGCGGCCCTGGCGTTGGGCTGGTTCGTTTCGCGCCCCGGGTTCCAGCGGCTGAGCGCGCTGACGACGACCCTCGCCGGTGGAGCGGCGACCCCGGAGCAGCAGGCGGAGCTCGAGGGGTTGCGCGAGCGCCTGCGCCGCACGGCCCGCTGGATCGCCGCGCTGCTGCTCGCCGCCCTGCTCACCATGTCGCTGGCACCCTTCGCGTAGGCGCCGCCATCCGCAGGCTGTTTTCAGGCGGGTTTCACATCCGCTTCAGGCCCTCCGCACTACCTATTGACCGCTGATTCCTGTGGAGGGATCGATGCGCAACATCCTGCTGATCGCCGGAGCCGTGACACTCACGGGCTCCGCGGTCGTGATGCATCCTGGTCGCGATGACCAGTTGGCGAACGCGGTGAAGGAAATGGAGCGGATCAACACGCTGCGCGAGGGCCTGGCGGAGAAGTTCCTGACGGTGCAGACCCCGGACAAGGCCATGTTCCAGGAGGTGTGCGGCGCGGTGGCGGCTGAGGTTCAGCGCCTGGGCGAGGCGAATGGCTGGACCGTGGAGCAATTGGCCGAGAAGTACCGCAACCCCGTGCATCGCGCCGACCGCGAGGCCGAGCGGTTCATGCGCGTGCTGGCGGCCGACACGACGGTCGAGGGCCTGTGGATTCGCACCGTGATGGACGGAAAGCCCGGCCTGCGGTATTTCCGGCGGATCGAGGTGCGCCCGGCGTGCATGCCGTGCCACGGCACGATGGAGAGTCGGCCGGAGTTCATCAAGTCGGGGTATCCGCGGGACCGGGCCTACAACTTCAAGGTGGGGGACCTGCGGGGCGTGTACTCGGTGTTCATTCCGGACACGCCGTGACGCAGCTGTAGCGGCCCGGCGCGACGGCACGTCGCGCCGGGTCGGTGCTCACGATTGGTTTCGGCGAGGGCCGCGCTCCTGCGTGGCCCTTTGCCGTCGCCGGACCTCGCGTCCGGCATCCGCTCGCCGATTGACGGGAACATCACCCGGCACGAAACTCCCCGCCGGAGGAGGTCCTCGATGCGCTCATCGTTTCTCGCCGCCGCTTTGTGCGCCGGACTCGCCCTGCCCGCGGCGTCGCAGGCGCAGCGTTACACCGGCCCCGACGGCCGCCTGCGCGTGGCACTGGCCAAGCAGCCGTTCTCGCCCACCGGCCGCTCCGTGGGCCCCACCACCATGGAGAGCGGCGGCATTCAGGACACGCTCGCACGCTTGGGCGCGGTGGTGCGCGTCGAGGAAGCGGCGCTCACGGCGGTGGAAGACACCGAGTACGGGGCGTGGAAGCGGCTCGGACTCGCGCTGGGCCATTTCGCCGACCTCGTGGCGCAGAACGAGCGCGACGGCTTCTTCACCGTCGGCCTGCTGGCGACGTGCCCGTCGATGCCGGGCCTGGTGGGCGGCTTGCAGCACTCGGGGCCGACCGGCGCGCCGCTCGTCGTTGGCATGCTCTGGCTCGACGCCCACCCCGACTTCAACACGCCGGAAACCACCCGCAGTGGCTCGCTGGGCGGGATGCCCGTGGCGGTGGCAACGGGGCGCGCGCTCCAGATCATGCGGCGCGACGCCCACCTCGATCCGCCCCTCGCCGACGACAACGTGGTGATGGGTGGCGTGCGCCTCACCGACCCCCTGGAACAGGAGCTGTTGGACCGGTCGGGGATCGTGCAGCTCACGGTGGACGACTTGCGCCACGCCACCCCAGCCGTATTCGCCCAACTCGACCGGCTGAGCCGGCTCACCGACAAGATCTACGTGCATGTCGACATGGACGTGCTCGACCCGCGCGAGGTCGCAGGACACGGCAACAAGGTGGCGGGCGGCCCATCGAGCCAGGAGCTGGCGGCGCTGTTCGAGCAGATCTTCAGCCGCTATCCCAAGGCATCCGCAATCGGCTTCGCGACGATCCCGGCCAACGATCCCGGTGGGCGCTCGGTCGTTGCGTTGAACCGCATGATCGCGGGCGCCGTGCGTGGGGTGCTCAACCGGGGCCGATGACCAGCTCGAGCAAAGCGCGCATCTCGCTAAATTGATAAGAGACAACGACTTAGCGCAAGTTGCAGTGCGCCATTGATAATTGATGAACGATTCATTTATAATTAGCTCATGCCAAGAACCCGTGCCCCGGGCCGGCTCCAGGAGATCATCGGTGCCGCCACCGACACGTTCATCGCCAACGGCTACCGGCTTGCGCGCATCGAGGACGTCGCCCACCGCGCCGGCGTCGCGCCGGCGACGGTGCATCTGTATGCCCGGACGAAGGACGCGCTGTTCGATCTCGTGATGCGGGCGGCGCTGCACGATCCGACCGTGGCCGATGTCGCGCTGCCGCACCTCGCGCCGCCCGCAGGAGACATGATCGAGCGTCTGTGGCAGCGCCTGCTTGCCGCGGCGCGGTTCCCGAGCCTCGATGACGCGCCCCCCGACCCGCCGGCCGACGGCGCCGTCGCCGAGTTCGAGCGCATCGTCCGGGAACTATACCGGTGGCTGCTGCGTCACCATCGGGCCGTCAAGCTCATCGAGCGGTGCGCGCGCGAGTGGCCCGAGCTGGCCGCGCTCTACTACAAGCAGTTCCGGCGCACCGGCCTCGACCGGCTGGCGACGTACCTCGACCGTCGCGGTCGCCAGGGCGCCCTGCGCGCTACGCCTGACCCCGCCGTCGCGGCGCGGGTCGTCGTGGAAACCGTCGCGTTCTTCGCCATGCACCGCTTCTCGGCCCCAGACAGCGCGATGGATGACGCGCGCACCGAGGCGGTGGTGCTGGACATGCTCACCAACGCGCTGCGACCGCGCTGAGTCGCACGACCGGGAGGATCACGATGTTCCGACGTATTGCCGCCGCGTCGATCGGCGTGGCACTGTGCTCCCTGAATGCGCCGGCGCAGGATCTGGCGGGCGCGTGGGTGGGGGGAACCAACGCCACGGGTCGGTGGCTGTTTGTCCAGGCGCACATGACCGGCGGTGACGGCGGGTCGCTGGAAGTCGCCGGCGCGCAGGCGGCGGGGTTGCCGATCGAACGGCTCGCGATGGCGGAGGGCCGCGTACGATTCCGGCTGCGCACGCCCCTCGGGGTCATGGCGTTCGACGGCGTGCTGCACGACGATGTCATCGACGGCGCGCTTTCGGGCGCGGCGCCGGGCGCCATGCTGCACTTGGTGCGCGTTCCCGCGACCCCGGCTGCGCAGGCCGACGCGGCGGTCGGCCTGTATGACATCGGTAGGAACCAGCAGCTGTTGCTCACGTATCGCGCCTTCGGGCTGCTCACCGGCATCGTGTTCGAACGGCGCGGGGAGCGCGAGTTCGTGCGCCGCGCGTTCTACCTGGTCCCCGGCAGGTCCGATCGATACGTCACGTCGGGCTCGATCGTCGAGACGGTGAGGCGGGACGAGACGCTGGCGCTCGAGCGGGGCTCCGGCGGCACGGTCACCGCAATCCAATGGACCGGCTCCGCCGCCCCGACGAACCGGGTCAGCCGAACGAGTGGGCCACGGCAGATCGCGGTAGGCTTCAACGGACCGGCAGGCCACATTGCCGGCACGCTGTTCATCCCGGACGGCGCGGGACCGCATCCGGCCGTCGTGCTGATGAGCGGCAGCGGCCCGACGGGCCGTGACGCCAACGTGCTGCGCGCTCGCGAATTCCTGCGCCTCGGTCACGCCGTCCTCACCTGGGACAAGCGCGGCATCGGCGAAACGGACGGCAGCTACATGACCGCCGGCTTCGAGGACTTCGCCGCCGACGCGGTCAGCGCGCTCGCCTACCTCCGCACGCGCCCCGAGATCGACGCGTCGCGCGTCGGGATGACCGGGCACAGCCAGGGAGTGTGGATCGCCCCGCTCGCCGCGCTGCAGGCCGACGTGCCACCCGCCTGGCTCGTGCTCACGTCCGGCGGCCCGATCGCGCCGGCGGAGCAGGAGGCCTGGCGCGCCGCAGCGCAGGCGCGCGCCGCCGGGGCGAGCGACGCCGAGGCGCAGGCCGCCGAGGGGTTCATGCGTCGCAAGTGGCGCTACGCGTTCACCGGGACCGACTGGGACGACTATCTCGCGGAAGCGTCGCGGGCTCGCAGTGCGCCTTGGGGCGAGCTCGTCGATCCCGTGTACGTCCAGGACTCGCTGGCGTGGTCATTCATGCGATCGTTGAAGGACTTCGACCCCATGGCCGCGCCCGCGCGGCTCACGGTGCCGGTGCTCGTTTTGTTCGGGGAGCATGACGAAGAGGAGCCGGCCGACCGCAGCAAGGCTGCCTGGGAGGAGGCGTTCCGGCGGTCCGGGAACACCGATCACCAGATCATCACGATTCCCGGGGCGTCCCACGCGCTGTGGCTCGGCAGCGGCAGCCCGCGGCCGCTCGTCTCGACGCCGACCGAGATCATCGGGAAGTGGCTCGCGGAGCGCGCGCCGGCGTCGCCGGGAGGTCGGCAGCCGGGGCGCCGACCGGGGC
This sequence comes from uncultured Gemmatimonadales bacterium, assembly GCA_963771275.1. Lineage (GTDB taxonomy): Bacteria > Gemmatimonadota > Gemmatimonadetes > Gemmatimonadales > GWC2-71-9 > JAOTWJ01. The sequence goes on from CAVYSW010000003.1 coordinate 820,409, forward strand.
CGTAGTCGGGTCCGCCCGGGCGCGGCCCAAGTCCCTGCCCCACGGCACGCCTCTCGTGAGGCGTACGGCAACGCGACGGCGTCCTCCGGCGGGAGGTTCGCCAGCCGCGTCTCTCGGCGTCAGATGCCGCCGGGCGGCGGCTGCCACAGCTCGAACCGATTCCCCTCAGGGTCCGTGGCCCAACCAAAGCGGCCGAATTCCGAATCCTCGATGCGTTCCTCGACCGCCACGCCGGCCGCGCGCAGCTGCGCCAGCATGGCGTCGAGGTCCCGCACCCGATAGTTGATCATCAGCGCGGACGGACCCGGCCCGAAGTACTTCGTGTCAGCCGGAAAAGTGGACCACACCACCTGTGCCGGCGCTCCCGTGCCGTCGAGGCCGCCCGCGGTGAACAGCGCGTGCGGCTTGTCCCCGGTCGGGACACCGAGGTGGTCGCGGTACCACGCCGCGAGTGCCGCGGGATCCCGTGCCTTGAAGAACACGCCGCCGAGCCCGGTGACTTCCTGCCGATCCAGCATGCGTGACCTCCTTCTGTGTCGAGATGGCTGCACGGCGTGTAGCGTGCAGCGTGCGGCGGGAAACGTGGGACATCCGACGTGCAGTGTCCAGCGTGGACCGGCGGGCGCGCGGTGGGGCGTTCGCGCGGCGGCGGCGCCTCCGGTAGAATTGCGGGTGCGCCGTGCGGCCGTCGGACCCCCACACCCTGTTCGGAACGGAGCCGAGATATGCGTTTGACCGTCCGCCCCCTCATTCTCGCCGCGGTGACCCTCGCGACCGCCGTCACGGCCGCGCGGGCCCAGGGACGCGGCGCGGCCCTCCCGCCCGAGCAGGTCCAGCAGCGCCGGGACCTCGAGCGCGAGCTCCAGTCGATCGCGGTGGTGGAGCGCAAGGTCATGGTGTCGATGCGGGACGGGACCCGCATGGCCGCCGACATCTACTACCCGAAGGACGCGTCGAAGAAGTACCCCACGATCTTCTCGCGCACCCCGTACAACTTCAACTACTGGGACGTGCGAAACGGCGTGCCGCGCGCGATGACCGCCGAGCTCGACGCCGTGAAGCGGGGCTACGCCTACGTGGCGATGAACGAGCGCGGGCATTTCTTCTCCGAGGGGAACTACGACATCCTGGGGCCCCCACTCACCGACGGCTACGATGCGATTCAGTGGATCGCGACCCGGCCCTGGTCGAACGGGAAGGTGGGCGTCATCGGCTGCTCCTCCACCGCCGAGTGGCAGCTGGGCGTGGCGTCGACCGCGCCGCCGGGGCTCGCCACCATGATCCCGCAGGGCTTCGGCGCGGGCGTGGGGCGGGTGGGACCGTACTACGAGCAGGGCAACTGGTACCGCGGGGGCGCGGTGCAGATGCTGTTCATCGCGTGGATCTACGGCCAGCAGAACCAGGTGCGCCCGATGTTCCCGCCGAACACGTCGCAGGAGGACCTGCTCCGCGCGTCCCGGGCGTTCGATCTGGCGCCGCAGCTCGCGCCGGTCGACTGGTCCCAGGCGCTCCGCCATCTCCCCGTGATGGACATCATCAAGGCCGTGAACGGGCCGCGCGGCATCTTCGCCGACTCGATGCCCGTCGCCACGGGCGGGGCGATGATCGAGCGGGCCCCGAACGACTCGGCGTGGTACCGCGGCGGCCTGTGGCACGACGACATGCCGATCAACATCCCGGGCCTGTGGTTCATGTCCTGGTACGACGTGTCGGTGGGACCGAACCTCGCCGCGTACAACCACGTCCGCCGGACCGCGAAAGGCGCGGCGGCCGATCAGCAATACGCCGTGATCGCGCCCACGACGCACTGCGGCTACAAGCGGGCGACCGAGGGCCTCGTGGTGGGTGAGCGGAACGTGGGTGACGCGCGCCTCGACTACGACGCCCTCACCTACGGCTGGTTCGACGTGTTCCTCAAGGGAGAGCAATCGCGCCTGCTCGATACGCTGCCCAAGGTGCGCTACTACACCATGGGCATGAACCGCTGGCAGACGTCCGACACGTGGCCGCCCAAGGGCGCCGAGCCGATGACGTTCTACCTCTCGAGTGGGGGCAAGGCCAACACGCTGAGCGGCGACGGCGCGCTCACGACCCGGCCGCCCTCCGCGGACCGGCCGGACCGGTTCACCTACGACCCGATGCAGCCGGTGCCGTCCCACGGCGGCAACGTCTGCTGCACCGGCAACGCCGTCCAGGGTGGCGCGTTCGACCAGCGCGAGATGGAGCAGCGCCCGGACATCCTGGTCTACACGACCGATCCGCTGCCCGCCGGGATCGAGGTGAGCGGGCCGGTCCAAGTCACGCTGCACGTCTCGAGCGACGCGAAGGACACCGATTTCACGGTGAAGCTGATCGACGTGTACCCGGACGGGCGTGCCTACAACCTCGACGAGACGATCCAGCGGATGCGCTACCGCGATGGGTACGACAAGCCGGTCGTGTGGATGGAGAAGGACAAGGTCTACAGGGTCGCGTTCCAGCCGATGACGACCAGCAACTACTTCGATGCCGGACACCGCATCCGGCTCGAGGTGTCGAGCAGCAACTTCCCGCGGTTCGACCGCAACCTGAACACCGGCGGGCGGAACTACGACGAGGCGACGGGGATCGCGGCGCACAACGCGGTGCACCACTCCACGAGGTATCCCTCGGCGCTCACGATCTCCGTGGTGCGGCGGCCGATGCCGTGAGGAGAAGTTGGACACACTCACCGTTCGCGGCCTGATTCGCAGGTTCGGCGCGCTCCTGGTGCTGGACGGCATCGACTTCTCGGTCGCAGCCGGCCAGATCGTGGTGGTGGTGGGCCCGAACGGCGCCGGCAAGACCACTCTGTTGCGCTGCGTCGTCGGAGCCGACCGGCCGGATGCCGGGGACGTGCTGCTGGACGGCCGCCCCATGAACGAGACCGATCCGGACGTACGCGCGGCGGTGGCCGCCGCGCTGGACGACATCGACTTCTTCCCCGACCTCTCCGTGGTCGAACATCTGGAGCTGCTCTCCTTCGCTCACGGCGGCCACCGCGCCTCCGTGGCGGAAGTCATCACGGAGCTGGGGCTCGACCCGTCGCGTGACCAGCTGCCGGCGACGCTGTCCACCGGGCAGCGCCGGCGCCTGGCGCTCGCCTCATGCTTCGTGCGACCGCGACGGCTGCTGGTCCTGGACGAGCCTGAGCAGCGACTCGACGTGCGCGGTCGCGCCTGGCTCACCGACCGGTTGCTGCGAGAGAAAGCCGCCGGTACGGCGGTACTGATCGCATCGCACGATCCCGATCTGATTGCGGCGGTAGCCGACACACGGATCGAGCTGGGCGGTTGACCGCTCCGACCGCGGTGGCCGTGGCAGGGGCGCGCACCTGGCGAACGCGCGTGCGCCGTGCTCGACGGCGGCACCGCACGCGATCCCTGGGTGACACGCTCACGAACCTCTACATGCTCCTGTGGCTGGTCGGCGTCTATGGCGGCGCGCTGGTCAGCACGGTGCGCGAGCACCTTGGGGCGCCCGCCGGGGCGACGGGGGTCGTGGCGGAGCGGTACTGGATCGCCGTCGCCGTGCTGCTCGTCGGCGCCGGGTTGGTCTGGCAGGGCACACGGGCGCTCGGGCCGCTGCTCGCGACCCCGGCCGAGCAGGCCTGGGGCCTGTCGACGCCGATCGATCGGCGCGCGTGGTTGCTGCCCCGCTTCGTCGCGGTCCTGCTTGTGGGCGCGTTCGGCGGCGCGGCGGCGGCATCCGTCGTCACGGTCCTCGGGCTGCGTGGCCGTGGCTTGGGGATGGCCGCGCTGGCTGGTGGCGCGTGCGGCATAAGCGGTGCGGCTGCGTGTGTGGTCGCGCAGGGTTCACCGCCGCGGCACCGCTGGCCGCGCGTCATCGGCCCGGCGCTCATGAGTGCGGGAGCCGTGACCACCGCCCTCATGGTGGTCACCCACTACACGAGGCGGGTGCTGCCCGAGCCGAGCGCAGCCGTCAGCCCCGTCGTGGCGCTGATCGCGCTACCGGCAGGAGCCGGGTTGGTCATCGTGGCGGTCCGCGCGCTCAGGCGACTCGACGCGGTCGTGTTGAGTGCCGGCGCACCGGTCGCCGAGGCGGCGGTGACCGCCGCGGTGTGGCTGGACCCATCGCTGCTCGCGCGCGTGCTCGAGCTGCGGCGGTGGCGCCGCGTCGGCCGGGTCCGCAGCCGGCGGTTCCTCTCCATCCTGCCGGGGCGCGCTGGAGGGCTGCTCCAAGCCGAGCTGCGTCGCCAACTCCGGCGGCCGGGCGCGCTCACCGTCTGGAGTGCCACCGCGCTGGCGCAGTACGCAGTGGCGGCGCTGTCTCCACCCGTGGCCGGCGTCTCCCGGGTGATCGGCGCGTACCTCGCGGCTGGGCGGCTCACGGGCGGGCTGCGGACGGTCGCAGGATCCGCAGGACTTCGCAGGGCGCTGGGTGGCGACAACCTGACGGTGCGACTCCTCCATCTCGTGGTCCCGGCTCTGGGTACGGCGGTCTGGTGGGCGATCACTTCCCCCGCCGGTGGGCCCCACGTTGGGGCGGCGGCGGTGGTGGTGGTGGGCGGCGTTGTGGCCGCGGCGTACCGCGGCGCTACGCGCTCGCCCATGTCCTACGGCGGCAGCGCGTTGGAGACCCCGTTCGGCATGTTCCCCGTGGAGATCCTGCTGCAGCTCGCCCGGGGGCCGGACCTGCTCGGCGCGGTGATCATTCTGCAACTGATCCTGGGCCGGTAGGAACCCGACACAGCCATCTCGAGCAGCACCACATCGCCAGCGCGGCCGGGACTCCACCCACCGGTATCTGAGACCGTCCTCTGGGGAGGACAATCGGCTCTTCGCCCCGTGAGGACCAGTGCAGCACAACGCGTTGTTTTTCATGGATTTAACTGCCCATCATTGGTCAGGCACGGCCCCTGCATTTCTCCCTGTCAGACGCGCTCAGCGGAGCGCCCAAGACGGGGAGGTGGGTATGCGGAGATCTCTGGTTGGACTCATGGTCACCGGCCTGCTCCTGGCGACCCGCGCGGCACCGGCGGCGGCGCAGGACATCCGGCTCGACATCTTTTGGGGATCCCGGGGTCTCAACGCCGGCGCGGCATTCCGGTCTGGCGGGGTGCGCGTCGTCGGCCGTGTCGACGACTACGACCGGTACGCGCCGCGCGCGCAGCGCATCGAGCAGCGCCACTATGCGCAGTGCGCCGCGGACGGTCCCTACCTGTACTGCTGGGACACCCCGCGCGCCTATCGCGGCCGTGGACCGGTGTACGTGCGGCCGGTGATTCACGTGTACCTGACGGATCGCGCGGCGATCCGTGGCCACGGTCGCGGCAGGCCGGGCTGGAACCGCGCGAACTTGCGGCAGCATGAGGTCGCGGCCGTCCGCTTCTGGCGGCGCTGGGCCGACGCGCACCGCTACGCCTACGATCGCGACCGCCTGATGGTGGACGTCAGGCTCGACTGGTAGAGACTCGAGGGCCGGCACGCTCCAATTGGGGCGTGCCGGCCTTCACCTTCCGCTCCATCGTCCAGCCCACGCTAGGCGGGACCGGCCGACGTCTTCTCGACCTTCCGCAGCGCCACCGCGTTGATGCAGTAGCGCAGCCCGCTCGGCACCGGCCCGTCCGGGAAGACGTGGCCGAGGTGGGCGTCGCACACGTTGCACGCGGTTTCGACGCGGTGCATGCCGTGTGAGTGGTCCGCGTGATACGCGATCACGTCCGGCTCGACCGGCTGGGTGAATGACGGCCACCCGGTGCCGGACTCGAACTTGTCACCGGAGTCGAACAGCAGGGTGTCGCAGCACACGCAGGCGTACCGGCCGGGCTCGAACAGGCTGCACATCTCCGAGCTGAACGGCGCCTCGGTGCCTTTCCGTCGGGTGACATGGTACACCTCGGCGCCGAGCCGGGCGCGCCACTCGGCGTCGGTGCGCTCGACGCGGCGCGGCGGCGCGGGGTTGCCCTGCCTGGCGAGCGTGATGACATCGGCCCACTGCAGCATGATCCGCGTGTCCGAGGCTGGTCGGTCGTATGTCAAACGCCACGAGGGCGAGGAGGTTCCCCGCGCCCGCCAGCCGGATTGACGGAGGGGAGGGGTGGCGCGAAGCTTGGGACCGTGACCAGAACCCGCCTCGAAGCCTTCAGCGACGCCGTGGTCGCCATTCTCATCACGATCATGGTGCTCGGCCTGCCGTCGCCCCACGGAACGCATCTGGCCGCGCTCCGGCCGGTCGTGCCGGTGGTCTCCACCTACGTCCTGAGCTTCGTCTTCCTGGCGATCTACTGGAACAACCATCACCACATGCTGCACCTGGTGGACCACGTGAACGGCGCGATCCTGTGGGCCAACATGCATCTGCTGTTCTGGCTCTCGCTGGTCCCGTTCACGACCGGCTGGATGGGCGCGAGCCACCTGGCGCCCGTGCCGACAGCCGCGTACGGCGTGGTGCTGCTCATGGCGGCCGTCGCGTGGCTCATCCTGCAGGCGGCGATCATCCGGCACCAGGGCCCCGGCTCGCGGCTGGCCGCGGCGCTCGGCGGCGACGTCAAGGGGAGGATCTCCGCCGCGTGCTACGGCGCGGCCGTCGCCGTGGCCTTCGTGGAGCCATGGATATCCGCCGGGCTGTATGTGCTGGTGGCCCTCATCTGGCTGGTGCCGGACCGGCGGATCGAGCGGATGGCGGGACACTGAGCGTTCGTGCCAGGCCGCGCGCGCGGCCTGGGCTGCATGGGCATGTCGGACTTCTACGGCCCCGCCGACGACGGGTCGATCCCGCCGTGCCGATCGAGGACACGGTCGGCGCCATCGCCGAGCTGATCGCGGCGGGATACGTGCGGCACGTCGGTCTCTCCGAGGCCGGCGCCGCCACGCTGCGCCGCGCGCACGCCGTCCATCCGATCGCCGATCTCCAGATCGAGTACTCGCTGCTGACGCGCGGGACCGAGTCCCGCCTTGTCCCGACCTGCCGCGAGCTGGGAATCGGCGTCACCACCTACGGCGTGCTGTCGCGCGGCCTGCTGAGCGGCCACTGGTCGAAGGGCCGCGCCCTGTCACGCGGCGACTTCCGCAACTTCGGCCCGCGGTTCAGCGCCGCGAACGTGGATCGGAACCTCCTCCTCGTCGAGGCGTTGCGAGCAATCGCGGAGCGGATGGGCCGGACGGTCGCCCAGGTGGCGATCGCCTGGGTGCTGGCGCGCGGCGCCGACGTCGTGCCGCTGGGGGGGGCACGGCGGCGCGATCGGCTCGCCGAAGCGCTCGGCGCCCTGGACGGCACGCTCGCGGCCGAGGACCTCGCGCGGATCGAGCGGGCCGTGCCCCCCGGCGCCGCGGCCGGGGACCGCTACCCCGCGTCCGGCATGGCGAGCCTCGACAGCGAGCGCGACGGATAGACCGCCGCGACACCCCCGCTTCTTGCTGCCGTCGTCCCCGGAGCCCGCTCCGGTTCACCGGACGACGCGCAGGGAGTAGCGGTACGTCGCCACACTGCCGAACACGCCGATGCCGCCGTCGAGATGATTCAGGAAGCCGCGCCCGGTGAACGGATCGCTGCGCGACCGAACGAAGTCGTAATAGTTGCTGTCAGCCAGCGCCACGGCCAGCGTGTACTCGCGCCCCACCTCGAACACCGGCCGGCCGGAGTCCCCCTCGAACGGGTTGTACAGGTCCCCCGGCAGCGCAACGCCCAGCGTGTCACTGAACAGGTAGACCACGAGGCTGTCGGGATTGCCCCGCCGCCGCACCTCTACCTGTAGCGCACGCGCGAGGATCGGGTCCACCCCGATGCGGATCGTGTCCCGCAGGCGGTCGAGGTCCAGCACCTGCTCCTCGGCGGTAGCGGAATCGGTCGCCAGGCGGACCGACACGGCCCGCGCGCCGGGCACCGTCGTCGCCCCGGTCACGACCGTGCCGTCCGGGGTGACGACGCGCAGGCGCACCCGGTCGCCGGCCGACAGGAGACAGAACCGCGTGGTCACGTAGACGCCGCTGGCGGGCGCCTGCGGCAGGAGCGTGTCCGTCGCGGGGCTGCACGAGGACGGCCCCTCGTGCGACAGCACCACCGTGGCCCCGGCAATGGGAAGGCGCGGCTCGCCCGGCGGGATGTCGACGCTCGTCATCCCAATTGAGGCGCTGCCCGTGAGGGAGCGCTCCACGATCACGAACTGCTCGGTGGCGCGGGCTGAAAGCACCGCCTGGACGACGACGACGGGCTCGCCCTCGGGTACGGTGACTTTGGTCAGTTCGCAGCCGATCAGGGCCAGCGGCAGGAGCTGCAGGAGCAGCCGGAGCGGCAGCGGCGGCAGCGGTCGCATCAGAACCAGAACTCCACACCGAACATCGGCAGCAGCGGGATCTGGGAGACGCCGGTCCGGGTCGGCGGGGCGGCGTCGTAGTCGAACACGTACAGGAACGGGTTCATCCGGTTGTACACGTTCGCCACCTGCACGTAGGCCTCCCAGCGTCCGCCCCATTTCTCGAACTGCCAGCGGAGGCTCACGTCGAGCCGCGTGTACGTGGGATAGCGCTCTCCGTTGATCGCGGAGCTGATCGGCTCTGTTATGGGATCGGTGAACCGGTTGTTGGTCGCATCGTAGAACCGGTGGTCCCACCCGCCGATGAACCCGGTGTAGGGCAGCGGCGACCCCAGGCCGAACCGGACGCCCATGTCGCTCCCCAGCGGTCCCGGCGCGAACGCGATGATGTTGAGCGTGTGTCGCCGGTCGTGCGCCGGCGGGTACTCCACACCCTGCGAGCGCCGTACCGTGCGGGTGTAGCCGTAGGCGATCCAGCCGCGGATCGCGCCGGTGTACTTCCGGAGCAGGAGGTCCGCGCCCCAGGCGTACCCGTCGGCGGGAATGAACTCGTCACCCGCCACGCGCAGGTCCTGCGCCCGGTTGGGCGTCACGAGTCCCGCGAACGTCTTGTGATACCCTTCGACGGAGAGCTGCACATCGCGGCCGAACCAGCGCTCGTAGCCGAGCACGACATGGTCGGCCCGCCCGATGGGGATGGAGCGGTCGGCCCCGATCCAGAACTCGAAGATCGTGACGGGAATCTCCTGGTCGCGGATCGAGTGGATCGCCTGGTAGTACCGGCCGACCGAGCCCTGGATGGCGTCGCTGGAGCCGAGGTACGTGCGGACCGACAGGCGCGGCGCGGCGACGGTCCGGTCCGCTCCCGTCACGTGGTCCAGGCGGACGCCGGGCCGAAGCAGCAGCCAGCTCGCCGCGCGCCAGCGGTCGTCGGCAAAGAGCGACCACACCGTGGGGGCGTAGTGCGCCGTGAAGAACGAGGTCTCGATCGCGACGCTGCCGAGGCCGTAGTTCATGGCGTAGGACTCGACGGCGCCGCCGAGGCGCAGGTCGTGCCGGGCGCCCGGGGCGGGCATCAGCGTCGACTGGGCCGTGAGCAGCCGCGCGTCATTGGTGAACTCGACGAGCGACGGCCGGAGCGCGAGGCTGGTCGAGAACGTGCTCACGGCGGCGCGCGTCTCGAGCAGCGCGGTGTTTCCCAGGGGCTGGCGCCAGAAGGCGCCGACCAGGGCGTTGCCCCAATCGAACTTCACCCGCTGGGACGGATGATCCGCCGTGGCTTTCACCAGCTCGAGATCGAACGCATCACGGCCCCAGTAGCCCGTGACCGCCACCGACCCGCGGCGGCCATAGGGCAGGGTCACCTTCCCCAGCACATCGGTGAAGTAGTAGGGCAGTACCTTCGCGGAGAACAGGCTCACCAGGGCATCGGCGTAGGTGCGCCGCACGCTCGCGAGCCAGGTGGCCGGACCGGCCGGCCCTTCGACGAGCACCTTGCTCGACAGCAGCGACACCTCGCCGTTCACGGCGACGCGGTCCGGGTTGCCGTCCCGCAGCGTGATGTCCAGCACGCTGGACAGCCGGCCGGAGTAGTCGGCCGGAAACCCGCCCGTGTAGAAGTCGGTGCGGGCCACCGCGTTCGCGTCGAACGTCGAGAACAGCCCCGCGAGGTGCGATGGGTTGAAGATCGGCACGCCGTCGAGCTGGATCAGATTCTGGTCCGATTCACCGCCCCGCACGTTGAAGCCGATCTGGTAGTCGTTCTTGGCGACCGTGCCGGGGAGATACTGCACCACCCGCACGACATCGGGCTCGAACAGCGCGGGCGCGCGCCGGATATCCGCGGGCGCGAGCGTCACCCTGCTGGATTGGGCCTCGGTCTCGAACCGCTCGCGGGCCAGCGGCGTTTCGGTCGCCGTGATCACGACCGGTTTCAACGATACCGGGACGACCAGCGCGTAGATCGTGACCGTGTCCACGCCGTCGGGGATTGCCACGGTGTCGTGGGCGACGTCGGGCCGGGTCAGTGCGAGGCGGACGCCGGTGACGGGGATGCGCGGCAGCGTGAACGAGCCGTCGGCGGCGGTGACGGTTGACGGGGCCGCGGCGCGCCTGCCCCGCCAGATGACCGTCAGGCGGACGCCGGCGAGCGGAGCACTGTCGGCGATCGCGCGAACGGTACCCCGGAGATCACGCAGCGCCTGCGCGCCGGCGACCTGCGGTCGGCCCGCCACGAGAGCCGTGAGCAGCAGGAGGGACGTCGCCCGCCATCGTGCCATGTCGCCGTCCCCCCGCCCCGCGAGTGCCGCTTCCCCGGCTCGGCCGTGTCTGCGCGCGGCCCGCCCGCAATCTACATGAGGCGACACATGGCCAGCGCGCCGCCCAAGGGGTCAGCGTGCCATGTCGTGCCGCTTGAGCGCCATGAGCTGCCGCTGCTGCTCCGCCGTGAGCGTGTTCTTGATCCGGATGAGCGCTCCCAGGTGCGCCTTCTTGACCTGACGCTCGAGGTCGAGCACCCGATCGACCTGGGCTAGCGCCGTCTGCTCCTCGACCGGTGACTGCGACAGCAGCTCCGCCAGCTTCTGCTGCTCATACTGCATCTGCCATTGGACGTCGATCACCTGCGCCTGGAGCCGCTTCACCGCGTCGGTGATGGCGCCGCGCTGCTCGGCGGTCAGCGCCAGCTCGCCCTGGTGCTGCATGATCAGCTCGGGCGGAAACAGCTGCTCTTCGAAGGTCGGCTCCGGACGGGGCGGTTCCGGCCTCGCCGGGGCTACGGCTTGTGCGTGCAGCGAGCCGGCGGTCAGGCCGAGGGCCATCAGCAATGCGAATCGTCGTGTCATGTCCGGTTCCTCCGTGAGGTGTCGTCCGGGGCGAGCGGCGCGTCGCTCCTCCCGGTGTCGTAGCGGATCCCGATGGTGGGGACGTCGCGCAGCAGTGCCGCCCCCGGGGTCTCGAGCAGGAAGTCGGTGGGTCCGGTCCAGGTCACGGCCGCGAGGTCGATGGGAAAGGGGACGGGGCGGGCGCGCCACGCCCACCGCGCGTACCCCAGGGCCGCGAGCGCGAGCACGACAGCCGCTGCGCCAACGGCGAGGCGCGGCCTCAGTGCCGCCCGCCACGTGGCGACTTGTGGGGGCGGGGCCGGGGGCGGTGGCGTGAACGGGGGCGCCGCTTCCGCCTCGGCCACGGCCAAGGTCCGGAACCGGGCCCGCAACGCCGCGTCGGAGTCGTCCGGCGTCATGGCTCTTCGTCTCCCAGCAGGTCGCGCAGGCGTGCCTTGCCGCGCTGGTAATGTGTGCGCGCCGTCCCGACGCCGACGCCCAGCACATCGGCGGCCTCGGCGATGCTCAGCTCCTGGTAGAACACGAGGTGCAACAGCTCGCGTTGGCGCGCCGGTAGCGCGCTCAGCGCCGCAACCAGCCGGGCATTCGCATCCGCCTGCGCGGCCGCCGTGGCCGGGTCCGGCCCCGGGGCGAGACCGTTGCCGTGGCCGTGGAGCCGCGACAGCGACAGGAACCGGCCCAGGGCGCGCCGCCGCCGCTCCTCGGCCGCGGTCCGCCGGATCACGCCGTACAGCCAGGTGCGGAACTGGGCGCGTTCGGCAAACCGGGCGCGGCCGTCGAGGATCTTGAGATAGGTCGTCTGCAACACGTCCTCCGCCGTCGGGCGGTCCCAGCGGCAGCACGCCAGGGCCCAGCCGAATGCCGCGCGATGGTGCCGCGCGAGTTCCGTTTCCAGCTCGCTCGAGGTCAACCGGCGCGATCGCCTTCCGAGATGAGTGACTCCAGCAACCGGAACATATGACACGGCGGCCCGGCTGATCGAGGTGACGGCCGCCGAGCGCGGCGCCACCGCGCGGCATTGAGCCCCGTGTCTGGCGGTCGCCTTGAAGCCGCGCCTCTCGCGGGTTCCCCCATTCGGCTCGTCATCGAGCGCGCGCGCTGCGAGGGGGGGGTCGGCGGCTCGACCGAGGCTGGCCGGTGAGCCATGCGGATCGCAGCTCGGGCAGTGACGAGCCCCTGAACAGGGAATTGAGGACGAAAGTCGGGTGGTGGTCGGGAGACTGTGGCCGAGTCGCTCGGCACGCAATCGACGGGATAGGAGGCTGGGGGACAGGGGGCAAGGGACAGGGAAGACGAGCAGCCGCAGGGGCTTAGGCGTGATGGGACCAACTCGAATCCCTCCCTGTCGCCCTCGTCGGCCCGGCCCGCGCCGCCGAGTGATGGAATCCCGACTAAAGGATACCCTACTTCTGGTAGCAATTGCGCGCCGCAGGCTGATGCCACAGGATAGGTGAGGGGAGTAGGGGGGTCGCGTAATCCCTTACGACGACGATGTGGTGGAGGACGGGTGTTCCGTCTAACGCACGGGAGGCAGGTGAGGGCGGGCGAATGAAGTCGCAACCGCGGGTTGGAGTTAGGCGGTCCTGGCCGGCCGAGTCGCGAGACGAATCACCGACTTGGCGGCTGTCTATCGCTCCGGCGCTCTATGGCGTTACGCACCACGGTTGCCGGTCTAATCCCGCGCCGTTCCCACTGGCGCATGTGGTTGAAGTATTGAAGGGAAGGGCGGTTTGGGTCCACTCGGCCATCGCGCCGGGGACGAGGGAAATGCTGAAACGCAATCTCTTATTGCCAGCGGGAACGTCCCGCAGGCTAATACCTAGTTAGGCCGCACATGGGGAGTTAACACATGGCGAAGTTGTACCAGCTATTCGTCGGCTGCCCGTTCCGCAAGGCGATTCGCAAGAACTACGATAAGCTTAAGATCGAGCTCGAGAAGGAAACGCCCCTCCACGTCATTCTCGCGGACACGGGCGCGATCACATCAACCGACTACCTCCTCGAACACATCACCGGCCTAATTACGGAGTCCGACTGCTGCGTGTTCGACGCCAGTGGCGGTAACCCAAATGTGTCGCTCGAGGTAGGAATCGCGCACGCCGTGCCCGCGGACTTCATCCTCACGTTCAACACAAGGAAGCCCCGCACCAGGGAGGAGAGGAGCGCCCAGACGGCGGCGGAGCGAGAGGGTGAGGTTCGTCCCATTATCGCCGACCTACAAGGTCGAAACCGTATTGAATACAAGACGTATTCCGTGCTCAAGCAGCAGCTCCTGACTAGGTACCTCACCGCCCGCCCGTTCATGCAGCGCTGGCGCTCCTTCAAAGCGGAGTATGCAGCATTCGTCGAGGCCTCAGTGCTTGTCTTCGACGATCTTCGCCGCTCGGGCCGCACGTTGCGCACTCGTGTCGCTCCTCGCCTTTCGGGCACCGGCATTGGCGTGGACGACCTCCTGGGTGCCCTCTCTGACCATAAGCTCATCGATGTTAGACGTGGCAGGCGAGGCGGCGTGTACTACCCGAAGAAGTAGTGTCCGGAGCCATGTGCGGCCTAACCGGCGCTTGAAGCTGACCGGCGCTCCCGCCGGGCATAGGAATGAGTGGCTGGTGGGTTCTCAGGACCAGGTCATTGACCAGACGTACTGGCTGGTGCACTTTCGCGCCGGCAGCTTAAGCGCAAGTCCGTTAGGCGCCACTGCCACAGTTCAGCTTAGGGCTTCGAATGCCACATCTCCGCTGGGGTTTGGGCCTTCTCCTTGCGATCGCCTGTGCGCCCTCTCCCGCTCCCCTGGGGAAGGTCGTCATTCGGAATCTCCAGAGCGGAACCGTGTGCGGACCACCGTCGGCACCGCGCATCTGCCAGATTACATCCACCATCGACGTAACTGGTCAGGGCTCGTGCGTGTTCAACCGCACCACGATCCCCTGCACCTGGTTTGGGTATTCGTTCGACTACGATCTTCCGTCCTCTACGGCAACGCTCCAGTGCGAATGGCAGTCGGACGTCGGCCGCAGAATGGGAAACCCAGACCAAGCACTCGCGGAGAATGCATCACACGGTCAGTACGAATTGACCCTGCGCAATGACACTCACCATTACATCAATCCGCAGTATCGTGGCTTGTCGGCGGCCGACAGTGGCGGTAGCGTGGAGAGTCTCAGGCAATCATGCGGGTATGCCGGTGAGCAACTGTTTGAGGTTGCCTTTGAGTTTCGATACCCGATGCGCCCCTAGCGCACCAGCCTTGTGCTGACCGCCAGTGGCGCCTAACCAGCGGAGGAGCGGGCCGTGCACCAGGAGCATGCGGACGTAGGTGTTGCCCTGCTTGGTGATCGCGCCAGCCGCCGCACGGCACCGCGGAGTGCTCCGCGGCGTGAGGCCGAGGTAGGCGGCGAAGTCGCGGCCCGAGCGGAAGCGGTGGATGTCGCCGACGAACGCCACCAGCGCGGTGGCGGTGAGGACGCCACGCCGGGCACGGTGCGCAGGAGTTGGGCGTCGGGCATCTGCTCGGCCAAGCGGGTGAGCTCGGTGCGGACGACCTCGGCCTTCGCCTCGAGCCCTCGATTTCTTCCAGCACGATCTGGAGCGCGGGTCGGAGCAGTGCGGGAACGGTGTCGGTCTCCAGGGCTGCGTACACCCGCGGCCGCACATGGTGGGCACCCACCGGGATGACGCACCGAACTCCCGCAGGTGGCCCCGCACGGCGTTGATCCGAGCGGTGCGGGTCTGGAGATAGCCTTGCCGGAGCGGTGACGACGACATACAGCTGACGAGGGCGCTTATCTTGCGGCTGCGCCGCAGCGCCCTCGCCGCTGATGCGCAGGTCGTTAGGCGGCAGCGAAAAGGTCGGCAACGTATTCTCGAGACCGTCGGGTCCTTGCTCATCATCATTGGATGGGGCCTCCTTGATCGGCTCGGGGCCCTGCGCATGCTGCGTCAGCGAATGCATCGCGTCATCGACTTCGGCAATAGGCTGAAGACGTACTGGGATAGCGCCGGGAACGATCAACAGACCTATCTCGAACTCGTGCGCGATTCAGCGTTGATCCAGTCAGAGCTCGGTGGGTTCGGCGTCGTTGATTGGAAACCGCATGGTGCGAACTACATCATGCACGACTATCAACTGGTCGTGAATGGTCTTGGCGAGATCCAGCACTGGTTGCCACAGCGAGCTCTCTTCTCAACGGTGGATCCGGCAAAGGACTATGCCGACGCGATTCGGGATGCGCTTCTGAGATTCGTCGGCGTACTCGAACAACGCGAGCATCGAGTCCTTGCCGACATTCGGAATCCTCTGATTCTCTTCCGGGAAGGGATAAGAGCCCTTATAACGATCCCGGTCTGGATAGCAGGATCTCTTGGATTGATAACGCAGGACACAGTCGGAAGGGTCCGGACTGGCGCCGTTGCGCGCGTGCTCGGTGGGATAGTCGCAACCATCGGCTTCGTCTCGGCGATCATCGGCGCTGTCACTGGCTGGCGTGCCTTCCTCGACATCATTCGCAGCTGGTTCTAAGTCGAATGTGCTGCCGCCTAACCGGCGCTTGAAGCTGGCCGGCCCTTTACGTTCTCGAAGGAAGGGGTCTTTGCTCGCGTGGTAAATGCCTGGGTACGTTCACGCTGCGTTGCTGCTGGCGAGCTAGGGCCGGCAGCTTAAGCGCAAATCCGTTAGCAACTGTGTTGAATGCTGGGCGCCGGCACGGCCCAGCGTTGGTTGTCTCGGACCATGGCGTTGAGGACCGTCAGCAGTTTCCGGGCGCACGCGATCAGCGCGACCTTCTTCGGCTTGCCCGCCGCGATCAAGCGATCGTAGAACACCTTCAGTTGGGGATTCCACCGGCGGCCACAGAGCGCTGCCAAGTAGAGGGCGGTCCGGACCGGAGCCCGTCCCCCCCAGATCATGCGCTTCCCGCGGAGCGTGCCGCTGTCGCGCGCTAAGGGGGCCACCCCCACCAGGGTCGCGATCTGCTTGTGCGTGAGGGTGCCGAGCTCGGGCAGCTCGCCGAGCAGGACCGCGCTCACGATGGGGCCGATGCCCGGGACGCTCTGCAGCAGATCGTCCTGGGCGCGCCACACGGGGCTGGCTTCGATCTGCGCCGCCAGCTCCCCGGTAACGTCGTCCAGCTGATGCTCCAACCAGCGAATGTGCTGCTGGATCCCCCGGTGCAGCGGCCGCGGGGCAAAGCCGAGGCGGTTCTTCTCGGCCACGAGCATCGCGAGCAACTGCCGGCGGCGGGTGAGCAGGGCGTCGAGCAGCTGGGCCGCCTCGTCGGCCAGGGGCCGCGGCATGGGCCGTACCCGCTCGGCGAACAGCGCCAGGATGGCCGCGTCGATCCGGTCGGTCTTGGCCAACTGGCCCGTCGCCTTGGCAAAGTCCCGCACCTGGCGAGGGTTCGCCACCACCACCGGGACGCCCGCCGCTGCGAGGGCCGCCACGACCGGGCGCTCGAACCCGCCGGTCGCCTCACACACGAGCAGGGCGGGCTTCAGCCGCCGCAGCCGCGCCACGAGCTCGGAGATCCCTGACTCGTCGTTGGCGACCTGCCAGGCCTCACCCGTCGGCCGCCGCGCCACGTCGAGCGTCGCTTTGGCCACGTCCAGCCCCACGAACACCGGCTCGCCACTCATCGCCCCCTCCTCGGAGAACGGCCTCGTCGCGACCCGACCTTGCCACATGCGGGCTCTCGGCCCCGACCAACTGTTCGGGCTTCCGACGAGTCCTGACGGTGGGCGACGCCCTGGCTAACGGACGGTCTCGCGGACCCTAGGCAACACGGGCTATCGCCCACCGCAATCTGCTTGCACTTTAGGGAAGAAGCGATATACAAGGCAGCACGCCGGTGAAGATCCAGAACCGCGCCTGATGCGCCCGCTCATCGGGAGGCTTGGCGTGAATCCTCCACTCTGGTCGGTGCCCGGTCTGGCGACGGTCCTCGCGATTGCCGCGTTCTCACTATGCGTTGGCTACGGTACCTACTGCTGGGTTCAGGTTCTGAGGAACCGACTCCCCGGCGTTCGTTGGTGGGAGGGCATAGGTCTAGAGGGCAGGGGGTTGAGTGATCTCGGCCACCAATACCTGCGTCGCTTCTACCGCTCGTTGGCCATCGGAGTCATGGTGCTGTTTGTGCGGGCCTTGGTCCCTGCGGGATCCCCGATGCCCCCCAGCGATCTCCCACAAGGCCCGCCCCGCCCCATCGAAGAAGCGGTTTGGGAGGCTGTGTTGGCAGCCTATGCGACGCACGCGTTCCCGTCCGTCGCGGACAGCGTCCGTGCCAAGCTCCCCGCTCCCGTCGGGGGAGCGCCGTCTCCTGCGCCAGTCATCTTGCTCGCGCGCCGGGATAGTAGTGAGGCCCCGTATCACCGTCCGTGGCTGGAGTCGCTAGCGGCTCGATCCTTGGTGACGTCGGTGTGCCGGGCATTGGGTGCAGGTTATTGCTCGGAAAGTGAGGTCAAGACCTACCTTGAATTGCACGATCCTCAGTTCGTCGCCCCGGATACGGCGGTCGTCACCGTGTACGAACAGGGTGTCGACTGGAGTTCCTGCGGACATTGGCACCGCAGCATCGGCGGCGATCTCACCGTGGAGTTTCGCCTAGCCCACGTTGCAGGCCGCTGGACGATCATCTCGCGCCATGTCCTGGACGCCAGTACGATTTCTTGTTGATGGCGTGCTGCCTAACCGGCGCTTGAAGCTGGCCGGCCCTGTACGTTCACGAAGGAAGAGGTCTTTGCTCGCGTGGTGAGTTCCTGGGTGCGTTCATCGACACACGTTGCTGCTGGCGAGAAATGGCCGGCAGCTTAAGCGCAGATCTGTCAGATGACAAGACATCGCTCTGTCCGGGAGATGACAAGACATCGCTCCCGTATGGTGGTCGGTCGGAACGGAGCCACCCCGGGGAGGGGAAGAAGGGGAGGCCAGGGTCGGTCCGCCACGTTAGCGCAGCCGGTAGTCATGGGTGTCGATAAGCTGTCCGTCGAGGTACACGAGGAGCCGCTGCTCGCTGACATCCACCGTGGCGCGGACGTATTCGTACACGGCGGCCACGGGGACGGGAAAGCGTTCGCCGAAGATATCCAGCACGCGGTCGCTCCGAATGAACCGCATGAAGTGGTAGCGGCCGCGCTCGGGCTTCGGCAACGGATGCCTCGGAGGCGAAGCCGTGTCTGGGAAGCGCAGGAGCGCGCCACTCGCGCGCAGCACCGCCAGGGGAGTACGGCCGTGCAATTTGCTGTACCGGTAGCGCGCATTGTGATGCTCCTCAAAGCGCCGGCTCTCGCGAGACAGGGCACCGGCGTCCTCCAAGGGAACCCGGCGGCGAAACCGGTGCTCATAGAGGTCGTTGAATTTCTCCACCACCCCATTCCGCCACGGCTCCGCGATCGGGATGAAAAGCGGCTCCACCCCCTGGGGCAAACACAGACGGATCAGCGGCCCCATGCCGCGGGGGTGACGCCGGCTCCCGAAGAAGACCAACTCGTTGTCGACCTGCCCGTAGCGCGGCACCCCCAGGCGGCCCCAGGTGGCCCAGATCGCATTGATGGTGGCCTGGGCATCCCGCTGCAACGCGGGCTCCACCGCACAGCGCCCGGTGGCCAACTCCACGGTGTTCAGGCTGTAGAAGCGCAGCGGCGGCTTCCCGTAGCGGGGCCCGACAAAGTCCATCTGCTGGACGCTGCCGACCGCGGTGCCATCCGGTGCCGGATACTTCTTGCCCTTCGGCTGGTACGGCTCGGCATCGGGGGCCACCGCGCCGTGGCGTGCCAGGATGCGCGCGATCGTGCGCGCCGTCGGCACCTCGGGGGTCTGCAACGCCTCCAGCTCCCAGAGGATGGCCTGCGCGCCATGGAACGCCCCCTCGCGCTGGAGCTGCCCTCGCATCGCCAGCACCAGCGCCTCCACGGCGGGCGTGCACTGCCTCGGGCTCCGGTGCGGGCGGCGGGACCGATCGCGAAACCAGGTCGGATCGTCGGGGTCCGCTCGGGTCAGCCACTTCCGCACCCACCAGGGGGAGCGGTGGAGGGACGCGGCAATGGCACTGACACTCTCGCCTGCCTGGTACCGCTCGAAGGCTTGCTGGCGCTCCTGCTCGAAATCTGGCTCCATGCGCTCCCCGCAGCTCGCGGCCGGAACGCATGGTGCACCGCACTGCCCAAAAACCAAGCCTCTCGCGTGAGTCCCAGAAGCGATGTACTGTCACTTCCCGGCGAGGGCGATGTCTTGTCATCCATCACAGATCCGTTAGACCGCGCTCACTACCATCCCCGCGCGTGAAGAGCGCCTTCTATGGATCCACGGTCGTTCCTTGAATCAGGCCGCTGCTGATCTAGTCGAAGCCGCCAACGCTGAGCTTGTTCGCGCTTGGAGCGGACCGGAGGTCACTTGCATAGCAACCGTGCAGGGTGACGGGTCCTCAGACCGGCTGTGGCTGTTCCGGATCCGATCAGGGGACCAGAAGGTCGCCACGGAATTCGCAAAGCGGCTCCGGTCCCACATCGACCACCTGAAGCCACTGAGACTGAAACGCCAGGTCAACCTGCCGACACCACTTGTCGCCAAGCCATACGGAGCTGGCCACAGGCTTGATCTTGGACTGCACGTGGTCAACGATATCTGGAACGGCTCGTTGATGCTCTTCTTCTATTACGAGGGGCGGTTCTACAATCCTCCACACCTACAGCTGCCTGACATGCATCGATTCGCGGACGTCGCCGCGGCCCTCTGGCGTTCGGCCGCCTGCGATTGCCATGGTGCCACCCACTGCCCGGATGGCTGTTGGGAATGTTTCGACCTTCGGTGCAGCCGCTGCGAGGGAACTGGATGGAGGGACTATAGCCTCTGGCTACGCCGCGGCCCACGCATCGATTACAGTAGCGGTTGGCCGCTGGCAATGGTTGAGAACGCGGTCTAGCTGCCGGGCGGCGTAGGCTGTGACTGGCGATTGGCGGGCAGACTTCGGCATGAACGACGCCGGACCCCGGATGCGAAGGAGAGGAGATGCCAGCGGTACTGAACGAGATTCTCGACGTGTTCTACGCGAAGCTCTCAGAGTCGGATTCGCTCGATGAGCAGACGATCAAGGCGCTGCGCACACTCTTCGCGTCGGGTAGGAACCTCAGGGCGGACGACTTGGTTGAGATCCTCTCAGCCGCAGCGAGGGACCCTCGACCATGATCCAGATCGAGTCGGTCCGTATACGGGAGCTGCGGGGAATCCGGGATCTGGAGATCGCGCCGAACCGGAAGAACTTCCTCGTCTCGGGGCCGAACGGTTCCGGCAAGAGCGGTGTCGTCGACGCGATTCAGTTCGCCCTGACGGGCGAGATGGCGCGCCTTAGCGGCAAGGGCACCGGCGGGCTGAGCGTGCAGCGTCACGGGCCGCATGTTGAGCGCAGGGACGACCCGGCCGCCGCGCAAGTGTCACTGCGCTTCTACGTGCCGGAAAAGAACAAGTCCGCTGTGCTGACCCGAAGCGTCAAGACGGCAAAGACCTTTGGGCTGGAGCCCGACGATCCGGAAATCAGAGCGATAATTGAAGAGGTCGCGCAGCACCCGGCAGTTACCCTGTCGCGGCGCGAGATCATCAAGTACATCCTTGTCGAAGCCGGGCAACGGTCCAAGGAGATTCAGGCGCTCCTGAAGCTCGAAGAGATCGGCGAGACGCGGGGTGTGCTGAAGACCGTCAGCAACAAGCTATCCATTGCCTCCAAAGCGGCGCAGCGCGATGTGGAAAGCGCGGATGACGCGTTCCGGCGTCTTCTGGACGTGAGGGCCCTTTCGAAAGAAGACATCCTCGCGGCTGTCAACGCGAAGCGCAGGACGCTTGGTCTGACCGAGATAGCTGACCTTGCCGCCGACACGAACTTGAGCGCGGGTGTCCTGGAAGGCACCGCACAAGCGGGCTTTCACAAGGAGTCCGTGCTTCGGGATGCGGAAGCTCTCCGCACAGTGGTGGCTGGTTTGCCCACGCTGGGCAAGAAGGAGGCCGAGAGCGTAGTTCGTGATCTGACCGCGCTGGAAGGCGACCCGGCACTGTTTGAAGCGATTACGCGCCGTGCCTTTGTCGCGCGCGGCCTCGCGCTTGTCGGGGATGCGCACTGTCCGCTGTGCGACAAGGATTGGGAAAACGAGGACGCCTTGAGGGCGCATCTGCAAGAGAAGCTTGCCCGGGCGGATAGGGCCGAGGCGGTGCAAGAGCGGCTGCTGGGAAACGGTGCTGCGATAGCCGGCCAGGCACGCCGGGTTGCCGGACTGGCCGAGGCGGTCGAGCTGGTAGCGAAGACGGACGGCCCGGATGGGTTGTACCAAGATCTCGGAGACTGGTCGGCGGCGTTGCGCGCCTTTGCATCGGAGCTGGACTCGGTCGAGAAGATCCGCGGGCACCGCAAGCGGCTTGAAAACGGCTGGACTGCAGCGCCTACATCCTTGAACGAGCGCTTGGATGCGCTGAAGACGGCCGTTCAGGCCAAACCAGACCAGAGCGCAATGGTTGCCGCCCAGACTTTCCTGACGCGGGCGCAGGACCGGCTTACGGCATGTCAAAGCGCGCGGCGCCAGGCGAAACGCGCCGCGGCGGCGGTCGAAGCTGGGAGGGCCGTCTACAACACGTATTGCGAGGTAGCGGACGCGTATCTGAGCGCCCTGTACGAAGCGGTGGAAAACGATTTCGGCTCGTACTACCGCGACATCAACCCGGACGATGAAGGCGGCTTCAAAGCGAAACTCGCACCGGCGGAGAGCGGGCTTGATCTTGAGGTGGCGTTCTACGACAAGGGCATGTTCCCGCCTGGCGCGTATCACAGCGAGGGACACCAAGATGGCATGGGGGTGTGTCTATACCTCGCGCTGATGCAACGCTTGCTCGGCACTCGCTTCGGGTTCGCGGTTCTCGATGACGTGGTGATGTCGGTTGATCAGGGGCACCGGAAGGAGTTCTGCAGGTTGCTGAAGACGCGCTTTCCCGACACACAATTCATCATCACCACGCACGACAAGGTGTGGGCGAAGCAAATGCAGACCGAGGGACTTGTTGAGGCAAAGGCCGGTGTCGTCTTCCACAGCTGGAGCGTCCAGACTGGTCCGATCGTAGAACAGGCTGCCGGCGTTTGGGAGCAGATTGAAGCCGATGTCGCGAAGGGCGAGTTGGATGTTGCGGCGGGTCGGTTGCGCCGCCACATGGAATACATTGCCTGGGACCTCGCCGATCAGCTCGTGGCAAGGCCTCCTTTCCGCGGAGACCTCGGCTACGAGCTCGGCGACCTGCTGCCAGCCGTTATCGGGCGGTACGGGGAGCTCCTGGGGCGGGCCGCCAGGGCGGCGAACGCGTGGAGCAACGACGACGAAAAGGCGAAGGTGGAGGCCCTGAAGACAGCGTGGTCGGAAGCTCTCGCCAGGCACGGCGGCGAGGCGTGGGTCGTCAACAAGGCCGTCCACTGCAATGCGTGGGCGGATTTCACCAAAGGGGAATTCCGGCAGGTAATCGAAGCGTTCAAGGGCCTGCTCGCACAGCTTTCCTGCTCGAAGCCAGCCTGCGAGTCATGGTGTTACGTGACGCCGCGGAAGGCCGATCCGGAGTCGCTGCGTTGCCGTTGTGGAGCGGTGAATGTCAATCTCAGAGCGAAGTAGAGGTGCTGCTGCGCCATCAGCGACTGGCCTCATGTCGATTGGATGAGTCGTGGAAATCACCGCAGTCTAACCCGGCCGCAAAGTTGACGAGCCGGATGGATGACTGAGATGATTGAGCGCACGGACAGATCAGGCACGCTCCGCCCTCCGTATGCCAGGCGAGGAAAGGCCCGCAACTTACGGCCTCGGCAGGCCGTATTGACGTCCCCAATGCTTGCGCCCTTCTCGTCGACCCCTTTGCTAGATCCGGCATCCTGATGATCAGCTTCTTCAAGCGCCTGCTCGGCCTCGGTGAGGACGCGCCACGCGCGGCCGCGCCGTCGACGTCGTCGAACGTGCGGCCTGCCCAGTCGTCGCCGCGGGTCCAGGACACTGGCCGGCGGGGCACCCAGGAGGAAGCGGGTGGTGAAGTGGTGAACCGATACTTCGAGCTCTCCGCTGAGATCGAGATGGGGAAGCGCGACCGAGATTATGCTCGCGCCGTCCGCGCCGCCCGGGCAACGTACTCGATCCTCCCAGCAGTCGTTCGGCAGTGGAAGCGCGAGTACGGCCGGTTTGACATCAACACGTCACACGCCGTCCATACGGCGCCCAAACTCATGGCCGTGATGGAGGACCGAGATGGTATCCGAGAGCTCCGCGCCGTGCTTGAGTCGGTGGAGGAGCTTCGTGACTGGCTGCCGTCCGCCGCGGAGGCGGAGGCCAACGTCGAGGTCGTGCCCCATATCGTGGCGCTCGTGGAGGCCGAGCCTGGGATCCTTCAGTCGTCCCTCAAGTCACGGCTCCCTGGAGCCGGCAACGCCGAGGCCGAGGCCGGATCCGCGATCTCGAACCTCGCCGCTTGGCTGGAGAAGGCCGGGCGCATTCAGCGAGTGAAGAGGGGCTTGAGCTACCGGCTCTATCCGGCCGGCTACCGCATCTCGACGGCGGCGGAATCATCATCACCAACTTCTTCTTCGTCGAGGAGCGCCTCCTCGACTTGGCCATCATCAGCGTCCTCTTCCTCATCCTCTTCCCTCCTCGCCTCGGCTCGCCCGCCGCGCGCCCGGAACCGGCGCCCGGCGGCGAAGGCGCGCCTGCTCGATCTCGACTGGCTGCCCGTCGTGCGGCTCCCTCGGGCGCCGTTGCGGTGGGAGGAACGGGATCAACGTGAGACGGACGCCCAGAGCAGCGCAGCCAAGAAGACCAAGGCGTCCCGGAGCGGGAGATTCGAGGTGCGGGGCGAGGGTTGGGCGCTGGCTTCCGAGGAAAAGCTCGCCCCGGCCGACCGACCCGACCCCGCGTATAGGGACGTCTTCCCAACGGGCCGCTACACCCACTGGCTCGACCCGAGGGGAAGGCGGGAGGGCTTCGAATACGCCGCCTCCGTCTTGCGCGTGACGGACCGCGAGGGCCAGGTGGTGGCAGAGCGGGGCCTCGCGCACGACGTCTATCGGTCGGACGTCAACGCCGACGGGACCGGGATTCTCTTCCTCTCGCGCGAGGGGATGCTGCACGGCTACACCGAGGCGCTCGCGCCCTTCATCGAGGAGTCGCTGGCAGACCTCCCCGAGTACCGCGCCCAGGCCGACCGGTTCGGCATCGGCCCGCACGAGCTCAAGAACCACTCGCGGACCGTCGCCATCTCCTCCGACCGGAGCCGCTACCTCGTCACCGTGGTGGACGAGGCGTGGTGTCTCGACACCGCGACCGGTCAAGTGGTGTGGGGCTTCCGGATGCCGTCCAAGGAAGGGTGGACCCGGGTCGTCGCCGACCGCTCGGAGCGCACGGGAACGAGCGCCGAGGTCGAGGCGGCGCTCCAGTTGATGCAGCTCGAGCTCCCGGTCACCCCCGACAACATCACAAAGCAGTACCGGGTGCTCGCGATGCGGTTGCACCCTGACCGGAACCCGGGCGACCCGAAGGCGACCGCCCGGTTCCAGGAGCTGGGCGCCGCGATGGAGCTGCTGACGGGGTCCGATCTCTCCGGTCTCTCCGGCCGCGAGGTCGAGCGGGTGACGTACGAGCAGGTGCTCTCCACCTCCCGCGTCTCCGTGCCGGACGGACGCGGCGGGGCGGCTGACATGGAGTTCACCATTAGCATGGGCGTGAGCGAGAGCTTCGCCTCGGATTGGATCTACGCCGCCAACCTCGGGAAGGACGGTCGAGGGTTTCTCGCCGGGTACTCCGGCAAGGTGGTCGTAGTCTCCACCCGAGGGATCCCGGAGCGCGTCTACGACATCGGTTCGGTGCCGCGGCACATCGCCGACGCCGGGGAGCACCTCTATATCCTGACGGACACTCGGCTCTATGTCCTGGCCGGCGACCGCCTCGAGGCACTCGTCGACGTGTACGGGGCGAGCGACGTCGTGGTCGGCGACCGCGGCTTCGCGCTGCTCGAGTCGAAGGCGGTGACGTGGTACAACCCGGACGGCCGGCGCGTGGGCTCTGTTGAGACCAAGGATCCGCTCCGTCGCGTCCTTTCGACGAGCGGCGGGCTCGTAGTCGAGACACGACAGCACCGCGCGCGTGTCATTGGCGCGCCATCGTGGTGGGCGTGACGCGCTTGGGATGTGTCCGGCTCCAAAGGAGCACACCAGTAGGTGTGTCGGATGCGTCCCGCCTGCACCAGGCCTCGCTCTTGGAGTTGCTGACCATCGTAGGGTGGGTTGCGGACACTGCGGCACGGTCCTACCAACAGCCACGGCAGGTGTGCCGAGCCGCGGGAGTACCTAACGCGCGGTCTAACAAGCGGTTGGACGCTGCCGGGCGCTCGATAGGCCGAGCGCCCGCGCTACGACTGGCGCCCTCGCGGCCGATAAGGAATCATGTGTTTGTGTGGTGTAGGCGACACGCCGGCAGCTTAAGCGCAAGTCCGTTAGGCGCATTCGCCGCCC
Source organism: uncultured Gemmatimonadales bacterium (assembly GCA_963771275.1). Classification (GTDB taxonomy): domain Bacteria; phylum Gemmatimonadota; class Gemmatimonadetes; order Gemmatimonadales; family GWC2-71-9; genus JAOTWJ01. Next base: position 846,043 of record CAVYSW010000003.1, read on the forward strand.
GCCCCTGCTAAATTCCTCGCGTGGCCTATGAGTTCGAGTGGGACCCTGACAAGGCGGCGGCCAACCTCCGCAAGCACGGCGTTTCCTTCGAAGAAGCCGTCACGGCGTTCGGTGACCCGCTCTCGCTTCTGCTTCCCGATCCCGATCACTCCCGTGAGGAGCAGCGCTATCTCGTGCTCGGCCTCTCTGACAAACAGCGCCTCCTCGTTGTAGCTTTCGCCGAGCGGCCCCCACGAACGCGCCTCATCAGCGCAAGACTCGCCACCAGACGCGAGCGACGCCGTTATGAAGAAGACCAAAGCTAGAGTCCAGTCCAAACCCGACTCCGATCGGGACACCATGCGCCCTGAGTACGACTTCTCGAAGGCCGTGCGCGGCGTGACCGCAGCTCGCTACCGGGAGGGCACGAACATTGTTCTGCTCGACCCCACCGTCATGGACGTCTTCCCGGATTCCGCAGCAGTCAACGAAGCGCTTCGGGCCCTCGCGCCGGTGCTCCGCCGCCGTCGGACATCCCCAAAGCGGCGAAGCGCCTAACCCGACCATATGAAAGCGCGGAGCTGCCCTCGGGCGGCTCCTAGGAGTTCCGGAGCAATGCCGCGAGGGCCACGTTCCCGTGGTCTCGCATAGGAGGCTCCGCATGCGCTGGGTCGGGCTGGATCTTCACAAGCGGTACATCACGGCGTGCGCGCTCAACGATGCCGGCCAGATCGTTGGCGAACATCGGCGACTGCCGCCGGACATGGACGCGCTCGTCGCATGGATCGCGGCCCTGGGCGACGCCGTGACCGTGGCGATGGAAGCGACGCTGTATTGGGCGTGGCTCCACGAGCGGTTGAGCGCCGCAGGGATCGCGGCCGTGGCCGCGCATCCCTACCAGGTGAAGCTCATCTGGCAGGCGCGTTGCAAGACCGACCCCATCGATGCGCGCAAACTCGCCGAGTTACTCCGCACCAACCTGCTGCCCGTGATCTGGGTGCCGGATGCCACGGTCCGGGCGCGCCGGCACCTGCTGCGGGGCCGAGCCTACTTGGTGCGGGTGCGCACGCAGCTGAAGAATCGCATTCACGGGCATCTCACGACCGAGAACTGTCGGACCACCGTGACGGATCTCTACGGGCGCGCGGGGCGGGCGTGGCTCGCGACCGTGGCCCTCTCCCCGGCGGGGCGCGTCCAGGTGGATCTGCTGCTCGAGTTGGTGGATGCCCTCGACGTCCGGATTCACAGTCTCGACGATCGGGTGAAGCGCCTGGTGCAGGGCGATCCCGTGGCGCAGCGGCTGCAGACCTGGCCGGGCATCGGGACCTTCGGGGCAGCGCTCCTACTCGCCGAGATCGGGACGATTCACCGGTTCCACTCGGCGCACGAGCTGGCGGCCTATGCGGGACTCACGCCGAGCACACAGAGCTCCGGGGACAAGACGCGGCACGGCTCGGTGGGGCGGGCGGGGAGCCCCTGGCTCAAGTGGATCCTGATCGAGATCGTGCAGCGCCTGAAGCTGGCGCCGGGGCCGGTGGGGCAGCAGTATCAGAAGCTGCTGCGCTCCAAAGGCAAGGCGAAGGCCACGGTGGCGGCGGCACGGAAGCTGTGCTGCGATCTCTATTGGTGTCTCAGGGAGGCGTGGAGCTACGACGCGTGGCTCCGGCAGCATGAAAAGCTGGAGGTGCGCCCGAGGCAAACGCTGGGCTCGGCGGCGTAGGGCAGCCGTCCCCCCGGTAACCCGAATGGGCCACCTCCTTCGAACGAATGCTCCTGGACCGCCGCGTCCGCAGAGGCGCGTGAAGCCAGCTTCGAGCTGCGCTCGACGGTGAAGGAGCTGTGGCGATTCGTGGGGCGCAGGACGCGGCCGCCCCGGCGGTCATGGGGAAGGTACGTCGGTTTGACAACCGCGCTTTCAGAGGCGCGCTTGAAGCTGACCGGCGCGCCGCCGGGCGGTAGATATGAGGGGCTGGTGGGCTCCAGGAGCAGATCATTGACCAGACGTCTCGCCTGGTGCACGTTCGCGCCGGCAGCTTAAGCGCAGAGTCGTTAGACCGCGTCACCCTATGTCCCACGCTCCGATGCCACCTTGGGTCTCCCCAGTCATCACGCTCCCGCTCGCGCTCGCGATCGCCTGCGGAACAGAGCTGTCACCCACGGTCAAGCGCTCGACGGCCGTCCAAGATTCGAGCGGAGTGCAGGTTGTCACTCACCAACTTGACTTCTATCGGCCCATTCGGCGCCTTGATGGCGACGTTCTGGAGATCGGTTCGGAGGTCGCGAACGATCCCAACTACGAGTTCTTTCACATAACGGACGTCGAGCTATTACAGGACGCGATGGTCATAAGCCAGGGTAACGGCGAGATTCGGGTCTTCACCCCGGAAGGCAGGTTTCGGCAGCAGATCGGTCACCTAGGCGCCGGCCCCGGGGAGTTTAGATCGGTCGACTGGATGGCGGCGGTTGGAGACACTCTCGTGGTGTCTGACCCAGTCCAACATCGTGTATCTCTCTTCACGACCGCAGGTCAATTCTTGGAAAGCTGGATGCTGAACACCGTCCCACTCAAGCCCAATTACGGGGCGGCGTGGGCTGTCGGTGCCATGGGCACCGGGCGCTTGCTGTTGAGAACCCGGGAATGGGGCGGGCACGATGTCGGCACGACGATCCGTAGGACTACCAACGCCATTCTCTGGTCGCCTCGCTTCCGGACGACGCTCGCGGTCGGAGCGTTCCCTGGAAACGAGGTCCTCGCCCAAAGCATGGGGCTCCCACCGTTTCGGCGCACTCTGCTCCTGGGCGTCCTGGGTGCCAGTCGTACCATCGCAGTGGATACGGAGCATCCTGAGGTGCGTGTCTTCGTCGGTGACCGGCTCCTGCAGATCATCAGACTGAGCGGCAATCAAAGCCGGGACGTGAACAAGGCCACCGTCGACGACCTCGTTGCGGACCAGATGACATTCATACCGGATCGCGAGACTCAACGACGAGTCGCGGCAAACACGCGCGGGTCTGTGACGCACACCTCTACACCCGCGCTCGGAGACCTTGTCGTAGGGACGGACTCGAGCATTTGGATTTCTAGCTACGCTGTTGCCTCGCGTGGTCCCTTCTTTTGGATTGTCATGGACCGTGACGGTGCGATGGAAACCACCGTGGAAGTCCCAGAGTACCATGTTGTGGCCGCGGTGAACGACCGGTTCGTTGCCACGATTCACCGATCTCACGACACCGATGTGGAGACTGTGCGCCTCTTCACTCGGAGGGACTGAGCATTTTCTGGACGCGGTCTAACCGGCGCGCTTGAAGCTGACCGGCGCGCCGCCGGGCGTAGCGATGAGCGCATGGCACTTTCCCGGACCAGGTCATTGACCAGACGAATTGGCTGGTGCACTTTCGCGCCGGCAGCTTAAGCGCAGAGTCGTTAGACGGCCACAGCCACCCTCTTGCGTTCGATGGCCTTCGCGATGTCCCGCGGCTTGGCTCCGAGGGACAAGAGCGAGCGCAACAGCAGGTCCAGCGACACCGACGGGTCCCCAGCTTCCATCTTCGCGACGCGGGACTGGCTCGAACCCAGCTGCTTTGCCAATGCAACCTGTGTGAGGCGCGCCGCCCGCCGCCGCGCCCGCAATGACTCGCTCAGGGCCACCCGAAGCTCCACCAGAGCAGCCTCCTCCGCGTTCAGGCCGAGGAACTCCGTGGCCGAGCCAACGCGCCACCCCTTCGCTTCAAGGCGCTTCCGCTTCGTCTGCTTCATACTCCCTCCTCGCTCTCGGCAGCGCGATCGTAGGCCCGGAGCCGCCGCCGACAGACGTCGATCACGTGGCGCGGCGTCAGCGCCGTCTTCTTGCTGAACACGTCCGCGATCACGATCGCGTCCCGGTCCACCCGATAGACCAGACGCCACGTGGTGTCCGCATCGCGCACGCGCAGTTCATGGCAATGGGGCCCAATCGCCGGCATCGGCCGCGACTGCGGCAGCGTCAACATGTGACCCCCCTGCACTTGCCGGAGTAACACGCCCGCCTCGACGCGAGCCGCTGCCGAGAATGGCGGGGTCTTGACCTCCCCATGGAGCCAGACCAGCGGCTTGTCGCCCAAGGCCATGAGGAAGTATATGTCATATGCGACATATAGGCAAGTGGCCGTCTCTAACCGGCGCTTGAAGCTGCCCGGCGCCTGCGCCGGGCCTAGGATTGAGCGCCTGGGACTCTCCGGGACCAGGTCATTGACCAGACGCGCCTCGCCTGGTGCACTCTCGCGCCGGCAGCTTTCTGTGAAGCGGTGCCCCGCGTCAAGCCCCCCCCCGAGCTTGCCATCGCTCCCTTCCTCCGTTGTCCCGCCCGTCTCGAGGTGCTGCTCAGCCTTCTGTGCGCGCTCGTCGTTGAGGCTCGTCGGCCTCGGCGCATCGGGGTGGTACGAAGGAGCGGACGGCGCCAACTAAGCGACGGCCTCGTGCGGCGGCCATACGCTGCCGCGCTCTCGACCTGGTGCGACCGCAGGATCCGCCAGGCGGCCTCGACCAGCAGGTAGCGGACCCGCCGATTCCCCGCCTTGGTGATCGGCCCCACGCGGCGCGGTTCGTTCGAGCTGCGCTCCCCGGGCACCACCCCCAGATAGGCCTCGAACTGGTGCGCCGCGGCAAACCGGGTGATGTCATCGATCGTCGCGTTGAGCGGCGTGAGCAGGGTGACCAGCGGGGCCAGCTCGGCGGCCAGCGTCGGCGACACCGGGAGCGCCTCGAGCTGCGCCCCCCACCCGCTCGGCCGCGCTGCTCGGCACCCGCAGGCCGTCGCGGCGCACCAGCGCCTTGGCGAGGGCGACGGAGCGCGTGCGGGTGCGCACCAACGCCTCCCGCACCGCCAGCTCCGCCCGCACAGGGCGCCGCGGCTCCGCGAGGCGGTGGGCCCGCCGATAGGTGCCCGCCTGACAGGCCTCCATCAACGTCCGCGCGTCCCGCTTGTCCGTCTTCACCCGCCGCGAGCGGGTGGCGTACATCGGCGCGTCGTTCGGATCCGCCACGATCACCGCGTGCCCCAACGATTCCAGATGCCGCGCCACCCACTCACTCTCCGTGCTCGCCTCCAGCAGCACCCGCGCCGGCGGCCGATCGGCCAAGACGGCAGTGAATCGCTCGCGGCTCGTCACGATCCGCCGGTCGGCGATCGTCCCGTCCGCGTGCCCGATGCAGAGCTGGCTCTCGCGTTTGTGCAGATCAAGCCCTATCGTATCCATTGGTAGCTGGCCTCCCGGTTGCGCCCCGTCGCAAGACGGTGAGCGCGTGAAAAGCGTGTGGGGCAAGCTTGCCACCACGGAACCGTGGAGGTCAGCTACCGCTTCATACCAACTAAGCGCATGTCCGTCAGGCTGCGATGAGAAGACGGCTCCGTTTTCCGATATGCTTCGCCGCCTGGCTTTGTTCGCAGGCGCTCGCTGTGAGCGCATGTCGCGTTCAGAGACCCACAGCAACGCCCCAAGCCTACGACAGTGCTGGCGTGCACGTCGTCGAACTCTCACTACGCGATCCATCGCGATGGGCCTTGTCTCCCGAGCCAGTTCTGGATCTGTCGACCTCCGATGACGCGACTCGCGAGTTCTTTCACGTAACCGCTGGCATCTTTCTCTCGGACAGCGCGATCGCCATCGTCAACGCGGGCACCTACCAGGTACGAGTCTTCGCCCCGGGTGGCGCACTTGAGATCGAGTTTGGCCGGGCGGGCGACGGCCCAGGCGAGTTCCGAGGGCCGTACCGCATCTTCGAGGTGCTCGGGAGCTGGCCTCGCGGTACACGATATCTTCCGAGCAACCCTGTCGCTCTTTGACCGCACCGGCCACCTCCTCATTACGGCATCTCTGCCCCACGTGGCCGTCTGGTCCACGGTGCTTGGTTGGCTCCAAGAGGATCGAGTGCTCCTTGGTTACTGGACCGTGGCACCGCTACTTCAGGAATTCCAACAACAGTTCACGCAATACCTCTCCTACTCTTGGACGAATGGGATCGTGGACTCTCTCGCACGCATCCCCTCAGGTACGATTGGCTTCATCGGGGGCCTCGAGCCATGGGGCGTCATAGGCGGCGCCCTCTTCGAGGCACAAGCGCACGCGGCGACCGTCGCCGGTCTGGCCATCCTCGGAGACGGAGCGGTACCCGAGCTTCGCTTGGTCGACAGACAGGGGGTCCTAAAGCGCATTCTGCGTTGGCACCACGACCCCAAACCGGTCAGGGCCGGAGACCTGGAAGCGTATCGGGCCGCGAGGCTCGGTGAGCGCCCCGATCCGGCCGACCGAGCCATGATGAAGAAGCAGTTGGCCGCTACGCCTGTGTCTCAACAGTTTCCGGCCTTCGCTGACATTAGGTCCGACCGCGACGGTCGAATCTGGATACAGAGCTATGTGCAACCGGGAGCGCGGACCCAGGTCTGGCACGTGGTTCGCCTCGACGGCAACCTGATTGCAGCCGTGGAGCTACCCCTTCGGACGCAACTGCTAGATGCTGTATCGGATAAGGTGCTAGTTGTCGAACCTGATGAGTTCGACGTGGAGCATGTTCGGGTGTATCGAATACGTCAAAGGTAGGGGCCCATCGCAGCCTCTAACCGGCGCTTACGCTGCCCCGCCCAGTACGTTCACGAAGGAACAACAGGTTGGCCGCGTGGTGAATTCGCAGGTACGTTCACGTCACGTTGCTGCTGCGAGTTGGGGTCGGCAGCTTAAGCGCAGGTCCACTAGCCAGGCGCTGCTCCCTTCCGTCGCCCCACTTGCGGGTAGTACGCCAATGGCGTACCTTTCCCCATGCGCTTCGTCGAGACCCCCGTCTTTCACGCAGACGATCCAGCGGCTCCTGACGGACGACGAGTACCGGCGCTTGCAGCTCGCCCTCCTGCTGCGCCCAGAACAGGGCGCGCTGATCCCCGGGTCCGGCGGGCTCCGGAAGATGCGTTGGGCCGCCAGCAGCACCGGCAAGCGCGGGGGCCTTCGGGTCATCTACTACTGGACCGCCGGGAGGGACGTCGCTTACATGCTGTTCGCGTATCGGAAGAACGTCCAAGAGGACCTGACCCCGGCACAATTGCGCGTGCTCCGGCGGCTCGTGCAGGAGGAACTGGAATGAGGAAGCAGGACTTCGACCAACTGGTGCTGAGCATCAAGCAGGCCGGGCGGATCCGGCGCGGCCAGGCGCGCCCGGCGCGGGTCACCGTGTTCAAGCCCGCGGACGTCCGCGCGGTGCGCGCGCGCCTCGGGCTCTCCCAGCCAGAATTCGCGCTGCTGATCGGGGTGAGTTTGGCGACCCTCCGCAACTGGGAACAGGGACGCCGGGTCCCCGAAGGCCCCGCCCGGGCTCTCTTGCGGGTCGCGGCCGCAAATCCCCACGCCGTGGCGGCAGCCCTTGGAGCATGAACACGCGCTGGCTAACCGGCGCTTGAAGCTGCCCGTCCGGGTACGTTCACGAAGGAAAAGGTCTTTGCTCGCGTGGTGAATTCCTGGGTACGTTCATTGACACACGTTGCTGCTGGTGAGCTAGGGCCGGCAGCTTAAGCGCAGAGTCGTGAGGCGGCGCATGTTGATGGCGCTCGTCCTCACTCGAACTGCGGCGACGTTGCCAACCCAAGTGAGTGTGACGAGGTCTCCATGACCACAAAGAAGGGCACGCAGAAGTCCGCCAAGAGCACCACTGCGACCGGCGTGAAGTCCATGGGATTCACGGACGAGGAACGAGCTGCGATGAAGGAGCGTGCCCAAGAGCTGAAGGCGGAAGCGCGCCGCGGCTCGCGCGCCGACCAGGCGGACGGGGAAAGCGCCGCGCTCGCGAAGATCGCCGAGATGCAGGAACCGGATCGCGCCGTGGCCCAGCGGCTCCATGCTCTCATCAAAGCCAGCGTGCCCGCCCTCTCGTCGAGAACCTGGTATGGGATGCCCGCCTACGCCAAGGACGGCAAGGTCGTCTGCTTCTTCCAAAGCGCGCAGAAGTTCAAGTCGAGGTACGCGACGTTCGGCTTCACCGACGAGGCGAACCTCGACGACGGCGCCATGTGGCCGACCTCCTTCGCGCTGACGGCGCTGACTGCCGCCGAGGCGGCAAGGATCGCCGCGCTCGTGAAGCAGGCGGTGAGCTGAGGACTGCCGGCCCCCCGGCCGCTTCTCGGATTCAAGATGGCCCTTCTCGACGAGTTTGGCTGGGACAGTGATTGGGCGTCAGCGCTCGCCGAAGTGGAGCATAGCGCGATTTCCCAGTGCGGGCGCGTTACCGCGCAATATCGAGGTCGTTGGACCGTTCAGCTCGAATCCGGTCCGGCCGGCGCGCGCATCACATCCGCGTCCTTTCATGCACCGATGCCGGTGACCGGTGACTGGGTGCTCGTCGAGCCAGGTCCGAGCCCCGACGATCCGGTCTCGATCCTCGACGTGCTTCCACGGCGGTCCGCCGTATCTCGGGGCGCAGCGGGGACCGGAACGACCGAACAGGTCCTGGCCGCCAATATCGACGTGGCGTGGATCGTTCATGGTCTAGACGCGCCGCTCAGTCTCCGCCGTATCGAGCGCTACCTGGCTGTGACCTGGGAGAGCGGCGCCGTACCTGAAGTCGTCCTCACCAAGGCAGATCTCGACTCGGACGTAGCAGGTACGGTGGCGGCCGTCGAGTCAGTCGCCATGGGGACCGCCCTGCACGTCGTGAGTATTGAGCAGCCCGAGAGCCTCCGTGCCCTCCGCGGCAGCCTCAGGGCCGGACGTACGGTCGCGCTGCTCGGCCCGTCCGGAGCCGGGAAGTCGACGTTGATCAACGCCCTCGCCGAAGTACCCCTGGCTGCGACCGCCCCGGTTCGCGAGACCGATCGTAGAGGGCGTCACACCACCGCGCGTCGCGAGCTGTTCCGTATGCCAGGCGGTGCCCTCTTGCTCGACACGCCTGGACTGCGCGAGCTGCGCGTCTGGGATCTGGCGGAGGGCCTGCGGCAGGCGTTCCCGGAGATCGAGGACCTCGCGGCGGCGTGTCGTTTCCGCGACTGCCGGCATGACGTGGAGCCGGGCTGTGCCGTCTTGGCCGCCGTCGCGGCGGGCACGCTGGACCCGGAACGGTTGGCGAGTTTCCGGAAGCTACGTGCCGAATCGGCGTACGCGGAGCGTAAGTCGGATCCGCTGGCCCGCGCATCAGCCGTCGCGAAGCACAAGACAGCGCTCAAGACGGTGAAGTACCACCCGAAGTATCGTCAGCAGGAATGAAGCCGGTCCGACGTTTCGTTCACGCGCGTCGATCCCCTGCCGGCACCACGGGCGCATGAGCGTGATGGCGACCCAGTGAAGCCCAATCCGTCGGAGGGATCTCCATGCCCGGGGCTATGAGGTGGTGGACCTGCTCCGTTCTGCTTCCCGCTCTGCTGGCGACGCTCGCTTCTCCCTCGCTCGCCCAGGCTCCCCGCGTCGAGCTTGATCACGTGTTCATCGTGGTCAAGCCTGGAGCGGGCGACGAGCTCAGGGCGCTGCGTTCCGCGGGCCTGACCGTCGCAGCCGACACGGCCCGCCATGAGGAGCAGGGAACGGCATCAGTCGCCGTGCTGTTCGAGAACGCATACCTCGAGCTGATTTGGGTCGACAGCGCGGTCTCCGTGGCGCCGGACCATGCGGCCACTGCGCACTGGTTTCGCAGGGCCGCGGCGTGGCGAACGACCGGTCAGAGTCCTTTCGGCTTGGGATTGCGCCGGATGCCCGGTGACACGGCGGCGCTGCCCGTTCCGGTTGAGCGGGAACTCGCGCCGTGGCTCGGGCCGGGCGCCGCCTACGAGCTGCTCCATCAGCCTGCCGATTCGCTGGCGACAGACTTCTTCGTGGTTCCGGCCAGGGCCTCTCTACCAGCGTGGATCGCGCGGGAACGCGACCGTGCTCCTGAGCAGCTCCAGCATCCCGGTGGCGGTCGCCGGATCACCCTCGTGAGAGTGTACGGTCCGGCAGCGCAGGAGCCCATCGCCTTCGGCCGGCTTCGGCCTCGGCCGATCGAGATGCTCCGTGCCGCGGAGCCCGTGCTCGAGGTCCATCTGGATAACGACGTTCGCGGCCAGCGTGTGGATCTCCGCCCGCGTCTCCCGTTGATCATCGTACGTTGACGCCACGGCAAATGGAGATGCCTCACCGAAGGCCGCGCACCAACCGACCTTCCGATGTAGCTTAACGGTTTCCCCGACCATCGAGCGCTGACACGATGAGCCTCTATCTCTGGCTGAAGGCGGTTCACGTACTCGCAGTCGCCATCTGGCTCGGCGCCGCGGTGACGGTCTCCGGCGTGGCCGGTCTCATGACACGCACTTCTGATCTGCACCGCATGGGCGCCTTGGCATCGGTGTGCGATTTTGCCAGCACACGACTCATTGCGCCTGCGGGAGGGATCACCTTCCTGTTCGGCATCGTTGCGGTCTTCGTGGGTCATTTCGGTATGTCGCTTTGGGTGTGGTGGGGTGTGGTCGGCGCCCTGTTGGTACTCTCCGTGGGCGGAGCGATCCTCGGGCGAGGGTTCCGTCGGCTGGCGCGGCTATTGGAAGCACCGGCGGGGCGCGAGGCAGAGATTGGCGCCCTCGTGGGTCGGCTGCGAGCGGTTGGTGTCGGCGCGCTCGTGGTTCTTGTGTCGACGGTGCTCGTGATGGTGCTCAAGCCGACACTCTAGAGCCGCGCGGCCGCTTGTTCTCCGGTCTGCACACCTGTCCCTGGTGGCTCGCGTACACGTTCGATAACCCGCTGCGCCGCCTCGTGCACGACCCCGCAGCCCTGTTCCGCGGACTCGTGGCGCCGGGCCAAACCGTCGTCGACATCGGCTGCGGCCTGGGGTACTTCAGCCTCGCGCTCGCCGAGCTCGTCGGCTCGACCGGCCAGGTCGTCGCCCTGGACGTTCAGCCGGAGACGGTACGGCGCGCGCGACGGCGCGCGGAGCGCCGGGGCGTGGCGGATCGGATCGACTTTCGCGTCTGCGAACCGCGTCGACTGGGGTTCACCGGCCTGGCCGACTTCGTCTTGGCCTTCTGGATGGTCCATGAGCTGGCGGATCCGCGGGCGTTCTTCACGGAAGTCCGGTCGTTCATCCAGCCTGCCGGTCACTGCTTCATCGCCGAGCCCAGGGGACACGTCTCCCCCGGGCGGTTCGCGGCCACGGTCGACCTCGCCCGTGCGAGCGGATTCGCGGTGGCCGACGGCCCGCGGGTGCGGTTCAGCCGATCGGTGGTATGCACGCCGCTGGTCCCGAGGAGCCGCTGACGGCGTCCTGATCTGAAACACGTCACCGCGGACGAAACCCTTCGGGCAGTCTGAGCGTCCAACGGAATGACCCCCAGACGGGTGTTCCAGTGACGCCACTCCTCGGCATCCTCTTGGCGCTTCAGGGCCAGGGGCCTCCCCCTGATCCTCCCTCGGCGAGCGCCACCGCGGTGCCCGCCACGCGCGCCGCCGCACCGCCCATCATCGACGGGCGGGACGGTGACGCCGTCTGGCGCGCCGCGCCGGTGATCACCCAGTTCCTCGAGGCCCGGCCCAGCGAAGGCGCGGCCCCGAAGCTCGCGACCGAGGCGCGGGTCGCCTACGACGCGCGCAACCTCTACGTCTTCGTGCGCGCCTTCGACCCGCATCCCGACAGCATCGTGGCGCTGCTGTCGCGCCGCGACGATCAGACCGCGTCGGATCAGATCATCCTGCTGCTCGATTCCTACCACGACCGCCGTACGGGATACGAGTTCGCGGTGAATCCGGCCGGCGTCAAGGCGGACTATGCCATCTACAACGACGGGAACGAGGACGTCGCGTGGGACGCGATCTGGGACGTGGCGACCAGCATCGACTCGGTCGGGTGGATCGCCGAGTACCGCATCCCGCTGTCGCAGCTGCGCTACTCGGCCAAGGGGGACGGCACCTTCGGCATCCTCATCTGGCGGGTGATTCAGCGCCACACCGCGACCGTGACGTGGCCGCTCTACCGCTCGTCCAGGTCCGGCTTCGTGTCCCAATTCGGCGAGCTGACCGGGCTCGTGGACTTGGGGAGCCCGAGCAACGCGGAGATCACGCCGTACCTGGTGACCAAGAACGTGCAGGGCCCCGCGTCCGCCGACTTCTCGCGCAGCCAGAAGCTCACCGGGGGCGGCGACCTCAAGTACCGCGTCGCTTCCAACCTGCTGCTCAACGCGACCGTCAACCCCGACTTCGGGCAGGTCGAAGCCGATCCCTCCGTCCTCAACCTCGGCGCCTTCGAGACCTTCTTCTCCGAGCGGCGGCCGTTCTTCGTGGAGGGCAAAGGCCTGTTCAGCTTCCCCGTGAACTGCGTCGTGGTGGTGGACTGCAACACCGGTGAAGGGCTGTTCTACTCACGCCGGATCGGCCGCGCCCCGCAACTTGCCGGCATCTACGAGGACGAGGTCTCCGCGACCTCCACGCCCATCCTCGGCGCCGGGAAGGTGACCGGCCGGCTGCCAGGCGGCTTCTCCGTGGGGGTGCTCGACGCGGTGACGGGTCACGTTTCGGACTCCGCGGGGACTACCCTCGAACCCGCGACGAACTACGCCGTGATCCGCGGCAATCAGGACTACCATCACGGCGACGGCAGCGTTGGGTTCATCCTGACTGGCGTGAACCGGTGGCTCGATACCGCCGGCACGCCGTACCTCCATGGAAGCGCGTACGCCGGGGGGATCGACGCGCGGCGGCGGTTCGCCGGCCGGTTCGAGGTATCCGGATCGTTCGACGTGAGCCGGGTGGCCGGCTCGCCCGCGGCGATCGCCCGAACCCAGCGGACGACGGTCCACCTCTACCAGCGACCGGACGGCCCCCTGACGTTCGATGCGACGCGCACCTCGCTCACCGGCACGAACCTCGAGCTGCGCTTCGCCAAGGTCGGCGGCAAGCGGCTCCACTTCGAGACCGCCTACCAGCGGCGCTCGCCGGGCTTCGAGGTCAACGACCTCGGCTTCCTGCAGCAGGCCGACCAGCAGGCGTGGACCACGTGGGCCGCGCTGGCGTTCCTCACGCCCAACCGCGTGTTTCAGCAGCTCAGATGGAACTTCAACAACTGGGAGTACTGGAGCGCCGCCGGCCTCCCGACCGAGCGTGCATTCAACACCAACGTGCACACCCAGTTCACGAACCGCTGGTGGCTCCACCTGGGAGGCACGCTCGGGCAGCTCGGCGCCACCTACTGCGATCGCTGCGCGCGCGGCGGTCCCGCGATTCGGCAGGATCCGTACATCGCGCCCTGGGGCGGCATCTCGGGCGACGACCGCAAGGCGCTCGTCCCCTCCTTCTGGTTCAATTACTTCCGGGGTGATCAGGGTCGCTCGTCATCCATCAGCCTGTCGCCCGAGCTGGACCTCAAGGTCGCCAGCCGGTTCACGACGTCGCTCAGTGTGGACTACCGGCGGAACCGCAATGACAGCCAGTACTACGGGACCTTCACCGATTCCCTGGGGGCGCAGCACTACACCTTCGCGCACCTCGAGCAGAAGACGCTGAGCCTCACGTGGCGGCTCGACTACACCTTCACGCCGACCGCGTCGCTCCAGATCTACGCCTCCCCCTTCGTGTCGAAGGGCACGTACAGCGACGTGCGCGAGCTGAGCGAGCCGCGCGCCGACGCGTACGCGGCGCGCTACCAGCCGTACGGCGATCGGTTCGTCACCCGCAAGCCCGGCGGGTTCAACGTGCAGGAGTTTCGCTCGAACGTCGTGTTTCGGTGGGAGTACCGGCGCGGCTCGACGCTGTTTCTGGTCTGGAGTCAGGGGCGGGAGGATTTCACGAAGCGCGAGGGGAGGGACTCGTTCGCCGGCGACTTCGCCAATCTGTTCGATCAGCGGCGGAACGATACGTTTCTCGTGAAGGTGTCGTACTGGCTGTCGCCGTGAGCGCGGGCTCCCCGTCGTCCACGACTCGGCTCTACCGCCCTGCGAGCCGAGCAGCCCGCGCACGCCGGGATCGTCGCCGTCACCGGCATCCCGTTCTACTCGATCTGCGCCCACCACTTCCTGCCATTCTTCGGCACGGCCGACGTCGGCTACATTCCCGGCGAGCGCCTCGTCGGCCTGTCCAAGCTGGCCCGAGTCGTCGACTTCCATGCCCGCCGGCCGCAGCTCCAGGAGCGGTTGACGGAGCAAGTCGCGGCCCTGCTCGAAGAACGGCTCGCACCGGCCGGCGTCATCGTGTCGGTTGAGGCGCGTCATCTCTGCATGGAGATGCGCGGCGTGTCGCGGCCCGGGGTGACCACGACGACCACGGCCGTCCGCGGAACGCTCAAGGACGAGCGCCTGCAACGACAGTTCTTCGCGCGCCGGCGCGGCGGCGCGGGATCATCGACCTGGGAGACGTGACCATGCCGCACTATCGGTACCTGATCATCGGCGGCGGCATGACGGCCGACGCCGCCGTCCGGGGCGTCCGCGAGCTGGACGCCAACGGCTCCCTTGGGCTGATCGGCGCCGAGACCGAGCCGCCCTACGCGCGGCCCCCGCTTTCGAAGGCCTTGTGGAAAGGCACGCCGCTCGAGAGCGTGTGGCGGAAGACGGGCGAGGTGGATGTGGATCTCCATCTCGGGCGCCGCGCGACGGCCCTCGATCTCCGCGGCAAGCGGGTGCGTGACGACGGCGGCACGGACTACACGTTCGACAAACTGCTGCTCGCCACCGGAGGGACGCCGCGGCGCCTGCCGTTCGGCGGAGATCAGCTGATCTACTTCCGCACGCTCGACGACTACCGCCGGCTGCGCGCCCTGGCCGAACCGGGCAAGAGCTTCGCGGTGATCGGCGGTGGATTCATCGGCTCCGAGATCGCGGCGGCGCTGGTGATGCAGGGCTGCACGGTCACGATGCTCTTTCCCGAGGACGGGATCGGCGCGCGCCTGTTTCCGGCGGATCTGGCGCGTTTCCTGGTCGGCTACTTCCGTGAGAAGGGCGTGGACGTGCGGCCCGGGGAGAGGGTCACGGGCGTGAGCCGGAGCCGCTCGCAGGTCGTCCTCCAAACGCAAGGCGGACTCCACCTTTCGGTGGACGCCGTGGTGGCCGGCATCGGGATCGTGCCCGACACGGACCTCGCCACGGCGGCCGGCCTGCAGGTGGAGGACGGCGTCGTTGTGGACGAGCACCTGCGGACGGCGCATCCCGACGTCTTCGCGGCCGGCGACGTCGCCCGCTTCATCGCCCCCGCGCTGGGCACGAGCCTCCGCGTGGAGCACGAGGACAACGCGCTCACGATGGGGCGCGCGGCCGGCCGGGCGATGGCCGGTGAGGCTTCATCCTACGCGCACCTGCCGTTCTTCTATTCGGACCTGTTCGAGCTGGGCTACGAGGCCGTCGGCGAGATGGACCCGCGCGGTGAGACGGTGACGGACTGGAAGGAGCCGTTCCGCGAGGGCGTGCTCTACTACCTATCCGCCGGCCGAGTGCGCGGTGTGCTGTTGTGGAATAGCTGGGGCCAGGTGGACGCCGCGCGTGCACTGATCGCCGACCGCGGTCCTTTCCGCGCCGCGGATCTCGTGGGTCGGCTGCCGTCGCAATGACCGCCTTGCCGTCTGAGACGCCCCGCCCCATGGCTGAGCACCCCTTCTCCCGCTCTGCTAGCTCCGATTCAGTCGCCCCTGCATGCCCATCAGGCGGTAGCTGTCGCGGAGCCAGGCCTGGACCTGGCCGTCGAGCTGGCCGGGCTCGGTGACGCGAAGCCGGTGGGACCACCAGCCAGGCACCTTCTCCTCGACCCGCACGAAGCGGTTTGACGTGAGCGGCCGGGGCCACGAATGCCACATGTTCCGTGTGACCAGCTTGGCGCCGCATTTTGGGCAGGTCCACAGCGGGACCCGGGATTTTGCGCTCATCGCGCGGTCGCCCGCTCCGCGGCCTCGGCGGACGTCACCACCGGAAGCACCTCGAACGCGACGAGGTCCGCCCAGCTCTGGAGCCACGCGTCGAGCAGCCGCCGGTCTTCAGTCTCCATGACCTGATAGCAGCGCGTGAGGTCCTGCGTGACCCAGCTCGCCACGTAGCGGAGCCCGTCCGTCAGGAGCCGCCCGCGCTCACCGACACGACGGTAGACGGGCGCCGCATCACCGCCGCGGAAGGTCTCGATGACCATGTAGAGCACGCGTCCTCCGTCGGCCCGGGTCGAGGCCGCCGCTATGGCGATTTCGGCCGGCTGAAGAACTCCCGTTGCAGCTTGAGCAGGATCGGGATCGAGACCAGGACCGAAATCAGGTTGGGAATCGCCATCAGGCCGTTCAGCGTGTCGGCGATGTCCCACACCAGATGCAGCGAGCCGGTGGCGCCGAGGTAGATGAACACCAGCCAGGCCAGGCGGTACGGCAGCGCGCTGCGCGTCCCCAGCAGGTAGACGATGCCCGTCTCGCCGTAGTAGCTCCAGCCGATGATGGTCGAGAACGCGAACAGCACGAGGCCGGTCGTCACGACGATGTCACCCCAGGTCCCGGGCAGGCCGGTCTCGAAGGCGCGCGCGGACAGCGCGGCGCCCGTCAAGCCACTGCTCCACACCCCGGTCACCATGATCACGAGGCCCGTGACGGTGCAGATCAGAATCGTGTCGACGAACACCTCGAAGATGCCGTACATGCCCTGACGCACCGGGTGATCCGTCATGGCCGCCGAGTGCACCATCGGGAGCACTGCCCAAGCCCGGCCTCGTTGGAGAACAGGCCGCGCGCCACGCCGTAGCGCATCGCGAGCATGATCGTGCTGCCGGCGAATCCGCCGACCGCGGCCGTGCCGGAGAAGGCGCCGTCGATCACGAGCCGCAAGGCGTGGGGCAGCTCCTCCAGTCGCAGGACGAGGATGAGGATGCCGCCGCCCAGGTAGAACAACGCCATGAAGGGAACGAGATATTGCGTCACGTCCGCGATCCGCGTGATGCCGCCCAGGATCACGACGCCGGTGATCACGACCAGCACCACGCCGACAATGGCCGGCGAGATGTGAAAGGTGGCCCGCAGGCTCTCGGCCACCGAGTTGGCCTGCACCATATTGCCGATCCCGAACGCCGCGAGGGCGGTGAGCAGCGCGAAGATCGCGCCGAGCCACGGCGCGCGGAGCCCCTTCTTGAGCGTGTACATCGCGCCGCCGCGCATCGTGCCCGACGCATCCGGCTCGCGATAGTGGAGCGCGATCACGATCTCGGAGAACTTGGTGGCCATGCCGACCAGCCCGGAGACCCAGAGCCAGAACAACGCGCCGGGGCCGCCGAGGAAGATGGCCGTGGCCACGCCGGCGATGTTGCCCACCCCGACGGTGGAAGCGAGCGCGGTCGCGACCGCCTGAAACGGGGACACGCTGCCGGCGCCGGTACCCCGCTGGGTGAGCTTCCCCAGCACCTCCTTGAGCGCGGTGCCGAGGCGCCGGACCTGCACACCGCGGGTCAGGATGGTGAGCAACACGCCCGTGCCGATCAGCAGGATGAGCATGGGCGGGCCCCAAACGAGGCCATTCAGCGTGGTATTCCAGCGGGCGAGGAGATCCGTCATCTCGGCTCCGTGAGGCAAGAACGGCGCTGGGCTGGGGCGAGGGGGTGCACGAGCGGGTGGAGTATATCGCGAGGGTTCGGGGACTGCCAGACACGATCATCGCGCTTGACGTCCGATTCGGGCACCGGCACCTTGCCGCCCAACGGAGGACCGACGTCAGCGGGGGTCGAAGATGTCCTCGATCCTCCGGCCGAACAGCCGCGCGATCTTGAACGCGAGCGAGAGGCTCGGCTCGTATTTCTCCGTCTCGACCGCGTTCACGGTCTGCCGCGACACGTCGAGGCGTTGCGCCAGTTCCGCCTGCGTCCAGTTGCGCTCCGCGCGCAGCACGCGCAGCGAGTTCTTCATCGGTAACGACGCCAGGCCAGCCCCAACCCGGCGATGTAGAACAACGGCAGATAGGCCCACACGTGCCGGTAGCTCCAGTCCTCGACCGGAAGGTCGACCGCCAACTGCAGCAGGCCGAGGGTCATGAGGAGCAGGATGGCCAGCGGGTAGGCGAACACCAGCGCCTCGAGGTGAACCCGGCGATGCAACTCGTCCAGATGCCCGATCCCGCGGATCACGGCGCGGAGGAACAACGCGGCTGGGATCACCGGGATCAGCGCCACGAGGAACCGAATCCACGCGGCAAGCTGGAGGCGCTGCTGCAGGTCGTGGTCGAGAAAGGCGCGGGTACCGAGGAAGGTCACCACCCAGACGATGGTCACCAGGAGGTCGTACCGCGCGTGGCGCTGGTGTGCAGCATCTGGAGTAGTCATGGCATCCTCGAGAAAGAAGCTCGTTGGTAGAACGAGTCGAAGGTAAAGCTTGCTTGTCTTGATGTCAAGTATACTTGTCTAAGCGTGCCCCGCATGATATCATCCGTCATGCCAGCGCAGGAGCCGGCGCCGTCCGGGCGTTCCCGTCCCGAGCAGCGGGATCGCAGTAGCTCGACCAATGCGCGGGACGCCAGGCGTCGCGCATCCACGTCCGTGGAGGCTCGCTGACCCGAATCGTGGTGGTGGGGGCCGGTGCCGCCGGCACCATGGCGGCCATCGCCGCCGCGTCCGCCGGAGCGGACACCGTCCTGCTCGAGCGCACCGCCGACGGCGGCCGGAAGATCCTCATCTCGGGCGGCGGCCGGTGCAACATCCTGCCGGCGCAGCTCGACGAGTCCCGCTTCGTCACCGACTCATCGGCGGCCACGCTACGGAAGATCATTCGCTCGTGGCCTCTCGCCGAGCAGATCGCGTTCTTCGAGCGGGAGCTCAAGCTCCCGCTCGTCGAAGAGAGGGAATCGGGCAAGCTCTTCCCCGCCTCTCATCGGGCCCGTGACGTGCGCGACGGGCTGCTGGTGCTGGCCGGCCGGCGCGGGGCGCGGTTCTGCCCCAACACGATGGTGACCGGCGCCTCGCCGACCCCGCGAGGGTGGCAGGTCGAGCTCGCGTCTGGCACGCCGCTGGAGGCGGACGCCCTGATCTTCGCGACCGGCGGGCTGTCGGTGCCCCGGACGGGAAGCGACGGGCACGGGTTGAAGATCGCCGAGCAGCTCGGCCATACGCTGCACCCCACGTACGCCGCGCTCACACCGCTCACGGCGACGCCGCCGCCGTTCGGCCACCTGGCCGGCATCTCGCTCCCCGTCACCATCACGGCCCGCGATGGGCGCCGCACGGCGACGGCGACGGGCGGGTTCCTCTTCACCCATCAGGGCTACAGCGGACCGGCGGTGCTCGACGTGTCCCACGTCGCCGCGCGCGCGGACCCCGCATCCCCGGCCGAAATCCGCGTGCGCTGGACCGGGCTCGACGAGAGTGGGTGGGAGGCGGCGTTGCGTCCCGAAGGAGTCCGCACCGTGCTGGGGGCGCTCCGGGCCCGACTGCCCGAACGCCTGGCGCTGGCGCTGCTGGGCGTGGCGGGGGTGGATCCCGCGAGCCCGTTGGCACAGTTGCGGCGGGCCGAACGCTTCCGGCTCGTGGAAACGCTGGTGCGCGGTGTGCTGCCCTGGTCGGGGCACGAGGGGTACAAGAAGGCGGAAGTGACGGGCGGGGGCGTGAGCCTCGCGGAGATCGACCCACGGACCATGGAGAGCCGACGACACCGCGGCCTGTTTCTCTGCGGAGAGATGCTCGACGCCTTTGGCCCGATCGGGGGATACAACTTCCTGTGGGCCTGGGTGACGGGCCGCGCGGCGGGACTGGGTGCGGCACGACAGCCCGCCCGATGAGCGCCGCCCCGCCTCCGGCGGCGCCGTTTGCGTCCGCCCCCGGGCTGTGCTACGATGCAATGAGGCGAACGACCATGCGTATCGACGTCCGGATCCCGTCCCACGCGGTCACGGCGTTCTCATTCCGCGGTTGCGTTCCGCACCTGCCGGCCCCCGGCTGCTGGCCCGAGCGGGGAGGGAAGGTCCCGCGGCTGTGCTTCCCCGCCCTCGACATCCTCGGGGGCCAGCGTGCCGACACCCCGCAGATTCCCACCCCGGGATCGAACCTCGACCATGGAGCACGGCGCCGCTGGTAGCGACCGCAGCCGTTTCGCACCGTCCTCAGCTCGTGAGTCCATGATGCGCCCACTTCGCTTTTCGCGGATCACGGCGGGCATGCTGCTCGCGCTCGCGATGCCCCTCTCACGACTGCCGGCGCAGGGTATGACGTACGAGGTCTACGCCGTGCGGTACGGCACGCTCGCCGGGTTTCCGGTGAACGGCCTGGTGGCGGGCGCGGACAGCACCCGCGTCATGGACATCGCGATGATGGTCTGGGTGCTGAAGGGCGCGGGACGCGTCGTCCTGGTGGACGCCGGGTTTCACCGCCAGAAGTTCCTCGATGAGTGGAAGCCCGCGGATTTCACACGACCCTCCGACGCCCTCGCGCCCCTGGGGATCGCGCCGCGCGACGTGACCGACATCATCGTGACCCACATTCACTGGGACCACATGGACGGGCTCGATCTCTTCCCCAACGCGCGGGTGTGGATTCAGCGCGCCGAGTACGAGTACTACGTCGGCGACGATGGGAGTGCCCGACATCGCGCCATCGACCCCGACGATGCGAAGATGCTGGCGGACCTCAAGGCCGCCGGCCGCGTCGAGCTGGTGGACGGGGACGGGCGCGAGGTCATGCCGGGTGTGACCGCCTACACCGGCGGCCGCCACACCTACGCGTCACAGTACCTGGGGGTGCGGACGGCGGCGGGCACGGTCGTGGTCGCGTCCGACAACTGCTATCTCTACGAGAACCTCGAGAAGCACGCGGCGATTGCACAGACGCTGGACGCCGCCTCCAACCTCGCCGCGCTCGACCGGATGGCGTGGATCGCCAGCAGTCCCCGCCTCATCGTGCCGGGACACGACCCGGCCGTGTTCGAGCGGTTCCCCAGGCCCGGGAAGGGCATCGCGAAGATCGAATAAGGCGGCGGGATGGCCCGTTCACGGGCAGGACGGGCCGAGTTGGGGCTTGAGCGGCATTCGAGGCAGCGCTGCGACGAGACCGCTGCCGCCCCGGGCCGGTGTGCCAAACGCTGGCGGCCCCGCCCAAATCTCCGTATCATGCTCCCATGCGCCGCCCCAGTCGCGCGCTCCATTGGACCTACCTCCTACTCGCCAGCCTGCAGCTCTCGCTGCCGGCGGCGGCGACCTTGGCGGACGCCCGCCTCGAGGCCGCGACCGCCAGTCTGCCGGCCCACGTCGAGCACGTCCGCCACGGCTGCGCGCGGGTCCACCCGACTGATTGTGCGCTTTGTCAGTTCCTCGCGCTCAACTACCTGGGTGGCGGCCCGGTTGCGGTCGCGATCGCCGTCGAGGACCAGGTATCCGCGGTCTCACACGATGCCGTGCTGCCTCACGCCGCAGCCGCGCCGCGGCTCCCCCATCAGCGCGCTCCGCCCCTAACGCTCCTCTAGCACCCACATCAGTGATCCTCCCCGCCGTCCGGCGGGGCCACTCGGACTCGTGCGCCAGCGCGCACCGCCTCGGCTTACGCCCGAGCGCGGAGCGGGTGACGCACGCACACGTGGTGAGGAGCGTTTCCATGCGTCGTCTGCACCCTTGGGTGGACTTGCCGCTCGTGCTGTTTTCGCTGACCATCATCACCCCCCCGGCCGCGGCCGCCCCTGCGGCCCCCTCCGTCACCGGCCGAGTGACGACGCCCGACGGGGCCCCGTTGGCGGGCGCGACTGTCGAGGTCCTCGATCTCGGCCGGTCCGTCCAGACCGACCCGGACGGCCGCTACGTCCTCCGCCAGATGCCGTCCGGCAGCTTCAGCGTGTCGTTCCGGGCGATCGGCTACGCCCCGGAGCTCCGTCGCGTGACTGTGGGATCGGCCGATCTCACGATCGACGTAACGCTCAAGCCGTCGGCCATCGAGCTGCCGGCCGTGCAGGTCACGGCGAGCGCCAATGCCACCAGCGCGCTCGAGTCCCCCCAGCCAACCACCGTGCTGGACGCCGATGCGATCCGGCGCGCGGAGGCGCCCAGCTTGGGCGAGACGCTCGAAGGCGTCGCGGGCGTGCACAGCCTCGGCACCGGGGTGGGAATCGGGAAGCCGGTGATCCGCGGCCTCACCTCCAACCGGGTCCTCGTGCTGGACGACGGGCAACGCCTCGAGACGCAGCAATGGGGCGATGAGCACGGACCGCAGATCGAGGCCGCCGGCGCCGAGCGCATCGAGATCATCCGCGGGCCGGCGAGCGTGTTGTATGGCTCTGACGCGCTGGGCGGCGTGATCAACGTCATTCCGCCGGGCCTGCCGGACGCCATCGGCCGCTCGCCGTTCATGCACGGGAGCCTGAGCGGCGGGTTCTCGACCGACAACCGCCAGCCCGACGGGACGATGTCCCTCGAAGCGGCCAGCGGTGGCTTCGGATTCCGCGCGTCCGGAACGGGGCGCACCAGTGAGAACGTCCGGACTCCCACCTACGAGCTGTGGAACAGCGGGAATCGCGCCCTCAACGGCAGCGCCGAGCTGGGCTACCGCGGGCCCTTCGGCGTGGTGACCGGGCGCTACACGTACCGCGACGAGCGCATCGAGCTCACCGACGAAGACCCCGCCGCGACCCCATTCCAGCGCATCGGCGAGCACCGCGCGCGTGTCGACCTGCTGCTGCCGGTCGGCGCGTGGCGCCTCGAGGCCAACGCGGGCTACGAGCGGAACCGGCGGCGCGAGTTCGAGGAAGCCGGCGCCACCACGGTGACACTCGGGCTGCTGTCCACCAGCTACACCGGGGAAGTGCATGTCCACCACCCGACCGTCGGCCCGTTCGCCGGCATCCTCGGCGTCGCAGGGCAGCACACCGGGTTCGACAAGTTCGGAGCGGAGACGTTGATTCCCGGCACGCGGGCCGGCAACGTGGGCGCGTTCGCGTTCGAGCAGGCCGACCTGGGCCGCTGGCAGCTGTCGTTCGGCGCGCGCTACGACTACCGCCACCTCGAGGTCTCCGACGACGCCGGCCTCGGCGTAGCCGCGCAGACCCGCAGCTGGAATTCGCTCACCGGCAACCTCGGTATCCTCTACCACGTGGCGCAGCCGGTGGCGCTGGTGCTCAACGTGGGACGCGGGTTCCGCGCCCCCTCGAGCTTCGACCTGTTCTCGAACGGCGTCCACGAGGGCACCCTGGCGTTCGAGCGTGGCGACCCGGCCCTCAAGACCGAGAAGTCGCTCAACACGGACCTCGCCCTGCGGATCCTCTCCGCCACCACGGTGTTGGAGATCGGCGGCTTCGCCAACGTGATTCAGGACTACATCTTCACGGTGCCCACTACCGACGTGGACTCGGCCTCCGGCTTCCAGATCTTCGATGTCGCGCAGGGGAACGCGTTGCTCACCGGCGTGGAGTCGAGCATCGAGTTCCACGCCACCCCGTTTCTTCACCTGCACGGCACCGCCGACTACGTTCGCGGTCAGAACACGACGACCCACGAGCCGCTGCCGTCCATGCCGCCGCTGCGGGCGACCTACGGCGCGCGCCTGGAAGGCGACCTCGGCCATGGGTTGCGCGACGCCTACTTCTCGGTGGGCGGAGAAACCAACGCGCGTCAGAGCCGGCTCGACCCCAACGAGGCGGGCTTCTTCGCCGCGGCGTTCGACGGCGCGGGCTATCAGTCACGGGGCTACACCTTGTTGAACCTGGCGGCCGGATGCGCGCTCCCGACCGGTCCGGGGTGGGCGATGCGGCTCGACGTCACGCTGCGGAACGTCTTGAACACGGCGTACGCGGACTTCCTGAGCCGGATCAAAACGAACGCGCTGAACCCCGGTCAGGGGCGCAATCTGCTCGCCCGGGTGACGATGGAGTTCTGATTCAGATCGTGGCGCGGTGCCCGATGGGCGTTCCCGGGCACCGCCCCTGGCGCGCCGGGCGCCTGGCGGACCACCACCCCGGGGGGAGTTCGCCGTCAGAAGCTCGTCGACCAGTGGGAAGCCTGCGGCGTTCACGCGCCCGTCGGACGCGCTGGCCCCCCGGGGACTGCGCCGGGCGACGTGACTGCCACGATCATGACTCTCGTGCCCTCGGATCACACAAACGGGCCCGCCGACTTCCCAGCCCTGGCCTCGTGGGCTTGTCGCGCATGTCATATTATGGTATGATAATGGTATGACAAAACGTAAGGTCGCGGTCACGGTGTCGCCCGAGGCGCTCGCGGCCGCCGAGCGGCTGCGCAAGCGCACGGGCGAGAGCCGGAGCGCCGTCTTCGAGCGGGCACTCCAGCAACTGGCGGACGACGAGCTCCGCGCCGAGCAGAGTCGCCGATACGTCGCGGGGTACCGGCGCGCCCCCGAGACGAGGCGCGACATCGACGCGGCGCTCGCGACGGCTGTCGTCGCACTCGGCACGGAGCCCGCGGATGCGGAGGGGTGAGGTCTGGTGGGCTGAGCTTCCTGCGCCGGTGGGACGCCGTCCAGTCGTGCTGATCTCGCGCGATGAAGCGTACTCGGTGCGGGAGCTCGTCACGATCGCCCCCGTTACCACGCGCGCGCGCGATATTCCCGTCGAGATCCCCGTGGGGCGCGACGAAGGCCTCCCGAGAAGGTCGGTGGTCAACGCCGACACGATCACCACGATCCCGAAGCGCGCACTCGTCGACTACGCTGGCGTGCTGGACGGTGCGAAGCTCACCCAGTTGGACGCGGCCATCCGGTTCGCGCTGGGGCTGAAGCGGGGATACCGCTGAAGCCACTGGCGCGCCGGGCCCCTAGCGGGGCACCACCCCAACGTTCGCGATCGTCTCGCCCGCAGTCATCGACGGCACGCCACGCACAAACAGCACGATCCCGGCGACTGGCGCCCGCGCCTCGAACACCGTGCGACCCACGTAGTCCGTGACGTAGCCCAGCATCATCCCCTCGGCGACGTACGTGCCGCGATCGACCAGCGGGTAGAAGATCCCGGTCGCCTCGCTGGCCACCGACACCACTCGCTCGATCCATACCGGATGCTCGACCGGCCGCGCGTGGCGGTCGAGCATGCCGAAATACCCCATCACGTTGAGGCAGCCGGTGATCAGCACTTCGACGTCCGCCGGCGCCACCGTGCCCACGCGGCCCGCCTCGACGGTGATCGCGGGCTTGCCGCGCGTCGCGGCGGTGTTGTCGAGGTAGCGGGAAGCGTTGGCGTCCTTGGGGCGGTCGGTCGAGATGATGACGTGGTCGAGGCCGAACGCCAGCACCATGGCGCGCGACACCGAGTCCTGCGCCGGCCGGCCGGTGGGCGACCAGTAGCTGTACGGGCGAAGGTCCTCGTCCAGGTCCCCGCCGTGGAGGTCGATCAGGTAGTCGCTCTGCTCGACGACCTGCCGGGTGATGAGATACGAGGCGCGCTCCGTCTGGGTACCGTCGGGATTCCCCGGGTAGAAGCGGTTCATGTTCTTGCCATCCACCGGGTTCACGTGCGGCACCATCTGCTGAAACGACGCGATGTTGACGAGTGGCACGATGATCACCGTGCCGGCGAGCGCCGCCGGATCGAGCCGCCCGGCCACCCGCTCGAGCGCGACGATCGACGCGTACTCGGTGCCGTGCAGGCCCGCGACGAGCGCCAGCACCGGGCCGGGCTTCGCGCCGTTCACGACGACGACCGGGATGCTCATTCCCGAGTCCACACCCGGCGGCACGACGATGGCACCCGTGGCCACCGCGCCGCGCGCGGCGGTCGCGGAGCCGACGGTCACGCTGGCGTGCGGATCGCCACCGCGCTGCTGCGCGGCGGCGGGGACGGTGAGACCGGCGAGCATCAGGAGGAGAGAGACCGGCCGCATGGTGCACACTCCGCTATGGGGTGGGCGAAGGTGCGGCCCGCCCGCCGCCGCGTCAAGGCGGCGGCTTGGTAACGGCGATCGGGCGGTGGGCGGTAAAGGACTGACCGGTCAGCAGGTCCGTCACGGTGATGAACACGCGATAGGAGCCGGCTTTCAGGCCCGGCAGCTCAAGGCGCACATGCTCGACCACGGCGCCGTCGCCACGGGGCACGCGACCCACGTCCCACTCGACCCGGTTCTCATGCCGACCCTCGATGAGCGCGCGCAGACCTTGAATGAGCACGATCTCGTGGCGCTCATTGGCCAGCTCGGCCCGGATGCGATAGCGCGCGACGCCGGTGGAGTCGGTCCGCAACCCGTAGATCTCCCACAGCACGCCGATCGGGGCGTCGGTGCGAAAGAGCGATGTGTGCGAAACGACCGGGGCGAGCGCGGCGCGATCGTCTCCCGCCGCGTCCTCCGCGTCGAACCGATCCACGAGCAACAGGTCCGAGAGCGCGAGGGTGCTGTCGAACTTGCGCACATCCACGCGCTGCCGGCGCTGCGCCGCGACGTTCCAAGCCACGGCTTCGAGGCTCACAACGTAGCTCCCCGGCTCGAGCGGGACCCGGGCGTCGAGCAGCGTATCCGCATCGGTCAAGGCCCGCGTCTGCCGCAGGGCGGCCCGCGGCTCCCAGAGATCGCCGGTCACCACGAACACCCCGGTTTCGATCTGCGGGGCATCCGTGGCCCTCCGCAGCTCTTCCGTGGGAAGACCGCCGTACACCTCGAGTACGGCTCCCCCGGTGCTGTCGCGGAACACCGCAGCCTGGAAGGGGATGCCGGCCACGAACCGCGGGTACTCCGGCGCGTACACCTCCGGAACACGCTCCCGCACGTTGCGGAGGTACTCCTCGCTCATGTCCTCGTTGCGGGCCCAGCGGTAGGTGCGCTGGCGGGTGAAGACGAGATCCGGCGAACCGGCTCCATAGTCCCAGAACTCAAGAAGGCCACTCCCACGGACGACCCGGATCTGGATGGGACGCCCGTAGCGGAGCCACGCGGCTCCGCGGTCCGTCCAGCGCCCCGCGATGCCGGACTGCGGTGTCCCGTAGGCGACATCCACGTACGCCAGGCGGGCCAGATGCTCTGCCAGCCGTTCGTTGCCGGGCGTGAGAAACAGGGGGTCGCGGGCCCGCCAGAACACGTCACCCAGGAGCGCCCGCTTCTCCTCATTGAGAGCCAGGAACGTCACGGAATCGTGAGATCGCAGCAGCTGGGCGGGCTCGAGCAGGTCATGGCGCAGGGCCGGAGTGGCGCGTTCCAGGGCGAGGGTGAAGGCCGAGTCCGCTCCCTCCTGGCGACCCGTCAGGTGGTACCCGAGGCCGAGGTAGAGGAGCACGTTGGGGTCATCGGGCCGGCGCCGCGCGAGCTGCTCCACCACCTCGGTGTATTCCTCCCAGCTATCGGCGGCTACCAGGTGCCGCATGAGCCGGAAGGCGGCGTCCGTCCGCATCGGATCGAGGCGCAATGCCTCCTTGAAGTGCAGGACCATGGACGCGTGATCGGCCTCATAGATGTCGAGGGGCTGCCAATTAGCCATCAGCTCATCGAACACGTCCGGGCAGTAGTAGTTGTACAACAGCAGATTGGCCCGCGGTAAGGAGGAGAATCGGCCCCACGCCAGCTCGGCGCTCTGCGGCCACAGGATCTGCGAGCAGCTCCCGATGCTGAAGTCGGAGTTGAGCTCTCCGAGGTGCTCGGCGTCCTCCCACCACGTCTCGTAGGCCAGCGCCATCTGGTAGTGCATCTCGGCGAGATCCTCGGGGGGAAGCACGAGGCCAGCGGTGCCCGCCCGGCCCTCCGCCATGCGCATCAGCCGCACGGCATCGGGCCGGAACCCCTGCTTGCGCAACAGCATGCCCATCTCGAGCAGCGGGCGGGGGTCGTCGTCCCGCATGCGCATGGCTTGCTCCAGGTACTTCTTGGCCTCGACGCGCTGGCGCCACCCGGTGCTGCGCTCGGTAGTCGAGCGCGCGAGTGCCTTGCCAAGGGCGAACACGAGGGGGAAGCTGTCGTGGTGGGCTTTGACGTCGGCGCGCAGGCGGGCGAGGACGACCGCGGCGCCGGAGTCCGATTGTGCGCGCGCGGCAGGCAGAACGCAGAGCCCCAGGGCCAACGGCAGCCCGACGACCACCAGTCCGAGCAGTGATCTCAGCACGGCCAGCACCTCGCGTCGGCGCTCTGCGGTGCGTCTCCCACGTTGAGACTAGCATGAGCCGTGCCTGACCCAGCGCTGCCATCTAAGGCATAGGCGGTCAAGAGCTTACGTCGTTCTGCGTGCTCCAGGATCGGCGCGGCGGTGTCCTCCACAGAGGACTGTGGCTTGTCCCGTTTGGTCCTCGTCGCGTCACGGTCCGTGGCCGGTTTCCGGTCGGCGGTGAGGCAGGCGCCTATCCCGGTGCCCAGGTCGTGGCGCCCGCCAGCAGCTACGTGTAGCTTCGCGCTCTCGGTCTCGTTCCCTTCGCAGCCGGAGACTCCCATGAGACGCTACCCCGATAGTCGTCATCGCCGTTCTTCGCGCTCACCGCCTGCGCCGGCGGCCAGCCGCGCCTCACGCCTGGAGAGGGCTACGTCGAGATGCCGGGCGGGCGGGTGTGGTACCGGGTGGTGGGCACGGGCCCCGGCACGCCGCTCGTGCTGCTCCACGGCGGACCCGGCGCGCCGAGCTACTACCTCGATCCGCTCGCGGCCTTGGGCGACGACCGCCCGGTCGTGTTCTACGATCAGCTCGGCGCCGGCCGCTCGGACCGCATCACCGACACGACGCTCATGACGGTGGCGCACTACGTGGCGGAGCTGGACAGCCTGCGCCGTGCCCTCAAGCTCGGGCAGTTCCATCTGCTCGGGCACTCGTGGGGCACGATGCTCGGCGCCGAGTACGCGCTCGCGCACCCCGATGCCGTGAAGAGCCTCATCCTCGCGAGCCCGGCCCTCAGCACGGCGCGCTGGCTGGCCGACGCCGACACCCTGCTCGCCACCCTGCCCGATTCGTTGCAGCGGATCATCGCCCGGCACGAGGCGGACGGCACGTTCGACGCCCCGGAGTACCAGGACGCCGTGATGGCGTTCTATCATCAGTATCTCTCGCGCCGCGATCCGTGGACGCCGGAGACCGACACCACATTCGCGCAGCTCGGCATGGCGGTGTACGGCTACATGTGGGGGCCGAGCGAGTTCACCGCGACCGGGACGCTCAAGGAGTTCGACGTGACGGACTCGGTGGGGATGATCCGCGTGCCCACGTTGTTCACGACGGGCGAATACGACGAGGCGCGGCCGGTGACCGTGCGGTACTACGCAAGCCTGATCCCGGGCGCCGAGGTCATCGTCATCCCGCGCGCGGCACACCTCACGATGCAGGATAGTCCAGAAGAGAACATCCGGATTGTGCGGCAGTTCCTGCGAAGGGTGGACGCGACAAAGTAGGCGCCCGCGGCGTCGCAGCATGCCGCTGAAGCGGCCACTCGGCGCGACCTGCCCGTGAGACGGGCGGCGCGCCTACCCCAGCGCGATCTCCAGC
Organism: uncultured Gemmatimonadales bacterium; assembly: GCA_963771275.1. GTDB lineage: Bacteria > Gemmatimonadota > Gemmatimonadetes > Gemmatimonadales > GWC2-71-9 > JAOTWJ01. The sequence goes on from CAVYSW010000003.1 coordinate 875,293, forward strand.
TTCGTCACCGACGCGGGCGGGAACGTGTACAGGAGCGGTGCACCACGAACGGCGACGTCCGCCTGACGTGGCGTGATCGCGTCCGGCCGCTCGAACGTGTTGACGTCGTGCGGGTCACGCGCGGTGAGACTGGTGGCGCGCACCGTCCGCACCGTCGCGCCGCGCACGGCGATCTCCGTCTCGCGCGGCTCCGTGAGGTGCGGGTTCGTCACCGTGAGCGTGAGCCGCCGGTCCGCCAGCGAGGCCGAGCCGTTCAGGCCCCAGATCTCCCGCGCGGCCTTCTCCGCGTTGGTCCAGCGCACCCTGGCGGCTGAGAAGACAGCGCGCACGGCCTGCGCGGCCTGATGGGGCGCGTACATCGCGAACACGTGATAGCTCGGCGTCCGGACGAACCGGTCGCCGTCGGCCAGGAACAGCGAGTGGATACAGTTCACCAGCTGGGCGAGGTTGGCCATCGCCACCTTGTCGGCGTGCCGGTTGAACGTGTCGAGCGTGAGCGCCGCGACCAGCGCGTCACGGATGGTGGACTGCTGGCCGAACAGATGCTCCGGCGCCACGTTGGTCGTCATCTTGTGCCACGCGCCCCACTCGTCCACCACGAGCGTGACCCGGTGCTCCCTATCCACCTCGCGCATCACCTGCCAGTGGTCGGTGATCAGCCCCTCCATGCGGTCGGCGCTCGCCAGCAGATCGTACCAGTCGGTGTCGGAGTACTTCACGGCCTCGCCGCCGGCGCTGCAGTAGTGGTGCAGCGCCCAGCCCCACATTGAGCCCACGGCATTCCGCTCCCGGAGCGCGCGGAAGAAGCGGCGCGTCCAGTCCACGTCGCCGCCGCTCGGACCGGCGCCGATGAACGACAGCGGCTGCCCGTAGCTCGGCACCGCCCACGTCGAGAAGCGCCGGAACTCGGCGGCGTATTCCTCCGGGGTGAAGTCGCCGCCGCAGCCCCACGACTCGTTGCCCACGCCCCAGTAGCGGATGCCGAGCGGCTCCTTCTCCCCACCGGCCACGCGCACGTCGGACCACGTCGTGCTCCCCGCCGGCGAGTTGCAGTACTCGATCCACTGGTGGAACACGCTGGCGGGGAGCGTGCGGACGTTGGCCGCGAGGTAGGGCTCGGCGCCGATCAGCCGGCAGAACCGCGCGAACTCGTTCGTCCCGAACGCGTTCGGGTCGAACCGCTGGGGGATGTTCCCCAGGTCGCGGATCTCGCGGCTGTCGGCCCAGGTGTTGGTGCGGCGGGGCCGTCGCTCGCGCGGGCCGACGCCGTCCCGCCAGTCGTACCAGTCGGCAAAGCAGCCGCCCGGCCAGCGCATCACGGCGGGGCGGATCGCCCGCAGGGCGTCGACCAGCTCGCGGCGGATGCCGCCGACGTTGGGTATCGGCGAGTCCTCACCCACCCACACGCCGTCGTAGATCACCCCACCCAGGTGCTCGATGAAGTGGCCGTAGATCTCGGGCGCGATCGTGCCGATCGGCTCGCCCGGCAGCACCTCGATGCGCGCGTCGGCGGTACCCGGGCCGGTGCGCCGGTGCGGAATCGGCCACCTGCCCAGGCCAGCCGGCGCGCCCACGGTCGCGAGGCCGCCCGCGGCCAGGACGCGGAGCACGTCACGCCGATCCCAGGATCGCATGCGCTCCTCCCTCACCCTCGGAAGTAGAGGTAGGCGAGCAGGATCAGGAGCAGCACGGCCCCGGAGCTGATCACGTCGCCGCGCGACCAGCTGCCGCGCGATTCGCGGCGGTGCGTGTCGGTGATGGTGCCGTACGTCAGGCCCGCGATCCGCTCGTAGGCCGGAGCCGCCGTGAGGTAGCTGACACCCACCATGACGGCGACCGACACGAGGAAGATGAACAGGCTGTAGTACTGGAAGTAGACGTTGTTGACGATCCAGAGGAACGACCCGGGCGCGTAGCCATCGGCGAAGCCTGGGAGGTGGAGGCTCACCGGCGTGTCCACCGCGAGGCGGAACACGCCGAGCACGAACCCCACCACGAGCGCCGCGAGACACCCCTTGGCGTTCAGCCGTTTGTGGAACACGCCGAGGAAGAACACCGTGAAGATCGGCGGCGCGAGATAAGCCTGCACGCCCTGGAGATACTCGTACAGTCCCCGCGCCCCTTGAATCACGGGAATCCAGGCCAGCCCGATCAGCACCATGACGGTCGTCGCGACTCGCCCGATCCACACCAGTTGATGCTGGCTCGCACCGGGCCGGATCTTCTGATAGAAGTCCATCGTGAACAGCGTGGAGCTGGCATTGAACACGCCCGCGAGCGAGCTCATCAGCGCGGCGAGCAGTCCCGCGACCACGATGCCGCGGAGGCCCACCGGCAGGACGTACTTGACCATCATAGGAAACGCGGCCTGCGCCACGAGCGGGACGGCATTGCCGTCCGGTCCCACCATGGACTGCAGCGCCGGCACCTTGCCCGACTTGGCGAGCGCCAGCGCGATCATGCCGGGGATGATGAAGATGAACACCGGCAGGAGCTTCAAGGCCGACGCGAAGATGCTGCCGCGCCGGGCCTCACGCTCATTCGGCGCGCCGAGCGCGCGCTGCACGATGTACTGGTCGGTGCACCAGTACCACAGGCCGATGATCGGGGCGCAGAACAGCATGCCCAGCCACGGGTAGTTGGTGTTGAAGTACCACGCGACCCGGCCCGCTTCCTTGACCGGCGCCCAGGTGCCCGCCATCCCCGCGGGGACGAGCGGCTTCCAGAGGTTGAACATGTCGGGGTCGAGCACGGCACGCAGCTCGCTCCAGCCGCCCAGCTTGGCCAGGCCAAACAACGTCAGCACGGCGGACCCGACGACGAGAATCAGGGTCTGCAGCGCCTCGGTGTACGCCACCGCGCGCATGCCGCCGAGCACCGTGTAGAGGCCGGTGAGCAGCACAACGGCCATCGAGCCGATCCAGAAGGCGTTGAGCGTGACCGACCCGATGCGCAGCATCATCTCGGGCAGCAGCGTGGCGAACACGATGCCGCCGGCGAAGATCCCGACGGCGATCTTGGTGAGGACATAGGCCACCAGCGAGATGATCGACAGCACCCAGCGCGCCGTGGGCGAGAACCGCTTCTCGAGGAACTCCGGCATGGTGTAGACCATGGACCGGGCGTAGAACGGCACGAACACCCACCCGAGCACCAGCAGGCACCACGCGTGCAGCTCATAGTGCGCCAGGGCCACGCCGCTCGTGGCGCCCGCGCCGGCGAGCCCCACCAGGTGCTCGGACCCGATGTTGGACGCGAAGATCGACGCGCCGACGATGAACCAGCCGAGGTTGCGGCTGGCGAGGAAGTAGTCGGCGGCGGTGTCCTTGTTGCGTTTGAACACCCACCAGGCCAGCCCCATGAGGCCGACGAAGTACGCGAGGATGATGAGCCAGTCGAGCGCCGCCATGATGCTCCTCGATGGTCGTGGAGTCGCGCCGCTGCACCGGGCGCCGGGCCGGGTAGAGAGCCTACACGCAAGCCTCTCCGTGTCAATCGAGGCGGGGCGCTTCCCCGGCCGTCAGCCCGTGCTGTCGGCTTGCGGGAGGGACGCGCGGCATGGCACCTTTGCCCCGACGCCGGAGGGAGAACGTCGACATGACACGGTTCGCCAAGGACCAGATTGGCTACGCGCTCGCCCGGAAGACGCCGCTGGCGCGGGCCGAGGCGATCGAGTTCCTGAAGACGCTGGACATCCGGATGAGCGTGGGACACTGGTCGGCGGGCGAGTTCTTCGACCGGTTCGCCCCGTTGGGCTATCACTCCGACGATCCCACGTTCACGAGCGACTTCGCAGCGCAGTGCCGCCGCACCAAGGCGGCCGGGATCGACGCGATCGAGATCCACCAGCACGTGTTCGAGAAGACGCTGAACGGCGAGATCGACTGGCCGGCGGTCGAGCGGGCCAAAGGGGGCTACCTCGCCGAATTGGGGATGACGATCCCCGCGTGCAACATCAACACGTGGACCAACCCCAAGTTCCGCCTCGGGGGACCGTGCAATCCGGACCCGGGCGTACGGCGCGCCGCGCTGGACGAGATCCTGAAGGCGGTGGAGATCTGCCAGGCGCTGGAGATCCCCGTGCTCAGCGTCTGGCCGGGATCCGACGGCGCCGACTACCACTTCCAGATCGACTACCGCCAGTCGCTCGAGTGGTTCACCGAGGCCCTGGTGGCAGCCAACACGGCCTGCCTCGCGGCCGGCATCAGGCTCGCGATCGAGCCCAAGCCCTACGAGCCGCGCGAGCTGTACATGATCATCCCGACCGCGGCATCAGCGGTCCTCGTGGCGCAGCGCGTCAACGCGACGTGCGGCGGAACGAATTGCGGGCTCACCGTGGATTACGGGCACCAGAAGATGGAGGGGACCACCGCGTCGACCGCGTGCGATCTCGCCGCGTACGCCCGCGTGCCGATCCACAAGTTCGACATCAACGACGCGCGGCAGGGGCGGAACGACCAGGACTGCATCTTCGGGACGATCTCCATCCCCGAGGCGGTGGAGTACCTGTTCACCACATTCCTGCGCGGCTACCGCGGCTACTACAGCCAGGACCAGTTCACCTACCGGGACGACCCGACGCGCGCGATGGAGCGGAGCATGGTGAATTTCGCCAACCTGGCGCTCAAGGCGGTGCGGGTCTACGCGAAGCGCGACGAGCTCGACCGCGCGCGGACCGCGGGCACCGGCCCGGACGTGCTCGATCTCGTGAGCCCGATCCTGCTGGGGTAGTACATGACCCGCGCGTTCACGATCGGGGTCGATTTCGGGACCAGCTCGGTGCGGGCGGTCGTGGTCGACTGCGCCGACGGCCGGACCCTGGGGACGGACGCGTTCGACTATCCCTCCGGCGAGCGTGGCGTGCTGCTGGACCCGCGGGATCCGCACCTGGCGCGGCAGCACCCGGGCGACTACGTGGCCGGCCTCGAGGCGTCGGTACGGGGCGCGCTCGCCGCCGCTCAAGCCGAGCGCGGGTTCTCGCGCGAGCGGGTGATCGGGATCGGCGTGGACACCACCGGCTCGACCCCGATCCCCGTGGACGCCGCCGGCCGGCCGCTCGCGCTCGATCCGCGGTGGCGCGGCAACCTCGCCGCGCAGGCGTGGCTCTGGAAGGATCACACCGGCGCCGAAGAGGCGGCCGCGATCACGGAAACGGCGCGCCGCCACGCCCCCCAGTACCTGGCGCCGATCGGCGGGACGTACTCGTCGGAGTGGTTCTGGTCCAAGATCTGGCACTGTCTCAAGGTGGCGCCCGACGTGTTCGCGGCGGCCGACAGCTGGGTGGAGCTGGCCGACTACGTGCCCGCGCTGCTGGCCGGCGTGACGAGCGCCCGCGCGATCGCGCGCTGCGTGTGCGCCGCGGGGCACAAGGCGATGTACTCGGAGGCGTGGGGCGGGCTTCCCTCCGCGGAGTTTCTGGCACGGCTGGACCCGCGCCTGGCAGAGCTGCGCGGGCGGCTGTACGACAAGGCGCATCCGGCCGATCGGCCGGCGGGGCAGCTCGCCGCGCCGTGGGCGGCCGCGTTCGGCGTGCGCGTCGGAATCCCGGTGGCCATGGGCGGGTTCGACGCGCACTACGGCGCGGTGGGGGCCGGCGTGCGGCCGGGCACGTTCGTCAAGATCATCGGGACCTCCACCTGCGACTGCGCGGTCGCGCCGATGGGCGTCGTGGTGCGCGACATCCCGGGTATCTGCGGGATCGTCGACGGCTCCATCATGCCGGGCTGCCACGGCATCGAGGCCGGCCAGTCCGCCGTGGGGGATCTGCTCGCCTGGTGGGTGGAAGCAGTCTGTCAGGGGGACGAGGCGCTCCACACGAGACTCTCCGCGGACGCCGCGCGGCTCCGGCCGGGCGAGAGCGGGCTCGTGGCGCTCGACTGGAACAACGGCAACCGCACGATCCTGGTGGACCCGCGGCTCACGGGACTGCTCGTCGGGCAGACGCTGCACACGTCCCGCGCGGAGGTGTACCGCGCGCTGATCGAGGCCACCGCCTTCGGCGCGCGCACCATCGTCGAGCGGCTCGAGGAGTACGGCGTGCCAATCGAGCGCGTGGTGTGCTGCGGTGGGATTGCCGAGAAGAACGACCTGTTCATGCAGGTGTACGCCGACGTGCTCGGCCACCCCATGCTGCTCGCGGGCTCCGCCCAGACGCCCGCCCTGGGCGCGGCGATCTCGGCGGCGGTGGCGGCCGGCACCGCCGCAGGCGGCTACGACGGGTTCGAAGCCGCGCAGCGCCACATGACGTCGCTCCAGGAGCGACGCTTTACCCCCGACACCGGCGCGCAGGCGGTGTACGACGAGCTGTACGGGTTGTACCGCGAGCTGCACGACGCGTTCGGCGGCGTGCCGCGCGCGGGCGCGGACCTCGCGACGTTCATGAAGCGCCTCCTGGCCGTGCGTGAGCGCGCGGCAGGCGCCGGGCACTGAAGGAAAGGACGGGCGGATCGCGATGATGCGGATTGCCGTGGAGCTGCGCGAGGCCGTCTACCGGGCGAACATGGAGCTCGTGGAACGCGGCCTCGTGCTCGGCACGTTTGGCAACGCCTCCGCCGTGGACCGCGCGGCCGGCGTCTTCCTCATCAAGCCGAGCGGGGTGCCCTACGATCAGCTCACGCCGGCGCACGTGGTGGCGGTTTCGCTCGAGACGGGCGAGGTCAGGGACGGCGACTACCAGCCGTCTTCGGACGCGCCAACGCATCGGGAGCTGTACCGGGCGTTCGCCTGCGGGGGCATCGCGCACACGCACTCGGAATGCGCGACCGCCCTCGCCCAGGCGCGGACGCCCGTGCGCTGCCTCGGGACCACGCACGCCGACTACTTCCGCGGTGACGTGCCGGTCACGCGGCCGCTCACGCGGGCGGAGGTGGAGGGCGATTACGAGCGCAACACGGGCCTGGTGATCGTCGAGACGTTCCGCGCGCTGGGACGCTCGGCGGCGGAGGTGCCGGGTGTGCTCGTGGCCAATCACGGCCCGTTCACGTGGGGGAGCGACGCCGACGCGGCCGTCGAGCACGCGCACGTGCTCGAGTACCTCGCGCGGGTCCAGCTGTGGATGCGCCTGGTGGCGCCCGAGGCACCCGCGCCGGATGCGTTCCTGGTGGACAAGCACTATCTGCGGAAACACGGCCCCGATGCCTACTACGGGCAGCCGTAGGCCGCCGCCCCGCTCGTCTCTACCTCGGGCCGTTCTCTGGGATCTGGACGGCACCCTCATCGACTCGCGGGACCAGCACTGGCGCTCCTGGCGCGCGGCGCTCGCCGCCGAGGGGATCACCGTCACCGAAGCGCAGTTCGCCACCACGTTCGGCCAGCGCAACGACGCCATCCTCACCGCGTGGCTGGGCCGCGCCGCCGCCCCCGAGCTGATCGCGCGGATCGGCGACGACAAGGAGCGCCGGTTCCGCAAGCTGGTGGAGCGGGAAGGCGCCGTGCTGCTGCCGGGCGCGACGGAGTGCGTGCGGCGCCTGGGGGAGGCCGGATGGCTCCAGGCCATTGCCTCCTCGGCGCCACGCCTGAACGTCGAGGTGGAGCACGCAGCGCTCGGCATCGAGGGGCGGTTCGCCGCGCTGGTGAGCGCCGAGGATGTGCACGCCGGAAAACCCGACCCAGCCGTGTTTCTCGTCGCGGCCACGCGGCTGGGCGTGCCGGCCGCCCGCTGCGTGGTCGTCGAGGATGCGGCGCCCGGCATCGAGGCCGCGCGGCGCGCGGGGATGCGCAGCATCGGCGTGGGCCCGGGGGTCGGCTCCGCAGCCGACGTCAGCGTGGCGTCACTCACAGAGCTCGCGCCGGATGCGTTCGAGAGGCTGATCGAGAGTCGCTAACGCGGAACTCGGCCACCAAGCGGTGCAGCGGCTCTGAGGTGAGAGGAGGCCGCTTCAGCGGCATCCTACAGACGACGCCGCGCGCCTGCTATTCTCGCCTCGGTCGGATCCCCACCCAGCCCCAACGCCTGTGCCTCGCACACCCCGTAGACCCGCGCGAGCTTTGCGTAGATCGCGACGTGCGCCGGGACCGGCCGGATGCGCGTCGCGGCCACGGGCTCCGCGAATCCCAAAACGACGTCCTCCCAGCTAGTTGGCTGGCCGTCGGCCATCCGGTCCGCGTGGTACGCGCGGAGCGCCGCGCCGAGGCAGGCTGAGTTGCCGACCTCGAGCTGGTACACGTCCGCATCGTGCGCGTCGGCCATCACCTGGAGGATGGCCCGGTTCCGCGCGGCGCCGCCGGTGGCATGGATCTGGTCCACGTCCACCCCCATCCAGCGGGAGTGGAGCAGCAGCGTCAGCATCTGCGCCTCCACCACGGCGCGCACGTTGGCCGGCCCGTCCGCGGGGTCGAGGTTGTAGCGGCGCACGCCTTCCTGCAGCACGGTCGGCGTGATCTCCGGCTCGAACCACGGCAGCATGATCGCGCCGCCGTTCCCGGGAGCAGTCGCCTCGAGACAGCGCGAGAACCCCGCCCAATCCAGACCGTACGCGTCCCGCACGCGCTCGCGCGCCAGCGAGCCGTTTCGGCAGCAGACCAAGCTCATGTAGTCGCCGGTGGGTGCGCCGAACAGGTGGCCCGTGCCGCTCGGGTCCACCCGCGGCTCGTGCAGCAGGCCGAACAGCGTGTCGCTCGTGCCAAGCGAGATGGCGATGCGCCCCTCGCGCACGATCCCGGTGCCGATCAGCGAGCACGGGTTGTCGCCGGACCACGCCACCACGCGGGCCGCTGGGAACCCGTACCGCTCGGTCCAGTAGCGGGCGAGCGAGCCCACCACGGTCCACGAGGGCGCGACCTGCGGCAGCCGGCGCAGCAGGTCCGGCGCCGTCGCCGCGAGCGCAGCCGGAGCCCACTCGCGCCGCGCGATGTCCATCAAGTTCATGCCTGAGCCATCGCCCGGCTCGATCGGCGCGTGACGGCCGGCGAGCAACGACGCCAGGAAGCTGCTGACCAGGTGAATGCGGTCGGTACGGGCGTAGCCAGCGGGATCACGCTCGGCGTACTTCCGGATCTGCGGGCCGGTGAAGCGCTCGAACCCCCGGGATCCGGTGAGGCGGGCCATGGCGTCCCCGCCCCCCACCTCCAGTGTGATTGCCGCGCATTGTGCAGCGGTGCTCGCGTCCATCCAGATCGGCGCGTCCGCGCGCGACAGCATGCCCGACACCTGCTGCGCGAGCGGCTGCGCCGGGTCGAGGCCGGCGAGGGTCGCGGTCGCGGTTGCGTCGAGATACACGCTGCCGTGCTGCTGCGCGGACCCCGAGATCGCCCGCACGTTCCGGAGATCGAACCCGCCTTCCCGCGCGATCACCGCCATCATGCGATCGAGCGCTTCGGCCCACATCAACGGCGACGATGTCGCGACCAGCGGATCGTCCCCGGGTAGGATGCCGTGCCGCGTGCCGTAGTGCGGCAGCTCCGTGTCGAACTCGAACGCGTGCTGGAACGCCACGCGCCGTCGCGCGCCGTCCACCTCGATCGCGATCGCCGTGAGGCTCTGGGTGCTCAAGTCGAAACCGAGGTAGATCGCCAACTGACGCTCCTCGTTCGAGCGCGGACGCCCTAAGCATAGCGGACTTGGGCGTCGCGCTCTATGCTATCAGTCCCTCGAACGGCGGATGGTGCTGTGAGCGATTCCCTCTCGCGCCGCGATTGGCTCAAGGTGATGGGCGCCGCCGGCGCCGGCTCGATCCTGGTACCGGGCGCGGCCCAGCCGGCCCCGGCGCAAGAGCCCCGCGTGCTGCCGCTCACCTCCACCAGCGAGGTGTTCGTGCCGGGCCGCGGACGCGGGTTCATGAAGTTCAGCTTCGATTTCCCCGAGCCGTCCGTCGAGCTGGACGGGCTGCGCTACGGATGCCTCGTGTTCACCCGCGAGAACGTGTATGGGCTCGACCGCGAACGGATGACGGTCGAGGCCAACGCGGACGGGCTCACAATGAGCGCCTCGGGGCTGGTGTGGGCCGGCGGGCAGGAGCGGGCCGCGGGAACGCTGGTGGCGCGGTTCCGGAGAAGCGGCAGCACCGTTGAGTGGGACGTCACGGCCGAAATGGCGCAGCCGATCAAGGCGGTCACCACCGTGATCCGCGGCCTCCCGCGCGGCCGCCTCTCGGCCGGGGGTGGCGAGCCGTTCGATCCCGAGGACAACGAGGTCCTCTACGGCTATCCGTTCAGCGGCGGCGACCTGTTCGGCGCCAACACCGCGTGGGGCCTCACGACCCCGCTCGTTGCACTGCAGCGCGGCGACACGGATTTCCATTTCATCGCGTCACTCGACGACCGGGTGCGCACCAAGCGGTTCTACTTTCAGCCGGGCCCGGCGGGCTACCGCGTGGAGGCGGTGCACGAGGTCGAGGGCTGGCTCGACCAGACCCGCGTCGTGGTCCCGACGTGGCGCCTCGGCCGCACGGCCACGCTGGACGCGGCCGCGGCGCTGCACTATGCCCACCTCGAGCTCGCCTACGGGATTCCCGCCTGGGAGACCCGCGACGACGTCCCGGCATGGCTCCGCGACGTGGCCCTGGTGATCACGCTGCACGGCGAGCACTACACGGGCTACGTGTTCAACGACTACGCCCGCATGCAGGAGATCCTGCGCTGGGTCGCGACCCGGATTCCGGCGGGCCGCGTGCTGGTGTTCCTCTCCTCCTGGGACGGCCGCTACTACTGGGACTACCCGCTCTATCGCGCGTCCGAGCGGATGGGCGGCGAGGCCGGGTTCCGCCGACTCATGAAGGAAAGCCAACAGCTCGGCTTCAAAATGATGCCGATGTTCGGCGCGAACGCCGCCAACCGGCGCCAAGCCGTCTTCCAGCGCGTGGCGGACGCGGCCACGCGCAAGGTGGACGGCGACGTCATGGATCTCAATTGGGTGGACTGGGACAACGACCGCCATCAGGAGGGCTGGCTCGCCTACATGAACCTGGGCGTCGATTCCTGGCGGCAGCACCTCACCGAGCGGATCGCCGACGCGATCGACCGGTACGGGGTGGACGCCTATTTCCTCGACATCATCGGCGGGTGGGTGAACAACACCGAGGCCGACATGCACGAGGGGGCGCGCCGGCTGGTGGCGGACCTGCGCCAGCGCTACCCGCACGTCCTCGCCTGCGGGGAGATGCTGTACGACGCGCTGCTCGGCTTCATTCCGCTCTACCAGGCGTCGAACTCACGCTACCACCGGAAGTACGCCCGGTTCTTCAGCCACCTGAGTCACCCCGCGCCGGGCCGCGGGAGCAGCGGGGTCCACGAGTCCGGATTCGGGCGGTGGGATCCCGAGAGCCTGCTGCTCCGCCCCGGCACCATCCCCACGCTGAACGTGGTGGACGACACGTTCACCACCTACCGTGAGGCGATGGCGGCGGTGATCGCGCGGGCGAGGTCGCAGGCCGGCCTTCCCTGAGGGGGTCCGTCCTTCCCTAGCGTTCCGGGCGACATATCTTGTCAGGCGTGTCGGCGGCCCTCCCAGCGGACCTGCTCGACGCCCTCGCAGGGCGATTCGCGGTCGAGCGCGAGCTCGGTCGCGGCGGCATGGCGACCGTCTTCCTGGCCCACGACCGCAGCCTCGATCGTCGCGTGGCCATCAAGGTGCTGGCCCCGGAGCTGTCGGCGGCGTTGGGCCCGGACCGGTTCTCCCGCGAGATCCGCCTCACGGCGCGGCTCGTGCACCCCAACATCGTCCCGCTGTTCGATTCGGGCGAGGCCAGCTCCTGCCTCTACTACGTCATGCCGTTCATCGACGGTCAAACCTTGAGGAGCCTGGTCGTGAACGGCGCGAGACCGGCGGACGAGGTGGCGCACATCGTCACCGACCTCGCCGAGGCACTGGCATACGCGCACGGCATGGGGATCGTGCACCGCGACCTGAAGCCGGAGAACGTGTTCTGGTATGGCGGGCGCGCGCTGCTCGCCGATTTCGGGATCGCGACCACCACGAGCACCACGCTCGCCGGAGGCCCGCTGACCGGCACCGGCACGATCGTCGGCACCGTGGCGTACATGAGCCCGGAGCAGGCGTCCGGCGCCCGGGACATCGACGGACGGTCCGACCTCTACAGCCTGGGCTGCGTGGCGTTCGAGCTGCTCACGGGCCAGCCCCCGTTCACAGGCGACACGCCCATGGCCCTGCTGGCCGCCCACCTCACCGCTCCGGTGCCCTCGGTGCGGGCGCTCAAGCCCGAAGTGCCGCGCCGCATGGCGACGGTCGTCGAACAGCTGCTCTCGAAACAGCCCGCGGAGCGCCCGCCCACCGCCGCCGCGTTCCTCGAGCTGGTGCGCACGGATCCGGGGCTCGCGCCCATGGCGCGGCCTGCGACACCGGCCGCCGCAGCTGCGTCAACCGGCGCCATGAGCCGCGCGGCGCCCGAGATCCGCGATCTCCTGGTGAAGGCCCGCACGCTCCTCAACCGCGCGATGCAGGGCGGTGACGCGGCCCGCGCCAAGCTGGACATGGCGCGCGTGTACTTGGAGAAGGCGCTGACGCTGGCGCCCGACGATGCGCTCGCGCTGGTCCTGCTGTCGGACGTGATCTTGGTGCTCGGCGTCCGCGGGTACACCGACTTCGCGGAAGCGACCGAGCGGGCACACGAGCTCCGGATGCGGGCGCTTGCGACGGACGACATGGTGGGTGAAGTGCACATCTCCCTCGGTGTGGACTTCCTCTATTGGCAGGACGATTTCGAGACCGCCGGAATCGAGCTACAGCGCGGCGTGGAGATGTCTCCCGACTCGACGGAGGGCCGGCGCCTCTACGGCGCGTGGCTCAAGATCGCCGGCCGGACCGCGGAGGCGCTCGAGGAGATGCGGGCGGCGGTCCGGCTCGAGCCGCAGGCGCCGTTCATGCACGTGGGTCTGGCCGACGTCCTCATGACCATGGGTCGCTATCACGAGGCCATCGGCCCGTTGCGGGACGCGCTGCGATTGCTCCCCCGTTACGAGGCGGCGCTCGAGCGGCTGGAGATGAGCTGCCACCGCGCCGGGCGGCACGAGGAGGCGCTCGACGCGCGCCGCATGCTGCTCGGCATCCGCGGAGAGACCGAGCGCATGGAGCAGTTGGCGGCCGACGCGGTTGCCGACGGCTGGCTGGTGGCGCGCGAGCGCGATCTCCGGCGTGAGCTCGACGCCCTGCTCCCGCGAGCGGAGCAGGAGGACCCATTCCGCGATCTCGGGGGCAGCCGCCAGCTGGCCGACAAGATCGTGATCGTCCTGGCGGAGCTGGGGGAGTGGTCGCAGGCGATGGACTGGATCGAGCGGGGCTACCATCGCCGCCCTGGACGCCTGCGACGCGTCCTGACCGATCTCCCCTACGACCACCACGGCCTGGCGAGCGATCCGCGCTACGTGCGGCTGCTGCGGACGGCCGGGCTCGAGGATCTGCTGTAGAGGAGTGAAAAAGGGAAACGTGAGAAGGCCACTCTTCACTCGCCGAACCCCCACCGGAGGCTGACATGAGCAAGCGAGCCCAAGCCCTCGCTGAACGCCTGGAACAGGGAGCCGCGGCCCTCGCCGCCTTTGCCGAGAGCATGACCGACGCCGAATGGCGGTCCGGCGGGAAGCGCATCGACAAGCGCCCGTTCGGGGTCATCGTGCATCACGTCGCGAGCATGTATCCGATCGAGATCGACGTGGCGCGCGGCGCGGGGGCCGGCAAGCCCATCGCCGTCACGTGGGACGCCGTCAACGACATCAACGCGAAGCACGCCAAGCAGCACGCGAACGTCACCAAGCGTGAGGCCATCGACCTCCTGCGGAAGAACAGCGCGGCCGCGGCTGCGGCCCTTCGGGAGTTCTCCGACGAGCAGCTGGACACCGCGGTCCCGAACGGCCTCAGTTTCAACGCACCCCTGACCACGCAGTTCTGGATCGAGGACCACGCCGTGCGGCACAGCTACCACCACCTGGCGCGCATGCAGGAAGCGCTCGGTCGCTGACACGCCATGCAACGCCATCGGCCGTGGCTCCTGCTCGCCGCCGCCGCGCCGCGTCTGCTTCCGGCACAGCGGGGCACGCCGTCCCCGGACCTCGACAGTTGGCGGACAGTCAGTTCCCGCCGAGTAGCTGCCTTGGCGGCGTCCTACGAAACGTCGCCTGCTTCCGTCTCGCCCGTCTCTGCGCTCGTAGGAGGCCGCTGAAGCGGCTACTCGGCCACGATCTGTCGCGTGAGAGCGACCCAAGGCCTCCACCTGGCCATCGTCACCCTCCGCACGCAGTTTAGGGATGAGACGTAGGCATCAGTAGTCGTCCCCCCACGTACGAGGGTCGCTCGATGCAGCGCCGAGATTTCCTCACCGCCACGGCGGTCGCAGCCGCACTTCCCCTGAGGGCGCACCGCGCCGGCCGTGCGCCGCTCGCCGCCGACGAGCCGCGCATCAAGGTGCAGCCGTTCGATCTGTCCCACGTGCGCCTCCGGCCCGGGCCGTTCCTCGACGCCACGCTGGTGAACCGCCGGTTCATCATGGGGCAGGACCCCGACCGGCTGCTCCACACGTTCCGCCTCACCGCCGGCCTGCCGACGAACGCCGAGCCGCTCGGCGGCTGGGAGGCCCCTGAAAACGAGCTGCGCGGCCACTACACCGGCCACTACCTGTCCGCCTGCGCGATGCTCGCGGCGAGTCTGGGCGACGACGAGGTGAAGACGCGCGGCAACTTGATGGTGACCGAGCTGGCGAAGTGCCAGCAGGCCATCGGTAACGGCTACCTGAGCGCGTTCCCGATGGAGCTGCTCGACCGGCTGCGCGAGGGACGCCGCGTCTGGGCTCCGTGGTACACGCTGCACAAGATCATGGCCGGCCTGCTCGACATGCACACCCTCGGCGGCAACGCGCAGGCGCTCGACGTGCTCAAGGGCATGGCCGCGTGGACCCGCGGCTGGAGCCAGCCGCTGAGCGAGGCGGCCATGGCGCGGGTGCTCGAGGTCGAGTACGGCGGCATGAACGAGCTGCTCTACAACCTCTCGGCGGTTACCGGCGACCGCGGCTACCGCTGGACGGCGCGCCGGTTCGATCACGAGCGGTTCTTCGCGCCGCTGGCCGATGGGCGGGACGAGCTCAAGGGGCTGCACGCCAACACGCAGATCCCCAAGATCATCGGCGCCGCGCGGCGCTACGAGCTGACCGGCGAAGTCCGCTACCGTCGCGTCGCCGAGTACTTCTGGCGCGAGGTGACGGGCCGCCGGTCGTACTGCACGGGTGGCACCAGCAACGGCGAGGGCTGGGGCGCGGACCCCGGCGTGCTCTCGACCCAGCTCTCCGGCTACACCGAGGAGAGCTGCGTCACCTACAACATGCTGAAGCTCACGCGCCACGTGTTCGGCTGGACGGCCGATCCCGCCTGCGCCGACTATTACGAGCGGGCGCTGTTCAACGGGATGCTCGGCACGCAGCACCCGGCCGACGGCAACAAGCTCTACTACCTGCCGCTCGCCTCGGGCTTCTGGAAGCTGTTCGGCACGCCGGAGCACGACTATTGGTGCTGCACCGGGAGCGGCTCCGAGTCGTTCGCCAAGTTCGGGGACAGCATCTACTTCCACGACGACCAGGGGATCTACGTCAACCTGTTCATCGCCTCCGAGGTGGATTGGCCCGAGCAGGGGATTCACCTGGTGCAGGACACGCGTTTCCCGGAAGAGGGGAGGGTCACCCTCACCGTGCATGCGTCGGGATCGCATCGCATGCCGCTCCGCATTCGCGTGCCGTCGTGGGCCGGCCGCGGCGCCATGGCGACGCTCAACGGGCGGGCGCTGGAGGGATTCGCCGCGCCGGGCGGCTACTACGTGCTCGACCGCTCGTGGAAGGACGGCGACAGACTGGAGCTCTCGTTCCCGATGAGCCTCCACGCGGCTCCTATGCCGGACGACGACTCGGTCCAGGCGATCATGGTTGGACCGCTCGTGCTGGCGGGCAAACTCGGCACGGAGGGCCTCACGCCCGCGGTCGTGCGCGCCGAGCCCACGAAGCCGCGGACCATCCCCGAGTACCACGCGGATCCCGTGCCCGCCCCGGCGCTCAAGCCCATGGGCAATGCGCTCTCCGACTGGATCACTCCGGTGCCGGGCCGGCCGCTCGAGTTCCGCACCCGGGGGCAGGAGCGGGATGTGACGCTCGTGCCGCTGTCCGGCGTGTTCGACGAGCGGTACGCGGTGTACTGGCAGGTGACGCGCGAGGCCGTTCCCTGACGCGCCTCGGTGTGGTGATCGTCGGCGTCGACGCGTCCCCGCCGCCGCCGCTGTGCTTTGGCCTGCCGGGCGCGCCCGACTTCCGCGGGTTCGAGGTGGACCTGCTCGGCGCCATCGCCGCAAGGCTGGGAGCGACCATGTGCTACAGGAGCGCTCCGTGGCGCGAAATCCTCGCTGAGCTGCAGGCGGGGCGGCTCGACATGATCTGCACGGCGGCGACCATCACGGCGGAGCGCCGTCGGATCGTCGAGTTCAGCGACCCGTATCTCGAGACGACGTTGGCGCTCGTCGCCCGCGGCGATCGCCCCATTGCGCAGGCGGACGACCTGCGGGGCAAGACCATCGGGGTCCGCGTGGCCACTGTGGCGGAGAATTTCGTCCGCGAGCGATGCCATCCGGGCGTCGTTCTCACGTTCGACCTCAATGTGGACGCGTACCAGGCGCTCCGAGACGGGCGCGTCGAGGCCGTGGTCGACGATTGGCCGATCGCGGACCACTTCACGCGCTCGGTGGACGGTCTCGAGGCCGTGGTCCCGATCCCGGAGGTGGGCTTCGCCTACGGGATCGTGTTCGCGAGGGGGAACGATGCACTGCGCGCGGCGGTGAACGCCGCGTTGGCGGAGCTCCAAGCGGACGGCACTCGGGAGCGGCTCTCCCGGCGCTGGCTCCGGGGAGGAATCACGGCATGATCGCACGTCTCTGGCACGGCGCCGTCCCCCGCCCGAAGGCGGACGCGTATGACGACGCGTTCTTGGTGGAGCGCGAGCCGACCGTGACGCATTACGAGGTGCTGGCGGCGCCGTGAACGGGGCCGCATCGACTGCGTCGCGCTTTCACCGCCCTTCGATCAGTCCCTCCATCTTCACCACCTCGAAATCCGAGCCGCTGAGGCGCTTCATCGTGTCGATGTTGGCGTCGTTCCACCGCGGGTCCGGCGCGCCGCTCACGAAGAACCCGCCCCCGTTGTCGGCGAGGAACATCCCGTACGCCTTGAGCGCGGTGAGAATGACGCGGACCTCCGGCGGAAACCCCGCGATGTCGACGCTCGCCTTGAGTCGCACCCGCATCCCCATGGGCGGCAGGTTCGGGTCCGTGCTGCTGCTGGCATAGTGCCTGGCCGGCGGCACGTACGCCCGGCGCGTGGCGGGACAGGTGAACCGGAGCGCGTGGGTGATTGCTCCTGCAATCACCGCCTCATCGTACCGTGCGAGGCCGGGGAAGATCGGGAGGCCGGCCGCGTCGGCCGACGTCCAGCCCTCGGGCCGGAGTGCGTTCGAGGAGAGATCGAACACCGCGCCGGAGCCGGCCTGCCAGCTCGCCCCGCCGTTCACGGGATGGGCGTCGAACAACTCGTAGAGCCTCCAGGCATCCACGTCGATCACCAGGACGTGGCGGTCTCCGGTCGCACCTGCCCCGCCCTCGATCGGCGCGTCGGGCGGGATGGGATAGGGACCGGGATCGCTCTCGTCGGCGTAGTCGAACGTGATGGGAACCCGCTGCGCGGTGCCGCGCACCGTGACGAACGGGATGCCCCACGGCGCGCCGTCGTACGTCGTGCCGAAATCGGGGTGCAGGCTCCGCGTGGCGCCGCAGGCGGCGATCAGGTTGTCGGAGTTGGGATCGACCGGATCCGCCGAGATGTCGCGATTCCACGGATTGTCGAGCGGAAACACCGTGCGCGACGGCAATGGCGGCGGCTCGGTTCCCGCGCCCGGGTCCAGCGCGTCGCGGCACGCAGTCAGGACGCCGAGGGTCACGAGGAGGGCGGGCATCACGCGGCGCGGAATCACCGTCCCAACATGCACAATGCTCGGGTCCCGGGTCGGTGACGTCGCGCACACTGACGCGCGGGCCGGCTCGTGCCGGGGACTCGGATTCGGGGTATTCTACGATGCCATGCGCGCGCCTTGTCTCGCCCTGCTGATTCCCGCGGTCGTCGCGGCTCAGACCCCTCCGGGCCTCGCGGCCGAACGGGCGGATTTCGCCCGCTGGCTCGAGACGTCGCCCACCTCACCGTTCGCGGCCATCTATCACCAGCCGCTCGCAGATCAGCTCGTGCTCGGCCCCGGCGGCGATGCCGCGCTCAGCGGCCTTCCCGCGGCCACCCTGCGTCAGGGCCGGCGGGGGCTCATGCTCGAGGCCGCCGGGACCACCCGTGCCGTCCCGCGGAACCGCGACGTGCAGTTCGGCGCATGGTACCTGCGGGTGAGCGGCGAGCGCGGGAACAGCATCGTGACCGTCTATGGGCCGACCCGGAATTTCCGGGCACCCGGCTGGTACCGCTACGTGGCCGATCTCGTGGTGGACGGGACCATCGAGCCGCCCGCGCGGCGCGAGTCGCGCCGCATGCTGGGGCTCGATGGCGTCGAGGTCGAAGCCTCGCTTGCGGGGACGTTCGTCGCGCGGGTGGGCGGGGCACCAGTGCGCCTCACCGTCTATCGCCTGCCCGAGCCGGGGACTGAGGAATCGGACCTCACGGTCTTCTTCCGCGACGCGACCAATGGTCAGGGAACGTATCCCGCCGGTCGGTTTCTCGCGCTCCGCCCTCTCGGCGGGCCTCGCTATCGCGTGGATTTCAACCGGGCCCGGAACCCGTTCTGCGCGTACAACGGGATCTTCCCCTGCCCACTCCCCTGGTCCGGTAACGCGATCGCCGCCCCGATCCCGGCCGGAGAACGGTACGTGACGAAATGACCCGGTTTCCACGTTGGGCCCTCGCGGCGGTAGTGGCCGCGGGAGCGGCGACAGGGACGGCATGTACGCGTGGCGAGGAACGCGTTCCGGCGTACCTCGACGGGCCGTGGCGTGCCGTGCTCGACCTGGCGGGCGGCCCGCTGCGATTCCGCATCGACCTCGCAAGGCAGGACGACCGCCTCGGCGGCCGGCTCTGCAACGCCGACGCGTGCAATGACTTCTCGTCGATCTTCTGGGTCGCGGGGTTTCGCGATTCCGTGATCTTCGAGATGGCCGACTACGCCGCCACGATCCGCGCGCGGGTGACCAATGACTCCCTGACGGGCTTCTACCACAACATCGGTAACCGCGGACCCCGCACGATCCCGTTCCATGCGAGCCGCGGCACCTGGCCCGTGGAGCCGCCGCCCGCGGACCTGGTCGGACGCTGGGACGCCACCTTCAATCCGGCGGAGCAGCCGAGCCGGCGCGTCATCGAGCTGAGGCGCACCGAGCGTGGCCTCGAAGGGACGATCATCTCGAACAGCGGCGACTACGGGCTCTTCTGGGGCGCTGCTAGCGCCGACTCGCTCAGCATGGCGCACTTCGACGGTTCGTTCGTCTATCTGCTCACCGGCCGGCTCGCAGGCGACACGCTGCGGGGCACGTTCCACGCGGGGCTCCGGAGCCAGACCCCGTTCGTGGCCGTGCGGGCGACCGGCCGGCCGTTTCTCACGCCCCCCACCGAGGTCGTCCACGCCACCGCCACCGACCGGTTCCAGTTCGCATTCCCGAGCGTGGACGGCGGCATGGTGACGAGCGACGATCCGCAGTTTCGCGGCAAGGTCGTGATCGTGGAGGTGTTCGGGACGTGGTGTCCCACCTGTCACGACGCGGCGCCGACCCTCGTGGACCTCTACCGGCGCTACCACGAGCGAGGGCTCGAGATCGTCGGTCTGGCCTATGAGGTCACCGGCGATTCGGCCACGGACGGCGCGCTCGTGCGGCGCTTCCGCGAGAAGTTCGGGATCCAGTTTCCGCTGCTCCTCGCAGGCGTGAACGACGACGCGTCGCCCGCCGCGACGCTGCCGCAGCTCTCCGGGCCGATCGCCTTTCCCACGACCGTCTTCCTCGACCGCGCGGGGCACGTGCGCTTGGTGCACGCCGGCTTCTACGGACCGGCGACCGGCGCGGCCTACGACGGCCTGCGCCGCGAGTTCGCACAGACCGTAGAGCGGCTGCTGGCCGAAGGGCAGTAGCGCCGCGCGCCTCACGGCGATCTCACGGCCCCTTCACGTACGCCTCCCTACCCTGCCACCGTCAGGGGGCGGCAATGGCTGCGCCACGCGTGGCGGACCCGCCCTCGCGTTCCGGAGGACCAATGAAGAAGGTGACCAAGAAGCAGCTCATCGCTGGGCTCAACGAGGATCTCGCCGGCGAGCTCGGC
Source organism: uncultured Gemmatimonadales bacterium (assembly GCA_963771275.1). Taxonomy (GTDB): domain Bacteria; phylum Gemmatimonadota; class Gemmatimonadetes; order Gemmatimonadales; family GWC2-71-9; genus JAOTWJ01. The sequence continues at coordinate 895,563 of CAVYSW010000003.1, forward strand.
GCGATCATCCAGTATCTCACGTACGCGGCCAAGGCCACGGGCCCTTACCGTCCGCAGCTCGCGCAGTTCTACCTCGCCGAGGTGGCCGACGAGCAGCTGCACGCCCAGTTCCTCGCGAACAAGATCGTGGCCCTGGGCGGTGAGCCGGCCACCACGCCGCGCCCCGTGCCGCCGGCCACGACGAACCGCGCCATGCTCGAAGCCGTGCTGGCCGCCGAGCGGCGGGCGGTGGCGGACTATACCAGCCGGGCCCAGCAGGCCGAGGCGTTCGGCGACAAGGGTCTTACGGTGCAGCTCGAGGACATGGTGCGGGACGAGAGCGGCCACTCCGAGGAAACCGAGCGGATCCTGCGAGACTGGCCGCTCTGAAGCGGGGCGCTGACCAGAGGAGCGGGTTGCCAGATGCTCGGCCTCGCGATCTGGTGCCCGGGTTGGAGCGATGCCGGGGCGCGCATCCGATAGCTCACCCGGCGGCTTGCAGTCCACTCGGCTCATAGGCATCGCGACGGCGCGGGGCGCCCGATCGCGGGCGGCCCGCGCCCGCGGGCCGCCGGCCGAGGCCGTCCGACTCAACATCCCCGCCCCGTTGCGCATATAGAGTACCGGCGGTACATCTGGGCCTGCCGGCTCCGCCGGCCATTCCCTCATTCCGTGAGTCCATCAGCAGGAGGTCGCATGTCGCGTACGACAGGGTCGGTGCGCCGGCACGTCTGGGCATTGGCGCTTGCCGCGGGCGCGCTCGGGCCCGCGTCCGTGAGCTGGGCGCAGGCTGCCGGCCAGAAGATCGATCAGGAGTACACGCAGAAGATCAAGGAGTACCTGCGGGACCCCCGCATCACGACCGAGCTGGTGGACCACCTGCCCGCATCCGCCACGGTGCCCACGCCGCTCAAGTTCTTCGGCCACATCGTGGGCACGCCCGGGGAGCTCTCGTACGCGAAGGACATGCAGCGCTACTACGAGGCGCTGGACAAGGCCTCCGACCGCATCGCGGTCTGGACGATCGGCAAGACCGAAGAGGGCCGCGACATGATCGTCCTCGCGGTGGCGGACGAGGCGACGATCCGCGACCTGAGCAAGTACAAGGGGATGCTCGCCGCGCTCACGGACCCCCGGAAGACGACCGAGGAGCAGGCGCGCCGCATCATCGGGACCGCGAAGCCGATCTACTGGATCACCGCCGGCATGCACTCGGGGGAGACCGGCGGGCCCGAGATGCTGATGGAGCTGGCCTACCGTCTGGCGGTCGAGGAGACCCCATTCATCCAGACGATCCGCAACAACGTGATCACGTTCATCACGCCGGTGCTCGAGGTGGACGGGCGCGAGAAGCAGGTCGACACCTACTACTACAACAAGAAGCTCCCGCGCGGGGCCCAGCGTCTGCCCCTGATCTACTGGGGCAAGTACGTGGCGCACGACGACAACCGCGACGGGATGGGGCAGTTCCTGGCCCTCACGCGGAACGTCACGAAGCTCTTCCTCGAGTGGAAGCCCACCATTCTCCACGACCTGCACGAGGCGCAGACCTACCTGTACGCCTCGACGGGGACCGGCCCGTACAACGAGTCGCTCGACCCCATCACCATCGACGAGTGGTGGATGCTGGCCAACACCGAGGTGATGGAGATGGCCAAGCGCGGCGTGCCGGGCGTCTGGACCTACGGGTTCTACGACGGCTGGGTGCCGAATTACATGTTCTTCATCGCGCACTCGCACAACGCGGTCGGCCGGTTCTACGAGGTGGCGAGCTACGGGCCCGATACCACCACGGTGCGCGCCGGCGCCGCTGTGGCGAGCCGCGAGTGGTTCCGGCCCAACCCGCCGCTGCCGTCGATCGCCTGGGGCCCGCGGAACAATACCAACATCCAGGAATCCGCCATCCTGATCGCGTTGAACCACGTGGGGCGCAACAAGGACATCTACCTCGAGAACTACTGGCTCAAGAACAAGCGGTCGGTCGAGAAGGGACGGGACGGGCCCACCTACGGGTGGGTGATTCCCGCCGGACAGCGCCGCAAGGCCGACGCGGCCGACGCGGTGAACGAGCTGCGCCGGCAGGGGCTCGAGGTCCAGCGTGCGGCGTCCGATTTCCAGGCAGGCGGAGTGGCGGTCAAGGCCGGGGACTATGTGATCCGCGCCGACCAGCCCTACCGCACCCTGGCCGACATGTACTTCGCGCTACAGAACTATCCGCCGGCCAACCCCCGCCCGTACGACGACACCGGCTGGACGTTCCAGTTGATGCGCAACATCCAGGTGACGGCGGTGACCGACAAGGGCATTTTCGATCAGCAGGGGACGCCGCTCACCACCGACGCCCGCGCGGCCGGCGGGATCGAGGGTGTCGGTCCGGTGCTGGTGGTCGAGCACACCACCGACAACAACCTGATGCTGTTCCGCTACCGGCACAAAGACGTGCGCATGCTCGCGGCGGAAGACGATTTCGATGCGGCCGGCCATCACTTCCGGGCGGGCGCCTTCATCATCCCCGACGCGCCGCGCGCGACGCTGGAGCCGAGCATCACGACCCTCGGCCTCTCCGCGTGGGCGATGGGCACCGCGCCGGGAGTCGCGACCCACGAGCTCGATCTGCCGCGGATCGGGTACGTGCACTCGTGGCAGCGCACCCAGGACGAGGGATGGGTGCGGGCGGCGCTGGACTCCTACGGCATCCCCTACACCTACTTCGGTGACGTGAAGCTGCGCGAGGGCAACCTGCGCGCGAAGTACGACGTGATCGTCTTCCCGAGCGTGGGCGGAACCGCGACGTCGCAGGTGAACGGCATCGCCAAGACCGGCGACACCCCACTGCCGTACCGGAAGACCGACGCAACGCCCAACCTCGGCATCGAGGACCAGAGCGACGACATCCGGGGCGGTATGGGCTTCGAGGGACTGGGCGAGCTGGCCCAGTTCGTCGAGGACGGCGGCACGCTGATCGTCGAAGGGGCGACCTCGCTCATCTTCCCCGAGTATGGCCTGACGCCGGGCGTGACCGTGGAAGAGCCGGATAGCCTGTACGCCCGCGGGGCGATTCTCCGCGGGATCGTCGCGGATTCCAGGAGCCCTCTGGCCTACGGCTACGACACGCAGGTTCCCGTCTACTTCAACCAGGGCCCCGTGCTCAACGCCGGCGGCGGGGGCGGGGGCTTCTTCGGCGGGCGGGGCGGTGGCCCGGCCGGCGTGGGACAGAATGTGACGCCGATGGCCCAACGGCTTCGGCTCTCGCCGTGGGAGCAACAGCAGGGCCAGGGGCAGCGCGGCCGGACCGGAGGGGCCGACACAGCAACGGCTGGCGGTCCCGGCGGGCGGTTCGGCGGACAAGCTGCGGGCCCCAGACCTCGAGTGGTGCTCCGGTTCCCGGCGAGCGCCGATCAGATGCTCCTCTCGGGCATGCTGGTCGGGGGCGAGGCTCTGGCCAATCGCGCCCAGGTCCTGGACGCGCCGCTGGGGAAGGGCCACGTCGTGATGTTCGCGATTCGTCCGTTCTGGCGCTGGCAGACCCAGGGAACGTTCTTCCTGGGCTTCAACGCCATCCTCAACTGGAACGACCTCGACGCGGGGCGGCCCGCGCCGGGTCGTGGGCCGGTGAGCGACGGGTCGGATCAGTAGCATCGCGTTAGGGTGGAAGACGTGGCGGCCCGCGCTGCGAGGCGCGGGCCGCCGCATTTTGGGGCACCATCAGGACGGCGTGGTCGCCGTCTCCTTCGGGAAGGCCAGTCCGCGCTCCACTTCCTCACGTGCGGCGAGCAGCCGCTCCACGTCGGCGGACACTTCGGCGGCCAGGCCGAGGTGGGTGGTGAATCCCTCGACCGTGCCGGAGCCCGCGTGCAGCCGCAAGAGGTTCAGCCGGATGGTCTCCAGCGCGGCCACCGCGTCCCCGAGTCGGGCGTGGACGGCGTCCCGTGTGGCCCGGACCTCGGCGTAGGCGTCGGAGGCCCCCGCGTCGCCGGCTCCCGCGATCGCTTCCTGGAGCTCGTCGTACCGCTGGCGCAGACCGTGCGCGTCCTCCTGGAGACGGCGGAGCACACCGGGGACGTCCCCGAGCGCCCGTCGCGTCCCCTTGGGCAGGCTCTCGAAGAGCTGCTCGGCCGCCAGCCCGAGCGACAGCTCCGTGGCGCGATGCGTCATCGCCGGACCAGCCGGGCGCCGGCCCACGAGCTTCCGCGCCAGCCCGAACATCAGCTTGCCGATCCGGCCCAGCCAGACCTTGGCCCAGAACTCGGTATCGATGTCCGTCCGGCGCTGCACCAGTGCGAGGTAGCCGACCGTGCTGACGGCGGACAACGGGCCTGAGAACCCGAAGACGTTCAGCACCGCGACTTCGAGGACCCTCGACCAGGGGTGCACCAACATGGCCATCATGGTGGCGGCGCTGAGCCCGAAGGCGCTTCCCGAAGCCACTGCGGTGACCTTCAGGACTCGCTCGAGCATGGAGACCCCCGGCGCGCGCTCGATCGCGTACTCCTCCCGTGCCCGCTCGATCTCCCCGCGAAACGCGGGTTCGAGATCTCCGTGGGCGAACCCCATGCGCAACAACCGCCGCGCCGCATTCACGAGGTACGCGAACGGCGCCACGGTCATTCCCAAACCCAGAGTCAGGAACCCCGTGGTCGGGCCGGAAAACGTCGAGATCCACGTCGCACCAACGAGTAGGACGGAGGTGTAGACAATGGTGCCCCCGCCGGCCACCCGGCCATGGCGCTTCACGAACGCCCGCAGTGCGGCCGGCGGCTCGCGGCGCTGCTCGAGCGTGACGCCGAGCTGGTCCGCGAGCGCTTCGGCGGTGGCCGGACGCTGGCGCGGCTCCTTCGCCAGGCACCGATCGACCAGCGTCGCCACCTTCCGCGGCACCGCCAGGCCGAGCGCCGCAAGTGACGGCGGTGCTGCGGTCACGTGCTTCGCGAGCACGGCGGTCGGGCTGTCGCCTTCGAAGGGCACCCGCCCCGAGAAGGCGAAGAACGCCGTGGCTCCCAATCCGTAGAGATCGCTTCGCGCGTCCACGTCCTGCCCCAGGGCTTGTTCCGGGCTCATGAACTCGGGCGTGCCGGTCACCCCGTCGCCCCGCGCGTCGCCCGCGGCGGCCGCGATCCCGAAGTCCGCCACGAGCGCGCGACCGGTCGCGGATTCGATGAGGATGTTGTCCGGCTTCACATCGCGGTGCACCAGCCCCTGGGCGTGCGCGTGCGCGAGTGCCCAAGCGACCTCGCGCAGGACCCGCGTGCCCTCCGACGGGGAGAGCGGGCCGCGTGTCCGTACCCGATGCGCTAGAGTCTCGCCGTCCACGTACGCCATGACGTAGAAGACGAACCCGCCTACTTCGTCCACGGCGTGAATCGGGATGATGTTGGGATGCGAGAGCTTGGCGGCGAGTCGAGCCTCACGCAGAAAGCGCCCGCGCAGCGACGGGTCGCGCGCCCGGCCCGGTGGGAGCAACTTGATCGCCACCAACCGATCCAGGTGGACCTCTCGGGCCAGGTACACGATCCCCATGCCGCCGCGGCCCAGCTCGTGATCGATCGAGTATCGGCCGGCCAGCGCGAGCTGGAACGAGAGGAACAGTGGATCCGCGGACGGGTCTGGGGCGTCCATCGCTACCAACTTAGGCACTTCGAGTCCGGCGAGGGAGGGACGGGCGGCGGGGCCCCCGAGACGCCGAACGGCGCCGTCGAGACCGAATGCTCGGCGGCGCCGTTTCCTTTGGCCTGCGTCAGTCCAGTGCGATCGTCGTTCGGACGCCGATCGGTCGGCGCAGGTGCTGCGATTCGGTCCCGGAGATCAGCCCCGCGGACGGCGATCGCTTGCCCTTACCGGACTGCCGCCGGTAGTACCATCAGACAATGGATCACCTCCTTCGTTGAGTGGAGAGTGCGGGCGTGAACGAATCTAGTATTAACAATCCCGTTTTCGCGCGCAAGAGCAGTGACACCACCACCCGTCTCACCGGGCTGACCGCGCGGAGTGGCCGCTTCAGCGACCTCCTCCGCCCGCCGTCGAGTCCGGCACCAGATGGAAGTCGTACTCGAGCCGGATGCTGTCGGCGACGGTCAGCACGACGGCCACCCGCGGCTTCGTCATCCCAAAATCGGGAAAGGCGAACGTCGTGGACGCGGTACCCGAGAAGCCGCCGTGCTCGGCGACCGCGTTCACCTGCCACGTGGTGGAGCGCGTCACGCCGTGGACCGTGAGGTCACCGATCAGCTCGAAGGCCAGCGGCCCCGACGCGGGCAGCGGGTGAGGCAGCCCCTTGAGTGCGGTGGGCACCAGCACCGTCGTGGGGAAACTGTCGGTCTGCAGCGTGCGGCGCTGGATGAAGCGATCGCGCCGCTCCTTGTCGCTCGTGAGCGTCGTGATGTCGACCACGAACTTCGACTCCGCCGGCACGACGTTGCCCTGCCTGTCGAGCGCGATCCCGCCCGTGATGTCCTTCGTCACGCCCACCGCGTCGTTGGGGAAGTCCACACCCGCCAGCTGCTCGCGCACGCGATAGCGCGCCGCGTTCCCGTCCGCCGCGAGCACGAGCCGGAGCCCTCGCTCGCCTTGTTCCCAGTCCCGCGGGGCGGTCCCGACCGCTGCCGGCCGGCTACCAGGCGCAGCCCCGCCCACCACCACCGCAAGACCGACCAGACCCAACAACCCCCCTGACCCGAGAACCTTCATCATCCCCCCTGACCTTGATGGTATGTCCGAAGCGGGCCCCCGGCGACCACAGCCAGCCGGCGCTGGGTACCAAACCCGTCCTGATACCCGCCCGACGCCCGGAGGAGCCATGGCCGGACCCGGTTGGCGGTTCGCCGGAAGCAGGTTAGATACCAGCGAGCCGCCCCACGCAATGCGATGAAAGGCGACCGTGGATCGCGCCATCCTCCTCTGGATTCACCAGCACGGCACGCCCACGCTCGACGCGCTGTTCTCCTTTTCCAGCCAGCTCGGCACGATCCCGTTCTGCGCGGCGCTCGTGCTGGCGGCGGCCGTGTGGCACTCGGCCCGCGGGGAGCGGCGCGAGCGAGCCGCCTGGGTGGTCGCGGGATGCACCACCCTGCTGCTCACCGAGACCATCAAGCTCGCCGTCGGACGCCCGCGACCGGGCCTGTGGCCCTGGCTGGTGCCGGTCTCCGGATTCGCCTTCCCCAGCGGCCACGCGGTGGCGAGCGCGACGTTCTTTCCACTGCTCGCTTGGCTGATCCTGCGGTCCCGGCCGCGCTGGAGGAAGATCGCGTACGCCATCGGCCTCGTCCCCGCGGCGTACGTCGGCATCGGGCGGCTCTACCTCGGCGTCCACTGGCCCACGGACGTGCTCGGCGGTTGGGCGCTCGGCGTGGCTCAAAGCGCGGCGGCGATCCGGTGGATCGGCCTTCGACCGACCCGCCATGACACCGTATAGGAGGCGGCTCAAGCCGCTACTCGGCGCGCTCTGTCGCACGAGGGCGACTCGCGCGTACCGCCTCTCATCGGGCAGATCGTGCCGAGTGAGCGCTTCAGCGGCTTCCTATTGGGGACGACGCCGGGCGACCCCACTCGGCGCGCCAGTCCGGCGTGACCTCACGCTTGCCAGCGCCGCGCGCGGGGAATCATCGTTCAGGAGAGGAGAATCCATGCCCATAGCACGAATCCTCACGGCGGCCGTCGCCACGGCGCTGCTGCTCGCGGCCTGCTCCGACGCATCGGTCCCGGCGCCGCCAGCCGGTTACGGGTTCGCATACGCGACGCCCGATTGCGGGCCGGCGGACGGGCCCGCCGTCCGGCTCTTTCTCCTCCCCCAGGAGGTCGAGCTGTGGCCCCCGTCGGGCGCGCGCGTCGAGGTCGCGGTGTGGCGTCCGGCCACCGGGCTGCCCGGAGCCGAGATCTCGTGGTCGGGCGCAACGAGCCTGGGCTGGGCCGGCCGCTGTGACGACCTGGGTCAATGCGAGGCCGCGACCGACGCGCGCGTGACATTCCGCGGCTTCGCCGCCGACAGCACACTCACCGGCAGCCTCGACCTCGGGTTCGCGGACGGTGCGCGCGTCGCGGGTGGCTTCAACGCGGTTTGGCACTCGCTCACGCCGATCTGCGGGTAGCGGGACCCCGGCTCCCAGGACGATCACCCCTGCCGCCTCAATCGACCGGAGACAGCGCCTGATGCCCACCCGATTCGGCCGCGCCTCACGCCTCGCCGCCGCGACCCCGCTCCTGCTGCTCGCCGCATGCTCCGCGCGCCCATCCCCCGCCACGGAGGCCGCGGCGGTGCGCCAGGCGTTCCGCCACGCGTGGACCGGGTACGAGCGGTACGCCTGGGGACACGACCAGCTGCTGCCGCTGAGCCGGGGCGCGCGTGACTGGTACCCGGCGTCGCTCGTCATGACGCCGCTCGATGCGTTCGACACGATGCTGCTGATGGGGCTCGACAGCGAGGCGACGCGCGCCAAGGCGCTGATTCTCGACAGCCTCTCGTTCCATCGCGATTTCCCCGTCCAGGTGTTCGAGGTGACCATCCGGCTGCTGGGCGGCCTCAACACCGCGTACCAGATGGACGGCGACACGCGGTTCCTCGCGCTCGCGACCGACCTCGGCAACCGGCTGCTGCCGGCATTCGGCTCGAAGACCGGCATGCCGTACCGGTTCGTCAACCTGCGGACCGGCGCGGTGAGCGGCCCCCTGAGCAACCCGGCCGAGATCGGGACCCTGATGCTCGAGTTCGGCACGCTCTCCAGGCTCACCGACGACGCCCGCTACTACGACGCGGCCAAGCGCGCCGTGGCCACCCTGTTCGCACACCGCTCCGCGATCGGGCTCGTGGGCAGCACGATCGACGTCGAGACCGGCGCCTGGCAGGACCACGAGAGCCACGTCAGCGGGGGAATCGATTCGTATTACGAGTACCTGCTCAAAGCGTGGCTGCTGTTCGGCGATCCCGATTTCAAGCGCATGTGGGAGGAGAGCATCGCCGCCGTCAACCGCCACCTCCCGGACGAGCGTCCCAGCGGCTATTGGTACGGCCACGTGGACATGGACACGGGGACGCGCACCGCCACGCAGTTTGGCGCGCTCGATGCGTTTCTCCCGGCCGTGCTGGCGCTCGGCGGCGATGCGGCGCGGGCCGGCCGCTTGATGGAGTCGGTGTACCGCATGTGGACGACGTTCGGCATCGAGCCCGAGCTGCTGGACTACGTCACGATGCAGCCGGTGGCCGCGGGCTACGAGCTTCGGCCCGAGGCGATCGAGTCGGCCTACTACCTCTTCCGGCTCACCGGCGACGAGCGCTACCGCGACATGGGGCGCGTGATGGTCGACAGCCTGCTGCACTACACGCGTACCGAACCGGGGTTCGCCGCCCTGGAGAGCGTGGTGACCAGGCGGCAGGCCGATCGGATGGAGAGCTTCTTCCTGGCGGAAACGCTCAAGTACGCCTACCTGCTGTTCGCGCCGGCCGAGACGCTCGATTTCAACGCGGTGATCTTCAACACCGAGGCGCACCCAATCCGGCGGGCCGGCATGGCCGCGCCGGCGGGGGAGGGGAGTCGATGAAGGCGTTCCAGGATTTCTACCCGGCGGACCTCAGTCACTGTTATGGCTGCGGCAGCGCGAACGCGCACGGCCATCAGCTGAAGAGCTACTGGGACGGCGAGGAGTCGGTCGCCGTGTTCCATCCACAGCCGTACCACACGGCCATCCCGGGCTACGTCTATGGCGGCCTGATCGCCTCGATCATCGACTGCCACGGCACCGGGACCGCCGCCGCCGCCGCGTATCGCGCCGAGGGGCGCGAGATGGGCACCGAGCCGCCATTCCGGTTCGTCACGGCGTCGCTGCACGTGGACTACCTGCGCCCCACCCCGTTGGGTCCGCCGCTCTTCATGCGCGGTCGGGTGAAGGAGATCAAGGGTCGCAAGGTGGTGGTCGAGGCTACCGTCTCGGCCGAAGGCCAGATCTGCGCGCGCGGCGAGGTCGTCGCGGTGCAGATGCCGGCCAACATGATGCCGAAGTGAGCGGCGCCCCACCAGTGGGCCGGACCGTCTTGCTGCTGGGATGCGGGATGCAGGGGAAGGCGGCGCTCTACGACCTCGTGCACCATGGCGACGTCACGCGGGTCATCGTCGCCGACAACCGGTCGGATCTCGAGGCGGACCTCGCCGCGTATTCCCCGGACCACGTGTCGGGACGGGTGCTGGACGCCGAAGATCAGCCGGCTCTCGCCGCGCTGATGCGCGAAGTCGATCTCGTGATCGAGGCGTTGCCCGGGCCGTTCGCGCTTCCCGTGGGGCGCCTGGCCGCGGAGGTCGGCGTCCCTCTTGTGAGCTCGATGTACTACGTGGATCCGGGCGAGACGGACCCGGACCGCGTTCGTGCAGCCGAGCGCCACGTCCGGGACATCCACCGCCGTGCGGAGCAGCGCGGCGTCGCGATCCTCACGGAGTTCGGACTCGACCCGGGGCTCGATCTCGTGCTTGCCGTCGAGGCGCTGCGCCAGGTGGACGAGGTGCACGAGCTCCACGCCTACGGCGCCGGCATTCCGGCGCCCGGCGCGCGGGACAATCCCCTGGCCTACAAGTTCTCGTGGTCCCCGCTCGGCGTGATGCGGGCGTACCGCCGGCCCGCGCGGATCATCGCCAACGGGGCAGTCGTGACGATTCCGCCGGACCGGCTGTTCGAGCCCGGCACCTTCCATCGGCTGGATGTGCCGGCCATCGGCTCCCCGCTCGAGTGCTTTCCCAACGGCGACAGCGTGCGCTACGCCGAGTTACTCGGCATCCGGGACACGGTGAGGGAGATGGGACGCTACACCGGCCGGCTGCCCGGGCATTGCGCGTTCTGGGAGGTGATGGTGAAGAGCGGCTTCCTCGATGATGCCGCGATCCGGGTCGGAGACAGCCGCATCGCGCCAATGCGGTTCGTCGAGGCGCTGCTCGCCTCGCGGCCCGCGTTCCGGTACGCCGACGACGAAGCGGACATGACGTTCCTCAGGGTGGACGTGCGTGGCCTGCGAAACGGCGTCAGGCGGCGGGTATGCTACGACCTCGTGGACACGCGTGACTTCACGACGGGCTTCACGTCGATGCAGCGCACCGTGGGGTTCACCCTGAGCTTGGGGGCGCAGCTGATTCTCGGCGGTACGCTCCGGAAACCCGGCGTCCTCACGCCGGTGGACGTTCCCTACCACCACGTGTTTCCGGCGCTGGAGCGGCACGGGATGCACGTGGTGCGGAAGGCGATGCCATGGGAGGTGAGCGAGCCACGCGGCTGAGATGCCGCTGCGATCCTGGGGCTGTGAGGCCGCCGTCCACTACGGGCACGCGGCGGGATAGCGATCGGGCCGGACACCGAAACACGACGGGCCGGTCACGCCTCTGGAGCGCGACCGGCCCGTGTGCGTGGGCAGGGTTAGCGGTGGAAGCCGACTTCCCCTCCGCGGCCGCGCCAGTGGCGGCCCTCACCGCATTGCCGGTTCGCGAGATCCACCGTGAACGTCTCGCCGTTCACCGTCACCGTCGCGTACTGCGTGCCGTCGAACGCGATCATGACGTCCCGCTGGTGCGTCGTCCCGTCGTGCGGGCCGCCGGTGATCGTCACCTTGAAGTGCTTGACGATCGTGCCGCTCAGCGGCCAGCTGGTCTCGGTGCGCGGCACCGGGATCACGACGTTGTCCACCGTGTCGGCGCTCGTCATGTCGTACTGCACGTCGGCACCGTCCCGTGACCGCACCTTCGTCGTGGTGTCGCTCCCGGTTCCGTTCCAGGTGATGGACGTCTCGTCACCCGCCAGGCCTGACGCGGTGTAGTCGCGCACGCGGTTCACCGCCCCGGTCCACCGGTCCCGGCTGATCGTGCCGCTCACCGCGGCCTGGAGCCGCACCGTGTCCGTGGTCGCGGGATCGTACGCGTCCTGGACGGCGCCTGCGGCGTCGACGAACGTGCAGGTCCGGATGATCGTGATGTCACCCCGCGTGAACGAGCCGCACTCGAACCGGCTGGGGTCGGCCGGCAGGCGGAGCCCGAACATGCCGCCCGGGCCGCGCATCAGCTCGACGTCCTGCGCCGCGGCATCCGACGCCACGACCGCCACGTCGGCGTTCGGCAGCGCCGACGTGTCCGGCGCCGCCGCATCGCGGGCGCAGGCCCCCAGTACCAGGGCGACCGGGACCACCGCGTAACGCATTGCGATTCTCAAGGTTGCCTCCCTGTACACCATGTTGCCCGCGGCGCGCCTGCTTGCCGCGATCCACCCGTATGACGCGAGACGCACCAAGATAGTAACCCGGTTTGCGCTCGCCCGTTCCGACCGCGATTCTTGAGGGCAATGTCCAACCCCAACCCGACGCCCCGGCAACCGACCCTTCCGGACGACGGCCGCAGCGCCGCGCAGCGCCCGTGGGAGGCCTGCGGGACGCGGCAGGAGGTGGCGCGCTCCTGGATCGCCGCGCCGCCTGGTGGGAAGCGGGACGCACGGGACTAGCCATGGACACCGCCAGGCGCGTCATCGGCATCCTGCTGGTGGTCGCCGTACCGCCCGCCATCCTGTTCTGGCTGCTGATCCACCCGCTGGCGGCGTTCTGGCGGCGGCTCGGGGCCGCGGTCACCTATTCACTGGCCGGCATCGCGTACGCCGTCGCGGCTTTCCTTCTATACGGACTGCGGGAGACGCTGCTGGGACGGAACCTCGGCACCCGGTGGCCGCTGGTAGCGTGCGGCGGCGCGCTCTACGCGCTCACGGTGTGGATCGACGTGCTATGTCGCAGACACCTGAGCCCAACCGCGCTGCTGGGAGCTCCTGAGCTGTCGCAGCGCGCGTATCCCGGGCGGTTACTCCGGGACGGCATCTACCGCGTGGTCCGGCACCCGCGGTACCTGAGCGTGATCGTCGGGACAGCCGCGTTCGCGCTGGTGGCCAACTACCTGGGCGCGTATCTCGTGCTCGCCGCCTGTCTGCTCGCCTCTGTATCCGGTCATCGTGCTCGAGGAGCGCGAGCTGGTCCGCCGCTTCGGCCGGGACTACGAGGAGTACCGCGCGCGGGTGCCGGCCATCGTTCCCCGCCGCGGGCGACCGCCGTCGCGGGCGGGCGGCTGAATCTCCCCCTTTCAGCAAGGAGTGGCACATGCAATTGGCACTGAGGCTCCGGACGGGCGCGCGCGCCGCGCTGCTGCTGGCGTGCGCCGCGGCGCCCGTGGCAGCGCAGGTGACCGCCATTCGCGCGGGTCGGCTGGTGGACCCCGAGACCGGTACGGTGGCCGCGAACCAGGTCATCCTGATCGAGGCCGGGAAGTTCACGGCGGTCGGCCCCAACGTCGCGATCCCGCGCGACGCTCAGGTGATCGACCTGTCGCAGCTCACTGTGCTCCCCGGGCTGGTGGACGCCCACAACCACCTGGCGATCACCTATAAGGAAGAACCCGAGAGCAACGTCTACTACCTCACCTACGTGCTCGACCCGACGCCGCTCCGCGCGATCCAGGCGGCGTCCAACGGCATGCAGATGCTGAACGCCGGCTTCACGATCGTGCGCGACATGGGGAACGCCGGCAACTACGCCGACGCGGCGCTCCGGATCGCGATCGAGCAGGGCTGGATTCCGGGGCCCACGATCATCAACTCCGGCATCATCATCGGCGGGATGGGCGGGCAGTTCTGGCCCACGCCCGAGATGGCCGTGGATCACAAGATCGTCTACCCGGAGTACCTCGACGCCGACACGCCGGACGAGATCGTGAAGGCGGTGCGCCAGAACGAGCTGTTCGGCGCGAAGGTCATCAAGATCTGTGTGGACTGCAAGCCGTGGGGCTACACGGTGGACGAGATCAGGCTCGTGATCACCGAGGCCGCGAAGGCCGGGCTCAAGGTCGAGGGGCACGTGCAGACGCTGGACGGGGCGCGCCGCGCGATCGAGGCCGGCATCTGGTCCATCGCACACGACGTGGGGCTCAACGAGGAGATGCACAGGCGCATGGCCGAGCAGGGCATCTGGCGCGCCGGCACCGAGACGCCGATCACCCTCACCGGGCACACCACCCAGGCGCGCTACGACCGCACCGTGCGGCTGCTCAAGGACGCCTACGACCAGAAGGTGCCGCTCACGTTCTCGACCGACGCGGACTATTACGTGCCCGGCAAGACACGGGGCGAGGTGGCGATCGAGTTCCTCGTGACGTGGAAGGCGGCGAAGATCCCGCCGGTGGACATCCTCCGCGCCATGACGGTGAACGGCTACAAGGTGAGCGAGACGGAGAGCACGCGCGGCCTCATCAAGCCGGGCCTCGCGGCGGACCTCATCGCCGTGCAGGGCAACCCGCTCGAGAACATCGACGTGCTGCGCGACGTGCGGTTCGTGATGAAGGACGGGATGGTGTTCAAGCGGGACGGGGTGATGACGCCCGCCGCGTTCTTCCACGGTGGACCGGTGAACGGGTGGCGGATTCGGTAGGGGGGTCTTCCTGGGGGGCGACTACCCTGCCCCCCAGGGCCCACCAGCGGCCGGTCTGACGTCGGGGAGGCTTCACCCTCTGTTCATCACGCTTTCAGGGTCCAGATCGCATGGTAACGTAAGGCCGTATCCCTGGAGGACGGCCCGTGACTCGACCGGCGTTCGTCGCTGCTTTCCCCCTGACCGCCCTGACGCTGCTTTGCTCCTGCACCGCCTGCGGAAACGACGACATAGTTCCGCCTCCACCAACACCGCAGGACACCATCCCACCGACCATTACGGTCGTCTTTCCCACGGACTCGGCCTTCGACCAGGACGGTGACGCCCTGCTGGACGTCCGCCTCTCGTTGTCGGACTCCGGCGGGCGCGTGGATCCGGCGGCCATCATGGTGCGGAGCCTCCGGGGCGTGAACGGCCCGGCGGGTAACAACGCCAATCTCCTCAACTACTGGCAGGTCGAGACGCGCGATAGCGCGACCCTCGTCTTCCACGAGACGATCGAGAATCTGCTCCACGGGGGCGAGAACGGGCTGGAGGTCACGGTACCCGACACTGCGGGCAACGTGGCGACCGACACTATCACCCTCGTCCTGCCACATGGGCAACTCCAGCAGACGCTCGAGTCCGGCGTGCCGTACAACGGGTTCGCGCACGGCATCGGGGTGGTGGTGTGCCCCGATGACGACCGAGTCTACATGGCCGCGGGGAAGAACATCGTGGTGGCCGACGCGCTGGAGCCGAAGATCCTGGCCGCCGTCCGGTACACTCTGGCCCCCGACGACTTCTATGTCCCGCTGTGTGTTCCAGATGACCCAATCCTCTACGTGACGCTCGCCGTCATGCGCTTCGACCGCACCAGCCTGCAGTGGCTAGCGGAGGTGACGCCGTCGTACGGGTCGATCGGCATCGTGCAGTCCCGGGCGGACCCCAACCTGCTGTACGTGGGCGAGAGCTACACCGGGGGGGTGGGAATCATCGACCGCGCGCAGGCAGCCCGCATCGGATCACTCGCTTTGCCCCCGGCGGCCTCGTACCCCGAGTGGGTGCCCGACCTCGCGGTCCTTCCCGGCGACACCAAGATCTACGTCAGTCGGTCCGAAGACCAGGGCATTCTGGCCGCCAATCCAGCCACGGGTGAGGTCTCCACGTACATCGCGATCGGCGGGCCCAACTGGCCCGGCCTGGGGGTCACCGATGAGTTCGTTCTAAGCCACGACGACCGCTGGCTGTACGTCGCCGTGCTGGCTGGGGACCCGCGCGGCGTGGTGGTGGTGGACACGCAGACCGACCGGGTCGTCCGCACGCTGCCGCTCCCCGACTACGTCCCGCAGTCGCTCGACCTGAGCCCGAGCGGCAGCCGGCTGTTCGTGACGACGCAGGACCGGGGCTCGATGCCGTCCAACAACGTGCTGATTGACGTGCCGGGCTGGCGGGTACTGCAGGAATTCCCGCGCCCCCGACCTGCGGGGGTGATCCGTTTCGACGGCGGGGTTGCGTTCCGGCGGGACGGAAAGCTGGTGTTTGTGGCTCACAACATGGACATCGACGTCTACCTGATTAGGGAGTGACGGCCATGTCCTCGAATCGCACCATCGAGACGGTGCGTGCTGCCACGATCCTCACCGTCGTGGCAGCCCTGTGCGGCACCTGTTCCCGGGATCGCACCACCGGGCCGGACCCCACCCTGCAGTCGATGGGACCGCTCACGGCCGAAGGGGAGTTCATCGGCAATCTGTATGTGAATGGGGAGAAGTCGACGCAAGGCTACTACGTGACCTTGCAGCCGTGGGACTCGGCAACGTGGTCCCGCCTGGACACCGTGCATAGCATCTCGATGTGGGGCAATCCCAGCCTGCCGCGCATGTGGGAGTGGTACGACCCCAAGGCCGCTGGGGCATGCGGCAACCTCAGCAGCTACCTGGCGGGGGACACGACGGCACGGGAGAGGGAGGGACACTGGTCAGGTCCCAACTCCCCGCCGGATCCCAACACGAAGGAGCGCCACTGCATCCGGCCGGGCGTGTATCGGTTCTCCGTCGCCGGCAAGTCATTCCTCGTGGACTACCTCTCTGTGAAATCGATTTCCGGCGGCGTGCTGTGGGTGTGGAACGATTCGGCCGGCGTCTACGAATCGTTGGAGGGCGATCCGGACGACACGGCCAACATATGGACGGATCTTCTCGTCAATGTGGATCTCGGCACAGGCCCGGACACTGAGACTCGCGTGCTCAACGTGGAAAACGCCGGGCACAACCCCGATACCACGGTATTTCGGAATCAGGACAACCCGTCCGGGCGCAGACGCGACTGGTTCCGCTTCTCGGTCGCGGGAAGCTCGTCCGGATGGGTGGGCGACTCGTTCGGGAAGGCATTGGCACGACTGTATTGGGACTACGGGCGGGACAAGACTCGAAGGACGAACTACTACGACCCAATCAGTCCCATGGGCCGGATCATTCGGCTTCACAGCTTCTATAGCCATGTGCAGAGCGATACAGATGTGAGCGTCGCGCTGGAGCTAATGCGCCCGGATGAGGAACCCAACGATACCGTCAGCGTCGCGCAACGCTCCGTGCACATCGAGGGGAATGCACGGCCGAGCGCGAGTTTCAGCGTATCCTGCCAGCAACTGCCGTGCACGTTCGCGGACAGCAGCACGGACTCGGACGGCTCGATCGTCGCCTGGCGCTGGACGTTCGGCGACGGCGACTCGTCCACCGTCCAGAACCCGTCGCACACGTACGCCCAAGGCGGTGAGTACCTGGTGCGGCTGATCGTGAGGGACAATGAGTCCGCCGTGGACACCGCTACTGGCACGGCGGCGCCGCTACAGCTCGCGATCAGCGGGCGTACCACCGTCAAGCCCAAGGTCACGTGCGAGTGGGATGCGTTCCCGCACGGCGGGAGCGGCGGCATGAGCTACTCGTGGCGAATCGGTGGACAAGAGGTGGGGACCGACGACTACCTGTACTGGTATACCGGCACCTTCGGCTTCCAGATTACGCTCATTGGTGCGGCCGGCGACGGGCAGGTGGACACGGCGGCGGTGACGGTCACGCTCAACAAGAACGCGCCGAGCTGCGTGCTCAAGCGGGGTTGACTCTCGCCCGGCACCTCCGCTGGATGCTCTGCCATGATCTCCGCCAGCGATCGCGCGGGTGGGCGCTGCGCAGAGGCCCTGCCCCAGCGTTTGCGGGAGGGCGACGAAGGCCAGCAACGCCCAAATTGCCCCGCCCTTCTTCTTAGGGGTCCCCGCTGGCCGCCGTTCACCTGCTAGCGCATTCGGCTAATGCCCGTTGCGGCGGCCCGCGGCCCGCTATCTTCCGGAGGCGGCCGCGGGGGCCCGTGCCGCATCGAGGAGACGCATGACGCAGCGACGGAACCTGGCAATCCTGGTGGCGGGCGGCCCGGCGCCCGGCATCAACAGCGTGATCGCCGCGGCCACGATCCGCGCGCGGCTCGAGGACGTCGAGGTCCTCGGCCTGCGCGACGGGTTCGAGTGGATCATGCAGGGCAACATCGACCACGTGACCTCGCTCGACATCGACGACGTGAGCCGGATCCACTTCCGCGGCGGCTCGCACATCGGCATCTCGCGCGCCAATCCCACCAAGGATCCGCAGCATCTCGAGAACGCCGTGATCTCGCTGCTCCGCCTCAACGTCTGGCAGCTCATCACCATCGGCGGCGACGACACGGCCTTCTCGGCGATGCGGCTCGCGGAGAAGGCGGCGGGACGGATCAACGTGGTGCACGTGCCCAAGACCATCGACAACGACCTCGATCTGCCGCCGTACGTCGACACGTTCGGGTTCCAGACGGCGCGCCACCACGGCGTGGACATCGTCAAGAACCTCATGGTGGACGCCTGGACCACCTCGCGCTGGTATTTCGTGATCACCATGGGGCGCAAGGCCGGTCACCTGGCGCTCGGCATCGGCAAGGCGGCGGGGGCGACCCTGACCCTGATCCCCGAGGAATTCCAGGGGCGGCGCATCCGGCTCAAGACCATGGTGGACACGCTGGTCGGGGCCATCATCAAGCGCCTCTCCTACGGCCGCCTCGACGGCGTCGCCGTGATCGCCGAGGGGCTGGTGCTCGACATGGACTCCGAGGACCTCGCCACCCTCGAGGACGTCGAGCGGGACGCGCACGGGAACGTGCGCGTCGCCGAGGTGAACATCGGCGAGATCCTCAAGACGCGGGTGCAAGCGCGGCTCAAGGAGTTCGGCATCAAGACCACCATCGTGGCCAAGAACATCGGCTACGAGCTGCGCTGCGCGGACCCCATTCCCCTCGACATGGAGTACACCCGCGACCTGGGCTATTGCGCCGCGAAATACCTGATCGGCGGAGGGAACGGGGTGATGATCTCGATGCAGGCTGGCCGCTTCGTGCCCATCCCGTTCGCCGAGCTGCTCGACCCCGAGACCGGCCGCACCAAGGTGCGGCTGGTGGACATCAACTCGACCCGCTACGCCATCGCGCGGCGCTACATGATCCGGCTCAGGCGCGACGATTTCGAGGACCCGCACGAGCTCGCGCGGTTCGCGGCCACCTGCGGCATCACGCTGGCCGAGTTCCGCGCGCAGTTCGAGTACCTGGTGGGAGCCGAGCCCCCGCCGCTGGTGCTGGACGGCTCCCCTAGCCCTCCTGCGCCACGTCCGCCGGATACTCGGCCGTGATGTCCGCGCGCGCGATGGCGCGCGCGGGACCTGCCGCGGGCTCGGGCCGCGGCGCCGGCGCCAGCGTGCGGGCCAGCGGCAGCGTGATCAGCACCAGCAGGGCCGAGATCCAGAACGGCACGCCCACCCCAAACCGGTCCATCAGGAGCCCCGCGCCGATCGGGAACACCACGCGCGACACGCCCCCGAACGTGTGTTGGACCCCCATGTAGAGCCCGCGCTCGCCGCTCCCCACGACCTGCGACAACATGCCCGTGACGCAGGGGAAGAGGAACCCGGTGCCGATCGGCATGAGCGTGAACCCCGCGAGCAGCACCGGCCCGCTCCGTGCCACGCCGGTCGCCGCGAGCCCCCCCGCGAGCGCGAGCGCGCCGAGCCGCGCCACCCGCACCTCCCCCAGCCGGTCCACCAGCCGCCCCAGCGCGACCGAGCGCACCACCACGCCCATCCCTCCCAAGTACATGATGAAGTAGCCGACCGTATGCTCGGTGACGCCGAACCGCCCGCTCAGCAGCAGCGGCACGGTCTGAATCGTCCCGTAGAAGGCGCCGATCGCGACGGTGTAGATCCAGATGAGCCTGGAGGCGGGCTCCCGCCACTGCGATACCACGCGCGCGATCGCGGCCCGGCCGCTCCGCGGTTCGGCGGGCTTCGCGTGGGCCACCGACGCGCGCAGCTCGCGTGATTCCCGCAGGAAGCGCAACGCGAACGCGGCCACGAGGAGCGAGAGGGCCGCGGCCCCCAGCCCCGGCGCGTGGCGCCCGCCCGCCCCAACCAGCACCGAGCCCAGCGCGGGCCCCGCCACCGCGCCCAGGCTCGTCACGGCCGACAGCCAGCCGAGGCTCTTGGTGCGCTGCTCCGGCGGTGACGCGTCGGCGACATAGGCCTGCACCACCCCGATCGTCCCGCCGCCCAGACCCTGCACCACCCGCGAGAGCAACAGCAACCACACGTTGCCGGCGAACGCGAACACCACGTAGGCCACGGCGGTGATCGCCAGTCCCGCCAGAATCGCCGGCCTGCGGCCGTACCGATCCGAGAACCGCCCCCACGCCGGCGCGCACGCCAGCTGGGCCAGCGAGAACGCGGAGATGAGGAGGCCGACCACCAGCGCGGAGGCGCCGAACTCCTTGGCGTAATAGGGCAGGAGGGGCACGATCATGGCGAGCCCCACCATGTCCACGAACGCCGTCACGAACAGCACGAGCAGACGGGCCACGCGACCTCGAAGGGAACGGGCTTGTCAGAACGGCTGGGTGGTGCAAGTTCGCTCCCCCGGACCGGCGGCGCAAATCCCCCTTTCCCTGCGTTCTCGGTCTGCCCGCTCCCCACCGGCCAATCGCCCGCCGCTCGCGGTCACCGCCGGGGGGAAGCGGCCGCACTGATCCGGTACCGCCGGCGTCATTGCGGCACTCGGCCGGCCGAGCGTATGCTGCATGGTGGGGACCGGCTCAACGGGGAGATCCCGTGCCGGTCACTGCCAAGCTGTCCCGCAAGTTCTACGACGCGCTCGGCGACGACGTCGCCAACGAGCTCGTGGAGTGGTTCAACCAATTGGACCTGACCTACCGGACCGAGCTCCGAGACCTGAACGAGGTGAACTTCGCGCGCTTCGACGCGAAGCTCGAGCAGCGCGTGGCGCAGCTTGACAGCCGGATAGACCGGCTCGAAGCAAACGTCGACGCCAAGCTCGACCGGCTCCGCGTCGAGTTGATCAAGTGGATGTTCCTGTTCTGGCTGGGCACGGTGGGACTCGTCTTGACGTTGGTGACGCAGCTCCGGTAGGAGCGGCAGAATGCTGAAGAAGGTAGAAGGCTGAGGGTAGAAGGATCGGAACCCCGCGGCTCCGCCCTGGGATCTGCAATCTGCAATGCCGAGCCCGGTTTGGTATCCTCGTTTCCCGTTCCCCCTTTCCCGTTTCCCTCCCCGAGTACCGCTCCCGCCGCCATCGACATATCCTACCGTCGGCATGACAATCCCGGGGACGCAATGACCGACCAGCGGCAACGCATCCGCCTCACGGCGCTGTCACACGGCGCGGGTTGAGCCTGCAAGCTCGGTGAAGCCGAGCTGACGCAGGTCCTGCGCCACGTGCCCGCCGTCGAGGACCCGCGGGTCCTCGTGGACGCCGCCACGCGCGACGACGCCGCCGTATTCCAGGTGGCGCCCGATCGCGCCCTCGTGGTGACGGTGGACTTCTTTTCGCCCATCGTGGACGACCCGCATACGTTCGGCGCGATCGCCGCGACCAACGCCCTGAGCGACCTGTACGCCATGGGCGCCCGCCCGCTGTTCGGGCTCAACCTCGTCGCGTGGCCTCGTGCCTCTGAGGTGCTCGCGCTGCTCGGCGAGACCCTGCGGGGTGGCGCCGACGTGGCCCGGCGGGCGGGGCTCCTGATCCTGGGCGGCCATTCGATCGACGACCCGGAGCCCAAGTATGGCCTCGTGGCAGTGGGCGAGGCCCACCCCGACCGGATCGTCCGGATCTCGGGCGCGCGGCCCGGCGATCAGCTCGTGCTCACCAAGCCGATCGGGACCGGCATCCTGAGCACGGCGCTCAAGCGGGACCTGATCGCCGAGCGCGATATGGCCGAGGCGGTACGCAGCATGACGACGCTGAATGCCGCGGCGATGGACGCGATGCTGGCGCTCGGAAAGGACCTCCACGCCTGCACCGACGTCACGGGCTTCGGGCTGCTTGGCCACCTGCACAACATGATGCGGGCGAGCGGCGTCGGCGCGCGCCTCCAGGCGGGCGCCGTGCCGGTATTCGCCAAGGTGCCGGAGCTCGCCGCCGCGGGCGCGGTTCCAGGCGGCACGACGCGCAACCTCGAGGCCGCGGCGGAATACGCCCGCTGGGGGGCCCACGTCTCCGGCGTGCTGCGAACGGTGCTGGCCGATGCGCAGACCTCGGGCGGACTGCTCATCGCCGCCGCCCCCGACGCGGCGCCGCGGCTGCTGGGCGAGCTGGCCGCGCGCCAGACGCTCGCGGTGATCGTCGGTGAGGTCATTGCGCACCCGACGGGCGTCGTGGAGGTGGCATGACCGCGGCGGTCGTGCACGCGGACGAGAGCTGCCTGGGGAACGGCCGGGAGGGGGCGAACCCTGGCGGGGCCGGCATGCTGATCGAGGTCGCGCCCCAGGGGCAGATCGTCCGGCGGGATCTCTACCTCGCCTCGCTCGACACCACCAACAACCGCATGGCCCTGTCGGGCGCGATCGCCACCATGGCGCTGCTGTCCGGCAAGGGCGAGCGGCTCGCGATCGTCTACGTGTCGGACTCGGAGTATCTGGTCAAAGGCATGCGGGAATGGGTGCCGTCGTGGCGGGCCCGCGGCTGGAAGCGGAAGGGGGGCGCGATCGAGAACCTCGAGCTGTGGCAGACCCTGCTCCAGGTCGCCTCGCGACACGCGGTCGCGTGGCGCTGGGTGCGCGGGCACGCCGGCGACCCTAAGAATGAATACGCGGACCATCTGGCAGTCCGCGCGGCGGAGGAACAGTCGACGTCCGCCGGGGCGGTCGAATCCGGATTCATGGCATGGCTGGAAGCGCGCCGCGCGCGCGGCCGGTTCACGGACTACGACCCCGACGCGGCGTTCCAGGACCTCGTGAGCGAGCTCGCATGAATCCCAACATCTTCTTCAAGGACGGCGTGCCGGAGAACACCCACCCGCTCAACGTGGGCTTCGATGCGCCGGGCGAGCCCGACCGCATTCCGTTGTACGAGGTGTACATGCGGATGGCGGAAGAGCTGGCGAAGCGCTCGACGTGCTCGCGGCTGCAGGTGGGGACCGTCGTGACCGACGCCCGGCTCGAGAACGTCCTGGCGATCGGCTACAACGGCAACGCGCGCGGGCTGCCCAACCGCTGCGATTCGACCGTTCCGGGCCAATGCGGCTGCATTCACTCCGAAGTGAACGCGCTGATCAAGGCACCCGGCGCGGTCAAGGACAAGGTCGTCTTCGTGTCGAACAGCCCGTGCGTGATGTGCGCCAAGCTGATCATCAACTCCGGCGTCACCCACGTGTACTACCGGCGTGTCTACCGCGACCCGAGCGGCGTCGAATTGCTCGCTTCCGCAGGCGTGACGCCGGTGGTGTATACGCGGTGGGAGTCCGCGTGGCGCTGATCGAGCCGGCGGACGTCGAGCGGCTGTTTCGCGCCGTCGTGACGACGCTGGCCGAGCGCGATCCTGGCCGGCTGGCCGCACCGCTGCAGGTGGCCGAGCTGTACCAGCAGATCGTCCCCTACCGCACGCACCGCGCGCGGCTCGGATTCGACACCCACCAGGACTACGAGGGCGCGATCCTCGGCCTGCTCGCCGGGCTGGGTGGATACGCCGACCTCGAGCCGACCGAGGCGCGGAACGCGCTCGCCGCCGAGATCGAGAGTCCGAATCCGGATCCCGGGGCGGTGCGCGAGTTTGCCGGCGCGCGGGTGCGGCTGAACGCGAACCGCGTGCGCGCGGTCTTGGACGCCCAGAGGGCGTTCGCGCCGCCGCCGGCCGTCACGCCGCCACCCCCACCCCAAGCTTTGGAACCACCGGCTCCGCCCGAGGCCATGTCCTCGCCCGCGCCCGCGGAGCCGGCTCCCCCCGTGGTGTCTCCCTTCGCGCTCGATGCGGAAGAGCACGCGGGAACCATGAAACAGGCATCCGGGCGGCCACCGGCCGCATCCACCGAGATGGCCTGCCCGCGGTGCGCTCGGCCGCTGCCGACCGACCGGCCGGTCGTGTTCTGCCCGTATTGCGGGACGACCGTCGGGGCGGTCACCTGCACCCGCTGCGGCGACGAGCTGCGGCCGGATTGGCGGTTCTGCCCGCGCTGCGGGCACGCGTCCGGTAAGTGACGGCGCGTTTCTGCCGCATCGCCACCATCGCCGGCGACGGCGTGGGGCCTGAAGTGGTCCATGCGGTCCTCCCCGCGATCGAGCGCGCCGCGGCGCTCGAACGGGTGCGCATCGCCTGGGAGCACCTGCCGCTCGGCGCCGAGCACTACCTCGCGACCGGCGAGACCCTGCCGCAGGCCACGTTCGAGCACCTGCGTGACGACATGGACGCGATCCTCCTGGGCGCGCTCGGCGACCCCCGCGTGCCTGGCAACGAGCACGCGCGCGACATCCTGCTGGGACTCCGCTTCCGGCTCGACTTGTACATCAACTTCCGGCCGGTGCGGCTGTACCACCCCGACCTCACCCCGCTCCGCTCCGGAAGGAGCATCGATTTCGTGATCTTCCGCGAAAACACCGAGGGAGCTTATCTGGCGCGCGGCACCTCGGCGAACGTCGGGACGCCGACCGAGGAACAGGTCTCCCACGAGGTGCACACGGCCCCCAAGGTGGCGCGCATCATCCGCGCGGCGTTCGAGTGGGCGACGGCGCACGGCAAGACCCGGGTCACCCTGACCGACAAGGCGAACGCCATTCCGGCGCACCAGCTCGGGCAGCGGCTGTTCCGGGAGATCGGCGAGGAGTACCCCGGCGTCGAGCGCGAGCACCGCTACGTGGACACGATCGCGATGGAGTTCGTGCGCCAGCCCGAGCGGTTCCAGGTGGTGGTCGCCAACAACCTCTACGGCGACATTCTGTCCGACCTCGGCGCCGGGCTCGTGGGCGGGCTGGGGCTCGCCGCGAGCGCCAACCTCCATCCCGGCCGCGCGGGCCTGTTCGAGCCGGTGCACGGGTCCGCGCCCAACCTCGCCGGCCGAGGCATCGCCAACCCCATGGCGGCGGCGCTCAGCGGCGCGCTGATGCTCGAGAGCCTCGGCCTCACGCAGGCCGCCACCGCGCTCGAGCGAGCGGTGGTCGCGGCGCTCGACGCCGGGGTCCGCACCCCGGACCTCGGCGGCACGGCGACGACCGTGGCGGCGGCAGCGAAGATCACCGACCTGATCGCCTAGCCCTCCCCCTCCCCCACCGCGATATTCCACATCTCCCTGCGTCGAGGCTCGCATCAAGACTCGGGGCAGGCAAGTGAACCAGGCGGCGGTCAGGACGCAGCGGTGGTCGTCGAGGCTTTCTAGCAGGGGGAGACCATGGAAATCCTGTTCGCGATCGCGGGCGGGCTCGCGGTCTACATCTTCGCGGGGCTGCGCATTCTCAAGCAGTACGAGCGGGGCGTGAGCTTCCTGCTGGGGAAGTACTGGGGCACGAAGGGCCCTGGATTGGTGTTCATCCCGGCCGGCTTCGCGCACATGCGGCGGGTTTCGCTCCGCATCGTCGCGATGGACGTGCCGCCCCAGGACGTGATCACGCGCGACAACGTCTCGATCAAGGTCAACGCGGTCCTGTACATGCGGGTCAAGAGCCCGGAGACGGCCGTGATCGAGATCGAGGACTACCTCTACGCCACGAGCCAGCTCGCGCAGACGACCCTGCGCAGCGTGCTCGGCGAGGCGGAGCTGGACGAGCTGCTGGCCGACCGCGAGAAGATCAACGCGATCCTCCAGAAGATCGTCGAGGAGCGGACCGACTCGTGGGGCGTCGAGGTGTCGGCGGTGGAGGTGAAGGACGTGGACCTGCCGGTCGAGATGAAACGGGCCATGGCGCGCCAGGCCGAGGCCGAGCGCGAGCGGCGGGCCAAGATCATCGCGGCGGAGGGGGAGTTCCAGGCGGCGGACAAGCTGTCGCAGGCGGCGGCCGTGATCTCCCGGCACCCGGAGGCGCTCCAGCTCCGCTACCTGCAGACGCTGGTCGAGGTCGCCGCCGAGAACAACTCCACCACGGTCTTCCCGGTGCCGATCGACCTGCTCACGCCGTTCATGGAGATGGCCAAGCGGGGCGCGGCCGCGCGGGAAGCCGCGGGGGAGAGGTCGCTCCCCGCGTCCACCGGGACCCCGGTGCCCGCCGCCGAGCCCGAGCGCACGCGCAGCTGAGCCGATGGCCGACACCGTTCCTCCCGGCAAGCGACTGGAGCGTGCGGCGCTCGAGCGCATCGTGCTCCGCGCCGCGGAGCTGCAGGCCGGCGAGCGCGACCTCGACGAGGGCCTGACCGAAGCGGAGATCATCCGGCTGGGTGGCGACGTCGGGATCCCGGCCGAGTACCTCCGCCAGGCGATCGTCGAGGAGCAGACCCGCGCCGTCGTGCCAGCGGAGCGCGATCTCCCGGCGTTCCTCGCGGGTCCGCGCTACGTGGCGGCGGAGCGCACCGTGCCGGGTCAGGTGTCGGCGGTGGACGAGGCGCTGCAGTACTGGATGACGACCGGCGAGCTGCTCCGGGTGAAGCGCCGATTCTCGGACAAGGCGACCAGCTGGGAGCCGCAGCGCGGCACGGTGGCGTCGCTCAAGCGGTCGCTGGGTCTCGGCGGGCGGGAGTACCTGCTGGCCCGGACGGCCGAGGTGGCGGGACAGCTGACTACGGTCACGGCGGAGCGGACCCACGTGCGCCTCGTCGCCGACCTCGGCAACACGCGGCGCCGGTACCTGGGCGGGGCGGGCGTCCTGGCCGGCGCGGGCGGGGGGGCGACGGGCATCGGCCTGCTGCTCGGCTTCGCGATTCCGGTGGCCGTCCTGCCCGTTCCCGTCGCGCTGATCGTCGCGCTGCTGGTGGCGCGGTCGCGCCGGGTCGAGCGTTACCGGGTGGCTCTGGAGCAGGTGCTCGACCGCCTGGAGCACGAGAAGATCAAAGTGCCCCCGGGCGGGAGTGACCGGGGACCACCACTGTCCTGGATCGCCAAGGAGATCAGAAAGCAGCTGGGCACCTGAGATCACGCCCTACCATAGACGACACGGCCATGACGGAAATCAAGACGGTCGGAGTGCTGGGCTGCGGCCTGATGGGAAGCGGCATCGCGCAGGTCGCCGCGGCAGCGGGCTACCAGACCATCGTGCGCGACATGTCGGACGAGCTCAACGCCAAGGGAAAGGGCCGGATCACCAAGTCGCTCGACAAACTGGTGGAGCGGGGCCGATTGCCGGCGGCCGATCGGGACGCAGCGCTCCGCCGGCTGCGGTTCACGACCAGGGTGTCAGACCTCGAGGCATGCGATATCGTGATCGAGGCCGTGACCGAGGAGCTCGATCTCAAGAACACCCTGTGGATCGAGCTGGACGGCACGTGCGGGCCGGACACGATCTTCGCCTCCAACACGTCCAGCCTCACCATCGCGGCCATGGCGGCGGCCACGCAGCGGCCCGACCGGTTCGTCGGCCTCCATTTCTTCAATCCCGTTCCGCTCATGAAGCTGGTCGAAGTCGTGCGGACGGTGACGACGTCTCCCGCCACGTTCGAGCGGGCAACGGCGTTCGCGCAGTCGCTCGGCAAGGAACCGATCGCGGCCAAGGACAACTCCGGCTTCATCGTCAACCTGCTGCTCATCCCGTATCTGCTGGACGCGGTCCGGGCCCTGGAGCGGGGGGTGGGAACCGTCGCCGACATCGACAAAGGCATGGTGCTCGGCACCGGCTACCCGATGGGGCCGTTCACGCTGCTCGATTTCGTGGGGCTGGATACCACCCACAAGATCGCCGAGATCATGTTCGACGAGTACCGCGAGACCCGCTACGCCCCGCCGCCGCTGCTCAAGCGGATGGTGCTCGCGGGCATGTACGGCAAGAAGTCCGGTCGGGGGTTCTACGACTACTCGCAGACGCCCCCGGTAGCGGCCGATCTGGGACTGTGAGCGCAGGGCGGTCTCGGGTCTCGTCGCCCAGGGGCCCCTGTTGACTCCGGGCCGTCCGCGGCACAGGCTTCCGGGGGGGATCCAAGCCCCCGGCACGTTACTTCACCAGCACTGACGGAGGGTGAATCCGATGCGTCGTTCCACCGTTGCCGGTTTGGCCGTCGTCGCAGTCCTTGGCGCCGCGTGCGGGGCCGGCACCATCCGCCCAAGCTACGCGCCGTTCGAGGGCGCGCGCGTCGATACCGTGAGCGCGGGCCCCGCCGCCGTGATCCAGGAGATCGTGGCCCGGGTGAATGCCGAGCGTATGAGCCCGCAGTTCTCCAGCCCCGCCGAAGGCTACATGGAAACGCAGTGGTACGACGTCATCGACCAGAAATCCGGGGCGTTCGATCGGGCCGATCCCAGTCGCTACATCCTGCTCCGCTTCTGGGCGGACTCGATCGGTGAGGGCAAGTCCCGCGTGACGTCGGAGGCCGTGTACAAGGCGAGGCCGGATCCCTCCGTGGCGCCGCGCGACCAGGAGATGCTGGTACCGCCGGGTCACGCGGGTGATCGACTGCTGCGTGCGGTCATGGCCAGCGTGAAGGAGCGTTTCGGCGGATGAAGCGACTGGCGTTCGCGGTCCTTGCCGCCTGCGCGGTCGGCGGGTGCGTGAAGTCGCGGACCCCGAGGCCCATCGCGCCGGTCATCGATGAGGTGCTGCCGGGAACGCCCGACGTGGCGTTCGCCGCGGCGCTCAAGGCCGTCGGCGATGAGGGACTCCCGCTGCGCCTCCACGACGCGGCAACGGGCAGCATCGAGACCGAATACGTAGACATCGCGACCTACGCGCCGGGGGAGTCGATCCAGTACCCGACCCCGGAGCGACTGGTGCGCTTCCGCGTCGTGGTGGTGCAGAACCCGCAGGGGCCGGGCACGCGGCTCTCGATCTTCGCGCTGTACCAGCCGTTCCGGACGGAACTCAGCACGGAGCGGAACGCGCGGTCCATCCCCAGGGACCACCCGGGGGTGACCGTGGCGCGGCGACTTCTGGAGCGCACGCAGAAGGCTGTCGGAGGAGGATGAGCCCGGGCGGAGATCCGGCGGACCGCGAGTTCTGCCGAGCCATCCTCCCCAAGGTGTCGCGCACGTTCGCGCTTGGCATCCGGCTCCTGCCGCGCGGGCTCGAAGGAGCGGTGCGGGTTTCCTACCTGCTGTGCCGCATCGCCGACACGATCGAAGACGCGCCCGAGCTCGCCCAGGACGTCAAGCGGGCGCTGCTCGGACGGTTCCGGTCCTGCCTCGAGGACGGGGTCGCCGCGGGGGCGCCGCTCGGCGACCTGTTTCCCCAGCCGCACTCGGGCGAGGAGCAGCTGGTGCGCGAGGCCGATCGCGTGCTCCGCTGTTATCGCGGTCTCTCGACGGCGGAGCGGGCCGCGATCCGTCCGTGGGTCCAGGAGATGGCCCGGGGGATGGCCGAGTTCGCCGGGCGCCGGGCGTCGCCCGCCGGGCGGATCGCGGCCCTGACGAGCGTCGCCGAGCTGGACCGCTACTGCTACTACGTCGCGGGAACGGTGGGGCACCTCCTCACCGGGCTGTTTCGCATCCACTCCGCCCGGATGCCACCCGTCCGATACGCCCGGCTTGAGGCCCTCGCCGAGAGCTTCGGACTCGGACTCCAGCTCACCAACATCATCAAGGATGTGGGCGATGACCGGCGCCGTGGCTGGAGCTTCGTGCCGCAGGATCTCTGCGCCTTGGCCGGCATCCGACCGGACGAGCTCCAGGACCCCGACCGCTCGCCCGAGGCCCACCGCGTCATGGTCATGCTGATCGACAAGGCGAAGCGCCACCTGCGGGATGCCTTGACCTATTGCACGACGCTGCCGTCCGCGGCGTACCGCATCCGGATCTTCTGCCTCAGCTCGCTCTACTTCGCGGTGCGCACGCTGCGCCTCGCCGAGCGCGACCCGCGCTTGCTCGACCCGAACCACAAGGTGAAGATCGCGCGGAGCGAGGTGTACAGCACGCTGGCCACCACCTATCTCGTGGCCCCGTTCGACCGGTTGGCGCACCGCTATTACGTGCGCCTCGCCGGGGAGGGCTGATGACCCAAACCGTGGCCCCGCCAGATTTCCGCGGCCAGTTCCGCACCGACCCGCGGGCCCGCGCCGCCTACAGCGAGGGCGCCGGCCCGTATCGGATCGTGCCCGCCGCGGTCGCCTTCCCGGAAAGTCGCGACGATCTGTGCGCGCTGGTCAAGTACGCCGTCGCAGCCGGCATCCCGCTCACCCCCCGCGGCGCCGGGAGCGGCATGCCCGGTGGCAACGTCGGCGCCGGCATCGTGGTGGACATGCGCGCGTTCGACCGCCCGCTCCGGATTGCGCTGAACAAGATCGGGAACATCGGCGCCGCGGCATCGTGGGCCGCGGTGAACCAGGCGGCGGCGCACTTCGGGTTCCGCCTGCCGCCCGATCCGGCCAGCGGAGCCTTCTGCACGATCGGCGGGATGGTCTCCACCAACGCGGCGGGGGCCCACAGCTTCTCGGTGGGCAGCATCCGCCGCTGGGTGCGGGGGATGGAGCTGATCTCCACGGACGGCGAGGCGGGCTGGGTCAGCCGGCGGCACGCGGAGCGGAAGCACCGCCTGCCGACCCCGCCGGCCAAACGGGTCCTGGTCGAGCGCTTCACGATGGAGGATCGGATCACCGCGTTGGGGCCCCGGATCGCGGCCGCCAGGGACGAGATCAGTGCCCGGTTCCCCAAGACGCGGAAGAACTCGGCCGGGTACGCGTTGGACGCCTACCTCGAGTCCGGCGAGGTCGTGGACCTGCTGGTCGGCTCGGAAGGCACACTGGGGATCATCTCGCGCGTGGAGCTCGAGCTCGACAAGACGCCGCCCGCCACCGGCACGCTGCTCGTCGCCCTCGTGACGCTCGACACCCTCGGGGACGTGGTGGCCGAGCTGACCCGTCATCAGCCCGCCGCGATCGAGCTGCTCGATCGGTCGTTCCTCGACCTCGCCGGCCCCTCTGCTTCGGCGGTCCCGCTCGACGGGGTCGCGGCCCTGCTGCTGGTCGACTTCGAGCGCGCCAGCGACCGCGAGCTGCGACCGGCGCTCGCCGCGGCACAGCGCGCGCTGCAGCCCGAGGCCCGCTACACCCGGATGGGGGTGTCGGCCGCGGAGCGCGAGCACCTCTGGAAGATCCGGCACGGGGCGAGTCCGGCCCTCGCCACGCTGCCCGCCGAGCGGCGCTCGTTGCAGGTGATCGAGGACGGCTGTGTGCCGGTGGCGGCGCTCGGCCGCTACCTGGCCGGCCTACGGGACGCCGCGCGGGCGGCGGGCATCCCGGTCGTCGCGTTCGGCCACGCCGGCGACGGCCATCTTCACGTGAACGCGCTGGTGGACACGACGCAGCCCGACTTCGAGGCGCGCCTGGAGCAGCTGTTCTCGGCGGTGACGGGGCTCGTCATGGCCTTGGGCGGCACCCCGAGTGGCGAGCACGGGGACGGCCGGCTCAGAGCCCGATTGCTCGAGCAACTCTACGGCCCGGTCGTGACCGGCCTGTTCCGCGAGATCAAGCAGGCGTTCGACCCGGCCGGCGTGCTCAATCCCGGGATCATCATCCCGGACGGCACCCCGCCGCTCGCCGCGCTGAAAGTGGGCCCGAATGCCCAGGAGATCCCCGCGGACATCGCAGCCCAGCTGCGCCGCCGGGAGATGACCGCCGGCTGGGGAGCCCCGGTGCTCGGGATGCTGGACGAGCACCCTGGATGAAGCCGTATCTCGACCTGCTGCGCCACGTGCTGGACCACGGGCGCCCGAAGCGCGACCGCACCGGCACCGGCACCCTCAGCGTGTTCGGCTATCAGACGCGCTACGATCTTGCCGCCGGCTTCCCCCTGGTCACGACGAAGAAGCTTCACCTGAAGTCCATCATTCACGAGCTGCTGTGGTTCCTCCGCGGCGAGACCAACGTCCGGTCGCTCCAGCAGCACGGGGTGCGGATCTGGGACGAGTGGGCGGACCCGCAGGGGGAGCTGGGGCCGATCTACGGCTGCCAGTGGCGCTCGTGGCCGGCACCGGACGGGAGCCGGGTCGACCAGATCGCACAGGTGGTGGACGAGATCCGGCAGTTTCCCGACTCCCGCCGCATGGTCGTGTCCGCGTGGAACGTGCCGGACATCCCGCGCATGGCGCTGGCGCCGTGCCACGTCCTGTTCCAGTTCTACGTGCTCGACGGCCGGCTGTCGTGCCAGCTGTACCAGCGGAGCGCGGACCTGTTCCTCGGCGTCCCGTTCAACATCGCGTCGTATGCGCTCCTCACGCAGATGGTGGCGCAGGTCACCGGCCTCGCTCCGGGCGAGTTCATCCACACCTTCGGGGACGCCCACATCTACGCGAACCACCTCGAGCAGGCGCGGCTCCAGCTCGGCCGCGAGCCCCGGCCCCGGCCGACCATGCACCTGAACCCGGACGTCCGGTCGATCTTCGACTTCCGCTACGAGGACTTCCGGCTCGAGGGGTACGACCCGCACCCCCACATCCCCGCCCCGGTGGCCGTGTGACGCTGTCGCTCATCGTGGCGATGTCCGAAGGCGGCGTGATCGGGCACCACGGCGCGGTCCCGTGGCACCTCCCCGATGACCTGAAACGGTTCAAGCAGCTCACGATGGGGCACCCGGTGATCATGGGCCGGCGGACCTTCGCATCGATCAGGCGCCCGCTGCCCGGGCGGCGCTGCATCGTGTTGTCGCGCGATCCGGCATACCGGCCGGAGGGGGTGGAGTCCGCACCCGACCTCGCGACCGCGCTCGCGCGCGTGGGCGAGGCGCCGGAGGTGTTCGTGATCGGCGGCGCCGAGGCATACCGCGACGCGCTGCCAAGGGCCGATCGGCTGTATCTCACCCTCGTCCACGCCTCGATCCCCGGCGACGTGCACTTTCCCTCGTTCGATTGGACCGTCTGGACGCTCGCCGAGGAGGCGTTTCATCCCGCCGATCCGCGTCACGCCCACGCGTTCACCTTCCGGCGCTACGAGCGACGTCGCCGCAACGCGTACCCCGCGTGACACCCAGCACGACAAGAGTCCAGAAAAACTATTGCATAACGGTTCGGCTTTTCGTATCGTGTAGCACCAGCAACATTCAGTCGGAGTACGATGCGCATCGGGCTCGCGTACAATCAGAGACCAACTACCGGTTCCACCAGCCGGGACGACGAGCCTCCCCTATACATTCCCGCCGCTGCGCCTGACGCGTTCGTCGAGTGGGATGAGCCGGAGACGATCGATGCCGTCGAGCGCGCCCTGCGCCCGCTCGGCGAGGTCGTGCGGCTCGAGGCGCTCGGCGACTTCGCCGAGCGGCTCGCGCGCGCCGAGGTCGACCTGCTGTTCAACATCGCCGAAGGCTTCGCGGGCCCGAGCCGCGAGGCGCACGTGCCGGCGATCGCCGAGTTCCTCGGCGTGCCCTACACCGCCTCGGACCCCCTCACCCTGACGCTCGCGCTCCACAAGGCCCGGGCCAAGGAGATCTTCTCGGCGCGTGGCATTCCCACGGCTCCGTTCGTGCTGCTGGAATCCGACGCCGACCTGTCCCGGCTCAACAACCGGATGCCCTACCCGCTGTTCCTCAAGCCGGTGTGGGAGGGCTCCTCCAAGGGGATCGCCCAGGCCAACTTCGTCCCCGACCGCCCGGCGGCGCTCGTGCGAGCGCGTGAGCTGCTGGCCGCCTACCAGCAGCCGGTCCTGGCCGAGGCCTACCTCCCGGGCGACGAGTTCACGGTGGCGGTGCTGGGAAACGGCCCGGACGCGCGCGCGCTCCCGATCATCCGCTTCCGGTTCGACACGCTGCCTCCGGATGCCCTGCCGATCATGGGCTACGAGGCCAAGTGGGTGTGGGACGACCCTGCGGCGCCGCTGGATGTGCTGGAGTGCCCCGCCCGGATCCAGCCCGCGCTCGCGGAGGCGATCGCCCGGACGGCGCTCGCGGCGGCGCGGGCGCTGGGCTGCCGCGATTGGGCGCGCGTCGACGTCCGGCTGGACGGTCGGGGGACGCCGAACGTGGTGGAAGTGAATCCGCTGCCCGGCATCATCCCGAATCCGGCCGACAACAGCTGTTTCCCCCGAGCGGCGGCGGCGGCGGGGATGAGCTACGACGAGCTGATCCAGACGGTGGCCCGAATCGCATGGCGGCGGATCACCGGGCGGGAGCTGCTCTCCACCCCTGCCGAGGCGGCCGCATGAGAGTCGCGATTCTCTACGACGGCGTCGCCGACACGTGGTCGGCCGCGGACGTCCGCGAGGTGATGACGGCGGTGACGGAGATCGCCCGGGTGTTGCGCCGCGCCGGACATGTCGTGGACCGGGTCCCGGTGCGCTCGGGACTCCGCTGGCTCACGCGATGCCGGCAGGCAGACGTGGTCTTCAATCTGTGCGAGAGCGTCAACGCCGTCGGGCGGTACGAGAGTCTGGTGGCCGGTGCCATCGAGCTGTCGGGCGTGCCGTTCACCGGCGCGCGGCCTGAGGTCATTTCGCTGTGTCACCGGAAGTCCGTCGCCAACGCCCTGCTCGCCTCCCGGGGGCTTCCCGTTCCCCCGTGGGTCGTTCCCGGAAGCCAGAAGATCCCGAGCGGTTTCCCCCTCCCGGCCATCGTCAAGCCGGCGGCGGAGGACGCCAGCGTCGGGATCGACCAGGGCTCGGTCGTCACGACCCGGCGCGCCCTGCACGAGCGGGTGGCACAGCTCAGCGAAGAGCACCGCGAGATCCTGGTCCAGCAGTACATCGCCGGGCGCGAGCTGGCCGTGGGGTTTATCGGGTCGGAGGCGCTGCCGCTCTCGGAGATCGACTTCAGCGAGATGCCCGACGGGGCGTGGCCGATCCTGTCGTTCTCGGCAAAGTGGGAAGTGGGCGGGGTGGAGGACCTCGGCAGCCGACCGATCTGTCCGGCGCCGGTGTCGAAGGCCATGGCGGAGCGCCTCACCGCGCTCGCGCGCGAGGCCTGGGAGGCCGTCGGCGGCACGGGATACGGCCGCGTGGACCTGCGGCTCGACGCCGCCGGCCAGCCGTGGATCCTGGAAGTGAACCCGAATCCTGACATCAGCGACAATGCCGGCCTCGCACGCATGGGGGAGGCACTCGGCTGGTCGTACCAGGACCTGATCTTGCGCATCGTGGACGCGGCCTTCGCGGACGCCCAGCTGGCCGACTCGGTCGCCGTCTCGACGGCCGCCCGGTCGCGTGCCGACCGCCGCGTGGCTGAAGAACAGCAGAAACTGGCGTAGATGCCCGCTTCGGACGACCCAGCCGGAGTCGATCGCGCCGCGGCCGTGGCTCTCCACGCGCCGCGGGCGACCGACCGCGATCGGGCACGGGAGATCATCGAAGCGAGCGGCGTGTTCCGGCCGGACGAGACGCCGGTCGCCCTCGAAGTGTTCGACGGGGCGGTCCGGGCCCCCGGCCGGGACTATTGGGGCATCGGCGCATACGTCGGCGACCGGCTGGTGGGCTTCGCCACCTTCGGGGCGGTACCCTGCACGCTGGCCACGTGGGACCTGTACTGGATCGCCGTCGATCCCGCCCTTCAGGGGGCGGGCATCGGCCGGCAGCTCATGGCCCACTGCGAGCGGACGATCGTAGCGGAAGGCGGTCGCCTCATCGTGGTGGAGACCTCGTCGCGCGCCGACTACGCGCCGACGCGGGCCTTCTATCGCCGGCTCGGCTACGAGGACCGTGCGGCGATCCCGGAGTACTACGCTCCGGGCGACGGCCTGATCGTATTCACCAAGTACCTCGCAGCTTCCGCGGACGAGTGACGGCCCATGGCTGAGTGGCAACGCCTCCTGCACGAAAGCGGTCTGCGGACGCTGCAGCACCTCGTCGACCGGTTCGGCGCGGAGCACTTCCCGGATCTCGGACGGCTGCAGCAGGCGGTCGACAACTTCGAATTCCGGATCTCGCCGGCGATGGCCGAGCTGATCCAGGAGCCGGGTGACCCGATCTGGCGCCAGTACGTGCCCGACCTGCAGGAGCTCGACGTCGTGGACGGCGTGATGGACAGCCTGGGCGAGGATGCCGACAGCCCGGTGCCGAACATCACGCACCGCTACCCCGACCGCGCGCTGTTCCTGGTGAGCCCGGTCTGCGCCTCCTACTGTCGGTTCTGCACGCGGCGGCGCAAGGTGGGCGACCCCGAGAAGATCTCGATGTCGCAGTTCGAGAGCGCGTTCCGCTACCTCGAGGAGCACGCCGAGATTCGCGACGTGATCCTGTCGGGGGGAGACCCGCTGCTGCTCTCCGATCGGCGGCTCGAAGGCATCATCGCCCGGCTGCGCAAGATCAAGCACCTCGAGGTCATCCGGATCGGCAGCCGGGTGCCGTGCCACCTGCCCGAGCGGATCACGCCGGAGCTGTGCGGCATGCTCCGTAAGTACCACCCGCTCTACATCAATACCCACTTCAACCACCCCGACGAGCTCACGCCGGCCGCCGTGCAGGGCCTCGGCATGCTCGCCGACGCCGGCATCCCGCTGGGGTGCCAGACCGTGCTGCTCCGGGGCGTGAACGACGACGTGGACGTGATGAAGCGGCTGATGCAGAAGCTGCTCGCCGCGCGGGTGCGGCCGTACTACATCTACATGTGCGACAACGTCGCGGGCGTCGAGCATTTCAAGACCACGGTCGAGAAGGGCCTCGAGATCGTCGAGGGCCTGCGTGGCTGGACCAGCGGGCTCGCCGTGCCGCACTTCGTGATCGACGCGCCCGGCGGCGGCGGCAAGATCCCGTTGCTGCCCGAGTACGTCGTCCGGCTCACCAACGACGAGATCGTGCTGCGCAACTTCCGCGGGCGGCAGTATGTCTGGAAGCAGCCGCGCGAGGACGAGGCCCTGGTGGCCGCGGCCACGGGCACCGACGGGTCCGTGGTGCCGATCCGCCGCAAGCCCAAGAAAAAGCGGCCGGAGCGGAAGCCCTCCGCCGCGAGGTAGAGAGCCGAAAGCCGATAAGCCGAACGACACGCAAAAGGGCGGCCTGCGAGGCCGCCCTTTCCGCCATTCTGATCTCACGGCTATCGGCTATCGGCCATCGGCTACCTCTTGTTCTTCTCCTCCTCTTCCTTGGCCCGCTCGGCCGCGATCTTCTGCGCCACGTCGGGCGGCACTTCCTGGTAGCTCGCGAACGCCGCCCGGAACGTCCCCCGGCCGTGCGTCATCGAGTGCAGCGTGGTCGAGTACTTGTACATCTCCGCTTCCGGCACCATGGCCTTGATCTTGGTCAGCCGCCCCTCGGGCTCACTGCCCAGGATCTGCCCGCGCCGGGAGGACAGGTCTCCCATCACCTCGCCCAGGTTGCCGTCGGGCGTCAGCACCTCGATCTGCAGGATCGGCTCCAGCAGCACGGGTTTGGACTTCGCGGCGACCGTCCGGAAAGCCTGGATCCCCGCCATCTTGAACGCCATCTCGCTCGAGTCCACGTCGTGGTAGCTGCCGTCGAAGCACTCGGCCTGGAAATCCACCACCGGGTAGCCGGCGACCGCGCCGCGGTGCGCCGCCTCCTGAATCCCCTTGTCCACCGCCGGGATGTACTTGTTCGGGATCACGCCCCCCGTGATCGAGTCCACGAACTCGTACCCGCTGCCCCGCGGCAGCGGCTTGATCTTGATCCAGCAGTCACCGTACTGCCCCCGGCCGCCCGTCTGCTTCTTGTGCTTCCCCTGCCCCTCCGCCGTCCCGCGGAACGTCTCGCGGTACG
Organism: uncultured Gemmatimonadales bacterium; assembly: GCA_963771275.1. Taxonomy (GTDB): domain Bacteria; phylum Gemmatimonadota; class Gemmatimonadetes; order Gemmatimonadales; family GWC2-71-9; genus JAOTWJ01. Next base: position 932,986 of record CAVYSW010000003.1, read on the forward strand.
CCACTCCCGGCCGCGCCAGCTCGGCGCTGACCCCGAACTTCCGCTTCAGCCGACCCACGATCACCTCGAGGTGCCGCTCCCCGCGGCCCCGCACGATCGTCTGCCCGAGCTCGCCACTGTACTCGTGGTGGAACGTGGGGTCCTCCTCGTGCAGCCGCTGGAGCGACGTGGAGAGCTTGTCCTCCTCGCCGTGCTGATGCACCTCGACCGCCATCGCGATCAGCGGCTCCGGCAACGGGATCTTGGACAGCACCACCGGGTTGGCCCGTGTCGACAGGGTATCGTTGGTGTGGGTGTCCTTGAGCTTCGCGACCGCCCCGATGTCGCCGGCGTGCAGCGTCGGCACCTCGGTGCGGTCCCGCCCCTGGGCGACCGACAGGTGGTTGAGCTTCTCGACGGCGTCGCGCGGCGCGTTGAGGACGTCCGCGCCGTTGGCGAGCGCGCCCGACAGGATGCGGAAGTACGTCACATCGCCGACGTGCGGCTCGGACACCGTCTTGAATACCCGTGCCACGAACGGCGCATCGTCGCTCACGGGGATCGCGACGGGCTCCGCCGAGCCCCATGCCTGAGCCTCGACGGGCGGCAGGGCGGCGGGTGACGGCATCAGCTCGACCAGCTTCGACAGCAGGGCACGGGTACCGTACGTCAGCTCGGCCGCCCCGCACAGCAGCGGGAACAGCTCGCCGCGCGACATGCCGGCCTTCATCGCCACGATCGCGTCGTCCCGCGAGATCTCCTCCCCGCCGAGGTAGCGCTCGATCAGCGTGTCATCGGTCTCCGCGATCCGCTCGATCAGCTCCTGCGAGTACCGCTCGAACCGCTCCTGGTACTCGGCCGGGATGTCGACCTCGTCGTACTCGCCGGACTTGCTGCCCTTCTTGTAGAGATGGCACTTCCGGGAGAACAGGTTGATGATCCCGTGGAAGTCCGCGCCCTCGCCCACCGGGATCTCGATCGGGATCACCTTGGGCGTGAGGTGCTCCTTGATTTCCGTGTAGACCTTCTCGAAGTTGGCGTGCTCCTTGTCCATCATCGAGACGAAGAACATCCGCGGCATGCCGCGCCGCTCGGCCTGCTCCCAGACGAGCTCCGTGCCCACCTCGACCCCGGCCGTGGCACCCACCACGATCAGCGCACCGTCGGAGGCATGGATGCCCGCCACGGCGTCGCCGATGAAGTCGAGGTATCCGGGCGTGTCCACCAGATTGACCTTGCACTCCGCCCATTCCGCGTAGGCCAGCGCGAGGCTGATGGAGAACTGCCGTTCGACTTCGTCGGGGGTGTAATCGGTGAGGGCGGTACCGTCTTTCACGGATCCATGCCGTTTGCTGCTGCCGGCCACGAACGCAAGGGCATCAACGAGGGACGTCTTGCCGCATGCGCCGTGGCCCACAACAGCCACATTCCGGATCCGATCGCTTGTATAGTCCCGCATAGGGGACGCCTCCATTGGGGGGGACCGGGAAATTGGGCCGGGGGGACAGGGGCTGTCAATCGGGCCCGCGGCCGCCGGGACGGTTAACGCGGGGCCGTCTCCGGCGTATTCTCAGATACCCAGCCGCCCCGACCATGCCGTCGACCCGAGCCCTGCTCATCGCCCTGGGGATCGCCGCCATCCCCGGCCTCGCCGCCCTCCCGGCGCCGGCCCGGGCCCAGGCCCAGTCGAGCCGGGACAGCGCCGTGCACCTGGTCCGCCGGATCACGTTCGGGCCGCGACCCGGCGACGTAGACCGGGTCGTCGCCATGGGACTCGACGCGTACCTGGAGGAGCAGCTCCACCCGGAGCGTCTCCGCGACACCGCGGCGGAGCATTACGTGGACCGGCTGGCGATCATGCATCGCTCGACCGCCGACCTCGCCCGGATCTACGCGGCGGAGCAGCAGGCGCGTCTGGCACAACGCCGCATGGCGCCCGACTCGGCGCGCGGCGCCACCCCGGACCGCGATCCCGCCAGAGCGGAGGCCCGGCGCTATGCCGGTGAGCTGCAGCAGGCGGCCGTCGCCCGTGCGGTGCTGTCGGACCGCCAGCTCGATGAGGTGATGGTCGACTTCTGGACCAATCACTTCAACGTGTTCCTGGCGAAGGGCCTCGATCGCGTGCTCACGCCGGACTACATCGAGCGCACCATCCGGCCCCACGCGCTCGGCCGATTCGCGGACCTGCTCGTCGCGACGGCGCGGAGCCCTGCCATGCTGTTCTACCTGGACAACGCCCAGTCGGTGGCCGCCGGCGCCCGACCGCCGGGTGCCGCCCGGCGGCGCCCCGGCGCCGCGCCGCCGCGGCGCTCGCAGGGGATCAACGAGAACTACGCCCGCGAGCTGCTCGAGCTCCACACGCTCGGCGTGGACGGCGGGTACACGCAGCAGGACGTGATCAACGTCGCGCGCATCTTCACCGGCTGGGGCATTCGCCGGGGCCCCCTGGGGCCCGTGTTCACGTTCAACGCGTGGGCGCATGATCGGGGCACGAAGGTGGTGCTCGGCCAGGAGTATCACGAGGGAGGGGAGCGGGAGGGCCTCGACCTGCTCCGCGCGCTCGCCCGGCATCCGCCCACCATGCGCCACGTGAGCGCCAAGCTGTGCGCGCGGTTCGTGAGCGACGATCCGCCCGACGGCTGCATCGACGCGGCGGTGCACGCGTGGGAGCAGACCGACGGCGACATCCGCGCGGTGGTGCGGGCCATCATCCGGAGCCCCGAGTTCTGGGCGCCCGAGCATCGCGCGGCGAAACTCAAGACCCCGCTCGAGTTCGTAGTGTCCGCGGTCCGCGCGGTGGGCGGCCGGCCAGACCCCACGCTCGCCCTCGCCCAGATCGTAGGACGGCTCGGCGAGCCACTGTACCTCCAGAGCGCGCCCACCGGGTACGCCGAGCGTGCGGACGCCTGGGCCAACTCGGGTGCCCTGCTCCAGCGCTTCAACACGGCGGTGGCGCTCGCGGCGGGCCGGTTGCCGGGCGTCCAGTTCGACCCCGATGCGGTCATCCCGTCAAGTGACGACCGCGACACGATGATCGCCGCCGCCAACCGCGCGATCCTCGAGGGCACGGCGAGCGGCACCACGCTGGACGCGATTCGCCGCCAGGTGACGGACGTGTACGACCCGGCGGCCGCGCGAACCCTCGTGATCGGTCTCGCGCTCGGCAGCCCCGAGTTCCAGCGGCGGTAGGGCCGACCCGTCGTGACGGGCCGGGACCAGGAGGCCGACATGAGTTGTGGCTGCATGGATCGTCGCGTGTTCGTGCGCGCGGGAGCCCTCGCGCTCCTGAGCCTGGGGCTGGACCCGATCTTCCTCACGCGGGCCGCCTATGCGGCACGCCGCGCCCCGGGGGCGAACGCCGGGCGCAAAGTGCTGATCTGCGTATTCCAGCGTGGCGCCGTGGATGGTCTCAGTGTGATCGTGCCGCACGGCGATCCCCACTACTACCGGGAGCGCGCGCGCATCGCGGTCCCGCGTCCGGGACGTGCGGGCGGCGCGCTCGACCTCGACGGGCATTTCGGCCTGCACCCCGCGCTGGCCCCGCTGCTCCCGCTCTACCGCGCGGGCACGCTGGCCGCCGTCCACGCCGTGGGCTCTCCCGACCCGACCCGCAGCCATTTCGACGCGCAGGACTACATGGAATCGGGGACACCGGGACGACGGTCCACGCCGGACGGCTGGCTCAACCGCCATCTGGCGCATGCCGCAGAGCATCGTGACACGCCGTTCCGCGGCGTGGCCATCGGCCCGCAGCTCCCCTTGGCGCTGCGGGGCGCCGCGCCGGCACTCGCTGTCGACAACCTCCAGGCGTTTGGCCTGCGGGGCCGCCCCGCGGTGCGCGATCGACTCGAGCGGGCCTTCGAGGAGATGTACCAGGGCGCTGCCACTGGCCTCGTCGCGACCTCGTCGGAGGAGGCCTTCGAGGCGGTGCGTCAGCTTCGCGCGGCGGACCTGGCGGGCTTCGAGCCGGCCCATGGAGCGCTGTATCCGCGTTCGCCCTTCGGGCAGGCGATGCGCCAGCTCGCTCAGGTGATCAAGGCGGATCTGGGCCTGGAGATCGGGTTCGCGGACCTCGCGGGGTGGGACACCCACGTCAACCAAGGCGCGAGCGACGGGCAGCTCGCGGCGCGACTGCGCGACCTGGCGGACGGGTTGGCCGCGTTCGCGACGGATCTGGGCGAGCGGATGGCCGACGTGGTCGTGCTCACCATGAGCGAGTTCGGTCGCACGGTCGCGGAGAACGGCAACGCCGGCACGGACCACGGGCACGGGACGGCGATGCTGGTCCTGGGGGGCCCGACGCGCGGCGGGCGCGTGCTGGGGCGTTGGCCGACGCTCGACCCCGCGGCCCGGTTCGAGGGACGCGACCTTGCCGTCACCACGGATTTTCGGAGCCTGTTCGGCGAGATTCTGGTGGGGCACTTGGGCGCCGCGGACCTGGGGGCGGTCTTTCCGGGGTATTCCGCGGCGGGGACGGCCCTGGGTGTGACGGGCTGACGCGGCTGTTTCGCTTTCCGTCGGGCCGCCGTATCTTTTATCCGTGGCTACCCTCGACGACCCCGTCCTGCGCATGGTGGTGGCCGCCGGCACCGCTCCGGACCAGCGCCGCTTCTGGAGCCACGTCGCCGACATCCTGCTCGACTTTCACAACGTCCGCCGTGTCACGATCGAGTACTGCGACCGCTGGGGAGCGGGGTCCGTGGCGGCCGGAACGCCAAAGGACAACCACACGCTGACCAAGACGTACCGCGAAGGCGACGAGCGGTACGCGACCGTTCACGTCACGCCCCCGGCCCGCGACCAGGCCAGTCTCCAGGCCCAGCTCGTCACCGCCGTGGAGCTGGCGGGACTGGTCGGGCGGCGGGGGGTGCTCGAGCACGAGCGCCGGCTCGGCACGTTCTTGGTCGAGCTGTCCCGCTGGATGAAGACCGTCGTAGCCGATCCCCAGCAGCTGCTCCAGTACACGATCCACAGCGTCATGAGCCTGACGGGAGCGCACGGCGCCATCGTTGTGGAGCGCAAGGCGGACGGCACGCTGTATGTCGAGGCCGCGGTCGGCGAGACCGAGACGTTCCAGCGCGGGGCCGAGGCGCTGCGCCAGAGCATCTTCGCGCGGGTGTTGAAGGCGGAGGCCCCGTTGCTGGTGGAGCGGCTGGCGGACGAGCCCGATGCCCCGGTCACGCCGGCGGTGCGCGCCACCCTCGCGGCGGCCATGCTGGTACCGCTCCCCACGTCGGGCGACGCCGCGGGCGTGCTCGGCGTGTTTCGGGTCAAGGGACGGCAGGGCGGCGGCGAGCGTTTCCGCCTCGAGGACCTCACGTACCTGCAGGCGGTGGCGTCCCACATCGGCACCGCGCTGGAGCTGACCTGGGCGATTCGCGCGGCCCGCCGGGCGGCCCAGCGGGCGAGCTCGATGGTGAACGGGAGCCCGACGCCGCTGGCCTTGATCTCGCGGACCGGCCACGTGATCGAGGCCAACCGCGCCCTGGCGGTGCTGTTCGGGTACGAGAGCCTCGACAAGGTGCGCGGCATGCACCTCGATGCCTTCCCGATGACGCTCGACCGGGTGACGGCGCTCGAGGCGCTGGATCTCGCGGCGGGCGCCGTGCCCTGGCGTGGGCGGGCGGAGGTCATCCGTGGCTCCGAGGAGCGGAAGTGCGAAGCCTTCTTCACCCAGCTCGAGGGCGGGGAGGCCGAGTTCCTGCTGACCATGAACGACCGCACCGAGGAGCTCCGCGCCCGGCGCGAGCTGGTGGCGAGCGAGAAGCTCGCCACGGTCGGCACGATCGCGGCCGGTGTGGCCCACGAGGTGAACAACCCGCTCGCGGCGATTCGCATGGAGGCCGAGCTGCTCGGCATGCAGGCCCCGGCCCCCGAGGTCGCGGCTGCCAGCCAGGCGATCATCCGCGAAGTGGACCGGGCGGCCCGGATCGCCAAGAGCCTGTTGCGCCTCGCGACCCAATCGCACGGCCGGATGGAGCTCATGGCGGTGGGGCAGGTGCTTCAGGACATCGTCAACGTGCGTGCCCCACTGGCCCGGGAAACGGGAATCGAGCTCCGGATCTCCGTCCAGGAGGATCTGCCCGCCGTGCTGGCCCGCGGCGGCGATTTGGAGCAGATCTTCCTCAATCTGCTGACCAACGCGGAGGACGCGGTGCGGGGACGGGCACCCGGTGTGATCGCCCTGATGGTCGAGCGGAGGCAGGAGGGCGTGCGTGTTTGCGTGGACGATACCGGCCCCGGCGTGCAGCGCGACCTCCGCACCAGGATCTTCGATCCCTTCTTCACCACCAAGCCGCCCGACAAGGGCAACGGGCTCGGTCTCGCCATGTGCCTGCGGATCGTGAGCGAGCTCGGCGGCAAGATCTGGGTCGAGGACGGCCCCCTGGGCGGCGCCCGCTTCGTGGTGGAGCTGCCCACGCCAATTCGGTAGCCACCATCTCCCGGGGCGCCGTTACCGAGCGTGCGCCTCGAGTGCAGCGGCGCAGCGGGCCGCCAAGTCCTTGCCGTACAACCGCGCGCACAGGCGTCGCCGCGTCTCGGCCGGCGACAGGCCGTCGGGAAACGATGCCAGCACCAGCACCCGCGCCGTGTCAAACATCTCGGCCGCCAGGACGATGCGCCGCTCGTCAGGCAGCCCGAGCCAGAGCTCCTTCATTAGCCGTGCGGCCTTGGGCATCGTGTCACGCACGATTCACGGCCCTCCACACGTCTCTCAGGTCCAGACGCCGAATCCACTCTTCGACATACGCAGGGTCATAGCCGGTGGCGGCGAGGTTCCGGACGTCGCCTAGCGGGATCTCCGATTGGGAGTCCCGGGCCCACTCGAGTTTGGAGAGCATCAGGTCTTCCTTGCTCACGATCCAGATCGGCAGGTCGACGCCCGCGGTGATGCGGCGCCGGCGGGTGAACTCGTGGAGCCGGTACGGCGTGTTCTTTCGGACCACCACGTCCACCCTGATGACGCTTGCCAGGTGAACCAGGTTGAAGAAGCCATCGTCAGCAATCGCCCGGGCGAGGTCGTCGGGGACGTAGTAGTCGCCGCGGAACAGGGTGGCCACGGTGTCGGCGTCGCCGGACCGCAGGGCGACGACCAGGTCGATGTCGCGGGTCATCCGCGGCTCGGCATAATGGCTCAGGGCCAGGGAACCGGTCAGCATGTACGCCAGGCCGGCGCGATCAAGTCGCCCGGTCACGTCGCGGAGGACGCTCAGCTCGGTGGGCAGATCGGCGTTCGCCATGCGGTGAACGGTGCGGCAGGCGCGTGGTTCCAGCAACCCCCGCACTCGTCCCCACCACGCCATGAGGTTGACAGCATCCCCGTTGATCGTAACGTTGCCCCCACCATCGAGCTGCGTGAGCGGCCGATGGCACGACGATGTCGACCTGATGGCAGAAGGCCGGCTCTCAGCATCCTTCACAGCGGCTGGACGTTTCGCAAACCCCGGACGCGGCGGGCAAGTGAGGCGTACTCTGGTGCCGGACACCTCATGACCAATCGGACGGACGTTGTCCCGGACCGCGAGATCTGCCTCCCGCCGAGCCTCCACGACCTGCCACTGTTCGACCTGCCGCTACGGCGGCATACCGCGGACGCTCTGCTTCGGGCCGGTCTGGTGTGGGTGGGCGACCTGCACGGCCGGTCCCTGGTGTCACTCCTCCAGATCCGCCGGTTCGGGCCCCGGTCGGTCAGCGTGCTGATCGACGCCCTGGCGGTCGTGTGGAGACGATCGGCCGCCGGGCGCCCGGCCCTCACCGGGACCCGCGATGACATCCCGCTCGCGTCCCTCGGCTTCGGTGAGGTGGCGCTGAGGGCGATCGCCGCCCGGGGCGTCTCGACACTGGGCGCGCTGCGGATCGCGCCCGACTTTCTCTTTTTCGACGCGCCGGTCTTGGGCCGCGTGCTGTGCCGAGCACTCCACGGCGGTGGACCGGGATTGGCGGACCCCGCCGCGCTGCGCGAGGCCGTGCTTGCACGACCGGAGGCGGCCCCGCTGCTCGCAGTCCCTCGCGAGCTGTGGCCCGTGCCGGTTTCCGCGCTGGAGATCAGCCCCCGCACACCCCCGGCGCTCGGCCGGAGGGGAATCGAGCGGCTGGGGCAGCTGGACTGCCTGACGGCCGAGGATCTGCCGTGGCTGGCCGGCATCACGCCGGCCGGCGCCGCGGGCGTGGCGCGGGCCGTCGGCCGGGTCCGGCGACTGTCGCCGGCGCATGAGGTGTTGGCGCGCTGGACCGATGAATCGGGATCGCTGCGCCTGCCCGACCTTCCGCTCGCTGTCCTGCACAAGTTGGCGCAGGCCGAGAGTCTTGATGACGAGGTTCGGGCGCTCGTCGGGTGTCTCGGCCCACGCAACGCCGCGCTGGTCCTGGCCCGCTGGGGTGCTGACCGGGAGGTTCCGGCGACCTTCACACGCGCGGGTCAGGAGCGCGGCATCTCGCGTGAGCGGGTTCGGCAGGTCCTCGCTGTGGCTGAAGCGCAGCTCATGCGCTGCGGCATCATTCTGCCCCTGGGATCGCGTATCGTGGAGCTTCTTGCGGCCGCCGGCGGCCGGCTGGACACGGAGCGATTCCTGGCGGTCCTCGAGCGCGCCAGCCTCCGGACCACCCGGGCGGCCCTCAACGCCCTGCCCCCGTTGGCCCGGCTGGGCATCGTGCCGCCCGTCGCGTACTCCCCCGAGAATGACGTGTGGAGCAGCCCGGGATGGGCTCCGTCCATTCCCCTGCCTGGCTATATAACTTGACCATGCCGGTCCCCCCTCGGATCCCCCCACGCGACTCGACTCAGCTCCCCAACGCCAAGCTGTGTTGGGTGTGCTTGCAGCTGGAAGATGAAGAGCGCGCGCGCGCGACGCGTCAGATGAACCTGCTGACCGGCCACGCCGCGTGGGCCATCTGCCCGCGCTGCAGTCAGGAGGCGCCGGACCGGGAGGATGCGTCCTACCTCATGCGGGCCAGCCGGTTCATCCAGTCGATCGAGAACTAGAGCCGCAGCGGGCGGGCGGGGCTTCAAGCCCTTCCAGCCACAAAGTCGGTCCGCCGCGCCGTGCGCCCGGGCAGCTACTGGCCCTCGGCGCGCTGCTTTCAATCCACGCCCGCGGGCGGGCGGAGACCAGCCAAGCGGTTCGGGTCATGGCTCCAAGACGCGGGCCCTAGCGCTCTGGGCACCCGCCGACCCGTCGCGAATGTCCTGCAGTCGTAACCACCGGTGACTACCTTCCCCGCATGAGAGTCGTCGGCGTCAAGCAGCTCAAGGCCAGGTTGTCGGAGTACCTGCGGCTGGTGCGCGCGGGCGAGACGGTCGTCGTCACCGACCGCGACCAGGTGCTGGCGGAGTTGCGCCCCGCGCCCCGCCGGGCGGGGCCGCGCGATCAGATGGACGAGGTGCTCGATGGCCTCGCGGAAGCCGGAGAGCTGACCCGGCCGGCGCTGCCGAAGGGCCGTTGGACCTGGAAGGCCGAAGGGCTCGGCCTCGCACCAGGGACCGCGCAGCGACTGCTGGACGCCCTCTGCGGCGACCGGTGAGCGGGCCCCCGCCGCGCACTACGGGCGGTCCTCCGCTATCCCCCGCCGCGCCGCGCGCACGATGATGCGGATCGGGCGGTCGTAGAACACGTAGTTCCACGCCCACTGCAGCAAGACGACGATCCGGTTCCGGAACCCGATCAGGAAGTAGAGGTGGACCGCGAGCCAGGCGACCCACCCGAACCAGCCCTTGAGCGCGAGCCGCCTGATCTGCGCGACGCCCGCGTTGCGACCGATGGTGGCCATGATGCCGGGATCGAAGTAGCGGAACGGCCGGAGCGGCGACCCCGCCAGGTGCCGCAGGATGGTCCGGCCGACGGCGCGACCCTGCTGGATCGCCGGCTGCGCAAGCATCGGCAGGTCTGCGCCCTCGTGGGCCACCGCTGCCACGTCGCCGATCGCGAACGCGCGCTCCTCGCCGGGAAGCCGGAGGTACTCGTCCACCACCACCCGGCCGTTCTTCCGGCGCGGTGTCGTCAGGCCGTCCCCCAGCGCGTTGGGCTTCACGCCCGCCGCCCAGACCAGCGTATCCGCCTCGAGCATCTCACCGGTGGAGAGCTCGATTCCGCCGTCCGCGATTCCGCGCACCAGTACGCCGAGGCGCACGGTGGCGCCAAGCCGCTCCAGGCGCCGCCGCGCGTCGGCGCCGAGCGGCGCAGGGAACGCCGGCAGCACCCGATCGGCCCCCTCGACCAGGAGGATGCGCACGTCGGCGAGCGCGATGCCGGGGTAGTCCCGTCCTGCCACGAGTCGGACCAGCTCGGCAAGCGCGCCGGCGTATTCGACGCCGGTGGGACCACCGCCCACCACGAGGAACGTCAGCGCCCGGCGCTTTGCCGGGAGGTCGGCCGTCACGGCGGCCTCGAACCGCGCGAGCACGTGGTTGCGGAGCGCCATCGCGCTGGGCAGGGAGTTCAGATGGAAGGCGGTCGCCGCGATCGGCGCCTGGCCGAAGAAGTTGATGCCGGCCCCCGTCGCGAGCACCAGGTAGTCGTAGGGCTCGTCCGGGCCCCTGGCCGTCCGCACCAGGCGCCGCGCCAGATCCACGCCGGTCACCTCGGCCAGGCGGATCCCGACGTTCCGCGCGCGGCGGAAGATCGTCCGCACCGGAAACGCGATGTCGCTCGGGTTCAGCAGCGAGCTCGCCACCTGGTACACGAGCGGCGTGAACAGATGGTAGTTGTGCCGGTCGATCAGCAGCACGTCCACCGGCTCGCGGGCCAGCACCCGCGCGCAATTGAGCCCGCCGAACCCGGCTCCGACGATCACCACTCGCGACATCGGCCCAAGATACCTCGACCAACCTTGCCAGCGGGAGCCGCGCGGGCGATACTCGGCCCCCATGCATGAACCCGTCGGCACCGGCTACGCACGTCGCCTCAACGTCTTCGACGCCACGATGCTGGTCGTCGGCGGCATCATCGGCGCCGGCATCTTCCTCAACCCGGCGGTCGTCGCGCAGCGCGCACCCACCGCAGGGCTCGTCATCGGCGTGTGGGTGCTCGGCGGCGCCGTGGCCCTCGCCGGCGCGTTCTGCTTCGCCGAGCTGGCGGCGCTCAAACCCGTCGCGGGCGGCGGCTACGTGTACCTGCGCGACGGCCTCTCCCCCGTCGTCGGGTTCCTCTACGGCTGGACCGAGCTGCTCGTCATCAACAGCGGCGGCATCGCCGCCGTCGCCATGACGTTCGCGAGCTACGGGACGAATCTCACCGGCGCGGGGCCGGCCGCGATCGCGCCCGTCGCGATCGGCGCGATCGTGTCCCTCTCGGTGGTCAATCTGCTCGGCATCCGGCCGGGCGCCGTCGTGCAGAACGTGCTCACCGTCCTCAAGCTCGTGGCCCTGGCCGCTCTGATTCTCGTCGGCTTCTTCTGGCCGATGACCGCACTGTCTTCCCCCTCCCCCTCTACCCCTTCTGCCCCTGGTTTTCTCACCGCCATCGGCACCGCCCTGATTCCCGTGCTGTTCGCCTACGGCGGCTGGCAAAGCACCAACTTCGTGGCCGGGGAGCTCAAGGCGCCCCGCCGCGACCTGCCGCGCGCGCTGATCCTCGGCGTCGTCCTGGTCGTGGTGGTTTACGTGCTCGCGAACGTGGTGTACGTCCGCTCGCTCGGCGTGAGCGGTCTCGCCGCGAGCACGGCACCCGCGTCCGACGTGATGCGCCGCGTGCTCGGAACCACCGGCGCCCGCTTCATTGGCGTCGGCATCGCGATCTCGACGTTCGGGTTCCTCAACCTCGCGATCCTCGCCGCGCCGCGGGTCTACCAGACGATGGCCGCCGACGGGGTGTTCTTCGGCAGCGCCGCGCGCCTGCACGACCGGTTCCGCGTGCCTTGGGTGGCGCTGCTCATTCAGGGCGCATGGGCCATTCTCCTGATCGCCACCAAGACCTACGGCCGGCTGCTGGACTACGTCGTGTTCGGGGACTGGATCTTCTTCGGCCTCGTTGGGGTGACGCTGTTCGTGTACCGCCGGCGCGGGGCCGCCGGCCCCCCAGGCGCCAACATGTTCCGCACCCCGGGCTACCCTTGGGTCCCGGGCTTCTTCATCCTGGCGGCCGCGTTCGCCGTGGTCTCCACCGTGCTGTCGAATCCTCGCGACGCCGCGCTCGGCGGGGTCACCATAGCGGCTGGAATCCCCGCGTACCTCTTCTGGAAGCGGCGTGGCTCGCGCTCGTCCCCCGCCCCTTGACCCCACGGAGGACGGCGTCGAGGCTTCCCCCATGGCAAACGACTTTCCATCCGACCAAGTCCCGACGGTCCCGCCGCCGGACGTGCTGCGCGAGCTGACCGAGCGACTGAACCAGCACCCCGGCATTGCCCGCATGGGCATCCGGCTGGATTTCTCGACCCCCGGCGAGGTGCGGGCCGATGTGGACCCCATCGAGCCCCATCACCGCGGCGGCATGGGCACCCCCGCCGTCAACGGTCCCACCATTGCCGGCGTGTTCGATCTCGTGACCGGGTTCACCGGCTACCTCCAAGCGCTGGGCAAGCGCGTCGGCGTCGCCCAGCTCAACATCCAGTATCTCCGGCCGGTGCACGGCGACCGGTTTCACGTGATCGGGAAGCCGACCCGCGTGGGCCGCTCGCTCGCGTTCGTCTCGTCCGAGCTGTTCGACGAGGCGGGCATCGTGTGTGCGCGGAGCGACGGGATCGTCGCACTCTCGAACATCGAGGGGTCCGGGGAGCTGGCACTGTAGGATCCGGCCAGAGGCACCGCAGAGCACGCGGAGACCGCAGAGAGCGTTGTGCGTATGTGCGGCATCTCGTCTCTGCGTCCTCCGCGGTCCCTGCGGTGAACATACCAGCCCCACCCCCGGGAACCACCGGGCGCCCGTCGCTGTATCCACATTCGAACCCCAGCCCAGAGGTGTTCATGCGACGATTCGGCGTACTGGGCTCCGGCCCGGTGGCGCAGGCCCTGGCCAAGGGCCTCGAGGCGTACGGTTACGAGGTTCGGATCGGTAGCCGCAGCCCGGAGAAGCTCGCCGACTTTGCCAGCAAGACCGGCATCGCGACCGGTACCTTCACGGAGGTGGCCGCGTGGGCCGACGCGGTCGTGCTGGCGGTGCTGGGACGGGTCGCCGGAGACGCCCTGCGGCTGGCGGGCGTTGGGAACCTCAGGGGCAAGCTCGTCATCGACACGACGAACCCCATCAGCGATGCGCCGCCGGTGGACGGCGTGCTGCAGTTCTTCACCGGACCCAATGACTCGCTCATGGAGCGCCTCCAGGCGGAGTTCCCCGAAACGCAGTTCGTCAAGGCGTTCAACAGCGTCGGCAACGCGCTCATGGTCAACCCGTCGCTCCCGGGCGGCAAGCCGACCATGTTCTACTGCGGGAACGACGCGCAGGCGAAAGCCGTGGTGGCCCGCATGCTCGAGCAGTTCGGTTGGGAGGGCGCGGACATGGGAACCGTGGTGGCGGCCCGCGCCATCGAGCCACTGTGCCAGCTGTGGTGCATCCCCGGTTTGCGCGAGAACCGCTGGACCCACGCGTTCCGACTGCTGCGCCGCTGACGGCTGGTGCCCGGAGGCTCGGTCTTGACCGGCTCGCGGGCCCCGGCGAACCTTCGTGTCCTCTGACCATGGCCCGGGAGTGAATCCATGCACGCCCACGTCGTCGGAACCGCCACGCTCATCCTCGTGCTGCCGATGCTCGCGCCGAACCTCGACGCCCAGACCTGCACCGTCCCCAAGACGAGGACCGTGAACACCTTGGACGACTACCACGGCACCAAGGTCGCCGATCCCTACCGCTGGCTCGAGGACGTGGACTCACCGGAGACCAAGGCGTGGGTCGAGGCGGAGAACTGCGTCACGTTCGCGTTCCTGGAGAGGATTCCCGAGCGCAAGGCCCTGGAGCGGCGGCTCACGGCGATCTGGAACTATCCGCGGTTCGGCACGCCGTTCAAGGAAGGCGGCCGGTATTTCTTCTCCAAGAACGACGGGCTGCAGAACCAGGCGGTGCTCTACACGCAGCGGAGCCTGGCGGGCGCGCCGGCGACGTTGCTGGACCCCAACACCCTGTCGGAAGACGGGACGGTGGCGCTCTCCGGGCTCGCCGTCTCGCGTGACGGGAGGTACCTGGCCTACTCCACGTCGGCGAGCGGATCCGACTGGCAGGAGTTCCGGGTGCGCGACATCGCGACGGCCAGGGACCTGCCCGACCATCTGCGCTGGGTCAAGTTCTCCGGCGCGTCGTGGACCAAAGACGGGAGCGGGTTCTTCTACAGCCGGTACCCGACGCCCAGCGCGGACTCGATGGTCGGCCAGAACCGGTTCCAGAAGCTCTACTACCATGTCGTCGGGACCGATCAGGCGCAGGACCCACTCGTGTTCGAGCAGCCTGACGAGCCGGACCGCGGCGTGAGCGCCGACGTGACCGAGGACGGCCGCTACGCGATGCTTGGCATCTGGCTCGGGACCGACAGCCGGAACCGGGTCTACTACATGGATCTCGGAGACCCGCAGCGGCCCAATCTCGCGGCGCCGGTGGTCAAGCTGCTCGACGCCTTCGACGCCACCTACAGCTTCATCGGCAACGACGGGCCCGTTTTCTACTTCCAGACGAACCTCGACGCGCCGCGCGGCCGGCTCATCGCGATTGACGTCCGCACCCCGGAGCGCGCGAGCTGGCGCGAGCTGATCCCGCAGGGAACCGACGTCCTCTCCGGCGTGGCGCTGATCAACCACACCTTCGTGGCCGAGTATCTCACGGATGCGCACAGCACGCTCAGGCTGTTCGCCATGGACGGGGCACCGAAAGGGGAGATCGCCCTCCCGACGCTTGGCTCGATCGGCGGGCTCTCGGGCAAGCCGGACGACCCCGAGATGTTCTACGCGTTCACCTCGTACCTCTACCCCACGACCATCTTCCGGTACGACTTCCGGACGGGCCGGAGCGAGGTGTTCCGGGCCCCCGAGCTGCCGTTCGACGTCACGCCCTACGAGACGAAGCAGGTGTTCTACACGAGCAAGGACGGCACGCGCGTCCCGATGTTCATCACGCTGAAGAAGGGGACCAAGCTCGACGGCACGAACCCCACGCTGCTCTACGCCTACGGCGGGTTCGACATCAACCTCACGCCGGGCTTCTCGCCGGCGATCCTGCCGTGGCTCGAGGTGGGCGGGATCTACGCGGCGCCCAACCTGCGGGGCGGCGGCGAGTACGGCGAGGAGTGGCATGAAGCCGGCATGCACGAGAAGAAACAGAACGTGTTCGACGATTTCATCGCGGCCGCCGAGTACCTGATCGCGCAGCGCTACACCTCGACGCCCAAGCTCGCCATCAGCGGGGCCAGCAACGGCGGGCTGCTGATCGGCGCCGTCATGACCCAGCGGCCCGACCTGTTCGGCGCCACGCTCCCGGCGGTGGGCGTGATGGACATGCTGCGGTTCCACAGGTTCACGATCGGCTGGGCATGGGTCACCGAGTACGGCTCGGCCGACAGCGCGCAGCAGTTCCCGTACCTCTACCAGTACTCGCCGTACCACAACATCAAGCCGGGAACGAAGTACCCGCCGACGATGGTGACCACCGCCGATCACGACGACCGGGTGGTGCCCGGGCACTCGTTCAAGTTCGCGGCGCGGCTCCAGGCGGCGCAGGCGGGCCCGGCCCCGATCCTCATCCGGATCGAGACCAAGGCGGGGCATGGTGCGGGAAAGCCCACCAGCAAGATCATCGAGGAAACGGCCGACCAGTGGGCGTTCCTGGTCGAGGTGCTGGGGATGCGGAAGGCGAAGACCTAGCGGCCGGGCGCCCCCGCGTCCTGCAGGAACTGCAGCACCACGATCTCGTCGCGGCGCAGCGCGGCGGTGGGACGCTCGCGCCGGCGACCGTTCAGCTCCGGCGGGGTCGGGACGATGATGCCCTTGAGGTACGACTCGATGACGGAGGGGTGCACGTAGTACTTCCGGCACACGGCACGGGTGTTCCCCAGCCGGCGCGCCACCTGGTCGAGCGCGCGGTTCACGTTGCGGCGCGCGTCGCGTTCCGACGTCGCGGGCCCCAGCTCCCGCAGGGCGCGCACCGCCAGCATCGTGCCGCTCCAGGTCCGGAAGTCCTTGGCCGTGACGTCACGCCGCGTGACGTGGCGCAGGTAGTCGTTCACATCGCCAGAGTCCACGACCTGCCGCTTCCCCGCTTCGTCCACGTACTTGAACAGTTGGTGGCCCGGCAGGTCGTGCAGCTCCCGGACGATCCGCGCCAGGCGCTGGTCGGTGACCGCCACGCAGTGCTGCACGCCGCTCTTCCCGCGAAACTCGAACGTCAGCGTGTGGCCGCGCACCGCGACGTGGCGGCGCCTGAGCGTGGTGAGCCCGTACGACTTGTTGGCCTTGGTGTACTCGTCGTTGCCCACGCGAATCAGCGTCTTGTCGAGCAGCCGCACGATCGTCGCCAGGAGCTTGCGGCGCGGCAGGCCGGGGAGCGCCAGGTCGCGCGCGATCCGCTCGCGCAGCCGCGTGAGCGACTCGCTGAACGCCAGCATCCGCCCGAACTTCGATTCGTCGCGCAGCGCGCGGAACCGCGGGTGGTAGCGGTACTGCTTGCGTCCCTTGGCGTCGCGGGCCGTCGCCTGGATGTGGCCGCGCGGGTCGGGACAGATCCACACGTCCGTCCAGCCGGGCGGAATCGCGAGCGCCGCGAGGCGGCGCCGCTCCGCACGGTCCGCGATCAGCGTCCCCTCGGGCGCGTAGTACGCGAACCCGTGGCCCACACGTTTCCGCGTGATGCCGACCTCGCCATCGGTCACGTACTTGAGCCCCGCGGCCTGTGCCGCCGCGGCATGCGTCTCGCGCACCTCGATTGCGCCCAAGCCTGCCTCCCGCACGACCTTCGATGAGGCCCATTGTGCGACTTTCGCTGCCCGGCGCGCCAGCGTAGATCACACTTGTCCCACGGGGCGGGACGGAGGCGGCCGGTCCCACGGCCCATCCGACCACCTTGACGATGAACCTAACCCGAATCAAAGCATCGAGTTACGGGCTAGGCACCGCGCTGCGGCAGCGCGGAGATTGCTGAGCGCAGCGCGCCGATCAGCGTGACCTCGCGCCCACGCTCCCCGCGCCCGCGAGCAGCAGCAGCTCGCTCACGTTCTCGAGCGTGAGCAGCCCCACCACGATGCCGTCCCGCAGGACCGGGATCGAGTTGCACCGCGTTTCCCGCATGCGCGCCACCGCCGCTTCGAGCGGCTCGTGTTCGGTGGCCGTCTGGCAGCCAGCGCTCGCGAACTCGCCGACCCGCGCCTCGCGCCCCCGCTGCCGCAGGTGCACCACGAGCGCGGAGCGCGACAGCAGGCCGCGCAGCCGGCCGCCGGCGGTGATCGGGAAATCCTGCTGGGCTCCGGCGAGCAGCTCTTCGGCCGCGTCGCCGAGTGTCGCGTCGTCGGGCAGCATCGTGAACCGCGTCATCATCGCGTCCCGCACGCTGAGCCCTTCGAGCGCCACCCGGGTCTCGGTCTGCTGCGCCTCGGACTGTGCGCCGAGGTAGACGAACAGCGCGATGAACAGCAGGAACGGGTTCGGGATCATGAGCCCCGCGAATCCGAACAGCACGGCCATGCCGGTGCCGGCGTTCGCCGCGATGCGTGTGGCGCGCGCGTAGGGGAGCTTGAGCGCGAGCAGGGCGCGCAGCACACGCCCGCCGTCCATCGGGAAGGCGGGGAGCAGGTTGAACCCCACGAGCACCACGTTGACGGCCAGCAGCGTGCCAAGGAAGCTGCCGCCCACGCGGGCGGCGTCCGCCAGCGGTGGCAGCGTGCCGTTGGCGAGCAGCACGGCCCACAGCACGGCCGCGATCCCCACGTTCACGGCGGGACCGGCAATCGCCACCAGCAGCTCCTGGCGCGGGTCGTCGGGCATGCGCTCGAGCCGAGCGACCCCACCGATCGGGAGCAGGGTGATGTCCCGGGTCAGAATCCCAAACCGCCGCGCGGTGAGCGCGTGCCCCAGCTCGTGGAGGATCACGCACCCGAACACCGCCAGCACCAGCGCCACACCCACCGCGACCTGGGCGGCGTTGGCACCCTGCGACGCGTGCTGCACCACCACCCAGGCAATCAGGATCAGAAACGTCCAGTGCACCTGGAGCCGGATGCCAGCGACCTGGCCCAGCGACCACGACCCCCGCATCGTCACACCTCCCTCGGCTGAGGACCCCGCGCGGGCGCGTGCCCGTTCCGGAATGTATTATGACCGCATGAACTCAGCCTCGATTCGCTTCCTCGGCGCGGCCGGGACGGTCACCGGCTCCAGGCATCTCGTGGACACCGGTGAGAGCCAGCTGCTGCTCGACTGCGGTCTGTTCCAGGGACTCAAGGACCTGCGAGAGCGCAACTGGTCGCCGCCGCCGATCGATCTCCAACGGCTCTCGGCCGTTGTCGTGAGTCACGCGCACATCGACCACACGGGTTACCTCCCCGTGCTGGTGCGCCACGGGTACGGCGGCCCGATTCACTGCACGCCGGCCACCGCGGACCTGCTGAAGCTCGTCCTGCCCGATTCCGCGTACCTCCAGCAAGAGCAGGCGGAGTACGCCAACTACCGCGGCTTCTCGCGCCACAAGCCGGCACTGCCGTTGTGCACGGTGGAGGATGCGCAGCAGGCACTCGCGCTGCTCGAGATCCACGGCTACGACCAGCCGTTCGAGCCGGCGCGCGGCGTGCGCGTCACCTACCGCCCCGCGGGCCACATCCTGGGCTCGGCGAGCGTGAGCCTGGAGATCGGCCCGCACAGCACACGGCTGACGTTCTCCGGCGACCTCGGCCGTTGGGACCGCCCCGTACTGCCCGACCCTGCCCCCGTGGAGGAAGCGGACGTCCTGCTGCTGGAGTCCACGTACGGCAACAAGCTCCACCCGCCCCAGGGGGCCGAGGACCTCGCGCGCATCGTGCGCGATGCGGCCGCCCGCGGGGGCGCGCTCGTCATTCCCGCCTTCGCCGTGGGCCGCACCCAGGAGATCCTCTGGAATCTGCGATCGCTGGAGGGAAGCGGAGACATTCCCGTGTTGCCGGTGTACGTCGACAGCCCGATGGCGATCGAGGCGACGGACGTCTATCGCACCCACCGGGAAGACCACGACGAGGAGATGACGAAGCTGATGGCCGCGGGCGTCCGCCCGTTCGCCACGCGTCAGTTCTCCCTCGCGCCGTCGCGCCAGGAATCGATCAAGCTCAACGACGTGCGCGGGCCGGTGATCATCATCTCCGCG
This sequence comes from uncultured Gemmatimonadales bacterium, assembly GCA_963771275.1. Classification (GTDB taxonomy): domain Bacteria; phylum Gemmatimonadota; class Gemmatimonadetes; order Gemmatimonadales; family GWC2-71-9; genus JAOTWJ01. Next base: position 952,200 of record CAVYSW010000003.1, read on the forward strand.
AGCGGGATGGCCACCGGCGGCCGCATCCTTCACCATCTCTCCCTCCGGCTCCCCGACACGCGCACCACCGTGCTGCTCGTCGGCTTTCAGGCGGAAGGCACCCGCGGTCGTGCCCTGCAGGAAGGCGCGCGCCACGTCCGGATCCACGGGCACGACGTGCAGGTCCGCGCGCACGTCGAGACGCTGGACGGGCTGTCCGCTCACGCGGATCAGTCGGAGATCTTCCGCTGGCTGGCGGGATTCCGCCGGCCGCCCAAGGCCGTCTATCTGGTGCACGGCGAGCCGAATGCCGCGCAAGCTCTGGCGACGGCGATCCACGAGCGGCTCGGCTGGCCGGTGCGGCCGGCGCGCGATGGGGAGAAGGTGCCGTTGATGTAGAGGAGAAACGGGAACCAGGAAACGAGAAGCGTCCGTTCCCCTTTCTCGTTTCCCGGATTCGATGAGGGAGACCACCATGGAACGACGCGAACTTCCCCGACGCGAGTTCCTCACGATGCTCGCGGCTGCATTCCCCGTCGCCGCCTTCGACTGGAACGCCTTCCCCCGCGGGCACACCCGCACGCGCGCGGCCAATGACTACGACGCCATCGTGATCGGCTCGGGGCTCGGCGGGCTCTCGTGCGCCGCGGCGTTCGCACGCCAGGGGTTCAGGCCGCTCGTGATCGAGCAACACGACAAGCCGGGCGGCTTCGCCACCGCGTTCGCGCGGCCCGGCGGGTTCCTGTTCGACGTCTCCCTCCACTCGACCACCGTGAGCCCGCGGGACGGCGTCTACAACCTCGTCACCGGCTTCCCCGAGATCACCGAGGTCGAGTTTCTCCCCCATCCCACCCTGTTTCGCGCGATCTATCCGGAGCACGATCTCCGCGTAGCCCAGCGGAATCCCGAGGCCTACGTCAACCTGCTCACCGGCCTGTTCCCGGACGAGCGCGGGGGGATCGCAGGGCTGTTCGCGGACATGGCGGGTCTCGCCGGCGAGGTCGGCCGGCTGTCGAACGCCGGCGGCCAGGTCGACATGAGCCGCTTTCCGATCGAGTACCCGCACATCTTCGAGTACAACGGCAAGACGTGGGGCGAGATGGTCGACACGAGCATCCGGAACCCGCGCCTCAAGGCGATCGTGTCGGGGCAGTGGGGCTACTACGGGCTCCCCCCCTCCAAGCTGTCGTGCTTCTACTACGCCATGCCGTTCATGGGATACCTCAGCGCGGGGGGCTTCTACCCCAAGGGACGGTCCCAGGACATCTCCTCGGCGCTGGCCCGCTACATCGAGGCACACGGCGGGAAGGTCCTGCTCAACACGCGGGTCGAGCGGATCCTGCTCGACGGCCAGGCCGCGACCGGGGTGGCCACGGCCGATGGGACCCCATTCACCAGCCGAGTGGTCGTGTCGAACGCCGATCCGTTCGCCACGTTCACGCGGATGATCGCGGATCAGTCGGCCCTGGCGGAGTACGAGGCGGCGTGGCAGCGCTACAGCGTGAGCCTGTCGTGCTTCCAGGTATTCCTCGGCTTGAAGCGCGATCTGGTTGGCAAGCTCGGCATCACCGATTCCGAGATCTTCGTCGAGCCGGGCTACGATCCCGAGGCCGGCTACGCGCATGCGCTGGCGGGAGAGGTGGAGCACGGCGGATTCGGCGTCACGCTGTACGACGCCATCTATCGCGGGTATTCCCCGCCGGGCAAGAACACCGTCAACATCCTCACACTCCAGGGCTACGGGCCCTGGGAGAAGTTCGCGCCGGACTACTTCGCCGGGCGGAAGGCCGCGTACAACAAGGAGAAGGAGCGGATGGCCGACGTGCTGATCCGCAAGGCCGAGCGGACTCTGCTCCCCGGGCTGTCGGACGCGATCGAGGTGAAGGAGATCGGCACCCCGCTCACCAACGTGCGCTATACCGGCCACCACCGGGGGGCGATCTACGGCTGGGACCAGACGGTGAGCAATTCGGGCTCAACCCGCGTCGGCCACGCGACGCCGATTGAGAACCTCTACCTGGCGGGAGCGTGGTCCCGTCCCGGGCACGGCTACGGCGCCGTCATCCCGAGCGGCCTCGAGTGCTTCGCCGAGATCGTCCGGACGTGGTGAGCGCCGCGCATAGCAGTTGCGGATTCTCCGCGAATTCCCAATGGTGATAGACTGAATCTTCGGCTTTGGGGGCTGCGATGCATCCACGATGTTCCGCATTCAGCAACGGTGTCGCTCGCCTGGTGGGGCTGTGGGCCATCGCTGCGGCGCTCATCTCATTCCCGCCTCGAGTGGCCGGGGCGCAGCGTCTGCCGGCGTTCGTGCCACCCGCGGGGATGGCGAGTGCCCCACTCAGGCCGTCGCTGCCACAGGACAGCGTGCCGCGACCGAAGCCGCGGACCTACTGGCTCCCCGGCGCCATCCTCGGCACCGCCGTGTTCGGCTTGCTCGGCGCGTCGTTCGGCGCCGGCTTTTGCGGCTCTGACGACGCGGCGCAGTCGGGCGGATCGTGCGTGTTGGCTGGGGCGGAGGGGTTCCTGATCGGCGCGGCCGTGGGGTTTCCGCTCGGCGGGCTGATCGGCGGCGCCTTCCCCAGGAAACCGCGCGCCGCCCCGGCGGAGACTCCTCCCGGGCAACTTCGGCCGTGACAGGCGGGCGCCTACCGGCTGCAGCCGATCTGCGTCGATGACCTGGCGGCGCTCGCGGTGCGCTGCGGGGCGCAATCGGGCACGGTCACGCACGACGTCGTGATCACACGGGACGAGATCCGCGGACTGATGCCCGGCCTGCTCCATGTCGCCAGCCCGCCGACGGGGACAACTGCGCTCATGCAATGGGCACGGGCCCACCGCGCGGGGCTTGGGCTTCGCTACGCCAGCGAGCTTGCTCGCCGGCACCGGACGGGCACGACGACCCAGGAGATATCGCGATGACGCGCTCGAGACTCGCCATGACCACGGCGTTGCTGGCGGCGGCCTGCGCCGGCGCGGCACCCCCGCCGCCCGCGCCGATCGGCGCGGTGCGGACCAGCCTCCGCGCCGTGGCCTCGGCACAAGAACGTTACTGGCGCGATCACGGGACGTACGCCACCGGCGTGGCGGAGTTGATGCGCTACCCGGGCTGCCGGGTCCAGCCCGGGGTGACGATCACCATCCACGCGGCCACGGCGAAAGGCTGGGCGGCGTCGGGAACCCATCCCGGATTGGCGGACCGGAGCTGCGTGCAATGGGTGTCGGAACCGGGTGGGGTCCCGGTGCCGATCACACAACACGATGGCCGCCGCGGCGACGAGGAGCCCGGCGGGGTCGTCTGCGACGCCGAGCCGTAGACCGAGCTCACCACCATGCGCCGCTTTGTCACCCACGCTTTCCGACTGGCAGCCACCGGCGCCGTCCTTCAAGGTGCCGCCTGCGATCGCGCCCGTCTTACCGATTTCCGACTTGCACGCGTCGATACCCTGCCCGGCGGAGTGGTCGTCGTGTCGAACCCGGCCAAGGGACTGTGGGCCTCCACCACTGCCTGGCGGCTGGAGGAAGACTTGCGCCTCGGCGCGGCCGAAGGCGATCCCATGGAGACGTTCGGCAGAGTCACGGGGCTTCAACTCGACCCGGCCGGGCGGATCTACGTGCTCGATGGCGTATCGCAGGAGATCCGGGTGTTCGATCGAGAGGGGCGGTTCGAGCGCCTCATCGGACGCAAAGGCTCCGGCCCCGGGGAGTTCAAAGAGGGCATCGGGATGAGTTGGGATCCCCGGGGGAATCTCTGGGTCGCGGATCAGGGCAACGCCCGGTTCACGGTGTTCGACGCCGAAACCGGCGCGGCTCGCACGAAGCCCCGCCCGATGAACACGTTCACCTTCGCCTGGCGTGGCGGGATCACGGAGGGCGGGGCGATCTACGATTTCGCCCTCATTCGACGGGGCACGGCCTACCGCGAGGCCGTCATGCGGTACGACACGAGCGGCTCCTTCAGCGACACGCTCCTGCTTCCCGAGTTCACCGAGTCGACGTTCGATATTCGCGCCGAGAAGATGCAGGCCGTGGTAGCGGTGCCGTACGCTCCCCGTCGCGTCTGGCAGCTCGACCCGAGGGGGTACGTCTGGATCGGCGTGGCGAATCGCTACGAGATCGTCCAGCAGACCCTCGCGGGTGACACGGCGCGGATCGTGAAGCGAGCCTGGGATCCCATTCCGGTGGAGGACGCCGAGCGGGACTCCGCCATCGCGGCGCTCGAGCGCTCCTTTTCCGGCTACCGGGCGGACGCATCGAGGGTGCCCCGCTCCAAGCCCGCCTTCGAGCGCTTCGATCTGGACGACCACGCGTACCTGTGGGTCGCCACGCCACGCCAGCGCGGGGTGCCCGGCACCGCGTTCGACGTGTTCGACCCGGACGGCCTGTTCCTCGGCACGGTGGCCGTCCCCACCGCCATCTCCTGGTATGCCCCGCTCGTGATCCGCGGCGGCTCGCTTCTCACCGTCACCACCGACGAGGCCGGCGTCGAATATGTGGTGCGGGTTCGGATCGGGGGAAGACGATAAGGCGGATATCCCGCTCCCTTGCGCTTTTCCCCCGCGCACCTGATTCTGTCCGGGTAGGCACGGCCACCCAGCGGCCCACAGGCGGGTTCCACCATGCTTCCTCTGTCGCGCTACGTCGGCGACTGCGTCACACGACGACTCCTCGTGAGCTCGCCGATCCGGGATGTCTACTGGACGCCGTCGCTCGCCCAGCAGCTCGGCGGAGCCGGCCGCGGGCCGGGGCCGCTCCTCGGACTCGGCGATTTCTTCGTCGGGACGTACGAGAGCCTCAAGAACGCCAAGGCGACCGCCCAGGTGTTCACGAAAGGGATGTGGGCGGGAAGCGAGATTCACCACATCGTCGAGAACTACCACCTGCAGTTTCTCGGTGTGGTGGAGCCGATCAACGATCAGACCTATGCGTACCAGGAACCGTGCGTGCTGCTCGGGAAGAAGCACCACGACACCCACGTGGATAACATCGTCGGTGGCGCCGAGGACGTGGTGCTGGAGACCAAGCCGTTCAATTTCCTGGAGGCATTCCGTGACGCCAACCCTGGAATCTCCAGCCTGTCGCGCACCGAGCAGGGGCGCCGCCGCGCGGACTGGGTGCGGACCGAGGAGCGGGGGCGCCCGCCCCGTGTGACGCGGCAGCAGATTCGCGATTGGCTGGTGGAGCTGTACCGGTTCGCGTATCAGGAACCGGAGCTGCAGCCGTTGCGCCTGATCGCTACGGCGGTGCTGCAGGGCATGCGCCTCTAGGCGGTGCCCACGGGTTGCGGAACCAACTGGTCGGCCTTCGAGTAGCAGCGAGGGGTCGTCCCCAGCTCAGCGGCGCCTGCTCGGCCAGACCAACCCGCTGATTCACATCCTTTCAGGAGATCACCGTGGCTGACAGGAAGATCATCGCGGTCGTCGGCGCGACCGGCGCTCAGGGTGGCGGCGTGGTGCGCGCCATCTTGAACGACAGAGACACGCGCTTTGCCGCGCGGGCAATCACCCGAGACGTGCACTCCGACAAGGCCAAGGCGCTGGCGGCATCGGGCGCCGAAGTCGTCGCCGGCGACGTCGATGACCTCGCTTCACTGCAGCGGGCCTTCGCCGGTGCCTACGGCGCGTTTTGCGTCACGCCGTTCTGGGCCCACATGTCGCCCGCGAAGGAGATGGCGGAGGCGCGGAACCTCGCCCAGGCCGCCAAGCACGCCGGCGTCCAGCACGTCATCTGGTCGACGCTCGAAGACACCCGCAAGTGGGTGCCGCTCGACGACCCTCGCATGCCGACCTTGCAGGGCAAGTACAAGGTCCCCCACTACGACGTCAAAGGTGAGGCCAACAAGCTGTTCACCGACCTCGGCGTACCGACCACGCTGCTCCAGACGTCGTTCTACTGGGAGAACCTCATCTATTTCGGCGCGGGCCCCAAGCCTGGCCCGGACGGCACCCTGGCGATCACCATGCCGATGGGGGACAAGCGGCTCCCGGGCATGGCGTCCGAGGATATCGGCAAGTGCGCCTACGCGATCTTCACGGGCGGTCCGGAGTACGTCGGCAAGACCATCAGCATCGCGGGCGAGAAGCTCACGGGAGAGCAGATGGCGACGGCGCTCACCAAGGCGCTCGGCCGCACGGTGCGCTACAATGACGTCCCGCCCGAGGTCTACCGCGGCTTCGGGTTCCCCGGCGCCGACGAGATGGGCAACATGTTCCAGTTCAAGCGGGACTTCGAGAAGGACTACTGCGGCGTGCGCGACCTGGCGGTTGCCCGGAAGCTCAACCCGGCGCTCCAGACCTTCGCGCAGTGGCTGGCCCAGAACAAGAGTCGCATCCCGCTCGAGTAGCTGAGCGCTGCGGGGAGGCGCGACGCACGCCGCGCCTCCCACGCACCGTGGCCCCTACCGCCCCGGCTTCGGCGCCTTGTCCGGCGGCGCCGGCCGCTTGGGCAGCTGCCGCGGGTGCTGCTGCATCAGCGTGAGCACCTCTTGTACGCCGCGCTCGAGCTGCAGGTCCCGGCCCGCGATCACCGACTTGGGATCGTTGTCCACCACGATGTCCGGGTCGACCCCGTGGCCCTCGATGATCCACCGGCCGTCGGTGCTGGCGAAGCCGAACTCCGGCACGTTGACGCTGCCGCCGTCGATCAGCGGGCCGTGGCTGGTAATACCGATCACGCCGCCCCACGACCGCTTGCCGATCAGCGGGCCCAGCCCGGCCTGCTTGAACATCGCCGGGAAGATGTCTCCGTCCGACGCGGACGTCTCGTTGAGCAGCGTCACCAGCGAGCCGTAGAACACCGGCCCGCGCGGGTAGGTGGACGTGTACTCGCTGTTGCGCGAGAACCCCGTCGCCAGCAGCTGGCGGCTCAGCCGCTCGATCACCATCGACGAGACGTTGCCTCCGCCGTTGCCGCGCACGTCGATGATCAGGCCTTCCTTCCGGACCTGCGGGTAGTACCACTTGATGAACTCGCTGATGCCGTCGGCGCCCATGTCGGGGAGATGGAGATACCCCACCCGGCCGTGCGTCAGCGAGTCCACCTGCTGGCGATTGGCCGTCACCCAGTCGAGGTAGAGCAGCTTGGCCTCACTCGTGACCGGCTGGTAGCTCACGGTGCGCGCCCCGTCGGACGACGGCTGGCTGTTGAGCGTGAGCGTGACCGGCCGGTCCGCCTTGTAGCGCAGCAGGCGGTACGGATTCTCCGGCGCCTTCACGTCGGCGCCGTCGATCGCGAGCAGGTAATCGCCCACACGGGCGTCCACGCCGATCGCCGACAGCGGAGCGCGATACGTGGCCTCCGCGTTGTCACCCCGGTAGATCGCGGCGATGCGGTAGCGCCCTGACGCCCCGTCCAGCGCGAAGCGTGCGCCCGGGAGCGCCACGTCCGGCCGGTCCGGAATCTCGTAGTCCCCGCCCGCGATGTACGTGTGCGAGTTCGACAGCTCCGCGATCATCTCGCTCAGCACGTAGTCGAGGTCGGAGCGATGCCCGACATACCGCAGCAGGGGGCGATAGCGGTCCTTGAGCGCCTTCCAGTCGTAGCCGTTCATGTTCGAGACGTAGAAGAAGTCGCGGAACCGCCGCCACACCTCGTCGAAGATCTGCGTCCACTCCTCCTTGGGCACGACGTCTGCCTGCAGCCCCGTCGTGGCAACGGTCTTCTTTGCAGCCGCCCCCTTGGGGTTGGCGTCGTACAGAGTGTACGCGCCGCTCTGCCGCACGAGCACCTTCGAGCCGTCCGGCGATAGGGTGTAGCCCGCGATGTTCTCGGCCAGCGTCGTCGCCTTGCGGTCGGCCAGGTTGAACACCATCAGCGCCGCCTGCACGCCGGACGGCCGGCCGTAGTAGAACGGCCCGCCGCGCACGTACAGCAGATTGCCCTTCACCGCATTGAGTCCGCTGTAGTCGTCGGCCGCCACGGGCACCGCCTGGACACGCCCGGCGAGCCCGTCGAAGTCGATCGTCACCGCCGCGGGGCCTTTCTTGGGGGCGTCCCCCGGCTTGGCGGGCGCCGATGGCGTGGCTGCCGTGGTGTCGATCTTCACCTCGTCGCTCCGCGGCGGGAACGGCGGCGGCACGTCTTTCCGCAACGCCAGCGCGAAGATGCCGGTGGTGCGATCGGTCGCGAAATCCCATTCCGCCGAGCTGATCTGCGGGGCGTACTCCCGGTCGCTCAGGAAGAACAGGTACTTCCCCTCCGGGTCGAACACCGGCTCCTGCGCGTTGAACAGCTCGTCGGTGATGCGGCGCGGCGCGGCGTCACCGACGCCCCAGAGGTAGAGCGCGCGGTACCCGGCGGCGCGGCTCAGGCTGAACGCGAGCCACCGGCCGTCGGACGACCAGCTCTGGTCGCCCAACTGGCCGCTCGAGTCGCGCGCCACCTGGGTGAGCTGCTTGCCGGCCAGCTCCAGCACCCAGAGCCGCCCCGCCTTGTCCGCCAACGCGAGCCGCTTGCCGTCCGGCGACCACACGGGCGGGTAGCGCATCATGTCGCCGCCGGTGGTGAGCCGCTCGGGAGCCCCGCTCCCGTCCTGATCGATCAGGTAGAGCTCCTCCTCGCCCGACATGTCGGAGATGAACGCGATCTTGCGGCCGTCGGGCGACCAGCGTGCCGCCTTGTCGTGCGCTGTCGAGCTGTGCGTGACGTTGCGCGTCGGGCCGTGCTCGACGGGCGCGGTGAACACGTCGCCGCGCGCCACGAACAGCGCGCGCGCCCCGTCGGGGCTCAGCGCATAATCCTCCACGAAGCGCGCCACCGAGCGATGACTCGGCCGCGCGGCCAGCCCGTCGTCCGGCACGACGATATCGAGCTTCCGGTCCGTTCTGGCGCCGGTGTCGAACACGTGCAGCTCACCATCCATCTCGTACGCGATGTGTCCGGCCTCGTCCGCACTCGGCCAGCGCACGTCCCACGTCGTGCTGGTGGTGAGCTGCGCCAGATCGCTGCCGTCGGGCTTCACCGAGTACAGGTTGAGCGTACCACTCCGGTCCGACGCGAAGTAGATCCGGTCGCCGATCCACATCGGATCGCGGTCGGTGCGCGGGTTGTTGGTGATGTTGCGCGCGTCGTGGCTCGCCAGGTCGAACACCCACAGGTCTTCGGCCCAGCCGCCCTCATAACGCTTCCACGCGCGAAAGTCGCGGAACAGCGGGGAATAGACCGCCCGCCTGCCGTCCGGCGAGAGATCTCCCGCGCCGGATTGGGGCATCGGCAGCGCCGTGGGCAGCCCGCCCTCCACCGGAACCGTGTAGAGCCGGTTGTCGCCCAGCTCCCACCCGTCACGCAGCGAGCGGAACACCACCGCCTTGCCGTCGGGCGTCCAGCCGTACACCTGGTTGTCGTAGCCCCAGCGCGGCGGCAGCGGCCCGCGGGCAGGATAGAACGTGAGCTGCCGCGGGACGCCGCCCCCGGCCGGAATCACGTAGACCTGCTCGTCGCCATCGTACTGGCCGGTGAACGCGATCGACTTGCCGTCGGGCGCGTACTTGGCGAACAGCTCGAGCCCGGGATGAGCCGTGAGCCGCGTAGCCGTGCCGCCGGCGGCCGGCGCGGTCCACAGGTCGCCCGCGTAGGTGAACACGACCTGCGAGCCGTGAATGTCGGGGAACCGCAGCAGCTTGGTCTGCGCGGCGCCGGGCAGCGTGGCCACGACGGCGAGCATCGCCGCCTCGCGTAGCGATCGAGTCATCAGTCTGCGGAACGGGTGCATGTGGGTCTCCTGGAGTGCGGCGATCGCGCGTCCGTCGACGAGGTGGCCGGTCCTTCCGACCACCGTGGCGACCGGAGTTGGTAATCTCGCGGCGTGTGTGTGTGTGGGCTAGTACATCAGCTCACAACTACGGTTACGTATTGCACCGCAGAGGTCGCCGAGCACGCGGAGTGAGGGAACTGCTGCGCACCATGCGCCGACCCCAGCAACCGACGATCACGGGCTTGCTCTGCGGTCTCTGCGGACTCCGCGGTGAGACGCGTCATCGAACGTATGACCAAGGGTACCAGCTAGCCCCGCGGCCGGCGTCTTCCCGATCGAACCGTTCGGAATTTCTCTTGCCGTTTGTGGTGCGGGGGTAATGTTAGTCCCGGTCTTCGCAAGCAGTGGAGCGGAACTCTGACGCCGAGGTTTGCCACCATGACGGAGAAAGCGTGGCAGCGCACATTCATCTGGGGAACCGCGGTGTTCCTGGTGCTGCTCGTGGGGATGACCGCCGACTCGCTTCGCAAGGTCAGCGCGGGCCGCACACCGCCCGTGACCGACCAGGTCGCCCACGGCAAGTACGTCTTCCAGCGCAAGAACTGCAACGATTGCCATACGATCCTGGGCATCGGCGGGTACTTCGCGCCTGACCTCACCAAGGAGGCCGACCGCCGCGACGCCGTGTGGCTGGCGAGCTACCTCACCGACCCTCAGGGAGTGAAGCCGGGCACCACGATGCCCAACCAGGGCGTGAGCCCGGCCGACGCCGCCGACCTCGTCGCGTTCCTCGGCTGGGTACGGCACATCGACACGAACGGGTGGCCGCCGCAGCCGCTCACGATGCTCGCCACCGCCCCCGGCCGGCCCAAGGCGCCGGGCGTGTACGAGGCGAAGGGGTGCAGCGCCTGCCACATGATCGACGGCCAGGGCGCGGCGGGTCCCGGGCCGGACCTCTCGCACCTCGGCAGCACCCCGTATGACGACTTGCCCAACACGGCCGAGTACCTCTCCCGGTGGCTGGCCGATCCCCCGGCCGTGAAGCCGGGCACGCTGATGCCGAAGCTGCCCCTCAGCCAGGCGGAGCTGGACAGCCTCGTGCAGTACTTCGTGGCGCTGAAGTGAGGAGAATCGATCCATGACACCACATGCGAGCGTCACCCACCGATCGCAGCTCGTCGCCTATCCGTTCTTCCTCGCGGCCGCGATCCTGTTCCTGCTCCAGGTTGTCTTTGGTCTCATCATCGCCGCGCAGTTCGTGTGGCCCACGTTTCTCATGGACGCGCTGCCGTTCAACTTCGGTCGCGCCACCCATCTCAACCTCCTGGTCTTCTGGCTGCTCCTCGGCCTGATGGGCGCGTCCTACTACCTGGTGGCCGACGAGACCGATTCCGAGATCTTCTCCGTGCCGCTGGCATGGGCCAACCTCGTCGTGCTGCTTCTCGCCGGCGTCGGCACGCTGGCGACCTACTGGTTCGGCCACATCGCCAGAGGGAAGCCCTTCACCGAAGCGCCGATGCCGTTCCCGCTCCTGATCGCGCTCGGGGTCGTGCTCTTCCTCGTCAATATCTTCGTCACGCTGTTCCGCGCGAAGCGCTGGAATGCCATCACGTTCACGCTGGCCTTCGGCATGGTGGGGCTGACGCTGCTCTACCTCTTCAACCTCCCGTTCTACCGCAACCTCACGGTGGACTACTACTGGTGGTGGTGGATCATCCACCTGTGGGTCGAGGGGACGTGGGAGATCATCGCGGCGGCGATCATGGCTTACCTCCTGGTGAAGCTCACCGGCGCGGATCGGACCAGGCTGGCGAAGTGGCTGTACGCCGAGGTCGCGCTCGTGCTCTTCACCGGGATCGTCGGGATCGGCCATCACTACTACTGGATCGGCACCCCGCGCTACTGGCTGTTGTGGGGCGCGGTGTTCAGCGCGCTGGAGCCCATCCCGCTCGTGCTGATGGTCTGGGACACGTTCTCGACCATGAAGCAGCGCCACCTCCAGCCCGCCAATCATGTCACGTGGTATTGGCTCGGCGGCTCCGCGGTCGGGCACCTGGTCGGCGCGGGGGTGTGGGGCTTTGCGATGACCCTGCCGCAGATCAACAAGTGGACGCACGGCACGCAGGTCACCGCGTCGCACGGCCATTTCGCCTTCTTCGGCGCCTTCGGGATGCTCGTGCTCGCGGCGATGTACTTCATGGTCCCGCGGCTCCGCGGGATGGAGCGCCTGGCGCGCCGGCGCTCGATGTGGGCGTTCTGGCTGATGTCCATCGGGATGCTGGGAATGGTGATCGCCTTCACCGTCGCGGGCGTGGTCCAGACCTATCTGACGCGGCTCATCGGGATGGACTTCATGACGGTGCGGACGCAGTACGTGAGCTTCTGGCTCCTGGTGGTCTGGGCGTTCGGGCTCGTCGTGTTCTTGCCCGGTGCGGTGGCCTTCGTGTGGGACTTCCTGGCGGGGAAGCCGGCGGACGAGGGCGCCGCGCCGGTGGCTCTGTAGCGGCCTCCGCCCACCACCCGCGATCGAGCCGTGCTTGAGGGACGCGGGGGTCGCGGAGGATTCCGTCACGGCGCGCGGCGAATCGGTGGGGTGCGGCGCGGGCGAGTCGCCGAGTGTAGCTGCATGGGAACGCTGTTGGCGGACGTGCGGCGGGCCTTGCGGGTACGTCATTGCGCCGCGCGCACCGAGGGGGTCTACGTCGGGTGGGTCGGGCGGCTGGTGCGGTTCCATGGGATGCGGCACCCGCGGGACCTGGGGCCGGAGGAGCTGGCCCGTTTTCTCTCCGATCTCGCGGTGCGCGGCGGCGTCAGCGCGTCCACGCAGAACCAGGCGCGCAGCGCGATCGTGTTTCTCTATCACGAGGTGCAGGGCCAGCCGCTTGCTCCGCTCGACGGGCTGGTGCGCGCCAGGCGACCGCCGCGGCTCCCGGTGGTCCTGACCCGCGCGGAGGTACAGGGAGTCCTGGGACATCTGGACGGCACGCCTCGGCTGGTGGCCGGCATGCTGTACGGCGGCGGGCTCCGCCTCGAGGCGCTGCGGTTGCGGGTCAAGGACCTCGAGGTCTCGTACGGCCCGCTGGTCGTCCGCGGGGGCATGTGCCGCTCCCGACGGCACTGCACCGGAAGTACCCGCGGGCGGGGCGGGAATGGGTGTGGCAGTGGGTGTTCCCCGCCACCCGAGCCTACCGCGACCGGGTCACGCACGCGCGGCACCGCCATCACCTCCATCCCACCGTCGTTCAGCGGGCGTTTCGCGCGGCGGTGCGAGAGGCCGGGTTGGCGAAGCGGGCGACGTGCCACAGTCTGCGTCACTCGTTCGCCACGCACCTCCTCGACGCGGGCCACGACATTCGGACCGTGCGGGAGCTGCTCGGCCACCGCGACGTGCGGACCACCATGATCTACACCCACGTCCTCAATCGGCCCGGACTCGGCGTGCGGAGCCCGCTTGAGTCGTTTTGAGGGCCGGAAACCCTTTTTCAGCAACCTGCTAACCGGCGCTTGAAGCTGGCCGGGAAACCTCCCTCACGTTTGTAGACACTTCCATCTAACAAGCTTGGAGGTGTCTGTGCCCCGAGCGGGTCCGAAGAAGGTTCAGGAATACAGTGCGGAGTTTAAACTGGCGGCGGTGCGCCTCAGTCGGCAGCGCGGGGTGCAGGTGCAAGCGGTTGCGGCCGCGCTCGACATTCACCCGTTCATGTTCTCGCGGTGGCGGAAGGAAGTGAAGGGCTTTCTCGTAGGTCTAGCTGGTGGGAAGCATGTTCAGCAGAATGCCTCTCTCGCTGGCGGGTGTTTGGAGCTCGTTCGGTATCCACGGTCAACACCAGGCAAGAAGACTTTCTTCATCATGGTAACCTCCGACGAGGATTCTGGGGGCTGGGTAGTGCCGGAACTCGAACGGAACATTCGCTTGTGCATCGATGACAAGTCGCGCAAGATAGCGGCTGTGAGATCTCGCTATCCTGAATGGTGGCTGGTCCTGCTTGACCACATTGCATTTGGTCTCGACGATTTTGACTGGGCCCAATTCTGTGCGAGTGTGTCGATAGCTCACGACTGGAATAGGGTAGTTCCTGTAAATCCTGTGTTGCCACACCACTACCGCGAGCTCTGACTCTGCGGCTGGCTAACGAGGCCGTGAACTTGTCAAAGAGCCATGTGGACTCGATCTTCCATACGGCCTCAATCGCCTTCGGCACATCCTTCATGCCTGCGAGATTGCGGCGTTCCGGTATTCACTAACGATGTCGCGTTGTCGAACTATCCGCCCTTCAATGGCCCGGCAACCTTGTACGCACTGAGGATGACGCCGGACGGCATGGCGTTCGTGCTGACGAGCTCGAATGAGCGTGCCGGGGTTCCTTCCGCAAAGAACCGCTTCCCCGTGCCCAACAGGACCGGAGAGACGATCAGCAGGACTTCATCCGCAAGGCCATGTTCGAGCAGCGTCGATGTCAGCGTGGAGCTACCCGAGAGGATAAGGTGCGGGCCGTCCTGCGACTTGATGCGGCGAATGCCCTCGACGATGTCCGGTCCAAGCGCCCTCGAACGGGCCCCATTCAAGACTTTGCGGTCGGTGGGTAGCGACATATTTCGTTGCCGCATTGAGGCCGTCCGCCATCGGACTGCTCGGCGCCTTTGGCCAGAAGCCCGACCAGATATCGTAGGTGCGACGGCCAAGCAGCAGATCGAAGCGCTCGCCATACGCGGCCATGACTGCGTCCCGGCCAGCCGGGGTTCGATAGGGAGCGGTCCAGTCGCTGTAGGGGAAATCGTCGTCATCGGCGGAATGCTGGATCACGCCGTCCAGCGAGATGTGTTCGATGATTTTGAGCTTTCTCATTTGCTCTTGCTCGGCTCCGTGGGCATCGGGAAGCGTTCCTGGAACCACGCTTGCCACAGCGGCGTTTCGCGGGCGACGGTTCCGGCCGCCTGATCGCCGTACAGATACAAGTTCATCGCCACCATGCCCTGGCCACCGGGATAGGTGACGGCGCCAAGGGCGGCTACGCCTGGCCCCGGCTTGTCGAGCCTCAGCAGGGCGTCGTACGGATTCTCGGTGAGATACTCCACCACGCCGCTGAGCGGTGAGACACCAGCGGGAGTCGTCCAACGCTGCCCGACGCTCAAGCCTTTCACTCCCAATGCCGCGGTCAGCGCTTCCCATGACTCGGCGTCCGGACCCGCGACGGGAGCCGTGACCTGCATGATCGCGGAGCGTTGTCCGCGGAAGTGCGTGAGATAGATCCGCAGGATGGCCAAGAAACCCGACCATCCGGAGTTGGCGCCTTCCAGCTGGTTGTCCCACTCGTCCGTGCTGGCGAAAAGGCTATGGACAATGCGGACGAGGCACACACCACCCGCGCGCGCTTCAACGCTCCACTCGGTTGCGATGGGCGGCGAGCCACCGTAGACCTCACCCTCCCCGGCAAACATCCGCGGCGGATCCCAGGCCGTCACGGCACCACGGATCTCCGTGTCCGGGCCGAACTTGAACTTCA
This sequence comes from uncultured Gemmatimonadales bacterium, assembly GCA_963771275.1. Taxonomy (GTDB): domain Bacteria; phylum Gemmatimonadota; class Gemmatimonadetes; order Gemmatimonadales; family GWC2-71-9; genus JAOTWJ01. The sequence goes on from CAVYSW010000003.1 coordinate 967,374, forward strand.
TTGCGACGGGCTTCCCGTCGCGCTCCTCGATCTCAGCCGGCACGAACCAGGACGAAATACCCGGCCCGGTGGCGATGGCCTGCCAGACTTCCTCCGGCGTGCCGGGGACTTCGAATTCGACCTGCACCGAACGGCGACCGTTGGCTTCTTGCTTCACGCTCATGACGGCTCCTTGGGCTGGGATTTCTGCGGTAAGGGGTGCGCCACGACCACCAGGCGATGCGCGCGGCCGCCGGGGGCGGATTCATCGTGGTATTTTGAAACCAGTTTGGTGATGGCCTCGGTGAGTTCGTGGCTGAAAGCCGCCCGGTCCGTCGGCGACCGGAAGCGAACCTCGGTATCCACCGCCAGGGTCGCCAGGCGTTTGCCCGACTCGTTCGCACGACGAACGAGATCGCCCACCTCGCGGACAACCCGTGCGCCCAAGGCGATGAGATAGCTCGCGGACAGCCGATCGACTTCCCGATTCGGATCGACGGCGACCGGGCCCAAGGCGCTCGGCGAAACGACGTAGGAAGCGGCCGTCGCGACGAGCAGCCGTTCCGTCAGCCCGCCCCACTTGCGTTCCTGGGCCAGCCGCACCAGCCCGTGCGCCTCCAGCGCGTGCAGATGGTAGTTGACCTTCTGCCGAGCCAGGCCGACCCGCATGGCCAACGTCGCCGCCGAGGCGGGCGCGGCCAGCTCGGAGAGGAGTCGACTCCGCATGGGCCCCAAGGCCACCGTCGCCGCCGCCGGATCATCGATGACTTGGATGTCGAGCATGAGGAGATGGTATCATTGACAACTTTTATTGTCAAGCATGATCCAAGGCTTGAGCAGGCGGCGGCGATATGAGACTCCAGGTACTAGCCTTCGGTCTTGGCCTGGTCCCGCTCCAGCTCTCTGCTCAGGAGCGGCTCCCGATCATCGACATGCATCTCCACGCATTTGCAGCCGATGCGCAGGGGCCGCCGCCGCTTGCCATGGGTACGCCCATCGACCCCTTTCCCGCATGGGACCCGGCGCAGCCTTACGCGGCTACCTTCTTGGCGATGTTCAAGAAGCCGCCTTGCGCTGACCCCGTGTGGTCACCGATGACGGATCGGGAACTGATGCAGCAGACCCTCGAAGTGATGGAGCGGCTGAACATCATCGCCGTGGTTAGCGGATCGTCTGAGCGGTGGCGACCTGGCGGGCGGCGGCGCCGCATCGTCTGATTCCCGCGCTCGAGCTGCGGATGGACGAGGCGACGCCGGCTCCGGATGCGCTTCGAGATCTTCACAGGCGCGGCGACCTTGCGATGTCGTGCGTGAAGCAACGGCCCGCCGTTCCCTGGTGATCGGGGCGGTCGTCTACGACCGACGCGCCATCGAGCAGTTGCAGAAGGCCGGGCAGCGGCTGTCGCTTCGGGTGGTGGGGCTCCTCGTGATCAGCGAGGACGTACCGCCTGGGCTGGCGCGGGAGACGATCGAGTCGATCACCGTGCACGGGGTGTTCAAAGCCAGCGACGCGGTCAAGAAGGCGCTGGCCGATCGCATGACCAGTTAGCAATTGTGGCTCGACCGACTCTGAGAGGCGCGATCCATGGACATTCTCCACGCCATTGGCAACACCTCGATGGTTCGACTCCGCAAGGTGACTCCTCCCGGTTGGGCCCACGTATTCGTGAAGCTCGAGTGGGAAAACCCCAGCGGTAGCCTCAAGGACCGGATGGCGCAGGCCGTGATTGCGCGCGCGGAGGAGGACGGTCGCCTGAAGCCCGGGGACACCGTCGTCGAGTACACCGGTGGGAGCACGGGGACATCGCTGGCTCTGGTCTGCGCCGCCAAGGGCTACCGCCTCCGGATCGTCAGCTCCGATGCGTTCAGCCAGGAGAAACGGGATCACATGGCGGCGCTGGGTGCGGAGCTGACACTCGTCCCAAGCGAGGGAGGTCGCACCACCAAGCAGCTGATCTTGGCCATGATCGAGGCCGCCCGTCAGCTGAGCCAGGCGCCCCGCACCTACTGGACCGACCAGCTCAACAACCATGACAGCATCGCCGGCTATCAGTCGCTGGGCGAAGAGATCTGGCGGCAAACGCAGGGAGAGATCGACGCGTTCGTCCACTGCGTCGGCACGGCGGCTTCCCTGCGTGGAGTCGCGACCGTGCTGAAGCGCTACAAGCCGAGTGTCGCGATCGTCGCCGTCGAACCCGCGGAATCCTCGGTGTTGCTGGGAGGCCAGGCGGGGCCTCACAAGATCGAGGGAGTGGGGATTGGCTACACGCCTCCGCTCTGGGACCCGACCCTCGTAGACGAGATCCTGCCGGTCAGCACCGACGCCGCCAAGGACATGGCGAGGCGCCTGGCACGGGAGGAGGCGCTGTTCGCAGGGACATCCTCCGGCGCGAACGCCGTCGCCGCGCTGCGCGTCGCGCAGCGGCTGGGGCCGGACGCCAAGGTCGTCACGCTGATGGCCGACTCCGGCCTCAAGTACATGAGCACCGACGTGTACGGGAGCAGGTAGGACATGGTCCTGATCATGTGGGGTGCGGCGATACTCGCCGCCGCGGTGCACGTCCTGATCTTCTGCATGGAGAGCCTCTGGTGGGGGCGTCCAAGCATCCGGCAGCGCTTTCGCCAGACGGCCGCCGAGGCCGAGACCAACCGGCTCTTCGCCTTCAACCAGGGGTTCTACAATCTCTTCCTGGCAATCGGGATCGCCGCGGGGCTGGCGCTCACGCTCCGCGGGCATGACGCTGTCGGGATCGCGCTGGTGAGCTGGAACTGCCTATCCATGCTCGGCGCGGCGGTGGTGCTCGCGGCCTCGGCGCGCCGCATGCTGGCGGCTGCCCTGCTGCAAGGTGCGGCGCCCCTGGTATACCTGCTGGCGCTCGCGATCCGCGCCATCGCGTAGCAGCCGTCGATGCGCAAAGGCCGTGCGGGATCCCGGGCTACGTGAAGACCCTGGATCGGGTGGAGCAGACGCTGCGCTGCTTCGGGCAGCATCTGGAGCCTCGTGGCGTCGTGCTCGTCGAGCCGTGGTTTCCGCCGGGCAAGATGCGCACCGGGACGCATTCAGAGCGCACCGGGGAGGGCCCGGGCGTGCGGGTGCGCCGCGTCGGCACGACGGAGGTGGACGGCCGCCTCTCGCGGCTCACGTTCGAGTACACCATCGAGACCGCCGACGGCACGCGCCACGCGACGGAGGTTCACGAGCTGGGCCTGTTTACGGTAGACGAGATGCTCGCGGCATTCGCCGCAGCAGGCCTGTCCGCCGAGTACCGCCCTGAAGCCCTCGCGGACCGGGGCCTGTACGTCGCGCGGATTGCCGTCTGAGGGGCGCGCATCGCGTCCCGGTTGACGACGAGCCCGGAGCGAGGTAGAACCAGGGTGTCATTGGGGTCGAAGGGCTCGTGTCCACCAACGCCGCATACCTGCTTGCCGTCCCCGGGTTTGCCGACTGGGAGCCCGCGCATGCCCTCGCGGAGCTACGTCGCTCGGGGGGATACCGCGTGGAAGTCGTCGGTCTCGGTCGTGACCCGGTGGAGTCGATGGGCGGCCTGTCCGTCCGGCCGACCCGTTCGCTCGGCGACGTCGATCCGGCGGACGTGGCCGTCTTCATCCTGCCGGGAGGCGACTGGTGGGAGGCGACCCCGCCCGGGCGGGATCTGGTCACGCTGCTCGAGGCACTCGACGAAACCGGCGTTCCGATCGCCGCGATTTGCGGCGCGACGGTCGGCATCGCGCGGGCCGGTCTCCTGCGCGGCCGCCGGCACACCTCCAACGGGCTCGCGTACCTCAAGGAGCAGGTCCCGGGATACCGCGAGGGCGAGAACTACGTCGACCGGCCCGCGGTCCGGGACCGCCACCTGATCACCGCCAGCGGGCTCGCGGACGTGGAGTTCGCGGCCGAGATCTTCGCCGAGCTCGGTGTCCTCACCGAGGCCGATCGCGTCCTGTGGGTGCGGTACTTCCGCGAGGGTCGGGTGGGCGGCGCCGCGTGACGGCACACACGGGGCTTGAAGCGAGGCGCCGGTCCAGGCAGGTATCCTCCCATGATGACGGTCGTCGCCGGCGGGTTTCGCAAACCGAGATCGGGCAGGTGCGCCTGGAGATTGCGGGAGGGCGCTACACCCTGAGAGGTTCGAGCTGGAGCCCGCCCCCTGATGGGCGGGCGGACCGGCGGGCCGCCATCGCCTTCGCCCTTCTCGGGACCTTCTCTGCCGGCTGCCATCGCCCCCGGGACCGCGCTCGGACTCGGCGGGCGTCAGCTATCGCCTGCCCGGTGGCTTCGTCGAGCGCAGCGATCCGAGCCTGCCGTACCGCCGGTGGAGCTTGGAGGGTCCGTCCTCAGGGGACGTCTCGAATCGGGCGGGGCCGACCGCCTTGCCAGCGGCCCAGTTGTGGCATAGGATCGTCTCCGATCCCAGCGCCTCCCCGGGTCCTCGGAATGTCGACGATCAACGAATTGGTCACCGCCGCCGACAGCGGCGACGGTGCCGCGGCAAGGGAGCTGTTCGCCACGCTCTACCAGGAGCTGCACACCCTGGCGGAGCACCATGTGCGACGCGGGGGGGCGCAGCTTACGATCAGCACCACGACCCTGCTGCACGAGGCCTACCTCCGACTGTCGGAGCGGGATGGTGCCCGCTTCCCCGATCGACACCGGTTCCTCGCGTACGCCTCCAAGGCCATGCGCGGGCTGGTCATCGATTACGCCAGGGCCCGTCGCGCGCAGAAGCGGGGCGGCGGCGTCGAGATCACCCGGCTCGAGGACGAGGAGGGTCCGGGCAGTCCCGCTCCCGACGAGAGCCTGGAGCGCCTGGGCCACGCCATGGAGCGCCTGACGGACCTTGACAGCGCGCTGGCGCAGCTCGTGGACCTGCACTTCTTCGCCGGGTTCTCATTGGTCGAAATCGCCGCGCTTCAAGGATCGTCCGAGCGAACCGTGCAGCGTGACTGGAAGAAGGCCCGCGTGCTGCTGCAGCGACTCGTGGAAGACGCGTGAGCGACGGTGGTCTGGTCGTCCCGTGGCGGGGTCGCGCCCGGGATTGCGATTGACACGATAGACACACGCCCGGGGGAGGCATGGCGGGACTTTCCAAGGAGCTCTGGGCCGTCGTCGGTCCGCTGCTCGATCAGGCGCTCGACCTGGGTCCCGAGGAGCGGGAGCGGCTCCTGGTCGGACTGCGGGCGGAATCCCCCGTGGTGGCCGCGGAGCTCGAGGCCCTGCTCGCCGCCGAGGCGACCCCGGTGCCCGGCCTGCTCGGTGAATCCCCCGCGCCCGAGCTCCGGGGGCGCGGCCTGGCGGGCCAGTCCGTCGGCCGATACACGCTCGACCGGCCGCTCGGGCAGGGTGGCATGGCGACGGTCTGGCTCGCGCACCGCGCCGATGGACGGTTCGAAGGCCAGGTGGCCGTGAAGCTCCTGAACCTGGCGCTCGTGGGCCGCGCCGGCGAAGAGCGGTTCGCCCAGGAGGGCAACCTCCTGGCCCGGCTCACGCATCCCCACATCGCCCGGCTGCTGGACGCGGGGGTCACCACCGCCGGCCAACCGTTTCTGGTCCTCGAGCACATCGTCGGAGAGCGCATCGACCGCTTCGCGGACGAGCGCCGTTACGGCCCACACCAGCGCATCGCCCTCTGCCTCGACGTGCTCGACGCGCTGGCCGCGGCGCACGCCAACCTGATCATCCATCGGGACATCAAGCCGTCGAACATCCTGGTCACGAACGACGGCGCCGTGAAGCTGCTCGACTTCGGGATTGCGAAGATGCTGCTCGACGGCGGGGCCAGTGCCGGCCCTGCCACGTTGACCGATCATGGCGGCCGCGCGCTCACGCCGGAATACGCCGCGCCGGAGCTGACCATCGGCGAGCCGGTGTCGGCGGCGACGGACGTGTACTCGACGGCCGTCCTGCTGTACATCCTGCTGAGCGGACGCCATCCCACGGGCGAGGACTGTCAGACCCCGGCGGACCACCTGCGCTCCGTGCTCGATGTCGAGCCGCCGCGGCTGAGCGATGCCGTGATGGCGGGGCCCCGGCCGGAGGTCGAGCGGCGGGCGGCCGCGCGTGGTGCTACGCCCGAGCGGCTGCGCCGGGTCTACGCCGGGGACCTCGACAACATCCTGGCCAAGGCGCTCAGGAAACGGCCTGCCGACCGCTACCAGACCGTCGCCGCGTTCGCGGACGACCTGACCCGCTTCCGCGACCACCAGCCGGTCAGCGCCCGCCCCGACGCGTGGGCGTACCGCGCGCGGAAGTTCCTCCGCCGCCATCGCGGGAGCCTCGCCGCGGCCACGCTGGTCGGCGCGACGCTGATCGGCGCCACCGGATTCTCGCTGCGACAGATGGTGGTCGCCCGGCGGGAGCGCGACCACGCGGCCGACGCCCTGCGGCGCTCCAAGGCCACCACCGCCTTCGAGGCCCTGCTGTTCCGGCTGATCGAGCCCGGCGGCCAGGCGCTCACCTACCGGCAGCTGCTCGACCGGGGACGGGAGGTGCTCGATCACCGGTTCCGGAGCGATCCCGTCGGCAGCATGCAGCTGGGGATCCAGTTCGCCCAGAACTACCTGCGGGAAGGGGACGTCGCCGCCGCCGACACGATCATCCGGCGCGCGGTCGCGATCGCCGACTCGATTGACGAGGCGGCCTGGCGTGCCCGGACGCGCTGCGAGCTGGCCTTCGTCCAGGCGAATCAGCACCTGGGCGACTCGGCGCGGGCGCTGGTCCGCGAGGCGCGTGGCTTCCTCGCCCGAGTCGATGACCCGGAGGTGGGCACGCTGAACGCCTGCGACGGCGGCGAGGCGAACGCCTTGCTGGAGCTCGGCAAACCCGACTCGGCCGCGATCTACTTCGGGGCGGTCGCCGATCGCTTCGCACAGTCGGAGGATTCGACCTCGGACGACTACCTCTACGCCCTCAACGACCACGCCCGGGCCTTGTTCGCGAGCCGCCAGATGCGCGCGGCCCGGGACGCGGTCCTCCGGATCGTGGCGGCCAGCCAGGTGGGCGCCCTGGCCGATCCGCAGGCGCGGCCGGTCATGATCCACAACGCGGCCATGGCGTTCGAGGGGCTGGGCGAGGTGCATGGCGAGCAGGGCTTCCTACAGAAGGAGATCGGCTTCGCGGGCGGCCTCGACACCGCGAGTGCAGCCTACTCGCTGGTCGCCTTCCTCTACGGCATGGCGCTGGACCAGCTGGAGCAGCCCGATTCGGCGCGAGCCTGGCTGAGGCGCGCGCTGGACCGGCCGGATCCGCTGGGGCCGGCACGGGTGTACACCGTGGATCTCACCCTCGCACGGCTCGCGCGCCACGCCGGGCACGCGGCCGAGGCCGACCAGCACGAGCGGGACGCCGCGCCGCTCGCCATCGCCGCGCGGTCCAGCAAGATGGCGCTGGCGATTGCAGCGGCGTATCGCATCGACGCCGCGCGCGAGCGTGCCGATGACCGCACCCGGATGCTCGCGACGGTCAAGCGGGAGCTCGACTCATTGCGCTATGAGCCGACGGCCATGTCGAGCACCCTGGTGGCTCCGCTGACCGCGGCCGCCGCCGCCCTGGTCGATGTCGGCGCCTTCGCGGAGGCGGCCGAGTACGCGGCGCACGTGGTCCGCATCGGCGGCGTGGATTCGCTCGCCCTGGAGCGGAGCGCGACTCGTCGGTCGCGGCCTGCTGCTCGGCGCCCGGGCCGAGGCCGGACGCGGCGACCGCGCCCGGGCAGCCGACCTGGCCCGGCGCGCCGTGGCACCGCTCGCGTTCGGCCTGGGACCCCGCCACCCCCTGTCCCTCCAAGCCGTGGCGTTGCGGGACTCGCTGGCCCGCTGACCCCCCCCACCCCCCCGGGCACACCCGGGTGTCGGGTTTGGGACCCCGATTCCGATTGATGGATTGCGCGCCCCCCATGCGGCGCGATCCCCGGAGGAGGGACCATGAAGCCACCGTTCTCGTGGGCAGGCGCCGCCTGCCTCACCGTCGCCGCGCTGGCCATCACCGCGTGCGACGCCGACCAGCCTGCGGCCCCGATGTCTGCTGCCCCCAGCACTCACCGTGGGGCGCCCCTGCCCCCCGAGCTCATCGCCGCCGTTCGGCAGCTCGCCGCCGGACGGGGTGTCGGTCCACTCGAGCGTCCCGGGCCGGTCCGCCCCGCGCTGGTCCGCCTCGGCCAGATGCTCGTGTTCGACAAGGTCCTGAGCGGCAATCGCGACATCGCGTGCATGACCTGCCACCTGCCGCCGTTCGCCACCGGTGACGGCCGGAGCCTCTCGATCGGGCAGGGCGCCACGGGCCTCGGTCCCCAGCGCGTGCACCCGAAGGGCGCGTTCATTCCACGCAACGCCCCCTCCCTGTTCAACCTGACCGCCTTCAGGTCGCTGTTCTGGGATGGGCGCGTCGCGGTCGACTCGTCCGGCGCGTTCCATACGCCCGCGGGTGACCAGGTCACGCCGGCGATGACCGCGGTGTTCGAGTTCGGCCCGGTGTCAGCGCTCGGCCTATTCCCGGTCACCTCGCGGGAAGAGATGCGCGGGGCCAACGGTAACGAGCTGGCGGCCATCCCCGACGACGCGCCCGCGGCCATCTGGCAGGCGCTGATGGCGCGGCTGGGGCGGATTCCGGAGTACCGGCGCCTGTTCGAGGCCGCCTATCCCGGAACCCGGTTCAGCCGCATGACGTTCGCCCACGCGTCGAACGCCATGGCCGCGTTTCTCGTGAGCCGGCTCTCGTTCACCAACAGCCCGTGGGATCGGTTTCTCGCCGGAGACGACCGGGCGCTGAACCTGGCGCAGCTCACCGGCGCCAGCACGTTCATGTCGATTCGGTGCTCGCTGTGCCACAACGGTGCGGCGTTCACCGACAACCAGTTCCATAACGTGGCGCTGGCGCAGTTCGGACCGGGGGAGGGAGACGGTCCGGACGGCTCCGACGATTTCGGACGGATGCGGGTGACCGGGCTCGAGAGTGACCGCTATCGGTTTCGGACGACGCCGCTCCGGAACGTCGAGCTGACCGGCCCCTACGGCCACGACGGCGCGTTCGCGAACCTGCGCGAGTTCATCGCCCACTACAGCGAGTCGGACGTGAAGCTCCGGACGTTCGATCCTTCGACGCTCGAAGCGCTGCTTCAGCCCACGCTGCTCCCGAGCGCCGAGGCGATCCTGGCCACGCGCGACACGATCATCAACGGCGTGGTGCTGCCGGACACGACGGTGGACCAGCTGACCACCTTCATGGGCGCGCTGACGGACCCCGCGGCGCGCCATCTCGACCGGCTCATCCCCATCAGGGTCCCGAGCGGGATCCCGGTCGACGGCAGGCGCTAGGGCCCAGTCGGCGTTGCGCGGGGACGCTCGAGGGAGGGGCGGGTGCCACTCCCTCGGGCGAGGCCGTGTGCCTTGCCTGCTGCCGGGCCCCGGATAGCGCGAGGCCGTATTTGCGATAAGTTTTATCCGGTATGGTCGCGCGCGTCACGCCTCGGAGTCTGCGGACCGATCCCGGGAAGGTCGATGGCAGCCACCCACGTTGAGATCGCCGAAGCCAGCTATCACCGGTGCGCGGACAATCCGGCGTTCTACGCCGCGCTCTATGAACGCCTGCTGGCCAGTGACGCGCGGATCCCCCCGATGTTCGCGAACACCCGGTTCGAGCGGCAGCACAAGCTGCTCAAGCACAGCCTCGGTATGCTGATCATCTACGCGAAGCGGCCGAACCCGGCGCTGCTCGAGCGGATTGCGGTGCGGCACTCCCGGGCCGACGTGGGTGTGCCGCCCGACCTCTATCCGTGCTTCGTCGAAAGTCTCGTGCACGCCGTGGCGGAGCACGACCCCGAGTACGGACCGCTCGTCGACACCGCCTGGCGGCAGGTCGTGATCCCGGGGATCGAATACCTGCAGTCCAAGTACTAGGACGCCACGCGATGCCGACCGGCGGAGTCCGTTGCAGCCAGTGCGGCGCCCAGATCACGGCGGGCGCGCGCTTCTGCATGCGGTGCGGCGCCGACGTCTCCGGCGAGCAGACGCGGGTGGCCACCCGCACGACGGTCCGGCCGGAGCCCGAGTCCACAGCGACGCAGCCGCCGCGGACGGACCTGATGGAGACGCTCCGCGAGGTCACCCTGGGCGACTACGAAGTGCTGGCCGAGCTGGGGCGCGGCGGCATGGCCACGGTCTATCTGGCGCACGACCTCCAGCTCGATCGCAAGGTCGCCATCAAGGTCATGAGCCCCCACCTCGTGTTCGGGGAAGGGATGGTCGAGCGGTTCAAGCTGGAGGCCCGCACGGCCGCCGGGCTCTCCCACCCGCACATCATCCCGATCTACGCGGTCAAGGAGGTCGGCGACCTCTTCTTTTTCGTCATGAAGTTCATCGAGGGTTGCGCCCTCGACTCGATCCTCCGGCAGGCGGCGCCGCTGCCCGTTCCGATGGTGCGGACCATCGTGTCGAAGACCGGCGAGGCGCTCGGCTATGCCCATCGCCGTGGGATCATCCACCGGGACGTCAAGCCCGCGAACATCATGATCGACATCGAGGGGATGCCGATCGTGATGGACTTCGGCATCGCCAAGGTGTCCGACAAGCAAGGCCTCACGATGACCGGGACCACGATGGGGACCCCGACGTACATGAGTCCCGAACAGTGCAACGCGGATCCCGTCACGGGGGCGTCCGACCAGTACTCCCTCGGCGCGATGGCGTACGAAATGCTCACCGGCCGGCCGCCGTACGACGGCGACAGCGTCATGAACATCATGTTCAAGCACTGTCATGCTCCGGTGCCGGAGCCCGAGTCGTTGGGGCCTGACGTGCCGCTCGAGCTCGCCAGAGTGATCGTCCGAATGCTCGCCAAGGATCCGCGCGAGCGGTGGCCCACGATCGAGGACGCGCTCCCGCTGATCGGCGGCTCGTCCCTCGCATACGACGATGTCGTGCGCGGGCAGATGATCGCGTTCGCCCTGGCGGGCGCAAACCGGCAGATCCTGGCCCGTGTCAGCACCCCCGTGAGTCCAATGCCCATCGGGCAGCGGCTGGCGGGACAGCAGGTGGCCGCCGTGCGGCCCGTGTCGGGCCCCAGAAGCCCGGTGGGGGCCGAGACCACCGTGCGACGCGGACGCCCCAGGCGTTCGCGCGCCGGGGTGCTTGTCGGAGTCGCAGCCACGCTCGTGGTGCTCGCCGCCGCCGCCCTCGCGCTCACGCAGCCGTGGCGCGGACGGCCCGGCACCGCGGTGCGGCAGGCCCCGCCGACGGACGCGGCTCCGGTGGACTCCGCGCCGACGGCCCCGGTCGCGGTCGCCGAGCCCGTCATTCCGGACTCGATCCCCCGACCAGCCGTCCAGGAACAGGCGCCACCGCCCGCACCTGCCCCCGTCGTGCGCGAAGTGCGCATCCTCGGGGCGCCTGCGACGCTCCCGATGGGCGATACGGTCGTCCTCCAGGCCTTGGTGCTCGATCAGCAGGGGCGCCTGCTGGGGCGGCGGCCCCGATGGTCCTCCAGCAACCCGGCGGTCGCCGAGGTGGGAGGGGACGGGCGCCTCCGGGCGCTGACGCCGGGGCGCGTGACCATCATTGCGGAAGCCGATGGTCGTCGCGCGCAAGCTGACCTCACGGTCACCGCGATCGTCGCCGGGGTCGACGTCGCGCCCGCAACGGCCGCCCTCCAGGTCGGTCAGGCGCTTGTTCTGGCCGGGACCGCCCACGGGCCGGACGGCCGCGCCCTCCCGGATCGCCCAATCACCTGGCAATCCTCGAATGAGGCCGTGGTGGTCGTGTCGACCACCGGGCGGGTGACCGCGGTGGGGCCGGGCACGGCGGTCGTGAGCGCCGCCAGCGCGGGTCAGGTGGGGAGCGCCGCGATCACCGTGGCCGCGCTGAGCGCCGCCCGGCCGGAGACGCTGCCCGCGCCGGCTGCGCCGCCGGTCGTCGCGGAAGATCCCGGCGTCGCGATCGGCGGGGTCGTGCAAGCCTACGCGCAGGCGCTCCAGGCAAAGGACATGGCGCGCGTTCGGACGCTCTATCCCGCGATCTCGTCAGCGACCGAGCAGCAGACCCGCGAGGCGCTTCAGGCGATGGAGGGGCTCCAGGTGAGCCTCGCCGCCGCGAACATCGTGGTGGACGGCACCAGCGCCCGCGCCCGGGTGACCGGGGCGTGGGTGTACCGGGGCGGTCGGCTCGACGTCAACAACACCTACACGTTCGAGCGCCGCTCGGACCGATGGGTGATCGTCGGGATCAACTAGGGCGGAGCCGCGGCAACCCGCCGTCCTCAGTACGCATACTCGACGCCCGCGGTCCAGATGTAGTCGGGCTGGAGCCCCGCTCGCCTGAGTGGCACGATGCCGTTGAGCACCAGGACCGTGCCGCCGCGCACCGCGAACTTGACGCCGAACGCGGCGTTCAGGACGTTGTCGCGCTTCTCGGGAATCGTGGTGGACGGGTAGATGCGCTCGAACGGTATCGAATACACGATCGGGCCGGGCAGCGCGATCTTGTTGGCCCCGAGCTGCCACTCCGAGCTGATGTCGAACGCCACCGTGGCCCACTGGGCGGCCAGCGCGTCGAATCCCAGGGTCGCCAGGATGGCATCGTTCTGGAGGGAGTCGGAGCGGGCGACGTACCCGCCGTTGAAATGCGGGGCGAAGGTACCGAACTGGGTGCCGACGATCGCCAGGGCGCGGATCGCCGTCGAGCCGGCGCCGAGCAGATCCTCCTCACGGCCCGTGGGAAGCCGCACCTCGGCCAGCAGGGCCACGCCGACATGCTCGCCCTGCCCCGCGTTGATCTTCACCCGCCCCACCACGTCGCCGACCCCCGTGGCGGAGCCATGGGCGCTCTTCGTGGCACGGAGGATCGGATTGAGGGAGTCACCGCTGAACCGGTGCACGGCCACCGCGCCGAACGGGGTGAATTGCGCGATGCTGCTCCCGCTGATCGACGTGCGCACGAACGGGACCGCGAGTCCGATATCCACGAAATCGGTGGGGGCCCACGTGGCAAACAGCGACGCCACCTGCACGCTGATGTCCAGGGCCAGCTGCACCGAGATCATGTCGTTCTCGAGCGGCGGATCGCCGAGCCCCGGGGCGCCGACATCCTGATGGGCGAAGTTGAAGCGCAGGTCGCTGATCGGATCGCCGTTCAGCGACGAGTAGGAGATACCACTCACGTTGGCGCCGAGGAAGAACCGGCCGCGTCCCAGGGTCTGTGACCGTTCGGCGTAGATCGGACCCGCGGACGTCGACGTCTTGACGGGCAGCCCGCCCACGATCCTGAAGGTCGTCCCGCTGCTCGTCGCCGAGATGGGCAGGTTGGCGGTGCTCCGGCTGATGGACTGCGTCAGGAATCCCAGGACCGTCTGATTCCCCTGCGTCACCGAGGGAATGAAATGCTCGCCGTGCTGCGGCCCCACGTCCAGGCACAGCGGCTTGCCACACGTCCCGAAGGTGAACAGATCGTTGATCAGGCTGTCGAGACTCTGGGCGTGTGCCCGCGCGGGGTGGATGAACAGCAACGCGGACAACACGAAGGGCAGCGGGCTGGGACGCATGCGCACTCCGGTGAAGTAAGGTGGCCAACAAGGTACTTCTCCCCTGGAGGGGGGGAAGGAGGTCCAGGGGGGCCAAGCGCTACACGTTGAACCGGATGTGCAGAATGTCCCCGTCCGACACCACGTAGTCCTTGCCCTCGATCTGCAGCCGGCCGGCATCCTTCACCGCCGGCTCGGACCCGTACTCCATGAACACCGCATAGGGGATCACCTCCGCGCGGATGAAGCCGCGCTCGAGGTCCGAGTGGATGCGGCCGGCCGCCTGCCGCGCCCGGGTGCCCCGGCGGATCGGCCACGCCCGCACCTCGTCCGGCCCGACGGTGAAGAACGACACGAGGTCTTGCAGACCATAGGCGGTGCGAATGAACCGCGTCAGCGCCGACTCCGCGAGGCCCAGATCCTCCAGAAACGCCGCGCGGTCCGCCGGGTCCATGCTCGCGATCTCGGCCTCCACACTGGCCGAGAGCACCAGGCCCGCGGCGTTGAGCTCGCCGAGCCGCGCCGCCAGTGCCGTAGGGAGCGGCTTGGCGGCCTCCTGCTCGCTGCGATTGAGCGCGATCAGCAGCGGCCGATCGGTGAGCAGCCCGTAGCCTCTGAGCGCGTCGCGATGCAGCGCCTCGGCCGAGAGCGACCGGATCGGGCGCTCCCGCTCGAGGGTTGCTTTCATCAGTTCGAACGCGGTCAGCTCGAGCGCATCGGGCTTGTCCTTCTTCGCGCGATCCAGCCGGCGCTCGACGATGTCGAGATCGGACAGCAGGCATTCGGTGTGGAACGCTTCGAGGTCGGCGGCGGGATCGGGATCGGCGTCGAGGGCGGGGTTGGGGAACGCCCGCAGCACGAGACAGAGCACCTCCTGGTCGCGAATCTGCTGCAGGGCTTTGCGCGACAGCCCTTTGCGGTCGGCGCCGTGCTCGCCCGGAACGTCGCAGAAGACGATCTCGGCGTAGGTGGTCTTCTTGGGGGAGTAGATCCTGCTCAGGATGTCGATCCGCTCGTCAGGCACCTTCACCGTGCCGAGCCGCAGCTCGCCGCCGTAGCCGACCGGCACGGCAAGCCCGGTCATCGTATTGAACACGGTCGTCTTGCCCGAGCCTGCGAAGCCTACCAACCCGACTTTCATCCGGCGGAACTCCGTGCCAACGGGATCGGTAATCTCGCGGACGGGTCCGGGCAGGGCTAGGTGCCCGGGCCCTGAAACCGATCGCGCTCGCGCCCGTACGCTTCTTCTGAGCGACGTCCGACTCGACGGCAGGCGCCGCGAGCAGGAGATTCCTCATCCCATGATCAGGAGCATCGCGATGAACGCACGGCTTCCACTCGGGGCGGTCCCGGTCCTGCTGGTGCTCGTCGCCTGCGGCGCACGCGAATCCGGTCCCCCATCGAAGGACCTCGCGCTCACCGATCTGCGCCTCGATCTGGCGCTCAACTACGACGACGGCAGCATGGCGGGCCGGGCGACGATCACCGTGCTCAACGTCGGCGACGCGCCGGCCCGCCGGATACCGGTGCAGCTCGGCCGGCTGTTTCGGGTGTCCGCGGTGAGCGACTCGGCCAACGGCCCGGTACCGTTCACCCAGGACCTCATCACGCTGACCGATTGGCCGATCTTCCAGGTGAACCAGATCTATCTGACCGCCGACCCGGCGTTGCGGTCCGGGGAATCACGTGCGTTTACGGTCGCCTACGGAGGATATCTCGTAGGCTACACCGAAACCGGCATGATGTACGTGCGGGATCACATCGACCACGCCTTCACCATGCTCCGCGAAGACGCCCTGGCGTTCCCCACCCTCCACCTGCCGTCGAGCCACGACTCGCGCGGCATGCCGCGGCGCGACTTCAGCTATCACCTGCGGATCAGCGTTCCGTCGGACCTCGTCGTGGCCGCGGCGGTGCCACCGGCCGGGCGCAGCGACAGCGGCGGCGTGTCGACGTGGACGTTCGAGAGCACGGCACCGGTGCCGTTTCTCAACGTGCCGATCGCCCCATACGCGCTGCTGGAGCGCGGCGGCGTCCGGATCTTCCACTTCCCGGCGGACAGCGCGGGCGCCCGCACCGTGCTGCGGGGGATCGAGCGCGTCACCGATACGTACACCCGCTGGCTCGGCCCGATCGAGCGCCGCACGACACTCACGGTGATGGAGATCCCGGAGGACTGGGGCTCGCAGGCGAGCCTCACGGCCGGCATCATCCAGACCGCCGACCAGTTCGCGGGTGGGGCCAACCTCATCGGCATGTATCACGAGCTCGCGCATCTCTGGCATGCCACCGACACCGACACGCCCCCGGTGCGCTGGAACGAAGGCCTTGCCACCTTCCTGCAATTCCGGGCGGCCAGCGCGCTGGACGGCCGGTCACTGGAGGAGTCGATGCGCTGGGTGACCTCGCGCCTGGTGAGCCGCGCAGCCGACGATTCCGCCGTGGCCACCGTGCCGATGGCGCAGTACGGACAGCGCGCGCTCACCGATTTCTCCTACTCGACAGGCGCCCTGCTGTTCTACGCCCTGTTCCGCGTGCTGGGCGACACCGCGTTCGACCGCCTGCTCCAGAGCTATGGCGCCGCGTACGGGGCGAGCGGCAGCTCGACGGAGCAAATGGCGCGACACTTCAGTGAGCACTCGCCCGCGGATCTGCGACCGGTGTTCGACGACTGGCTCACCACGACCAACGGGTACCGACGACTGGCGGCCGGCGAGACGATCGACGCCATCATCGCGGGATACCGGCGCCGGTGACCTCCCACTCTCCGTCTTCGGTGTCGCTCCGCCTGCGGCGCTTCAAACTGACTCAACGGGTTTTCGGGCAAGTGCCGACACTCACCCCGTGTTCGGGTAAGGAATCGGGATCGGTCCACCGGCCGTTGGGACTCTGGCTGGTGCGATCCGCTCCTCCAGCTCCTCGACACCCAACTCGATCGCTTCGGCGTCCTTGCCCGTGAGCGCCTTCACAGCCTGGCGCTGCGCGGGGGTGAGCTGCAGCGCAATCCGCTTCTCCGTCATGCTGGGCTCCCGGTCGTGGGGTCCGCCGAAGCTAGATCGGAGCCGTGAAAGGCCCGTGAAACCCGGCTCGAGCGGGAAGGGCCGCGCGCACCGCGCGCCGTCCCGGACTGGTGCGGTCGACGCGCGAACGCTATGAATGGTGGGCGCCATCCTGCGGGACGCTGCGGGGGACCCGGCATGCCTGGCGCCCCAGGACCCTCGCTGCGCTGGCTCGCCGGGCCGACGACCTGATCGGAGGAAGACGAACCCGATGCGCAGAACCCCCAAGCCGGTCGCGGACCCGCTGCAGACCATCCCCGGGATCGGCCCGAGCCTCGCGCAGGACCTGCGCGACCTCGGTATCCGCCGCGTGGCCGACCTCGAGCGGCGCGACCCCGAACGCCTCTACGCCAGACTGAACCGCCTACGGGGAGTGCGACAGGATCCCTGCGTGCTCTACGCGTTCCGCTGCGCGGTCTACTATGCCCGCACGCCCCGGCCCAGACCCGAGCTGCTCAGGTGGTGGAACTGGAAGGACCGGGAGATCTGAGGTTGCCCCTCCGGGAGGGGCCATCCCCCAATACCTGCTACTGGTAGCAGTTGCGGATTCGGGTCCGGTGCCCGATTGTGGAGCGAACTCGCCGCCACACACGTCGGAGGTCTGCACAGCGATGGCGCAGGTGCTGACCTTCGCGGACGCCGACTTGGAGAAGCTCTACGTGTTCGCGCGCCACCTCCGCCGCTTGCTGCCGGCGGACCGGGCGGCCCTGCCCCGCGAGGTCCAGCAGAACATCGACATGGAGTCCTACCGCATCCAGCAGACCGGAAGCGGCGGAATCGCCCTCGACCGCAAGACGGGCGTGCTCGACCCGATGGGCACGAAGGGCGGCCACGGAACCGCTCCGGAAGAGATGGAGACGCTGTCGCGCATCATCGCCGAGCTGAACGAGCGCTTCGGGCTCAGCCTCGGCCCCGAGCACCGCGTCACCCTCGGCCAGATGTGGACTCGAACTTCGAGCTCTACAAGCGGATCACCGACGACCGCGCCTTCGGCGAGGCGGTGAAGAACTTCCTGTTCGACCAGTACCTGCGAACGCACCGCTTGGCCGAGGAGCTGATCAAGCAGGGCGAGTCGAAGACCCTGGAGTTCAAGTCCACGCTACGCTGGAACATCAGGGAGAGCCGCCAGGACGACAGGAACGTCACGCACGCCGTGCTCAAGACCATCGCCGCCTTCTTGAACACCGAGGGCGGCGACCTCCTCATCGGGGTCGCGGACGACGGCTCGATCGTCGGCATCGAGCGCGATCAGCTCGACACCGACGACAAGTTCATGCGCCATCTGGCTCAGATGGTGCGAAACGGCCTCGGGGACCGGGCGAGCACCTGCATCGACCCCAAGACCCAGATTGTAGACGGAAAGACGGTGTGCGTGGTGAGCTGCCAGCGGAGCCCGGAGCCGGTGCTCCTCAAGTGGAAGGGGATGGAGAAGAGTCCCGGCGGAGACCTCTATGTGCGGAGCGGGCCGGGGACCGTCGTGCTGCCTCCTGAGAGTGCCAGCGCGCTGCTGGTTGAGCGTCTGCTGACCTGACGCTGAGGCCGCCATCCACGCGGCCTCACGTGATCGTCACACCAGCGTCCTGAGGAACGTGACCGCAGGGGCGACGCGGATCCCCTCCGGCGTCTGGTAGTCCTTCCGTCCCTCCGCGGCAATCTGCCAGGCCGCGGCGCTGGGGAACCGGGTCTTGAGATAGCGGAGCGCGGGATCCACGCGGGTATCGGACGACTTACACTCCACCAGGAGTCGGGGGACCCGTTTCTCCGCGACCACGAAATCGACCTCCCGCCCGTCCGTGTCGCGGAAGTAGCGCAGCTCGAGGTCGCGGCCCTTGGTGTCCTGCGTGTGGTGGACCCACTTGAGCAGGTGCGACGCGACCAGGTTCTCGAATCGCGCGGCGGGGTCGTCCACGAGGCTCCAGTCCACGTGATAATGCTTCCGGGCCTTGCGGATGGCGCGGATGCGGGGGCCGCCGAGCGGCGGGAGGCGGAAGATGGCGTAGAGGCGCTCGAGGATCCCGATCCAGCGTTCGGCCGTCTTGTGACTGATCTCGAGATCTTCGCGGAGCGCGTTGACCGAGAGCGGCGAGCCGACCAACTCCGGGAGCCGGAGCATGAGCAGCTCCAGCCGCCCGAGGTCGTCCACGCGTTCCAGGCTGGTCACCTCCTCCCGGACCAGCAGGTTGCGGTACTCCCGCGACCAACGGCGTGCCTCCACGTCCGATCCGGAAAGGAATGGCTCGGGGAACCCTCCGAGCCGAAGCAGGTCCCGCAGCGCGCTCGGTCCTGTCAGATCCAGCTCGGCCACGGACAGCGGGTGCAACCTGAGCAGGTGGTAGCGGCCCTGGAGAGAGTCACCGCCATAGCGATAGAAGTCGAGGCGCGCGGAGCCCGTGACCAGGATCCGCTGTCCCGTCGGTCGGCCGTCGTAGACGCCTTTGAGCCAGTTCCGCCACCGCCGGTACTTGTGCACCTCATCGAAGATCCAGAGCCGTCCCACGGGCAGCTCGCCCTGCAGGATCCGCTGCCGGTCGGCGGATACGTCCCAGTTCAGGTACCCGCGCCGCGCCGCGGGAAGGGAGAGGGCGAGGGTGGTCTTGCCGACCTGGCGAGGCCCGCTGACGAAGACCATCCGTTTCGCCAGGTCCTTGAGGATCTGTGGCTTGAGGTAGCGCTCGGCGGGCATGCGGCATGATACTGACGTTTTGGACAGAAGTCAAAAACGTCTGCCGACGTTTTGGACACGGAGTGAGCCGTGTGGGTCTGAGGTAGGATGGTCCAGCCAACAAGCGCTCGATATCGCCGAGCGCATCGTCCGTGTCGCCGATCCGTGCGAGAATCCTCGCACGATCCTCGGCGACCAGAGCTCCGTCTATGGCGTCGTTACGGTAGATGTCGGACTCTTCGAGCCACTGAGCCTCGCGCCGTGCGTCCTGCGACCGTTCCAGTTCGGCCAAGGCCAGGCCGCGTGCCGCATGTACCCAGCAGTCGTGAGGGAGCACGGCCACCACGCCGGGCCTCCGTTCGCGAAGCCGGCGCCCTGATCCTTCAGAGCCGACACCTCGGTGTCGACGCGAAGGCAACGACATCGGTGATGTGAGCGGTCCGCCGATCGTCTCGCAGGTTGGCACCATGAAGTTTCGCGCCGGCGCGAATCGCCTGACCGAGGCCGCGAAGATCAACTCCGTCTCCTGCCTGCATCGGGGAAAGAACGGCCGCTACGCGCACGTCGCCGTCAGCACCACGCCGGTCGGGTCGCGGCTCGATTGCTTTCCAGATCGGTACTGCTGGGTGCGGGCGTGGGAGGGGAGCTAATCGGAGGGGCCGGCCGGCCGCGTCTGCTGCTGTGCCTGGACCGGTGCCGCCGTGCCCCGCAGGCCGATCAATCCCGCTCCACCAACCAGCGGCTGGATGAATCGCCGTCGCGACATCTAGCACCTCCCGCCGAAATTCTTCACTTTTCACTTTTCGTTCTGCGCTCTGCACACTTCACGCTGGACGCTGCACCTTGCACGCTGCGCGCTGCACGCTCCATCACCATCCCGCCCACAGCGCCGCGACCCCGACGAGCGTGATCACCACCAAGCCCCACGACGCGACCCGCCGGAACGCCGGGGTGCCGACCCCGACGATCAGCCCCAGCTTGAACACGCCGTTGGCGATCGTACCGATCGCGACCGCCTTGGCGGCGATGACCGCCGGCTCCACGGGGCCCGTGAGCCGTGCCATCGCGAGGGTGAGCGCGTCCAGGTCCGACAGCCCGACGAGTGCCGCCGACCAGAGCACCCCTCCGGTGCCGAACTGCTGCTGCACCAGGTAGACCACCATCAGGACGACCTGGAATGCGAGCGTCATCTTGATGGCCGACGCGAGCCGCAGCGGACTGCGCTGCCCGGTGATGGGGCTCGCCCCACCCCGCGCCTCCGCGCCCTGGGCGCGGCTCCGCAGCAGCGGCACCAGCACGAGCGCCGCGCCCACGAGGAACGGCGGCACGATGTAGGGCAGCAACCGCAGCGCCATCGCCGGGCTCAGCACGAGCGAGACGAGCAGCACGCGGGGGAACAGCATCGTGCAGGCGCCCAGCACCCCAATGCCGAGCGGCCGCGCCGCGCCGGGCTCCCCGCGGGAGAGCTGCGAGAACCTGAGCGACACCACGGTGGACGACACCATCCCGCCCAGCAGGCCCGTGACGCCGTAGCCCATGGTGTCCCCGACGGCGCGGCGCGCGATGTAACCCACGAAATCCATACCCGAGAACAGCAGCACCACGACCCACAGCGCGCGGGGCCGGATGCCGCCCAGCGGGCCGTACGGCCCCTCGGGCAGCAGCGGCAGGATCACCAGGGCGAGTACCGCGAACTGGAGACCGGCGCGCAGCTCCTGCTCGCCGATGCTCCGGATCGCGCCGTGGATCCGCGTCTTCTCCTGCAGCGCGAGCACGATCACCGCGGTGGCGCCCGCCGCGAGCGTCACGTAACCCATGCCGGCCGCCGCGCCGAGCGCGAGCACGGCCAGGGCGGCGGCCTCGGTCGTCCCCTCGATTCCCTCCGCGTCGCGCCGCGCCGCGATCACGTACGCGGCAACCGTGAGGGCCACGCCGCCGGCGAGCAGCACGAAGGCGACCGCCACGCGCCCCGTCTCGTGCAGCCAGCCGGCCACCCCGGCCAGGAGACCGAGTACCAGAAACGTGCGCACGCCCGCGAACCGCCCGTGCGGGCCGGACGCATGCCCCGACCACTCGCGCTCGATCCCCACCGCCAGCCCGGCGAGCGCGGCCACGGCGATGTCGATCGCTACCCTGACGTCAAGGCCGTTTCCCGTTTCCCGTCTCCCTCCAGCGATCCTTCAATCCTCAATCTGCCTTCTGCATTGAAACGGGTGCGCCCACGGCACTGCGCATGACCGCGAACGCACCCTGAACGCGCGGGAAGATCTGGGAGCCTTAGATCTTCGCCGTCGCGACCCCGCGGACGATGTCGCTCTGGGAGATCACTCCCACGAGCGCGCCCTTGTCCTCGACGAACAACCGGTGGACCTCCAGGTACAGCATCTGCTGGGCCGCTTCCTTGACATCCGTTTCCAGCCCGACCGTGGCCGGTCGCGGCGTCATCAGATCGCGCACCACCGCCCCGTCGAACAGATCCTCGCGCGACCTCGCCCCCTCGGCCGCGGCCTGCAGCACGTCCGTCGTGGACAGCACGCCGATCAGCCGATCGCGGCTGTCGACGACCGGGAGCGCGGAAATGTGCGACTCGATCATCACCGCCACGGCATCGGCGACCGTGACCTCCGGTTCCACCGACTTGAGGTCCGTGACCATCAATTCGGCAACCCGCATGGCTCCCTCCTCGAGCGGCGCCGCGCGGCGCGTCTCCGGCAGTCCTCAAGCCGACGATACCGGCGACTCGATCAAGTTTGCGTGAAGCCCGGATGAACCATTACTCCCGCGCGCGGTCCTCCTCGGTCGGCTCGAGATCCTCCTCGAAGACGCCGTGCGTGTAGGCGATCGCGCGCAGCGTCGGCTCGTCGAGCATGCGGAAGAACTCCGCCACTCCGGCCAGGCCGTCTGCGCCCCTGCTGGACGAGAACGTGCGGTCCAGCACCGCCACGATCCCCTGCACCATCTCTTCCTTGCCGGCGAACTCGGCCTCGGTCGGCTTCGGCACTCTCGTCATGCGTCCCTCCGGCTAGGCTCTCTGAGGCAATATTCCTGCGTGGAACGCCGCGCCGCTACCCCTTGAGCACCCCCACCGGCACCAGCCGCGCCACCCTGCGGGCCAGCCGGGCGCGGTGCACGACCTCCACCACCCGGTCCACGTCCTTGTAGGCGTGCGGCGCCTCCTCGGCCAGCTCCTGGTTGCCGGCACCGCAGACCACGATGCCCCGCCCCTCCAGCGCCCGGCGCACCTCCTGTCCCGACTGGGCGAGCTTGGCGGCGCGCCGACTCATCGCGCGCCCGGCACCGTGGCAACAGCTCCCGAATGAGCGCGTCAACGCGTCGTCCGTGCCGGCGAGGACGTACGACGCGGTGCCCATGCTCCCGGGAATGAGGACGGGCTGGCCCACGGCGCGGTACCGCGCCGGCGTTTCCGGGTGCGCCGGGCCGAATGCCCGCGTCGCGCCTTTGCGGTGCACCACGAGGCGCTGCGTCCCGTGTTGCTCGAGCTTCGCCATGTTGTGGGTCACGTCGTACACCATCCGCAGCTGCACCCCCTCACCCAGCACCGCCCCGAATGTCTCGCGCACCCGGTGCGCGATCGCCTGTCGGTTGGCGAACGCGAAATTCGCGGCGGCGGACATCGCCGCGAAGTAGCGTTGCCCTTCCGGTGAGCCGAATGGCGCGCAGGCAAGCTCGCGATCCGGCAACGTGATGTCGTGGGCCCGCATCACGCCGTCCATCAGCCGGACGTAGTCGGTGCACACCTGATGCCCGAGCCCGCGCGAGCCCGAGTGAATCAGCACGGTGCACTCGCCCACCCTGAGGCCCATCGCAGCGGCCGCGGCGTCGTCGTACAGCTCGGTGACCTCCTGGACCTCGACGAAGTGGTTGCCCGAGCCGAGCGTGCCAAGCTGGTCGTGACCCCGCTGCTTGGCGCGTGGCGATACCGCGTCGGGATCGGCGTCGGGCATCCGACCCGAGGCTTCGGTGAGATCCAGGTCCTCAGGGGTCGCGAGCCCGCGCCGCACGAGCGCGCCGCTGCCGTTGGCGAGCACGTCGTCGAGCTCGTCCGGTGTGCACGCCACCCGCCCGCCACGTCCCGCACCCGCCGGCACGGCGCGGCTCAGCTCGTGCATCAGATCGGAAAGCCGCGGGCGCACGTCCGCGGACGCGAGCCCGGTCGTCAGCAGCCGCACCCCGCAGTTGATGTCGTAGCCCACGCCGCCTGGTGAGATCACGCCGTCCGCCGCGCGAAACGCCGCGACACCACCCACGGGAAAGCCATACCCCTCGTGCGCATCGGGCATCGCGAGCACGGCCTCGACCACGCCGGGCAGCGTGGCCACGTTGAGCAGCTGCTGCAGCGTCCGGTCGCGCCGGATCTGGTCCCACAGTGCGTCATCCGCATACACGCGTGCGGCCACCCGCATGTCGCTCCGGGCGCTCGCCGGCACTTCCACCAGCGTGTGGTCGAGTCGCGTGAACGGGTAGCTCGGCCCGGCGCTCATACGTCGAGAATCACCTCCGCTTCCACCATGCCGCGCACGGAGCGCACCGCGAGGCCGTGGAACGTCGCCCCCTTGATGCGACTGGGGTGCCCGGCGAGTCGTACGCCGGGGACGTGGATCGTCGCGTGCGTGGCGTCCGCCTCGACCACCGCGCCGTCACGGGCCGGCGCCCACCCGGCGGTCTCCGCCAGGAACAGGATCTCGTTCAGCAGATCCACCAGCAGCGCCTCGCGATCGGATGCCGCCAGCTCGAGCACGCGCGCGTCGGCCGCTCCGGCGCTCCCGGCCTCGTCCACCAGCAGCGCGCCAAGGGCCGTCACGGCCTCGCCCAGCAACGCCGCGAACGACGGCGCGCGGAGCCTGAGCCCCAGCTCGGCGGTGTGATCCACGAACTCGTGCGATGCCCGGGCGCGCTTCGTCATCACGGCACCCGCCGGGCTCGAGCCCGTCTCACCGGGCAGGCCACGCCGAGTAGCTGCCTTGGCACCATCCTACGTTCCCCGAACTGGGCAACCCACCGAATCCGGAATGAACCTGTCGGAACCAGCATTGTGCCCGCCGTCCCCGCACTTCATACTCTCGTTGGGCGGGGACCGGAAGGGGCATCGCCCCGCCAGACTGGATCGACCTGACGCCACGAGCCCGGCGCGGGCCCGATTCAGGGGCCGGCAAGGGAGCACATCATGGATGAACGGCATTTCGCCGTCACGCTGTCCCGACGGCACGACTATGAGTTTACGGTCGCCTTCGACGAGGGTGGCCCCACCGACCTGACGATCGACGAGCCGCCGCCGCTTGGGCTCGCGCACGGGCCCAGCGCCTCCCGGGTGCTCGGCGCCGCCGTGGGACATTGCCTCGGGTCGAGCCTGCTGTTCTGTCTCGGCAAGGCGCGGGTCGCCGTGGCCGATCTCGGCGTGCGGGTGGCCGGCACGATCGCGCGCAACGACGCCGGCCGGTTTCGCATCACGGACCTCAAGGTGATCCTCTCGCCCGCCGTCGCGCACGCGGACCGCGAGCGGATCCACCGCTGCGTGACGCTGTTCGAGGATTTCTGCATCGTCACCGCCTCGGTGCGCCAGGGAATCCCGGTCCACGTGGAGGTGGCGCCGACCGAGGCCCAACGGGACGCGGGGGCTGCGTGACGGAGCGCTCGGGGCGCCCCGTAGTCGTCGGCGTCGATGCCTCGCCCGCCGCGCGTGACGCGGCGCGCATGGGATGGGCGTTGGCGCAGGCGACCGGTGCCACGTGCCGGCTGGTGCACGCGACCCCGGAAGCCTGGACGGTGCCCACGGTCCCGCACAGCTTCGCGGCGCAGCCGGACGCCGTGAACGAGGCCAGCCGGCAGGCGGCGCGTGCCCTCGTGCTCGAAGTGCTCGCCGGCAACGTCCCGGACCACCTGGTGGCCGAGCTGGAGGTGCGCACCGGCCGCGCAGCGGCGGCACTGCGGGACGCGGCCGCCGAGCTCGCCGCCGAAGTTGTCGTCCTGGGCGGCAAGCACCACTCCGTGCTCGGCCGGTGGGTGGTCGGCAGCACCGCGCATACGCTCGTCCGCAGCCTCGACCTGCCGCTCCTGGTCACGGCGCATACGCCGCTTCCCGTCTTGCAGGTCGTGGCGGCGATCGATCTCTCCGACGCGGCGGCGCCCACGATCCGCGCCGCCGAGCGCTATGCGGGGCTGTTCGGTGCCGCGCTGCACGTGCTGCACGTGGTGGAGCCGCTCCCGCTGGTGCCCGACGCTCCGCTGCACTTCAACGACGAGGAGGTGTACCGGCGCTCGATCGAGCACCTGGAGCAGTACGTCTGGCCGCTCGTGACCTATCCCGGAGCGACCACGGGGGTAACCCGCGGCCCGGCCCGGGACGGTATCGCGGCCGAGGTGGCCGCGCGGGAGGCCCAGCTCGTCGTGCTCGGCTCGCACGGCAAGGGCTGGGCGGACCGCATTCTGATTGGCAGCGTGACGGAGCGCGTGCTCGACATGCCCCCCTGCTCGATGCTGATCGTCCCCGTCCCCGGTCCGGTAGGCCACCGGAAGGCGCGGGACAAGCGAGCGGACCATGGACCGGTTCTTTAGTCAGGGGTGGTCTTTAGGTTCTTCATTAACCAGCCCCTAGCTTCGAACCGTACCCGCAAGTAGTTTCATGGCATATGGTTGCGCGCCGGTCTCCAGCGGCAGACGCCGACCGACTCAAGCGGTTGGTTCAGGCGGGAATTCGCGTGACCGCCGAGCGCTCGCTCGATGCGGTGCTCCAGACCGTGGCGGACAGCGCGCGGGAGTTGACCGACGCGCGCTACGCGGCGTTGGGCGTGCTCGACCTCACTGGCACCGAGCTGAGCCGCTTCGTCACCAGTGGCATGCCCGCGGAGCAAGCGCGGCTGATCGGTGCGCCGCCCACCGGCAAGGGCGTGCTCGGCCTGCTCATCGGCCGACCCCGGCCGCTGCGGATCGAAGACCTCACCACGCATCCCCAGGCCCACGGCTTTCCGCCCGGGCACCCGCCGATGACGTCCTTCCTCGGCGTGCCGATCATGGGCCGCAAGGGCCCGATCGGGAACCTCTACCTCACGGACAAGGCCTCGGCCAAGGGCTTCACCGCGGAGGACGAGACGATCGTGACGCTGCTCGCCGCGCAGGCGGCGGTCGCCCTCGAGAACGCGTCGTTGTACGAGGACAGCCAGCGGCTGATTCACGAAGTGAAGGCGATGCAGGCGGCGCGCGACCGGTTCTTCGCGATGATCAATCACGAGCTGCGGAACGCGCTCACTGCCGTGTACGGCTGGGCGGACCTGCTGCTCCGCAAGCTCGGGCCCGATGCGCCGCGCTCGGCCCGGGAGGTGTACGAGTCGGCCGAGCGGACGCTCGCCCTGCTGAACGACCTGCTCGACCTGAGCCGGCTCGAGGCGGAGCGGCTGCGTCCCGTGGTGCGCAGCACCGACGCCGGCACGCTGATGGAGGATGCGATCGCCGCGCTCGAGCCGTCGGCCGAGAAGCGCGCGATCCGCATCGAGACCGTCGGGGTGACCGACATCGTCGCCTGCCAGACCGACCCCCAGCGGGTACGGCAGATCCTGATCAACCTGCTCAGCAACGCCGTGCGTCATAGCCCCGCCGCGGGGGTGGTCACCGTGGCGCTGCGAGCCGATGACCGGCGCCTGCGGTTCGATGTGATCGACCGGGGCCCGGGGATCCCGGCTGCCGAGCAGGCCCTGATCTTCGAAGCGTTCGCCCGCGCGGGGACGTCGGACGAGCGTGGGACCGGCCTGGGACTCACCCTCTCGCGTCAGCTCGCGCTCCTCCTGGGCGGCGATCTCCGTGTCATCAGCGAAGTTGGGACCGGCGCGACGTTCACGCTCGACATCCCTCGCTGGTACGGAACGAGTTAAAGATCGTTTCACGGAACGTTTAAAGTCGGATCACCGAAGCCATCTACCTTAAGGAAACGATGCGGATTCTCGTCGTGGAGGACGATCGTAAGGTCGCCGGCTTCATTGAAATGGGGCTGCGGGAGGAAGGCTACGCCGTCGATCTGGCGCGCGACGGCGACGAGGCCATCGTCCTGGCCCACGTGAACGACTACGACGCGATCCTGCTCGACTTGATGCTCCCCAAGAAGAACGGCCTCCAAGTCGCGGCCGAGCTGCGTCGCGAGGGTCGCACGACCCCGATCCTCATGCTCACCGCGCGTGATGCCACGGAAGACGTGGTGCGCGGGCTGGACGCGGGCGCCGACGACTATCTCGCGAAGCCGTTCAAGTTCGACGAGCTGCTGGCCCGTCTGCGGGCGCTGGTGCGCCGCGGCGGGGCGACGCGGGTCGAGCGTCTGACCGCCGGCCCGCTCGAGCTCGACCGCCTGAAACACCAGGCGTACGCCGGGGGCAAGGCGCTCGACCTCACGCCCCGGGAGTTCCAGCTGCTCGAGCATTTCATGATGCACAAGGACGACGTCGTCCGCCGCACCGAGTTGCTCGAGAAGGTCTGGGACATGCACTTCGACCCCGAGAGCAACGTGGTGGACGTGCATGTGGGCAACTTGCGGCGCAAGCTCCGCGAAGCCGGGTTCGAGGACCTCATCAAGACCGTGCGCGGTGTGGGGTTCCGACTGAACGGCTCCGGTACGACGAGTCCCGCCTCCTGAGCAGCTGATGCAGTCCCTGCGCCGCACGCTCTCCGTGCGGTTTTCGCTCACCATGTTCGCCGCACTCCTGGTGATCGCCCTGTGGGCGTACCTGGGAGCGCGGCGCGTGCTGCGGGAGGAGCTCGACCGCGGCCTGGCGGCGTCCGCCCACCTCGAGTCCGCGGTGCTCGCCGCCGGCTACCGCATCCCGCCGCTCTCGAGCCAGCGCGACTCCGAGGAGTTCGTGGAGGCGGTGAACCGCTACGTCGTGGTGCGCGACGCCGCGGGACGGGTGCTCGCCACCAACACGCCGCTCGCCGCCGGCCTGCCGTACGACCCGGCGAAGCTCGCCATCGCCGTGCAGGGAGGCACGGCCTGGGAGACGGCGACCTGGGGACCGGGCAGCGTGCGCTCCGTGTATCTCGGGGTCGCGCACGAGCGGGCGGGCGATGCCCGGGTAGTTCAGGTGAGCGCGTCGCTCGCGCCGATCGACACCGAGCGCCGCCAGATGCTGCTGCTCATGCTGGGCACGGTCGTGCTCGGCACCGTCGCGGCGATGCTGGGCGGGGGGTGGCTGGCGCGCTCGGCGGTGGCTCCCGTGGCCGAGATCGCCGCCCAGACGAACGCCGTCGCGGCGGGGGCGGTGGGGCAGCGCATCACGGCGCATGCGGAAGTGGAGGAGTTCAACGGGCTCGTCGCCGTGCTGAACCGCATGCTCGAGCGGCTCGACCGTGGCCTGCTGGCCCAGCGACGGATCATCGCGGACGTGGGCCACGACCTCCGCACTCCGCTCACGGCCATGCGCGGCGAGGCCGAGGTGGCGCTGCGCAACCCGCGCTCGCCGGAGCAGTATCAGCGGATCCTCGCCAGCCTGCTCGAGGAGATCGACCACCTCGGCACGATCAGCGACACGCTGCTGCTGCTCGCGCGCATCGAGGCGGGCGACCTCGCGCTGCACTGCCTGGACACCGACGTGGGCGACCTCGTGACGCGCGCCGTCCAGCGGGTACGCCAGCGGGCGACCGATCATCCCTTCACCTACGCACCCACCACCGACGGCCTCGGGTCGGCGGCGCTCGACGGGCGGATGGTCTCGCTCGTGCTCGACCACCTGCTGGACAACGCGGTGCGGCACACGCCGCCCGGCACCCCGGTCACCGTGTCCGTGCAGGCCGACGCCGATGCGGCCAGTGTCACCGTGGAGGACGCGGGACCGGGCGTTTCGGATGACATCCTGCCGCACCTCTTCGAGCGGTTCTACCGGGGCGACGCCGCGCGCGGGCGGGGCGCCGGGGCGGGCCTCGGTCTCACCGTGGCCGCCGCGATCGTGCACGCGCACAGCGGCACGATCTCCGCCAGCCGGGCCGAGAGCGGCGGGCTCCGGGTGACCGTCCGCCTGCCGCGCTGCGACGGGCCGGGGACGGCCTGAGCCCAGTCTTACCACTTTTTCACGGGCCCTTACTGAGGATTTCACCCGGCCCGCATGAACTTGCGGGTCGACGCAGGCATTCGGAGTCCGCATGGCCAGGAACGTGAGCTCGCTTGACGCGTGCATCCGCGGCATCGTCGCCGTGGGTCTCGTCGTGTTCGGCGTGGCCTCTCACGGGACCGAGATCCTCTCGTTCGGCGCCGTGCTCGTGGGCATCGTCCTGATGGCCACGGCGCTCACGCGCGAGTGCCCGTTCTATCGCGCCTTCCGCCTCCACACCCAGCGCCCGGGCACGGCCCCGGGATCCCGCCGGGACTGAGCCCGGCTTTCTCGCAAGGAGCCCTCATGCGGACAGTGCTCATCACTGCCCTGGCCGCGGCCTCGCTCGCCGCCGCCGCGACCCCGGCACAGGCGATCCCCGCGTTCGCGCGCAAGTACGCCGTGAGCTGCAACCTGTGCCACAACCCGATCCCGCGACTGACCGCGTTCGGGCAGAGCTTCGCCGCGAACGGGTACCGCATGGCCTCGCAGGAGCCGGCGCGCGACACGGTCGATACCGGAGATCCGCTCCTCACCCTCCTGCGCAGCACGCCCATCGCCCTGCGCCTCGACGCGTACGCCCAGGCCTATACCGAGGGCAACGCGGTAACCGACTTCGCAACGCCGTACGGGTTGAAGCTGCTCTCGGGCGGCGCGATCTCGTCGCAGCTCTCCTACTACCTCTATTTCTTCCTGCTCGAGCGGGGCGAGATCGGCGGGATCGAGGACGCCTTCGTCTCCGTGAACGACATCGGCAACATCCCGCTCGACCTCACGGTCGGCCAGTTCCAGGTATCGGACCCGATCTTCAAGCGCGAGCTGCGCCTCGAGATCGACGACTACGCGATGTACCGCGTCCACGTGGGCGCCGAGCCCACCGACCTGACGTACGACCGCGGACTACTGGGATCGGTGGACGTCGCGGGCTTCACGCTCAGCGCCGAAGTGATCAACGGCACGGGGAAACAGCCCGCGCAGGCGAACATGCGGTTCGACAACGACAACTTCAAGAACCTGTTCGGCCACCTGCGCCGCGCGATCACGCCCAGCGTCCAGCTCGGCGCCATGGGCTACTACGGCAAGACGCGCGGCACCACCGAAGGCTCTCGGGACACGATCGTCAACCGGGTGTGGATGGTGGGCGGCGACCTCACCGTCCGGGCGGGGCCCGTGGAGCTCAACGCGCAGGTGATTCACCGCGAGGACGACGCGCCGCTGTTCACCGCCGGGGACTCGACCGTGACCACCAACGGCGGGTTCGCGGAGCTCGTCGTGACCCCGCCGCGGAGCCGCTGGTACGGCTACGCGCTGTACAACTACATTGACGCGAGCGCGCCGCTGCTCGACGTCGGGCTCGGCGGCCCCGCCGCCCTCAAGCGCTACCAGACGGCGGCGAGCGGTCTGGGGTACCTGATGCGCCGCAACGTCCGGGTTTACGGCGAGGCAACCTACGACATCGAGCAGAAGAACGGGAGATTCAGCCTCGGGTTGACGGCCGGATTCTGACCGGCAGCAGCCACCCTGCCGGCGTCTTTCCAACGGGATGGCCTCCGCGAGGCCATCCCGTTACATCTTCATGTTCCTGGCCGGGTGTGCCCGGCCGTTCAACCCACTCCGAGGTGATCATGCGCTCGCTGGTATTCGTTCTCGTGGCCGCGCTCGCGGTACCCGTTGCCGCCGCGGCACAGGCAAAGGACTCGCTGCCGCCGGGTGTGACGTCCGCGATGCTCAAGGAAGGGAAGACGCTGTTCGCCGGCGCGGGCATCTGCGCGGCCTGCCACGGCACGGACGCCAAGGGCATGCCGGGGATGGGGGCGAATCTCACGGACAACAAGTGGCTGCACAGCGACGGCTCGTACGACGCGATCGTGAAGCAGATCATGACCGGCGTCTCCTCCAGCGAGTCCTCGTCGGGGGCCGCGATGCCGCCGAAGGGCGGCAGCGCGCTGACCGACGCGCAGGTGAAGGCGGTTGCCGCCTACGTGTGGAGCCTCAGCCACCCCGGGACGAAGTAACGCATGATGGACGCCCGGCGGCGGCGCGTCGCGCTCACCGCGGCGCTGCTCGCCGTCTGCGCCCGACCCGCCGCGGCGCAGATCCAGCTGCCCGAAGGTGTCTCCGTGCGGCTGTCCGCGCTGCTGGAGACCCAGTTCAACACGACATCGGTGGACTCCGCCGCCGGCGCGGCCGTGCCCGCGAGCGAGTTCGCGATCCGGCGGGCGCGCGTCACCTTCGACCTGAAGGTCGGTGACTTCCTCTCGGCGCGCTTCGAGCCCGATTACAACATCTACTCGAGCAGCACGGGCGCGGGGACCTTCTCCCTCCGCGACGGTTGGGTGCGGGCGACGTTCGGTCCCGCGCTGCGGGCGACGCTGGGGCAGTTCAAGCGCCCGTTCGATCTCTTCCAGCTCACCGCCGCGAGTCAGCTGCTGGTGATCGAGCGCACCGGAGCCGTGCGGGGCACGGCGTGCGGGGCGCTGCCGTCGGTGTGCTCGTTCAGCACCCTCACCGCGGGCCTGCTCTACGCCGACCGGGACGTCGGCGTCATGCTGGACGGCGAAGTGGTCGCCGGGCGAATCCGCTACGCCGCCGCGCTCACCAACGGCCGGCCGCCCAACCAGCGGGAGAACAGCAGCAACAAGTCATACACCGGCCGAGTGTCGGTCCGCCCGGCGAAGGACGTCCTGCTGAGCGCGAACGCCGCCTACAAGGACTACGCGCACCCGACGAGTGGCGCGCAGACGTTCGCCACGGCGTGGGGCGCCGATGTTGAGCTCGGCAGCTACACTCGCGGACTGCACGTGCAGGCGGGGCTCGTGGGGGGCGACGACTGGCTGGTGGCAGCCGGTCCCCAGGACGTCGCACGGTTCTTCGCGATGCAGGCGATCGTGACGTACAAGGCGCCGGTGCGCCACAAGCGGATCACGAGCATCGAGCCGGTCGTCCGAGCGAGTTGGGCCGACCCGGACACCGACACGGCCGGCGACGACGGCTGGCTGCTCACCCCCGGGCTCAACGTGTATCTTGGGGGCCGGAACGTGCTGCTCACCGACGTCGACGTGTGGACCCCACATGTGGGGGCAACGCAGTATTCACTCAAGACGCAGTGGAATTTCTACTTCTAACCTTCAGACGAGGCGACACATCATGAGTAGGCGCAGTCTTGCGGCATCGTCGGTCCTGCTCGCACTCGCGTTCAGTGCGTGCAAGGGTGGGGAGAAGGCTCAGGAGCAGCAGGCGGCTCCGGAAGCGGCGGCGCCATCACAGACCGCGGCCATCCCCGCCGGCGAGCTTCCGCCCGGCGTCACCCAGGCCTTGGTGGACGAGGGCAACACGCTGTTCCACGGGGCCGGGCTCTGCGCGACGTGTCACGGCGCCGACGGCAAGGGCGTACCGGGACTCGGCGCCAATCTCACCGACAGCACGTGGCTCCACAGCGATGGCTCGTACGACGCCATCGTGAAGCAGGTCATCGAGGGCGTGCCGGCGAACGTCTCCACCTCGGGGGCCGCGATGCCGGCCAAGGGTGGCTCGAGCCTCACGGACGACCAGGTCAAGGCGGTCGCCTCGTACGTCTGGAGCCTGAGCAAGAAGTAGCCGTCGCCACAGCGGTCGGGCCGGCCGGTTGCCGCAGCGAACCGGCCGACCCTCACCGTGCGACGTGCCCGGAGCGCGCAGCGTCAGCTGCCGCACACCTCCGTGGCGTTGTACCGCGTGAAACCCATCGGGCCCCATTGCAGGAACATGGCGGACCGACCACCCTCGGCGCTCCGCACGGGCAGCAGCGTCTGGACGAAGTGCCGCGACGTGCTCTCCATGCGGTGCCACAGCCTCGCCGACTGCTCTTGCCGGACGATCGCCGCCTGCGGCACGCCGCTCGGCTCGCCCGTCAGCGGATTCAGCGGCGTTACCGTGAGCCGGCCGTCGGCGCGGAAGTCGCGCCGGTACTCGCCGCTCCGCGTGAGCACGTCGGTCTGCCAGAGGCTCACCGACCCCTGGATGTCGATGTACTTGTCGCCGTTCGGATTGCAGATCGGCTTCGGCGCCACGATGTCGTACGGCAGCGTGATGCGCTGCTCGAACGCGCCCGGCTGCAGGGGCACCGCGGCGGCAACCTGCAGGATCGTGGCGTTCCCGTCGTTCGGGATCCCAACAGGATCGGTCGCGACGTACCCCGGATTCCCCGTCACGATGTACTTGAGGTCGCCGGGCAGGGCGTTGAACAGCTGCGGAATGATCGTCCGGAACGTCGGCGCATCCGTGATGGGACCCGTCCCGCCCGCGGGTCCACCAAGCCCGCCGCGGATGAAGTCGGCGAAGACCAGCGTCTCCGCCAGCTCCCAGGAGAGCACCTGGTGGTCCGCCGTGCCCGGAATCAGGATCTCGAAATGCGCGTTGCCGACGGTATGGTCGCCGGCCGGGAACAGGCGCAGGTGCACGCGTGCGGGCTGGTAGTCACCACAGCTCAGCTGGATCACCGATCCCGCCCACTTGTCGCTCGCGAACGTCACCTGCTCGTCGCCGCCGAGCGCATCCTGCCACGTACAGGTGAACGCCGCGAGGGGCGCGAGGGCCGGATCGATGGCGCCGAGCCCGCTGCGGTCGCCGTTGAGGCTCATCAGCGCCGCGCGGATGTTCAGCGGGCCCGCGTTGCCCGTGAAGATCAGGTTGATGGGATCCTGATTGTCTGACTGATAGTGGTTGAGGGTGTAGGGAAGGAACTCGATGCCGTCTGCCATCACCAAACCCGCGGGCGCCGGATACGTCGCCCGATGCAGCTCGGCGTCGGGCGCGTCCGTCGCCACCGGGTTGCGGTCGTCGGTACAACCGATCGAGACCGCCAACGTCAGGCCGGCCACCACGCCGACCGCCCGTCCTGCCAGATTGCCACGCATGACCGCCTCCTCCGAGAGAGTGTGCTGCCAGGGAGTCGGCGGGAACGCTACGGAAGGACCGTCAAGCGGGCGTCAAGCTGGCCGCCTCCAACACCCTGCGCTTCTGGCCGGGAGTGAGCATGTCACGGGCGATCACGTCCCTCACGATCCGCGCGACGAACGTATAGCCGCGGGACTCGGCCAGCGCCCAACGCTGCCATTCCAGCTCGTCGAGCGCGTTCCGCGCGTCCTCGGCGGCAAGGGCGGTGGCCTGCCGGACGAGATCCTCGGTCACCCGGTCCGGCAGCACCGACATGGCCGCGAGGACGACCTGGGCATCGCGCGAGAGACCGCGGAAGCCCACCCGGATCGCGGCGACGACCGCATCGGGCAGGTCGCCCGGCAGCGTCTGCTCGAGCGTGCGGTACGGCGCCGGCCACGCGCCGCCCGCCTCCGCGGGCTCGAGTCCGCGCACCACGGCGTGCAGCAGCTCGACGACCAGCAACGGCACGCCCGCCGAGTCGAGCGCGACGCGACGCGCCAGCCGATCGGCGGCGTCCGCCGTGTAGTGGGGGAGCGCCCACCGCACGAGCGTCGCGATCTCCGTCCGGGTGAGCCGGTCGAGCGCGAGTGCCGTCCCATCGAGTGACCGTCCCACGTCGGCCCGCAGCTCGTTCACGATCGGGTGGTCGTACCCGGTCATCACCGCCAGCACGACCAGCACCGGCCCGTGCGCGAGATCCCGCAACACGGCCTGCAGCCCGAGCAGTGAGGCGTCGTCCAGCCATTGCGCGTCGTCGAGCGCCAGGAGCACCGGGCGCTCTTCCGCGGCGGCACCGACGATCTCGCGGAATCCGCCGCCGACGGGCGACTCCGCGCCGGTGCGGGCGGCGGGGAAGCGATCGCCCCAGGCCGGGATGCGTCGCGCGAACGCGCTGAGCGCCTCGACCGGCGCCGAGCCGATGCCGGGCGCCTCGAGCAACCCGCCGCGGGCAAGGCCGATCAGTCCGCTGCATGGCTCGGCGGCGTCCGCGCGCACCGCCAGCGCCGCGGCCGTCGTCCAGCCGGCGAGCGCGAGCCGGCCGGCCAGCTCCTCGAGCACGCGCGTCTTGCCGATGCCCATGTCGCCCTCGATCACCGCGAGGCCGGCGCGCGGTCCCCCGGCCACGCGCTCGCACAGGCTCGCCAGATCGCCGAGCGCGCGCTCGCGGCCCACCAGCGGCGCGCGGCGCGACCAGAGATCCTGCTGCTCGGCGACCAGCCGCGGGCGCGTCGGCGCCCGGGCGCGACGGATGCGGTCGGCCAGCTCGGCGGTCCCGGGCTCGGGCTCCGCCCCGGTTTCGCGTCGCACCCGGTCGGCAAACGCGGTGAACACCTCGAGCGCCGCCGCCCGGTCGCCCGCGAGCGCCTCCGCCTGCATCACGGTCCGGACCACGGAGTCCGACAACGGCTCCATCGCAAGGGCGCGGCGCGCAGCCTCGAGCGCTTCCCGCGTCTGGCCGATGCACAGCCGGCCCGCGGCCGCCCGCCGTAGCGCCTCGGCCGCCCGCCGGCGCCATGTGGACCGCTGCGCCGCGAGCCAGTCCTCGAACGGCGACGCGTCGGGCACCACGAAGCCTTCCATGAAGTCGCCGGCCACGAGCGCCGCCGCCTCCGGCCACCGGCCCGCGGCCACATGGTGGTCGAACTCCTCGGTGTCGAGAGTCACGGCCTCACCCACGAGGCGTACCTGCGTGCCGTCGGCGTCCACCGCCGCTTCCCCAATGCTGTGCCGCAGGATCCGGATCGCCTCGCGCACCGAATGCCGCGCCTGGGTCTCCTGCTTGTCGCCCCATAACAGCCCGACGATGTGGTCGCGGGTGCGCGCCCGCTTGGGGGAGAGCGCGAGGTAGACCAGCAGCGCGAGGTGCTTGCGCCAGAGCAGCTCGGCCGGCGCGGGCCGTCCGTCCGCGCTCACCTCGACGGGACCGAGCAGCCGGCAGGAGATCATGTCAGAACAGCTGCCCCACGTCGATGTAGAACTGCACGCCCGCCTCCCGCCCGTACGCCACGTCGAACGTGACGATGAAGGCGTCGCCCCACGTGAGCCGCCCGCCGCCGCCGGTGCCCCAGGCCACGTTGCGGAGCGTCAGGGACTCGCCCGGCGACCACACGCGGCCGGCATCGAGGAATGCCACGAGGCCGGGCCGCAGCCGCTGGCCGAGCAGGTCGAACCGGCCCCCGCGCCAGCGCGCTTCCAGGTTGGCAAGCCCGCGCCGCCGGTCGAGCAGGCGTCCGCGAAACACCCCGCGGAGCGTCCGCCCGCCGCCGAGCTCCGTGAGGTCGCCAAGCGACGAGCCCATGTCGGGCAGCATGGAGATCGGCATGTCGCCCGCCACGGTCTCACCGAGCACGCGGAGCGCGACGTTCAGGCCGCGCGTGAGTGGCAGATAGCCGCGGAACGTGCCGGTGAGTCGCGTGAACGTGTGGTCGCTCCCGAGCGCCGGCATGCCGCGCCATACCAGGGCATCGATCCAGACGCCGCGCTGCGGGTCACGCTCCTGGTCCCGCGTATCCAGCACCAATCCCAGCTTCACGCCCGCCGAGACCGTGATGCCGTCGGTGGCCGGGAACACGCCCGCGGCGGAATCGGCCGCGAACCGGGTCGCGGGGCTCCTCGACGAGGCGTCCATCCGGTGCGCCGCGTATCCCACCAGCACCCGGAGCGGGCCGAGCGCGCGCCACTGCAGATCCGCGAGCCCCGTCAGGCGCTCGCGTACGTACGTGTAGTAGTTCGGCCCGAGGTCGGGGTTCGCGAGCACCGGGTCGTACGTGGTGGCATTGCCGAGGCCATAGTAGGGCAGGCAGCAGTCCTGGTCCCACAGCACGAGCCCGCTGACCCGCAGGCGGCGGTGCACCAGGTACGGGATGTCGGCAAACACCCGCAGCTCACGCCGCCCGTTCGTCGTGAAGAAGATCAGCGGCTCGACCGCCCAGTAGTACGGATCCACCGCCCCGTCGCCGTGCCCGTACACGCCGCCGATGACCCCGTAGCCGAATCCCTCGTCGGAGTTGTAGTTGAGCGCCGGGAGCGCGGACACGCGCGTGCCGGTGATGCGCTGCGCGGACGCTCCGTGCCAGCCGCCCGCGAGCGCGAGCGCCGCGATCAGTATCAGTGCGCGCATCTGGTCGTGGCCTCCGTGGCCTCGCGCCGGAGCGCGGTGTATGCCGGCTCGGCGCGGCGCCAGCGGGTGACGACGTCCCGCAGCAGGGTGCAGACCTGCCCGCTCGCACCTGCCCTGCGCACCAGGTCGGCGCGGAGGTATCGGGCATACGTCTCCAGCGCCCAATCGATCTCCCCGGCATGCGGCGGGCCGGTCGGCCAGCCCGCCACGTCCATGTTGAGGTACCACAGCAACGCGCGGTCGGCGGCGCGCTCGTCCCCGGTCGCGGCGAGCCACCGACCCCGGGCGAGGTAGAGCACCGCGCGCGAGAACGGATCGCCCAGCCGGAAACCCGGGGCAAAGGCCGTCAGGGCGTCCGCGCGCCGCAGGGCGTCGGCCGTGTCGCCGCGCGTGGCTGCCTGGAGTGCCTGCGCGAGATCCCGCAGTCGGGTCGCGAGCGTGTCGGAGCCCTCGATCCGGGCGATCCACCCGGCGCCCGCCACAGTATCGCCGCTCGCGAACGCATCCACCGCCCCGGCCCAGGCCGCGCGCGTGACGAACGCGGGGTCGGCGACAAACCGTCGCAGGGCCGCCCGCCCCTGCTGCCGCAGCGTGTCGCTCACGCCGGGCAGGCCTACGGCCGGCACCAGCACGCGCCACTCGGCCGCCTGGAACATCAGCTCCATCCCGAACGCCGTGGGGCCCGCCGTCGCGGCGGCGGAATCGAGAAGCCGGATCGCCTCGGTCGGACGTCCCAGGGCAACGAGCGCCACCGCCTGGCCCACCAGCGCCGACGCGCGTGTCGGCGGATCCGGGGCGTTTGTCGCCAGGAGCCCGCTCAGCTCGGCCTGGGCCTCGGGCACGCCGAGGGCGAGCCCGAACCGCACCTTTTCCGCCAGCGACGCACCCTCGGCGGAGCCCAGCACCTGTGCACGGTTCTCCCGGGCCAGCTCGGGGGCGAACCGCTCGACCCAGACCTGCCGCAGCAGGCTGTACACGCTGAAGTCCTCGGCCGTGATCTGGCTCGCGTGGCGCTTGTACAGTGTGAGCGCCGTGTCCGCGGCAGCTGAATCGCCCAGCCGGATCAGCGGCATGGCGAGGGTCGAGTAGATCGGAGAGAGCGAGGAGTCGAGCGCGGCCGCGCCCCGCAGCACCGCGATCGCGCTGTCGGAGTCGACGCCCATGAGCGGTCCCCGATGAACCAGCTCCGAGCCCAGAATCAGTCTCGGGTACGCGTCGTACGGGAACTCCCGGATCACCCGCTCGTAGCCCGCCACGCGCGGATGGCCCATCGCCGTGTCGGCCTGCATCAGCAGCAGGTCACGGCTGGGCAGATCCCCGCCGTACCTGGCGAGCACGGCCCGGAGATCCACCGTGGCCGCCGGATTCGCGACACGACTCCAGCGCAACACGTTGTAGAGGCCCCACCAGGCCTGGACCGGCGGCTGCGAGTCGAG
Source organism: uncultured Gemmatimonadales bacterium (assembly GCA_963771275.1). Lineage (GTDB taxonomy): Bacteria > Gemmatimonadota > Gemmatimonadetes > Gemmatimonadales > GWC2-71-9 > JAOTWJ01. The sequence goes on from CAVYSW010000003.1 coordinate 1,006,130, forward strand.
CTCCACCGCCCGGCGATAGAAGTGCTCCGCGGCGGACCAGCTCTCGCGCCAAAACGCCCGGTCTCCCGCCATCAGCGTATCCAGCACGATCGCGCTCTTCCCCTTGATCGGCGAGCCCACGAAATCCTTCGCGCGACTGGGCTCGACCACCTGCACGACCGCGTGCGCGACCTTGTACCCGAGGTCCCCGTTGCTCGCCTCGTCCACGGTCCCGTAGATCACACCGCCGGGGCTCATGCGGCCATCCGGGTAGAGCACCTCGAGTGTGACGCGCAGGGAGTCGCCCGTTCGTTCCATCCGGCTCCACGCGATCCGGCGGGCGTGGAGCTCGCGCCACGCGCTGGGAGGCAGCGAATCGTCGCGCACCCGATGCCCCCACCACTCTTCGGCAAGCCGGCACGGCGTGACGCGCAGCGTGTAGTTGAGGAACGCACGCTCGAGGTGCTGGCACGTCGCGTATCCCACCTTCTCCGCGAGCGCGGCATCCAGCGGCAGTGCCACCGGCGGCAGCGCGGCGACCTCGGCGTCGGGCGAAACGGCGTGGCGCGACCGCCAGAGGTAGTAACCGGCCACGACCAGCGCCGCCGCCATGCCAAGCACCAACCAGGGTCGCCGCGATCCGGCCGTGACACGTGCGCGGAGTCGCGTGGGTGCCGCGGCCTGCTCCAGGGCTTCCGCGAATGCCTCCGCCGTCGCCCAGCGTCGCGCCGGCTCGAGCGCCAACCCTCGCTGGAGCACGGGCGCGAGCCAGCGCGGTACGTCGTGCCAGTCCGCCGCCTCCGGGTCGCCGATCCCCGTCCAGCGTCGGCCCGTGAGCGCCTCGTACAGCACCATCGCAGTCGCGTAGAGGTCGGCCGCGGGCGTGGCGCCCGCGCGGGCGAGCTGCTCGGGCGCCATGTACGCGGGCGTGCCCGGGTCGCGTCCCGGCTCGGTGAGCGTGCTCGCGTCCGGACCGACGGTGGGCTTGGCGATCCCGAAGTCGCCGAGCACCGGGACGCCGTCCCGCAGAAAGACGTTGCTTGGCTTGACGTCGCGATGCACCACGCCGGAGCGGTGCACCTTCGCGAGACCCCCGAGCAGGGCCGTCCCGAGGCGCACGACGGCCTCCGGCGTCAGCGGCTGCCTGGCGATCAGCTGATCGAGCGTCTCCGGCAGATACTCCATGACGAAGTAGAACAGCCCATCGCCGCCCTCGGGCGGGCCGACCCGGAAGATCGAGGCGATGTTGGGGTGTGTGACGCTCGCGAGCAGGCGCGCCTCGCGGAGAAACCGCTCGGCGTTCGCCGCGGTCGCCAGCTCGGGCCGGAGGAGCTTGATGGCGACGGGGCGGTTGAGCGCGACCTCGCGGCCGAGGAACACATGTCCCATGCCGCCTTCGGCGAGCTCGCGTTCGACGTCGTACTCCGGCACCAGGGCGCGCCGGACCCGCTCGAGGAGCGTGGCCACGGGCACCATCCCCGGGTTTGGGTAATCTCCACGCTACGCCCCGGGGACGGCCCGGTCAAGCACGCGTGCCGGGCCGGCGATTCCGTTTCGCCGTCAGTATGTGCAGCTTTTGCGATGCGGGGGCGCACTATCTTCCAGGAGGCCGCCATGACACTCGCGATCACGTACCTCGGTCACGCCGGCTTCATGCTCGGGGGCGGCGGCCACACCTTGCTCGTCGACCCGTTTCTCACCGGCAATCCGGTGGCGAAGCATGCGGCCCGGGACCTGCGCTGCGACTACATCGCGCTCACGCACGGCCACAGCGACCACCTCGGCGACACGGTGGCGATCGCCAAGGCCACCGGCGCCGCGGTGATCGCCGTGTTCGAGATCTGCTCGTTTCTCGAGGCGCAGGGCGTGCACCGCACCGAGCCCGGCAACACGGGCGGCCGAATCCTGACCCCGTTCGGGTGGGTCGCGTTCACGCCCGCGTTTCACTCGTCGTCGTTCGAGGGCCACTACCTGGGCATGCCATGCGGGCTCGTGATCCACATGGGCGGCGTCACGCTCTATCACTGCGGCGACACGGGCCTGTTCGGCGACATGCGGCTGCTCGGCGAGATCTACGAGCCCGACATCGCGTGCATCCCGATCGGCGACCGGTTCACGATGGGCCCGGCGCTCGCGACCCGCGCCGCCGAGCTGATCAACCCCAAGGTCGCGATCCCGATGCACTACGACACCTGGCCGCTGATCGCGCAGGACCCCAAGGCGTTCGCGCCGAAGGGCGTGCCGGTACGCGTCATGCGTCCAGGGGATACGTGGGAGTACACCACGTGAAGCGGCGGGGACGTTGCGCGCCGTCCTGATCGCGCACCCCGGCGGCCCCGAGGTTCTCGAGCTGCGCGACGTGCCGACGCCGCTGCCCGCGGACGGCCAGGTCCGCGTTCGCGTGCGGGCGTTCGGCATCAACCGGGCCGATCTGCTGCAGCGCCGCGGACTCTACCCGGCCCCGCCCGACGCATCACAGAACATCCCCGGACTCGAGTTCGCGGGCGAGGAGGAACGGTCGGGAAGACGGGTCATGGGCATCGTGGGCGGCGGCGCCTACGCCGAGTACGTGATCGTTCCGGCGAACCAGTTGCTCCCGATACCCGCCGGGCTGAGCTTCGCGGAAGCGGCGGCCGTGCCCGAGGCATTCCTTACCGCCTTCGACGCGTTGGAGCGGCTGGCGGTGGGCGCCGGCGAATGGGTGCTCGTGCACGCGGTGGGGAGCGGTGTGGGAACTGCGGCCGTTCAGCTGATCCGCGCCCGCGGCGCCCGCTCGATCGGCACGTCCCGCACGCCCGCCAAGCTCGCGCGCGCGCGTGCGCTGGGCCTCGATCACGGGGCGGATGCCACGGCGCCCGATTTCGTGGCGACGGTCCGGCGCATCACGGACGGCGGCGCGCACGCCGCGCTCGACCTGATAGGGGGGCCGCGGTTCCCGGTCACCCTCGAGGCGCTGCGCGAGCGCGGCCGGCTCGTCCTGGTCGGGCTCACCGCCGGCGCGCGTGCCGACGTGGACCTGAGCCTCATCTTGCGCCGGCGGCTCCGCATCGAAGGGACGGCGCTCAGGACCCGTGGCGCCTCGGAGAAGGCCGCGCTGGCAGCGGCGTTCCACGAGGCGGTGCTGCCGCTGTTCGAGCGCGGCGCGCTGCGGCCGGTGCTCGACCGCATCATGCCGCTCGAGCGGGTGGCGGAGGCGCACGCCTACATGGAATCCAACGCGGGCTTCGGGAAGATCGTGGTGGAGGTGCCGTGATCGGCATCCCGGCGGACCTGCGGCAGGCGCTGATGGAGCGCTACGACCTCGAGGAGCCGATCGGCCGCGGCGGCATGGCGACCGTGTACCGCGCGCGCGACGTGAAGCACGGCCGGTCTGTCGCGGTGAAGGTGCTGCGGCCGGATCTCGGCGAGCTGATCGGACCCGAGCGGTTCCACCGCGAGATCGAGATCGCGGCACGGCTCACGCACCCCAACATCCTGCCGCTCTACGACTCCGGCGAGGCGGCGGGCGCCTTGTACTACGTCATGCCGTTCGTCGAGGGCGAATCGCTGCGCGGCCTGCTGAGCCGCGTGGGCCTGATGGATACCGAGGGGGCGCTCGAGCTGGTGCGGCGCGTGGCCGACGCGCTCGACTACGCGCACGGCGAGGGGATCCTCCACCGCGACATCAAGCCGGAGAACATCCTGCTCCCCGGCGGTCAGGCGGTGCTCGCGGACTTCGGCATCGCCAAGGCGGTGAGCAGCGCCACGAGTCCAGGCAACCTCACGCGCACCGGCATCGCCCTCGGCACGCCGGGATACATGAGCCCGGAACAGGCCGCAGGCCTGCTCGACCTCGATGCCACAACCGACGTCTACAGCCTCGCCGTCGTGACCTACGAGATGCTGGTGGGCGGGCTTCCGGGCGCGTGGATCACGCCGGATCAGCTCGCGGCGGGCCGGTTCCTCGAGGCGACCGCCGAGCATCGTACCCAGCTCGACCGGCTCCCCGCCGGCCTGGAGCAGGCCCTGCTCCACGGGTTGGCCCTGCGGCCCGAGCAGCGGTTCCCCAGCGCGGGCGAGTTCGCCTCCGCGTTGGAGCGGCCCGAGACAGTGACCCTCGCGCCGCGGCGCGCCGAACGGGTGGTCGCAATGGCCGCGCCCGATCCCGGGCCGTCCATGCCACGGCCGTTCGCCGCGGCACCCGTCGAGGCACCGGCGCCCGAGAGCGCGCTGCTCGGTGCCCCGACGATGCTCCGGCTCGAGCGCGTCATCGAGGGCGAGGTCCCACCAGAGGAGTTCCCGGCGCTGGTCGAGGAGATCCGGGCGACATTTGGCGTCATGGGCCACCTCGCCACGACCGAGCGCTCCCTGCTATGGACCGGGCGCAAGCCGAAGAAGCCGTTCAACGTGCTCAACCTGTCCGAGCTGCTCGAATCCGGCACCGGCGACGGGCCCGACGCCCTCGTGCGGATCGCCCCGCGCGGGGGCCGCACGCGGATCCAGATCGAGCAGCGCCTGGGCGAGGTCGCCGGGGGTGTGTTCGGCGGCGTGTGGGGTGGCGTCGGGGGGGGTGGGCTGGGCATCGTGTTCGGCGTCGGGATCGGCGCGCTGGGGCTGCCGCTCGGGCTCGTATTCGCCGGCGCCGCCGGCACCGTCGCCGGGAGCTATGCGCTCGCCCGCGCGATCTACCGGGCGGTGGTCGGCAGCAAGCGCCGGCGCGCCGAGCTGCTGCTGGACCGGCTCGTCGAGCACTGTGAGGAAACCGCGGAGTAGCGAGCGAACCCCGGCCCAACCGCGCCGCCGCCGTTACGCCAACAGAGTGACCGGGTCGCCGACGGCGATCTCGCCGTCGTCGAGCACCTCGCCGTAGACGCCACCGCGCCCGTCGACGCCGAGCGCGTCCCTCAAGCCCGGAAACGCCTCGTCCATCCGCTCGCACGGCCGCGTCTCGCCGTTCACCCGGATGCGCACCGGCCCCACCTGTAGCACCCGCCCTCGGGCGTCGGGTAGCGCGATGCCCGACACCATGAGGTTGGCACGGCGCATCGCGGGTTCCACTCCTGCCCCCAGGGTCCGGCGCAGCTCGTCGAACACCTCGCGGGCGATGATCGTCACCTGCCGCTGTCCTCCCTGATTGGCGTTGCCGACGAATGCCCCTCCCCGCCACGAGCGCGGCGCGCGAGGCGGAGTCCATCGGCCCGAGATGGGCCCGCTTGACCCAGATGGCGTCGAGACGCGGAGAAGGCATGGGGTTCTCGAGTCCGCAAGAAGGCGCTTCAGTTCCGGCTAGGAGGTACTATAACCGCGCTCCCGTGCGCCGAGCGACCTCGAGGTGGTGCTGATCCTCCTCCACAGGCTGGACCTCGGCACCGGCCTGATGGCCATCTGCTTCGCTCTGTTCTTCGGTGGCGTGTTCTCCGGATTGTCCGCGATCGAACGCGACGTGCGGGCGCTGCGAAGGCACTTCATGTCGACCGATCGAGGCACGGACGCCAAGTAGCGAGGTGCCATTGCGTCGCGGGCGAGGACCTTCCGCGCCGCGGACCCCGTAGGGATCTTGGTATGGCCATGACCGGAGTGTCCGCGTCCCCCGAGTTCCTCGCCCTGCAGGAGGCGGTGGCCGGCCGATACTCGCTCGAGCGCGAGTTGGGCCGCGGGGGCATGGGCGTCGTGTTCCTCGCCCGCGACGTGGCCCTGGACCGTCTGGTCGCGATCAAGCTGCTCCCCCCGGACCTCGCAGCCCTCTCGGAGGTGCGCACGCGGTTCCTGCGCGAAGCGCGGACAGCCGCGGGTCTCGCTCACCCCAACATCGTGCCGATCCACAGCGTCGAGGAGACGCGCGGTCTGGTGTTCTTCGTGATGGGGTATGTGGACGGCGAGACGCTGGGCGCCCGGGTGCGGCGCGCGAGGCCGCTTCCCCCGCGCGACGTGATGCGGGTGATCCAGGAAGTGGCGTGGGATCGTGCATCGCGACGTGAAGCCCGACAACGTGCTGATCGAGCGGTGGGGAGGGCCGATCGCGGGGATTCGGCCCGGTGACGTGATCTGGTTCCCGCCGGACGAGAAGCACTGGCACGGTACGGCGACAACGACCGCCATGACGCACATCGCCATTCAGGAGCAGCTCGACGGCAAGGCTGTGGACTGGATGGCAAAGGCCAGCGACGAGCAGTACCAGGCCCGCTAACAGCGCGCGCAGCGCAAACCGACAGGAGGATCCCATGCAGAAGCGGAAACTCGGCAGTAGCGGCCTGGAGGTGTCGGCGCTCGGGCTTGGCTGCATGGGGATGAGCTATGGCTACGGGCCGGCCGCGGACAAGCGGGAGATGATCTCCCTGATTCGGTCGGCCGTCGAACGCGGCGTCACGTTCTTCGACACCGCAGAGGCGTACGGCCCGTTCGCGAACGAAGAGCTGGTGGGTGAAGCGCTCGCTCCGTTCCGCGGTCGGGTCGTGATCGCCACCAAGTTCGGTTTCGCGTTTGGCCCCAAGGGGGAGCAGTCCGGCCAGGACAGTCGGCCAGAGCACATCAGGCAGGTCGCCGAGGCCTCGCTGAAGCGGCTCAAGGTCGATGCCATCGACTTGTTCTATCAGCATCGCGTTGACACGAACGTGCCGATCGAAGACGTGGCCGGAGCGGTGAAGGAGCTGATTCGAGAAGGGAAGGTCAAGCACTTCGGCCTGTCCGAAGCGGGAGTGCAGACCATCCGGCGGGCGCATGCCGTCCAGCCCGTGACGGCACTCCAGAGCGAGTACTCCCTGTGGTGGCGCCGCCCCGAGGCGGAAGTGTTACCGGCGCTCGAGGAGCTCGGGATCGGGTTCGTTCCGTTCAGCCCGCTCGGGAGAGGCTTCCTCACGGGCAAGATCGACGAGAACACGACGTTCGACAGCTCCGACTTCCGGAACATCGTCCCTCGCTTCACGCCGGAGCATCGCAAGGCGAATCAGGCCTTGGTCGATCTGCTGGCGAGGATCGGAGCGCGGAAGCAAGCGACCCCTGCGCAGATTGCGCTCGCCTGGCTCCTCGCGCAGAAGCCGTGGATCGTGCCAATCCCGGGAACCACGAAGCCGCACCGCCTGGAGGAGAACATCGGGGCCGTCGCCGTCAACCTCACGTCGGACGACCTCGGTGACATCGAGGACGCCGCCTCGAAGATCACGGTGCACGGGGCGCGGTACCCCGAACACCTGGAGAAGCGGACCGGCCTCTGAGCGGCCGGCAGCGCAACGAGCAACCGAGGTCACGAACCACACGATCGCAGGACGAGTCGTCGTCATCGCCATGCCCCAAGGGATGCACCCCTGCGCCCGGGAGTTGTGAGGCGCGGGAGCTGCGGTCGAACAGCGGGCGTGGCTCCGATGCCAAGGGGCCGGGCGGATTCGATCCTGAGGCGCGAGTCGCCAGACGAGCGCCGTGGACTGAAGCGGCCCGGCGCCAACACGAAGGGCCCGCATACGCGGGCCCTTCGAGAGGCGCCGGGCGGAGTCGAACCGCCGCATAGAGGTTTTGCAGACCTCTGCCTTACCACTTGGCTACGGCGCCGTGGGCTAGGAACTTCGCCACCGCCGGCGCCGCGAGCAAGTCTTGGACCTCGAACACAGGATTCGTCAGGAATCGCGCGATTCCGGCCGCGATTCGGCCGGCCCTTCGACATCCTCGCGGGGCAGCTCGGTGGCCAGGAACTCCAGTGTCTGCCGGCGGCCCACGGCGCTGCTGAGCGCCGCGACCACCGCGGGATCGAACACGCTGCCGGCCAGCTCGCGCATCTGCGCCACCGCTTCCGCCGGCGCCACGCTCCGGTGGTACGGCCGCTGCGACGTCAGGGCGTCATACGTCTCGGCCGCATGGATGATCCGGGCGCCAACCGGAATGCTCGCCCCCGCCAGGCCACCGGGATACCCCTTGCCGTCCCACCGCTCGTGGTGGCTCCGCACGAAATCCCGGACGATCCCCAGGTGCTTCAAGGGCGCCAAGATGCGCGCGCCCACCGCGGCATGCTCTCGCACGCGCTGGAACTCCTCATCGGTGAGCCGCCCCTCCTTGCCCAGCACCGAGTCCGGCACCCCGATCATGCCGATGTCGTGCAGCCGGCCCGCCGTCCGCATCTGCTCGATCTCGTTCTCGCCGAGTCCCATCTGCGACGCGATGGTCGCGGCGAACGCCGCCACCCGCTCCGAATGGCCCGCCCAGTACGAGCTCCGCGCCTCCAGCGCCATGACCAGCGTGGCCAGCGTGGCGACGCTCACCTCCTCGAGCTGCTGTTTGGCAAGCTCCAGCTCGCGCGTGCGCCGGGTGACCTCGCGCCTGAGCCACGCGCCGATCTCCCGGTCCTGTGTGAGCACGTCCCGGCGCTTGAGGGCCTTCTTGATCGTCGCCTCGAGCGTGGCGAAATCGACGGGCTTCTGCAGGTAGTCGAGCGCACCGCGTTGCACGGCGGTGGCCGCCCCCACGGGATCGCCGACTCCGCTCAGCATGACGATCGCCAGGTCCGGGGCGATCTCCAGCGCACCGGGGATCATGTCCACTCCGCTCGTCCCCGGCATGTTGATGTCCAGCAACATGAGATCTGGCGCGTGGCTGCGGATCAGCTCGAGGGCCGCATCGGCCGAGGCCGCGTCGAGCACGGCGTAGTGGTTCAGCTCGAACCACTTCCGTAGGGTACGCCGGATGCCGCCCTCATCGTCCACGACGAGGACACGAATCGGATCCATCCCCGCGTTCTCTGACACCATGCCGCCTCGGGCGTGATCGGGGTGACGCATGGTTCGACGACGCCGTGCTGCCGCGGACGACGCACCGCGAGCTTCAACTGCTGGGTCAAGCACGTATACAGTTGACGACACCGGGCCAGGTGTCAACCTGCTACTGGTAGCAAGGGAGGATTGGTCGCGCGGCCAGCCACAGCTGGATGCGGTGCGACAGCAACGAGCCAAGTACCTGTGGCACTTGTTGTTAGCGAATCACCGCGGTGCGAAGGCGAGGATCGCCCGACCCGGGTGGCAGGGCGCGGTTCGCGCCCCGCCACCCGGCTTTTCACCCGCCGAACGGCACCCCCAGCCCAAGGTGCAGCTGGATGTCGAGCTGCCGGAGCTGCTGCGCGGTGGCCGTCGTTCCTTGATACTGCCCCGTGTAGGTGAACAGGTCAGCCCCCACATGCAGCCCGATCGGCCCGAGCCGAACCGCCGCGCCGCCGCCGAACACGCCGGAGACGTCCGTCGTGCCCGCCTCACTCGTGAACGCCACCCCGCCACGGCTCACGACCCCCACGCCGCCGTTCACGTAGAGCGACAGCGGGCTGGACGCCGGAATGAGAAACAGCACCACCTGCCCGGCACCCGTGAACAGCCGGGCCTTCTGCGAGGAGAGCGACGTGCCGCTGCTGTCGAGCTTGAAGGTGGTCGGCACATAGTTGCCGCTCAGGTCGATCCCGATCCGGTTGCCGAACCACAGGCCGACCCGGGCGCCGAACGAGAGGCCGGCCTCCAGCTTGTAGATGTCGGTCGTGGTGGCGACGTCGTACATCGCCTTGGTCGGGACATACAGGCCGATCTGTGGCGACAGACTCAGGCGCTGGGCGTGCGCGACGCCTCCAGACGTCAGCGCCAGTACCATCCCTCCCACTACCAGCCATCCGCCGCGACGATTGACGGACATGATTCCCCCCCCGAACGCGTTTGGCGGGCGCCGCCGAATGCGGCGTCTCCTTCACGCCAACCTAGGGACGCCGGCGGAGAGGATCGTGACCCGGGTCACGCTGCGTGTCAGGCGCCTCGCACGACGATGTCAAACGCGGCATCCGGAGTGGTCAAGCGGCTTGGCGTGCCGCCCTGCCGCGACGGCGGGATGATCTCGAAGCGCAGCAGGCGCGCGGCACCGGGCACCGCTCGCTCGCGGTGACCGCGCCACCAGACGTTCGCCCCGACGTGATGATGGTAGCCGTCATAGGCCAGAAACAACGCGCCGGGATAGCTCCGCACGGTGACCTCCATACCGAGCTGGCCGGCGAATAGCCGTTCCGCCACATCCAGGTCGGCGACGCTGAGGTGGATGTGCCCGACAACGGTCCCGGCGGGCAGGCCGGCCCCCGCCGGCTCGCCGTCATCCGCCGCGTCGGCGAGCAGCCCGCGCAGATCGAGTCGCTCCGTACGCATTACGAGCTCGCCATCCGATCGGCGCCACGCCGCCCGCGGCCGGTCGGCGTAGATCTCGATTCCGTGGCCGTCCGGATCGGCGAGATACAGCGCCTCGCTCACCGTATGGTCCGCGGCGCCCTGGAGCGGCCACCCGGCGGCCTGCAGCCCGGCGAGCGCCCGCGCGAGGTCGCGGCGCCGCGGCACGAGGAGGGCAACGTGATATAGCCCGGGCCCGACTCCCGCCGGTGTCGCGGCCCCTCCGGAGAGCGCCAGCAGGACCGTTCCGCCGGGCTCGGCGAGCAGCACGCGCCCGTCGTCCTGCGGTGTGGGGACCATCCCGAGAACGTCCCGGTAGAAGGCGAGCGAGCGGTCGAGATCGGTGACCGTGAGGTCTACGCGACCGATCCGACGCGCTGGGGCAGGCACAATCGACATGGGCGTGATCTACTGCCGCAGCGCCGCCAGGCGCCGCGCGACCGCCGCGCGCCGGTCGTCCGTCGCTTCGCTGAGCGCGAGGAACTTGGCGTATTGCGCCGCGGCCCCCTCCCGGTCATCGAGCCGTTGGAGTGCGAGACCCCGTAGCAGGTAGGGCTCCGCCCAGTACGGCTCGCGCTCGAGCAGCGGCTCCAGCGTCGTGGCGGCGGCGCGGCTGTCACCGCTGCCGTAGTAGTGGTTGGCGAGCGTCAGGCGGGCCACCGCGGCGTCGGGGGCAACCTCCAGCGCCAGCTCGAGCTCCTTCCGGGCGCCGGCCGTATCGCCCGCGGCCGCCAGCAGTCTGCCAAGCCGGACGTGGGCGGGATAGAACGCAAGATCTTCGACCAGCGCCCGGCCGTACGCTTCCCGCGCGCCCGCCGTGTCGCCCGCGCTCTCCAACGCGACGCCGAGGCTGTGCTCCAGCAGCGCCTTGGATTCGTAGACCCGGATCGTCACGCTCTCGTCGCGACGCCGCAGCTCGTCGATCGCCCACTGCAACTCGACCTGGGCCGAGTCCCGGCGTCCGCTGAGGTAGAACGCGCGCCCGCGTTGTGCATGGAGCCGGCTGCGATAGTCGTGCTCGTCGCCGGGAGCCTTGCGCAGCGCTTCCGCGTAGTACCTCAGCGCGTCGGGCAACCGCCGCTCGGCATACGCCAGCCACGCTCGCCACCACGCCGCCGCCGGGGTCCTCAGGTACAACTCCACCGCGTTCTTCACCTCCTGGCGCATGCGCTCCACGTCGGACGCCAGATAGCGCTGTCGGAGGTCGGCCATCGTCCGCTCGGTCAGGTATGCCATGATGACGTCGCGCTCGAGATCCTCATAGACGAACGGATCGACCTCCAGCGCGCGCAGGCGCAGCGAGTCCAGCTGGCGTGCCTCGGGCGACTCGATGACCGACCTCGCCCCCTCCATGAAGGACACCAGCCGGTCCGGGCGCGACAGGATCAGCGCGTCCCGGCGCGCATAGAGCGGGTCGGCCCAGTCCGGCGCGAGGCGCGAGGCCCAGAAGAACGCGTCCGCGGCCACACCGGCACGGCCCGCGCGCAGGCGCTCCACGCCGAACGCGTAGTACGCCGCGGCGCTGTTCGTATCGGCTCCCTGGGAAAGGCGGGGCCGCCCGGGAGCCTGACCCTGGGCACGCACCCCGGCCGGGGTCGTGACGAGGACCGCCAACAGCAACGCCCCTCCGGCGAAGGAGCCCGATCGAGGCAGTGACATCATACCCGGTGAACGCGACACGGGCGGGAAGCTATGGCCTCCCGCCCGTGCGTCAAACCCTGTCCGGCGCGCTACTTCGTGAACGTCGTGATCAGTGTGCCGTCGCCAAGGCCGCCCTGATCGCCGGTCCCGTTGAACGAGCCGGTGAACGTCTGGGGCGACTTCCCCTTCACATACACCGTGACGACGTAGTTGGTGGACGCCGCACTGCAGTTGGACCAGTAGTCCAGTCGCACGATGTACGAGCCGCTCGGCGCCGTGCCGCTGGGCCACGTGACGTTCTCGTTGCGGGGTTGATCCGTCCCGCAGGCCGCGTTCGAGTCGAGGTCGAGCTCGCCGCCGGACGCGGCAGAACTGTTCCCGTAGTAGATCTCCTCGCCGCTCGGATCCACGACGTGGAGGTCCACGTCGGCCGCGGTGTTCCACGACACGCTCACCTGGACATCGCCGGTGCCGACCGTCACCAGGGCCACGCTCTGGCTGGCATACGCGCCGATCGTCGTGGCGCTCGCGCCCGCGGCCAGCGACAGCGTGAAGGACGCCGTCGGGATCTGCTGGGCCAAGGTGATCACGAGGTTCGCCGCGTTGGTCGCCGCCGGGAGCGTGAGCTGGTAGTAGTCCGACTGCCCGTCCACGGCAATGATCACGACCGTGAACTGATCGGCGCTCGTCAGCCCCACCTCGGAGCTGCCGCCGTTGATCGCCTGGGACGGGGCGGTGGCGCTCACCGTGGGGCCGGCCGCGGCGGTGGGCGCGTTGCCGCGCACCAGGGTCGCCGTCACGGTGCCGCCGGCCAGGGCCACTTTGGCCAGGTACTGCTGGATGCCCGTGAGGGGGGCCGTCGAATCACTGCAACTCAGCACCGCTGCCGCGCACGCGACCGCGAAGACACTGCGCACTACCGCTCGCATGGATGCTCTCCTTGAAGAACACTGGGGTTCCGTACGGGACCGGCCTCGAACGAGACAAGATACATACACGGCGGTGGCTGGGCGTGATCCACGTCACGCCCCGGCCCGGCCCGCTCCCGCCGCGCAGCTCAGCCGCCCCGCTGCCCCGGCTGGTCGATCAGCCAATGCACGAGCCACGACCGGATCCGTTCCAGCCGGTCCACCAGGAGCCACGGCTCGCCGGTCCGCGACAGCCCATGCGACGACCGCGGGTACCGCACGAGCTCGACCGGGACCTGGCGCTTCTTGAGCGCCATGAACCACTGCTCGCCCTCGGCCATCGGTGTCCGGTAGTCGTTCTCGCCCTCGATGATCAGGGTCGGCGCGGTGACGTGCTCGACGTACGAGATCGGGGAAAGCCGGCGATAGCGCTCCCGCTCCGCCCATGGCGACCCGAAGAACGCGTAGTCGGTGAGCCCCTGCGCGTCCGATGCGCCGTACCAGCTCTCCCAGTTGGCGATCGAGCGGCTGGTGACCGCCGCGGCGAAGCGGTTGGTCGTGGCCGTGAGCCAGTTGGTCATGTACCCGCCGTAGCTCCCCCCCGAGACGCCGAGCCGCTTGGGATCGATCTCGGGGTACTTGGCCAGCGCGGCGTCCACGCCCTTGAGATAGTCCTCCGAGTCCACTTCGCCCCACGCGCCCCGCGTCGCCCACTGGTACTTGTGACCGTATCCGGTCGAACCGCGGGGGTTGGTGTACAGCACGAACATCCCCGCCCCGGAGAGGATGTGGAACGTGTCGAAGTAGGTGTTGCCGTAGGCGCCGTACGGCCCGCCGTGGATCTTGAGCACCATCGGGTACTTCCTGCCCGGCTGGAACCCGACCGGCTTCACCACCCAGCCCTCGATCTCGGTTCCGTCTGCCACCCGCCAGGTGAGGCGCTCGGCGGGCATGCGGACGGTCTCGGCGAGCCAGGCGCCGTTGAACGAGGTCGCCCGCGTTTCGCCCCGCCCGTCACCCAGCGCCACGAACACCTCCGCCGGCGTCACGGCGTCGGTCGCCGTGTACGCCATGACCCGCCCGTCGCCGCTCCACGAAACGGCGTTGAGCTGGCGGTCACCGGTCGTGATCTGTCGCACCGCCCCACCCGTCGCCGCGACTTCGAACACCTGCGCGTTGCCACCGATCCCCGCCTCCCAGTGCAGCGCCCGCGAGTCGGCGGTCCACGACGGGCTCTCGGGAATCAGGTCCCAGTCCCCCGTGAGATTCATCGGCTCGCCCGCGAAGCCCCCGTCGGCGCCGAGCGCCACGACCATGATCTCGGGCTGGCTGCCGCGCTCGGCGGTGGCGACGTAGGCCAGCATCTTCCCGTCGGGGGAGACCGCCGGCGCGGTTTCCGAGCCGGGGTTCCTCGTCAGGGCTCGGGGCTCGCCGCCCGCGACGGCGACGGCGTAGACCTGCTGCGTGTTCTCCTCGTTGTACTCGTTGTCCTGCTCGGGATTGCCGGTGAAATAGAGCGTGCGGCCGTCGCGGCTCCACACCACGCCGCCCACGTCGAACGGCAGGCTCGTGAGCTGCCGCGGCTCGCCGCCCGCGGCCGGCACCACGAACAGCTGGCTCTTCTTGCGGATCGACGGATCGGGCAGCAGTGCCAACGTGCCATCCCGCTTGTAGCGGATCGCCGTGACCACCCGGCCGTCGAACCGCTTGGCGTCGAGCGTGTGGCTGATCGCGTTGGCCGCGATCCACCCTTCTCGCTGCCCCCCTGCCTCTCTGCCCCCTTCCTGCTCGTCTTCCCCGCCCGGCGCCCGCGTGTACGCGATCCAGTTTCCGTCAGGCGACCAGACCGGCGAGCCGTTCACCCCGGCGATGTGGTACGCCTCGCCGCCCGGCGCCGTAACGCGGGCGAACCAGACGGAGTTCCGGTCGTCACCGCGCCGGGAGGAGAATGCCAGCACGGCGCCGTCCGGCGCCCAGCGTGGGGCCGACGACTCCACGGTGGGGTCGGTGAACCGGAACGGCGCCCCGGTGGGGCGCCCGCGGTCGAGCCGCTGGAGCCAGATCTCCTGGTGCCGCCGGTTCTTGTCTTCGACCACGGTCTGCACCGTGAACGCGACGTAGTCACCGGTGGGTGACACCTGGACGTCGCTCACGAACGTCATGCGGTAGTAGTCCTGCGGGAGGACGCCGCGGGTCTGGGCCGCGGCCGGTCCGGCCGCGCCAAACAGGAGGACGCCGAGGATGAGTCCACGCATGCGGAAGCTCCGAGGGTCGAGAGTCGTGGCAACGGAACGGTGTAAGATGGCGGCGGCGGACGGGAGTGGCGAGGGGCGAGGCGTGCAGCGTGTAGCGTGTAGCGAGAAACGGGAAACGACGTTGTCTCGGTCGGCTCCCGTTTCCCCTTTCCCGCCTCCCCCGCCTATCGCCCCGGCATCTTCATCTCGCGATAGTCGCTTGGTGGGGCGAACAACCCCGGGTCGAGCGACTTCTTCTCGACCTGGGTCGCGACCATGCTCATCTCGTTCTTGTCGGATTTCCTGAAATCCATCTTGAGAAGAAAGGCGCCGTCCTTCAACGTCTTGGCGAATTCCGCCGCGCCGGGCGGCAGGCTGCCCATCCCCGGCATCCGGCCCATCCCGCTCATCGGCCCGCCGCCCGCGGGCACGCTGAGCCCCATGAACGTGCCCATGCCCTTGGCCAGACAGAAGTCCGCCTGCGTATCGTCCTTGCTCTGCGTCATCCGGTAGTGCTCGCAGCTGATCCCGGCGATCGTCTCCTTCTGCCCCGTGGGCTCGAACTTGACGTCCGGATCCGGATGCGCGCGGTCCTGGAGATTCTGCGCCATCGCTCCCACGTTCATCGTGATGTACATCTTCTGTGCAGGCATCAGCGCCGTCATCGTGCCCGACGCGAGATCCATCAGCATGACGGCCATCTGCCCGCCCGCGTTCATCTCGACCCGCGTCTTCGCACCCTTGATGTAGTACACCGGGTCCATCGCCTGGCCGCCCTGCCCGGTCATGCGGTAGTGCACCACCCCCTCGAAGCTCCCCTGCGCGGCGAGGCCGCCGGAGCCGAGCATCAGGGCGGTCGGGACGAGCAGGCACAACGGTGAGCGGACCATGTGAAGCGACTCCTTGCGAAACGTTATCGTGAATGAGGCGCGACTCCGCGTCGCACCCAGTGTCATGGACCCTGCCGGTTTGGCGACTGCACCCGCCGGCGCAGCCCACGGGCTTCCTCCGGCGTGTACCCCGCCGCCACGAGCCGCCGCTCCGCGTCGAGCGCCTTCACCGCGCCCTGCAGCGCGTCGAGGCCCACCGCGGCACAGCGCTCGCGAAACCCCACCACCTCCCGGCCGACCAGGTCGAGGTGCCCCTCGAGCGTCATCGCCCGCACCTCCGCCAGCGTCGGCCGCGTGCGGTTGATCCGCTGAACCAGAAGCGAGGCCGCACCTTGGCTGATGGTACAACCGCTCCCCTCGAACGCCACGGCCTCGATGTGCTCACCATCGGGCGCGACCTTGACGTGGACACTCACTACATCACCGCATCCGGGGTTGCCCGCCCCGACCACGATGTCCGCGTCCGGGATAGCGCCCCGATGGCGCGGGTGGCGCTGGTGATCCACCAAGCGCTCGATCAGCTGCTCGCGGCTCAGCGTCATCGCGTCCTCACCGCTCGATCGGCGCGCGCACCAGATTGCCCCACTCGGTCCAGGAGCCGTCGTAGTTCCGGACGTGCGCGAAGCCGAGCAGGTACGTGAGCGCGAACCACGTGTGCGACGACCGCTCGCCGATCCGGCAGTACGCGATCACGTCGTCCGTCGGCGCGAGGCCCTGTTCCGCGACGTAGATCGCCCTGAGCTCCTCGGCGGTGCGGAACACGTGCGTGTCGGGGTCGACGGCCCGGGCCCACGGGACGTTCCGCGCACCGTGAATGTGCCCGCCGCGGACGGCGCCTTCGTTGGGATAGTCCGGCATGTGCAGCCGCTCGCCGCGATACTCCTCCGGGCTCCGCACGTCCACCAGCGGCTCCCCCGCGGCAATGTGCGCGAACACGTCGTCCCGCAGCGCGCGGATCTCGCCGTCGTGGCGCGGGCCCACCACGATCGTACCACGCGGCACCGTCGGGACCTCCCGCACGAGCGGCCGCCCCTCCTGCTCCCAGCGCGCCCGCCCGCCGTCCATGATCTTCAGGTTGAACGGCCCGAACAGCCCGAAGACCCAGAACGCATAGGTCGCCCACCAGTTGTCCTTGTCGCCATAGAGGACGATCATCGTGTCCCGGTTGATGCCCTTGGCGCGGAGCAGCTCCTGGAACCGGTCGCTGTCCACGTAGTCGCGCGTCACCGGATCGTTGAGATCGCCCACCCAGTCGATCTTCAGCGCCGCCGGGATGTGGCCGATCTCGTAGAGCAACAGGTCCTCGTCCGACTCGAGCAGGCGCACCTTCCGGTCGTGCAGGTGGTCCGCGACCCACTGGGTGGACACCAGCACCTCGGGGCGCGCGTAGCCACGCCGCTCGATCGGCGCGACCGCGGGGGCCGACTGCATCCTCGCCATGTGCACCTCCTCCGTCCAAGCAGCCAACATCCTGACCACGACGCCAGATGATAGACAAATATGACACGAATGGTCGGCTTTGCGATGCACCGGCTGGCGGCCCGCCGTTTCCCGCGCCACACTTTGCCGGGCAATCTCCTCGCGCGATCTGGAGCCGACATGCGACGACCCTGCATTGACCCGCGCCCAGCCCGGCGCATCCAAGCAGCCCTGCTCGTTGTGCTCGCCACCGCCGCGTGCACCGCGTGGCCCCAGGCGGCGGCCCAGCAGCGTGTCGACTTCCGGAAGCTCGACGCCTATTTCGCCCAGGCCCGCGCCGACTGGCAGGTGCCGGGCATGGCCGTCGCCATCGTCAAGGACGGCCAGGTCGTCTTCGAGCGGGGCTATGGCGTCCGCCACGCGACCGACGGCGGCCCGGTGGACGCGCACACGCTGTTCGCCATCGCCTCGAACACCAAGGCCTTCACGGCGGCCTCCCTCGCGATCCTTGTGGACGAAGGCAAGCTCGGCTGGGACACGCGCGTCACCGACCTGCTGCCCTACTTCCAGCTGTACGACCCGTACGTCACGCGCGAGATGCGCGTGCGCGACCTCCTGTCCCACCGCAGCGGGCTCGGCACGTACAGCGGCGACCTGCTGTGGTACGGCACTGGCTACACCGCCGAGGAGGTCGTCACGCGCGCCCGCCACCTCGCCCCGGCGCGCGGGTTCCGCGAAGGCTACGGCTACTCGAACCTCATGTTCATCGCGGCGGGCGAGCTCATCCCCGCCGTCACCGGCTTCCGCTGGGACGCCTTCGTCACGACCCGCATCCTGGAGCCACTCGGCATGAGCGAGACCGTGACGTCGGTGAGCCAGCTCACCGGGCGCGCCAACGTCGCCAACCCCCATACGGAGAAGGACGGCCGGGTCGTCCCGGTTTCATGGTACCCGTGGGACGCCATGGGGTCCGCGGGCGGGATCATCTCCTCCGCCCACGACATGGCCAAGTGGCTCATCCTGCAGCTGGGGCGCGGCGTGGTGAACGGCACGCGCCTGTTCAGCGAGGACCAGTCGCGGCGCATGTGGACGCCGCACATCCCCATCCCGATCGGCACCACCACCGAAAAGCGGTTTCCCTCGACCCACTTCCAGAGCTACGGGCTGGGCTGGAGCCTGCGCGACTACCGCGGCCGGAAGATCGTGCTGCACGGCGGGGCGTACGACGGCATGTTCTCGCAGGTGGTGCTGGTGCCCGAGGAGCGGCTCGGGCTCGTGATCCTCACCAACGCCACCACGAGCCTGCAGTCGGCCCTGTGGTACACGATCGTGGACGCCTACCTCGGCGCGCCGGATGCCGACTGGAGCCGGGATTTCCTCACGCGGGCACGGCAGGAACGTCGCACGGAGATCACCCGCTGGGAGGAATGGACGGCAAAGCGCGTGGCGGGCACGGCGCCGTCACGCCGTCTCGCGGATTACGCCGGCACCTATGGCGGGCCGATGTACGGCGACGTGACCGTGACGCAGGAGCACGGCGGACTGGTGGTGCGGTTCCTGCCGGCACCTGACTTCGTGGGCGACCTCACGCACTGGCACTACGACGTGTTCCGCATCCACTGGCGGCACGCGTTCCCCTGGTTCGGCGACGGACTCGTGCAGTTCCGGCTCGACGACCAGGGAAACGTGACCGACATGCGGATCGACGTGCCCAACGACGACTTCTGGTTCACGGAGCTCGCGCTCACGCGCCGCGCGGCGCCGTAGCCGCCGGCCCGCTATTTCCCCGCCAACGCCTTGATCTCGGGTGGCAGCGCGAAGACCGAATCCGGCGGCGGCGTGGTTTCGATTGACGTAAACGTGGTGATGATCTGCTGCATGCCCATGATGTTCTGTACCGTCTTGAACGGCATCAGCACGCCGTCCACCGGCCGCCAGTCGGACGCGGTCGTCACCACCTCGATATTCCCCTGCGGGCTCGCTTGCTGGCGGATGCCGCCGACCTGCAGCCCGGTCTCCTTCTCGAAGAACTCGGTGTACTCCTCACCCCAGGTCGTGGTGACCTTGACCTTGTAGCACAGCTTGCCTTCGAACGTCGTGTCGGCCACCGTCTCGAGGGACTTGACCACACTGTCGGGGTAGAGCATCGTCCCGTAGAAGTCGGCCGCCTGCCGCATCTGCTTGAGCAGCAGCGAGTCGAGCAGCATCGGGCCGGTCATCGGGTTGCTGGACCAACCCACCGCTCCATCGTAGCCGGTGCGCATGGTGCCGATGCCGGCGATCGTCGCATTCTGGACCATCTTGTTGGGCGCTTCGGCCCAGAGATCGATGTCCCCGGACATGCCCTGCGCCGGGATCTCCAGCTTGCCCACCACGTGGCGCGCGGTCTGGCGCATGATCGCGTCGCGCCCCCCGATGGCCGTGATGAACCGCTCGATCACCGACCGCCCGTCGGGGAGCGCCTGCTGCGCCCGGCCCACTGATGGGACCGCCGCCAGCACCAGCGCGGCGAGGGTGATGGTGCTTCGCATCCGCTTCATCGTCCATTCTCCTGTTCCGGTTGGCCGCCACGGCCGTGTTCGGCGTCGATCCAGGCCAGCGCCGCGTCGAGCGCGGGATCGCGGCCGGCGAGCAGGTCCGCCCGCCTGAGGGAGACCGGCTCGTCCGGTACCACCCCTCGTCCTTCCAAGTGTACCCCGGTCGCGGTCACGAATTCCGCGATCGCGTGATACAGCACATCGCCGTTCGGCAGCCGGTCGGTGATGGCGGGCAACACGCCGCCCACCGACGTCGCCCCGAACACCCGCGCGCGCCCGACGGCCTGCATGCCGCCGGCAAACACCTCGGACGCGCTACCGCTCGCCTCATCCACCAGAATCGCCACCGGCCCCGCGTAAGGCTGGACCCGCACCCCATCCGCCCGCACCAGCCGTGGGTTGGCGCGGATTTGGAGCGTGCTGCGGCGCGTCTGGAACGTGCCCAGCAGCGCGCGCTCGGTGAAGAAATGCCCCGCCACGCCGCTGATCATCCCGCCCACACCCCCACGGTTCCCGCGCAGGTCGATCACGATGCCGTCGAGCCCGCGGAACCGGTCCACGGCGTCGTCCAGCTGCCGGAGCAGGGGCGCCATCCAGAAATTGAACCACATCCACCCCACCGCGCGGCCGGCGGGCGTCCGGACGGTCCGCTCGGCCGCGCGCGCGAAGAACGTGGGCAGGTTGCCGAACTTGACCGGCTCGCTCGGCTGGGAGCGTCGGGTCAGGTGGACCGACCGCCCCCGGTCGCTCGCGTCGCGCATGCCCAGCGCGCAGGGTGAGCCGACCGCGCCGTTCATGCGGCCCTGCGCCCAGCTCCACAGCAGGAACGCCGGCTTGAGCCGCGACACGCGCCCACGGAAGTAGGCCAGCATGGCCGCGACCGAGTCCTTGCCGATCGTGACCACGGCCCACCCCGGCCGGACCCCGGCGCTGTCCGCCGGCCCACCAGCCTCCACGGACGTCACGACGAGCGTGTCACCGATCAGCCGGACGTCGAGGCCCACGTCCCCGATGACCACGCCTTCCGCCTCGTTCCGCGGGTCGAGCGTATCCACCATCTCCCGTGGAAACAGCGCGAAATGCGATTGTCCGAGCCGGCCCACCATGTCACCAATCACGGCGCGCAGGGCCTCGGTGCTCGTCGCGGCAGCCGCCCGGGGGCGCAGCTCGTCGCGCAGGGCAAGCCAGTCGACCCCGTTGAACGTCGTGTCGAAATGGGTCTCGTAGACGATCCGCCAGGCTCGGTCGAACGTCTCGATCCCGCGGGCGGAGTCGTACGGCGGCGCCACGGGCTGCGGCGCGGGCGCCGGGTGGGCACAGCCCAGCAGCCCGGCGACGAGAACGATCCCACGGTACATCCGCACGCTACCCCCGGTCTCCGGTTCGCTTGGAATCTGACACGTCCTGGCCCGCGGGGCCACAGCCTCCAAGCTCCGCCACCAGCTCCCCCTCGGACCCCGCGGAGAGCAGGCGCGTGCGGCGCGTGGGA
The DNA here is from genome assembly GCA_963771275.1 of uncultured Gemmatimonadales bacterium. Taxonomy (GTDB): domain Bacteria; phylum Gemmatimonadota; class Gemmatimonadetes; order Gemmatimonadales; family GWC2-71-9; genus JAOTWJ01. Next base: position 1,027,375 of record CAVYSW010000003.1, read on the forward strand.
TCGGACAGCAGCCGGGCGACGTCCGCGAGGACGGCCAGGTGCTCTTCAGGCTGGTCGGTGGGACTGAGCAGCAGGACGACCAGCCGGGCGGGCCGCTCGATCCCCGCGAACACGGTGCCGCCCTCGCTCCGGCCGATGAACAGCTGCGGGGCCTTGAGGAAGTCGAGCCGGGCATGAACGACGACGACACCCGGGGCGATCTCCAGGGCCACGCCGCGACGACTGTGGAGCAACGCGCGGAGGATGTCGCGGCGCCCTCCCCGCACGTCGGGATACTCGCGTTCCAGGAGGGCGTCGAGCGCCGCGTGCGCCGACCGCCCGGGCAGAGACGTCACAATCCGCGCGCGGGACAGCGCGCGCGGCAGCGCCGGCTCCTCCACCGTGTGGCCGGCGCGGTCGACCCGCTCCGGCGGGTAGAGCATCAGGAAACTCTCCGGTACCAGCCCGGCGAGCCGGGCGGGCAACCGTTCGAGGTCGGGCCGCCATGACACGGTTCCGCGCCGCGCGCTGACGACCGCGACGAGGTCTTCTGCGCGCAGCGCCTCGCGCAGCACGGCCAGCGCCTCCGGCCACGAGCGGGCGGCACGCGCCGTCAGCGGGACTGGCGGCTTGAGCGCCTGGACCTGCCGCACGAGCGCCTCGCCATCGCCCTCGACGACCACGAGCAGCACGTCCGCGCTCAGCCGCCGGCTCAGTCGCTTGATCGTAGTGAACGCCTCGCCGAACCCGGGGTGGTGATTCGCCCCCCGGGGCACGAGCGTGACCAGCCGTCGCGTGGTGTTCAACGGGTGGCCGAGCTTCGCCACGATCACGTGCTGTGTGCTCTGCTCCAGTACCTGGTCGAGCACGCTGCCGAACACCCAGCGGCGCGACGCCCGGCCGTCCCAGCCGATCACGACGGTGGTTGCGCGGGTCTCCACCGCGCCGCGCGCGATTCCGGTCGCGAAGTTCTGGTCCAGGCGCGTTACGGCGCGCACCGGGATTCCGGCGCCCACGGCGTAGGCGACCGCCTTGGACAGCATCTGCTCGGCCTCCGCGACGTACTCGGCCGAGGCGTTCTCCTCCGGCACGACCGTCAGCACGCGGATCGGCTCGCTCGAGCGCTCCTCCTGCAGCAGCAGCGCCAGGTCGAGCAGGGCCGGCGCCGTGCGGGGGTTCGCCATCGGCACGAGGAGGCGCGGCGGCCCCTCGGCTGACCGCACGGCGGGCTCGTGCTCTTCGCGCAGCGCCAGCACGCGCCCGTGCCGCTCGACGAGCCACGGCCCGAGGAAGCAGGTCGCCATCATCAGCGCGACGGCGCCGTGCTCGACCACCTGGTCGAGCAGCCCCAGCTTGAGCCCCACGAGGGCGATCGCCAGCGTGGCGGACGCGCGGGAAACCGACAGGCCGAACACCGTCCCGCGCTCCTCCCGCGCATGGCGGAACAGGCGTCCCGCCACGGCGGCCGCCAGCCACTTGCCGGCGATGCCGGCGACGAGCAGGCCCGCGATGACGAGCCACGCGCGCCCGCCGCCCGCCAGCACGCGGACGTCGACCAGCATGCCGACCCACAGCAGGAAGAACGGAATGAGGAATGCTTCGCCGACGAAATGCACGCGGTTGTTGAGCAGGCTGCCCGCCGGGATCAGGCGGTTGAGCGCCAGACCGGCGAGAAACGCGCCGACGATCGGCTCGACGCCGGCCAGATCCGCCAGCACGGCCGCCGTGAACAGCGCCGCCATGACGAACACGAATGGCGCCGCGGCGCCCGTCGTCTCGCGCCGGAAGTACCAGCGGGCGAGGCGCGGCAGGCCGAGGAGGATTGCGCCGGCCAGCACGGCGAGCGACACCACCAGCCGCACCCAGAACAGCGTGTCCAGCCCGCCGCTGCTGGCGGCGGCGACCACGGCGAGGACCAGCAGGGCGGCGGTATCGGCGATCATCGTGCCGCCCACCGCCGTGATGACGGCCGGGCTGCGCCCGATGTCCATGCTGAGCGCGAGAGGGTATGCGAGCAGCGTGTGCGAGGCGAGCATCGCGCCGATCAGCCACGCGCTCGCCGTCCCGAAGCCGAGCAGCCGCCCCAGCAGGAGGCCGAGGAGCAGCGGGATGGCGAACGACAGCGCGCCGAACACCACGCTCTCCGTGCGATGGCGCCGGAACCCGTGGAGATCGATCTCGACGCCGGCGAGGAACATCAGGTAGAGGAGCCCGACCGTTCCCAGCAGCACGATCGTGGCGTCGCGGTCCAGCAGGTGGAGGCCGTGGGGACCGACGATTGCGCCCGCGGCGATGATGCCGATGATGCCGGGGACCGCATAGCGCCGCATGATCAGCGGCGCCACGAGGAAGATCCCCATCGCCACGGCAAAGACCACCACCGGGTTGGTGAGGGGGAGGCGCAGATGCACCGCTAGAACTCGTACGCCTGGCCGAAGCTCACCACCCAGCGGCGTCCGGTAACGCCGTCGCCGAACTGGTAGGCCAGGTCGAGCCGGCCGACGTTGGGCCCGGTCGCCCGGGTGGCGCCGATGCGCAGCCCAATCCCCACATCGCCACCGAACCGCGGGTCCTCATCGGCGTACCAGGCGCCGCCGTAGTCGGCGAACCCCGCGAAGCCCAGGCCGAGCAGGCCGAGCAGGTCGTCGAGCACGAACACGCGATGCTCCGCGATGCCCCACACCGCGCGCGTGCCGGTGAACGCGTGCGGCTTGAAGGCGCGGGGCCCGAGGCCGTGTCCCAGATCGAACTCGCTCCCGGGATAGGGGTTCTTCTGCAGGCCCGCCTCCACGTGGAGCACCGTCGCCTGCCGCGGGATCATCCGCGACGCGAGCGTGATGCCGGCGTTCACCCGCCCCGAATCGAGGCCCGCCGAGGTCAGCAGGCCGTCGACCTGCACCCGGAGCCGCACGAAGGCGCTTGGGGTGCCCGCGCCGGTCTGCGCGTCCAGCGCGCCCCCGATTCCCGTGCGCGCGTAGCCGAACGCCGTAGGCGCCAGCAGCACCGTCATCAGCGCCCGGGTGCTCAAGTCGAAGTCCTCCTCCCGCGCGAACCCGTTGTAGTGCGTCACTTCGACGAAGCGCGGCCGCTGCGCCTCGAGCTGGAGCCCGACGACCCCCGTGATCGAGTCGGGGACCGTGAGACCCGTGTCCCGGACCGCCACGATCGCGTCGCGGCGCACGTGCCCGTACAGGCCCACCCGCACGTATCCGCCGGGGCCCGCCACCGGCGCCCAGCCGACCCAGGCCCGCTGCACCAGGCCGCGGCGCCACAGCGTGTCGCTCTCCACACCGTCCCGGAACAGCAGGATCCGCTGGTCGGCCGCGTCACCCGGCAGCCCGCCTCCCACCCGGTCGCCGAACGCGCGGAACGGCACCTCCGGGGCCCACGCCCCCGCGCGGCCGTCGGACAGGTCGTCGTAGAAGCCGGCCACGACCGCCCGGCTGCCGAGCGCCCGGTTGAGCTGCCCGCGAAACCGCCACGCGCTGCGATCGGTCTCCTTGCGATAGCTCGCGCCCACGAGGTTCCCGGTCCCGAGCACGTTGCGCTCCGTGAGTCCGGCCGACCAGGTCACCACGTTGCCCGTGAAGCTCAGGGCGGTCTCGAGCGTCGTGGTCCAGCCGTCGTAGGTCACGATCCGGGCCACGAGCTTCCCGTCCACGCGGGTGGTGTCGATCACGACGCGCCGGAACAGGCCCAGACGCCGGAGGTTCCGCTCGGTCTCGGCCATGAGCCGCGGGTCGAGCGGCGAACCGGGGTGGAACAGGACTTCGCGCCGCACCACCCACGACTGGGTCTTCACGTGCAGCGAGTTCATCAGGCCGAACAGGAAGCTCCCCCGCGCTTCGGTCGAATCGACCATGTCGTGGGTCTCGATCGCGACGGAGTCGATCAGCGGGGGCGCCTGCGCGCGGAGGGCGGGCGGGCCGGCGGCGACGAGTGCGGCGGCGGCAATCACGAGAAGGCGACGTGTCACGGCGGAAACGTAAGCGGGGAGGACCGGCGAACGGAACGACGCCGGGCCTCCCCGCCCAACACCCTGCCAGCTGCGGTCGGCTAGTACTTCCCCAGGTACCGGTCGATCTCCCACTGATGCACCTGCGCCGAGTACTCCAGCCACTCCTGACGCTTCGCCTCGACGAACCGCTCGACGATATGATCGCCCAGCGCGTCGCGCACCAGCCGGCTCTTCTCCATCACGTCGAGCGCCTCGTGCAGGTCGCGCGGCAGCTCGGTGATCTTGTAGCGCCGCTTCTCCCGCTCGCTCATCGTGAAGATGTTCTTGTTCACCGGGGCCGGGGGCGTGAGCTTGCGCTCGATCCCGTCGAGACCGGCGGCCAGCATCACGCCGAGCGCCAGGTACGGGTTGGCCGACGGATCGGGCATGCGCAGCTCGCACCGGGTGCCGTGGCCGCGTCGCTCGGGAATCCGGATCAGCGGCGAGCGGTTGCGCATGCTCCAGGCGACGTTGGTCGGCGCCTCGTAGCCGGGCACCAGCCGCTTGTAGCTGTTGACCAGCGGGTTCGTGATCGCGCAGAACGCGCGCGCATGCTCGAGCAGCCCGGCGATGTAGCTCAGCCCGACCTTCGAGATCTGCCACTCCGCCTTCTCGTCGTAGAACGCGTTGTGCGACCCTTTGAACAGCGACTGGTGGGTGTGCATCCCCGAGCCGTTCTGTCCGAAGATCGGCTTCGGCATGAACGTCGCCAGGAAGCCGTTGCGGTGCGCCACGTTGCGCACGACGTGCCGGAAGGTCGCGATGTTGTCCGCCGTCTCCAGCGCGTCGGCGTAGCGGAAATCGATCTCGTGTTGCCCGACGGCGACTTCGTGGTGCCCCGCCTCGACCTCGAACCCCATGTGCACCAGGTCCTCGATGATCAGGCGCCGGATCGGCTCGGCCTTGTCGACCGGGGCAAGATCGAAGTAGCCGCCCGTGTCGTGGGTCTTGAGGGTCGCGTTGCCCTCCGGGTCGAGATGGAAGATGAAGAACTCCGCCTCGCAGCCCGCCATCATCTGGAAGCCGAGCTTCTTCGCCCGCTCGATCGTGCGCCGGAGCGTAGTGCGGGGGCAGCCCGGGAATACCGATCCGTCGGGCAGCAGGATGTCGCAGATCAGGCGCCCCACCCGTCCGCCGTCATCTTCGTACGCGTGGATCTTGAACGTGCCGAGGTCCGGACGGAGCAGCATGTCGCTCTCCTCGATCCGCACGAACCCTTCGATCGACGAGCCGTCGAACATCACCTCCCCCGACACGGCCTTCTCGAACTGCGAGCGCGGCACCTCGACGTTCTTGTTGACGCCGGTGATGTCGGTGAACTGGAGGCGGAGGAAGTCTACCTGCAAGTCCTTGCAGAGCTTCAGGATGTCGGCCTTACCGGCACTCTTCGTATCGATCACCAGGCCGCGCAGCGGCGGCTTCTCCGTTGAGGCTGTACCACGGGGTTTCGGGGGCACGGCACCGCTCCTGTGGGGATGGGGGGCAGATTGGGAAGCGGGAAGCTACCTGGGAGGAGCACCGGCGTCAAGCGAAAACCACCGTCCGCGCACAATTCCTACGACATTGTGCAGGATTCTCCTTGATTTCGTCGAGAATGATCAGGCAAATCTGCACATGCGGCAGATTCTTGGCCGCACTAGCAGCGGCGGCTGGATCCGGCGAGCACCACGGCTTGGCGCGACGCGATCGGGCGGTGGGCGATCAGCTGAGCGAGTCGAGCAGGTTCCAGAGCTCCTGCGGTGAGAACTCGGCGAAGCGCGTTTCGATGTCCTTGGCCGACCACTCGAGGAAGATCCAGCCGGAAATGCGGTGGGTGTGTCCGGACACGAAGTGGATCCGGCCGCGCAGGCCGCCGATCTCGTCGTCGCGGGCGAACTCGATCAGCACGTCCCAGCGACTGTCGCCCCGCAGCAGCTCGCCCAGCTGCCGAGCCTGGATTTGGCTCAGCGGAGGATCGAAGCGCTTGCTCGTGCGGGGCTCGCCGCTCATGGCGGCAACGTTAACGCCACCGCCACCCCACCGCCACTCGGTCCCGGCAATCTCTTGCCCCGGTTACATTTCCACTTCCCAACGGCCACCAGTCTGTCGGCGGAGCTTGCTCATGAAGTGCCCCAATTGCGGCGCCAACGCGACCGGGAAGTTCTGCGCATCATGCGGCGCCACCCTGAAGCCATTGAGCTGCGCGCGGTGCAGCGCGCCGCTCAACCCCGGCGCCAAGTTCTGCCCCACGTGCGGAGCCCCGGCGCACGGCGGGCCCGCCGGGCCCGTGGGCCGGGCGGCGAGTCCCGTGCCGTGGCTGGTCGCCGGCGGAGCGGTGATCACCCTACTGGTCGTGCTGACCATCACGCAGCTCAAGCCGGGCAGTAATCCCACGTCGCAGGCTCCGCCGGTTCCGGCGGCGGGCATGGGCGGCCCGGTGGACCTGAGCCAGATGACGCCGCGTGACGCCGCGGACCGCCTGTTCAACCGCGTGATGACGGCCTACGAGAACGGCGCGAAGGACACCGCCCAGTTCTTTGCCCCCATGGCACTCCAGGCGTACGGCATGGTGGAGTCGCTCGACGCGGACGCCCGCTACCACGTGGGCCTGCTCGACATGGTGAGCGACAACTACGACGGTGCGCTCGCCCAGGCCGACACGATCGCCCGGACCGTGCCCGGCCACCTGTACGCGGCGGTGCTGCAGGCCGAAGCGGCTCGGGCCCGCGGCGATTCGACTGCCCTGCGCCGGGCCCAGCGCGCGTTCCTCGACCATTATGACGCCGAAACCAAGGCGAACCGGCCGGAGTACGCCGAGCATCCGGGTCTGTTGGAGCGGTTCCGGACCGAAGCCCAGCAGGCCCTGGGCAAGACCCCGTAGCCGGCTCGGGTTGCAGGCCGGCCGATGCCGATTATCGTATCCATGCCCCGTCGCGCGGCGCATCCGTTGGAAGGAGCGCATCCGCAGTGACCGCGACCCCGTCATCTGAGGCGATCAGCGCGCTCGTCGTCGACGACGAGGAGTCCCTCCGCAATGCGCTCGGTCAGTACCTGCGCTACCGCGGGTACCGCGTGCTGCTCGCCGATTCCGGGGCGGCGGCGCTGAAGCACCTACGCGAGGGGGGCGTGGACCTCATGCTGCTCGACGTTCGCATGCCCGGCATGAGCGGCGCCGATGTGGTCCCCGAGGCGCTCGACATCGACCCCGAGCTCGCGATCCTCATGCTCACGGCGGTGACCGACGCCACGACCGCGGCCCTCTGCATGCAGCGCGGGGCGTACGATTACCTCACGAAACCGATCGAGCTGAACGACCTCGGCGCCGCCATCGATCGTGCCCTGCGCCGCCGGGACACGCAGATCCAGAACCGCAACATCTCGGCGTGGCTCAAGGAGGAGGTCGCGCGTCAGACCGAGGAGCTGAGGGCGAACCAGCAGCGCCTCCAGCGCCTCACGACCGCGACGCTCGAGGCGCTGATCAACGCGCTCGAGTCCAAGAGCGAGTACCTCTCGGGCCATTCGGCGCGGGTCGCGGCGTACAGCGCCAACATCGCGCAGGAGATGGCGCTGCCCGATGAGGACGTCGAGCTGATCCGCGTGGCCGGCCGCCTCCACGACCTCGGCAAGATCGGCATCCGGGAAGAGCTGCTCCAGAAGCGCGGCCCCCTCACCCCGGAGGAATTCCAGCACGTCACGCAGCACGTGACGATCGGCGCGCAGATTCTGGCGCCGCTGACGCATCTCGGGAAGGCCGTCGAGTACGTGCGCAGCCACCATGAGCATTGGGACGGGAGCGGCTACCCCGACGGGCTGCGCGCCGAGCGGATCCCGCTGGGCGGCCGGATCATCTGCGCGGCCGAGATCTACGACGCGCTCACGGCCCCGCGCCCTTACCAGGAGCGCCTCACCCCCGAGCAGGCCGTGGAGCGGATGCGCAAGCTGACCGGCTCGGTGCTGGATCCCACGGTGATGGAGGCCTTCGCGGCATCGGTCGGCCGCCGCCAGACCCTGGTTTTTCTCGCCGAGGATCAGCTGGGCGCCTGACCAGCTAGCGCCGCCGCATCCGTCCCAAGCGAGAGGTCGTGAGCGTGTCCGCCGCCGTGCCACGCCGGAATATCAGCGTGGTGTTGGCCACCCCCCAACCGATGCCGTTCGGCGCGATCTCGATCACGGGCCGGGTGACCGCCAGCGCCACGCCGAGCCGTGACGGCCCCGGCCGCACGAGAAACGTCGAGTCCGTGAGCCCTTCGTACACGGCCCTGAGCGTATCGGGGCCGAACTCCAGGCGGACGCGCGTGGCGCGGAGGATCGCGGCGTAGCGCGCCGTATGGTAGAACGACATCACTTCCCAGCTGGCCTCCCGCACCGCCGCCGACTCCCGCCAGCGCGCCAACGGTGGGACGGCGATGGCCAGCAGGGTGCCCGTGACACCGAGCACCACGACCAGTTCGAGCAGCGAGAACCCGCGACGCATGGACCGACGGTAGCGCCCGCCTGCCCTTCGTCCCGCACCGAAATCCCGCCGGGCGGCGCACCCTGCCGCAGCGGCGCTTGCCCCTCCGCGGGCCCGCGGGCATACTCTGCGCGTGACTGACCCCCTGCTCACCCTCCGCGACTACCGCCGGTTCGCACCGTGGAATGTGCGCGACCTCGCCGCCACGGCGGGCGCCATCCTAGCCCGCTCGCGCGTGCGGCCGATCGCGGCGTCGGCGAGCGCCGCCCCGGCCGAGCGCACCATCCGGTTCTACGTCGCGCGGGGCTTGCTGGGCCGGCCCGAGGGGCGCGGCACGGCGGCCGCCTATTCCTACCGCCACCTGCTCCAGGTGCTGGCGATCAAGCTCCGCCAGATGGAAGGGGCCACGCTCAAGACGATCGCGCGCGAGCTGGGCGAGTCCACGGGCGACGTGCTCGAGCGCCGCGTGGCGGCGGCCCTGGGCGACCGGCTGCCCACGCCCGACGAGTTGCCGGTGGCGGCGGCCGGTCGCGCATTCCATCAGGGCCCCGCCTCGGCGGACGCGCCGTCCCCCGGGCCCTGCTGGCGGCGCATCGAGGTGGCGCCGGGGGTCGAGCTCCATCTCAGCACGGCGTACCCGCTCGCCGCCTCCTCTGAGGTCGCCGACGCGGCCGCCGCCGCCGTGCGGACCGCGCTCGCCGCCGCCGCCCGCCGCAGCTCCTGACGCCCGGCTCTTGCGGCGCTGGCCGCGCCAGTCACTTTTCACGGCATCCACACTCCGGAGTCCACGATGTTCTGGATCCTGTTGATCGTACTCGCGGTCGTGATTGCCTGGGCGATCGCCGCCTATAACAAGCTGATCGCCCTGAAGGGCCAGACGCTCAACGCGTGGAAGCAGATCGACGTCCAGCTCAAGCGCCGGCACGATCTGATTCCCAACCTCGTGAACGCGGTCAAGGGCGCGATGGACTTCGAGAAGGAGACCCTCGAGGCCGTCATCCAGGCGCGCAACAGCGCGCTCCGGGCGCAACAGCAGGCGACGCCGACTGGTGGGGTCCAGGCGCTCGCCCAGGCCGAGGCGCAGCTTGGCGCCGCGCTCTCGCGGCTCAACGTCGTGGTCGAGCAATACCCGCAACTCAAGGCCACGGCCAACATCGGCCAACTGCAGGAAGAGCTCACGTCGACGGAGAATCGGGTCGCGTTCGCGCGGCAGCTCTACAACGACACCGCAACCGACTACAACGTCAAGCAGCAGCAGTTCCCGTGGAGCCTCGTCACCGGCCTCGCGAAGGCCGAGCCCGTCGAGCTGTGGGAGATTCAGGAGCCGGGTGATCGTGATCTGCCCACGGTGGATCTCTCGATGAAGCCGAAGGCGTGAGCGAAGCCAGCCTTTTCGCCCAGCAGGAGCGCAATCGGCACCGCTCGACGCTGCTCGTCGTGGTGTTCGTGCTGTTCTTCGCGTGGATCGGCTTCGGCGCCGACTACATCCTCCATCTGAGCACGGCCGATGCGCCGCCGAACGCCTACCACCACCGCATTCCGTTCGCCGGCCTCGCCGCCTGCGCGCTCGCCCTGGGGATGGCGTGGTTCAGCTGGCGGCGCGGGGCGCAGCAGGTGCTCTGGTCGACGCGCGCCTGGGAGCTGGTGAACGCGTCGACGCCCGAAGAGCAGCAGCTCGTCAACGTCGTGGAGGAGATGGCGATCGCGTCGGGACTGCCGAAGCCGAAGATCTGGATCGTGCCGGACGACGATCCCAACGCGTTCGCCACCGGCACCGACGAGCGTCACGCGCACCTCGCCGTGACCCAGGGGTTGCTCACGACGCTGAGCCGTGACGAGCTGCAGGGCGTCGTGGCGCATGAGATGGCGCACATCAAGAACTACGACGTGCGCCTGATGACCTTGCTCGCGGCGCTGGTGGGGGTGCTGGCGCTGATTTCCGACGCCACGATGCGGTTCCTCTGGTTCGGCGGTGGCCGGGGCCGGGGCGGCGGCTCGAAGAAGGGCGGCAGCGGGCCGCTGCTGGCCATCCTGCTCGTCGTCTGGCTCATCACGGTGCTCCTGGCGCCCGTCGTCTCGCGGCTGCTCGCAATGGCCGTGAGCCGGAAGCGCGAGTACCTCGCCGACGCCACCGGTGCGCAGTTCACCCGCAATCCCGGCGGTCTCGCCGGCGCGCTCGAGAAGATCGACGCCGCGGTAGCACCCACCAAGTCCATCAAGTGGGGCACCGCCCACCTCTGCATCACCGATCCGCTCGGCCGCCGGATCAACGCCAGGCAGGGCGCCGTCGCGAACCTGCTCGCCACGCATCCCCCGATGGCCGTGCGGATCGCGCGGCTCAAGCAGATGGCCTACCAGTACCAGAAGACGGGGGTGCTGCCGGACGAGGGCTGAGCGGGGGGGGAGCCATGGCTGTTGAGCTAATGTGTTGCTATTATTGATATTATATCATAAGCCGCTTATGATACTGCGTGCGCGAAGGTTCCAGCGCGCGCTGCGCGCCACCCTCGCGGCGACGCCCAACGACGAGCGCTACCTCGTGGGGGCCGCCATGCATTTCGCCCCCACTTCGACCCGCTACAGCGACGCCAAGCACACGTGGGGCGACCAGCCCGTGATGCCACGTGGCCATGAGAGCCTCACTGCCCAGGGTGTCGTGCCGCACTACGGCGCGCCAGGCGGCGTGCTGTCACGCGTCGCCGACGCACCCGTCGAACGGCCCCACGAGGGCGGGTAGCCCGCTCCCCGCACCATTGCCCCCCCATCGATCGGCGCGCACACTATCCGCGTGACCCCGCTCGACTGGGTGCTCCTGGCCACGGCCGCCTTGCTCGCCGCCGGCCTCTCGCTCTGGCTCGTGCGGCGCACCCGCGAGGCGATCCGGGCCTGGTTCCGTCGGGCCGTGCTGCGCGTCGTGCACCGCTTCCGCGTACGGCTCGACCGCTACAAGCTGGTGCGCCGGCAGACGGTGCGGGACGAGCTGCTGCTCGACGACCAAGTCCACGCCGCCATCCGGGAGCACTGCCGGACGCACGGCCTGTCCGAGGTCGAGGTGCGGGCCCGGGTCGAGGCGTACATCCACGAGATCGTCCCGTTCTTCAACGTCCTGTCGTACTATCGGATCGGCTACAACCTCGCCCGCCTGCTGATCAACCTGCTCTACCGGGTGAGCGTCGCGCACGCCGACCGCCGGGCCCTCGACAACATCCCGCGCCGCGACGTGGTCGTCTACCTGATGAACCACCGCTCGAACGCGGACTACGTCGTGCTGGCCTATGTGCTGGCCGAAGGGGTGAGCATCAGCTACGCCGTCGGCGAATGGGCGCGGGTCTGGCCCCTGGAGTACGTGTTCAAGTCGTTCGGCTCCTATTTCATCCGCCGCCGCTACCGCGAGCCGCTGTACCACGCGGTGCTCGAGCGCTACGTGGAGCTGATCACGCGGAACGGGGTGACGCAGGGCGTCTTCCTCGAGGGCGGCCTGAGCAGGGACGGCGCGCTCCGCCCCGCGAAGATCGGGCTGCTCGACTACATCGCCCGCACGCTGCGGGAAGATGAGTTCGACCGCGATATCTGGCTGGTGCCGGTCGCGCTCAACTACGACCGCGTGCTCGAGGACCGCTCGCTCATCCGGGAGCTCGCCGAGGGCGTCGAGCGAACGGGCCGGGCGCGCCGGCTCGGCGGCGTCGCGCACTACTTCGGCTGGAACGTCCTCCGGCTGCTGACCGGCCGGCTGCAGCGCTATGGACGCGCGGCGGTGAACTTCGGGACGCCGCTCTCGGTGCGCGCCTGGGTCGCCGGCCGGCCGGGTGTGCTCGACCTCAAGCGCGAGGAGCGCCTGCCACAGATCCAGCACCTGGCCGATACGATGCTCGCCCGGATCGCCGACATCGTGCCGGTCACCGCCGTGCCGCTCACGGCCGCCGCGCTGCTCGCGTTCGGTGAGACTGCCGTGCGGCATGGTGACCTCGTCGCCAAGATCGCCACCTACCGCGACCACCTGCTGGAACGCGACGCCAAGCTGGTCCACGCGGAGCAGGATGCGACGGCGATCCTCGACCGGGCGTGGCGCACGTTCCGCATGCGCCGCCTGGTCGTGCGGGACGGCGACACCTACGTCATCCTGCCGTCCCACCGACCGCTGCTCGAGTACTACGCCAACACGATTCGCCACCTGCTGCCGCGCGAGCGGCGCGTGAGCGAGCCACATCCGGCGCGGGAGATGGACGAGTCGCTGCCCAGACTGCGCCGGTCGGAGGACGGCCTGAAGGCGTGACGCGTCGTTTTGCACCGGCGTGCATCCATCCCGTACGCTCGACCGGAGCGGCGCCTCGTAGGTTGCTCCATCCCGTTATCCCGTGATCCCACCATCGCCTATCTTCCTGCCATGTCCACTCCCGTGAACATCCCGGCTCTCACCGTCGGTGAGCGGGTCCAGGGCGCGTTTCTGGTGCTTGACGTGGAACAGCACACACCGGAAACCGCCAATCCGTTCACCGTGCTCCGGCTCGGCAACCACACGGGCGCGATCCCAAGTGAGCCCTTCTGGCTCGAGCGCGCCGCCGAGATCGCGGGGCTGCGCCGCGGGCATGTGGTGCAGGTGATCGGCGAGGTCGCGGAGTATCGCGAGCGCAAGCAGCTCAAGGTGACCTCGATCCGCGCGCTTCCCGCGGGCATGGTGGAGCTGGCCACGCTGCTGCCGTCGGTGGGTCCTGTCGAGCGCTACTGGGAGACGCTGGACGGCTGGCGGCGCGAGATCGCCAAGCCACGGCTCGCGCACGTGCTCGCCCTGTTCTACGAGGACGGTGACTTCCGCCGCGCCTACGAGCAGTGCCCGGCGGCGGTGCACGGGCACCACGCCGTCCTGGGCGGCTTGCTCAAGCACACCATCGAGGTGGCGGCGATCGCCCGCACGATCGCACGGGCCTGCGGCGCGGACTGGGACCTCGTGCTTGCCGGCACGCTGCTGCACGACATCGGCAAGATCGAGGCGTACCGTTGGGACGGGCTGTTCGACCACACCGCCGTCGGACGCCTGCTGGGGCACGTGGTGCTCGGCGCGTTGATGCTCGATCGGCGGCTGCACGAGGTGCGCGAGCCCCCCTGCACCATGCTGGAGCGCGACCTCCTGCTGCACATCGTCCTGGCGCACCACGGCCGGCTCGAGTTCGGCAGTCCCGTGCAGCCCATGCTGCTGGAGGCCGAGGTGATCCACTGGGCCGACAACGCGAGCGCCAAGACCGCGAGCTTTGCCGAAGCGCTGGCCGACGTGGAGGAGTTCCCCGATGGCCTGCTCTCGAGACCGGTGTGGGCGCTCGATCGACGGCGGGTTTTCAGGGGGACGAGCGACTGGGGGGGCCCGGGGGGGTGACCTCAGCCGCCAACCGTTCTACGGCCCGCTCACCCCGGGTCACGGCCCGCAGGATGGCCAGGCCGAGCGGCTTGGCGGGCGGTGCTGCATCGCGCAGCAGCAGCTGCACGGCACAGCGGATCGCCGACAACGCCGCTCGCAGCTCCGCCAGCGCCGCGCGGCGCATGGCCACTCTGCCTTTCGGCATCAAGTACCGGGGTCCCATGTCACGATGGTAACAGGCGGCCAACAGCCGCACGCCATCGTTCCTTCGCGGCGCGCAGCACTCGATCACACGGGGTTCACCACAAAACGAAACGGCGGGCCGACCCTTGCGGGCTGCCCGCCGTCTCCGCACCAGTTACCCGGAGTCAGGGGATTCACTCCCTCTGTTCTTCTCCCCGTCGCCGCCGCGTGGACTGATGCGTCTGCGGTTGAGCGTCCGGGGGCTCCGGCTTCCATCCCCAAGCAGCCTGGCCGGGCCGCGAGGTTCGCCGGTGCGAGCGCTGCGAGTCGGATCGCGTCGCGGAGCGACCCTTCGCACTGCACGCCGAGGCGCCGCGTCGGCGTGGATGAGGCACGCGACTGGCCTCACCTGCCCGGGTCGGAGTCGCCACCCGGATCATCGGACGCCTGAGCCCTTGATTGCGTCGGCGCCCTCCCCGGAATTCCCGCCCGAGCCGTCACATAGGGCGTAATCGAGATAGAGAATCCCGACCCTTCCCCCGTGCAACCGCATGCCAATATAGGGGCGCGCCCGGACCCCGCAAGCGCCGCTGTTCCTTCGGTTTACGCCGCTTCATGTGCATAAGATGTTGATCGCTAAACACCACGGCTCCGCGTGGTTGTGCCGCCTGTCCACAGGCTGTGGACTTGTCGAGAACGGGCTGCTGGGGCCGTCAACATGATGTCGTGGACAACCTGGCGTCCCGACCTGGAAGGACCGGGCTGCAGAGCCGGTTTACTGGGTCACGACGGGCAGTTTGAAGCCCATGGCGGCGGCGAAGCGCGCGGCAGCGGATTGGTACACGGCGAGCAGATGCTGCACTTGGGCGGTGCGGTAGCGAGCCCACTCGCGCACCGTGTCGGCTTGGGCCCCCGGCCCCGCTGGGCCAAGCCCGCGCACGCACTCTTGATCGAGGCCGGTGTCGAGTGCGCGAATCGCCATCCCGAGCGAGTCCCTCGCCGCGGCAAGTCGGACGCCTCCGCGCGCGCGCGCGAGGGCGGGGAGCGCCTCACGCAGCGGCGGGCGCGCCGCGGCGCAGGTGCGGGACAGGCGCTCCGCCTTCGCCAGCACCGTCGCGTCTCCCGCGGTCTGCAGGTCGCGTCGCAGCTCGTTGGCGCTGGTGGAGACGGCGTTCAATGCGTCGCGCAGCCCCTCGAGCATCCCGCGGTAGTACTGCGCCGCGCTGTCGAGTGGGGGGTCCTGCCTGGGGGGCGTCACCACCTGCAGCGCCTGCGACGAGGCCGGCCCGAGCACCGCGAGCAACAGGACCCAGGGCCTCACGTCTCGCCGCCCACTTCCTCGTACACGAACGGATCACCGCCGCGGCGCGGCGCGAACAGCATGCCGGCGGCGCTGACCGCGAACCAGCCGGCGATCAGTTGATTGGAGACCTGCGGTGGCTGTCCGTGAAACAGGGCGGCGAGCCAGCGTCTGACGTGGCGCAGCTCGGGCGCGCGCTTCGACAGCGCCGAAAGAACGGCCCCGCCGCCTTGAGTAGCCCGGAGGAAGTGGGCCAGCGCGTGTGCCCGCTGCGCGAACTCGAACGCCCGGACGCCGGGCTCGTCATACAACAGGCTGCCTTCGTAGGGATCGGCGGGCGGTGCGTCCATCCGGGGCCCGATGTAGACGAACACCCGCCGGCCATCGCGGCGTCGCTCGACCATCGCCGCGGCGGTCTCTCCGAGACGGGCCGCATGGACGTGGTCGTCCTCATTGAGGATCCCGACTGCCAGGGTCCACTCCAGCACGGCCAGCGCGTTATGCAGGGGACAGCCGACCTCGTCGTCGTACGCCACCAAGCGCGGCGCCTCTCCGGCCCGCTGGAAAAAATGCCCCAGCGCGTCCCCCCGATCGGTGAAGGTGAGCGTCGTGCGTGTCGCGGCTGGTACGGTCATGGCCCGAACAACATAACTACCCCTACCCCCCACCAGTAGATCGACCGGCCGCTCCGCGTGGACGCCGTGTTCCGGGCGCGATAGCTTGAGTGCATGCGCCCGCTGCTCCTGCTCGGCCTGCTCGTGCTGGCCGGTGGCCGCCCCCTCCTCGCACAGCGCGACTCCGTGCTCGCGCACCGCTGGGTGGGCCTCCATCTCCGGCAGCCCCTCGAGTTCGAGTTCTACGGTGACACGATGCTCGTGGTGAACGACGAGCACGTGCTCAACTTCCGGCTCACGAACGACTCGCTCATCGCCACCGGTGACACGTCGGTGATCGGTCGCTACCGGCTCGTGCTCAGCCGCCTGCTGTTCGAGACGTCCGAGGAGTTGGTGACGATGGCGATGCAGAGCCCGCTCGCCCGGCCCCTCACCGGCCACTGGACCGGTCCGCTCGGCACCAGCACCGCGAACGACGCGGAGCTGATCATCTTCACCTCGGGAATCGCCCGCTGGCGGCAGCTCCCCAACGGGCGATGGACGGACGGGGAGTGGGACCGGGAAACGCGCCTGATCACGTTCACGTGGGCCGACAGCACCGAATGGCACGGGCAGTACGATCCGGTCGGCAACGCGATCCTGTTCGAGCGGACCGTCGAGGGAGGCGAGAGCACGATCCTGCGCCGCTTCTTCCGCTAGCCACACGATTTCCCGCATTGCCTCCGCGCCGCCCGCAGGCTAATCTTGCCTCGCCCGCCCCGCATCTGACTGGGAGACCGCCGTCGTGTCGCTCGCTTCCCGCCTGATCGTTCCCGCCCTGTTGGCGTGCGGCGCCCTCAGCACGGGATGCAGCGGCGAGCGCGGGGCCATCCGGCTCGGGCTCGCCGGACCGTTTGCCGAGCCGCGTGGCCGGTCCATGCGGCTCGCCGCCGAGCTCGCGGTGGGCGAGATCAACGCCGCCGGTGGCGTCCGGGGTCGCGCGCTCGAGCTCGTTGTCCTCGACGACCAGGCCGATGCGGTGCGGGCCGTCAGCGTCGCCCGCCAGCTGTCCGATGATCCCTCCGTCGTCGCGGTGATCGGGCACCTCACCAGCGGGGCGACGATCGCGGCCAGCGCGGTCTACAACATGGGCCTCCACCCCGTCCCGGTGATTTCCCCGTCCGCGTCGAGTCCGCTGCTGAGCGGGGCCGGGCCCTACACGTTCCGCACCTGTCCGACCGATCTGGCCCACGGCACACGACTGGCGCAATGGGCCGTCGACCGGCTCCACGCCCAGCGTGCCGCCATCCTGTTTCTCAACGACGAGTACGGCCGCGGCGTGCGGGGGGTGTTCGCGCAGCAGTTCACGGGCCGCGGCGGACGGATCGTGGCCGACGACCCGTACCTCGACGAGTTGCCGAGCTTCGAGCCGTATCTCGAACGGATCCGGCGGCGCGGCGGCACGGATGTCCTGCTGATCGCGGGCACACGACCGGGCACGGAACGCATCCTCCAGGCGCTTCACGCAGTGGGGTTGCGGCCGGCCGTGCTCGCGGGCGACGGCATTGCCGGCATCGAAGCGACCGGCCCGCTCGCGGAGGGGACGTTCGTTTCGGCGGCATACCTCCCCGACCAGCCTGGGCAGGCGAACGCCGAGTTCGTCCGCGCGTACCGGGCCGCCTACAACGGCCAGGAGCCCGACCACCGTGGCGCGGGGGCCTACGACATCGTGCAGCTGCTCGCCCGCGCGATTCGGGAGGTGGGACCTGATCGCGCGAAGCTGCGAGACTACCTCGCGGGCGTGGGGTCCGCGACGGAAGCGTACGACGGCGTGACGGGGCGGATCGCGTTCGACGCCCACGGCGACGTGCCGGGCAGGGACGTGGTGATCGGCGTGGTGCGCGGCGGGCGCCTGGTATCCGCGCAGGACCGGCCGTGACGGGACCGTTCGCCGCCCTCAACACGATCCGCGGCCGGATCGTGATCGCCGGAGCCGCCGTCGCGGCGGGACTGGTGCCCATTGCGGTGATCGGCATCGGAGCCCTGTCCACGATCAGCTCGACGATCGGCACGGAGCTGGCGCTGCTGCAGCGGGTCTCGGGGCTCAGCAGCGCGCTCGCCGCGAACGTGTCGGACGAGATCCGCAGTGCCGAGCAGTACCTCACGGCGCGCGATCCGGAAACGGAGCAGCGATTCCGCGAGGCCGCGACGGCGGTGTACGAGCTGCAGCACAGCCTGGCCGGGATCGCCGAGCTGGCCCCCGCCGAGCGGCGCGCCGCGACCCGCATTGGGACGCTGCAGGCGCAGGCCGAGGTGCGCTACGAATACGCCCACGCGCTCACCGATCTCGGGCGGCCCGGCGAGGCGGTGGCCGCCGCCGCCAATGCCCGAGAGCCGGCCGACCGACTGGTCCAGGAAGCGCGGACCATCAGTGCAGCCCAGGCGCTCCGCTCCCAGTCTGCGGGCGAGCGGCTCGCGGCGGCGGCCGACGGGCGGCTCCAGGTGGTGCTCGCCGTCCTGGTGGTGACCGCACTCATCGGCGGTGGGATTGCCGTGGCATTGTACCGGTCCATCGACCGACCCCTGCGGCAGGTGGTTGACGTCGCCCATCGGTTCGGCGACGGCGATCTCCGACCGATGCCGATCGAGGCCGCCGCGATGCCTCGCGAGCTCGCCGACCTTGCGGGGGCGATCGAGCGGGTCGGGAACCGGCTGCGCACGATGGTAGGCGGGCTAATCGCTGAAAGCGACCGGATGTCCGCGGCGGCGGGCGATCTGTCGGCCGTGAGCGAACAGCTCGCCGCCTCGGCCAGCGAAGTGACGACCTCCATGATGGAGGTGACTGGGGGCGCCGAGCGCCAGGCGGCGGGACTCGATCGGGGGATGGCCCAGATGGAACGGCTGGCGGCGGCGGCGGCGGCCAACGCGGAGCTGGCTCGGCTGGTGGCCCGTCAGGGCGCCGAGATCCACCGGTTGGCGGCAATCCACCAGCGCGATATCGCCGGGGCGGCAACCACCCTCGGCGAGGTCCAGGCGGTGGTCGAGCATAGCGCGACGCAGGTGGAGCATCTCGAGCGGCTCTCGGTGGCGATCGACGACTTCGTCGACTTGATCAAGCGCATCTCGTCGCAGACGAACCTGCTGGCCCTCAACGCCGCCATCGAGGCCGCGCGCGCAGGCGAGCGGGGATCGGGATTCGCGGTGGTAGCTGAGGAAGTCCGCGAGCTCGCCGATTCGAGCCAGCAGGCGGCCGAGGAGGTCACCGCCACCATCCGCACCGTGCGCCAGCAGACCGCGGAAGTCGCCAACACCATGGCGGTCGGCCGCACCAAGGTGTCGGGTATCGGACACGTTGCCACGGGAGCCGCCAAAGCGCTCGACCAGATGCTCACGGGCATCCAGGAGATTGAGCAGGCCGCTCAGCGCGTGACGACCGAAGCGGAGACCAACCTCGCGGCCGCGCGCGAGGTGAGCGGCGTGCTCCGGTCGGTGTCCGAGGCCGCGAGCCAGCATGCCGCCGCCGCGGAGCAGGTCACAGCCGCCGCGGAGGAACAGGGCGCTTCGACCGAGGAAATGGCGGCCCAGGCGAACGAGCTGAGCCAGGTCGCCGAGCGGCTGCGCAAGCTGGTGGAGGGATTTACCGTCTAGCTAGCGGTGCTTCTTGGCGGGCTTGGCCCCGGCCTTCTTAACGGGTCTCCGCTGTGCGGCCTTCCGGGCCCGCGGCCTGCGACCCGGCCCCGTTCGCGGGGTCGCCTTCTGACCCTGCTGCCTAGCCGCCTTCTTCTCCGCCCGGGCCCGCCGACGCGCTTCGCCTTCGGCACCTCGGACATCCGCGAGCACCTGCTCACCTTCGGTGGCTCCAATGAGGCCCCGGCGGACCGAGTACTGGACCAACTCATCCGCCTCGGCGTACGCGAACGGCCGCAGTTGCGCCCCCGCGCGGATCATGTTCACCATGGCATCAGCCACCGGCGACCGCAGGACGTTGCGGATGCCGGGCACACTCTCGAGGAGCGCGGAAATCTGTGACCCGCCTAGGTCGGCCGCCATGCAGGCTCCTTCTCAGCCACGGCGAAGGACTTAATTCGAGGCGCCAACCTAGTCGGTCCGGGAGGCTACGTCAAGCCGGACGTTTTCGGCGGACATATCGCTAATAAATTGCAGGTCAATCAGTTACGTGCTGTCGGACTGGCCGACTGCGCGGGGGCGCCGCGACCGAGTCCGGTGCACCGGCCTGGGGCCAGGGGACGTGGCGCGCCGAGCGATCCGCCATTCCGACTGCGCCAGTAGCCCCGCCAGGACGCGCCGTGTGCGCAGATCGACCGGCAGGTCCAGATGCAGATCGAGCCGGTAGTCGGCACCGTCTGCGCCACGTCCGTCGAGCACGAACCCCGATGGGCTCGGCAGGACCGTATCCACTTCCACTTCGGCGACTGGCACGAAGGGTGGTGTGCCGTCTTCGCGGTTCTCCATGGCGTCGCTCCTGCGCGGGAGGACTCGCCGGGGATATACGCCTTAGCGGCGGTACGTCAAGGGGATAGCTCGATCTAGCGGTTTGCCCCGACCTGCCTCGCGGGATAGATTGGGTCGTCCGACCGCGTATGGTTCCACTGTCGAAGGAGTCTCCCGTGGGACGTCGTGGCATCAAGGAGTATCGCGCCCCCGAGGCGCTGCAGCTGATCCTCGCAGACCGTGATCGCCTGCCGTTGATCTGCCCGTCGTGTGGCGAGGATTCAATCGAACGAACCCCGAAACGCCGTTCACGCCCGCTGGGGTGGGGGATTGACCGGCACCAGGTCTCCCTGCGGTGCACCGCCTGCGGGCGTCACGCAGCGTACGTGCCCGAGGCGGTGACGCAGCCTTCGGAGCTGGAGCTCAGCACGTTGTAGGCTGTGGCGGGGGGTGTCCGGGCGCCGGCTCCCGGCGTCCGGTTATCAGGTCATTCCGGTATTGAGAGAATCCGCTTCCAGCGCACGGCTGTGAGGAACGGTAGCGGGAGCGGTCCGTTCCGGTCATAGCTGTAGTAGACGAGAAACGGGTGGCCCCGAATGCGATCGCGGCCGAGGAACCCCCAATACCTGGAGTCGTAGGAGTCGTCGCGGTTGTCCCCCATGACGAAGAAGGAGTCGGGCGGCACGACGACCGGGCCCCAGGTCTTGAGGCTCGGGTGGTAGCCGGCCGCGTCGGCCCCGACATAGTACGGCAGCTGCCACGCCCGCATGGCGGGGTCCGCCGGGTCCAGATCGGGGTTGCGTCGCTCGACGTACGGCTCCTCGACGGCGACCCCGTTGCGCCGGAGGACGTTGGCCCGCATCGCCAGGGTGTCACCGGCCACGCCGACGACGCGCTTCACGACCGTCAGGCCGGGATCCTCGACCGAGGCGAAGACCACGAGGTCGCCGCGTTGCGGATCGCGAAGGGCCGGGAGGTGCTTCCGGACGACGGGGATCTCGGCGCCGTACAGGGCCTTGTTCACGAACAGGAAATCCCCGATCAGCAGGGTCCGCTCCATGCTGCCGGACGGCCAGATGTGGAAGCCTTCGATCACGAACGTCCGCAGCACGAGGAACAGCGCCAGCGGCCCGATCAGCGACCGCAGCAGCCGGCCGAGTCGCCGCAGAGCGCCTGCCGGGTGACCGGGCCGCCGCCGCGTCACGACGGTCGGTGGAGCAGGCGTCGCCACCGGATCGCCGTAAGGAACGGCAGCGGAAGAACGCCGTCGGGGTCGTAGCTGAAGTAGATGATCAGCGGGCGGCCGCGGATCCGGTCGCGCCCCAGGAAGCCCCAGTAGCGGCTGTCGTAGGAGCTGTCTCGATTGTCGCCCATCACGAGGAACGAATCGGGCGGCACGACGATCGGGCCCCAGTTCTTCAGCGTGGGCCGATAGGTGGCCGGATCCCGGTCCCGCGTCAGGTAGCGGATCTGCCACGCGCGCATCTTCGGGTCCTCGTGGTCCGCGAGGGGATCGGTCCGGATCACCCACGGCTCGTCCGCGCGCTTGGCGTTCACGAGGAGCTGGTTGTCCTCCATGGACAGCGTGTCGCCAGGCATGCCGACGACCCGCTTCACCACGGTGAGCCGCGGCTCCTCGACCGACTTGAAGATCACGAGGTCATTGCGCCGCGGGTTGCGGAACGCGGGCAGGTGCACGCCGGTGAAGGGAATCTCCGCCCCGTACAGCGCCTTGTTCACGAACAGCCAGTCGCCGATCAGCAACGTGTTCTCCATGCTGCCCGACGGGATCCGGAAGCCCTCAATCAGGAACGTTCGCACCACGAGGAAGATCGCCACCGCGATCGCCACGGACTTGATCCACTCCTTGAGCTTGGAGGGCTGGTCGCCGCCCTGTTCCGTCGCTGCCGTGCGTTTTGTCATGATCAGCCGTCACTGCCCCTGCGGGTGTTCCACCCAGTCGGCGATGAAGATGTTCGTTTCCCCTGGCACCGATCCATAACGGTTCGACGCGAATACGAGTTTCGTCCCGTCGGGAGAGAAGATCGGGAATCCGTCGAAGTCGGGGTGGGTGGTGATCTGCGTGACGCCCGTGCCATCGAGATTCACCAGGAACAGGTCGAAGTTGCGGCCCTGCGGGTCGCGGTGATTGGACGCGAAGATGATCCGCTTGCCGTCGGGGTGGAAATACGGCGCGAAATTCGCGCCGCCCAGCGACGTCACCTGCCGCTGGTCGGACCCGTCCGCGTTCATCACCCAGATCTCCAGATCGGTCGGCCGGACCAGGCCCTGGGCGAGCAGTGCTCGGTACTGCGCCACCTCCGCGTCGGTCGTGGGGCGCTGCGAGCGGTACACGATCAGCCGGCCGTCGGGCGAGTAGAACGGCCCGCCGTCGTAGCCCACGCTGGTGGTGAGCCGCCGCACGTCGCTGCCGTCCACGTTCATCGTGTAGATGTCGAGGTCGCCGTCGCGGGTCGACGTGAACACGATCCGGGAGCCGTCGGGCGACAGCGTGGCTTCCGCGTCGTAGCCCGGGCTGTCCGTGAGTCGCTGGAGGTCGCTGCCGTCGGGCTTGGCGGTGTAGATGTCGAAGTCCGGGATCGCCCACACGTAGCCCTTCGAGTAGTCGGGCCGGGGCGGGCACGCGGGACTCAGGTTGAACGTGGAGGAATACAGGACGCGCGCGCCGCCGTCGTAGAAGTAGCCGCAGGTCGTCCGCCCGAGACCGTTGGAGATGCGGTGCAGTCCGGTCCCGTCGACGTTCATGATGTATTCCTGATCGCAGCTGGAGTCGGACTCGGTGCGTTGGAGGATCAGCCGTTTCCCGTCGGGCGAGAAGTACGCCTCGGCGTTCTGGCCGCCGGCCGTGAGCTGGCGCAGGTTGGCGAGGTGGGTCTCGCCCGGCTCCGCCGCGCGCGCGACGGCCACTGCGGTCTCGGCCGCCGGCCGATGCCCGCAGGCGAGCACGCCGATCATGATCGCCGGCGCCAGCCGCCGGCCGAGTCTTCCAATGCGTGTCACGGGAAACGTCCTTCCTCCGGGTGCCGGGCAGGGGGCGGCCGACAGAAGTATAACCGCGACCCGCACGAGGAGGACTCCGGGATTTCCCGGAGTCTCACAACAGCGTTTTGTCGAGCGCCAGGAGGCCGAGCACCACGGGCAGATAGGCGATCGAGACGACGAACAGGCGGCGGGCGGCGGGAACGCTGTGGCGCCGGGCGGCGGCGAGCGCGGCGCCGAGGAACCAGCCGCCGGCGAGCACCGCGCCTGCAAAATAGACCGGCCCGGCCAGTCCCAGCAGCGTGGGAAGCAGGCTCACCGGAAGCAGGGCCGCGGCGTAGAGCGCCGCCTGCCCGAACGTGCGCGTGCCGTCGGGATCGTCCGCGGTCAGCATCCGCAGGCCGGCTCGATGGTAGTCGTCGCGGTACAGCCAGGCGAGCGCCAGGAAATGGGGCAGCTGCCACAGAAACAGCATCCAGAACAAGGTCCAGGCCGGCAGGACGAGCGGGCTTCCCGATGCCGTCCAGCCGCCGAGGATCGGCAGCGCGCCGGGGACCGCCCCGATCAGCGTGTTGAGCGACGAGCGCTTCTTGAGCGGCGTGTAGAGGAGCACATACGAGAGCAGCGTCAGGGCGGCGAGCGCGGCGGTCACGGGGTTCACCAGTACGGCGAGGTACGCCGTCCCGCCAACGCCGAGCGCCGTGGCGAACACGGCTCCGGCACGCCGGCCCAGGCGGCCCGCCGGGATCGGGCGCGCCGCCGTGCGGCGCATCTGCCCGTCCACGTCCGACTCGGCCACCTGATTGAGCGCACCCGCCCCGGCTGCGACCAGCAGGGTGCCCACCAGCGTATGGAGCAACACGACCGGGCCGGCCCCACCCGGCACGGCGACGTAGAAGCCCACGGCCGTCGTCAGGGTGACGAGCAGCGCGATCCGCGGCTTCGTGAGCGCGAAGAAATCGGAGGCGCGCCCGACGCGCGCCGGCAGGGCGGGGCCGGTGGGCGGCGGGGCCACCCCGCCACCCGCCACACCCTCGACGCGGTCACTCAGCGTCTTGATAGGGATACCGGTACTCCGTGGCCGGGCCGAAGTTCTCCTTGATGGAGCGCGCCGACACCCAGCGCACGATGTTCAGCATCGAGCCGGCCTTGTCGTTGGTCCCGCTCGCCCTGGCGCCGCCGAACGGCTGCTGCCCCACCACGGCGCCCGTCGGCTTGTCGTTGATGTAGAAGTTGCCGGCGGCGAACCGCAGCGCGTTGGCCGCCTCGCGGATGGCGCGCCGGTCGTTCGCAAACACCGCGCCCGTGAGCGCGTACGGCGACGTCTCGTTCACCAGCCGCAGCGTCTCCGCCCACTGGCGCTCCGGGTACACGTACAGCGTGAGCACCGGCCCGAAGATCTCCTCACACATGGTCCGGTAACCCGGCGCCTTCGCCTGGATCAGCGTCGGACGGATGAAGTAGCCCTCGGACGCATCCGCCTCCCCACCCACGAGAATCTCCGCGTCCGGGGAGCGGCGTGCCCCGTCGATGTACTCGACGATCGAGTCGAAGGCGGGCTTGTCGATCACCGCTCCCATGAAGTTGGAGAAGTCGGCGATGTCGCCCATCGGGATCGCGGCGATCTTGTCGAGCAGCTCTCCCTTGATCGCCTGCCACATGGTATCCGGCACGTACAGCCGCGACGCCGCGCTGCACTTCTGACCCTGGTACTCGTAGGCGCCCCGGATGATCGCCGTCACGAGCGCGGCCCGATCGGCGCTGGCGTGGGCGACGATGAAGTCCTTCCCTCCGGTCTCGCCAACCAGGCGTGGGTAGACGCGGTAGTTGGCGATGTTCTCCCCCACGGTGCGCCACATGCCCTGGAACACGCCGGTGGACCCGGTGAAGTGGATCCCGGCGAGATCGGGATCGCTCAGCACGGCGCTCGAGATCGCGCCGGCGTCGCCCGGCAGGAAGTTGATCACCCCCGGTGGCAGCCCGGCCGCCTCGAGCAGCCGGAAGTTGTAGTACGAGCTCAGAACGGCGGTCGAGGCTGGCTTCCACACCACGGTGTTGCCGACGATCGCCGGGGCGGTGGGCAGGTTGGCACCGATCGACGTGAAATTGAACGGCGTGACCGCCCACACGAACCCCTCGAGCGGACGGTACTCGATGCGGTTCCAGATCCCGCGATCCGAGACCGGCTGGTCCTTGAACAGCCGCTCGGCGAAGTACACGTTGAAGCGCCAGAAGTCGATCACTTCGGCGGCCGCGTCGATCTCGGCCTGGTGCGCGGTCTTGCTCTGCCCCAGCATCGTCGCGGCGTTCAGCGTCTGGCGCCACGAGGTGGACAGCAGCTCGGCCGCCCGCAGGAACACCGCCACGCGGTCCTGCCAGCGCCACGAGGACCACTCGCGATGGGCTTCCCTGGCCGCGGCGATGGCCTGCTTGGCTTCCTCCACGCCAGCGCGATGCCAGGTGGCGAGCACGTGCCCGTGGCGGTGCGGCATGACGACCTGCTTGGTGCGGCCGGTGCGGATCTCCCGGCCACCGATGATCACGGGAATCTCGATGGCGCTGGCGGCCATCCGGGCGAGCGTATCCTTCAGGGCGGCCCGTTCGGGACTGCAGGGGGCGTACGAATAGACCGGCTCGTTCGCCGGCTTCGGGATCCTGTATGCTCCACTCATCAGAGGGCTCCTGGTTGGCTCCCGGAATCTACAGGCGGGACTCCGGAAGCCAACGGCGTCCCTGTGCGGGCCCGGTGGGTCAGGCCGCGCGCACCGCCTGCACCTGCACCGGTCCCGCAACCGGCGCCCGCACGTTCCACCGATACCCGGCCCAGATCAGGGCAAGGCCGAGAAACTCGGTGACGTACAGCACCTCCGTGTACCCCAGGCGGGTGGCCGTCCCGCCGATCCCCGGCAGCAGCGCGCCGACGGCGATCAGCACGTTGCCCACGAACCGGTGGTGCGTCTCGCGGCGGCGTGAGTACCGTACCGCGGAGGCAATCGCACCTCCGATGAGGAACACGACCGCGTAGGTGTTGATGAACGGGCTGAACAACCGGACCCACTGCCAGGCGAGCACCTTTCCCGTGAGGCGGTACGGCTCGACCAGCGCGGTGTCGACCGGCGACAACACGGCGGCGAGCGCCGCGACGGCGATGAACGTGACGAGCACCACCGACAGGCGGTTCGCCGTGCGCCGCGCGCACAGCAGGTAGACGGTGCCCTGCGCGAGCGGCGCCCCGCCGAGCAGCGCCCCCGTGATATACCAAGCCTTGAACAGCGCCAGGTGCCACCCGAACAGCGTGACCGACGCCTCGGTGAGGGTTCCCGCCGCGAAGGTGAGCACCCCCGCCGCCCACCACAGCAGGTGGGGGCCGGACCGGCGCTGGCGGTAGCGCTGGGCGATCACCAGCGCGAACGCCAGCGCCATCAGGCTGGTCCCGATCGGGATGTAGTCGACCAGTGGGCGCATGGTCTAGAACGTCACGTCGTAGGTGACGACGAGGCTGCGCTTGGGCTCCGGCCGGAAGAAGCTCACGTTCGAGAATTCGGCGTAGAGCGCGTTGGTCAGGTTCGTGACGCCCAGGGAAAGGCGGTGCGCGAGCGTGCCGCGTCGCAGGACCGTCATGCCGGCGCGGATCGACATCGTCGTGAACGCCGGCAGCGTCGTGCCGATCGGGTTGCCCGGCGCGATCTCGGGATCCTTCCGCTCGAAGTTGTGCCGCGCGCGGTACTCAGCGAAGAACCGGTCGCTCGCGTCCTCGAACCGCACGAACCCCACGATCTGTGAGGAAAACGCGTCGCCGATCGGGTTGTTCTGGTCCTGGGTCACGTCCTTGGTGGCGAGGTGCGTGAAGTTGCCTCCCAGCGTGACCCCGACCGGCAGGCGCAGATCGCCGTTCAGCTCGATACCGCGTGCGCGCAGCCGGTCCACGTTGACGTTCTGGTAGACCGGCAGACCACCGATCACCGAGTCCGGCACCGCCTCGATCCGGATCCCGTTGGCGATCTGGTTCTGGAACACGAACCCCTCCACGAACACGAGCCGGTCGCGGTAGCGCAGGCCCAGGTCTCCATTGAGGCTCGTTTCGGCCTTGAGGCTCGTGTTCGGGATCTCGTAGCCGAACCCCTCGGGGGTCGGGCCGTTGAAGAACCGCTCGATCAGGTTGGGTGATCGGAACGCGCGCCCGAAGGATCCCACGAGACTCACCCGATCGGTGATGCCGACGATCGCGTTGACCGAGCCGACGAGGGTCCGGTCGGTGGCGCTGACGGCGGAGCCGGTGACGCCGGGCGTCGAATCGGCGTGCGCGTGCACGTCCTGGTAGCGCGCGCCCACGATGAGCGAGGCGCGGTCGGCCAGACGGAACTCGCTCTGCGCGAACAGGCCCACGCTGCGGAAGCGCGCCCGCGGTACCAGCGGCGCCGTCGAC
This sequence comes from uncultured Gemmatimonadales bacterium, assembly GCA_963771275.1. Taxonomy (GTDB): domain Bacteria; phylum Gemmatimonadota; class Gemmatimonadetes; order Gemmatimonadales; family GWC2-71-9; genus JAOTWJ01. Next base: position 1,055,087 of record CAVYSW010000003.1, read on the forward strand.
GAATCGGTCATCAGCGGGCCGAAGCCGTACATCGTCGTCAAGTTGGTGTCGCTGTTCTGCGAGGCGTCACGGAAGATGTCGCCGCCGTACGTGAGCGCGACGCGGGAGCCCAGCAGCTTCTTCGCCTCCAGTCGGCCGCCGAGCGTCGCGATGTCGGTGAAGTTGCGCTGCGTGACGAGCAGGCCCGACGCCGTGTCGAACGGGATCCCGATATCGAGCGACAGGCGCCGCCGGTTGGTCTGGCGGTAGCCGATCACCTCCACGCGGTCGGCGATCGGCAGCTCCAGGCTCACCCCGGTGTACCCGGCGGTCACCTTGGTGAAGCGCTGGTAGGGATAGCGAATCTGGATGTCCGGCTCACCGGGAGCGTACGCCGCCGGATCCACGTATCCGAACGCCGCCGAGTCGGCGGCGTACCGCTCGTAGCGCACATACAGATCCTGCCCGCGCCCCAGCCGATACCCCAGGTACCCTTCTCCGCTGTAATCCCGGAGGCCGGTGTCGTTCACTCGCGTGTCGTTCGCGAGCGTAATGTCTCCAAAGCTCCCGGCCGGGGCGAAGTAGGGCGCCGTGTGCCGGAAGGCGCCCCGCCCGAGCAACGAAACGGCGCCGAACCGCGCCGTGACGGCACCGCGAACGTTCTGCTGATCGTCGTCCGTGCTGTAGCGGTAGCCCGCCGTCCCGTGGAGGCCCTCGAGCTGCGGCCGCTGCGTGATGATGTTCACCACGCCCCCGATCGCGTCGCTTCCGTAGAGTACCGACGCCGGCCCGCGGACGATCTCCACCCGGTCCACGCTGGCGATGTCGACCAGGCCGGGGATCTCGCCGAAGTCCGACTGGCGGCGGCTGTTGTTGAGCCGCAGCCCGTCTTCGAGCAGGAGCACGCGCTGCCCGCTCTGGCCGCGGATCACCGGGCGGACCTGGTTGGTCCCGACCCCGGTCACGTCCAGGCCGGCCAGACCGCGAAACAGGTCGCTCACCGAGTTCGGGACCCGCTGGGTGATCGCCCTCCGGTCGATCACGCTGACCGGCGTCGGGACGTCGAACACGCTGGTCTCGGTGCGGGTCGCCGTGACCGTGATCGGCGTGAGCCGCACGGCGGCCGAGTCGCGGCGCGTCGTGTCGCGCGCCGCCGCCCCACGCTGCGCCGCCACCGGCGCCGCGCCACTCGCCAGGAACAGGCCTGCCGCGATGACCCGGCCGGCCCGGCATTTCCACGATGAGAATGACATGTGCTCCTCAAGGCTGTGTGTCCGGCCCGCGCCAACCCGTGGCGCGGTCCAAACAGGCTAAAGGAGCGTGATTATCCGGGGTATTCGTGAAGATCCGGGCGGGCGAGTCCGGAAAACTACCGATCGTCCTCGCCTAAGAGGCCCGTTTCCAGTGCGAAGCGGGTCAGCTCCGCGACCGACCGCACCCCGAGCTTCTTAAGGATGTTCTCACGATGGGTTTCGACGGTCCTGTGGCTGATGCCGAGTTCCGTCGCGGTTTCCTTGTTGGTGCGCCCCGCCACGATGCGGCGGAGCACATCCAGCTCACGCGTCGTGAGGCGCTCGCGCCGCTGGGCCTGCTCGCTCCGCTCGGCCTCCTGTCGCAGGGCGACGTTGAGCTGGCGCGTCGTGGCGGCGCTGAACGCACTCTCGCCCCGGGACACCCGGCGGATCGCGTCGCGCAGCTCCGCAGGGGACGAGTCCTTCAGCACGTACCCATCCGCTCCGGCGCGCACCGCTTCCAGCACGTACTCCGTATTGTCGTAGACGCTGAGCATCAGGATCATCGTGGTGGGCAGCAGCCGCTTGAGCCGGCGCGCCACCTCGAGACCAGACTCGCCCGGGAGCGACACGTCGAGCACGACGACATCCGGCACTCCGGCTTCAGCCTGGGTGATCGCCTCGTCGGCGTTCCCCGCCTCGCCGATCACCATGAAGCCCGCCTCCGCTTCGAGGACCTGGCGGATGCCCTGGCGAACGATCGCGTGGTCATCGACGACCAGCACGCGAATCCTGCCCTCGTTCATGACCGATCCTCCGCCCCCGTCGGGACCCGAACCCGCAGGCGGACGCCGCCCTCCGGCGCCGCCTGGACCGTCACGCTGCCGCCGAGCGCGCTGATGCGCTCCCGCATGCCCGCCAGGCCCATGTGTCCCCGCCGCTCAAACTGCTCCGCCGTCATCCCGGCGGGTAGCCCTCGGCCGTTATCCGCCACGTCGAGCTCCACCGCCGCGTCCCGCGCCTGCACCGTCACGTCCACCGTGGTGGCACCGGCGTGGCGCACGACGTTCGCCAGGCCCTCCTGGAGCGCGCGGAACAGCCCCAGCTCGGCCGCCTCCGACGTGGCCGGCAGGCTGGGCGGGGCATGCAGCCTGACGTCGAGATCGCCGCGGGCATCGAAGTCCCGCACCAGCGCCCGCAGCGCGGGCAGCAGGCCGAGCTCGTCGAGCAGCGACGGCCGCAGGTCGTTGGTCACGTTCCGGATGCTGCGGATGCCGGCGTCGATCAGCCCGAGCGAGCGGTCGAGGCGCGGCACCAAGGCCGGCGCAGCCTGCTCGCGCAGCAGGCCGAGCTCGAGTTTCACCGCCGCGAACACCTGGGCGGTCTCGTCGTGCAGCTCCCGCGACAGGCGGCGTCGCTCATCCTCATGCTGGTGCACCATTCGCGCGGCAAGCCGCTCGAGGTCGGCCGTCCGCGCCTCCAGCCGGCGGTCGAGGTCCGCGTTCTCCAGCGCCGCGCCCATTTGCTGTCCCAGGGCAACGAGGAACCGCGTGTCGAGCGCCGCGAACGGATCCCGCGCGTCGCCGACGATGACGAGTGCGCCCGTGACGGACGCCCCACGGAATATCGGAAGCGCCGCGGCGTAGGCGTAGCGCGACGCCCCGTCTGCCCCGGAGGCCCGCTGGCGAGCCACTTCCGGCTGTCCCGACCGCAGCGTGCGGCTGATCGCGTCGGCCGCGGCTGCGGACGGCTCCTGACCGGCCCAGCCGGCGCAGACGCCGGTGCCCTGCGCGTAGCGCCCGGTGGTCGCGGCGTACATCGCGGCTCCCCGCACGCCCGTGAGCTGGAGCGTGCCTTCGAGCAACGGCCGCACCACCTCGTGCTGACGGCCGCCCCCCTGCAGGCGGCCGGAGACGGCCGACAGCGCCTCGAGCCCGCGCTGGAGGTCTTCGAGGACCAGCAGGAGCGTCCCCGCGCCGACCCCCAGCACGAACAGCAGGTCGAGGTAGTAGCCCCACGGATTCCAGGCCCCGCGGGCCCGGAGGAACGGGTAGTCGAGATGGTGCACGCCCCAGAGAAACAGCACCACCGCGAGGGCGAGCGCCGCCACCGACCCCACGCGCTGGTGGTAGCGGAGGAACTCCCAGCCAGCCCACAACGTGGCCCCGGCGAGAAACACGACGGCCGGTGCGGCCGCCAGCAGGAAGTTCTCCATCTGATAGATCGCGACGTACGACCACAGCGGCGGAAACAGGACCACCAGGAGATAGCGGTGGCGCCAGCGGAGCTGCTGCGCGAACACCAGCGCCGCCCACAGCAGGGCCAGGGCGGTCCACCCCGTAACCACCTGATGCCAGTAGAGCCACGACCAATCCTGGGTCATCAGGAAGCTGATGATGGCGCCCAGGCGGAGCACGTACAGCAGCCACGCGAGCGCGAACCAGCCGAAGTACGGCTTGCGGTACCGGCGGTACAGGAACGTGAACAGCCCCGCCAGCCCCAGCATCACGGCCGCCTGGAGCAGGGCCGCGGCGAGTTCCGGGGGTGACAGGGCGGTGACGTCGGCCTGCATGGTCAGCAAACAAACCCGGCCTCGGCTCGCGAGGCAACGGGACGCCGGGAGCGGCGCGCTTCAGTCCGCGGCAGGGGGCCAATCCGGGGCGGGTCCGTCCAGGGTTTCCCGCACGCGGGTGAGCAACTCCGCGATGGCCCACGGCTTCGGCAGAAACGGGACGCCCGGCGCGATCTGCTCCTCCCAGGGCATCTCACCTTCCGCATAGCCGCTGGTGAACAGGAAGCGCGGCCGGTGCGGCATGCGGCTCACCGCCTCGAACAGCTTGCGACCCGAGAGCCGGGGCATGAGCACGTCCGCGATCACGAGCGCGATGTCTTTGCCGGAGGATTCCAGCAGTCCGAGGGCCTCCAGCCCGTCGGCGGCGGCGAGCACGCGGTAGCCGAACTGCTCGAGCACACGCGTGGCCGACCGCCGGATGCTCGCCTCGTCCTCCACCAGCAGGAGGAGCTCCGTGCCCCCGCGCACCGTTCCGTCGGCCGGTCGCGCCGCCGGGTCCGGTGCCGGCGCGGCGCCGGCGGCGACGGTCGGGAGGTAGACGCGGAAGCTCGAGCCGTGGGCCATGCGGCTGTCGACCACGATGTAGCCGTGATGCTGCTTCACGAGCCCGTAGACCATCGCGAGGCCGAGTCCCGTGCCCTTGCCGATGGGCTTGGTAGTGAAGAACGGCTCGAAGACCCGCGCCCGCGTGGCTTCGTCCATGCCCGCTCCGGTGTCGCGCAGCTCCAGGCACATGTAGCGGCCCCGCTGGCCGAACCCCCATTGCAGACACTGGGCGTCGTCGAGCTCGACCGGAAGCGTGACGATGTGCAGCAGCCCTCCCTCCGGCATCGCGTCGCGCGCATTCGTGGCGAGGTTGAGGATGATCTGCAGGATCGCCCCGCGGTCGGCCCAGATTCGGTCCGCCGTGGGCTCGGCGGTCACGCGCATCTCGATGCTCTCGGGGAGCAGCCGGCGGAGCATGGCGCTCGCTTCGGACGCGACGATCGCCAGATCCAGTTGCTCGAGCGCGAGCGGCTCCCGCCGGCTGAACGCCATCAGCTTGCGAATCAGCTCGGCGCCTCGCCCCGCCGCTGTCTTGACATCCTCGACGTCGCGGCGCAGCTCGGTGAGGTGTGCCGGCAGCGACGAGGCGATGTAGTCGGCGTTGGCGAGCACCGTCGTGAGGATGTTGTTGAAGTCGTGCGCGATCCCGCCGGTGAGCTGCCCGACCGCCTCCATCCGCTGCGAGTGGCGCAGCTGCCGCTCGAGCATTCTGCGCTCGGTCACGTCCTCCACGATCATCTCGAACGCTTCGATCTCGCCCGCGGCGTTGCGCACCTGCCGCCCATTCAGCTGCACGCGGATCGGGCGCCCGTCCTTGCGAACCCAGTCCACCTCGACGCGCTCGACCCGGTCCGCGCCCGCGTAGCGTTGCATCAGCGCCGCGCGCTGACCCGGGATGGCGTAGACCTGTTCCATGCCGGCGGCAAGCAGCTCACCCACCGAGTCGTACCGCAGCATCTCTGCCAGCGCGGGATTCGCCATGAGGAGCCGGCCGGCCGGCGTGGAGCGGTACAGCCCGTAGGTCACGTGGTCGACGAGCGCACGGTAGTCGATTTCGGACGTCCGGAGCCGGTCCTCGATCGTGCGGCGGTGCCGGGCGGCGGCGAGCACGTGGGCAACCGTCTGGACGAACCCCGCATCCTCGGGCGTGAACGCGTGGACCGCGCTGCTGTGCGCGCCCAAGACGCCGTGCGGGCGATCCGATGGCCCAATCACGACGCTGAGTCCACTGCGCACGCCATGGTCCTTGAGCAGCGGCGGCGCGCAGAACCGGCGCTCCGTGGCGAAGTCCGCCACGACCACGGGGCTCCCGACGCGGAGCGTATACCCCCCCTGCGAGCCTTCGTCAGCGGGAACCGTTGCGATCCCCACGGCGCCCGGACGCCAGCCGACCCCCGCGGTGAGTCGCAGGAGGTCGGCCTCCGCGTCATACGCCAGGATCTTCGCGAATTCGACGCCGAGGGTGGTCGCCACGAGTTGGACCGCGTGCATCTCGAGGCGGCCGAGGTCCGCCGACTCGAGCGCCGCCCGGCCCAGCTCGGCCACGGCGGCCTGCTGCCGCACCCGGGTCTCCAGCTCCGCCGCCCCGCGCTTGCGCTCGGTGATGTCGCGGTAGGTCCCGACGATCGCCTGCACGCTCGGATCGTCGAGCAGATTGACGCCGGCGGCTTCGACCCACCGCCACGTCCCGTCCTGGTGGCGGACCCGCAGCTCCATCGGCACACCCAGCTCGGGGGGGTCCCGCATGTCGCGAAACGCGCTGGTGACCAGGGCATGATCGTCGGGATGGATGAAATCGAAGATCGAATGGTCGATGACGTCCGTGGGGCGATGACCGAGCACGCGCTCGACGGATGGCGTGATGTAGCGAATCCCGCCGTCCGCATCGACCAGGTTGATCACGTCCCACCCGTGCTCGACGAGCCGGCGGAACCGTCGTTCACTGGCTTCCATCGCCGCCGTGGCGCGCTCGCGCTCGCTCAGGTCGCGGGCCACGGCGATGATGCGGCCGTCGGGCAGCCGTCGGAGGTTCGCTTCCACGCGCACCCGCGTGCCATCACGCCGCACGAACACGCGGCGGACCATGACGGTCTGCTCCGGCTCCACCGCGTCGAGCCGCACCGGCTGCTGCGCGAGATCCTCAGGCGCCACCAGATCGGTGACGCGCTTTCCGATCAGCTCCTCGCGCGCGTAGCCGAGCAGCTCGCAGGCGGCGGGATTGACCTCGGTCCAGCGCCCATCCGGGTCCGCGAGGAAGATGCCGTCCGAGGCGTGATTCACCACGAGCTCGAGACGCTTGCGGCTCTCCCCCAGGGCGTGCCGTGTCGCCTCCTGCTCCGTCACGTCCCGCGCCGTGAGCACGATGGCCTCGACGGTGGGGTCGTCGAGCTGGTAGTTGGCGCTCACCTCGAGGAGGCGCCATGAACCGTCGGCGTGCCGCACGCGCAGGCGCACCGCCGGAGCCGGCCCCGCGACGTCGACGCGCTCGCTGAACCACCGGGTCACGCGCGCGACCTCGTCCGGATGCAGCAGGTCGAACACCGGGCGGCCCACCACGCTGCGCGGCTCGACCCCGAGCACCGCCTGGACCGCGGGGCTGGCGTACTCGATGCTGCCCGCCCGGTCGAGGCGGACTACGATGTCGAGCACGTTGGCCAGCAGCGAGCTGGCCCGACGCTCGGCGTCCGCCACGAGCTGGACGGCGCGGTTGGCGCGCTGGAAGACGGACCCGATGAGGACGGTCCCGACGAGCAGCAGCAGCGAGGTTCCCAGCGCCACGACTTCGGCGTCGAAGCTGGGCGCCGCGTGTCCCTGCAGCACGCTCCACAGCACGACGGCGCGATGCACGGCCATCAGTGCCATGGCCGCCGCGAGAAGCACCCACGGCGATCGTCGCCCTGTGAGACCGATCAGGCGCAACGCGAACACCGTTGCACCCATCTGGAACGCGATCGACAGCAGCAGCAGGGCCGTGACGCTCATGATCTGGCCTTCATGATAGCGATCGCGCGTCGCGCCGCCAGCCGACCCGAGCGCGGTCTCCCAATGCGCGATGCGCCACCGTACCGTCGCCGGATGGGGCGTCGTGCTGCGACGGCCGGGACCCGTTACCTTCCGGGGGCGGCGGTCTCACGAACCCACGAGGCAACCTGACATCCCAGCGCCGGACCCCCGGCGGCCGCAGGCGACCCCCAGCACAGCGATGGAGCGGCCATGACGGAATCAAAGAACCGCCGCACCGGTACCGATCGCCGGAAGCGCCGCGTGCGCGACGCGACTCGGCGCAAGCAGCAGACCCCGATGTCGATCGAGCGGCGGTCGGGGATGGACCGCCGCGCGCGCGATCGTCGAACCGGCAAGGACCGCCGACGCGACTAGGGTCCGCCGGGACCCTTGTAGACCACGCCGTCCTTCATCACGAAGAACACGCGCTCGAGCTCGCTGACGTCCGCCAGCGGATCGCCCCGCACCGCCACCAGGTCGGCGAGCGCGTCCGGCGCGATCACGCCGAGTCGACCGGACTGATCGAGCAGCGCGGCCGGCACGGAGGTCGCCGCCTTGATCACGGCCATCGGAGGCATCCCGTACTCCGCCATCAGGGTCAGCTCCTTCGCCTCGTTGATCGTCCAGGGGAATCCGCCCGCGTCGGTGCCCAGGGCGATCCGCACCCCCTGCTTCACCGCGAGCTGGAACGCGCGCTTCTCGGCCGCCACCAGCGCCGGCCACACGCCGCCGCGCGGCGTGACGTACACACCGACGAACATCGTGGGACACCAGTAGACGCCCTGTGCGATCACCCGGTCGATCAGGTCCTCTGTCAGCCCGTCGCCGTGTTCGATCGAGTTGACGCCCGCGCGGAGCGCCGCGTCGATCCCGTCCCACCCGATCGCGTGCGCCGCCACGTTCCTGCCCAGGCGGTGGGCTTCCTCCACGATCGCCTTCATCTCCTCGTCGGTGTAGTTCACCCATGAGCGCACGCGCCCGTCGGGCGCCATGTAGTAGCGCCGGTCGGCGTAGAACTTGATCCAGTCGGCACCATACTTGACCTGTTCGCGGACCGCCTTCCGCAGATCGTCCGGCCCGTCCGCGATCTGCACACCGCTCGGCATCTGCAGCTCCCACGAGTAGCCCGTCACGGGGTACATGCCCGTCGGCGCGAGCGCCCGGGTCGACACGAACAGGCGCGGCCCCGGGATCACCCCGCGGTTGATCGCGGTCTTGACGTCCACGTCGGCGTACATCGCGCCTTCGGTTTCCACGTCGCGCAGCGCCGTGAACCCGTTCAGCAGCGCCGTGCGCACCGCGACCGTGGCGCGGATCGTCCGGTAGGGGGTGCTCTCCTTGAGGATCTGGTCGTCGTAGTCCTCCGACGTGATGTCGCCCTGCAGCAGGATGTGCGTATGGGCGTCGATCAGCCCCGGGAGCAGCGTCGCGTCGCCCAGGGCGACCTCCATGATCCTGCCCCGGGCACGGCGCCGCAGGTCCGCCGCCGCACCCACGGCCATGATGCGGTGGCCTTCGACGAGCACCGCCACGTTCTCGCGCGGCGCGTCGGACATGCCGTCGATCAGCCGACGTGCCGTGACGAGGTACGAAGTGGGCGGCACAGAATCCTGCGCCGCGACCGGCAGCGGGACGCACGCGGTGGCGGCCATCAGGAGGAACGCACGACCCAGCATGGCAGACCCTCGGACTTGGAGACGCGCAGATTGTGGCGCCCGGGGCGCGGTCGCGCCAGAGGGCGGGAGGCGGAGATGCTTCAGAGCGAAGCGGCCAGCCCGTAGCGCTCCATCAGGGCCGAGTCCCCCGTGATGGCGGCGAGCGGGGCATCGGCTACGACGTGCCCCTCGTGCAGCACGATCCCGCGCCGGCAGAGTGCCCGGGCGACCTCGAGGTCGTGCGTCGCCGCGAGCAGCGTCTCCGGACGCGCGCGGAGCAAGCGCACGAGCTGCTGGCGGTGCCGGGCGTCGAGATCCCCGGTCGGCTCATCCAGGACGAGCAAGGCGGGACGCAGCACGAGCACGGTGGCCAACGCGGCGAGCCGCCGCTCGCCGCCGCTCAGATGGTGGGCTGCGCGATCGTGCGCGTGGTCGAGCCCGAGCGCCGCCAGGACCGCCCGGGCCTGCGCACCGGCTTCGGCGGGCCCCACCCCATCGTTGAGCAGGCCGAACGCGACGTCCTCCAGCAGGGTGGGCAGGAACAGCTGGTCGTTGGGGTCCTGAAACACGAGCCCCACGCGGCGGCGCACCGCCCGCACGGCACCGCTGTCGGTCAGCGCCATCCCGTCGACCCGCACGCTTCCTTCTGCGGGCACCAGCAGGCCATTGAGATGCTGCAGCAGCGTGCTCTTGCCGGAGCCGGTCGGCCCGAGCAGCGCCACCCGCTCCCCCTGCTCGATGCGGAACGACACCTGCGCGAGCGCGGCGGTGCCGTCCGGGTAGCGGAAACCGAGGCCGGAGACCTCCACCAGGGACGTCATCAGAGCCCTCCGAGGTGGGCCGCTCCGCTCGTGACCGCCACCAGCGCAACAAGTGCGGCGAGCGCCAGGACGGTCTGCGGGCTCCAGACCCACGCTTGCAGGCTGGGGAGGTCGCCGCCGTAGCCACGCGCCACCATGGCGCGATGGGTTCGCTCGGCGCGGGCATACGCCCGCCCCAAGACGGCCGCCGACACGCCGATCACCAGGCGGCGACGCCCCGCATTGCCTCCGCCCGCGTTACGCGAACGGGCGGCCCGCTGCAGCCGCTCGATCTCGTCCACCAGGAGATAGAGCAGCCGGTACGCGAGTCCCAGGGCGGCCGTCACCACCAGCGGCAGGCGCAGGGTGCGCAGCGCGTGCAGCAGGTCCGGAAAGCTCGTGGTGCTGACCAGCACCACCGCCGAGCCCAGCGCGACGATCGCGCGTCCAACGACGAACCCGAAGCGGGCGATGCCCTCACGCGTCACCGCAACCGGTCCCACATGAGCGGCGGGCTCGCCCGGCACCAGGACGAGCAGGCCGATCGACGCGAGCAGCACGAAGGCGAGTGGTCCCGCCATGCGGGCAAGCAGCCGGCGGAGCGGCAGCCGGGCGATGGCCGCCGCGGCGAGGACCGGCACCGCGAGGATGGCGAGCGGTCCCCAGGCGCCCTGCGGCAGGGTCGCGGCCCCGGCCGCCACGGCGGCGGCGCCGAGCAGTCGTGCCACGGGCGGCGCCGCCGTGATCGGCGACGGCACGGTCGCGTACTGGTCGAGGTGGTGGAAGCTCACGATCGCCGCCGGGCCGCCAGCCGGCTCACCGCCCACGCGAGCAGGAACAGGACCGCCACCCCCACGACGGCAGCCACCCACGGTCCGCCGCGCGGCGCCGCGTATCCGGCGAACGGGGGCGTCACGCTGCTGGTCGCGCGACCGGTCAGCCCGAACCGCGCCGCCGCTGCCGTCAGCACGTCGGGGCGGGTGGAGGCGAGATACGCGGCGCCCACCGCCACCGCGAGAGCCAGCCCCAGCGTCACGAGGGCGAACCCCCGGGCCGCACGGCTCGGGGGACCCACGGCCGTCACCAGATCCGGCCGGCTCCGGATCACGAGCGTGAGGATGCTCCCGGTGAGGATTGCCTCCCCGATCCCCACGAGCACGTGCGCGCCGCCGATCAGCAGCACCGCCGGTCGCAGCGGGACGATGCCGGAAGCTGCCAGCTCCACGGCGACCGCGACGCCGACCAGCACCGTCGACCCGAAGCCGGCGAGCGCGGCGGCGACGGCGCGTCGCCCGGCGCCGTCCCCCACGAGCGCGAACACCCAGCGGTAGAGCAGGAAGCCGCCGCCGGCGCCGATCACGGCGAGATTCAGCGTGTTGGCGCCGAGCGCGGCGATGCCGCCGTCCTGAAACAGCAGCGCCTGAATGAGCACGACCGCGAACAGCACGAGCATGCCCGACCAGGGCCCGACCAGCGTCCCGACCAGCACGCCGCCCAGCAGGTGCGCGCTGGTGCCCGCGCCGAGCGGGAAGTTGAGCATTTGCGCCGCAAAGACGAAGGCCGTGAGCGCGCCGAGCAGCGGGGCTTCGCGCTCGGCGAGCCGCTGCCGGGAGCGTCTGGCGGCGACCGCGAGGAAGACAGCGCTCGCGGCCGCCGTGCCAGCCACGACCGGGGCGCTCAGGAAGCCGTCTGGGATGTGCGCCATCGGTGTGCTAGCACGTGGCTTGGCGCCGGTTGGTGCGGTGGGAGATATCGAGCGCTCGCATCGACGTCAATGGGCGGCATGGTCGGTGGGCGCGTCCGGCGTCGGGGCAGACTCGGGCGGGGAGATGGCCAGGGACGGAGTCGAACCGCCGACACGCGGATTTTCAGTCCGCTGCTCTACCACCTGAGCTACCTGGCCCGGGGCGGAATAATAGCCGGGGCCCAGAGCAGGGACCACCCCGAACTTCACCTATCCGCCCCGCTCCACGGGCGGTCGTGGCGCGCGATCTCCGCGGCGTCCGGATACTTGCGGCGCACCGCTTCGAGGATCTCGCGTGCCCGCTCCGGCTCCTTCCGGATCGTCCGGTAGATCTCTGCGAGACGGATCGCCGCCTGGATCTCCACGTGGCGGTCGGCGCCGTGCGCCAAGTGGCTCTCGAGCAGCCGGATCGTGTCGTCGAGCGTCGGTCGGGTCGCCGCCGGCGCCTCGCCGACACCCTCGGTAAGCACCCGCGCGGCCCACGCGCCGCCCGGTCCCAGCACGCGGTCCCACAACAGGTCCCACAGCGTCCACACCAATCCGAAGGCCGCCGCAGCGGCGAGCAGTCGAGGGGACCGAAGGCCCAGCCCGAGCAGCAGGAAGACCACGGTAGCCGCGGCGAAGACGGCGCGGACGACGATCCCGGGGTTGGTATACCGCTCGAACGCGCTCATGGGAGGGCCTGCGCTCGCGGCGCGGCGGGGGATCGGTTATTTATGGTCTAAATGACCGCGCCGCAACACACCCTGGAACCGCACCGTCCGTGCGCGTAGCCATCATTGGCGGTGGGCTCGCCGGCCTTGCCTGCGCCTTCGATCTCGTCGACGGCGGGGTGGATGTGACCGTGCTGGAGGCGGGCGACCGGTTCGGCGGGCAGGTCCGGACGACGCTGGATCGCGGGTTCGTCGTCGAGGAGGGCGCCGACGGGTTCGACCCGATGAGCACGGCGCTCCGCACCCTGATTCGCGACCTCCGGCTGGCGGACGACGTGCTCGTGCCGGAGTCGCTCCCGACGCTCCTGCTGGAGCGGGTCAACGGTACGCGCGCGCTCCGACCGGCGCGCGAGGTCCCGGAGGCGGCCGCACCGCCCGCCACCCTCCGGGGCGGGATGTTCTCGCTCGTGCGTGGTCTGCTGCGTCGGCTCGAGGGGCGCGCGGACCTGCGCGTCGGCAACGCGGCCGTGGCGATCAGTCGCGCGGCCGATCATTGGGAGATCCACCCGGAGATCGGACCGTCTCTGAGCGCCGACGCCCTGGTTCTGTCGCTCCCGCCGCGATCGGCCGCCTGGCTCGTGCATGCGGTGTGTGCTCCCGCAGCCCGCGCCCTGTCGACCCTCGCCGCACGGCCCCTGATCACGGTCTCGCTGGCGTACCACCGCGCGGCCGTCGTGCACCCGCTCAACGCCGCCGGCTTCGTGGTGCCGCGCCAGCCGAGCGAGGGGGGGCTGGAGCTGTGCTCCTTCGTCACGTCGAACCTTGCCGGCCGCGCCCCGGCGGACACGGTCCTCGTCCGGGCGGTCCTGCGACCGGCCCGGGGCGAGCTCGTCGCGACGACGGATGAGGGCTGGGCCCACGGCGCGCATGCCGCGCTGCAGCCGATTCTCGGCCTCGGCGAAGCCCCCCTGGGAGCGTGGGTGGCCCGCTGGACCGACGCGATCCCACTGGTCGACGACCGTTACCGCATGCTGGTCAGGGAGGCGGGCGCGGCGCTGCGCGCCACGGGGCTGATCGAGCTCGCCGGCGCGGCCTACGGCGCGTCGGGCCTGACCGGCGCACTCCATACCGGCACGGCAGCCGCGCGCCGGCTCCGCGCGGCGTTGAGCGAACCATGAAGAAACCCATGCGCCAGTACGAGGTGGTGCTCGTGAAGCTCGCGGGCCGCACGCGACCGGACGAAGAATCGCTCACCGATCTGCTGAACGAGCGCGCCCGGGCCGGGTGGCAGTTTCATACAGTGACGCCGCTCAGCCCCGCCCGGCTACTGGTCGTGTTCGCCCGCGATACGGCGTAGCCTGAACCACCCGATGCCACCAGAGGAAGGCGAGCGGCTCGCCACCGAGCGGGCCTACGTCGGCCGCCTGTTGCGAGTCGACGTCGACACGGTCCGGATGCCGAACGGGACGCGTCTCGAGCTCGAGATGGTCCGCCACCCGGGTGCCGCGGCGGTGGTCCCGTTGCTCTCGGGCCCCGACACCGAAGACCCGCAGGTCCTGTTGCTGCGCCAGTATCGCTACGCGGCGGGAGGAATGATCTGGGAGGTCCCGGCTGGAGTGCTCGAGCCGGGCGAAGAGCCGATCGCCTGTGCGCGGCGCGAGCTGCGCGAGGAAACCGGCGCCGAGGCCGACACCGTCGAGTACCTCACCACCGTGTTCACGACCCCGGGGTTCACCGACGAGCGAATCCATCTGTTCCTCGCGACCGGCATTCGCGGCGGGCGCCCCACCCCCAACAGCGATGAGCTGATCGAAGTTCGTCCCCAGTTGCTCTCGCAGACCATGAAGATGATCCGGGACGGCGAGATCACGGACGCCAAGACCATCATTGCGCTGCTGTACGTGGCGGGATTTCGGATGCTGCTATGAGCCAATCTGTCCCCTCCGGAGGACAACTCGGCACGCGGGATGACACCCGAGCCTCGCAACCTTCGTAGGTACCCAAGCATCTAGTTCACAAGAAGTTGAGCCGCGCTTTCGCCAGGCAGGCCAGGCCGGCGACGATCGGTATGGATGTTGCCCTTTTGGGCTACTGACCTCATTGGAGGGCTCTGGAGCCGCCATGTTGACCGGTACTGCCATGACGCCACGACCGCTCGAGGCGGCGTCGGCTGGCACACAGAACGACTCGAGTGTCGTCGCCGCCTACTTGGCGGGCGATCGGCGATCATTCGACGTGCTGGTGGATCGGTACCAACGGCGGCTCCTCAATTTCGTCTACCGCACGATCGGCGACCGCGAGCGGGCGGAAGACCTGGTTCAGGAGGTGTTCATCCGGGTCCACCGGCATCTGCACCGCTTCGACCAGTCGAAGAAATTCTCGACCTGGATCTACACGATCGCCTCGAACCTGGCCAAGAACGAGCTGCGCAACCGGAGCCGCAATCCGCTGGTTCTGTTCCAGACGATCAGCAAGAAGGACGGGGAGTCGGACCAGCGGCCGCTGCAGTTCGAGGATCTGCATTCCCGGCCCGACGACCTGTTCCACAAGCGTCACCTGCGGGAGCTGGTTGAGGGAGCGGTCGCGCAGCTGCCCGAGCATCATCGGATCGTGTTCGTGCTGCGGGAGCTCGAGGGCAAGACATACGAGGAAATCGCCGAGATCACGGACTGCAACCTCGGCACCGTCAAGAGCCGCCTGAACCGGGCCCGCAACCGCTTCGCCCAGCTCATCGCGCCGCTGGTCGACTGACCGGGGCTCCTCCCCTCGGGGAACATCCACGCGGCCCACCGGTAGAAGCAGGCCGATGACCGGTTGCCGCCCCGATGACTTGCGCTGAATTCCTGCGTCATTACTCGGAATACCGAGACGGCCAGGTGAGCAACGGACTGCTCCGTGGCCACCTTGAGGCTCACCTGCTGGCGTGTCGCCGCTGTGGCCGGCTCTTGGCGGCCATGGACCACGGGTTGGCGGCGCTGCGGGGCACCGAGGGCGTCGCGCCGTCATCGGGGTTCCGGGCGGAGCTGGACCGGCGGTTGCGGGCCGACGTGGCGACGCAGGACGCGGTGATGCCGGCCCACGCCGGGCTTGCGGCCACGTTCCTCGTCGCCGCGGCGGTGGCGCTGCTCCTGTACGAGGGCCTGTCGCATGCCGATTCCGCCGGGCCGGTGGCGCCGCTCGCGGCCTCACCGTTCCGGGCCCCTCCCCCTCCCGACCAACCGTTGCTCATCGACGTCACGCTGCCGGCCTTCACCCGCTCCGACCTCACCTTCACGAGCAGCCAGACGTCTCTCGGGTCCTTCGCGGCCTTCGGGCGCTAGCACCGGTCACTTTCACAGGCACCAGGCGGCGGGTAATTTCCGCCGTGATGGCCGGTCTATCTCTCGAGCGCGCGTACGGGGCTCTCAAGCAGGGTACCGTCGGGGGCGTATACTATCTCACCGGCGGTGCCGAGATCCTCAAGGACGAGCTGATCGCGGCGATTGCGGACGCCGCGCTGGACCAATCGGCCAGGGACTTCAACCTCGATGTCCGGTCGGCGGGGGACCTGGACGGCGAGGCGCTCAACGCCTTGGTGGAGACGCCGCCGATGCTCGCCGAGCGCCGCGTCGTGGTGGTGCGCGGGATTGACCAGTGGCGCAAGAACGCGAAGGTCTGGGACGTGCTGTACCGCTACGTCGAGCGGCCGTCGCCCACGACCGTTCTGGTCCTCACGCAGGCCGGGGACAGCGACCCCGACGCACGCATCATTGCGGCGTCGAGCCACCTGGCCCTGACCGGGCTCAAGCCCGACCAGGTGACGCGTTGGGTGGCGCACCGGGCCGCCCGGGCGGGCGTGACGCTCACCCCCGAGGCGGCGGCGCACCTGACGGCGGCCGTCGGCGGCGACCTGGGGCACCTCGCGGTGGAGCTGGAGAAGCTCGCGGCGGCGGCCGTGGGGGACGCTCCCGTCACGATCGCCGAGGTGTCGCGCCTCGTAGGGGTGCGGCGCGGCGAGACCGTGCAGGATTGGATGGATGCGATCCTGGCGCGGGACGCGCGCCGCGCGCTCGATCTGCTCGATGTCGTCCTGCTCCAGCCCGGCATGGGCGGAGTCCAGCTCGTCGGGGCGCTGGGTACGGCGTTCGTGGGCGTGCGGCTCGCCCGGGCGCTGGCCGATGCCGGAACCCCCTGGCCCCGGGTCGAAGCGGCCGTCTTCGCACAGATCCGCTCGGCCCGGCCGGGACGTCTCCGGAACTGGAGCGTCGAGGCGGCGGCCTGGACACGCGCCGCCCGGGACTGGTCGGCCGAGCATCTCGCGGCGGCGCTGGCGGCGGCCGCCGCCGCCGACCGCCAGCTCAAGTCCACGACGATCACTGACGAACGCGGCATCCTGATATCGATGCTCCTGGCGTTTCCCCTTACGAGGGTGACAGCATGAGGCGAGGGCTCTTCCTGGTTGCGTGCGCGACCGTGTGGGTCGCGCGCCCCAGTGCGGCGCAGACATTTACCGACTCGACATTGGCCCTGGCCATCCGGCTCGTGTCGGAAGGTCAGAGCGACTCGGCCCGGGCGATCGTGCGTGCGAAGCTGGCGGGCCTTTCACGCACCGATTCACTCTATCCGGAAGCGCTGTTCGCGGCCGGCATGGTGGGTGGCAGCCTCGACAGCGCGCTCGCCGCGTTTCGCCGGGTGAGTCTCGATTACTCCGAGTCCCGCTGGGCCGACGACGCGTTGCTGCGCATCGCCCAACTGAGCTATGCGGCCGGGGACCTCGCCACGGCCGAGCGCGCCGTCGACCGGATCCTGGCCGACTATCCGCTGAGCGACGTGCGCGCCCAGGCGGCCTACTGGGCCGGACGAATCCGCATCAAGGAGGGGAAGGGCAACGAAGCCTGCCCGCTGCTGCAGCAAGCCGCGGACGGGGCGGGGGCGGACATCGAGCTGGCGAACCGCGCTCGGTACTACCTGCAGAGCTGTCAGGTGCCGGCGGCCCCCACACCGGATACGACCGTCAAGCCCGCGCCGCCGCCAGGCACCATCTACGCCGTGCAGGTCGCTGCGGTGGCGACGGCGACGGCCGCCGACGAGATGATGCGCACCCTGAACACGGCGGGCTTTCAGCCCCGCGTCGTGCGTGATGCCGACGGGCTGTTCAAGGTCCGGGTGGGGCGGTACGCCACGCGCGCCGAGGCGCAGCAGCTCCAGGTGGAGATCCGGCGCAAGCTCGGCGGCTCGCCGTTCGTCGTCGAGGAGCAGCGGTGACCCGGAAGTCGCCGGGGGCGCCCGACACGCCCTTGATGCAACAGTACCGCGACATCAAGAACCGCCATGCGGACGCCATTCTGTTCTTCCGGATGGGCGATTTCTACGAGATGTTCTACGACGACGCGCGCCTGGCGGCCCGTGAGCTCGGACTCACGCTCACGGCCCGCAACAGCGGCGGCGCCGCCGACGTGCCGCTTGCCGGCGTGCCGGTCAAGGCCGCGACCGAGTATCTGCGGCGTCTCGTCGGCCTGGGCTACCGCGTCGCGATCTGCGAGCAGGTGGAGGATCCCCGGACCGCCAAGGGCGTGGTCCGGCGCGAGGTCGTCGAAACGGTGACGCCGGGGGCGATCCTCGCAGACGATCTGCTCGACGGCGTCGGGAACAACTTCCTGATGGCCCTCGCCCCGGGAGTTCCGGTCGGCATCGCGGCGATCGACCTGTCGACCGGCGAGTTCGCGCTGGAGACCGTGGCGCCCGTCGACCTGGCCGGGGCGGTCGCGCGCTACGCGCCGCGGGAGCTGGTCGTTCCGGCGGGGGCGCCGTCCGCCGACCTGCCGTCCCCGGCGATGCGCACCACCCGTGAGGACTGGGAGTTCGACGCCGCGCTCGGCTGCGATGAGATCACCAAGCGGTTCGGGCTGGCGGGCCTCACCGGCCTCGACATCGGCGACCCCGACCGCCCCGCCCTGGCCGCGGCGGCGGCGCTGTTGCACTACCTGCGCGAGCTGCAGCCCGGCGGGGTTCCGCATCTCGCGCACCCGGTGGTGCGGCGCGCCGGGCGGACCATGGTGCTCGACGAGATGACGCGTCGCAATCTCGAGCTCACCGAGACGATGCGGCCCGGCGAGCGGGGCACCACGCTGCTGTCCGTCCTCGATCGCACGGTCACGCCGATGGGGACCCGCCTGATCCGCCAGTGGCTGCTCGCGCCGCTGCGCGATGCCGCGGCGATCCGGGCCCGGCATGACGCCGTCGAGGTCCTCGCACGCGACGGGCGGGGCCGCGACCGCCTGCGCGACGCGCTCGACGGCGTGCGCGACATCGAGCGACTCGCCGGTCGCGCCGCGGCGCGGCGGGCAACGCCGCGTGACCTCGGCGGGCTGCGCGACTCGCTGCAGCGCCTGCCCGACGTGCTGAGCGCGCTCCACGGACTGCCCGGACGCGAGGGCAGCGCGGAGCTCGAGCGCATCGCCCGCGCGTTCGACCTGCTCACCGAGTGTGCGGAGCCCCTCGCGCGATCGCTCGCGGAGCGGCCGCCGGCGACACTCGGCGACGGCGAGACGATCCGGAGCGGCGTGGACCCGGCGCTGGACGAGCAGCGCGACCTGCGCGACGGCGGCAAGCGGTTCATCGCCAGCCTGCAGGCGCGCGAGCGCGAGCGCACCGGCATCACGTCGCTCAAGGTCGGCTACAACCGCGTGTTCGGCTACTACCTCGAGGTCTCCAAGGCGAACCGTCACACCGTCCCGGCGGATTACGAGCGCCGCCAGACGCTGACCGGAGCCGAACGCTACGTCACGCCCGAGCTCAAGGAGTACGAAGCCCGGGTGCTCGGCGCGGAAGAGGCGGCGCTCCTCCGCGAGGGCGCGTTGTTCGACGTCCTGTGCGACGGGATTCGGGAGCAGCTCGCGCGGATGCAGAGCGTCGCCCGCATCCTCGCCGAGCTCGACGTGTACGGCGCCTTCGCGGACGCCGCGACGCGGGAGGACTACGTCCGGCCGCAGATGGCCGACGAGCCCGTGCTCGATCTGCGCGCGTCGCGCCACCCGGTGGTGGAGCAGCGGCTGCCGCGCGGCAAGTTCATTCCCAACGACATCTACCTGGATGACGCGCAGCGCGTGATCCTCCTGACCGGCCCCAACATGGCCGGGAAGTCGACGATCCTGCGGCAGGTCGGGCTCGCGGCCATCATGGCGCAGGCGGGCTGCTTCGTGCCGGCGGCGCAGGCGACGCTCGGCGTGGTGGACCGCGTGTTCACCCGCGTCGGCGCGAGCGACAGCCTCGACCTCGGCCAGTCCACGTTCATGGTCGAGATGAGCGAGACCAGCGCGATCCTCAACGCCGCGACGCCCCGGAGCCTGGTGCTACTCGACGAGATTGGCCGCGGCACCGCGACCTACGACGGCGTCGCCATCGCCTGGGCGGTGACCGAGTACCTGCACGATCAGGTGGGCTGCAAGACGATCTTCGCCACCCACTACCACGAGCTGACGCAGCTCACCGAAGAGCTCCAGCACGCGCGCAACTGCAACGTGGCCGTGCAGGAGTCGGGACACGACATCGTCTTCCTGTACCGGCTCGATCCCGGCGGGGCCGACCGGTCGTACGGCATCCACGTCGGGCGGCTCGCCGGACTGCCGCCCGGTGTCGTCCACCGCGCCGGCGAGATTCTCGCCATGCTGGAAGCGGGCCACCACGTCGCGGGCCGGGTGCCGCCGCCGCCCCCCGACGCGGCGCAGCTCGCGCTGTTCACCCCCGAGCACCCCGTGCTGCGGGAGTTGCAGGCCATCGACCCCGACACCATGACCCCCCTCGAAGCCCTGTCGCGGCTCGCGGAGCTGAAGCGACGGGCGGAGGAACGCTGATGCGGCGCACTGCTACGCTCATCACCCTGGCCCTCACTGCCGCCGCGTGCGGGCGAGCGAGCCGGGACGCGGACGCGGCGAGCCCCGCCGCAACCTCCCGCGGGTTCGAGCCGCCCGTCATCACGAATCCCGAGTCGCCCGTCCGCTACCCGCCGGCGCTGTACGAGCAGCGGGTCGAGGGGACCGTGGTGCTGCGGTTGTACGTGGACGAGGCGGGCGCGGTGGACTCCGACTCGACCCGCATTGCCGAGGGCAGCGGTCACGCGTTGCTCGATTCCGCCGCCCTCGCGGGCGTCCCGGCGATGCGCTTCGCCCCCGCGCGGCTGGACGGCGTGCCCGTGGCCGCGGCCTTTCTCCAGCCGATCCAGTTCCGACACCCCGAGGCCAGCGGCCCGGGGGGGACCGCTGACATGCCCGCGCACCCTCGCCCCTACGACAACGTCCTCGAGACGATCGGGTGGACGCCGCTCATCCGCCTGCATCGCGTGACCGAAGGCCTGCGCACCCCGGTGTACGGCAAGGCCGAGTTCTTCAATCCCGGCGGCTCCGTGAAGGACCGCATCGGGATCGCGATCATCGAGGACGCCGAGCGCCGCGGCGCACTCAAGCCCGGCGGCGTGATCGTGGAGGGCACGTCGGGCAACACCGGCGTCGGCCTCGCGATCGCCGCGGCCATCCGGGGGTA
Source organism: uncultured Gemmatimonadales bacterium (assembly GCA_963771275.1). Lineage (GTDB taxonomy): Bacteria > Gemmatimonadota > Gemmatimonadetes > Gemmatimonadales > GWC2-71-9 > JAOTWJ01. The sequence goes on from CAVYSW010000003.1 coordinate 1,075,788, forward strand.
TCGCTGCATCTTCACGCTGCCGGACAAGATGTCGAGCGAGAAGGTCCGCCTGCTCAAGGCCTTCGGGGCGGAGGTGATCATCACACCGACCGCGGTACCGCCGGATCACCCCGACAACTACGTCATGAAGGCAAAGGCGATCGTGCAGCAGACGCCCGGTGCGGTCCTGGCCAACCAGTTCTACAACCAGGTGAATCCGGACACGCACTACCGCACGACGGGCCCGGAGCTGTGGGAGCAGACCGAGGGTCGGATCACCCACTTCGTCGCCGCTCCCGGCACCGGGGGCACCCTGAGCGGCGTCGGCCGGTTCCTCAAGGAGAGGAACCCCAAGATCCGCATCATCTCCGGCGATCCCGACGGCTCGATCTTCGCCGAGTACGCGCGGACCGGGAAGGTGGGCGAGGCCCACCCCTACAAAGTGGAAGGCATCGGGAACGACAAGATTCCCGGGACCTTGCACTTCCAGTACATCGACGAGTTTCACACCGTGACCGACGCCGAGGCATTCCATATGACGCGGCGGCTGGTCCGGGAGGAGGGACTGTTCGTCGGCGGCTCGACCGGCCTCAACGTGACCGTCGCGCTGCGGGTCGCGCGCCAGGTGGACGACCCGGCGGCCTGTGTCGTCGTGCTGCTGTGCGACACCGGGGAGCGCTACCTGTCCAAGGTGTTCAACGACGAGTGGCTGCAGGAGCACCAGCTGCTCTCGGCGCCACGCGTGACCGCGCGGACGCTGCTCGCCGGGAAGCCCGCCGGGGCGCCGCCGTTCGTCACCGTCGAGGCGGCGCAGACCGCCCGCCAGGCGCTCAACCTGATGTCGACGTACAATGTGTCACAGCTCCCGGTGATGACCGGCGCCGAGTGCGCCGGAGCCGTCACCGAGGCTACGCTGATGGCCCGCGCGATCGGCGACCCCTCGTCGCTCGAGCGCCCGGTCCGGGATCAGATGGAAGGCCCCTACCCCGTCGTGGAGGCGGACGTGCCGCTCGAGCGCTTCAGCGCCCTGCTCTCCCGCGAGACGCCGGCGGTGCTCGTCCGGGCCGACGGCGCGTTCGTGGGGATCGTGACCCGCCACGACGTGTTGCATCACATGCAAGGGTTGCGATGAGCACGTTCCTGCTCTCGACCGAGGCGACCTTCTCGGCGGCGCACACCCTCCCGGGCGTGGACATGTGCGCGCGGATGCACGGGCACAACTGGCGCGCGCGGGTGACCGTGACCTTCGATGCGGCCCGGCTCGACGGGCACGGGATGGGCGTGGATTTCCGCGTGCTGGAACAGATGACGCGGGATGCCGTGGCGGATTTCGAGCACCGCTACCTGAACGATCTGGCGCCCTTCGCTGAGTGCGCGCCGACGGCGGAGTCGATCGCCCGTGTCGTGGCGGAGCGGGTGGACACCCGACTGGGCGGCCACTCCTCGGGTGCGCGCGTCCTCGAAGTGGAGCTGTGGGAAATGCCTCAGTACCGCGTGGTGTACCGCCCATGACGCGCGTCGCCGTTCTGACCGGGGGCTCAACCCCGGAGCGCGACGTCGCCTTTGCCGGAGCCGCGCAAGTCGTCGCGGTTTTGCGGGACCTGGGGTACGCGGTCACCGTGGTGGATACGACCGCAGGGGAACTCGACGGCGCCGCCGAGGCTCGCTGCCTCCGACCCGCGGTCGGCACGTCACCACCCGATCGGGACGAGCTGGCACGGCTCCGCGCGAACGAGCTGGGGTCTGCGCTGGTAGCGCTGCCGGCGGTGCGGGACGCCGATCTCGTCTTCCCGGTGCTCCATGGCCGGCAGGGCGAAGGCGGCGAGCTGCAGGCCCTGCTCGAGCTCGCCGGCGTGCCGTACGCCGGCAGTGGCCCCCTCGCAAGCGGCATGGCCCTGGACAAGGACATCGCCAAGCGGCTGTTCCGCGGGGCCGGGATCCCGACGCCGGACTGGTTGATGTGGCCGGCCGACCCGCATAGCGTCGCCGCCCTTGGCATGCCGCTCGTCGTCAAGCCGTCCAAGGTGGGCTCCACCGTGGGGCTCACCGTGGTCGAGCGCACGGACGCGCTTCCGGCCGCGGTCGTTGAGGCGCAGAGCTATGATGACGAGGTGATGCTGGAACGGTTCGTGGCAGGCCGGGAGTACACCGTGGGGATCCTGGGCGACCGGGCGCTCGCGGTGGGCGAGATCATCCCCCAGCACGACGTGTTCGACTACGAGTGCAAGTACACCCCCGGGATGACGCGGGAGATCTTCCCCGCAGAGATCCCGAAGGCGCTCGAGACCCAGCTGCGCGACCTCTCGCTCGTGGCGCACAACGCGCTCAAGCTGCGGGATTTCTCCCGGGCCGACTTCCGCGTGACCCCGGCCGGCGAGCCGTACTGTCTCGAGGTCAATACCCTCCCGGGACTCACGCGGACGAGTCTCCTGCCGCAATCCGCCGCCGCCATGGGGATCGATTTCCCCACCCTGTGCGACACGGTCTGTCGCCGGGCCCTAGCGCGCGCGGCCGGCGGGAACAAACTTGTGTCCTGAGGCAGTACAGTAGGGTGAGCCAAGGGACATGATGCCCGCCACGCCATTTCACCTGACCCCCTGGGTGCGCCGTCTCGTGGCGGTGAACGTCGGCGTGTTTCTGCTCTCGGCCACCGTGTTCACCGGCCCGTGGTTCCTCCAGACCGTGGCGTTCTCGCCCGCCGCCCTCGCGGACCGACCGTGGACGCTGTTCACCTACTCGTTCGCGCACCGCGGCTTGCTGCAACTCACCGTCACCATGCTCGTGCTGGTCATCTTCGGGCCGGCCGTGGAGCGCCGCCTGGGCGGGTGGACGTTCCTGCGTTACTACCTGTTGTGCGGCCTCGGCGGGCCGGCGCTCGCCCTGCTGCTGTCGCTCGTCACGCAGGACGGGACCCCGCTCGTCGGGGCGACCGCCCCCGTGTTCGGCGTGGCGCTGGGGTTCGCGCTCGCATGGCCGCGCACGCACGTGCAGGTGTTCCCGCTTCCGTGGCCGATCCCCGTGGGCGCGCTCGTCGGGGGTCTGGCGGTGCTCGCGCTCGCACCGGCGCTGCTCGACGCGCAAGATGGCGTCAGCCGCCTCGCGCAGCTTGGGGGCTTCGCGGTGGGCTTTGCCTATCTCTCGATCGCGAGCCTCGTCGAGCGCCACACCCGCGAGCAGCCCGCCCCGCCGCCGGAGACGCCCGCCCTGGTCGCGCACCAGTCCGCCGCCGCCACCGCTGACATGCCACCCGCGGAGCCCACACAGGCGGGCCCGCCGCGCAGCGACGTGGCGCTGGAGATGGACCGCCTGCTCGACAAGATCTCCCAGCAGGGCCTCACGAGTCTCACCGCCGCTGAGCGCCGGTTCCTCGACGAGATGAGCCGGCTGATGCGCCGGCACTAGGCCGGTGGCCCCCCGCATCCGCGTGCGACAGGGTGACATCACCACGTTCGAGGGTGACGCGATCGTCAACGCCGCCAACGTCGACCTCAAGCTCGGGGTCGGGGTGGCCGGTGCCATCCGGCAGGCCGGTGGCCCCTCCATCCAGGCGGAGTGCGACCGCCACGGGCCGATCTCCCTGGGCGACGCGGCGGTGACCGGAGCGGGGAAGCTGCAGGCACGCTATGTGATCCACGCGGCGATCATGGCCAACGAGAGCGAGCCGGTCACGCCCGACGTCGTCCGCCGCTGCACCGAGGCCGCACTCCGGGTGGCGGCGGAGCGGGGCGTCACGCGGCTCGGCGCGCCGATTCTGGGCTCGGGGGTCGGGCGCCTCCCGCTGCCCGAAGCGGCGCGCGTCATGCTCGACGCGATCGCGGCCTCGCCGCACGCGGATGCACTGGATGTCATCGTGCTGTTCGGGTATCGGACGGAAGACGCCGAGACCCTCGAGGCGCTCGTGGGGTAGCGGCGCTCGCACTCGTTGCCACGCTGGGCCTGGCGCGCCCCGATTCCTCGATGCTCGCGCAGGCGGAGTCCCTCGTCGTCCACGGTCGACTCGCCGAGGCCCGCGCGATGCTCGAGCGCGCAGTGCGGCGGGATCCGACCGATGCCGCCGCGCTCATCCTGTTGGGCCGCGTGCACCTCGCCTGGCCCACGGTGGGACGGTTTCGGGCCTGGCGGCTGTTCGAGGAGGCCGCTCACCTGGACCCCACGAATCCGGAGCCCCGCTATCAGCAGGTTCAGGTCGGACTCGCGCTGGGCAGCGCGGACGGTGAGCGTTTGGCGCGCGACGCCATCTTCAAGATCCTCCAGATCGTCCCCGACTACGCCGACATCTGGCGCGTGTGGCGCCGGCTGTACGAAGGTGACGGGCACCGCCGCCGAGCCCTCCGCCTCCTGGCGCGGTTCGACGACCCGGCGAGCACCGTGCGCCGGGCCGATCTCCTGCTCGCCATGGAGGACTACCAGGCGGCCGACAGCCTGCTCGCCGCCGCAGCCCGGCGTCACCCCGACGACCCCGCAGTGCTGGCCCTCCGCGCGGAGGTCGCCTTCGAAACCGGCCGCGCGGCCGACGGCGAGTCGTACTACTGGGCGGCGGTGCAGCGGTCTGCCGCCGACAGCGCGGACCGCCTCTGGCGGCAGATCGAGGCGATCGCGAGCCCGGAGGAGGAGGGTTCCTATTGGGTCACGCCGGTGGACGAGCGCCCCCAGTATTTCCGCCGTTTCTGGGCGCGGCGTGAGCCGGACCTCACCACGCCGCTGAACGAGCGGCTGGCCGAACATTTCCAGCGGTTGCGACGCGCGCGCCGGGATTATGCCCTGGGGCAGCCGCTCAGCACCTTCCATCGGTCACCACTCTGGCGCGCGCTCCAGAGCGGATGGACGGCGGACATCCTCCAGCGACTCGGCGACTTCACGTCGGCCAGCGGCGTCATCCCCGGACATTCAGCCCTCGAGGACGACCTGACTCGCGCCGGCCTGGGTGTGGACCTCCGCGACCTGCCCGAGCCCGACAGCGTCTCGCGGTACGCCCGGCTCGGGTTCGACGGGCGGGGCTTGATGTATCTGCGGTTCGGCGAGCCGCAGACCCGCCTGATCTCGGTCGGTCCCGGCATCGACGTCGAGGCGTGGCGTTACGTCGTGGACGGCCGCGCGGTCTCGCTCGTGTTCGCGCGAGCGACCGCAGGAGGCGGCAGCAACCCCGGCGGGGACTTCGTGCTGTACCCGACCAGCGCGCGCGAGCTGCACAACAGCGCCGTACTGCTCGAGCGGGACGCGCCCACGCGCGTGCCGCCATTGCCGCTCGCCACCTGGGTCGCGTTTTTCCGGGCCGCCGACTCCGCCGCCGCCAACGACGGATGCCACGACGTCGTGATCCGCACCAGCGGTGATGCCGCCGCGGTGGCCGTGTGGGATCTCGGAGATCTGGAGATCGTCCGGTCGGTGGGGGTGGGTCCCCTCACGCTGCGCGTGCGCGACGGCGTGTACCGGTTCGGCGCCGACGCACACGTGGGGGACCGCCTGGGGAGCGTGCGCGGTCCGCTGGTCGTCCCCCCGCTCGGGCCGGGCTGGCTCTCCGTCTCGAGCCTGCTCGTCGCGGTGGTCGGCGACTCCGCGCCGGACCGCATGACCATGGCACGCGCGATGCCCGCGAGCCTGGCCATCGAGCGGCACGGCAGGCCGGTGACCCTGTACGCCGAGCTCTACGATCTGCCGGACCGACGCGGGACCGCGGAATACGACGTGGTCTACACGTTCGAGCCGGTCGGCCGCGGCGCGCGCGTGAGCTTCTCGTTCAGTCGCACCGTGCTGGCGACGACGACCGTGTTCGAGCGCCTGATCGTCCAGCCCGGCCAGGTGCCTCCGGGCCGCTACCGCGTGACGCTCGCGGTGCGCGATCGCCTTCTCGGCCTGCGCACCGGTGCCGTGTCGCTCGACGTGACGCTGCGCTGACGTCGCGCACCCTTGCCCGCGTCCCGTCGCCGGAGCAGATTCGGGACGCCTCCATGGTGATCAACCTCATCCCCGAATTCCTCGCCGCGCTCGCGACGCGCGATCCGTTCGACGCATACCGCCGGTACCTCGACGAGCATCGCCTGGTCCTCGGCGCCTACTGGCGCAACTACGTGCTCGACCTCGAGAGCCCGCACGCCGACGCCGTGATCCGCCGCGCTCTCGCTGCCGACCGTCGCGATCTGCGGCAGCTGATGACCGACACGGACGTCGTGGCGCTCGCCGAGGAGACCGTGCGCACGGCCGAGCAGGTGCTGGAGCTCGATCACCCGGTCGATCTCTACCTCATGGTCGGGGTGGGCGGCGCCAATGCCGGCGAGCTGGTGGTGGAAGGCCGCGGCATCGCGTTCGTCTGTCTCGAGCACTTCACCGGGCGACCGAACCCCGACACGTACGGGCTGGGGCTCCACCCGCGGCTGCTGCCGTTGTGGATCGCCCACGAGATCGCGCACACGACCCGCTACACGTCCCCGCGCAGCGCGAGCGAGCTTGCCCAGATCGTCGCCGACGCCGGAGGCTTCTACGACTATTGGGAGAGCGGCAGCCGCGCGACGTTGCGCGAACTGCTGGTGAACGAGGGCCTTGCCGTGCTGGCCGCCCGCGCCGTCGCGCCATCGTTCGCGCCGTGGGACTACCTCGGGTACAGCCGGCGGCAGTACCAGCGTCTGCGCGAGCTGGACGCCTTCCTGCGCCGCGCCACCCGGCCGGACCTCGACGAGACCGGGCTCGGGCTGCGGCTCCGTTACCTGTCCGGCGGCATGAGCCCGGCGCAGCGCCTGGTCGCGGGCAAAGTGATTCCCGAGCGCGCGGGGTACTACCTCGGCTACCGCATGGCCGAAGCGGCGGTCGCCGAGCGCGGGATCGCCACGGCCTTGCGACTCAGCGCGCCGAGCGTCTGTGCGATCGAGGACGCGGTCGCCGGGGCGCAGAGCGCGTGAGCCCCACGCCCCGCAAGCGGGCGCCGGCCGCGGCCCGGCCCGTACCAGCCAGCGATCGGCGCGCCAACCTCGGGCTGCGCGAGGCGCTTGAGGAGTTGGTCCAGCACGTCCGGGTCGTGGCCCGCACGGTGGACACGATGACCCCCCCCGAGCGCGCCTTCGCCCAGGAGCGGCTCGAGTGGCTGGCGGACGAGCTGTGGCGCATCGCCCTCGAAAGCGAGGACGCCGAGCGGTAGGCTACTTCCCCACGCAGAACGCCGCGAACACGCGGTCGAGCACATCGTCCGACGTCACCAACCCGATCAGGTCCTCCAGCGCCGTGACGGCCGCCCGGAGATGCGTGGCGGCGACCACCGCGTCCACCTGCGCCGCGCGGGCGCGCGCGAACTCGTCGATCTCGGTCAGCGCACGGCCAAGCGCAAGCCGGTGCCGCTCCCGCGTCACCAGCGGGGCCGCGTCCGCCTGTGCGACCAGTCCCGCAAAGGCCGCGCGGGCGAGCTCCGCGCGCAGCGTGGCGATGCCCTCGCCGGCCAGCGCCGACACGGCCACCTCGGCGGTCCCGGGCGTCCACCCCGAATCGCGCGCCACCGCATCGAGCTTGGTACGCGCGACCACGACCGGCACCGCGAGCGCATCGAGGAAGGCCCGTTCCTCCGCACGCACCGCGCGGCCCGCTTCGATGCAGCAGACCACCACGTCCGCGGCCGCGAGATAGCGCCGGCTCACTTCGATCCCCAGCTGCTCGAGCCGGTCCCCGTGCTCGTGCAGCCCCGCCGTATCCACCAGGCGAAACGGGAAGCCGCCACACACCGCCGGCGCCTCGATGGCGTCCCGCGTCGTGCCCGGCACGTCGGTCACGATCGCGCGCGTAGCACCGAGCAGGGCGTTGAACAGCGAGGACTTGCCGACGTTCGGCGGGCCGGCAATGACCGCGAGCGCGCCATCGCGCAGCCGCTCACCCTCGCGCGACGTCGCCAGCAGCTCGGCGAGCGCCGCACGCAGTCCAGCGTGCGCCGCCGCCACCCGGGCGGCGGGCACCGGGCCGTCGTCCTCTTCCGGGAAGTCGATCTCGTAGCTCACCAGCGCCTCGAGCCCGAGCACCTGCTCGCGCAGCCGGCGGATCCGCTCGGACAGCCCGCGATCCAGCTGGCCCAAGGCCGCGCGCCGCTGTGCCGTGCTCGTTGCATCGACGAGATCACCGACCGCCTCGGCCTGCAGCAGATCGACCTTGCCGTTGGCGACCGCGCGGCGCGTAAACTCGCCTGGCGCCGCAAGGCGCGCCCCCGCGGCGAGTAGCGCCGCAAGGACCTCGACCGGGGCCATCAGGCCGCCGTGCGTCGAGATCTCGACCAGGTCCTCACCGGTGTAGGAGGCAGGCGCGGCAAACACCGCGTACAGGATCTCGTCGAGGGTCTCACCGCTCTCCGGATGGACCGCCCGCGCCCGCCGGACCACGCGCGGTCGGTCCGTGGCGAACGGCGTCACGACCCGGCCCGCGACGTCCCACGCGCCGCGGCCGGACAGCCGAACGACGGCGATGGCGGAGCGACCGGGTGGGGTCGCGATCGCGGCGATCGGGTCGGTCACCATGGCCGGATGCCAGGAAGGCGCCCGGCTGCGGGCCGCCGTACGGCTGGGCTCAGGTCTGCCTTCTGCTGCTGAGCCGCTTGGCCCGCTCCTTCGAGATGAGCCACTGCTGCGGCAGGCTCGTGAGGTTGCTCACGGCATAGTACAGATTGAGTCCGGAGGAGAATTTCAGGAAGAGGAACGTGAACATGCCGGGCATGAGATACATCATCATCTTGGTCTGCGGATTGGGTGGCAACCCTCGCTGCCCGATCCAGGACAGCGCGAACATCGACGCGCCCATCAGGATCGGTATGATGTAGGTCGGGTCCGCGCGCGACAGATCGGGCAGCCAGAGGAACGACACCCCGCGGAACTCGATGGTGTTCGCGAACACGAAGAACAGCGCGAACAGCACCGGCATCGGGAGCAGCATCGGCAGGCAACCGCCGAGCGGGTTCACGCCGTGCTCGCGGTACAGCTTGAGCATCTCCTGCTGCAGTTTCTGCGGCTCGTTCTTGTACTTCTCCTGAATTGCCTTGAGGTCGGGCTGAATCGCCTGCATGGCCGTGGAGGACCGCATGGCCTTCTGGTTGAGCGGCCAGAGGAGCAGGCGCACCAGGATACCGAACAGGATCAGCACCCAGCCGTATGCGAGGCTGAGCCGCTCATGCATCCAGAAGAGAATCGGCAGGATCGCGTAGTCCACCACCGGACGGATGATCGGGCGCAGAATCCACCCGTAGGGATTCACGTCGTTGAGATCATGCCCGATGTGCGCGAGGCGGCGGTACTCCTGGGGTCCGAGGTACACGCTGTGCCGGAACCGGCCATCGGGTGACGGCAGGGACGCCGTGATTTCCACGTTGGTCTGGTACCGTCCGGGCTTCGGACCGCCCACGGCGACGGCTCCGCCGAACCGGGGCTCGCCTTCTTCCAGCGTAAGCACGGCGGCCACGAAGTACTTCGACTTGATCGCGATCCATTCGAACGGCCCGACCAGGTCCCGCCGTTGGCCCGGCGAGAGCGAGCGAAAGTCGATCCGCTCGGGACGCCGCGCCTTCGTCACGACGCCGTAGCTGCGGAAATCGGTGATCGAATCGGCATCCACCGACCGCAGGCCGGGCCCGATGTCCACCGTGAGCAGGCCCTCCCGCGCCCCGACGATCTCCCCCTCGACTTCGAACCGATAGGTGCCGGGGCTGAAGCGGTAGGTGATCCGGACCTCGCGCCCGCCGCGCCGCGCAACCCAGTGGAGCGCGGTCCCCGGCTGCGTCACACGCAGTGTGTCCGCGTCCGGCTCGAAGGTCCAGTCGCTCAACCGCAGCGTGTCCGCACCGACCACGAATGCGTAGGCCAGGAACCGCGTGTCGGCCGGGAGAATCTGGGCCGCGCCGGTCTCACCCGGCGCGAATGATTGGTAGCGCAGCAACGCGGCGGAGATGGGACGAGCGCCGCGGGCCGAGAATGCGTAGCGGTACAGGTCCCCGGTGACGACCACGGTCCGGGCGACGGCCGTGTCGACCGTGCCGACGGGCTGTGCGGCGGCCGGGGTGGCGACCGGGACGGTGGTCGGTGGTGGCTGAGACGCGGGCTCGCTGGCGCCGGGCGGCGCCGCGTTTCCCGTCGTATCCGTCACCGCCCCGGCTGGGCTCGGGGCCCCGCGCTCTGGCGGAAAGAGAAGCGCCGGGAGCACGGCCACCACGACGATCAGGCCGATGGCGAGAAGAAGACGACGGTCCATGAGTCAGCCGTCACGGGACGGGGTCATAGCCGCTCCCGCCGAAGGGGTGGCACCGCAGGATCCGCCGGGCGCCGAGCCACAGCCCGCGTGCCGCTCCATGCCGCTCCACCGCCTCGAGCGCATAGCTTGAGCAGCTCGGCGTGAACCGGCAGGGTGACGGAAACGGTGACGCCGCGACCTGATAGACGCGGATCACGGCGGCAATCACGCGGCGGGGCCATGATGCTACGAACGCAGCGAGGCGAGCCATCGTTCGAGGTCGGCCGCGATATCCCGTGCGGCTGCGTCATAGGCGGCGACCCGGGGCCGTACGATCATGTCGAAAGCAGGGACCAGTGGCAGGATGAAGCGTCGCGCATGCTCGCGGACCCGGCGCCGCAGGCGGTTCCTGGCCACCGCCGAACGCCCGAAGCGGGACACCACGACACCGAGCCTCGGATGCCCCAGGGCGTTGGCTCGCCAGAGAATGTCAAGTCGGCCCGTGCGGCGGCGCGAGCCCGAGGTCAGCACCGCCCTGATCTCCTCCGCTCGGGTGAGACGCCAGTGCCGAGGGAGCCCCTCGGACGTCAGGCCGCTCCGTGCTTGGACGGACGCCGCACGGCCAAGCGCTTGCGTCCCTTCTTGCGCCGGCGGCTGAGCACGTCACGCCCCCAGCGCGTTTTCATGCGCGCCCGGAAACCGTGCTTGCGGATGCGCCGCTTGTTCCGCGGTCGGTAGGTCGGTTGCATGGCTGCCCTCAGTTGAGCCGCAAAAGCTACCCGCGCCAGGGCAGCCAGGTCAAGGTTGACTTTTCCACACGCGATGCGTTAACATCGGGCGCCCTTTCGGACCCCCACCTCGTTCTCAAGAGCAGATGGACCTGTCAGTCAAAGAAGCGTGGACACGCCTGCTCTCTGAAGCTCGGCGTGAATTGCCCGACGCCACCATCAAAACCTGGCTGGAGCCGGCGCGACCGGTCGCCTTCGAGGAAGGCAGGTTGGTCGTCGCGGCCCCGGACCAGTTTGCCGTCGAGTGGAACGCGTCGAAGCACGCTGGCGTGCTCTCCCGCGTTGCCGCCGAAGTGTTCGGCCGGCCGCTCGACATCGTCTTTCAGGTCCAGGAAGAGCGCGCCAGCCGCCCGCAGATGGACTTCTTCGTTCCGTCTGGCAGCACCGCTCCCGCTGCGGCAAACAGCCGAGCCACGCCACTCAACGAGCGCTACGTCTTCGAGACGTTCGTCATCGGGAAGTGCAATGAGCTGGCGGCGGCGGCGGCCCATGCGGTGGCCGAAGCCCCGGCCAAGACGTACAATCCGCTCTTCATCTATGGCGCCACCGGCCTCGGCAAGACGCATCTCATGCAGGCGATCGCGCACGCCGTCCTGCGCCGTGACCCCGGGATTCGGGTGGCCTACATGGGTGCCGAGCAGTTCGTCAACGAGGCGATCGAGGGCATCCACGGCCGCACGATGCCGGACTTCCGGCGGCGCTACCGCAGTGAGATGGACATGTTCCTCGTGGACGACGTGCATTTCCTCGAGGGGAAGGAAATGACCCAGGAGGAATTCTTCCACACGTTCAACGCGTTGCACGAGGCCAGCAAGCAGATCGTCCTGACGTCCGACCGGCCGCCCAAGGAAATCCCGGGGCTCGAATCCCGGCTGGTGAGTCGTTTTGAGTGGGGAATGGTGGCCGACATCGGCCAACCGGACCTCGAACACCGGATCGCCATCCTGCGGAAAAAGGCCGAGCAGGACCACCTCGAGCTCACGATCCCCGACGATGTGTTGCGGTTCATCGCCGAGCACGTCCGGAGCTCCGTCCGCGAGCTCGAGGGCTGCATCATCAAGCTGTTGCTGTACGCCTCCTTACGACATCGGGAGATCTCGATCGAGCTGGCGCGAGAGGCCTTGTCCGACAAGATCCGCCACAGCGACGGGGCCGCGCCGGACGCCGGCCGTGCGCTCCCGAGCGTCGCTCGGGTGCAGGAGGTGGTCGCCCGACGCTGGGGCGTCACTCCGGAAGGACTCCGTTCCAAGGTTCGCACCAAGACCCTAACCGTCCCACGGCAGGTCGCGATGTTCCTCGCGCGGGATCTCTTGGGGATGCAGCTCGTCGAGATTGGCCAGGCGTTTGGCGGTCGGGACCACTCGACGGTGATCCACAGCCTGGGCAAGGTGGAACGGGATATGGTCCGTGATCACCAGTTCCGCGATCGCGTTGAGCTCGCGCGTCGCGAGCTTTCAGCACCGTAGCCAACATTGCTCACAACGGGGCTGGAAGACTGTGGGAACGTTGGCTGTCCTGGGGCAATCGGTGGTGGCTCCACAGGATCTCCCCGGTGACCAACATCCGCCCGCCCGGGGTTGGACGCACGGTGACAACAAGTTAGGAGAGGGTATCAAGGTTTCCAGAGGCTCTACTACGACGACTAGTCTTATATACTAGTGTACTCGTAGTTCAGTAATCCACCGCGCGCAGGGAAAAGTCTCCATGAAGTTCACGATTACACGAGAGAAGCTCCAGGAAGGCCTGGTCGCCGTCGCGGCAAGTGTTCCGGCGAAGACGACGCTTCCCGTACTCTCCAACATCCTCGTGGAGGCGGTGAAGGATGGGATCCGCCTGTCGGGGACCGATCTCGATATCGCGGTCAGCACACTGGTTCCCGCCGAGGTCGATGCCGAAGGAGCAGTGACGCTCCCGGCCAAGAAGCTACTGGAGATCGTGCGGGAACTGCCCAGTGCCGCCATCCGGGTGACCGCCGCGGGCGAGCAGCGGGTAAACTTGGAGTGTGGCCGGTCACGCTTCAAGCTGCTTGGCATCCCGCGTGACGAGTTCCCGAGCTTCCCGCCAGTCCGGTTCGAGAGTCCCTGGACCATCCTGTCCGGCGAGTTGCAGAAACTGATCGGGCACGTGGCATTCGCAGCCTCGACCGAGGAGAGTCGCCCGATTCTCAACGGCGTTCTCTGGGAGCTGCGCAAGGACCAGATGCGCATGGTGGCCACGAACGGCCACCGGCTTGCCCGTATGGATATGGCCGTTGCCGGTGGGCGCGCCGCTGCGGACTTCATCGTGCCACCCAAGGCGCTGGACCAGATCCGCCGGCTGTTTGGTGCCGCTGACGAAATCGAGATCGCCAAGAGCGAGAACCACCTCGGGTTCCGGAGCGGGCAGACCCTGGTCTACACGCGCCTGATCGAAGGGCCGTACCCGAACTATGAGCAGGTGATTCCGCGGGACAACGATCGGATTGCGGTGGTCGACAAGATGGCGCTGAGCTCGACGCTGCGGCGGGTGGGGGTCGTGGCGTCCGATCAGACGCACCGCGTCCGGCTCGGGTTCAGCGGCGGCACGCTCAAGTTCACGGTCAGCACGCCGGATCTCGGGGAAGCCCAGGACGAGATGGCGGTGACCTACGAGGGCGAGCCGATCGAGATCGGCTTCAACGCCACCTACCTGCTCGAGATCCTCAAGTACATGCCGACCGACGAGGTCAGGCTGTCGATGAAGGCGCCGGAGCGCGCGGCGACGATCGAGCCCGCTGGGTGGGATGATCCGGCGTCGTACCTCTGCCTGGTGATGCCGCTGCGCCTGGTCGACTAAGCGTGCCTACGGGAAGGTCCGGGTGACCATCGCGGTGAGACTTGCCGTCTCCAGGTGGGTCACGCCGCCCCGCCGCGCGCCGCTTCCCACGAGCACCGCCTGGTAGGGCAGGCCCACGGAGACGCCGGCGACCAGGCGGTCGATCCGGAGGTGCTCGTTCAAGTCGAGCACCGCCAGGGCACCGATCGGAACCCTGCCGCGCGTCTGGATGCGGAGTCCCGCCCGGTATGCCATGAGCGCGGACCCGGCATCGACGCGGTCGGACGCGTGAGCGTCCGCCGCAAGTTGGACGGCCCCCCCAATGCCGGTCCAGGCCAGTCCGAGCGCGCCGCCGAACCGGAGCGACGAGTCCCGGACGACGGGCTGGCCGATGTGCTCGACCCTCGCCGCGAGCTCGAGCGACGGCGCCAGCCGGTATCGCATGCCGATGTCCACGTCCTGTTTGCGGCTCGCACCGCTGTACAGCGAGACTGCCGCGCCGATGCCCACTCGACCTGCGGCACGCCCGAAGCCGAATCGCCAGGTGTTGCCCGCCGCGCCATTCTGGAACCGGTCACGCCGGTAGCCGGCGCTGAAGCCGCGGCTGCTGAGTCCTGCCGTGTATTGCGCGACGGGGTATCCGCCTGCGGTGTCACGCTCGACCATGATCTCCGCCATCAGCGAGGCCTCGCGCACCGTCCCGAGCCCTCCCGGATCGACCCAGAGCGCGCGGGCTCCCCAGACTGTCGTGGGCAACAGGTAGTCCGCGGAACGGGGGCCGCGATACTGGGCATGGGCCGGTGCCGCACACAGCGCCAGGAGCCACAGGACCGGGCAAGCGCGTAGTCTCACGACGCGACCCTCAGGGTGTCGGTGGTCCACTGGGTTACCGGGATGGTGATCCCGACCCCGGAAAGGTCGATCTCCATGGTCACGCTGTCTGCGCGGTTGCCGCCGATCAGACGGCCGTCGGCGGAGAGATAGTGGCGCCCGTGCCCGCGCCCCGTTCCGGTGACCGTGAACGCCTGACCGGCCTGCGCGCCGCTCCCGCTGATCTCGATCGTCGCATCCGTCTGGATCTCGAGAGCCTGCACCGCGCCAAGCGTCGTCCATGCGGGACTGCTGCGCGTGTTGATGGACCGAACACGGATGTCAGCGCCGCCACTCATGCCCTGGGCGTCCGTCGTGTCGGTCCATCGCGCTCCGGCCGTGACGCCCGCACGGGGCGTTCCCGGGAAGAAGTCCTGGATCAGGAAGGCGATCTGCTGAAGCAGCGGGTTCGCGGGGTCACCGCCGCGGAGCTCGGTGAGGAGGCCGCCCGGCAGCAGCGTGGCGTCGAATCGCGCACCGCGCGCGCCCGCCACGACCTCGGGGGGAAAGACGGGCCCCCCCTCGAGCGAGATCGAGTCGATGACGAAGGTGGCCACGCGCGCGCTGTCCCCGGCGAGCGAAACGGTGAGCGCGACCCGCGTCGCAAGATCCGTCGTGAGCGGCTGCCCCTGGAACATCTGCTCGACGTGGCGGTGCTGCACGACCTGATAGACTATCGAAGACGGCTGGTAACGAACCGCCGCCGGATGCACGGGGGTGGGGGCTGCGGTCGGTGCAGGTTGGGCGCCGCGAACGCACGAGGCAAGGACGAAGGCGGCGACGGGCAGGCGGCGCATGGCATTCCCTCGGTCACCCAGAACGCATCAGCGGCGGGGTGTCTCGACTGCGATGGACCGTACCAGAGGACGGAAGCGGGCGGGGCCGTAAGCCGAGTTCTGTGCACCCTTGCGAGTGCCAACGGTCATCTCTCTGGGATGCCGGTCGCCCGGCACCTCTAGCGGCCTACCCGCGGCTCAGGCGGTCCGGGCCGGACCATCGCCGCCTATTTGGCCTTGCTCCCGCTGGGGGTGACCGTGCCACGCACTGTTGCCAGGCGTGCGGTGGGCTCTTACCCCGCCGTTTCACCCTTACCCGCGTTGCCGCGGGCGGTCTGATTTCTGTGGCCCTGTCCGTCGCCTCTCGGCGCCCAGGTGTTACCTGGCAGCGTGCCCTGCGGAGCTCGGACTTTCCTCGGCCCGGCGAACCGGACCGCGACCGTCTCACCCCGCCCCTCCGTCCGCCCGGAAGATAGCCCCTCCGCGGGCAGCCGCACCAGCGACGTGCGGTCGATTGCTGTGGCCCGGCAACGGAGGGGGTGGCGTGGGATGGCCGCGCCGTTGAGCCGCCGTTGAGCGTGCGCCCGTAGCGTCCGCGCCCAGCTGATCATGGGTGAGGGATCCGTGCGCGTGCTCGAATCGAGAATGACGATCGCCACCGTGTTGGAGCCCGCGGACCGGCCGCGTTTTGAGGCCGCCGCGGGCGATCGGGTGTCGACGATTCATGCGGAGTCGGTGGCGGACGCCATTCGCAAGGTGCGCGAGCGCCCGGTGGACGCGGTGCTGCTTTCCGCGGAGTACGTTCCCAAGGAGCAGGTCCCGACGGTGGCGTCTCTTGTCCGGAGGTTCCCGGCCGTGCCGGCGGTCGCCGTCGTCTCACGACACGACGCGTGCTCCAGCGAGCGTCTGCTCGATCTGGGGGCGTCGGGCGTACGCCGCGTGCTCGACCTCAGCCAGCGTGACGGTTGGGCCCGCTTGCGGGATCTCCTGTCCCACCCCGCGTCGCCGGTATCCGCCGCCATCCTCGCGCGCGTCATGCCTGAGCTGGATGGCGCGGCGGCGGACTGCCGCGTGTGCTTCCAGTCGCTCATACGCCTCGCACCCGGTGCCCCGACCGTGCGCGCGTTGTGTCGTCAGTTTGGCGTGCGCCCGAGCACGTTCATGTCGCGCTTCTTCCGCGCCGGCCTGCCTTCACCCAAGCGCTACCTGGCGGTGGTCCGGCTTGTCTACGTGGCGGCGCTGCTCGAGACGCGGGGACTGTCGGTCGCCGACGTGGCCTACCGCCTCGAGTACTCGTCACCCCAGAGCTTCGGGCGCCACCTCCGGGCCCTCACCGGCCTGACGGCCAGCGCCTTCCGACGGGGCACCACCTTCGGCTCGGCGCTCGAGGCGTTCGTCAGCCAGCTGATCGTCCCGTTTCGGGCGACGTTGCGTGCCTTCCATCCTCTCAACAGTGACGGGGTGGTCGCACTTGGACGCGGCACGTAGCGTCGCTCGGGACGGGGCGAAGGCAGGGGGTACGGCGGTTCAGCGGATCAGGTCGGCCATGCGGACGAGCGCCGCCACGCGGTGGCCCGCCGCCTCGATCGCCTCACGGCCTCCCTCCTCGCGGTCGACGACCGCCAGGACGCCCAGCACGTGGCCCCCTGCGGCGCGGATCGCCTCGATCGCCTTGAGGGCGGATGCGCCGGTCGTGATCACGTCCTCCACGGCGACGACCGTGCCGCCACTCAGGAACGGGCCCTCGATCCGGCGTCCGGTGCCATGGTCCTTCGGCGCCTTGCGCACGGTGAAGCCATCCACGACCGGGGGCCGCCGGGCGCTGGCGGCCGCGATCGCGTATGCGACCGGGTCCGCGCCCAGCGTGAGGCCACCCACGAGCGTGGGTGCCCAGCCGGCGTTGCGGATTGCTGCGAGCCCGAGATCGCCGACGAGCACCATGCCGCGGGCGGACATCGTGGTCTGGCGGGCGTCGACGTAGTAGGGAGACTGGCGTCCGGAGGCGAGGGTGAAGGTCCCGCGGCGGAACGAGCGCTCGCGCAGCAGTGCCACGAGCTCCGCGCGGGCCGTGTCGTCCGGCGCCGTCACGGAGGACTGCGCTTCTTCCCGAAGATCGACCGGATCGTGCCGAGCAGGCCGCCGTCCGCCTCGTGCCCGTCGCTTGCAGGCGAGGACGGCGCCGCCGGTCCAGCTGGCAGGCGTGCCGCCCGAGTGAGGTCGGCCGCGAAGGCCGCAACCGTCGGATGTCGGGCCGCCGGCTCGCGCGCGAGGCTGCGCATCACGACCGCTTCGAGGGCGTCCGACAGGCGCGCCCCGTTGGGCGCTTGGCGCAGCGGGGTCGGTGGCTGCGTGAGCAGCTGCTGAAACACCTCGCGCGGCGAGCGCCCCGCATGGGGATGCTCGCCCGTCAGCAGGTAGTACGCGATGGTCGCGAGGCTGTAGATGTCGGCGGCCTCGTTCACGAGGGCGCCGGACAGGGCTTCCGGCGCCACGTAGTTGAGGCTCCCCACGAAGAACCCTGCGCGCGTCAGCCGCTCGGACGGATCCTCCTGCGCGTCGCGCGCGATCCCGAAGTCCAGCAGCTTCGCCACGCGGGTCCGGGGGTTGAAGATGATGTTCTCGGGCTTGAGGTCGCGATGGATGATGCCCACCGCGTGCGCGGCGGCGAGGGCGCCAGCGAGCTGGGTGCTGATGTGTGCGACCAGCTCGGGCTCGATCGGGCCGTGCTCCTGCGCGTAATCCGACAACGGCTGCCCGTCCGCCCATTCCAGCGCGAGGTAGTAATATCCTTCCTCCTCGCCGTAGTCGTAGGTCCGTACGACGTTGTCGTGCTGCACGCGCGAGCCGAAGCCGGCCTCACGGAGGAACCGCTTCACGGCATTGGGATCCGAGCGGGATCGCTGGCGCAGGATCTTCACCGCGCACTGGCCCCGGCCATCGTGCTCGGCACGGTACACGGTCGCGGTCCCCCCCTCGCCGATCCGCTCGACGAGGCGGTAGGATGCGATCGTCCGGCCGGTCAGGTTCTCAACGGGCATGTCGGCGGCAAACTAAGCGTCGTACTTGAACTTGAGCAAGTCGTGGGGTTACGTACCTTCATGAGGCTGGCGGCCATCGGCGGCGCCCGGCGGGCGTGCGCACTCGGTTTCATGCTGGTGCTTGTGGGATGCGGCAAGTGGCAGCGCGTGGGTAGCGCCACGGGGCCGGACCCCACGGTCGTGGTACCCCAGTTGTTCGACCCTACGGCCACCTACACGGCGATGGGGTTCCTCGCCGCCGGCGCGCCGCTGGCCTTTGTCGGCAGCCTGTGGACGCTGGCCACCGAGTCGCCCGACACGACGCTCGCCGTGTTCGCCCTGTCCATGAACAACAACACCCTGTCGTTTCGCCGGGCGGGGCAGGGGTTCGAAGCGCGCTACCGCGTGGAGCTGGTGCTCCGTCGCGACGGCTCGGTCGTCGCGCGGGTGGCGTCCCAGGAGTCGGTTCGCGTCGGCTCCGCCGATGAGACCCGGCGCGCCGACGAGAGTGTCCTGTTCCAGCAGTTCCTGCGCGTCTCCCCAGGGACCTACGTTGCGGTCGTCACGGTGCGGGACGACTTCGGAACGGGAGTCGGGCGCGCCGAGCAGACAGTGACGCTGCCGCGGATCGATGCCCGAGGCTGCTCGGCCCTCACCCCCGTTTACGAAGTCGAGCCGCGCCGGCAGCGCACCGATGCCCCCCGGCTGCTCGTGAACCCGCGCGCCACCGTTCCCTACGGACTCGACTCCCTGCGCCTGTACCTCGAGAGCTACGGTGTGCCGGCCGGCACCCCGGTGACGATCACCGCGAGTGGCCACACAGGCGACGAGGTGTGGGCGGCCCAGGCGACCCTCACGGGAACGCAGGACTTCGCGACGGCGCTCGTCACGATTCCGCCCGAACAGCTTCCCGTCGGCCAGCTGCGCCTCACCGCGGCGGTGCCGGGGTGCCCCGCATCGATCACCACGGCGGCTCTGGTCAGCTTCTCGAATCAGTGGGCGATCACCAACTTCGACGAGATCCTCTCGCTGCTGCGGTACTTCGGCCAGGACCGGGCGATCGCGAAGATGCGCGAGGCGGACCCGGCGGAGCGCCCCACGCTGTGGCGGGATTTCTGGCGCGCCACGGATCCCAACCCGCTGACCCCGGAAAACGAGGCGCTCGAGCAGTACTTCCGGCGGCTTCAGGAGGCGAACCTGCGCTTCCGCGAGGCCGGCGAGCCGGGATGGCTGAGCGATCGGGGCGAGGTGTTCATCACGCTAGGCGAGCCGGACGAGATCTTCGACCAGAGCTCTGCCTTGCAGGGGCCCCGTCAGATCATCCGCTGGAACTATCTTAGCCTGCGCCTCCAGCTCGACTTCACCGACGACACGGGATTCGGCCGGTTCCGCCTCGTCCCTGCCGCCCGTGCCGAGTACCAGCGCGTGCTGAACAACCTCCGGAGTCGCGGCTGATCTATCGCCTGACCGTCCTTCTGGGAGTCCTGGTTGCCGCGTCGAGCGGCGCGCTGCGGGGACAGGACATCCCGAAGCGACCGTGGGATCCGCCGGCCGATCCCTGGCATGTCGTCGTGGCGTGGGCGGCTGCGCCCGACACGCAGCAGGTGCTGCGCGTGGCCGCGGCAGAATTGGCGATTGGGCAGCCGGCCCGGGCCCAGCGGCTGCTCGACCGGTACGGCCCAGGGGTGGTGGATTCCGTCGGCCTGCTCGCGCTCCGCGCGGCGGTGGCCGCGCGCGGCGGCCAGGCGGCTGATGCCGCGGTGCTCTACCTCGCAGCGGCCCGGCGGGCCGGCCGGGAGGACGCGGGCCTGCTCTTCGCACTGGCGGGAACCGCGCTGGAGCGAGCCGGGCTGCCCGATTCCGCTGCCCGGGCGTATCGAGCCGCCCGCCTCGCCCTTCCCGAGATCGCCGGATGGCTCGCGCTGCGTGAGGCGCGGCTCACTCGGGACTCGAGCGCGGCAGCGCCGCTGTTGGCGCTCGCGCCACCGGCCGCCCAGGACGAAGTCCTCGCGGTGCGCGCCTACCTGCGACTCCTCATGGGCGACATGTCGGGAGCCGAGCGGCTGCTCGCAGAGGCCGGCCAGACCGGGCGTGCCGCGGAGCTGGCGCTTGCGCGCGGCGACACGCTCGGGGCCCGCGCGCTCCTGTCCCAGGCGCTGGCCACCGGCGACACGGCCACCACGCGACAGGGCCTGGCCCTGGTGGCTCGATCGCTCCCTCCCCGCACGCCGGGCGACTGGATGGCTGCCGCTCGCGCCGCCGCCCGCCTCGGAGACGCCGGAGCAGCCGCGCGGTTCGCCCAAGCTGCCGCGACCGCCGGCGATAGCACCCTGCCGACGATGCTCGCACTTGGCGACTGGCTCGAGCGGGCCGGGCGCCGTCGGGAAGCCCTGCGCGCCTACCTGGAAGCCGGGGACGCCGGTGCGTTCCAGCGCGGGCGCGCGCTGGCGCGCCTCGGCGAGCGCACAGCCGCAGCGCAGGTGCTCCGCGCGTTCGCCACGCGGACCCCCGACGATCCTTCCGCTCCGGCCGCGATCTATCTCCTGGCGGACCTCACGAGCGGCGACAGCCTGCTCGATCAGGTGGCGCGGCGCTGGCCGACCAGCGAATACGCGTCGCGTGCGCGCACGCGACTGGCGGAAGCGCGCCTGTCGCGGCGCGATACGGCGGCGGCGCTCCGCTACTACGCCGCGGAGATCGCGGCGCGCGGCCCGGAGGCCGTGCGGTCGCGCTATCACGTGGCGCGCCTGCGACTTCCCCGGGTCGCGGATTCCGCCCGGGCGGCGCTGGCCGGCCTCGCGCGGGAAGACTCCCTCGGATACTATGGGCTGCTCGCGCGGGGGCGGCTCGGTATGGCGCCGCCTCACATCCCCGCACCGGAGGACCACGCACCCGCCGCCGCCGTGCAGGCCGCGCTCGCCGAACTGGCGCTGCTCGATGCGGCGGGGTTCACCAACGAGGCGCGGCTGCTGCTCGATCACCTGACGAACGGCGCCTTGCCCGACCCCGAAGACCTGCTCGACCTCGCGGAGGGGTTGTTCGCGAGCGGCCGTGCGGCCGAGGCGATTCGACTGGGATGGCGGGTGGCTGCGCGGCTGACGCTCAACCACCCGCGCGTGCTGCGGGTGGTGTTCCCGTGGCCCACCCGCGGCATGGTCGAGGCGGAGGCGCGGCAGTTCAGGCTGGACCCCTACCTCGTCGCTGGACTGATCCGACAGGAATCCGGATTCGCCCCGGCGGCGCGCTCCCATGCCGGTGCCAGGGGGTACATGCAGCTCATGCCGGCGACCGCCGCAGCGCTGGCCCGGCAACTGAAGCTCCCGTGGAGCGACCAGATGGCCGTCGTGGTGGATGCCAACGTGCACATCGGCTCGGCCCACCTCGCGGGGTTGCTCGCTCGCTACCACGGGGAGGTGGCGCCCGCCGTTGCGGCGTACAATGCCGGCGGCGTCCCCGTCGATCGCTGGCGCCGCCGGGCCGGGTCGAAGGACCCGGCGGCGTTCGTCGAGCGGATCGAGTTTCCCGAGACTCAGGGATACGTCCGTGCCGTGCTGCGCAACCAGGCGCTGTACAAGCTCCTGTACCCCGGCTCTGGTGGCCCGTGAGTCCGGTCGGGCTGCGCCGCACGCTGCACGTCGCATCGGCCGCCGTGCTGTTGCCGGCACTGCGCTCGAGTACCGCGCTCCGGCTCACCGTGCTCTGGGTCGCGGTGGTTGCCGCCCTCGTCGAGTTCGCCCGACTCGCCAGCCCCCGGGCGCACCGGTGGCTGGCGGCGCACCTGCCGGTCTACCGGCCCCGTGAGACGCGGCGCGCGAGCGGAGCCTTGTGGCTCGCCTTCGGGTATGCGATCGCGGGGTGGCTGCCGCTGCCGGCACCGGTCGCGGGAATCCTGGCCGGGGCCTTGGCCGATCCCGCGGCCTCCTGGGCCGGCGCGCGGTGGGGCGCTGGAGCGCGCAAGAGCTGGGTGGGCAGCGCTGCGGCCCTCCTGGTGACGGTCGCCACGACGGCGGCGGTCGGTGCGGCCCCTGCGACGGCCCTCGCCGCAGGGCTGGTTGGGGCGGCGCTCGAGCGGTGGTCCGGGCCGATCGACGACAACCTGCTGGTGGCGCCTGGCGTCGCGGCCGCGGTTGCGTTCCTGGCTTGACAGGCCGCGCTCCTGCAACGCAGAATAGCGCGACCGACCCCCCAAGACCTGCCGAGGAGGCGTGGCATGCGCGGAAAGGTGAAGTGGTTCAACGACTCCAAGGGGTACGGGTTCATCGCCCCGGAATCCGGAGCGGACGTGTTCGTCCATTTCACGGCCATCCAGATGGACGGCTTCAAGACCCTCCGGGAAGGACAGGACGTAGAGTTTGACCTGGAGTCCCGTGACCGCGGCCAGCAGGCGAAGAACGTGACCTGCGTCTGAACCGGCCTGCTCGTCGGTGCGCCCCGCCGGTACGCCACCGGCGGGGCGTTTCGTTCCCGGTTAAGTTGATGCGGTCATGTCGTCGGCTCCTGCCCCCCGCCTGTTTCTGATTGATGGCTACGCGCTGATCTACCGCGCGTTCTTCGCGATGATCGGCCGCCCGCTCACCACCAGCAAGGGCGAGAACACCTCGGCCGCCTGGGGGGTCGCGACCTTCCTGCTGCGGTTGTTTCGGCAGCACGCCCCCGAGCACGTCGCCTGGGTCCACGACGCCGGCACCTCGTTTCGCCATGAGGTCTATCCCGCCTACAAGGCGACCCGGGAGAAGCTCGAGCCGGCCCTGCAGGAAGTATTCGATCGGTCGGTGGAGCGGGTCGGCCAGCTCCTGGCCGCGTTTCGCGTGCCGCTTGTCGCGCTGGAGGGCTATGAGGCCGATGACGTGATCGGCACCCTGGCCCAACGGGGGGCGGCGCGGGGGTGGCGCGTGGTCATCGTGTCCGGGGACAAGGACTTCTACCAGCTTGTTGCGCCCGGTGTCGCCCTGCTGAATCCCGGGCGCGGGGGCCCGGCGGCCGTGGACGAGCTGTGGGTGGACGAGACCAATGCGGCCGAGCGGCTGGGGGTACCGCCGGAGCGCGTCGTGGACTACCTCGCTCTCGTGGGTGACGCGTCGGACAACGTGCCGGGCGTGCGCGGGGTCGGCGACAAGACGGCGCGACAGTTGATCGAGCAGTTCGGGAGCCTGGATGCCATCCTCGCCCGGGCCGGAGAGGTGTCGCTCAAGCGGGCGCGCGAGGCGCTGCTGGCGCATGCCGACGAGGCCCGGCTTTCCCGTGACCTCGTCACCATCCGGCGGGACGTGCCGATCGACATCAGCCTGGACTCGCTGGTCGCGGCCGCGCCGGACCGCGAGGCGCTGACCGCGCTCCTCTCGGAGTTGGAGTTCCACTCGCTGATCCAGCAGATCGCGGCGCCCCCCTCACCGCCGCCCCTGCCCCGGTCGTCCATGGAGCACCACGGCGTGGTGGTCGACACCGTGGCCGATCTCGATGGGCTGGTCCTGGCGCTGCGGGCCGGCGCACCGCTCGCCGTCGCAACCCTGGTGGAAGGCGCGGACCGCCTGCGCGGCGCGCTCGTCGGGATCGCGCTAGCGGTGCGGAACGGTGGCTGGTACCTGCCGTTCGGCCACCGCGCGCCGGCGGAGCTTGGTGCTGCGGAGCCGTCGAACCTGCCGGCGCTCGATACGCCGGCGCTGGCTTCGGTGGCGGCCGTGCTGCGCGACGCCGCGGTCCCGAAAGTGGGGCACGACGTCAAGCCGGACCTGTTGACCCTGCGTGGCGCCGGCATCGAGCTGCGCGGAGTGGTGGACGACACCATGCTGTCGAGCTTCGTGCTCGAGCCGGGTCGGCGCAGCTACGCGCTGGACCAACTCGTGTTCGAGCGCCTCGGCACGCAGGTGGCCTCGCTGGCCAGCCTCCAGGGAGCCGGCCGGAGCGCGCGGCCCCTCGCGGAGATGGCGCCCGCCGAGGTGGGGGGCGTCGCGGTCGCGCTCGCGCAGGCGACCCTCCGGCTGCGCGAGGCGCTGGCCCGGGAAGTCGAGGCGCTCGCCCTGGGTCCGCTCGTGCGGGACGTGGAGTTGCCGCTCGTGCGGGTGTTGGCGGACATGGAGTGGCGCGGCATTGCCGTGGACACCGAGCGCCTCGCGGCGCTGTCCCGGCTGTTCGCCGGCGAGCTGGCCGAGCTCGAGCGGCGGATCTGTGCCGATGCCGGCACGGACTTCAACATCAACAGCACGCCGCAGCTGCGACACGTCTTGTACGAGAAGCTGCAGCTCCCCGTGCTCAAGAAGACCAAGACCGGTCCGTCCACCGACGCCGACGTGCTGGCGGCGCTGGCCGAGATGGGATTCTCTACGCCCACGCTGCTGCTCGAGTACCGTGAGCTCACCAAGCTGCGCTCGACGTACGTCGAGGTCCTGCCGACGCGCGTCAATCCCGCGACGGGCCGGATTCACACGACGTTCAACCAGGCCGGTGCCGCGACGGGCCGCCTGTCGTCGCTCGAGCCCAATCTGCAGAACATCCCGGTGCGCACGCGACGCGGGGAGGAGATCCGCCGCTGTTTCGTGGCGTCCTCGGGGTCCCGGCTGATCGTCGCGGACTACTCGCAGATCGAGCTCCGGGTTCTGGCACACCTGTCGGGGGACGAGGCGTTCATCGCCGCATTTCGCCGCGGCGGCGACATTCACCGCGAGACGGCGGCGGTGATCTTCGACACGGAGCCCGCGGATGTGACGCCGGAGATGCGGGCCCGGGCGAAGACGATTAACTTCGCCACCATCTACGGGCAGGGCGCCTTCTCCCTGAGCCGGCAGCTCGGCATCTCGCAGGACGAGGCCCGCGACTTCATCGCCAGGTATTTCACGCGGTTCGCCGGCGTCCGGCGCTTCCTCGACGAGACTGTGGCGCGGGCGCGGGTGGCGGGCTATGTCGAGACGATCTTCGGCCGGCGGCGGTACATTCCCGAGCTGCAGGACCGCAACCGCAGCGTGCAGGCGTTCGGCGAGCGGACCGCCATGAACTCGCCGATGCAGGGCTCCGCGGCCGACATCATCAAGGTGGCCATGATCGGCCTGGCTGGCGCGTTGCGGGAGGGGCGGTATCGTGGGGGAATGCTGCTGCAGGTGCACGACGAGCTGGTGCTCGAGGCGCCGCTGGAGGAAGTCGGCGCCATCAGCGGGCTCGTGCGGCAGCACATGGAAGGCGCCGCCACGCTGGCCGTCCCTCTCGTGGTTGATCTCGGCGTTGGGGACAACTGGTTGGACGCCAAGCAGTGACCACCTGGCGTGAGTTCGCGTTGTGGCGCGACGGGCTGGTGCACGCGATCGAGGGTGGCCTGTGGCTCCACCGGTTCACGCTGCGCGGCGAGCCGTGGGCGCACCTGGTGTCGGCCGATCGGCGCGCGCTGCTGGAGGCGGGGCAGCGACTGTCCCTGTCGCCCTACTGGCTGCAGTATCGGCCGCTCAAGGACCCCCGGTTTGCGGACCGGGTACGGGTAGATGCGTGGCACTGGGATCTGCGCCGCGAGCGGCTGGTGCGGGCGCTCACGCTCGCCGACCCGAAGGTCCCCTATCGCACGAAGTGATCTCGCACGACGCGGAACGCCGGAGCCCATCATGTGTCTTCGTCATCGCTCGCCCGTCGTCGCGGCCACCGCCGTCTGGATGGTGCTCGCGATCGTCGCCTGCAACAACTCTCCGTTTGGTGATGTCGGCGAGGCCACCTCGGCGGAGATTGTGGGCGGCGACACGACGCTGTTCACGGGCGAGAGCGCGCAGTACAGCGTCGTGGCGGTCTATCCCATCGGGTCCGGAGGCCCGCGCTCGGTGGCATGGAGTGTCTCCGACACCACCAAGCTCGGCTTGGCTGCGCTGCCGGACTGGAGCGCGATCGTGACCGCGCGGGACACCGGCACAGCCACGGTCTACGGCTTCATCAATGGGGCGTTTCACGACAGCGTCCGGTTCACCATCGTGGGCCGCGGAGAGGTCCGCTGGCGCCGCACCCTCGCGGCAAACCCGACGCTGTACCAGGCGCTCGATTCCGCTCAGGTGTACGCCACCACGACCGACAACCAGCTCGTCGTGGTGTCCGCGGCAGACGGCGCGCCGGTGCGCACGGCCGCGCTCTGCGCCGGCGCCCTCGGTCCCAGTATCGGGAGTGGGGGCGTGACGTCGGTGGCCCAAGACTGCGTGGCGCGCATCACGCGGACGGGCGGGCCGCTCTGGAGCGAGGCGTTCGGCCAGCCCGAGAGCGGCGTCGCGATTGGATCGGACGATGCGAGCCTCGTCGTGTCCGCCGAGGGCGCCGGCGGGAGCGCCGCCGTGGTGCTCAGCCGGATCAGCGCGCTGGGCGTGACGGTCTGGCGCGATACCCTGGTCACGACCCTGCAACCCACCGGTGCGGCCCTGGCGATCGGCAGTGGTGGCGACATCTACGTTCCGTGGCGCACGGCGACCGACTCGAGCCGGCTGAGCGGGTTCACATCGGCGGGGGTAGCCGCGTGGACGCTCGAGTTGCCGGGCCGGGTGCGGCTCGCGAGCCCGGCGGTGGCCGGGACCCGGGTGATTGTCACCTACGATGGCGGCGTCCTCGCCGCGCTCACGACCGGTGACACCGTCTGGAGTCGCGCGTTCTCCGATGCCGGTCCCGCGTTTTCCGCAACGGAAGCGGCGTCGTCACCTACGGTGGACGGCTCCGGCAACATCTACGTCCAGACACCACACGGACTCCTCAGCTACAGCAGCGCGGGCGCGGTGCGTTGGGTGGCGGATTCGCTGGGTGGGGGTGACGCGACGCTGGGGGTCGGGGCGCCGGCGTTCCTGCGGGATGCCACGCTGGTCGTCCCGTGCGGCGGCGACGTGTGCGGCGTGGCCTCCACGAACGGATCCCGTCTGTGGCGGACCGCCTTGGGTGGGGTGATCGGGGGGGTGACGGTGGGCCCCGATGGCACCATCATCGTGCCCCGTCGCGTGGGCGGAGCCGGCGAGCTCGTTGGCCTATGGAACCGCTCAGGCCTGCACGTCTCAGGCTGGCCCACGGAGGGGTTCGACGCGGCCCGGTCGCGCCGCGTCCACTAGGGCTCGCGCGGGGGGCTCTCGGTGGCCGATCGGTCGTGGTGCCGCGCTCCCCGCGCTCCCCGCACGCCCGGCCACCAGTTCCAGTCCCCGGCGATGTGCATGAACGCCGGGACGAGCACCATGCGCACCAGCGTGGCGTCGAGCAGGACGGCGGCGGCCAGCCCGAAGCCGAACAGTTGCACGGCCAGCACCTGAGAACGCGCGAAGGTGCCGAACACGATGATCATGATCGCCGCCGCGCTCGTGATCACCGAGGCGGTGGCGCTGAGGCCCTCCATGGTCGCCTGACTGTTCTGTCCCGACCGGTCGAATGCCTCCTTGATCCGGGCGAGCAGGAACACCTCGTAGTCCATGCTCAAACCGAACACCACGGCAAAGACGAGCACCGGCACGAGGACATAGATCGCCCCCGTCGCCTCCTCCAGTCCGAACAACCGTCCCCCGACGCCGTGCTGGAACACGAGCACGATCAGCCCGAACG
Source organism: uncultured Gemmatimonadales bacterium (assembly GCA_963771275.1). GTDB lineage: Bacteria > Gemmatimonadota > Gemmatimonadetes > Gemmatimonadales > GWC2-71-9 > JAOTWJ01. The sequence continues at coordinate 1,103,721 of CAVYSW010000003.1, forward strand.
CCCCGGCGACGGAGAGACAGTTCATCACGACGGCCTTGATCGGCACGAACACCGACTCGAACGCGAGGAACATCGCGATCGCCGTGATTGCCAGGACCAGCGTGATCAACAAGGGAAAACGGCTCAGCAGCGTATCCTGGAGGTCCACGCTCGACGCCTGGAATCCGCCCACCAGCACGCGGGTGGAGTCGAGACCGGGGATCCCGGCGCTGCGCACCGCGCGAATGCGGCGTACGACGTCCATCGAGCCCGTGATCGACGTCGAATCCGCGAGGATCACCGTCATCCGCGTGGTTTGACCGTCTCGGGAGAGATAGGTCCCGAGGAGCTCGGGATACCGCTCGCGGGCCCGGTTGAGGTCGCTGTAGAGAAGGGAATACTGCAGCAGTGACATCCCGCGCTGGAGCGTGATGGCACTGCGGACGTCGCTCACCCGCGGATCGCTGGCGATCGAGTCCGCCAGACGCTGCAGCCCGCGCAGGTACCGGGTTCCCACGATCTTGGCCCCGTTGGGTGCCCGCACCACGACGTTGATCGGCTGCAGCACGCCCCGGGTCCCGATCCGGTCGAGCGTGTGTGCGCCCGCCGCCGATTCAGTCCGCTCCGGGAACCAGCCGGCCCTCGGCAATCCGATCCGGATGTTGGCGAGCGGCCAGGTGACGATCGCGGCGATCGCGAGTCCGATCAGCAGGGCGCGCCACGGGTGCTTGCCGAGAGTCCGGGCCCAGCGCTCCCATCCGGTCGGCGCGTGGTACCAGGCGAGCCTGCGCGCCAGACCACGCGGGGCGTCGATCGCGCGGCCGAGCAGCGCGAGCACCGCCGGCAGCAGCGTCACCGAAAGTAGGACGCTGACGCTCACCACGATCACCCCCCCGACGGCCACCGACCGCGTCTCCATCACCGGCGCCACGAAGAGGCTGGCGAACCCGACGACCACCGTGAGTCCGCTGGTGACGACCGCGCGGCCCGCCGTCTGAATGGTGCGCTGGGCGGCGTCCCGGCGTCGCAGCCCGCGGTTCATCTCCTCGCGGAACCGCGTGACGATCAGCAGGGAGTAGTCGATCCCGACGCCCAGGCCGATCATCGTCACGATGTTGAGGACGAAGACCGACATCGGCAGGAACGCGGCGGCCAGGTGGACGAGCGCGAGGCCGCACGTGATGGCGAACAGCCCCACCACGAGCGGAAGCATCGCGGCGACCAACGCACCGAACGCCACCACGAGCACGAGCGCGGCGAGCGGGAGGGCACGGCGCTCGCCCCAGTCCGCGTCTTCCTTGCTGACCGTGCGGATGTCGAAATCCAGCGCCGGCCCGCCGGTCACGTTGATCGCGTAGTCGGCCCGCGCGGGCAGGCGGTCAGCGGCGCGGTGCACGGCCTCACGCAGCGTCGGTGTGACATCGGTCGCCGTATCGGCATCGGCCTTGTCGACCGCCGCCACGAGGAAGGTGGCCTTGCGGTCAGGACTCACGAGCGACGGGTCGTCCGTCGTCTGGGTGGAGAAGACCTGCGTGATGTACGGCTGCGCCCGCAGGACCGCCGCCAGGGTGGACAGGACCTGCTGGTAAGGCGGACTGTCGACCGGCATCGGCCCGTCGATCGTGACGGCGAAGAAATGCGTGAAGGGTTGCGGGAAGTCGTCGCGGAGCAGCTCCGCCGCTTCGCGCGACTCGGTGTGGAACAGCGGCCGCCCCTCGACATCGAGCACGCCGTGCACGCGCGACGCGCGCGGAATCGCAAACGCCGCCACCGCGACCCAGAACGCGATGACGAGGATACGGAACCGCACGATGGCGCGAGCCGCGGACGCGATCACGCAGCTACCTCTGCCGACGGAGGAGTCCCTTCGGGCCGCCATGCGGTGCCACCGGCGTCGCGGTCCGAAAGCGGCCAACTGATTGCTGGGCCGAATGATAGAGGTCGGTGGGGCGGCACGCCAGCGCGGGTGACCCCGTGGCGGCGCGCTGGGCGCGGGACGATATTGAGAGCCATGCGGAGTCCGGGTTCCCTGCTCAAGCTCTCGGTCGCCGTCGTCGCGGGCGGCGCGCTGGTCCTGCTCGGTCGGCGCCTAGGGGTGCCGGCGGCCCAGCCTCACCCCGCCGGCCTGCAGCAAAGCCAGTCACTCGGCGGTAGCGTGCGGGCCGATTCGGCCCGGGCGGTGCGTGCCGCCATCCTGCGTCATGTCGCCGGCCCCGACTCGTACATCCCCGCGATGCTCGTGGAGGGCGACTCCGTGCTGAAGCGCTGGCCCGACCGCTCGGCACAGGGCATCAGGGTCTTCCTCGGCACCGCTCCGGCCGTGGATGGCTATACGGCCGAGAAGCGGGAGGAGGCGCGCCAGGCGTTCGTGCGCTGGGAGCGCGTCGCCGCGATCCCCGTGCGCTTTCAGTTCGTGAACGACTCGGCATCCGCCGAGGTGCGCGTCCGGTGGATCGAGCGGTTCCCGATTCGGCGAGCCGGTCAGGCCGACATCACGTGGAATCGGGGTGGGTGGATCGTGCGCGGAACCCTCACGCTCGCGACGCGCACCCGGGACGGTACCCCGCTCTCCGACACCGCCGTCTACACGGTGGCGCTCCACGAGATCGGGCACCTGCTCGGCCTGGGGCACTCCGACGATCCCCATGATGTGATGTACCCCTCGACCGAGGTCCACGACATCACCGCACGGGACCGGCATACGGGCCGACTGCTGTACTCCGTGCCGCCCGGGTCGCTGCGATTGGGCTTCAAGGGCGACTGAGCCCACTGCGGCTACCGCCGGCCGCTTGGCACTCCGCCGATATCGACCGCCTGCGCCAGCAGGTACGCGTACTGCGCGTACCGTTCCAGCCCGACGAACGGGAACGCTTCGTCATACTCGTCGGCGGCCTGGTGGTAGTGGTCCCACCGCAAACGCAGCGCGTGGGAGGAATCGGCCGAGAGGCCTTCGTACGGCGCCGCGCCCGGCACGATGAACACGGCCGGCACCCCGTGCCGCGCGAACGGGAAATAGTCCGAGTTGGGGGTGGCCGGCGACACGGTGGCGCTCCAACCGTGTGCCAGCGCGACATCCTGTCCCAAGGCGCCCAGCGGCGATCCCTCGCCTCCGGCCAGGCGCCAGCTCCAGGGCCGGGCGGGCGGCGCGCCAGCATCGAGGTTGATCACGGCCCGGATCCGCTCCAACGGATAGACCGGGTGCGCGACGAAGTAGTCCGAGCCGAGCAGCCCGCGCTCTTCCGCGGTGAAGAACAGGAACAGCACCGCGTGGCGCAAGCCTCCCGCCGGGCTCTGGCGCAGGGCTTTCGCGATCGTCAGCAGCATCGCCACGCCGGCGGCGTTGTCCGAGAACCCGTTGTAGATCGAATCGCCGGCTTCATCGGCGACGCTGATGCCCAGATGGTCGTAGTGCGCGGTGAGCGCGACGGCCGTATCCCGGACGCGCGCATCCGTTCCGGGGAGGAGGCAGGCGATGTTCCGCGCGGGGATCGGCTGGCGGTCGAACGCGGGCCGGAGGTCGATCACGCTTCCCCGGTCGGCCTGGAGCGCGGCGACCACCGCGTGGGCGACGCCCGGACCCACGAGCAGGGCCGGCACCGACGGGTAGAACGACGACGCGATGCCCGGGTCGCGCAGAATCGTCATGGGCGTGCCCATGCTGGTGGCGTACGCGCGGTAGGTCGCGGTGTCCGGGATCAGCTGCACCAACCCGATCACGCCGCGGGCGGTCAGCAGTTCCGCCGCGCTCACCCGAAGCGGGCCGATCGTGACCGCGACTTTCCCCTCGAGCGGCGGCAGCGAGTCGGGTGCCCGCCGGATGTCGTCCCCGGTTCCGACGAACGCCATCTGGCCGGCGAATCCCGCCAGCGCCGCCTCGGTCCCCCCCACCGGGAAGAACCCGTCGGCCGGTGTGAGCGTCGCGGTATCCGTGCCGTGCCAGATGGTCAGCCGGGTCTCGGCCTCCCGCACCGCCGCCTGGTCGAGCGGGACGTCCTGACCGTAGCCACCCTCCAGCGGCCGCAGGCCAAGGGCGCGGCACTGCGCCGTGATGTAGAGCGCGGCCACATCGGCCCCCCGACTCCCCGTCCCGCGGCCCTCGAGCAGATCACCGGAGAGAAAGAAGGTGTGGCCCCGGAGCGCGAGGGTATCGATCAGGCCGGGTGCGAACCGGCGCTGGGGCCCGGCCCCTGGGGGCCCGCCCGGCTCCGGGGGCCCGCCCGGCCGGGGCATGCATGCCTCCACGATCAGTGCAAGCAGGACCGGACGGAGGTGCCGCGTGGGCATGGGGTCTGCTCCAATGGCGATTCGTGAACGTACCTTGCTAAGATAGTGGCGTGTCCCTGCTGCTCGCGGTGCTCCTTGCCCTCCAGGGCCAGAACGCGATCGACCACGCGGTGTCCGCTGGGATCGCCGCCGGAGCGTACCCTGGCGCCGTCGTTGTAATCGGAACGCGCGACACCGTGCTGTACGCGCGCGGCTACGGGCACTACACGTGGAACCCCGCAAGCGATGTCCCGGATCCGGCGCGCAGCCTGTTCGATCTCGCCTCGCTCACCAAGGTGGTCGCCACCACGACGGCCGCCATGCTGCTGGCCGACCGGGGCGTGCTCGCGCTCCAGCGCCCGGTGTCCGCCTACCTGCCCGGGTTCGTTGGCCCGGGCAAGGACCAGGTGAGCGTTCGCCGGCTGCTCGAGCATCGGTCCGGCCTCCCGGCCTTCATCCGGCTCGACACGCTCGCGCGCGACCCCGCCGACGCCCGCCGCTTGGTGCTGGCCGAGCCGCTCAAGTGGCAGCCGGGAACGCGCGTGGAGTACAGCGACCTGAACGCAATGCTCTTGGGGTGGGTGGTGGAAGCCGCGGCGGGGACGACGCTCGACAGCTTCGTGACCGCGCAGATATTCCGGCCACTGGGGATGACCTCGACCATGTACCGCCCGCCCAGGGCTCTACGGCCGCGCATCGTTCCCGTCGGTCTCTGGCGCGGGCACGCCATCGCCGGGGAGGTGCACGACCAGAACGCGGCGACGCTCGGGGGGGTCTCCGGCCACGCCGGGCTGTACGCCAGCGGCCTCGACCTCGCCCGGTTCGCCCAGTTCCTGCTCCGCCGCGGCAGGGCCCCGGATGGGACGCAGCTGGTGCGTGGCGGCGCCGTGGATGCCTTCGTCCGCCGCGGCCCGGGAAACCGGGCGCTGGGCTGGGAAATGCGGGACACGACGACGCGCGACAACGCCGGCGAGCTGCTGTCCCCGGCGGCCTACGGGCACACGGGATTCACCGGAACGTCGCTGTGGATCGATCCCGCGCGGGATCTGTTCGTCGTGGTGCTCACCAACCGCGTGTTCGCGCCGCGCACGCGACGCTCGATCACGGAGCTCAAGCGCGTCCGCGGCGAGGTCGCCGACGGGGCGGTACGGCTCCGGGAAGCGTGTCGGGTGGAACAACGACCGGGGTGCTGAGCCCGCGTGAACGCTGAGCGCCGCACCGGTCCCGTGGTCATCTACAACGAGGCGTGCAGCTTCTGTCGCCGGTGGGCGCAACACCTGCGCCGCTGGGATCGCGCCGGACGTGTCACGCTGCTTCCCCTCCAGGACGACCGCGCGCCGGCGCTTGCCGGCAGATCGCGCGGTGCGCTCGAGCAGGCCGTGCACGTGGTGCTCCCGACGGGTGAAGTGACCTCCGGAGCCGCAGCGTTGCGCGCGATCTGCCGGTTCCTGCCCAATGGGTGGCTGGTGCGCATCGCGCTCTCTCTCCCCGGGGCGCTTCCCGTCGCCGAACGGGTGTACCACTACGTGGCGCGGCGCTGGGGGCCGGTTGGCTCCTGATCCGTCCGTCGGTAGCTTCCAGAGAGAAGCCGCCCGGGCGGGCGGCCGGCCGTGACTGCGTCGTTTGCCGAGGTGATCCCATGCCTGTCACCGAAGAGACCGTGCGGAAGGCGTTGCGCGTGGTCAAGGATCCCGAGCTCAACCTCAACATCATCGACCTCGGACTGGTCTATGATGTCGAGATCAAGCACCAGACCGAGGTGGTTGTCCGGATGACGTTGACCTCGCCGGGCTGCCCGGCTGGGCCGGAGATCATGACCGACGCGGAACAGGTCGTCCGCGGCATGGACGGGGTGACCGGCGTGGAGATCGAGCTCGTTTGGGAGCCCTACTGGACCCCGGAGCGGATCGACCCGCGCGTGCGCGCGTTTCTCGGCCTCTAGGCGCCGTGTCGGTTGGTGCCCTGCGGGTGGAGCGCAGTCTGCCCCCACGGCGTTTCAGACCGGGCGCACCGCCCGCAGGATGGCCTCATCCGCCAGCACCTCGCGCTGCCAGCGGCGCAACTCCGGAATCGCGTCGAGATCGGCGGGCACTCGCGGCGCGGCACGGGCGATCTCCTGCAGGACTCCGTTGGCGCAGACCAGCCCTGGATCGAGGCTGACAGCGGGCGCGCGGGCGGCCCGCAGGTCCCGCAGTCGCTGAAATCGGCCGTCCGCTTCCGGATCGGAGCGGGTCCGGGGTCGGCGCTCCACCCGCGGCCACTCCGCCTCGGGCGTCGCGAGCCCCTCCGCGATCGCCGAGAGCAGTTGGTCGCCGTAGCGCCGCGCGATGCTCGCAGGCATGCCCGGGACCGCCGCGAGGGCGGCAGCGGTCGGCGGGGCGAGCCGAGCGAGCGCGATGAGCAGCTCGTTGACCAGGATCCTGAAGGGTGCACGGTCCAGCGCTTTCGCCATCTGCGTACGCCACGACCAGACCGCGCGCAGCACGGCCAGTTGCGGCGGGTTCAGCAGCCTGGCGCCCTTGAGGTCGAGAAACGCGTCCTGCCCGTTGGCCCGGGCGTTCCACCGCACCTGCTCGAGACGCAGGAACTCCTCCTCCGCCCAGTGCAACCGTCCCAAAGCGCGGAGCCGGTCGGCGAGTAGATCCCTGAGGGCCGGCAGGTGCGCGGTGTCTGCGGCCGCATAGGCGATCATCTCGTCGGTCAACGGCCGCACCGACCAGTCGGCGCGCTGCAGCTTCTTGCTCAATCGAATGTCAAAGAACCGCTCGAGCAGGGCGCTCAGGCCGAACGCCTGCTCACCGGCGAGTTGTGCCGCGACGCGTGTATCCCAGATCCGGCGGGCGCGGAACCCGTAGTCGCGGTCAAGCATGCGGAGGTCGTAGTCGGCATCATGGAAGATCACCTCGATCCCGGCATCGGCGAGGAGGCGACCGATTGGCCCCAGGTCGGCAATGGCGAGCGGATCCACCAGCGCCGTCTCCCGGTCGGAGCTGAGCTGGATCAGGTAGACCCGATCGACGTACCGGTGGAACGACGCCGCCTCGGTGTCGAGCGCCACGCGGGTGCCGGTGCGCAGCCGCACGGCCAGTTGTTCAAGATCCTGGGGCTCCGTGATCAGGAGCGGCGAAGTCGGCGAGCGGAGGGGATCGGTCATGCCTCATGGAATCATCGCCAGGCGGGTGGCGATCCGGTAGCGACACCGGCTCCTCGAGACGGGCGCCCCCGGTCGCGGCTGCGGGGTCCGCCGCGCCGGTCAGTTGAAGCCGGTCGGCAGGCAGGTACCTTTCCTGCTCCAGCACGCACTCACGGGGGTACGGGTGGCGGTTTCGCCGGTCGAGCTGTCGGTCTACCCGGACGACTGCGACGCGTTCGGGCACCTGAATCAGGCCAGCCTCCTCACGCTGTTCGAGCGTGCGCGGTGGGAAGCCCTTGCCGCGGGCCCCGGGGCGGACGCGTTCCAGAAGACCGGCGTCTGGCCGGCCCTGCGCAAAGCCACCGTGGAGTATCTCCTGCAGGTCTTTCCTGGCGAGCGGCTGCGGTTCGACCTCGTGCTCACCCACCACGGGCACACCAGCTTCGCCGTGCGCCAGTCCGCCCGGAAGGTCGGCACCGACGCGCTGGCCGCGACGGCGGACTTCGTGTTCGTGTGCGTGGGGCGCGAAGGCAGGCCGGTACAGGTACCACCGGAGGTGAGCCGATTCCTGGGCGCGCGTCCATCGCGCCGCAGCGGCGCCACGCAGCGGATCTCGGTGCGCGGGCTCGCGCTGGCGGTGGACGTCACCGGAGACGGGCCGCCGGTCCTGTTCGTGCACGGGTTTCCCCTGGACCGGACCCTCTGGCGGCCGGTGATGGCCACGCTGACGGGGTGGCGGCGCATCGCGCCGGACCTGCGCGGGATGGGCCTGTCGGACGCGCCGGAAACCGGCTACACGATTGCCGAGTACGCCGACGACCTGGTGGCGCTGCTGGATGCGCTGCACGTTGACCGGGCGATCGTCTGCGGGCTCTCGATGGGTGGGTATGTCGCGTTCGACATGCTGCGGCGGCACCCGGGACGGATTCAGGGTCTCATCCTCGCCAACACGCGGGCCGGGGCCGACGATGCGGAGGGGCGGGCGCGCCGCGACGCCATGATCGCCCGCGTCCGACGGGACGGCACGGGATTCCTCGGGGAGGACATGGTGCCGAAGCTCCTCGCGACGACCTCGGTGCAGACCATGCCCGACGTCGTCCGGCACGTGGCGGCCATGGTCACCGGAAGCCCGCCCGACGGCATCGCCGGCGCGCTCGCGGCGATGCGTGACCGCCCCGACTCGGTCGACCTGCTTCCGCGTATCGCGGTGCCCACCCTCGTGGTGGCGGGGAGTGACGACCAGTTGATCCCCCTCGCCGAGTCCCGTGCCATGGCGGGCGCCATCCCTGATGCCCACTTTGCGGTGATTCCCTCGGCCGGGCACCTCGCGCCACTGGAGCAACCGGTGAACACGAGCCGCGTGGTTCGCGAGTTTCTCGAGTCCCTCCTGTGACGAGCGTGAGGCCGCGGATCCCGTCCCTGCTCTGGGGGCTCGCCCTCGGGCTGGCCGTGCTGACCACCGCGCGGCCCGCCGCCGCCCAATCACCGGAGCAGGCGGCGCAGCACGCCGCCGAGCGGTGGCTCGCGCTGGTTGATTCGGCGCAGTACGCGGAGAGCTGGACGCAAGCCGCCGCCGCATTCCGGACGGCCCTGTCGCAGGGCGGATGGGACACGACCATGATGCGTGTGCGGAGCCCGCTCGGCGCCGCCCGCTCCCGGGAACTGCTGGGCGCGCAGTACTCGAGCACACTTCCCGGGGCCCCACCGGGCGAGTACGTCGTCCTGCAGTTCCGCACGGTGTTTGCCGACCGCACAGCGCCGGCTGTCGAAACCGTTGTACCGATGAAAGAGCCGGACGGCACCTGGCGGGTTTCCGGCTATTTCATCCGATAGTTGAGCCGCAGCACCACCCGACATCCTCAGAGGACCCCATGCAGTCTCGATCGATCCTGCCATTCCTGCTGCTCGGCACCCTGATCGCGTGTCCGGCGCGTGATAAGGAACAGCCGAACAAGGAGCAGCCGGCGGCTGACGCCGCTGGGCGACCGGCGGCAACGCGCGACACGGTCATCCTGGAGACCGGCAAGGGACGCATCGTGATCGAGTTGAATCGGGAGCAAGCGCCCCAGACCGTCGCGAACTTTGAGCGACACGTGGGTGCCGGCTTCTACGACGGGCTGGTGTTTCACCGGATCGCGCCGGGGTTCGTGATCCAAACCGGCCGCGTCACGGAGTCCTTCGGCGAGCGCAAGAGCGCGGTGATGGGCGTCGAGAACGAGGCGCAGAATGGGCTGCACAATCTGCGCGGGACCGTGGGAATGGCGCGGACGGCGGACCCGCACAGCGGCACCAGCGAGTTCTTCATCAATCTGGCGGACAACTCCGCGAAGCTCGACTTCACAGCGCCGACGATCCAGGGTTGGGGGTACGCGGTGTTCGGCCGGGTGATCGAGGGTATGGACGTGGTGGACGCCATCGCGGCGACGAAGCCGGTCCGGCGCGGCACGTTCGGCGAGTATCCCACGGACCCGACGGTGATCAAGCGCGCCTACATGCGGGGAGCGGCTCCGGCGAGCCAGTGAGCGGGATGCGCCAGCCCGAGATCCGCGTCACCCTCCCCTCCTGGGTCGCGTCGTTCGTCCCGTGGGCCCGATCGCACGCAACGGACGCCGAGCGCATGCGGCTGGCAGTGGCGCTGGCCGACGAGAACCTCACGCGCCGGAGCGGCGGCCCGTTCGGAGCCGTCATCTTCGACCTCGAGAGCGGCCTCCCGATTGCCGTCGGCGTCAATCTCGTCGAACGGGCGCGCAACGCGATCCTCCACGCCGAGATCGTGGCACTGATGCTGGCGGAGCGACGCCTCGACCGCTACTCGCTTGGCGATCCCGACCTGCCGCCCCACGGGCTCGTGACCTCCTGCGAGCCCTGTGCCATGTGCCTCGGTGCCGCCCTGTGGAGCGGGGTGCGACGGCTGGTCTGTGGCGCGACGCGGGAAGACGCCCGCCGGCTCGGGTTCGATGAAGGGCCGGTGTTCCCCGAGTCGTATCACTATCTCGAGCGCCGTGGCATGACGATCGTCCGTGAAGTCCATCGTGCGGAAGCCGCCGCCGTGCTCGAGCGATATGCGGCCGAGGGTGGCACCATCTACAATGGATAGGCCCGCGCCCCAACCCACGCTGGCGACGCCACGCCTGCTGCTCCGCCCGCTGGCTCTGGCGGACGCCGCGGAGGTACAGCGTCTGGCCGGGGTGTGGGAAGTCGCGGATACCACTCTCAGTATTCCGCATCCCTATGAGGACGGGGTCGCGGAAGCGTGGATCGCCACGCTGGCCGACCTGTACGCGCGCCGCGAGCAGGTGGTGTTCGCGATCGCCGCCCGCCCCGACGACTACCTGCTCGGGGCCATCGGTCTCGTGCTGCGCCGCACGTACAACCGCGCCGAGCTCGGTTACTGGATTGGGAAACCGTTCTGGGGTCTCGGCTACGCCACGGAGGCCGCGATGGCGGCGTTGCGCTACGGGTTCGGGACGCTCGCGCTCAACCGCATCCACGCCTGTCACTTTGCGCGGAACCCGGCGTCGGGACGGGTGCTGCAGAAGATCGGCATGCGGCAGGAGGGCGTGGCGCGGCAGCACGTCAGGCGCTGGGGCCGGTATGAGGATCTCGTGCAGTACGGCATCCTGCGAGAGGAGCACGACGCCCAATGAGACGGCTCGCTTGGCTGCTCGCGATGGCCGCCGCGGCCTCCACCACGGACCGGGCGGCGGGCCAGAGCGTGACCCACGTGATCGGTGTGAGCGGGGAGTTCCGCGGCATGTCGGCGACCGGATCGGTGGTGTGGGCGAGTGGACGGGGTGGGAAGTACGCCCGCTCGACCGACGGCGGGGTGACCTGGACGGCCGGAACCGTGCCCGGCGCCGAGGACATGGTCCTGGTGGACGTCGCGGCACTCGATGACCGCTCCGCCTGTGTCCTCGCCACGAGCTTCGAGGGAGGCCTGGGCAGGATCTACCGTACCGCCGACGGCGGCGCAACGTGGACCCTGTCCTACGAGCACGAGCGTCCCGGCGTCTTCTTCGATGGGATGGCGTTTTGGGACGCGCGGCACGGGCTCGCGTTCGGCGATCCCGTGGACGGTGCCTTTTCCATCGTGCGCACCACCGATGGCGGCGCGTCGTGGTCCGAGGTCCGGCGCGAGAAGATCCCCATACCGCTCGACGGGGAAGCGGGCTTTGCCGCCAGCGGGACCGCGATCGCGGTCGTGGGGACCCGGCATGGCTGGATCGGCACCGGCGGCGGGCCCGTGGCGCGCGTCCTCCGCACCGGCGACGGCGGCCTCTCGTGGTCCGCCGAGACCACGCCGCTCCCCGGCGGGGCCGCGACGGGAATCTTCGGGGTCGCGTTCCGCGATACCGTCCACGGCATGGCCGTGGGTGGGAACTACCAGCAGCCTTCCGCCGCCGGTCCGAACGTGGTTCGGACCACGGACGGCGGCCGCACGTGGGTGCTCGCCGGGACCACTGCGCCTGCCGGGGTCCGCTACGGTCTCGCCTATCTGCCGGGGGCTGCGGGGACCGCAGTGACCGTGGGGCCCACCGGGTACGGCCTGACGCACGATGACGGGCGCACATGGGTCGCGGTCGATACGCTGTACGCCTTCACCCTCGCGCTCGCGCCGGGGCGTGGTTGGCTCGCCGGTCCGGCGGGGCGCATCATCGGGCTCGACCCCGCACTTCTGCGTTCGCCGGAGCGGGGCGGCGGCCGCTAGCCCGATCCCCGCGGCGTCGCGCTCCTCGCGACTAGTGCCTCGTCGTGCTCGTGTCCTGACAGCAGCCGGGCATGCCCTTTCCCATCCCCGCACCCATCCCCATGTCGTGCTCCATCCAGCCCTTGACCGTGGCCCGCTGCTCGTCGGTAAGCAGGGCCATCGCCGCGAGCCCCGCCTGGACCTGAACCCAATGTCCCGCGCCCATCGCGTCGAGCGCGGCTTGGAACTGTCGGTGCACCATGGCGGAATCGGGGCTCGCCGCCTGCATGGCCGTCATCATCGCTTCCATGTGCTGATGCTGAGTCGCGGTCGCGCGGTCGTACTGCTCGCGCGCATCGGCCGCCAGCTTCTCGATCTTTGCCACCTGGTCGCCCGTGAGCTTGAGATCGGCCTTTCGCTCCAGCAGGTGCGCCGCTCCGAACGCCATCATGTGCATCCCGGGCTCCATCTGCGTTCCCATGTGGGAGCTCATCTGGTCGCCGTGCATGCCGGATCCCATCTGATGCTGGTGCTGCTGGGCCGCCAGGGGCGCTGTTGCCGCCGCGGCCAGGGCGACGACCACTGTTCCGAGCTTCATCATGCTTCCGCTCCTTCTGCTCCCGCGGCAGATCGGGGAGCGCCGGGTTGGTGGGGGACGTGCGGGCAGCGATCCGTGCTGGGAAAGAGCGTTGCCCGACCTGTGCCCAAAGATACCCGACTTCCGACCGCGGAGGTCCCGGGAGCGGGAGGACTTGAGCGCCCGGCTACGCCTTGGGATCGCGCTCAGGGCGAGTCGCGAGCTCGGAGCCGCGCCGCGGCGTAGGTGAACGAGGTGGTGTGCGTGCGGGACCGCCCGTTCGCGGTGTCGCGCCGTACGAGGCTCACCCGAATGCTGTCGACGGACCGTCCCTCCGGCCAGCCGCCGCATCCCGTGCCTCCCGTCAATGGTCGATGCCCTCAATCCTGATGCTCCGCCGGGCTCAGCCGCTCGGCGCCCGGCAGCTTCCCGACCAGACGGGCCGGATCGTGAATCAGGATCGGCAAGTGCTGAGGGCAGATCCAGTGGGTCGTGCCCTGGTATTCGAGCGGAATCAAGGGGGTTTCGTCAGGCCCGCGGTGGCAGGCCAGGCATGACTTCTCGGGCATCGGTGGCTCGCTTGCTCAATTGGCGGGGAGCTTTCCGGTGACGCGCAGCAGCCACCGGAAGCAGCGGTGCCCCGGATCAACCGGCTCGCAGAACATCATCGGGCACCCGCCCGCGATCACCGTGACGCCACGCTCGCGTCCCAGCTCGGCCGCGCGGTCGGAGACGCTCCCGGTGCCGAATGAGCGGTGCATCCAGACGCGCGGCACGCCGAGTTGCGCGCACTGCTCGACGAGCCGCTCGCTAACGGCCGGCGTGGTGGCGAGCACGGCGCCGTCCACGCTGTGGGGCAGCGCTGCGAGCGTGGGGTAGCACGTGTCCCCTTCAACCGATTCCGCGTTGGGATTGACGGCGTACACGACGTAGCCTGCTTTGCGCAACGTCCGGTAGATCAGGTTCGCGGGCTGCCGCGTGTCGCGCGACACCCCCACGACCGCGAGGTGCTTCTGCCGCAGGAACTCCGCGATGGATGGTGGGACCTTGGCCATGTCAGTCCTCCGCGTCGTCCAAGTTGTAGGCGATGCGCCGCCTCCTCGGCGGGCACCGCCGGGGTGCGCCTCTCGGTCTGAGCCGACTGTCCGTGCGCACAGGCATCGCCACGCGCTAGTTGAACATCCATCGCCGGCCACCCCGCGCGGCCGCGTGAACGGCGTCCCCAAAGCGGCGTACTTCCTCGAGTCGCGCCTCGTCGAGCGGCCCGTCGAGCGCGGCGGCAACGTCCTCCCGGAGCTCCGCGGGCGTTCGCGCCGCGCATAGCGCCGTGTCCACGGCGGGATGCGACAGGGCGAACCGATAGCAGTCGCCGGCGGGCATGCCCTGTGGGAAGCCGGCGCGCGGGACCGGCTGCAGCAGCATGCCCCACCGCGTCGCAGTGTAGGAGATGATGGCCGGCGTGCGCGTCCCCAGCGCGCCGAACACCTCGTCCTCAGCGCCGCGATGCGCCGCGTTGTAACGGATCATCAGCGTGTCCACGTCGAACTCGCGTGCGAGCGCCGCGGCGAGCCGCCGCTTGTGACACGAGAACCCGATGGCCCGCACCCTGCCCTGCTCCCGCAGTCGCCGCATCGCGGCCCACGTCTTCCCGGTGAGGTACCACCGGGCCTGGACCCATCCGAGCAGGTAGATGTCCAGCGTGTCCACGCCGAGTGCTCTGGCGTGCCGCTCCCACCCGCGTCGCACGAACCCCCCCGTGGGAAGCCCCATCTCGGCGAGCAGCACGAGGTCATCGCGGTGCCCGGCGCGGATCAGCCGCCGCAGCCCCTCCACCAGGGGGGGCATCAGCAGCCAGTGAAACAGGAACGTGTTGATCCCGTGCTCGTAGAATGCCTGTTCGACGTCGGCGGCGGTGAGCTTGAGCCCGCGCGGGCCCGCCGCCCGCACCGAGCCGGCGCCGAGTGCGAGCGGCGTGACCTGGAGACCGGTTCGCCCGAACGGACGTGGCTGCAGGCGAGGCATGATCACCTCCGGGTGTCGCGTGGGCGGGACTAGAAGCGCTCGCCCCGCGCTTCGCGCGCCCGACTGCCAACCGCGCGGATCCGCGCGCGGATGGCCCAGATGAAGAGGGCCAGACCGACGACTTGTCCCAGACCGCAGCACAGGATGACCCAGCGAAGCCACCCGGGGCCGCCTGCGTCCCGTGCCACTTCGCCGGCAATCCGCCCCGCGGTGCCGAGTGTGAGCACCCAGTAGACCACCTCGATCTGCGCGGGGTGGTAGCGGGCGTCCTCCCGCGCGGGCCGCGGGAACAGCCAGAGCGCGACCCCCAGGATCATGAACATCATGAAGCCCACGAGCAGCGCGTGCGTATGGGCCGAAACGAGGTACAGTCCCGGCCAGGCCCCCGATACCTCGCGTTGCACGAGCGCGTGCGCCCCGAGGAGCAGCCCGACGATCAGGAATCCGAATGCGGTCCAGATGAACCGCCGCGCCACACTATGCATCGTTCCCTCAGACGCGGATCATCGCCAGCATCATGCGGAATCGGCTGACCGCCCGCAATGCGTGGGGCGTGTTCGCCGGCATGAAGATCGCCTCGCCCGCGCCGACGCGGTGCGGCGTTCCGGCGATCGCGATCTCCGCCTCGCCGTCGAGTACGGACACTACGGCGTCGAACGGGGCTGTGTGCTCGCTCAGCTCCTGCCCCGCGTCGAACGCGAACACGGTGATCGATCCGGCCGGGCGCTTGACCAGCACCCGGCTCACGATCGCCTCCGCCTGGTAGTGCACCAGGTCGGCGAGCGCCCGGGGGCGGTCAAGTCCTGGCCCGTCCTCCCTCATCGGGACGCCCCCACGGGCATGACCAGCACCTCGAGCCGAGTGGGTCGCTCCGGGCTGCGGTACACGCGCATCGTGGCCGCGCGGTAATCGCTCGCCCGGGCTTCGAAGATGTTCGGCACGAACGTCTGCGGGTTCCGGTCGATGTAGGGGAACCACGAGCTCTGAATCTGCACCATGATGCGATGCCCCTTGCGGAACGTGTAGTAGATGTCGGGCATCGTGAACCGCAGCGAGTCGGGGCGGTTGGGCACGAACGCGACCGGCCGCTCGAAGCCACGGCGGAACCGTCCGCGGAACGGCTCACCACGCACCAGCTCCTGGTAACCGCTCATCACCAGGCTGGAATCGTCGGGATCCGGCGGCGTGTCGGCGGGCAGGACGTCGATCAGCTTCACCACGAAGTCCGCGTCCGTGCCGCTGGTCGCCACGTGGAGCACGGGAGTCACCGGGCCCGCCATCGTGACGTCCTGGGTGAGCGGGTCCGTTTCGTAGACGAGCACGTCGGGCCGCTGGGCCGCGAAGCGCTGGTCGGCCGTCATGTACTCCCGCGGCATCCGGGATGCAATCCAGCCGATGAACGGAACCGGCTTTGCGGGATCGCTGATGTACTGGTCGTACTCCGACACCCCCGCCCGGGGCGGCGGCACCTCGAAGGAGAGGTGCCCCCCGGGTTGCAGGTACAGCGCGCGGGGTGTGGCGGCGGCCGGCGGCCAGGCGCGTTCCCGGTGCCATGCGTTGGTGCCCCCCTCGAACACCAGCGCCTCGGAGAGGTCGGCCGGCGGAGCGTCCTTCAGGTACTGCATGAAGAACGGGAACTGCACGCTGTCCTGGAAGAACCGGCTGGTCGGCGCCCCGAACCGCGCCTGACCGAGCCGCTCGCCGGCGTCGCGGTTCCACTGACCGTGGTACCAGGGACCCATCACCAGCGTGTTGGTGGCTCCGGGACTTTGGCGCTCGATCGCCTGGTACGTGGCGAGTGCACCGTCAAGGTCTTCAGCGTCGTACCACCCGCCCACCACCAGCATGGCGGGCCGCATGTTCCGGAGATGCGGCCGCAGGTCCCGCTCCCTCCAGAACGCGTCGTAGTTCGGGTGCCGCGTGAGCTCGACGAACAGCGGCGCGGTGCCCCGGAAATAGCGGTCCTCGATGCTCGCCACCGGCACGAGGCCGAGGAAGAAGCTGTAGGTGTCCTCCATCCCGTCCGGTGCCGGGTACTGCGGGTCGGGGCCGGGCTCGGTGCGCGGCCCGCGCCCGAACCGCAGGTGGAACCCGAGGAAATGCACCAGCAGGAAGGCGCCGTTGTGAAACGCGTCGTCGCCGCGTGCGACATCCGTCATCGGCGCCTGAGGCGAGCACGCTACCAGCGCCGGGTGCGCGTCAATGCAGCTCTCGGACGTGTAGAACCCCGGGTAGGAAGTCCCGGTGATCCCCACGCGCCCATTGTTGCCCGGGATGTGCGTCACCAGCCAGTCGATCGTGTCGTACGCGTCGCTGCTCTCATCCACGTCTTGCGGGCCCCGTTTGACGGTGCGGAACGGTGTCATGTGGGTGAACGTCCCCCCGGACATCCATCGTCCGCGGACGTCCTGGTAGACGAAGATGAACCCCTCCCGCTGGAACTGCGCGGACGGACCGAGCGACGCTCGATACGCCTCTGCACCGTACGGCCCGACCCCGTACGGAGTCCGGGTCATGAGGATGGGGTAGGTCCGCGTCGTGTCCCGCGGCATGTACACCGTGGTGAACAGCTGCACCCCGTCCCGCATCGGGATCCGGTATTCGAGTTTCGCGTAGCTCGCCTGCACGGCGACCGCACCCGTCACTGGTGGAGGCGCTTGAGCCGCCAGGGTCAACGCCGGTACGATGATCGCCAGCATTGTTCTCACAACCGGGTGCATACGGGGCTCCTTCGCTCGGGCGCTGCGCGCCACACGTCCGGATCGACACCCCCGCTTGGGCGCCTGGAAGCCGGTGAGCCGGACTCTGCAATATGCGCAGCTAGCCCTCGTCATGGTTCCGGCCCCCCAGAGCCCGCAGTCCTTCACTCGGGCTTCATGAAGCCTTCAGGCCGGTCCGGCGATGATCACACCGGGAGGGAATCATGTCCAGGTCCATGACAGAGGCCGAGCTGTTCGCGCGCTGTACGCCCAACCTGACGCCACGTGTGCTCCCGACCGTGAGTGCGCGCGTCTACTGTCCGGAAACGACGGAGATCAACCGCATTCAGGTCGCCATGGACCCCGTGACCGGCCGGCCGGCCGTCGTCTCGTGCTCGTCGGGCGACCTCACCTGCGAGCAGGTGTGCCTGGTGCCGGTGGACGGAGCGGAACCTCGCCCGGAGTCGTGATCGGGTCGAGCCGCCGGCGGACGGTGCCCTCTGCGCACAGCGTCGGCCCGTTGCAACCTACCCTCAATTACCGAATCGCCGAGGTGTTCGATGGCCGGGATCGTGGGCTATGGCGCGTTCATCCCGCGCAACCGCATCAAGAGCGAGGAGATCGCCCGCCAGTGGGGCAAGGACCCGGAGGTGGTCCGTCGGGGCCTGCTGCTGCAGGAGAAGTCGGTTCCGGGGCTTGACGAGGATACCATCACGATTTCGGTCGAGGCCGGACGCGCGGCGATCGAGCGCGCCGGGATCGACCCCGCGCGCGTGGGCGCGCTCTACATCGGCTCGGAGTCGCATCCGTACGCGGTGAAGCCGAGCGGGACGGTGGTGGTGGATGCTCTGGGCATCGGACCTGATGTCCACGTGGCGGACTTCGAGTTCGCCTGCAAGGCCGGCACCGAGGCGATGTTCGTAGCCCTCGCGGCCGTGGAGTCGGGCCGCGTCGAGTACGCCATGGGGATCGGGGCCGACACCTCCCAAGGTGCCCCTAATGACGCGCTCGAGTTCTCCGCGTCGGCCGGTGGCGCCGCGTATCTGTTCGGCAAGAAGAACCTGCTGGTCGACGTGCTGGACACCTACAGCTATACCAGCGACACGCCGGACTTCTGGCGGCGTGAGGGGCAGTTCTACCCGCGCCACGGCGGCCGCTTCACCGGCGAGCCCGCGTACTTCAAGCACGTCGGCGCGGCGGCGCGCGCCATTCTCGAGCGCACCGGGCTGAAGCCCAAGGACTTCAAGTACGCCGTCTTCCACATGCCGAACGGCAAGTTCCCGCTCGCGATCGGGAAAGAGCTCGGCTTCTCGAAGCAGCAGCTCGAGACGGGCTGGATCGTCCCGACCATGGGGAACACGTATTCCGGTTCCTCGCCCACGGGCCTCGCCGCAATTCTCGACGTCGCGGCCCCCGGCGACCTGATCTTCCTCACGTCGTTCGGATCCGGCGCCGGGAGCGATTCGTTCGTGTTCAAGGCAACCGAGCTCCTGCCGGAGCGCCGGGATCGCGCGCCCACCGTGCGTGCGATGCTCGATGGGTGGCGTCGCTATCTCAACTACGGCGAGTACGCCAAGTACCGCGAGAAGATCCTGCTCAACGACCAATGACTGGAGGTCCCATGCGCGATGTCGCCATCGTCGCAGCGGGAATGACGCAATTCGGTGAGCTGTGGCAGCTGAGCCTGCGCGACCTGTTCGTCGAGGCCGCGCTCGAAGCGATGCGGAACGCGCGGGTGGACCACTTGGATGCCATCTACGTCGGCAACATGTCCGGCGGGCAGTTCGTCGGCCAGGAGCATGTGGGACCGCTGATGGCCGACCACCTGGGCATGCGCGGGGTGCCGACCACGCGGGTCGAGTCCGCCTGCGCGTCGGGCGGCGTGGCGCTGCGCTCGGCGTTCTTCGAGGTCGCCTCCGGCATGAGCGACCTCGTGCTGGCCGCCGGCGTCGAGAAAATGAACGACGGCGCGGACGTCACGAACGTCCTCGCCTCGGCCGCGGACCAGGAGACCGAGGTCTATCACGGGATCACGTTCCCCGGGCTGTACGCCATGATCGCCCGCGCTCACATGCAGGCGCACGGCACCACGCTCGAGGACCTGGCCGCGGTCTCGGTCAAGAACCACCGCCACGGCGCGATGAACCCGAAAGCCCAGTTCCGCCAGGAAGTGACCATGGAACAGGTGATGGCGTCGTCGCTGGTCGCCGATCCGTTGCGCCTGCTCCACTGCTCCCCGGTGAGCGACGGCGCGGCGGCCGTGCTGCTGTGCCCGCTGTCCCGGGCCAAGGAGTTCACCGACCGCCCGGTCAAGATCCGGGCGAGCGGCTTCGCCACCTCGTCCATGGCCCTTGCCGATCGGCCCGACCCCGCGTTCCTCGACGCCGTGAGCCTGGCGTCCGGCCGGGCCTACGAGATGGCGCACCTGGGCCCGGCCCAGATCGACGTAGCCGAGGTGCACGACTGCTTCGCCATCGCCGAGATCTGCGTGCTCGAGGCCCTGTGCTTCACCGAGCGCGGCCGCGGCGCCGAGGCCGCGCGCACCGGTGAGACCGCCCTGGGCGGACGGCTTCCGGTGAACACCAGCGGGGGGCTCAAGTCCAAGGGCCACCCGGTGGGCGCCACCGGCGTGGCGCAGGTGATCGAGATCTTCGAGCAGCTTCGCGGCGAGGCGGGCGACCGTCAGGTGAAGGACGCCGCCATCGGGCTGGCGCAGAACATGGGTGGATCGGGCGCGAGCTCGGTCGTGCACATCTTCGAGAGGGTCTAGCCATGCCAAGTCCTCGATACTGGCGCGAGATCCCCACCCGGCTGCGGCTGGAAGCCGGGCGATGCCTCGATTGCGGGAAGACCGTCTACCCCGCGCGGAAGATCTGCCCCGGCTGCGGCGGAGCGCGGTTCGAGCGGACCAACCTGTCGCGCGAGGGCAAGGTGGTCACCTCCACCGTGATCCACATCGCGCCGCCCGAGTTCCAGATGGAGGCTCCGTACGCCATCGCGATCGTGGAGACCGCCGAAGGCGCGCGCCTCATGGTGCAGGTGGTGGACTGCGACCCTGATGCCGTCGGTCCCGGCATGGATGTCGCGCTGGAGTTCCGCCGCATCCGGAAGGAAGGCAGGAGCGGCATTCTCTGCTACGGCCACAAGGCGGTGCCGGTGCGGTAGGGAACCTCCGCGCAAGCCTCGCGGGCGTCCCTCCGGCCGCTGGAGTTCGCGAGTAGGGAAGGCTGGAGTCCTGGGAACCGCTCACTAACGCGTCCTCCGGGCCCCACGCTGGCGACTTGTGCAGGGCGTTCTTAGGACCGGCCGGGAGGCGCGATGCACAGCGTTCAGGTGTTGGCCGAGTTGAGTGACGAGATGTACCACGCCTACGAGGGCGAGGCGGCGCGGCGGGGCGTGAGCGTCGAGTCGCTGATTCAGCAGACCGTGAACTGCCTGCTACAGGAGCTGGAACAGGAGGAGCTGGAAGGGACCGACTGCATTTCGCCGTCCTGATCTTCCATGGTGCGCTACGGGCGCCTCACGGCGCCCCCGCACCTCCCCGTGCGCGCGCTGCCGCCTCCTCCAGCAGTCGATCCAGCGCGTTCCGATCGAACAACACGCCGTTCAAGACCACGGCCGCGATCCGGCGCGTGTGGCGAATGTCGTCCAGCGGGTTGGCCTCGAGCAGCACGAGGTCCGCGAGCTTGCCGGGTGCGACTGCGCCGAGCGAGTCCACTGCGTCGAGATAGGTGGCGGCATTGAGGGTCGCCGTCTGGAGCGCCTCGAGCGGCGTGAGTCCCGCGTCCACCAGCAGGGCCAGCTCATCGTGCAGCGTGAAGCCGGCGAAGGCGAACCGATCACCAGCGTCGGTGCCGGCCAGCAAGGGGAGCCCGGCGGCGTGTAGTGCCGACGCGAGTGCGCGCTCCCGGGCGGTCCGATTGAGCAGTCGGGCTCTCTCCTCGAGAGATCGTGCCCGAGCCGCGTCGCGGGCCCGCAGCCAGAAGCCCCGTACGATCTCCGGCATGTACCGGAGAAGGGTGGTGTCCACCACGCGCTCGTCGTAGCCCAGCGCGCCGGCCCGCCTGACGGCAAGCGTCGGCGTGTTCCAGGTTCCGTGCCTGCGGAACGCGGCGAACACGCTGTCGCAGGCCCCGGCCACCGTGGGGTCGCACAGGCCGCCCAGCTCGCTCCGCAGATGCTCGACACTCTTCATCCCGGCATCGGCGGCTTCGACCGGCGTCACCTCCGCCGGCACGTGGCCGGCCACGGGAAGGCCGTGCTGCCGCGCCGCGCCGACCACGCTGAAGAACGCGGCGCGCGGGAGCAGCGTGTAGACCTTGATGAAATCCACGCCGGCCCGGGCCAGCGAGTCCACCGCGACACGAGCGCCCGCCGAATCACCGATCGCCATCGAGATGCTGGGATCCACCGGCTCAGGACCATCGAGAATCGGCCCGGCGGCCACGACGCGCGGCCCCACCACCATGCCGGCTCGCACGTCGGAGCGTCCGGCGAGCATCTGCGCGAGCGAGGCCCCCATGTCCCGAATCCCCGTGACGCCGTTGGCCACGAACAGCGGGAAGAACGTGGCGCGCACCGCCGGATCCCACAGCGCGTGCACGTGCATGTCCCACAAGCCGGGGATGAGGTACTTCCCGCGGCCCTCCACCACCGTCGCGGATCGCGGCACGCGCACCGCGTCAGCGGGGCCGATCGTGCGGACGTGCCGACCCGCCACGAGCAGCGTCACGTCTGCCCGAGAGGGCCCGCCCGCGACGTCGATCATGGTCACGTGCGTGATCGCGAGGGTGACCGGCTCCCTGGCGCAGCCCGCGGCAACGAGGATCGCGGCGATCAGCGCCACCCATCCTGATTCGACATGCCTTGCCATCGGGTTCCTCCCCTGTCATCCTGCTGTACCCTCATGCCACCCTCGAACCCGCTTCACGACAAGTGGCGCACCCTGCTCCTGCTCTCGGCCGGCGAGCTGCTGGTCATGGGACTGTGGTTCTCCGCCACGGCGGTCCTCCCGGCGCTCCAGGCCCAGTGGGGGATCACCCGGGCGGAAGCCGCCTGGCTCACCATGGCTGTCCAGCTCGGCTTCGTCGCGGGGGCCGTGCTCAGCGCCCTCTTCAACGTTCCCGATCTCTGGGAGCCGCGCCATGTCCTGGCGCTCGGAGCGGCCGCCGGCGCGGTCCTCACGGCCGCGATCCCCGCTCTCGGAGTTGGGTTCCGCGCAGCGGTGCATCCTGCGCTTCGGCACCGGAATGGCCCTGGCCCTGGTGTACCCCGTCGGCATGAAGATCATGGCCACCTGGACCAGGGAAGATCGCGGTCTGGGCATCGGGCTCCTGGTCGGAGCGCTCACCGTGGGCTCGGCCTCGCCGCACTTGATCCGGGCCGCGGGCGGCATCGGGAGCCCGGACTTCGTGCTCTACACCGCAGCCGCCCTGGCCAGCGTCGGTGCCCTGATCGCCCTCCGGTTCGGCCGGCTGGGACCGTACCGGGCGGCCGTACCGCGGTTCGCCTGGCGCCAGCTCGGCCGCGCGTTTCTCAATCGCCCGCTCCGCCTCGCCAACATTGGCTACCTCGGCCACATGTGGGAGCTCTACGCCATGTGGACGTGGATCCCGCTGTATCTCGCCGCGGCGTACCGCGGAGCCCGGCCCGGCACCGACGACCAGGACCGAGACGCTCGCGGCCGTCGCGGCCTTCGCGGTGATCGCGGCGGGCGGACTCGGCAGCCTCCTGGCCGGCCATCTCGCCGACCGCTGGGGCCGCTGCAACACCACCATGCTCAGCATGGTGACGAGCGGCGCGTGCGCGCTCGGCATCGGGGGCCTCTTCCCGTACCCCGCGCTGGTCACCACGTGGCGTTGATCTGGGGCTTCGCCGTGGTCGCCGACTCGGCGCAATTCTCCACCAGCGTAAGCGAGCTCGCCGACCCGGAGTACATGGGAACCCAACTCACCACGCAGACCTCCATGGGCTTCCTGCTGACGTTGGCGTCGATCCAGCTCGTGCCGGTCGTCACGGATCTGGTGGGGTGGCGCTGGACGTTCGCGTTTCTCGCCATCGGTCCGGCGGTGGGGACGTGGGGGATGTGGCTGCTCAAGCGTGCCCCGGAAGCCGTTCGACTGGCCGGCGGGCGGCGCTGAGTCTCAGCGCCGGCCTGCCGGCCCCCCGCACCCTACTTCTTCTCCCAGACGTTGTTGGCGCGATTCACGTCGGGGAACACGCGCTCGGCGTCGATCTCGACCTTCACCACCGGCGATGACGTCTGCGCCACGTAATCGGCGCTCCGGGCACCTGCCAGCCAGTGCTCCACCGGAATCTCAGCCTTCAGTGTCTGCCCGTTGGCGAGCGTGATGGTAAGTCGCGCGGGCATGGGGGCGAGTCCCAGATCCGCGATGGTGATGGTCGTGCCGTTCCCGTCCGCCTTCACGTCCGCGACCGACTGATCGAGCGTCCAGGTATCGAAGTAGAACGCGCGCCAGAACCAGTCGAGATTGCGGCCGCTCACGTCGTTGAACGTGTTGAAGAAGTCCCAGGGTTGGGGATGCTTGAACGCCCAGCGCCGGATGTAGGTGTGGTACGTCTTGGCAAATGTCTCCTCGCCGAGCAGGCCGCGCAGCGTCCAGAGCAGCGTGGCCGGTTTGGCGTAGGAGGCCGTGCCGTAGGCGTAGCCGTCGTAATGGAAGTCCGACCAGCGCATGATCGGGCCTTCCTCATCGGTGCGCGTGATTTCGGCGTAGCCGTCGTAGTTCCCCAGCTCCCAGCGGCGGCCGGGATAGAACTCGTCTTCCGCCGCGCCGCCGTTGAACGACGTCGTTCCCTCGTCCATCCAGGAGCGCCGGCGCTCGTCGTTGCCCACGATCATCGGCACCCACATGTGGGCCAGCTCGTGCGCGGTGACGCCGTACAGGGCCGTATCGGTGGCGCCGGTGAACCCGCTGATCAGCGTCATCATCGGGTACTCCATCCCGCCGCCGATGATCCCGTCTCCTTCCACGGCGGTCATGTGCGGCCAGGGGTATGAGTAGCCGGTCCAGCGGGACAGGAAGTCGATCGAGTGCTGGACGTACCGCCAGGCCTTGGCCCAGCGGGGCGCGCTTGCCCGGTAGATCGCGTCGACGCGCGCGTAGTCCGGCCGGCCGTCGCCGTCCCGGTCCCCCACTGGCGTGCGGGCCGCGTCCCACAGCGAGGCGCGCGTGACGCCGTACGCCACGTCGCGCACCGAATCGGTCGTGAAATGCCAGCTCAGGTATCCCGTGGGTGCCCGCACCGTCTCCCGCCCCGGTCCGAAGTCCGCCGCGGTCAGCACGTGCACCACCGTGTCGCTCGACGTGGCTGCCCGCAGCCGCGCGACGATCGCGGGCGGCAGCACCGAGTCGGCGTTCGCGAGCCACCCCGTCCCCATTACCACCCAGCCTTGCGGCACTTCGAGCGTCACGTCGTAGTCGCCGTAGTCCATGTAGAACTCGGCGTTGCCGAGGAACGGGTCCATCTGCCAGCCGCCCACGTCGTCGAACACCGCCATCTGTGGATACCAGTAGGCGAGATAGAACAGGTTGTCGCGGCTCCAGCCCATGCGGCCGGCCGCCCCCTGCTGCGGGATCTTGAAGCCGTAGTCGATGTCGAGCACGGCGGAGTCGCCCGGCCCGATCGGCTGGGAAGGTCTGACCTGGAGCCGCGTACCGTCCACCAGAAACCCGTTCGGCGCTCCGCGCCCGGTCGCCGGCGTGACTTCCGGGAGTTCCTCCGCCCGCGCCGTCAGGCGCTTGATCTCCATGCCGCCGGTCACTTCCACCTCTCGGTTCCGGATCGCGCCCTCGCTGTGGACATTCTGGATGAGCTGGAGCACCAGCACCGGGATGGTCAGCGGCGAGCGGTTGTGGTACACGATGTGCGCCGTCCCGTCGATCCGCTTCTGGGCCGTGTCCAGGCGAGCCCGAATCGTGTAGTCCGTCCAGTTCTGCCAGTAGCCGGGCCCCGGCGCGCCGTTGGGGCTGCGGGTGCCGCGCTCGATCGCCTGTCGGAACGCATGTGGTACGTCGATCGGATAGGGGAGGGGGCGCGGTCGCTCGCTCGCCTGCTGGGACATGAGGGAAGCGCTGCTGCTGGCGAGCAACAGCGCGACGAGAGCCATGATCAAAGTGTTGCGCATTGAGTCGGTGCCCTTGGCGCGGGAGAGTGCGAAAGGTGAACACGCCCAGCCCGGAAGGACAAGGGCGACGCCCTCACGCGTCGGGCCTCCGTGCAACGTCACCTCCGCTTGCCCAGATCCGTGAGTAGTTCGAGCTGGATCTCCTGAATCTGGACGAGGCGCTCCCACTGATGCGACAGGAGGTGATCGACCTTCTCGTGCAGCTGCCTGATCTCGAGCTCGGCCTTGAGGTTCACCTGGTAGTCGTGCTGTGATCGTAGCCGGTCCTTCACCTCCTGCCGGTTCTGGCTCATCATGATGATCGGGGCCTGCATGGCGGCCAGACAGGACAGTATCAGGTTGAGCAGGATGAACGGATAGGGATCGGGGGGGCGCCACAACAACACGAGGGAGTTCATCCCGATCCAGAGTGCCAGAAACGCGCCGAACACGATGAGGAACGTCCAGCTCCCACCGAACGAGGCGATCCGATCGGCAAGCCGCTCGCCGAGGGACCAATCCTGCTCGAATTCCGCGTCCACGTTGCGGGCGAGCAGTTCGTGCTCGCGCAGGCTGTTCAGCACCTCCCGCTCGAGCGACGTGAGCTCGCCTTTCTCGGACTCCAGCAACCCCTGCACGTATCGGGTGCGGTAGGTCGTGAGGTCCGACCGGCAGATGAAGCTCTCCCCGGACCACTCGGGGTGATCGCGATGGATCAGCTCGGCGAGCGCGTCACGGACCACGCCGCCCGCGACGACCTCCCGCGGGGGAAAGTCCTTCCCGCAAACAGCACAGGTCCGGCGAAGATGATCTTGAGGCTTGGTCATGAGGCTGCCTGGCGACGGGGCTCACAAAGGTCCCGCCCGCGTCGGCCGCGCACAAGGTACGGCGCGGGAAGCCGTGTGCGGCAGGCGGCTCCCGCCTACTTCGCTGGGGTCGGTGCCGAGATTCGCAGGGTGTAGCTGCTCTTGGTGGTGGTCCCGCTCAGGCTGGCCGTGACTTGCTGCTCGCTGGGTGAACGCGCCGGCGTCCAGCGTGTGGTGGCGTTGCCCGACTCGTCGGTGCGCACGCGGGCGGCGGAGAGCGCGCCGGAGCGGGTGGTGAACACCACGAGGGCGTTGGACACGGGATTTCCGTAGCTGTCCGTGACGGCCGTGACGAGTCGGACGGCGACGCCGGCCCTGCCCCTGGCCGGCGGGTCCCGAAACGCAACGTTGGCGGCGGATCCGGGACGCGCCCGGGCCGTGATCGTAAGGGCAGAGTCCACACCGGCCGCTCGCACCGCCAGGACCTGCGACCCCGCGGCCGGGGCCAGCGTCCAGCGGAGCGCCGCGCGCCCGGTGGAGTCGGTCAGTGGAGCGGTGTCCACGACCGATCCGTGTGCCGCGCGGACGCTGAGCGGAACGGCGGGGACGCCATTCCCGTGCGGGTCGCGGACGACAATGACCACGGCCTGCGGCAACACGGCCCCAACCGGTCCGCTCTGGGCCGTGCCGCTCAGGACGGCCATCGTCGCGGGGGCGGCTGCGGCCGCCCTGGCCGAAATGGTCAACGGCGGGATCGTACGCGGGTTCCCCACCTGGACGCGCAAGCGCTGGCGGCCGGCGCGGGGCCCCAACGTCCAGCGGGCGCGTGCCTCACCTAGGGTGTCGCTCCGCGCGTCGAGCGGCGCGACGCTGCCGCCATCCAGAGCCGTCCAGGCAATCGGCACGTCGGTCAGCGCGGCGCCGGTCGAGTCCGCGACGCGCACCGCCACGGGCTCACCGAGCAGCTCATCCACTCGACTGATGAGCGCTTCGCTTACGGCCACGACCTTTGTGTTCCGGGGTAAGGGGTCCGCTTCGGCCACGATGGTGAGCGTGCTGTCGAGTAGTGCCACGCTCGCCAGCAGCGCCTGCCGGCCGGGACGGGGGCCCAGGGTCCATGCGATGCGCGCGCGTCCGTCCCGGTCGGCGATCGCCGTAGCGGGCTCCACGCGACCCTCTCCATCTACCGGCGTGAAGGCTACGGTCACCCCCGGTACCGCCGCGCCGCCGCGCGAGAGCACACGCACCGCGATCGGCAGCGGCAGAAGACGGCCCGCGGGCACGCGCTGATCCCCGCCGGCCGCCAGGGTGATCGCCGCCGGCGCCACGTCCACGCGTGTCGCGATGCGGGCCTCGTGACCGCCGCTCGCGGCGGTCAACACCGTCCAGCCGGGAGCGAGCGCGACGGCGCGCCCCAGGGAGTCGATCGCCACGATCGCGGAGTCGGCGGACCGCCAACGTGGCATCGCCTCGTGGATGCGATGCCCGCGCGCGTCGAGCGCGTAAGCCGCGAACGGCACCGTATCGCTCTCGAGCAGCCGGACGACCGTGTCACCGGGAATCTCGACACCGGTTGGCAGCTGCCGCACGGTGATGAACGCCTCGGCCTTGATCTCGCGCACGGCCACAGTGATGCGGGCGGTCCCAGGTCCCCGCGCCACCACGTTTCCGGAGGAGTCCACGGCGGCGACAGCCGTGTCGCTGCTCCGCCAGGCAAGCGGCACACCGGTCAACGTCGCCCCCGCCTTGTCGGTGACGGTGGCGGCCAAGCCCGTGGTGTCGCCGAGTGCCGCGAGGGTGTCGACGCGCGGAGTGACCCATATGCGGCGGGCGGAGTACTCGGCCAGACCCATCATCTGGCTCACACCCAGGTTCCGGGCGTTGAGCAGCAGCGCCGTGAGCGCGGCGCCGGTGGTGATCATCGCCGTGAACCACTTGCCGGCGTTGCTGAGCCGACCGGCAGACTGAACCGATCGCTTCATGGGAATGCCTGGCATAATCCCCAGTCTCTTAACGCGCGCCCGGGGTCGCCGCTGTGCCGCAGCGCACAGTTGGCGATCGGGGTGCGGTCTGGGGTCAGATCAGTGATGCCTGATGATGAAGAGGAATGGCTCGCGAAGCGTCGAGGGAACGGGCCGCCCGTCGCAGGTGGCGGGCCGGAACACGGTTCCCGCGACCACGTGGCGCGCCACCACCGTGAACGCAGGGTGAGGACTGGCAAGGACCTGAAGCGTTTCGTCGGTCACCACATGACCGGTCGTGTCGACCGTGAAGCTCAGGACGACCATGCCCGGCATGCCGCGATCTGCCAGCTCCGGGGGATAGAGCGCCGGCGGCTCGGAGGCGCGCTCGGCTGGCCGGAACCTCGCCCCACCACATCCGCACGGGTCGAGCGCGCAGGACTCTTGGAGCGGGACCAAACGGCTCCGCCTGGCACCCTGCGACAGCGCCGCGAACAACTCGGTCGCCTGTGCGCGCTCGATCCGGAACGTCAGGCTCCGTCCGTATTTCGGATTGAACGACAGCAGCACGCCGGCGCTCCAGCGCTTGCCTTCGCGCTTGCGCGCGACGATGAACCGCCCGCCTTCCAGGTCCGCCAGGGGCTGAGCCGCGAGCTGATTCGGGGGGTCGGCGGGCCCCGCGCGATCCGGGAGCAGGAGCAGCTCCACCTCCGCAAGCCACGAGGTGACGCTGTTCGGATCGTAGCTCCCGGCGAACCAGCGGAGCTCTTCTCCCGCCTCACGGCTGACCACGTAGGCGCTCGCCCACAGCTCCACGCCATGTGCCGTGTCCGATCGAACGAGAAACGCCATGCTCTCCCAGGAGAGCTGGGTGGTCATGGAATCCGGCTGCTGCGCGATCGCCGGTATCGGAAGGCTGAGCACGGCTGCCACGGCCGCGAGACGCGCGGCCGTCAATGGCCGGGAGGCGGAATGCCGAGTCGTCATGGGCGGGCTCACTGATGGAAGCGCTGTCACAAGATGAGCCAAACCGACCGGCGCGAGCAAGCGGCCGCCGGCCGGGCCCCATCGTCCGCCCTTCCATCGGCCACCGGGCGACCTATACTTCGAAACACGCCCCAGCGTTGAAAGGCCCATACCGTCATGGCCTCCCCTATCGCCTCCCGCTCCGAGCGCGAGGTGCGCGACGCCGTCGTCATCCGGTTCGCCGGTGACTCCGGCGACGGCATGCAGCTCACCGGCCTGCAGTTCACGCAGGAGACCGCGCTGGCCGGCAGTGACCTCGCGACCTTCCCCGACTACCCGGCCGAGATCCGCGCGCCGGCCGGGACGACCTATGGCGTCTCGGCGTTCCAGATCCAGTTCGGCGCGCGCGACATCGCCACGGCGGGCGACGAGCTCGATGTCCTCGTCGCGATGAATCCGGCGGCGCTCAAGGTGGGGCTCGCCGACGTCCGCATGGGTGGCACCGTCGTCGCGGACACCGGCGCCTTCACCGAGCGCAATCTCCAGAAGGCTGGCTACACGGCGAGCCCGTTCGACGACGAGGCGCTGGCGCCGTACCAGTTGCTGCGACTCGACATCACGCGCCACACCCTCGACGCCGTCGACGGCCTCGGCCTGTCCCAGAAGGAGGCGCTCCGCTGCCGCAACATGTGGGCGCTGGGGCTGATGCTCTGGATGTACGGCCGCTCCCGCAAGGCGACGCAGCAGTGGGTCGAGCGGAAGTTCGCCGCCGAGCCGCCGGTCCGTGACGCCAATCTGCGCGCGCTCAACGCGGGACACGCGTTCGGGGAGACGGCGGAGATGCCCTCGCACGTGGCCGGCTACTCCGTCGCGGCCGCACAGCTGCCGCCGGGCACCTATCGCACGGTGAGCGGAACGGAGGCGCTGGCCTGGGGGCTGGTGACTGGTCTCAAGGCCGCCGGCCTCGATCGCCTCGTGCTGGGCTCCTACCCGATTACCCCTGCCTCACCGTTGCTGCACACCATGGCGGGCTTCCAGGATTACGGGGTCGTCACGTTTCAGGCCGAGGACGAAATTGCCGCCGTGTGCGCCGCGATCGGAGCGTCGTATGCCGGAGCCCTCGGCGTCACCTCGAGCTCCGGTCCGGGAATCGCGCTCAAGACGGAGGCGATCGGGCTCGCAGTCGCCACCGAGCTCCCGCTGGTGATCGTGAATGCGCAGCGGGCGGGGCCGTCCACCGGCTTGCCGACCAAGACTGAGCAGGCCGACCTCCACCAGGCAGTCTTCGGTCGGAATGGCGACGCACAACTTGTAGTAGTTGCAACAGCAACTCCCTCTGATTCGTTCGAGGTCGCCATTGAGGCGGTTCGCATCGCCACCAAGTTCATGACACCGGTCATGTTGTTGACTGATGGGTTCTTAGCGAACGCCGCAGAGCCATGGCTCATCCCTGACGCCGACGCGGTCGAACCGTTCCCCGTCCGGTTCCGGGAAGACCCCGACGGCTTTCGCCCGTTCGCCCGCGACGACCGGACGCTCGCCCGGCCGTGGGCACCCCCAGGCAGGCCGGGTCTCGAGCACCGGCTCGGCGGGCTCGAGCGCCACGCGACCACCGGCAACATCTCCTACGATCCGGACAACCATCAGTTGATGACGGATCTCCGCCTCGAGAAGGTGCGGCGGGTCGCGGCCGATATTCCGCTGCAGCAGGTGGCGGTCGGCGAAACGACGGGCACCGTGGCCGTCGTGGGCTGGGGCTCGACGTTCGGGCCGATCCAGCAAGCCGTGCGCAATCTGCGAGAGCGCAACCTGTCGGTCTCGCACATTCATCTCCGCTATATCTGGCCGCTGCCGCGCAACCTCGGCGACCTCCTCAAGCGCTTCGACCAGGTGCTGGTCCCCGAGATGAACGCGGGGCAGCTCCTCACGTTGCTCCGGAGCCAGTACCTCGTCCCGGCCGAGGGGATCAACAAGGTCACCGGCAAGCCGTTCAAGGTGGCGGAAATCGAGCAGACGGTGATGCGTCGTCTGGAGGGGCGATCATGACAGCCACGACCGAGCTCCGCGCACAGCCCAGAGACTACGCGTCCGATCAGGAGGTCCGTTGGTGTCCGGGCTGCGGCGACTATGCGATTCTTAAGGGTGTGCAGAAGGCGTTGGCCGATCTCGGTGCCCGGCGGGAGCAGACGGTGTTCGTTTCAGGGATCGGCTGCGCGGCGCGCTTTCCATACTATGTGTCCGCGTACGGCTTCCACACGATTCATGGACGCGCGCCCGCGATCGCGACTGGCATCAAGCTCGCGAACCCGGCGCTCGACGTCTGGGTCGTCACCGGAGACGGTGATGGCCTGTCGATCGGCGGGAACCACATGCTCCACGTGCTGCGCCGCAACGTGGACCTGCAGATTCTGCTGTTCAACAATGAGGTGTACGGCCTCACGAAGGGACAGTACTCGCCCACGTCGCGCCGCGGCTTCCGATCGCCCTCCACGCCGCACGGCTCGGTCGACAACCCCATCGCACCCGGCGCCTTCGCGCTCGGGGTGGGGGCGCGCTTCGTCGCCCGCTCGGTGGATACGCTCACACCGCATCTCGTCGAGGTGCTGAAGCGTGCCCACGCGCATCACGGAGCGTCGTTTGTCGAGGTGTTTCAGAACTGCGTCGTGTTCAACGACGGAGCATTCGCCAGCTTCACGGAGCGGGCCGCGGCCGCGGACACTCAGCTGCACCTGGAGCATGGCAAGCCCATGGTGTTCGGCCGCGAGCGCACCCGCGGAATCCGCGTCAAGCCGGGCACGCTGCACCTCGAGGCCGTGACGCTCGGCGAAAATGGGGTGGGGATGTCCGACCTCCTGGTGCACGACGAGACGGACCGGACGCTCGCGCAAATGATGGTCGACTTGCGGCCGCCGACTCTCCCCATGGCCCTCGGGGTGGTCTATTGCGACCCCGCACCGTCCTACGAGGATGAGGTCCTGGGCCGGTCTCGAGCGTGCGCCGTCAAGGCGTTGAATATCAATGAGTTGCTCAGGCATGGCCGAACCTGGACTATCGGGAGTTGAGTTGTCGTCTTAAAGGTGTCTTCATGGAAAACTTCGGCGGTGGTTCCCGCATCGCCTTTACCATTAGGACGCTGTTCGCATAGGAGCGCCGTTACGAAACCGCGACCGTGGTCGCGTCATGCCGCGAGGGATCTGGGGGACAGTCACTGGCTGTCCCACTGCGCGGCGGACCGGGCCCGGTCGCGCTTCGTGGACGGCTGATGGGTTCCTGAACCTCAGCTCAGGTCTGCACATGGTCAGCCCTTCCCCCGTCGCGACGAAGAAGCCCAAGGCGCCCAAAGGCGCCCGGCCGGTCGTCCTCCGGGTTCCCGAGCATACCGTCGAGGTCGTCTCCGACTCCGGCGAAGGCGCGCAGAAATGCGGTCAGATCTTCGGGTCGGTCTCTGCCAAGATGGGCAACGGCGTGTGGACCGTGGAGATCATCCCCGCCGAGATCCAACCCCCCCCGCGGTCGGGCACGGGCGCCTCCGGCAACCTGATTCGGATCGGCACCAAGCCCGTCACCAACTGGGGTGACGCGGCGCATCTGGTGGTCGCGTTCAACGAGCAGGCTCTGGTCGCCCGACATCGGCTCGAGGCGCTGCACGACGATGCGATCATCCTGGTCGAGAGCATGTGGGCGACCCACGACGACGAGGACATCCGGCGGCAGTGGGCCGAGGCGATGGACGAGCTTTCCCACCGGCGCTACACGATCATCGGCGTGCCGATGGAGGAACAGACCCTGACCCTCACGGACAACCCGCGCCACGGGAAGAACATGTTCGTGCTGGGCATGCTCTCGTGGATCTACGACCGGGACCTCGACCTCACCCGTGACCTGATCCGCTACTCGTTCCGTCGCAAGGCGGCCGAGGTGGCGCAGCTCAACGTTGCGCTGTTGGAGCTGGGCTACCAATGGGCCGGGGAGAATCTCGACTTCCGGATCGACGTCCCGGCGCAGAAGCCCGACAAGCCGATGATCGTAATGAACGGCAATCAGGCCCTCGCGATGGGAGCAGTGGCGTCGGGGATGGAGCTGTGTTCCATGTACCCGATCACGCCGGCGACGTCGGTTTCTCACTACCTGGGCGACATCTTCGAGGATTACGGCGGGATCGTACACCAGGCGGAGGACGAGATCGCCGCCGCCGGCGTCGCAATCGGCGCCTCCTATGCCGGCAAGGTCGCGTTCACGGTGACGTCGGGTCCGGGCCTCGCGCTCAAGACCGAGTTCATCGGACTGGCCACCATGGTCGAAGTGCCGCTCGTGGTGCTCGACGTGCAGCGCGGCGGCCCGAGCACGGGGCTCCCCACCAAGGTCGAGCAGTCCGACCTGCTCGCCTCGGTCTTCGGCCAGCCCGGCGACGCGCCCAAGGTCGTCCTGGCGCCGGCCACGATCGAGGAGTGCTTCCACCTGGTGATCACCGCGCGGCGCGTTGCCGAGGCGCTGCGGTGCGTGGTCGTGGTGCTCACCGACGCCAACCTCGCGACCGGTGTGCAGCCGTTCTCGCGGCCCGAGGTGGACCCCCGTTGGATGTCGGTCCCACCGGATCTGAGCTCGGTCCCCGACGGCGTGAAGCCATACGACTGGGATCCGGAGCTGGGGCTCTCGCGCCGCTTCATTCCCGGCCAGCCGGGAGGCATGCACACCCTGACCGGGTTGTCGCATGATGAGGCCAGCCACGTCGCGTACGGCCCCGAGGAGCACGAGCGCGGCTGCGCCATGCGGAGCCGCAAGATCGCCGTCTTCCAGCAGACCCTGACGCCGCCCGAGATCTGCGGCGATCCCACGGGCGACCTGTTGGTCGTCGGCTGGGGCTCCACCAAGGGCGCCATCGACGAGGCGGTCGAACGGGCGCGGGCCCAGGGGCTCAAGGTCTCCTCGCTCCATCTCCGCGTGCTCTGGCCCCTGCCGTCGGGGCTCAAGGACATCTTCGCCGGGTTCCGCAAGGTCGCGACGATCGAGATCAACTACAGCGATCGGCTAGGCGACCCGCACATCACCCCGGAAAACCGGCGCATGGGGCAGCTGGCGTGGTTGCTCCGCGCGAACACCTTGGTGGACGTGGATTGCTGGACCCGCGTGCCGGGTCAGCCGCTCCGGCCCATCGGGATTCTGGAGGGCATCCAGAGCATGATGCCCGGGAGGAAGGCGTGATCCAGACTTCTTGCTCGTTCCTGACCTGCGGCCACGACGAGGACGACGACGAGCGCAGCTGGACGATGGAGGACTACGCCGGGGCGATTCCGCGCTGGTGCCCCGGGTGCGGCGACCACGCCATCCTCACGGCAGTGCAGCGCTTGCTCGAGGCCGAACAGCTCCCTCCGGAAAAGACCGTGTTCGTGTCTGGGATCGGCTGCTCGAGTCGGTTTCCCCACTACCTCTCGACCTACGGGTTCCACGGCATCCACGGGCGGGCCCTGCCGATCGCGAGTGGGGTGAAGCTGCGGCGGCCCGACCTGGACGTGTTCGTCGTGATGGGGGACGGGGACTGCTGCTCGATCGGTGCCGGCCACTGGATCCACGCGGTTCGGTACAACATGGACATGGTGGCACTCATGCTCGACAACGGCATGTACGGGCTCACCAAGAAGCAGACGTCGCCCACGACCCCGCAGGGGTACCCGAGCAACACGCAGCCCCGGGGAAGCCATCTCGTTCCGCTCAACCCGCTGACCGCCACGCTGGGCATGACCAACGCCTCGTTCGTGGCGCAGACGGCCGACTGGATGCCGGCGCACCTCTACGAGACCATCCGCGCGGCCTATCAGCACAAGGGCTTCTCGTTCGTCCGGATTCTGCAGCGCTGCCCGCAGTACACCAGCGATCTGTTCGAGCAGGCCGTCCGCAAGCCCGATCTGGTGGAGCTGCTGGTGCACGAGGACGGCGTGATGGCGCCCGAGCTCGAGCGGATCTACAAGAACCGGCGGCGTCACGACCCCAAGGACCTCGACACGGCCCGTCACCTCGCCGAGGCCACCGCGCCGATCCGCCTCGGCGTGTTCTTCCGTGATGAATCCAGACAACGCTACGAGGAGCTCCGCCGCCAGCGGGTGTACACGGCGCAGGAGAAGATCGAGCGTCTGAATCGGGAGTTCGACAAGTATGCCGTCTGACGATCGCCAGCAGGTCGCGATGGCCGCCCTGGCCGGCCCCCGGAATCGGTACCGCTCGGTCCTGGCAACGACGCTGGGGGAGGTCCGCGCCCATCTCGACCGTCATCAGATGGAGGCAGACGATCGTGTGTCCCAACTCGCCGCGGAGCTGGGCGACGTGGGAAGTCGCCTGGTGAATGTGAAGCGACTCGCCTCCGTGATGCTGGCGGAGCCGGCCGTCCAGCCGGCGACGCGGGAAGCCATGCGACGGGCCCTCGCGGTGCTCGAAGACCTCGCGGCGCGAAGCGACGAGGCGTTCGCGCTTGACCTGGCGCCCGGCGAGGGCCTGTATCAGGCTGCGGCCACGTTGTTGGGCGACTTCGGGCGGGCGATGGGCGCCGCCCGGGTGGTGGATGCCGCGCGGAGCGGACGCTATCGCCCGGCCGAGCATGACCGGTATCTCCGCGCCTTCCCGTTCGGGCAGTGGAGCCAGGCCGAACGCCTGCTCGGGCCGCCGATCGTGATCGCGCTCGACGGTGCCGACCTCCGCCCGGCCGGCCTCGCCGAGTTCCTCGACGGGAACGTGAAGATCGTGCTGATCGCCCGGGGCGAAACCTCGCCGGCTCCGCTCGTCCGCCTGATCACGCCGCACGCGTTTGTCGCGCAGACGGACGATCCGGCGGTGATCGCGCGGCTCGGCAAGACCGACGGCCCGGGTGTCGTGGCGCTGATGCCGCCCCACAGCGCGCGCTTCGTGCACGATCCCGCGGCCGGCGCCGCACTCGGGCAGCGCCTCACCGTGGGCGAGGTCCCCTCGCTCGACGGCAAGCGGCGCTCCGGACCATTCACGGCGGCGCAGCAGCGCGAGGAGCTGGATCAGCTCAAGGCGTTGCAGGCGGCGGCCGCAGCCCCAACCGGCGGTCCGCTCGTGACCGGCACGGCGGGCACGGATCCGGTCGACAAGCTCGCGGCGTGGCTGCTCCAACAGGCGGACCTGTCGGGGGCGTGACGTGCTGACCACCTCGACCGTCCTCGTCTCCGGCGCGATCCTGGGCGGTGTCGGCACGTTCTTCGCCACCGTGATCGCGCTCGCCCGGAAGAAGCTCTACGTCTGGGAAGACCCGCGCATCGACGTTCTGGCCGGGATGCTGCCGGGCGTGAACTGCGGAGCGTGCGGCCAGGCGGGGTGCCGCGCCTTTGCCGAGAGCCTCGTCCACGGGAAGATCCAGCCCGCGAATTGCACGGTCGCGACCGCCGACGCGCGTGCGGACATCGCCGGCTACCTCGGCGTCGATGTGGGCCAGGCGAGCACGCGCGTCGCGCGCTTGCTGTGCGCCGGCGGCTGCGACGTCGCGCCGTATCACGCGGACTACATCGGCTTGGAAACCTGCCGGGCGGCCGCGGCGGTGGCCGGTGGCGGCAAGAAATGCGCGTGGGGGTGCATCGGCCTCGCGGACTGCAAGGTCGCCTGCACGTTCGATGCGATCTACATGAACGACGAAGACCTGCCGGTGGTGATCCCCGAGAAGTGCACCGCCTGCGGCGACTGCGTCGAGGCCTGCCCCAAAGACCTGTTCACGCTGATGCCGCTCGACCACAAGCTCATCGTGCAGTGCAAGAACCTGCTCGAGGGCGAGGAAGCCGATGCGGCATGCGCGGTGGCCTGCAACGGCTGTGGCCGGTGCGCGGCCGACGCGGCGCCAGGCCTTATCGAGATGAAGAACGGCCTCGCAGTCATCGACTACACCAAGTACGAACTGGCCTCGCCGGACGCCATCAAACGCTGTCCGACGGGCGCCATTGTCTGGGTCGAGGGCGCGCAGCAGTTCAAGGCGCGTCGTCCCCAGCTAGAGGGAGCGGCGGCATGATCCGGATTCGGAACAAGGGCGGGAACGGGAACGGCGACGACGCGAACGGGGCGAAGCCCAAGTACCCGGGTACGCGCACCGCCACCGACGGCAGCGGCGCGGTGGTCGAGATGGAGACCGCGGGGAGCGAGGGGGCGGGCGCTTACCCCATCACGCCGTCCACGCAAATGGGCGAGGGCTGGGCCGCCGCGGTGGCGGCCGGCAAGCTCAACGTGAACGGGCGCTCGCTGATCTTCTTCGAGCCCGAGGGCGAGCACGCCGCCGCGGCGGTCACCGCCGGCATGAGCATGACGGGTCTCCGGGCCACGAACTTCTCCAGTGGCCAGGGCATCGCCTACATGCACGAGTCGCTGTACGCGGCCGTCGGCAAGCGGCTCACGTACGTGCTCAACGTCGCGGCGCGGGCGATGACCAAGCACGCGCTCAATGTGCACGCGGGACATGACGATTACCACGCGGTGGATGACACCGGCTTCTTCCAGCTGTTCGCCAAGAACGTGCAGGAGGGCGCGGACCTCAACCTGATCGCGCACCGCATCGCCGAGTTGTCACTCAACCCGGGCCTCGTGGCGCAGGACGGCTTCCTCACGAGCCACGTGATCGAGACGATGCTCATGCCCGAGCGCGCGCTCGTGAAGGAGTACCTCGGGGATCCGGCGGACATCATCGAGTCGCCCACCCCGGCGCAGCGCTGGGTGTTCGGCAAGGAGCGGCGCCGCATCCCGGAGATGTTCAATCTGGACTACCCCGCCATGCTGGGAGTCGTCCAGAACCAGGACAGCTACGCGCAGGGTGTGGCGGCGCAGCGGCCGTTCTACTTCGACCACGTGCAGGCGCTGGCCGACCGCGCCATGGCCGAGTACACCGCGCTGACGGGACGCGCCTACGCACGGGCGACGGGCTACCGGCTGGACGATGCCGAATACGTCTTGATCGGGCAGGGCTCTGTCGTGCCGAACTGCGAGGCGGTGTGCGACTACCTGCGCGACGCGCGCCGGCTCAAGATCGGCGTGCTCAACGTGACGATGTTCCGCCCGTTTCCCGCCGATCTCCTGACCCGCATGCTGCGCGGCAAGAAGGCTGTCACGGTCCTCGAGCGCACCGACCAGCCGCTGGCGGTGGACCTCCCGATGCTGCGCGAGATCCGGGCGGCCATGTACAAGGCCCTCGAGAACGGGCGCGCCGCCGGTGAGGTCCCGTATCCGGGCCTCACCGCCTGTCAGGCCGCCGAGATGCCGGACTTCTACTCCGGGTGCTTCGGGCTGGGCAGTCGCGACCTGCAGCCGGCTGACTTGATCGCGGCCGTGGACAACATGCTCGAGGGGGGCAAGCAGCGC
This sequence comes from uncultured Gemmatimonadales bacterium, assembly GCA_963771275.1. Lineage (GTDB taxonomy): Bacteria > Gemmatimonadota > Gemmatimonadetes > Gemmatimonadales > GWC2-71-9 > JAOTWJ01. The sequence continues at coordinate 1,142,287 of CAVYSW010000003.1, forward strand.
CGCCAGTTCTACCTCGGGATCGATTTCATCCGGAAGGACACGCGCTTCCCGAAGTTGCAGATCTGGCAGGACGAGCTGCTCGAGCACTACCCGCACGTCGCCGACCTGTCGCTCCACCCGGGCGAGCCGGTAAACCTGCTGCCCAAGGGCGCAACGTCGATCCGGATCCACTCGGTCGGCGGGTGGGGCGCCATTACCACTGGCAAGAACCTCGCGCAGACCGCGGCGGACCTGCTCGGCCTCTACATCCAGGCCAATCCGAAGTACGGGTCCGAGAAGAAAGGGCAGCCCACCACCTTCTACGCGACGCTCGCCCACGAGCCGATCAAGCTCAACGCCGAGCTGAAACACGTCACGGTCGTGCTCTCGCCCGACCCGAACGTCTTCATGCACTCGAATCCGCTCGACGGGCTCGAGGAGGGTGGCGTCTTCATCATGCAGGGCGATCGCCCGCTGGCGGAGATCTGGCACGGGCTGCCGGCGACGGCGCGTCGCGCCATCGTGGAGCAGCGCTACGAGGTCTACTTCCTCGACGGGTTCAAGATCGCGAGCTCAGAGGCCAGCGACCCGGAGCTGCGCTACCGCATGCAGGGTGCCGCCTTCATGGGCGCCTTCTTCCGCGCGGCGCCGCTCTGCAAACAAGAAGGGCTCGACGAGCAGCGCCTGTTCGAGGGCATCAAGAAGCAGCTCGTCAAGAAGTTCGGCCATCTTGGCGAAAAAGTGGTCGACGACAATGTGCGCGTCATTCGCCGCGGCTACGACGAAGTCGTGCGCCTCGATCCCGCGGCGCTCGCAGCCGAGCACGAGGAGGTTGTTGGTGCCGTGCCGCAGATGCCCGCGCTGCTGGGCGGGACCAATGTGCAGCCGGGTATCGGGCACGGTGGGCGCTTCTGGGAGCAGGTGTGCGTCCTCTGCAAGATGGGGGAGGACGGCATCGCCGATCCGTTCGCGGCGCTGTCCGCGATTCCGGCGGCGTCGAGCACGATCCGCGACATGACGAACGTGCGGTTCGAAGTGCCCGAGTTCATCCCGGACAAGTGCACCGGCTGCAGCCAGTGCTGGGTGCAGTGCCCCGATGCGGCGATCCCGGGGGTCGTGAGCGACATTCCCGAGGTGCTCGAGGCCGCCGTCCGCATGGTCGAGGCCGACCATGGGCGGCTCGACCGCGTCCGTCAGATCCTCAAGCCCCTCGCCGCCGAATCACGGCGCCTGCTGAAGGGCGTGCCGTTCACGACGTTCGCGGACACGCTGTCCACGGCGTTCCAGAACGTGGTGGAGAAGCTCAACCTCGATCCCGAGCGCACGGCGGCGCTCGACCACGAGTACGCCCCGGTCTACGCCGCGCTGGTGGATTTCCCGCTCGCCAAGACGGCACCGTTCTTCGACGTCGTCGAGAACAAGCAGAAGGGCACCGGCGGGCTGCTCTCGATCACGATCAACCCCGACGCCTGCAAGGGCTGCAACATCTGCGTCCGGGCCTGTCCGGACGGCGCGCTCACGACGGTCCGCCAGACCGAGGAGGTCGTCGCCACGCTGCGCCGCAACTGGCGCCTCTGGCAATACCTGCCAGAGACCGACGACCGCTACGTGAATGTGGCGAACATCGACGAGGGGATCGGCGTGCTGTCCTCCCTGCTGCTCAAGCAGGGCAACTACCGCTCGATGGTGGGCGGCGACGGCGCGTGCATGGGTTGCGGCGAGAAGACGGTGCTGCACCTGGTCGTGTCGGGCATCAACGCACTGATGCTCCCGCGGGTGCGCCGCCATGTCCAGCGGATCGATGAGTTGGTGACGCAACTCGACCAGAAGGCGCGCAAGCTGCTTGCCGCGGACGCTCCGCTCACGGAGGTCGGCAAGGCCGAGGGGACCAAGGTGGAAGTGCCGATCACTGCTGCCGACAAGGCGCACGTCGATCGTATCGCGCGCATGATCGAGGAGCTCAAGGACCTCAAATGGCGCTACACGGAGGGGCCGGGTGGCAAGGGGCGTGCGACCACCGGCATCGCGAATGCCACGGGCTGCTCCTCCGTGTGGGGGAGCACGTATCCGTACAACCCATATCCGTATCCGTGGGTGAACCACCTGTTCCAGGACGCGCCCTCGATCGCCATCGGGCTGTTCGAGGGGAACATGCGGAAGATGGCCGACGGGTTCGCGGCGGTGCGGCGGGGCCAGCTCGAGCTCGCGGACGAGTACGACCCCAAGACCCACGAGGGGTTCTTCGGCCGGTTCGACTGGCACCAGTTCACCGACGAGGAGATCGCGATGTGCCCGCCGATTCTCGCGATCGGCGGCGACGGGGCGATGCTCGACATCGGCTTCCAGAACCTGTCGCGGCTGCTGGCGTCCGGGAAGCCGATTCGCGTGGTCGTGCTCGATACCCAGGTCTACTCCAACACGGGCGGCCAGGCGTGCACCAGCGGGTTCACGGGCCAGGTGAGCGACATGGCCGCCTGGGGCAAGGCGCAGCACGGCAAGACCGAGACCCGCAAGGAGCTTTCGCTCCTCTCGATCGCCCACCGCAACGTGTTCGTGCTCCAGTCGTCGCAGGCCGCCTCGTCGCACCTGCTGGCCGGCGTCCTGCGTGGGCTGCAGTCACGTTACCCGGCGGTCTTCGCGCTCAACTGCCCGTGCCCGCCGGAGCATGGTCTGGGCGACGACGCCGCGACTGACGCGGCGCGGCTCGCGCTCGAGAGCCGCGCGTACCCGATCCTCACGTACGACCCGGCCGCCGGCGAATCGCTGGCCGAACGGCTGAACCTCGACGGCAATCCGATGGTGGATGAGGTCTGGCCGACCTACGACCTCAAGTACATCGACGAGAGCGGCCAGGAGCAGGTGATGAGCCTTCCGGTCACGATCGCCGACTGGGCGGCCACCGAGGCGCGCTTCAAGAAGCACTTCACGCCGCTGTCCAGGGACGCGGCCGAAGACGACCTGCTGCGGTTCGACCGCTATCTCGCCGCGTCTCCCGAAGAGCGCGAGGGCAAGACGCCGTTCATCTACGTGCTCGAGGACGCGCGCCGTCTCGGCAAGCTCTCGGTCTCGCACGAGATCGTCGAGTTGGCGCGGGATCGTCTGGCGCTGTGGGCGCAGCTCAAGGAGATGGCCGGACTTGAGATCTCGCCGTCGGTGCGCGCGTCGCTGGACAGCGACCTGGCGGCCAAGCTCGAGGAGCGGGCCGGCGCGCTCAAGATGGAGCACGACAGGACGCTCGCCGACCTCAAGGCGCGCTACCCGGCGCTCGTCGCCCGGCGGCTCGTCGAAGGATTGATTCGCGCCACCGGGGACGGCAAGGAGAGCATCGGCGACCTGCTGCGCCGCGTGCAGGAGATGCCGACCCTCGAGCCGCTCAAGGTGGAGGGCGACGGCGACGGGAACGGCCACGGCGCGGCCGTGACCGCCACTCCCGCCGCTCCCGCCGCCGCTGCCGCTCCGGTGGCGGTGGAGGAGGCGGAGGAAGGCCTGGCGCTGGAGCCCTACATCCAGACCGAGTTGTGCACCGCGTGCAACGAGTGCACGAACCTCAACAAGAAGATGTTCGCCTACAACGAGAAGAAGCAGGCGTACATCAAGGATCCGCGCGCTGGCACGTTCCGTGAGCTGGTGATGGCAGCCGAGAAATGTCCGGTATCCATCATTCACCCGGCCACGCCGTTGAATCCGAAGGAGAAGGACCTCGACAAGTGGGTGAAACGCGCCGCGCGGTTCAACTGAGGGCCGGATGCTGAGCCAGATGACGTTCCGCCACGGCGTGCATCCGCCCGAGCTGAAACAGCTCACGGCGCACGTCAAGATCCGGCGGCTGCCGTTTCCGCAGGAAGTCGTGCTGCCCCTGCTGCAGCACACGGGCAAGCCGGCCAAGCCTCTGGTGAAAGCAGGCGCCCGGGTCGAGCGCGGTGATCTCATTGCCGAGGCGGACGGCTGGGTCTCCTCGCCGGTCCACGCCTCGGCCAGCGGCACGGTCGCCGAGATCGGGTTGATGCCCCACCCGGACGGGACGTTCAAGCCGGCAATCCGCATCGCGGTCGAGCCGTTCTCCGCGCAGATCCCGCGCCCGCGCCTCGTGCCGGATTGGGAGGGGCTGTCACCCAAGGAGCTGATCGAGGCAATCCGGCATGCCGGGGTGGTGGGGCTCGGCGGCGCGGCGTTTCCGACGCACGTGAAGCTCTCGCCCCCGCCCGACAAGAAGATCGACCGGATCATCATCAACGGCTGCGAGTGCGAGCCGTACCTGACGACTGACCACCGGTCGATGGCCGAGTATCCGGAGCGCGTGCACCTGGGCATCCGGATCATGATGAAATGTCTCGGGGTGAATCGGGCGGTGATCGGCATCGAGAAGAACAAGCCCGACGCGATCGAGGCCCTCAGCCGGACCATGCCGTCAGACCTCGACGTCCGGATTCTGCCGCTCACGGTGAAGTACCCGCAGGGCGCGGAGAAAATGCTGATCGACGCCGTGACCGGTCACGAGGTTCCGTCGGGCAAGCTCCCGATGGACGTGGGCGTACTGGTGCAGAACGCGGCGTCCGCCGCGACGATCGCGGAAGTGTTCGAGACCGGTCAGCCGCTCGTCGAGCGCATCGTCACGGTGACGGGACTCGGCGTGCACCGGCCGTCGAACCTCATCGTTCCCGTGGGCACGAAGCTCGGCGACCTGATCGACGCGTGCGGCGGGCTGACCGAGGACGCCCGCGAGATCGTGTTTGGCGGGCCGATGATGGGGGCCGCCCAGGCGAACCTCGCGACGCCGCTCACCAAAGGCACGACCGGGGTGATCGTCCTGGCCGAGGGAGAGGTGAAGCAGCAGGAATCCTACCCCTGCATTCACTGTGGGCATTGCCTCGAGGCGTGCCCGGTGTTTCTCAATCCACAGCTGCTCGGCCGGCTCGCGGCGGCGGGACGCTACGACGAGATGCAGGCGAATCATCTGGCCGACTGCATGCTGTGCGGCTGCTGCTCGTACGCTTGTCCCTCCAATATCCCGCTGTCGCAGCAGTTCGTGGCCGCCCGGGTTGCGCTGCGCCAGCGGAAGACGGCGGCATGAGTCACTCCAGCTACCTGATCACGGCGTCTCCCCATCTCCGAAGCCCCGATTCCACGCCCAAAATCATGTGGAGTGTGGTGGGGAGCCTCGTGCCGGTGATCGCCACGGCGACGTACCTGTTCGGGCCGAGCGCGGTGCTGGTGATCGCTGGCAGCACGGCCGGCGCCATGCTCACCGAGCGGCTGTTCGGCAAGCCCGGCGCCTGGCGCGACGGCTCGGCCATGATCACCGGACTGCTGCTCGGGCTGTGTCTGCCGGCGGGGATGCCCCTGTGGATGCCCTTCCTGGGGGGCGTGTTCGGCATCGGCTTCGGCAAGCTGATCTTCGGCGGGCTGGGCCAGAACATCTTCAATCCCGCCCTGCTCGGACGCGCGTTTCTGCAGGCGGCGTTCCCTGTCGCGATCACGACCTGGCCGGCTATCGAGGGCGTCAAGTGGTGGTCGCTCCGCGGGGCGAATTTCGCGCTGCCGCTCATGAGTGGCGCGCAGGTCGATGCCGTCACCACGGCGACCCCGCTTGGCCTCATGAAATTCGAGCACACGGCGACCGCCGTGGGAGACCTCGCGTTCGGCAATGTGCCAGGCTCGCTCGGCGAGACCTCGGCGATCGTGATCCTGCTGTGCGGTGCCTACCTGGCGCTCCGCAACTACCTCAACTGGCGGATCCCGGTGAGCATCCTGCTCACCGGGGCCGCGCTCAGCGGTGTGCTGCATCTGGTGAATGCGCAGTACCCAACCGCCGGGTTCATGCTGTTCTCCGGTGGGCTGATGCTGGGCGCCGTGTTCATGGCGACTGACATGGTGACCTCGCCCGTCACGAGTCTCGGCGCCTGGGTGTTCGGCGTCGGGGTCGGCCTGCTGGTGGTGGTGATCCGGATCTGGGGCGGGCTGCCCGAAGGTGTGATGTACGCCATTCTCATCATGAACGCGACCGTCCCCTCGATCAATCGGTTGACCCAGCCACGCGTCTTCGGTACGAGCCGGGCAAAGGCGGCCAGCCCATGACCGGCGGGCACGCGCACGCGGCGCCGCCGGCCGCGAGTCCCGCATCGGGCTCCACGGCCCGCAAGCTGATTCAGACCCTGGGCGGCCTGGGGCTCCTCGCCGGCCTCATCATCGTCGTCGCCTACGCCGTCACCCTGCCCCGCATCCAGGCGAACAAGGCCCGGGTGCTCGCGGCAGCCATCGACGAGGTGCTGGGCGCCCCAGCCCGCTACGACACGCTCTATGTGGTGCGGGACACGCTCAGCGCCACGCTGCCCGCCGGCGCGGATCCGGCGACCGCGGAGACGGTCTACCTCGGGTATCGCGCGGACAGCTCCGCGATCGGGTTCGCCGTGGTCGGCGAGGACCCCGGCTTCTCGGACGTCGTGCGGCTGATCTTCGGCTACGACCCCCGCACGTCCAAGCTGCTGGGCATGAAGGTGTTGGAGGAGAAGGAGACGCCGGGCCTCGGCGACCGGATCGAGAAGGACACCAGCTTCACCGGCGGATTCACCGACGCGGTGGCCCCCATCAAGGGCGTGAAGAAGGGGCAGGGCAAGCAGCCCAACGATGTCGACATGGTAACCGGGGCGACGATCTCGTCGCGCACGGTGATTCGCGCGATCAACAAGACTCTGGATCGGCTGAGGCCCGCCCTCGCCGCCCGCCTGCAGGAGGCCGCCCCGTGAGCCCGGCCAAGCCAACGACCGCAACGCAGGATTTCATGCGCTGCGTGTGGAAGGAGAACCCGACCCTGGTGCAGTTGCTGGGGATGTGTCCCACGCTCGCGGTCACCAACTCCGTCGCCAACTGCCTGGGCATGGGCACCGCCACGATGTTCGTGCTCGTGGGCTCGAGCTTCCTCGTGTCGGTTGTGCGCAAGGTGGTGCCCAACGAGGTGCGCATCTCCGCCTACATGCTGATCATCGCGACCTTCGTGACCGTGGCGGACATGGCGCTCGCCGCGGTGGCGCCCGGGGTCCACAAGGCGCTCGGCGCCTTCGTCGCGCTGATCGTGGTGAACTGCATCATCCTGGGCCGCGCGGAGGCCTTTGCCTCCAAGAACCCGGTGGGGCGGTCCGTGCTCGACGCCATCGGCAACGGCATCGGATTCACCTGGATGATGCTGGTGATGGGCTCGGTCCGCGAGGTGCTGGGCAACGGGACGTGGCTGGGCATGCGGGTGTTCGGCCCCCACTTCGAGCCCTGGATCATCATGATCCTGCCGCCGGGCGGGTTTCTGACGCTCGGGACGATCCTCCTCATCGTCGGCGCCGCGAAGTACCACCAGGCCGAGCGGGCCAAGGCACGCGAGCTGTCGCTGGCGATCGCGCGCGAGGCGGCCTGATGGGAAACCTCCTCTGGATTCTCGTCTCGACCGCGCTGGTCAACAACTTCACCCTGATGATGTTCCTGGGGCTGTGCCCGTTCCTCGGCGTCTCGAACAAGATCGACAGCGGGTTCCGCATGGGCCTCGCCAACACGTTCGTGCTGGTGATGACGTCCATCGCCGTGTGGGTGCTCAACACCTACATCCTCAGGGCGGCGCCCTATCTCCAGCTCATTTCGTTCATCGTCGTGATCGCCTCGCTCGTGCAGATCGTCGAGATGGTGATCAAGAAGCTGAGCCCGGCCCTGTTCCGGGCGCTGGGGATCTACCTGCCGCTCATCACGACCAATTGCGCGATCCTGGGGCTCGCGATCTTCCAGACCAATCGCGGGTACTCGCTGGTGGAGGGCATCTTCTTCGCCATCGGCGGCGGTCTCGGACTCATGCTCGCGCTCGTGCTCATGGCCTCGATTCGGGAATCGCTCGAGCTGGCGGACGTCCCGAAGGCCGCCCGCACCATGGGCCTCATCATGATCCTCGCCGGCTCGCTCTCCCTCGCGTTCATGGGCTTCGCGGGGCTGTTCAGCGCCACGTCATGATCCGTACCCTCATCGGCATCGCGGCCGTCGTCGCGCTCTTTCTGCTGTATGGCTGGTTGCAGTGGGGGCGGCCGCGCCATGGCTGCGGCAACTGCAGCTGTGGTGGCGACGTCTGCGAGCGCACCGGCGAGCCCCGCCATCTGGAACTCGTGGAGCACAAAGATGCCCGTTCCTGAAACCTCCGGGTCACTCCATCCCACGCGCCGGCAGTTCCTGGCGCTCGGCGTCGGCGCCTTCGTCGTCGGGACCGTTCCACTCGCGGGGCTCAGACGCCGCAGAGTGCGCCGCACGGTTCCGGTGATGGGGACCATCGCCGAGTTTGCGGTCGTGCACCGCAATCCGGTGTACGCCCATGCCGCCATCGATGCCGCGATGGGCCGGCTGAATCTCGTGGAAACGCTGATGACGCGGTACAAGGACACCTCGGACATCGGCCGCGCGAACCTCGCCGGCAGGCGTGAGGCCGTCCACGTGACCGCGCAGACGGCGACGGTGCTGGCCGCTGCGCTGGGCTGGGCGGAATCCTCCGAGGGCGCGTTCGACCCCTGCATGGGATCGGCCATCGAGCTGTGGGATGTGGGACACCGACACCAGCCCCCGGCGGCGGACGCCGTGCGGCGTTTGGCGGGGCAGCGATTCTACCGCGACCTCGACCTCGATCGCTGGCAAGGCCGTCCCGCGGCCCGGCTCACGGCGCGCGAGGCGCGGATCGACCTGGGCGGCATCGGTAAGGGCTACGGTGTGGATCAGGCCATCCAGATGCTCCGCGACTGGGGCATTCGCGACGCCATCGTGAACGTGGGCGGAGATCTCTACGCCATGGGGCGCTCCGAAGATGGCAACCCGTGGCGTATTGGCGTGCGGTCACCGGCGAGCGCCACGGAGATGCTGGCGACGCTCGACGTCGAGGACCGGGCCGTCGCGACGTCCGGCGATTACCTGCAGTACTTCGAGTACCACGGGCGGCGCTACCATCACCTGCTTGACCCGGCCACCGCCGCCCCGCGCCTCTCCGCCATGCACAGCGTCACCGTCATGGCCGATGACTGCATCACCGCGGACGCGGCCGCCACGGCGTGCTTCGGGCAGGACGTGGCGGCGAGCAACCGTTTGCTCACCAAGCGGTCGGCGCGTATCGTGCACCACGTGTAGGCTCCGCGGCAGCACGGTCCGGTCGCGCAGGGAGGCTCCCCATGGTGGAAACGCTCGAGGGGCGTGTCGCGCTCGTGACGGGCGGGACCGGAGCCCTGGGGCGCGCCGTCGTCGCGCGACTCGCCGCGGGCGGGGCGGACGTGTACGCCTCGTGGGTGACCGAGGCGGAGGCCGCTGATCTCGAGTCGGCGTTGGGCCGGGACGCCCAACGGGTCCACCTGCGTCGAGCGGATGTCACGGATCCCGCCTCCGTCGATCAACTGGTCTCGGGCGTGACGGACTCGGCGGGCCGCCTCGACATCCTGGCTAACATCGTAGGCGGGTTTGCCTTCGCTTCGCTCGAGGAGACCGCGCCGGCCATGTGGCAGCGTATGCTCGCGCTCAACGCGACCAGCGCGTTCCTCTGCTGTCGCGCGGCGGCGCCCGCGATGCGCCGACGGCGTTGGGGTCGGATCCTGAACGTAGCCGCGGTGCCGGCGCTCGAGCGCGGCGCGGCCGGCATGAGTGCATACGCCGCCTCCAAGGCCGCGGTGCTCAACCTCACCTACTCGCTCGCCAAGGAGCTCGTACCGCACGGCATCACGGTGAACGCGATCGTGCCGAGCACTATCGACACGCCCGCCAACCGGAAGGCGATGCCCGAGGCCGATACATCCACGTGGCTCAAGCCCGAGGAGATCGCGGAGGTGATTGCGTTTCTTGGAAGCGACCGCGCCGGCGCGGTCACCGGCACGGCGGTCAACCTGTCGAGCGGCTGAGGCGCCGGCTACCCGGTGAGTTGCGGCTTGGGAGCCCAGCGCGCTTCCTTGCGCCCGTAGCGCTTCTCGCTGCCGTGGTGCTTGTTCCACTCCTCACGGTAGCAGAACGGGTCGAGACCGATCGCGCGGTCGAGCATCAGCACGCCGTCGAGGTGGTCGATCTCATGCTGCAGCAGCTCGGCCAGATCCTTCTCGGCGGTGACCTCGTGGGTCTTTCCCCGAAGGTCCTGGTAGCGGACCACGATCCGGTACGCCCGCATCACGCGGACGAGGATGGAGGGGATGGAGAAGCAGTCGTCCCACACGGAGAAGTCGCTCTCGCCGACGTCGACGATCTCGGGATTCACGAGAAACAGCGGCTCGTTGATCTCGACGTAGATCAGCCGGATGGGCGCTCCGATCTGGGGAGCGGCGAGGCCGCGTCCCAGGCCATGGCGCGCCTTGAGGTCACGCAGGGTGTCTTGGAGTCCGTCAGCCACCAGGCGGACGGCCGGCGACCGGGGATTCTTGATCATTTCGCACTTGGCGCGCAGTATGGGGTCGCCAAGCAGCCTAACGCGGTGTACGGTCATAGCGGGACCCAATCTAAGGACCAAGCATGTTTGCGGCCATAATCCTGGCAGCCGGCGCCTCGGAGCGGATGGGCTACCCCAAAGCCCTGCTTCCCTACCGAGGAGCGTCATTCCTGTCGGGCATCCTCGATGCGTGCTATGCCGCCGGGATTGAAAAGCGCGTCGTCGTGCTCGGCCACTTCGCCGATAAGATATTGCGGGAAATAGACTTGTCTGATGCCATCGTGACGACGAGCGAGAACCTGGACGCGGGGCCGATCGGCTCGATTCGGGCAGGCGTTCGCGCCCTGGTCAACCATCCGGTTGACGCCGCGTTGATCTGGCCGGTGGACCGCCCGCACGTGTCCGTGGCCACGATCTCGGCCCTGTTGGACAAGTTCCGCGAAGCCCATGGCGCGATCGTGGTGCCCACCTACGGCGGCCGGCGCGGCCACCCGCTGCTGTTCAGCAAGGCGGTGTTTGCGGAGCTGCTCAGCGCGCCGGACACGGTGGGGGCCAGGGCGGTGGTCCGGAAAGACGCCAGCCGCGTGGTCCCGGTCCCGGTGGACGACGCGGCCGTGCTCGAGGACTTCAACACCCCCGAGGACTACAAGGGGCTGCTCCGGAAAGAGGACAAGCTCCGCGAGGACTAGGCGATCCGCGCGGCTGCCGCGGGTGTCTTGCCCGGGGCGACGGTGCCCAGCGCCATCTCCCGGATCGCGTCGTCCACCACGCGCGAGTGGTGCATCGAGCAGAACTTGGGGCCGCACATCGCGCAGAACTCGGCGCTCTTGAAGTACTCCGCCGGCAGCGACTCGTCGTGGTACTCCCGCGCCCGTTCCGGGTCGAGCGACAGCCGGAACTGCTCCTGCCAGTCGAACGCGTACCGCGCCCGCGACAGGGCGTCGTCCCGATCGGTCGCCCCGGCACGACCCCGCGCGATGTCGGCGGCGTGGGCCGCAATCTTATAGGCGATCACACCCTCGCGCACGTCATTGGCGTTGGGGAGCCCCAAGTGCTCCTTGGGCGTGACGTAGCACAGCATGTCGGCGCCGTACCAGCCGATCATCGCGGCGCCGATGGCGCTCGTGATGTGGTCGTAGCCCGGGGCCACGTCTGTTACCAGCGGGCCCAGCGTGTAAAACGGTGCCTCGTGGCAGATCTCCTTCTCCTTCCGGACGTTCATCTCGATCTGCTGCATCGGGATGTGGCCCGGCCCCTCGACCATCACCTGGACATCGCGCTTCCATGCCCGCGTGGTGAGTGCACCCAGCGTCTCCAGTTCGGCGAACTGCGCCTTGTCGCTCGCGTCGTGAATCGAGCCGGGGCGCAGCGAGTCGCCCAGCGAAATCGTGACGTCGTAGGCCGCGAGAATCTCCAGTATAGCGTCATAGTGCGTGTAGAGCGGGTTCTGCTGCCGGTGCGCCACCATCCACGCCGCGAGCAGCGCGCCCCCCCGGCTCACGATGCCGGTCACCCGGCCGTACACTAGCGGCAGGTGCTCGAGCAGGATCCCGGCGTGGATCGTCATGTAGTCCACGCCCTGCTTGGCCTGATGCTCGATGCCGTCGAGCAGTGCCTGCGGCGTGAGATCCGCCGGGTCCTCCACCTCCAGCGCGGCCTGGTAGATCGGCACGGTGCCGATCGGCACCGGCGAATGGGCGAGAATTGCCTCCCGGGTGGCGTCGATGTCCTTCCCCGTGGAGAGGTCCATCACCGTATCGGCGCCGTAATGCACGGCCCGGTGCAGCTTCTCTAATTCCTCGGGGATGCTCGACGTGACGGCCGAGTTGCCGATGTTGGCGTTGATCTTGACCCGCGCCACCTTGCCGATTCCCATCGGCTGAAGCGCGCCGGCCAGGTGTCCGAACGTTGGCGGGAATAACCAGGCGGCCGCGCGCCACCTCGTCCCGGACCAGGTCGGGCTCGAGCGCCTCGCGCTCGGCCACGAACCGCATGGCATCGGTGATCTCGCCCCGCCGGGCGAAGTGCATCTGGGTGACTGTTGGCATGGCGACTCCCTCCGCCGGTCCTAACCGGGTCAGGTTCAAAGGGTGTGATCTCAGCCCGTGCTGGGAGCGGGCACCCCTGCCATAAGGTTGTCCTCATACAAAGCTAAGCACGGACCTGGCACCGCGCGAAGCCGGCGGTCCCAGGGTTGACCCAAGGGCTGTCAGATTGGAGCTGGTCGGCGGTTGGGCCGGCCGGACCCCCGAACGCAGCGCCGCCCTCTCACCGAAGCGAGAGGGCGGCGTCACTGCGAGAGCTGAACCTGCCTATGCCTCGGCCTTCTCGATCCGCATGGCATAGAACGACCGCCACACGAACACGACGCCGATCAGGAAGAACACCGCCGCCAGCCCACGGCTCAGGAGGGCCCCCTGTTGCGCCGTGAGGTAGACACCAAGCTCCACCGCGAGGAGCCCGAACAGCGTCGTGAACTTGATGACCGGGTTCATCGCCACTGACGAGGTGTCCTTGAACGGGTCGCCCACCGTGTCGCCCACCACGGTCGCCGCGTGCAGCTCCGTGCCCTTCTGCTTGAGCTCGGTCTCCACGATCTTCTTGGCGTTGTCCCACGCCCCGCCGGCGTTCGCCATGAAGATTGCCTGGAACAGGCCGAACATGGCGATGGAGATCAGGTAGCCGATGAAGAAGAACGGCTCCACGAACGCGAACGCGAGCGTCGAGAAGAACACCGCGAGGAAGATGTTGAACATGCCCTTCTGCGCGTACTGCGTGCAGATCTCCACGACCCGCTTGCTGTCCGCGATCGAGGCCTTGATCACGCCCTCGAGCTTGATGTTCCGCTTGATGAACTCGACCGCCCGGTAGGCGCCGGTCGTCACGGCCTGCGTCGCGGCTCCGGTGAACCAGTAGATCATGGCGCCGCCGGTGATCAGGCCGAGCAGGAATGGGGGGTAGAGAATCGAAAGCCGATCGACGTCCGCGGTGAGTCCCTCGGTCAGGGCCACGATGATCGAGAAGATCATGGTCGTGGCGCCGACGACCGCCGTCCCGATCAGCACGGGCTTGGCGGTGGCCTTGAAGGTGTTGCCCGCCCCGTCGTTCTCTTCGAGCAGGTCCTTCGCGTTCTCGAAATCCGGCGCGAAGCCGAAGTCCTTCGTGATCTCCTCCTTGATCCCCGGCAGCGTCTCGATCATGGACAGCTCGTAGACCGACTGCGCGTTGTCCGTCACGGGGCCGTAGGAATCCACGGCGATCGTGACCGGACCCATGCCCAGGAAGCCGAACGCCACCAGGCCGAACGCGAACACGGCGGGCGCCTGCATCAGGGCGCCGAGCCCCTGCGTGCTCACCAGGTATGCCACCGCCATCAAGCCCATGATCGCGAGGCCGAGCCAGTACGCGGCGTAGTTCCCGGCGACGAACCCGGACAGGATGTTGAGCGAGGCACCGCCCTCCCGCGAGGAGGTGAGGATCTCGCGCACGTGCCCGGACTTGGTGGAGGTGAACACCTTCACCAGCTCCGGGATGATCGCGCCGGCGAGCGTGCCGCAGGTGATCACCGTCGAGAGCTTCCACCACAGCGTGGTGTCGCCGTTCAGCTCGGGAATGATCAGGCGCGACACGATGTACGTCAGCACCACCGAGAGGATCGAGGTGAGCCACACGAGCTGTGTGAGCGGGATCTCGAAGTTGAACTTGGCCGCCGTGCCGTACCGCCCCTTCGCGATCACGTTGTTGACCAGATAGGCGCCAACCGAGGTGGCGATCATGATCACCCGCATCACGAAGATCCAGACCAGCAGCTTGACCTGGATCAGGGGCTCCGGCACCGCGAGCAGGATGAACGAGATGAGCGCGACGCCCGTGACGCCGTAGGTCTCGAAGCCGTCCGCCGTGGGGCCGACCGAGTCACCCGCGTTGTCGCCCGTGCAGTCCGCGATCACGCCGGGGTTCCGGGCATCGTCTTCCTTGATGTTGAAGATGATCTTCATCAGGTCGGAGCCGATGTCGGCGATCTTGGTGAAGATCCCGCCCGCGATACGGAGCGCCGCCGCGCCCAGCGATTCGCCGATGGCAAAGCCCAGGAAGCAGGGACCCGCGTAGTCGCCGGGGATGAACAGCAGGATGGCGAGCATGAACAACAGCTCGACGCTCACCAACATGGTCCCGACACTCATCCCTGCATGGATCGGGGTCTCGTACACCAGGAAGGCGCGGCCCTTGAGGCTGGCGAACGCCGTGCGCGAGTTGGCCAGCGTGTTGATCCGGATGCCGTACCACGCGACGCTGTAGCTCCCCGCCATGCCGATCAGGCTGAACAGCAGAATGACACCGATCTTGTGGGGCGCAAAACCGATCATCAGGAAGTACAGCACGATGATCGTCCCAATGAACAGCTCCAGGATCAGCAGGAGCTTCCCCTGCTGGAGCAGGTAGGTCTTGCAAGTCTCGTAGATCATCTCCGAGACCTCGAGCATCGACTTGTGCACCGGGAGCTTCTTGACTTGGACGTAGGTCGTGAGCCCGAACAGCAGCCCGAAGACGCATACCAGGAGACCCCAGAGCAGGAGCTGATGGCCGGTGAGACCGAGGAAGTTCCCCTGAGCCAGACTGGGGAGCCGGAGGTTCACCTCGCCACCCAGCTCGTGCTCCGGTGCCGCCTGCGTGGCGACGGGCGCCTGAGCGCTGGCCTGCGGCGCGAAGATGAGAACGGAGTCGGCGCCTTGCGCCGCGGCGGGCCGCGCGCCGACCAGAATGAGGAGCGTGAGAAGGCCGAGCGCCGCCACCAGCAGCCGGCCGGGCGCCTGGCGGACAAACCCGAGAAGGTTCACTGGAATTCCTCCGCGATGAAAATCACGAAATCGTCAAAACGCAAAGTGGCGTATGGTTGACTGCTGGTCCGCGTTTAGTCAAGGAAAAGGCGGGAGGTCTTTCCCCGGCCCCCCGCCCCCTCCCCGATCGCATCGCTCCGGTTCCCGATGCTCAGCTCGCAGCCGCCTTGCCTTTCACGATGCCGAGCCGCACGACGTACTGCACGTCCAGCTCGTCGCGCTGGATGCCGTAGATCTTGTCGCCGATGAACTGCACGGGCTGGAACCGCCGCGGCATCGCGACCACGCCGAGGAACCGACCCTCACCGTCGAACACATCCCAGTCTCGCGCGGCTAGATCGTATTGGAGGTTGAATCCCTTCCGCTCTTCCGGCGAGAGCTTCGAGGGCGCCTGGACTTGCTGCACCCAGATTGAACCGTCCGGTCCCCCCATGAGCTGAGCGAAGGCAGGGTAATTCGCCGCAAAGTGCACCCGTGTCACCAATTGCCCAACGACGTCAGGCGTGGCTCCCGCGTCGCTCCATCCTTTTCGCAACAAGTCCTTCACGGTCTGTTGGTCCGCTGCGGCCACTGGGTTCTCTTGAAAGGCCTTCCCGATTACGCGTTGGAGTTGTCCTCCGGCCAGGTAGATGCCGATGCGGTAATCGTTGCTGACGGCGTAGAGAATGCGGTTCCCAAGCAGGGCCCAGGCTGGCTCCGGGCTGAAGATGTTGATCTCGGGGCCGCCGCTGGAGAAGGTCGCGCTCTTGCCGGACGGAACACGCATCAGGGTGTCCCCGAGCGTGCCATCGAGGTGACGGACCACGATGGCGTCCATGGTGTCGGGCGGACTCGTGGATCCGGGGAACGCCAGGCGCCGGAGTTGTGCGACGATGCGTCCATCGCCTGCGACCTCCCAGCGAATCGGGATTCCGTCCGCGAAGCTCTGTGGAAAACTGCGCACAAACGTCCCGTCGAGCAGATAGAGATTGACGCGCTGGTTCCCGAGATCGGAGACGACAATAGTGTCACCGGGAGCGATCAGCACCACCGCCCCTCGCACCGCCCCCAGCTCGCCCGGTCCACCCCCAGCCCTTCCGATTGTGCGCTGGTACTTCCCGTCGGGCGTAAACACCTTGAGGTGCTGCCCTTGTCCATCCAACACCACGATCTGCCCATCGCTTGTGAGCGCGACGCAGTTCGGTGGAATAAGCTCCCCGAACTGGTAGTCCGGATCACCTTCCGCCGTCCCGATCCGGAGCTCCTCCGTCACCGTCCATGCGTCCGCCGGCGCCCACATGCCCTGGGCCGGGTTGCTGACGAGCGCAATTCCCGCGGAATCGGTGACGGTCCCGCTCCATCCCCCCTTGCTTCCAGTGCCACACGCCACGAGCGAGACGACTACGCCTGCCAGCAGGACCTTTGTGTACATGATGGGCATCCCCGGAGTATGAGCGCCGGACGCGCGAATCAGCCCAGTGAGAGCTGCTAAACCTAGTAATATAATCCCAGTGCATCGATGCCTCGCACCCGCCCGATCCTGGAATTCCCGGTGTTCTGCCCGTGTTTTTCTGAACAAAACTGTTGATTTAGTGGAGAAGCTCGGCTAGCTTCCGTCGCATGGATGCGACCACACCAGCCTTGACGGCCCACAAGGGCCTGCGCGGGCAGATCCTGCTCGAGTTGAAGAAGTCGCAACCGCTTACCGCCCTTGAGCTTGCCGAGCGGCACCGGGTGACTACCAACGCCGTCCGCCGCCACCTGAAAGAGCTGGAGGCGGAGCAGCTCATCGTCTACGGGCGGGAACAGCGCGGCCAGGGGGCCCCGACGTTCACCTATCGGTTGTCGGATCGGGGGGAAGCCTTGTTCCCCAACCGGTATGAGGCCGAGCTCACCGCTGTCCTCGAGTACCTCGAGAAGAACGGCGGCCGCGACGCCGTGCGCCGGTTCTTCGAGCAGCGGTTCCGCACCCAGGCCGACGAGATCTTGGCGCGCCTCGGCGACGCGACCCTGGAGCAGCGGGTGGAGGCGGTGGTCGAGTTCCTCCGCCGTGAGGGCTTCATGCCGATCGCCTCGGTGGATGCGGCGGGCATGCGCCTGGCCGAGCACAACTGCGCCATGCACGCAGTCGCCCAGCGGTTCCCAGAAGTCTGCGATACCGAGCTCGTGTTCCTGACGGAGCTGCTCGGCCCCGGGCTCCAGCGGGAACGGCACATCGTAAGCGGGTGCAACGCCTGCGAGTACGCCATCAACCCGGGCGAGGCCGACGCGAACGTCGCGCCTCCGCCCTCGCGGGAGCGAGCATGACCTCGATCGAAAGCCAGGTCAAGAAGCCGTATCAGTACGGGTGGGAAACCGACATCGCGTCGGACACGGTCCCCGCCGGCCTGAGCGAAGACGTGATCCGGCTGATCTCCGAGAAGAAGCACGAGCCGGAGTGGTTGCTCGAATGGCGGCTCAAGGCCTATCGCCACTGGCTCACCCTGACGGAGCCGCGCTGGGCCAACGTGCACTACGACCCGATCGACTATCAGGCGATCCACTACTACTCCGCTCCCCGGCAGTCCACCAAGCCCAAGAGTCTGGAGGAAGTCGATCCCAAGCTGCTCGCCACGTTCGCGAAACTCGGCATCCCGCTCTCCGAGCAGAAGATGCTGACGGGCGTCGCGGTGGACGCGGTGTTCGACAGCGTGTCGGTCGCCACCACGTTCAAGGAGAAGCTCAAAGAGGTGGGGGTCATCTTCCTCCCGTTCTCCGAGGCGGTCCTGGAACACCCGGACCTGGTGCGGAAGTACCTGGGCTCCGTGGTCCCGCCGACCGACAACTTCTTCGCCGCGCTCAACTCGGCCGTGTTCACCGACGGCTCGTTCGTGTTCGTCCCGAAGGGCGTGCGCTGCCCGATGGAGCTGTCCACCTACTTCCGCATCAACGCTACCGCGACGGGCCAGTTCGAGCGGACGCTGATCGTGGCGGAAGAGGGCGCGTACGTCAGCTATCTCGAGGGCTGCTCCGCCCCGATGCGGGACGAGAACCAGTTGCACGCGGCCGTGGTCGAGCTGGTGGCGCTCGACGACGCGCAAATCAAGTACTCGACCGTGCAGAACTGGTACCCCGGCGACGAGGAGGGGAAGGGCGGCATCTACAACTTCGTCACCAAGCGGGGCGCCTGCCGCGGCAGGAACTCCAAGATCTCGTGGACCCAGGTGGAGACCGGCTCGGCCATCACCTGGAAGTACCCGGGCTGCATCCTGCAGGGCGACAACTCGATCGGGGAGTTCTACTCGGTGGCGGTGACCAACAACCGCCAGCAGGCCGACACCGGCACCAAGATGATCCACATCGGGAAGAACACCCGCAGCACGATCGTCTCCAAGGGCATCTCGGCGGGGAAGGGCCAGAACACGTATCGCGGCCTGGTGAAGATCATGAAGGGCGCCGACGGCGCGCGGAACTACTCGCAGTGCGATTCGATGCTGATCGGGGACCAGTGCGGCGCGCACACGTTCCCCTACATCGACGTGCGGAACAGCACGGCCACCATGGAGCACGAAGCGTCCACGTCGAAGATCGGCGAGGACCAGATCTTCTACTGCAAGCAGCGCGGCCTCTCCGCAGAAGACGCGGTCTCGATGATCGTGAACGGCTTCTGCAAACAGGTTTTTCGCGAGCTTCCCATGGAATTCGCGGTCGAGGCGCAGAACCTGCTGGGCATCAGTCTGGAAGGCAGCGTCGGCTAACATGTTCGGAGCGGAACCACGAATGCTCGAGATCAAGAACCTGCATGCCTCCGTCGAGGGGACCGAGATCCTCCACGGCGTCGATCTTTCCGTCGGCAAGGGCGAAATCCACGCCATCATGGGGCCCAACGGCTCCGGGAAGAGCACGCTCGCCCAGGTGCTCGCCGGCCATCCGGCCTACGAGATCACCGGCGGCGCCGTGTCGTTCGAAGGCAAGGACCTGCTCGACATGGATCCCGAAGAGCGGGCCCAGGCGGGTCTGTTCCTTGCGTTCCAGTATCCGGTGGAGATCCGCGGCATCACGAACTCGTACTTCCTGCGGTCGGCCGTGAACGCGATCCGCAAGGCGCAGGGGTTGCCGGAGTACGACCCGATCGACTTTCTGGACGTGCTGCAGGAGAAGCTCCAGGCGATCGGCTGGGACGACAGCCTGATGAACCGCGCCGTCAACGAGGGCTTCTCCGGCGGCGAAAAGAAACGGAACGAGATCCTCCAGCTCGCGGTGCTCGAGCCGAAGCTCGCGATTCTCGACGAGACCGACTCGGGGCTCGACATCGACGCCCTGAAGACCGTGGCGGACGCGGTCAACAAGCTCCGCTCACCCGAGCGCTCGATGGTGGTGGTAACGCACTATCAGCGGCTGCTCAACTACATCGTCCCGGACTACGTGCACGTGCTGGCGGACGGCAGGATCGTGCGCTCCGGCGGCAAGCAGCTGGCCCTCGAGCTCGAGGAAAAGGGCTACGACTGGCTGCGGCCCGAGACGGCGGTGACGGGATGACGGCGGCGACGCCCGAGCGGACGGCAGCAGGCCCGGCCGCCCCGTATGTCGCGGCCTACCGGGCCTTCGCCGGCAACGGCGCGGCCGGCGCGCCGATGTGGCTGCGCGAGCTCCGCGAGGCGGGGATCGCCCGGTTCGCTGCAGTGGGGTTCCCATCCACCAAGGATGAGCGGTGGCGATTCACCAGCGTCGAGCCCATCACCCGGAGCCCGTTCATGCTGGCCGCCCCTGGGGTGCCGGCCGGCGCCCGCGAGGTGGTCGCGGCGCTCGCACTCGGCGAGCCTGATGCACGGCTCGTCGCCGTCTACGTGAACGGCCGGTTCGCGCCAGCGCTTTCGTCTGTCGGTGCCGTGCCGAAGGGTGTGGTCATCGGCGGCCTGGCTGACGCCTTGGAACGCCAGCCGGAGATTGTCCGGCAGCACCTTGGCCGGCACGCCGCAGTCGAAGGGAATCCCTTCACCGCCCTGAACGCGGGATTCATCGCGGACGGGGCCTTCGTGCATGTGCGGCGGAACGTGGTGCTCGAGCAGCCGATCCAGTTGATCTTCGTTTCCGCCGCCGGCAGGACGGCGGCCGTGACGCACCCGCGCAACCTGATCGTCGTGGAGGAGAACGCCCAGGCGTCCGTGGTCGAGGAGTATCTGGGCACCGGCAGCCGGCCGTACTGGACGAACGTGGTGACCGAGCTCGTGGTCGGTGACGAGGCCGTCGTGAACACCTATCGCATTCAGCGCGAACGGGAAGACGCGTTCCACACGGCCACGACGCAGTCGAGGCAGGGGCGGGGGTCTGTGCTCACCTCCGTGACCCTGGCGTTCGGCGCGCGGCTGTCGCGCCACGACATCAACGCCACGCTGGACGGCGAAGGCGCCGAGTGCACGCTCAACGGGCTCTCGATCCTGCGGGGCGAGCAGCACGTGGATCACCACACCACGCTCGAGCACGCCAAGCCGCATTGCCCGAGCTGGGAGGTGTTCAACGGCGTGTTCGACGACCGGTCCCGCGGTGTGTTCAGCGGGCGGATCATCGTCCGTCCGGGCGCCCAGCTCACCGACTCCAAGCAGACCAACAACAACCTGCTGCTGTCCGAGGAAGCGCGGGCCGACAGCCAGCCGCAGCTCGAGATCTATGCCGACGACGTGAAGTGCACGCACGGTGCCACGCTCGGCCCGATCGACCCGAACGCGATGTTTTACTTGCGGAGCCGCGGACTGGATGTCGAGGTCGCGCGCAACCTGCTCACCTACGGCTTTGGCGCGGAGATCCTGAACTCCGTGGCCGATGAAGGGCTGCGCGCGCAGCTGGACGGCGTGCTGCAGCGGCGCCTGGAGGAGAGCCTGCAGCGGAGGATCCGGCGGTGAAGCCGGCGGCGGTGGCGGAGCGGGCTCCCACGGGGACCGTGCACCCTCCGTTCGACGTCGAGCGCGTCCGCGCCGATTTCCCGCTCCTGGGCCGCTCGATGCGCGGGAAGGCGCTCAGCTACCTCGACAACGCCGCCACCAGCCAGAAGCCGCGCCACGTGATCGACGCGATTCACCGCTACTACGAGGTGATGAACGCGAACGTCCATCGTGGGGTGTACCAGCTGAGCGAGGAGGCGACGTCGGCCTACGAGTGGGGCCGCGCCATGGTGGCGCAGTACCTCAATGCCCCGTCGCCGGCGGAGATCGTCTTCGTCCGCGGCGCCACGGAAGGCGTGAATCTGGTGGCCGCGACGTTCGGACGGCGGCACTTCGGGCCCGGCGACGAAGTCCTGATCTCCGGGATGGAGCACCACTCGAACCTCGTGCCGTGGCAGATGGTCTGCGAGGAGCGCGGGGCCCGACTGCGGGTGATCCCGATGAACCAGCGGGGGGAGCTGGTGCTGGAGCCGCTGCCGGCGCTGCTCACGCCGCGCACGAAGCTGGTGGCGGTCGTACACGTTTCCAATTCGCTCGGCACGATCAACCCGGTCGAGGAGATCATCGCCCAGGCCCACGCCAGGGGCATTCCGGTGCTGCTCGACGGGGCCCAGGCGGCCCCGCACGGACCGGTCGACGTCCAGGCCCTGGACTGCGACTTCTACGTCGTCTCGGGTCACAAGATGTTCGGGCCCACCGGCGTCGGGGCCCTGTTCGGCAAGCGGGCGCTGCTGGAGGCGATGCCGCCGTATCAGGGCGGCGGCGAGATGATCCGGTCGGTCACGTTCGAGAAGACGATCTACGCACCGCTCCCGATGAAGTTTGAGGCGGGCACGCCCAACATCGAGGGCGGCGTCGGCCTGGGGGCGGCCGTGAGCTATCTGCAGCAGCTCGACTGGTCCGGGGTGGCCACGCACGAGGCCGACCTGCTGACCTACGCCACGGAGCGCCTGGCGGAGATCCCCGGGATTCGACTGATCGGCACGGCGGCCCGGAAGGTGGCCGTGGTGTCGTTCACCCTCGAGGGTGCCCACCCGCACGACATCGGCACGATCCTGGACCAGGAGGGGGTCGCCATCCGCACGGGCCACCACTGCACGCAGCCGGTCATGGACTTCTTCGGCGTGCCGGCGACCGCCCGCGCCTCGTTCGCGTTCTACAACACGCGTGCCGACGTCGACCGGCTCGTCGCCGGCGTCTGGCAGGTTCGGGAGTTGTTTCGCTGATGTCCGAGCTGCAGGATCTCTACCAGCAGGTCATCCTCGAGCACAATCGCTCGCCGCGCAACTTCCGGCAGGTGCCGGACGCCAACCGCCATGCCCATGGCGACAATCCGCTCTGCGGGGACAAGATCCAGCTCTGGGCCAAGGTGACCGGCGACGTGATCGAGGACGTGGGCTTTCTCGGAAGCGGATGCGCCATCTCGACGGCGTCGGCGTCGGTGATGACGACCGTCGTGAAAGGGAAGACCGTCACCGAGGCGGAGCGGCTGTTCGCCGCGTTCCGCGCCATGCTCACCGGCGAGTCGGAGCGCGACCGGCAGGTCCTCGGCACCAAGCTCGCCGCCTTCGCGGGGGTGAAGGAATTCCCGGCGCGCGTGAAGTGTGCCAACCTTCCCTGGCACACGCTGCACGCGGCGCTGCAGGGCGACCCGTCTGGCGCCAGCACCGAGTAGGGGCGATTCGCGGCGCCCTTCCGGGAACGCCGCTGCTATCTTGCCAGTATCATGAGCATGTCACGAGACGGCAGATCCTCGGGTCGCGTCCCCCGGGCTGGCCCCGCATGGCTCGCTGCCCTCATACTGGCCGTGAGCGCGTCCCTGGCAGGGGCCCAGCAGGCCCCGCCACCGGATTCCATCCGGCCGGAAGGCGTGCAGCGCGCGTCGGCCACCGTGGACTCGGTCTTCGTGGACCGGCAGATCGTGGAGGGATACGTCGGAGCCGGGGACTGGGCGTCGTACCTCATGGCTCGACTCGGCATCTTCCCGATCCCGCGCGACGTGAAGATCGAAGTGGCGAGCGACACCAGCCGGATCGCGCTGCGTACGCGGGTGGGCGACCTGCCGCCGCAGGCACGGCAGGCGCTCGGGCCGCTGCTGGGGCTGTTCCCCGCGGAAACGGAGGTCGGCGGGGACATCAGCTTGGAGAGGGTGGCGCGCGAGGTAGTCCACTTCCGCCTCGAGACCGTGCGCGTGAACGGGGTCCCGCTGCCCGACCTGCTCGTCCAGAGCGTGCTGCTCGACGTGGGCCGCCAGTACCCCGCCCTGACGAGATCCGGGCGCGACCTGTTCGTGGAGATCCCGCGCGACGCGAGCGTCCAGCTCGCCGTCGGACGGGTGCACCTGGTCGGGCCACCCGCCGATTCCCGGCGACCCGGTCGCTGAGCGTTCGTTCCCTGGCCCGCGCGGTGAGCCGCGGCTAACTTCGCGGGCGACATGAAGACCATCATCGAGCCGTTCCGGATCAAGTCGGTCGAGCCGCTGCGCGTAACCACCCACGACGAGCGGGAGCGCATCCTGCGCGATGCGCACTTCAACGTCTTCAACATTCGCGGCCGCGACGTGCTGATCGACCTGCTCACTGACAGTGGCACGGGCGCGATGAGCAGCCTGCAGTGGTCGGCGATGATGCGCGGCGACGAGTCATACGCCGGCGCGGAGAGCTTCTTCCGGTTCCGTGACGTGGTACGAGCCCTGACGGGGTTCGAGCACATTCTGCCGACCCACCAAGGGCGCGCCGCCGAGCGGATCCTGTTCGAGCTGGTCGGCGGGCCGGACAAGGTAGTGCCGAACAACAATCACTTCGACACCACGCGCGCCAACGTCGAGCACTCGGGTGCCGAGGCGATCGATCTGCCGATTCCGGAAGCGGCCCATCCCACGACGCGCCATCCGTTCAAGGGCAACATGGATGTTGCCAAGCTCGAGGACCTCATCGCGCGCGTGGGACGCGATCGCATTCCCCTCGTGATGGTCACGGTCACGAACAACTCCGCCGGCGGGCAGCCGGTCAGCCTCGAGAACCTCCGGGCCGTGCGGCGGGTGTGCGACCATCACGGCCTGCCGCTGTTCCTCGACGCCTGCCGGTTTGCGGAGAACGCGTTCTTTATCAAGCGCCGGGAGCCGGGCCAGCAGCAGCGCGCCGTCAAGGACATCGTCCGGGAGATGTTCGGCCTCGCGGACGGCGCCACGATCAGCGCGAAGAAGGACGGCCTGGTCAACATCGGGGGGGTGCTGCTGATCCGCGACGAGGCCCTCGCTCAGCGCGCGGACGCGCTCCTCATCCTCACCGAGGGGTTCGTCACCTACGGCGGGCTCGCGGGGCGCGACCTCGAGGCGATGGCCCAGGGCTTCGAGGAGGTCACCGACGAGGACTACCTCGCCTACCGGATTCGGTCGACCGAGTACCTTGGCGAGAAGCTGCTGCAGATCGGCTACCAGATCGTCGAGCCGCCCGGCGGCCACGCCATCTACGTGGACGCCGGCCAGCTCTGCCCGCACATCCAACCCGAGCAGTTTCCCGGACAGGCGCTGGTGTGTGCCCTCTATCGGGAAGCCGGTATTCGCACCGTCGAGGTGGGGAGCGTCATGTTCGGCGGCAAGGGTCACCGACCGGCGCTGGAGCTGGTGCGCCTCGCTATTCCACGCCGCGTCTACACGCAGAGCCACATCGACTACGTCGCGGAAGCGGCGGCGCAGGTCTTCGCGCGGCGCGCCGCGCTCAAGGGCCTGCGCATGACGTTCGAGCCGCCGTACCTCCGCCACTTCACGGCCCGGTTCGCGGAGGTGGGTTGAGCGACCGATGGCGACGCTGATCGAGCACGCAACCCATGTGGCCGCCGCGGGCAACAGGCCCAAGAGCATCGAGGAGTTCGTCGGGCGCGCCAACAGCGGGACGACGGGGGTGAGCATCGCCCGGATGCGCAGCCCGGCGGGATGGCAGGAGCCGGGACCGCGATCGGAATTCGACGAGTACACGCTCGTGCTCGAGGGCGTGCTTCGGGTCGAGACGGAGGCGGTCTGTCTCCCGGCGTTCTCGCCGGACCCTGTGCACCGCGATCCGTGAGCCGATGGATCCGGGTCGCGCGTTCCTCGAGGAAGCACGGCGGTATCTCGGCGTCGAGTACCCGACCAAGATCCGCGCGTGTCTCGCACGCCTGTCGAACGACGACATCTGGTGGCGCCCGAACGAGGCATCCAACAGCGTCGGGAACCTGCTGCTACACCTGTGCGGCAACATCCGGCAGTGGATCGTGAGCGGCGTAGGTGGCGTGCCGGACGCGCGGCAGCGCCAGGAGGAATTCGACGAGCGCGGACCCGTTGCCCGGGCCGAGCTGCTGGCGCGGTTCGATGCGACGATCGCCGACGCGGCCCGCGTGCTGACCTCGCTCGGAGCCGCCGATCTGGCCGCCCCGCGGCGCATCCAGGGGCGGGACACGACGGTGCTCCTGGCGGTGTTCCACGTGGTCGAGCACTTCGCGATGCACACGGGCCAGATCACGTATCTCACGAAGCAGCGGAGCGGCCAGGACCTCGGCTTCTATCGCGACGCCGGCGGGCTGGCCATCCCCGCCTGGCAGGAACCCCCGCCGCACGACCCGACCGGCGGGAGTGGTAATCGCGCGCGATCACGATAGACTTCGAGACCGGTTCCAGGACCCAGCGTTCCCTGCCGCCGGCTGGCGTCGTCAGCCACGCATCCGCATGCCGAGGGTGATCCATGTTGAACGAGGCGATCGTTGAAGTACAGGCAGTGACCAAGCGGTTTGCCGGTCACACCGCGGTGCGCGGCTTGTCGCTCACCATCCCGCGGGGGGCCATCTACGGCCTGCTCGGCCCGAACGGGGCGGGAAAGACCACGACGATCCGGATGATCATGAGCATCATCCTCCCGGACGAGGGACGGATCGCGTTGTTCGGAGGCCGCGGCAGCGGGAAGGACCTGAGCCACCGGATCGGTTACCTGCCCGAAGAGCGTGGGCTCTACAAGAAGATGCGGGTGCTCGACCTGCTGGTCTTCCTGGCCGAGATCAAGGGGGTGCCCCGGTCCCAGGCGCGGGCGAATGCGGTGGACTGGCTGGGCCGGATGGGCCTGGCCGATTGGGCAGCCAAGAAGGCCGATGATCTCTCCAAGGGCATGCAGCAGAAGGTCCAGTTCATCGGCACCGTCCTGCACAAGCCGACCCTGCTGATTCTCGATGAGCCGTTCGCCGGGCTCGATCCGGTGAACGCGCAGGTCATGAAAGACACCGTGGTGGATCTGGCGCGTGCCGGAAGCACGGTGCTGTTCTCGACGCACATCATGGAGCAGGCTGAAAAGCTCTGTGACGCGGTCTGCATCATCGCGCGCGGCGAGAAGGTCGTGGACGGTCCGCTGGCTGAGGTGAAGCGTCGGCACGGAGGGTCCCACCTCATTGTCGCGGTCGAGCGCGGCGGCCCCGCGGTGCAACGGGTGTTCGAGGACCGCTCGCTGGTTGCCAAGGCGGACGACTACGGGAACTATGCGGAGCTCGAGTTGGCATCGGGCGCCGACCCCCAGCGACTGTTGCGGGAGCTGGTCCGTGTTGAGGCCTCCGTGACGCGCTTCGAGATCGCGGAGCCCACGCTCCACAAGATCTTCATCGATTTGGTGGGTCCCGAGGCGGCGGCGCCGCACGCGGTCGAGGAGAAGGTCCATGCGTAAGATCTGGGTGGTCATCCGGCGGGAGTTCATCGAGCGGGTTCGCACCAAGTGGTTCATCATCGGGACAGTGCTGGGCCCGGTGCTCATGTTCGGCGTCATCGCCCTGCCGATCCTGATGGCGGAGAAGGGTGCGCGGGTCCGCAAGGTCGTCGTGGTGGACGCCACGACCACCGGCTTCGGTGATCGGCTGAGCGGGATGCTGGGCCAGAGTGGCTCCGTCGAGGCCACGCGACTGCTGGTCGACGCTGCCGATCTCGAGCGCGCCGCGGATTCGCTGGCCGGGCAGGTGGGACAGGGGCTGGACGGCATCCTGCTCGTGTCGGACGCGGTCGTGGACGATGGGCGGGCGGAGTACCGTGGGTCGAACGTCACGTCGCCGGCCGACATGCGCATCCTGCAGGTCACCCTGCGTGGGGCGGTGTTCAGTGAGCGGCTGCGCCGCGAAGGCGTGGAGCCCGGCGTCGTCTCCCGGGCCCAGATCCCGGTCGACCTCGCGACGGTGAATATCCGGCACGGCAAGGTGACGGGGGAATCCGGGCAGGCGTCCTTCTTCCTGGCGTACGTGATGTGGTTCCTGCTGTACATGGCGATCCTGCTGTACGGCGTTCAGGTAATGGGCTCGGTGGTCGAGGAGAAGACGTCGCGGGTGGTGGAGGTGCTGGTCTCGAGCCTCAAGCCGTTCCACCTGCTCGCCGGCAAGGTGATTGGGGTGGGGGCCGTCGGCCTGCTACAGATGGGGATCTGGGTGGGGTTCGGAAAGCTGGCGCTGGACCGACGCGCCGAGCTGGCGGGGCTCTTGGGACAGGGGAGTGAGGCTACGGCCGCGCTGTCCGGTATGCCGTTCCCGGAGGTCCCCCTCGCGACGGTCGTGATCTTCCTGTCGTACTTCCTGCTTGGCTTCTTCCTCTATGCGGCGATGTTCGCCGCCGTGGCCGCCATGGTCAACAGCGAGTCCGAGGCGCGGCAGGCCCAGACGCCCGTCGTCATGCTGCTCGTGATTCCCACCGTCATGATGATCGGGATTCTGAACAACCCGGACGGCTCAATGGCCCTGGCGCTCTCGATGATCCCGTTCACATCCCCCATCGCGATGCCCGTGCGTTGGGCGGCGGCGGGCGTTCCCGGGGTGCAGGTGCTCGGATCCGTCGCCATTCTGGCGGCGACGGTTCTCGCGATCACGTGGGTCGCGGCCCGGGTCTACCGGGTGGGCATCCTGATGTATGGCAAGAAGCCGGGGATCCGTGAGCTCGTGAGGTGGGTCCGCGGGTAGCCGCCCGGTTCAGGTGGCGACCCGCCGCCCACCCGGAGGTTCGCCGTGGGTGCCTGGGGTTGCGCGCGGCCCAGCCCGCACGCGTTCTGCTACATTCCAGCCTCCATGTCCTCGTACGACCTGATCGTGATCGGCGGCGGCCACGCGGGGTGTGAAGCCGCCACGGCGGCGGCGCGTCTCGGGGCCCACGTGCTGCTGCTCACGTCCAACCTCGAGACGATCGGCCAGATGTCGTGTAACCCGGCGATTGGCGGAATCGCCAAGGGGACCGTGGCGCGCGAGGTGGATGCGCTGGGGGGCGTCATGGGCCGGGCGGCGGATCAGGCCGCGATCCAGTTCCGGATGCTCAACCGATCGAAGGGCCCGGCGGTATGGGCGCCGCGCGCTCAGTGCGACCGCGCCCTGTACCGCGCCGCGGTGCGCCGTGAGCTGGAACGCCATCCCACGCTGGAGTTGTACCAGGCGACGGCTGCGGCGCTGCTGCTCGACGGCGAACGCGTCGTCGGCGTGCGGACGACGATGGGGGCGGAAATCCGAACCCGGGCCGTCGTGCTGACGGCCGGGACGTTCCTCCGGGGTCGCATCCACGTCGGCATCGCAACGCGGGTCTCGGCCGGCCGGGCGGGAGACCCGGCGGCGCTCGATTTGGCCGAGCAGCTCGAAGCACTGGGCCTCACCGTCGAGCGCTTCAAGACCGGTACGCCGCCGCGCGTGGATGGGCGATCGGTGGAGCTCGATCGGCTCGAGCGTCAGGATGGGGAGCCCGACGGGTTCCGGTTCTCCCACTTCGTGTCCCATCCGAGACCAGAGCGCCGGCCATGCTGGATCACGTGGGCGGGCGCTGAGGTGAAGGAGATCATCCGACAGCACCTTCACGAGTCGGCGCTCTACGGCGGCGCAATCGCGGGTCGTGGCCCGCGCTACTGCCCTTCTGTCGAGGACAAGATCGTCAAATTCCCCGACGCGGAGCGCCATCAGATCTTCCTTGAGCCCGAGGGACTCTACACGACCGAGCTGTACGTGAATGGGCTGTCCACCTCCCTGCCGGCGGAGGTCCAGCAGCAGTTCCTCCACGCCGTCCCGGGGCTGGAGCGCGCGCGCATGACGCGCGCGGGCTATGCGATCGAGTACGACTACTACCCGCCGCAGCAGCTCACACCGTGGCTCGAGACCAAGGCCATCGAGTACCTGTTCTTCGCCGGACAGATCAACGGCACGACCGGTTACGAGGAAGCCGCGGGCCAGGGAGTGATGGCCGGGATCAACGCGGTGCGGCGGGCCCGCGGCGACGAGCCGGTTACCCTGGGGCGCGAGGCCGCCTACGTCGGCGTGTTGATCGACGATCTGGTAACCCGGGGCGTCGACGAGCCCTACCGACTGTTCACGTCACGGGCGGAGTTTCGGCTCATGCTGCGGCAGGACAACGCGCTGAAGCGGTTGGGGCCGCTAGCCGTCGAGATCGGGCTGCTGAGCGAGCGGGAGCGGGCTGAGCTGGATCGTCGCGTCGAGCAGGAGACTCTGCTGGTGGACCTCGCGCATACGACGGTGCTCAAGCCGGTGCGCGCGAACGCGCTCCTCGCGGCAGTCGGAGAAACGCCGATCGCGGTGAGCCAGCGCGTGGCAGACCTGGCGCGGCGGCCGCGCACGTCGCTGCGTGAGTTGCTGAGGGAATCCGACGCGAATCTCCCGGATGTCTCGAACGAGAGCTGGTTGTCTGCCGAGATGGAGATCAAGTACGCGGGGTACCTCGAACGGGAGCGCGAGGCAGCAGGCCGCCTCGCTGAACTGACCGGGTTCCGACTGCCGCATGACACGCCGTACCACGACCTCCGTAGCCTGAGCACTGAAGCGCGACAAAAGCTCGACCGAGTACGCCCCGAGTCGCTGGCACAGGCAGCGCGCATCCCTGGCGTGAGCCCGAGCGACCTGCAGAACCTCGTCTTTGAAGTCATCAAGCGGCGTTCTGTTGTAGCGTGATTGCATAAGATGTTTTGCGGCAATTGTTTATGCTTGATTCATGTACCGGCTGTTTCACGTGAAACACAGACAGGTGCTGCCCCACCCACCCCCCCAACCGCCTCAGGTGTGCCAGTCGGCCAAGCCACCACACGTCCGTGAGGCCAATCGCGGACGTGGCTCCTCCCGCCCCGGGAAGGATCTCCGCGGAGTAGCATCGACCGTTCGTTGCCGAGGAGCTTCACCCGACGCCAGTGATCGACCGACAGCGCCTGGCGTCCACGGCTCGGCGCCGCTCAGTGGAGTCCGTTGTCCGGCGGGTTGGAGCTGCTGCCGGATGGCGAACTGACAGCTCCTCCGTTCTCGGCTTGGCCCCCGTGGGAACTTCAGGTTGTCCGCCTGATCGTCCACCACTCCGAGTGCGCTCCTTCGAACCGGCGGCTCGGAAAACTGACTGACTGGCTCGCGATCAGGATCCCGGTAGCGGTGCACCGAGGTTGGCGCCCGATACTGGTAGCGCCCCGGTCCGTCGGCTCGATCGAGGTGGGGAGCCAGTCCACTCGCCGGCCGCGTCGGGATCGTTTCACGTGAAACAATCGTCGGTGCTCGCTTTACGCGATCCGCCGGCGTCTGTATATTGGGGGCCTGCCGCGCTGCGGACCTGTCGGCGGCTGCATTGCATAAAATATTATCACATAGCGACTTAAATCATGGGTCGAGTCATTGCGATTGCGAACCAGAAGGGCGGCGTCGGGAAAACCACGACCGCCGTGAACCTGGCCGCATCGCTGGCGGCGGCAGAGCGGCGGACGCTGTTGGTTGACGGCGATCCCCAGGCTAACGCAACCAGTGGGATCGGCATCGACCGGCTCATGTTGCGCGCCTCCCTGTACGAGGCGCTGATTGGCGATGCCGCGATCAGTCAAGTCGTGCGGCGCGAGGTGAACTTCCCGCTGCTCGACGTCGTGCCGGCGACGCCGGACCTCGTGGGGGCGGAAATCGAGCTCGTCTCGCGTCGCGGACGCGAGTCCGTCATGCGACGGGCCCTGCAGCCCGTTCGCGACGACTACCACTTCGTCCTGATCGATTGCCCGCCTTCGCTGGGGCTGATCACGCTGAACATGTTGGCGGCCGCCGACGCGGTGCTCATTCCGATTCAGTGCGAGTACTACGCGCTCGAGGGCCTCTCGCAGCTGCTCAATACCATCAAGCTGGTCCAGCAGAACTTCAATCCGGGGCTCGCGATAGACGGCGTGCTCCTGACCATGTTCGACAGCCGCCTCAATCTCTCGCGCCAGGTGGCATCCGAAGCACAGGAGTATTTCGGCAACAAGGTCTTCCGGACCGTGATTCCACGGAACGTGCGCTTGGCGGAGGCTCCCAGTTTTGGCAAGCCGATTCTGATGTACGACGTGCAGTCGGTCGGAGCCAAGTGCTATCTCGCCCTCGCCCAGGAGCTGATTCGCCGGCTCGAGACCGCCGCGGTGCCGTCGGGCTCGGCGCGGGGAGCGCTCGGCGCATGACCGAGCGGGTCACGACGCGACGGCGGTTGGGGCGTGGTCTCGAAGCCCTGCTCGGGCCGGCTTCGCTCGCCGAGGCACAGGCGCAGGGCGCGCTCGTCCAGCTTCCGGTCGACCGGGTCCGTCCCAACCCGTACCAGCCTCGGCGGGCGATCGATCAGGACGCGCTCTCCGAGCTCGCGTCGTCCATGGAGCGCGCCGGTCTGCTCCAGCCCATCGTCGTGCGGAAGGCGGAAGGCGATGGCTATGAACTGATCGCCGGCGAACGACGACTGCGTGCGGCCGAGCGACTCGGATGGACCGAGATCCCCGCGGTTGTGCACGACGTCGACGACCGCACGCTGTTGACGCTGGCGCTCGTCGAGAATCTGCAGCGCGACGCCCTTTCGCCGGTCGATGAGGCGTTGGGTTACCAGCGACTGGTGAACGAGTTTGGCGCGTCGCACGCCGAGGTGGCCGACCTCGTGGGGCGGAGTCGACCCGTCGTCGCCAACGCGCTGCGTCTGCTCAAGCTGCCCGACGAAGTTCAGGACCTGTTGCACCGTGGAGAGTTGAGCACAGGCCATGCCCGGGCGCTGCTCCAGTTTGCCGAACCGTCGAAAATCGTGACTTTCGCGCGCAGCGCGGTGGCGGACGGCTTGTCGGTGCGGGAGCTCGAGGCACTCGGCCGCGGTGAGCGGCCACCGGCCCGTCGGCCCCGGGCAGGCAAAGGGCGGGTGCGGAAGCTGGATCCCGATGTCCGGCGGCTGGAGGACGTGCTGCGCCGCCACCTCAAAACGGACGTCTTCGTGGTTCGGCGGGGCAAGGGCGGGCGTATCACGGTCAACTTCTACTCCAATGACGATCTCGCTCGGCTCCTCGAGCTGATCTTGGGTCGGCCCTACGACGGATGAGTACACAGCGCGGCGTCACCGTGCTGATTCACCGGGACGGGGATCTGGGGTCCCGGTCGTTCCGCGTTCCGCTGTGGGTCGCGCGCACGGTTCTGCTCACGCTGGCGGCGGCGTGCGTGATCGCGATCGTCGTGGGCGTCCTCTACGCGCCCATCGTGCGGACCGCCGCGACGGTACCGGGGCTCAAGCGTCGGATCACGCACCTCGAGGCGGAGAACGCGCAGGTGCAGGAGCTGGCACGCTCCCTGGCGGCGGCGGAACAGCGCTACGACCAGATTCGAGGAATGCTCGGCGGGGACATCGTGCCCGCCGTGCCGGATGAGCAGGCCGATCGACTGCCCGCTGCGCTGCCGATCCAGGCACAGCCTCCCATGGCCGCGGCGCGCTACGAGTCGGGGCCATCGATTCCCTCGCACTGGCCGCTGGATGTTCGGGGCGTTGTGACGCGCGGGCAGGTGAGTCCCGGCGTGCAGGACGAGACTCACCCGGGGATCGACATCGCAGTCCCCACGGGCACGCCGATACGTGCCGCCGGAGGCGGGGTGATTTCGGAAACGGGGGACGACCCCGAGTATGGCCGGTTCGTGGTGTTGGACCACCCGGACGGCTATCAGTCCCTGTATGGTCATGCGTCACGGTTGTTGGTGGCGGTGGGAGCCAACGTGAGTGCCGGTGAGGTCATTGCGCTCTCGGGGTCCACCGGGCGGTCCACCGGGCCGCACCTCCATTTCGAGATTCGCGTCGGCGGTCGCGCGGTCGATCCCCGCACCGTCGTCAAGGAGGAGTGAACATGGCGTTCGGTTCCGACCGTACGGATTCGCGGGACGCCCCCGGCAGAGCTGGTGCCCGTGGTGAGGCAGCCCTGACAATCGTGGCGACCGGCACCCGGCTGGTCGGCGACGTCGAGTCGGACGGGGTCGTCAAGGTAGAGGGCGAGGTCGCTGGCACGATCCGCGCCGAGCGGCAGGTCCTGGTGGCGCGGGGCGGCGTCATCCGGGGGGACATCGTTACCGCTGAAGCCGTCCTGGGAGGCGAGGTGCAGGGTGGCGTCACCGCCTCGGAGCGGGTGGAAGTGCAGACGGGCGCGGTCGTCCATGGGGACATCACGGCCCCGCGCCTCATCGTGCAGGAGGGGGGGGAGGTCAACGGCATCGTGAAGATGGGTGCAGATCAGCCGAACGCACCCCCAGGCGATCAGGATTCCACATGACTGCTCGATGGGGTTCTGTCCCGAGCTTAGTGTGAGCTGCCATCTCCTATCCGTTCTGTTGACAACATGTTAGACGATCACGTCGTGCCTCAGCCGTCGCGATACTGCGTCGTTGATGTTTGAATAGTGTTACTAAGATGTCGCCACGAGAATCCTCTTTTCCGACCGCCCGGCTCGACGAGGTGGTCCGCTACCTCGACGCGTACCTCCGTGTGCAGGCGATTGCCGACGACCCCCGGACGCTAAACGGCCTGCAGGTCGAAGGCACCGGTCGCATCACGCGCATGCTCGGCGCGGTTGACGCCTCGCTTGCCACCATCGAGGCTGCGGTCGAGCGCCAGGCCAACCTCGTGATCGTGCACCACGGCCTGTTCTGGGGTGGGCCGGAACGACTAGTGGGCCGCGCGGGGCGGAAGGTCCGCGGGCTGGTTCTGAGCGGCATCAGTCTGTATGCCGCTCATCTGCCGCTCGATTGCCATCCGGAGGTGGGTAACAACGCCGTACTGGCCCGCCAACTGGGGATCACCGGGACGGAGCCATTTGGTCGCCATGAGGGACTTGAGATCGGCGTTGTCGGCATGCTGGAGACCCCGGTGAGCGATCTCGCCGACCGACTCCGGGTGCAGCTCGGTCATGCACCGCGCGTCATCGCCAAGGGCCCGGACGTGACCCGGCGCGTCGCGGTGGTGACAGGAGCCGGCGCCGCTCTGGTGCGCGAGGCGCACGAACGGGGCATCGACACCTTCGTGACCGGCGAGGGACCGCATCACAGCTTCTTCGACGCCGAAGAATGGGGGATCAACCTCATCTACGCGGGACACTACGCCACGGAGACCGTGGGGGTACGAGCGCTCGGCGCTCATCTGCACGACCGCTTCAGCCTTCCGTTCGAGTTCTTCGATCACCCCACGGGTCTGTGACGCCGACTCTGGTTCGCTGGGCACGCACGCTGCCACTGGGTCTCGTGGTGGCCGCCGCGGGCTGCGCGCAGGCGGGAGCCGGCGGCGCTCCGGTGCCCCTTCCGATCCCGACCGTGCTGGCGATCCGCGGGCAGCCGCCCGCGCTACGGTCGGTGCCGTACCTCGACATTGCGCAGATCCCAGTCTCGGGTAGCGCCCTGGTCTGTGCTGGGGGCGATGTCATGCTGGGGAGCAATCTCGACACGGCGTGGGCGCATCGGGCGAAGCGTGTGGCACCGTTTGATGGCCTCCTTCCCGATCCCGACTCCCTGCTTGCCCCGCTCCGCTCGCTGGTGGCGGACGCGGACGTCGTGCTCCTCAACGTCGAGGGGGCGATCGGCGCGGGGCCCGCCGCCAGCAAGTGCCGGCGCGGATCGACACACTGCTACCAGTTCCGCCAGGAAGTCTCCGCAGCGGGGGCGTTGCGGCGGCTGGCGCCTGAGGCCCGGGTCGTCGGGAACGTGGCCAACAACCATGCCGGCGATGCCGGCCCTCGTGGCTTCGCGCAGACGCTGACGGCGCTCGTGTCTGCGGGGCTCGCGGTCACGGGCGCAGACACGCTTCCCGCCCTGGTGCCGCTGGCCGACGGCGACACGCTGGCGGTGCTGGGATTCAGCACTTTCGGGGCTGGTCCGGACGCCCGGGATCTGGCGACCGTCCGCCGGCGGGTCTCCCAAGCCGCCGCCCGTCACCGGCCCGTGGTCGTTTCGGTGCACATGGGCGCGGAGGGAGTCGATGCGCAACGCACGAGTGACGTGGCTGAGCGGTTCGCCGGCGAGAATCGCGGCAACCCGGTGGCGTTTGCGCACGCGGCCGTTGAAAGCGGGGCCGCCGTCGTGTTCGGACATGGGCCACACGTGCTCCGCGCGATGGAATGGCAGGGAGACGCCCTCGTGGTCTATTCGCTTGGCAACCTCCTGACCTTCGGCCCGTTCAACCTGGCGGAGCCGCTCAACCGGGGTGGGTTCGTCTGTGCGCTGCTCGACAGCCGGGGCCGGGTGCTCTCAGCCGAGCTCCGCGCGACGCGACAACTGCCGCCGGGCCGCGCGATGCCGGATTCCACGAGCCGCGCCTGGGTGGTGGTGGACTCGTTGAGCGCTCTGGACTTCCCGGCCACAGGGGTCCGTGTGGTGGACGGGCAGTTGTGGCGGCGCTGACGGCCGCCGGACGCGCGTGGCTAGACTCCGGGCTTGTCGGCAAGCGGCACGACGAAGCGCACCGTGAGCGTCTCCGCCGTCTGGGGCATCACCGCACAGTAGCACGGCTCGCCGATCACCCGCTTCACCCCCGCCACATCCGCTTCGTCGATACTCGGCACGTCGCGGAACACGATCTCGAACGTCTGGCCCGCGATCACGTTGTACTGGATCGGGCGGCCCCGGAGGCGGTGATGGGGGTCGACCTGCTCGAGGCCACGCGTCAGGTGCTGCTGCATGGCGGTGAGCCGCTGACGCAGGACGGGGTCGGTCACGGAGTCGGGCATGTGGCCTCCCGGATGATGTTGGCCGCGGCGACGCGCGCGTTGCGCCGCATTCCTGCGAGGCCTGGCCGCGCCAGCGGCGTCCAGCCGAACGACGCGTGAAACGCGGTCTCACTCAGGGTGTCGAACCGGTCGAGCGGCACCCACGCCCGTCCCGGGTCCGTCGCGAGCTCGGCGCCTGGTGTCGGGTGCGCGAACTTCGCGTTCCACGGGCACACGCTCTGGCACACGTCGCAGCCAAAGATCCAGTCGCCGGTGGCTGTGGCCAAGTGGGGCGGCGTGGCTCCGCGGTGCTCGATCGTGAGGTATGCGATGCAGCGAGTGGCGTCGAGCAGCCGCGCCTCGCGGAAGGCGCCGGTCGGGCATGCCTCCAGGCACCGGGTGCACGTACCGCACCGATCCGCCCCGAACGGCTGGTCGACTTGTACGTCCAGGTCCGTGAGCACCCCTGCGAGGAACACGAACGAGCCGCGTGCGGGGTCAATGAGCATCGTGTTCTTCCCGATCCAGCCAAGCCCGGCGCGCTGCGCCAATTCCCGCTCAGGAACAGGGCCGGCGTCCATGAACGTTCGGGCGACGGTTCCCTCCGGCCCCAGTGACGCGATGAACGCCGCAAGCAAGCGCAGGGGTCCGTCGAGCGCGACGTGATAATCGGGCCCGCGAGCATACTTCGCGACTCGGCCCGCCGCGGCCTCGGGTGCGGGATCCGGGCGGTAGTAGTTGCGCGTGACGACGATGGCCCGGGTTGTGCCCGGGGCGATCCGGGCGGGCTCCCGGCGCCGCGCGGCCTGACGGTGCATGTACCGCATCGTGCCCGCCAGGCCCTCCGCGAGCCAGTGATCCAGCGCGTCGGCATGCGGCACGGGGGTGAGATCCGTCACCCCGGCGCTGTCGAATCCCAGTTCGACAGCGCGTCGCTTGATGCGGGCGCTCCGCTGGGCGGCGTTCAGAGCCGGAGCAGCTTCCGCCGCCACTCGGCGAACCGGATGACGTCCTCCGCGGGCGGCACGGCATCCTCGTCGCCGTATGCCGTGTACATGCGCCACCGCAGGTACTCCCGGGAGGGCATGGGCAAAAAGGGCGGCGTACGGGCCCAGTCGCGACGCCGGAACGCCCAGGCGGTGCCAAGCAATGCCAGTGCCAGCCGAGGGCGCAGCACGGCCCGAGCCGCGAGGCGCACGACGAGTCCCACCCAGGCCCTCCCCGTTGCAGATGCTGTCACCGTCGTAGTTCCGCTCACGTGATCTCCCTCGGCACGGTAGTCTCGCTCGGGGACATGTCTCGCTTCCGACCCGTCCGGGGCGTCCATGGGCGTCCACCTGCCACAGTGTATATTGGGGCCGAATGACCGCCGCAAGCACCCCCTCCGGACCGGACCTGGCGCACTACCGGGACGAATTCCCGGTCTTCAGGCGGCAGATCTATCTGAACTCCTGCTCGCTGGGTGCTCTGTCGCGACGCTCGCGCGCCCGCGTGAACGCGTTTCTCGACGAGTGGGATACGCGTGGTGCCGCCGCCTGGTACGACGTCTGGTGGGAGCGGCTGGGGGAGCTGCGTGCCGGCTATGCGCGGATGATCGCGGCCCGGCCCGACGAAATCGCGCTCCACGCGTCCGTCTCGACCGCGACGGCGGTGCTGGCGAGCGCGCTCGACTACCGCCGCCGCCCGCGGGTCGTCACCACGGAGCTGGATTTCCCCACGGTGGCCTACCAGTGGCTGGCGAGGCGTCCAGCGGGGGTCGAGGTCG
Source organism: uncultured Gemmatimonadales bacterium (assembly GCA_963771275.1). Taxonomy (GTDB): domain Bacteria; phylum Gemmatimonadota; class Gemmatimonadetes; order Gemmatimonadales; family GWC2-71-9; genus JAOTWJ01. Next base: position 1,180,125 of record CAVYSW010000003.1, read on the forward strand.
AGGTCGTGCGGAGCCCCGATGGCGTCACGGTACCGCCCGATCTCATTGCCCAAGCGGTGGACGAACGGACGGCGCTGGTCGCCACGTCACACGTGTTCTTCACGACCGGTGCGATTCAGGACCTTCATGCCGTGGCGGAAGCCGCGCATGCCAAGGGCGCCTACTGCTTCATCGATGCCTACCAGAGTGTCGGTCAGCTGCCGCTCGACGTCCACGCGAGTGGTGTGGACTTCCTGTGCTCGGGGGGGCTGAAATGGCTGCTGGGTGGCCCGGGGATCACGTTCCTCTACGCGCGCGCTGAAGTCGTGCCGCGGCTCGAGCCGGCGGTCACCGGGTGGTTTGCCAACACACGCCAATTCGACTTCGATCCCCGGTCGCTCGTATGGCACGATGACGCTCGGCGGCTGGAGCAGGGGACCCCGGCCCTGGCGGCAGTGCACGCCCAGTTGGGCGGGCTCGAGGTGCTGGAGGAAATCGGCCTGCCGCACGTGCACGCGGCCACCGCGCTGCTCGCGGCCGACCTGGTCGACCGGGCGACCGAGCGCGGCTTGCGGCCGAAGGTCGCGCGGTCCGCGGCGGAACGCTCGGCGATCGTGATGCTGCCCTCGGAGGACCCACATGGGGACGTGGCCCGGCTCGGGGCCCGGCGGATCGTCGTCGACGCGCGGCCGGGCCACGTGCGGATCTCCCCCTTTTTCTACAACACGGTTGAGGACCATGGCGCGGCACTCGCGGCACTCCGTCCCTAGGCCCGACCGTCTCACGACGGCCGACGCCCAGCTGCTCACCACTCCGCCGATCACCGAACGACGGGGGTTCACGAACACCGACCCATGGCGGGTGCTGCGGATCATGGGGGAGTTCGTCGAGGGATTTGATGACCTGTCGGACCTGCGCTCGGCGGTGACGATCTTCGGCTCGGCCCGGGTTACCGACACGGACCCGTGGTACCAGCTGGCCCGCGAGACCGCGCGGTTGCTCGGGAAGGAGCAGTTCGCGGTCATCACGGGAGGTGGCCCGGGCATGATGGAGGCGGCGAACCGGGGAGCGAAGGAGGCCGGGACGCTCTCGATTGGGCTCAACATCGAGCTCCCGCACGAACAGCATCTCAACCCGCACGTGGATCGCCAGATCAACTTCCGCTACTTCTTCGTGCGCAAGACCATGTTCGTGAAATACTCGAGCGCGTTCGTGGTGTTTCCCGGCGGGTTCGGCACGCTGGACGAGCTGTTCGAGTCGTTGACGCTGATGCAGACCGGCAAGATCGAGCACTTCGCCGTCGTGCTCATGGGGATGGAGTACTGGGGGGGCCTGATCGCCTGGCTGCGAGACCGGGTGGCCCGGGAGGGGAAGATCGACCGCACGGATCTGGATCTGTTCCTCGTGACCGATGATCCCCGCGAAGCGGTCCGGTTCATCCTGGAAGCGGAGCACCGGGCGGGGCGACGCCCGCAGCCGCGCCGGGCGCGATAGCCGATCGGAAAGGGCAGAGATTCATGCACAAGCCGACGAGCTCCTATCTCACCGGTCCCCGGATCGATCCGCGACCGATCACCGGCCGGGAGAGCGTTCCCGAGCTGATCGAGAACGCGTTCCTCGCGTACAATGCCGGCCGGTTGCGGGAAGCGTGCCGTCTGTACACCGAGAAGATGCTGGCCGACGGTGGGACAGTGGGCATGAGCCTCACGGGCGCGATGACGCCGGCAGGCCTCGGAATGTCCACGGTCATCCCGCTGCTCGAAGCGGGCTTCGTGGACTGGATCGTATCCACCGGCGCGAACCTGTATCACGACGCCCACTTCGCCCTCGGTCTCGGGCTGCACCGGGGTCGCCCCGACGTGGACGACGTGGCGCTGCGCGAACAGGGGGTCGTGCGGATCTATGACATCTTCTTCGACTATCGGGTGCTGCTCCACACCGACGCCTTCATTCGCGAGGTGTCCGCCCGACCCGAGTTCCAGCGGTCGATGGCCTCCGCCGAGTATCACTACCTGCTCGGCGGCTACGTGCGCGAGCGGGAGCGCGCGCTCGGCCTGACGCACAAGTCGCTCCTCAGCGTCGCCCACGAGCAGGCCGTGCCGATCTACACGTCGTCGCCCGGCGATTCGTCGATCGGGATGAACGTCGCCGAGCTGGCGCTCAGCGGGCATCAGCTCCGGTTCGACGTCTCGGCGGATGTGAACGAGACGGCGGCGATCGTGCTCGGAGCCAAGCGGGGAGGCGGAACGAGTGGCGTCCTGATCGTGGGGGGAGGCAGCCCGAAGAATTTCGTGCTGCAGACCGAGCCGCAGATTCAGGAGGTGCTCGGCATCGATGAGAAGGGGCACGATTACTACCTGCAATTGACGGACGCGCGCGTCGATACTGGCGGTCTCTCCGGCGCGACACCGGGCGAGGCCGTGAGCTGGGGGAAGGTCGATCCCGCGCGACTGCCGGATACCGTGGTCGCCTATCTCGACGCGACGGTGGCGCTCCCGCTGCTGGCGGCCTACGCCCTGGCCGTGCTGCCTCCGCGGTCCCCGAAGCGGCTCTACGAGCGGCGCGGCGCCCTGCTCGACGATCTCCGGCGCGCCTACGCCGCGGCGCGGGACGACCGGGACGCCCGCGCCCGTGGGTCCGCGGGTGCCAGCGGTGGGTGAGGGCGCAGTGACCGGGCCCGGAGCAGTGGTGTCGCGGCGATACGCCGCGTACGCGGTGGCGTTGCTCGCGCTGATCAACATCATCAACTACGTCGATCGTAACATCATCTTCGTGCTGTTCGAGGCGATCAAGCACGAGCTCGACCTGACGGACGCGGAGCTCGGGTGGCTCGGATCGGCGTATGTCATCGTCTACGCGCTGTCGGCCATCCCGCTCGGTGTCCTGAGCGACCTCAAGTCGCGCCGCGCCGTGGTGGGGGTGGGCGTGACCGTGTGGAGCGCGTTCACGGCGCTCGGCGGGCTGGCGCGGAACTTCGGCCAGCTGTTCGTGTGCCGGTCGATGGTCGGTGTCGGCGAGGCGTCGTACACACCGGCCGCGCAGTCGCTGATCGCGATGTACTTCCCCGGCCGGGGCCGGGCGCTCGCGCTTGGCGTCTTCTGGAGCGGCTTGGCGCTGGGTGGGGTGACGGGTATCTGGGTGGGGGGGAGCTCGAGCAGCTCTACGGCTGGCGAGCGGCGTTCCTGGCCGTCGGCATCCCGGGCTTCGTGCTGGCAATGCTCGCGACCCAGCTCAAGGACCCCGCGCGGGCGCGCGCCCATTTCCGGGTGCTCGACCAGCTCAAGCGGCTGGAGCTGACCATCTGGCGGGTCGCGAAGGCGCTCTGGCCCCTGTGGGTCTTCACGGCATTGGGGGGCATCGCCGCGCTCGTGATTGATCGCGCACGGTTCGGCAATCCCGATCTCGACGCCGCGCTCCTCACGGCGTTCGCGGGTGCCGGCCTGGTGGTGATGGTCGTGATTGCCGTGCGAGCGGCGCTGGTCCACCGGCACGATTTCCCCAGCCACCATCCGCGCGTGGAGGAGTTCGTCCGCGCCGGTCGTGCCGTCCTCCGGACCAAGACGCTGATCTGGCTGTTCCTGGGAAGCGCGTTGATCGCGTTTTCCATGAACGGGCTCGTGGCGTGGTCCCCCAGCTATCTCCAGCGCGAGCTGGGCCTGATCCCGCAGACCGTGGGCCGGACGATTGGGGTGTGGGGACTCTCCGGCGCGGTCCTCGGCGTCGTGTTCGGCGGGCGACTCGGCGACCACCTGGCCGAGCGGTTCGCCGCCGGCCGGGTGGTCGTCGGCTCGGCTGGATTCCTCGTGGGCGCGCCGCTGGCGCTGTGGCTGCTCACGGTGGAAGACCTCGACCTCTTCATTCCGTTGTTCTTCGCCACGACGTTCTTCTTCACGTGGTACCACGGACCGATGAGCGCCGCGATCTTCGACGTCGTCCCGCCCCAGGTCGCGGCCTCAGTCATCGGGGCGTACGTGTTCTTCACCCATATCGCCGGCGACGCGATCGCGTATCCCCTGATCGGCTTCCTATCGGACCGGTTCGGGCTGCGGGCGGCGATGATGGTGCTGCCTGCGGCGGCGTTTCTCGGCGGGAGCGTCGTGCTGCTCGCGACCCGCACGATAGCCTCGGACAGGGATCGCGCGCGCCGTGCGTCGGGTGCGTTTTTTGTGCCGCAGGAGGCGCTGTAAGCGCCGCGCCGGCTCATGCCCCGCCGGTGAGGTCGGCCCGGAAGGCGTTGTGCCGATGGACCTCGGCGAGATAGGCCGCCAGCTCGCTCGCGGTGCGCGCGGCGGTCCAGCCGAGCTCCGCACCGATCAGCGCCGCCAGGCCTGGCGCCTCGGATACCGCGTGACCGGGAACCTCGAAGAAGATGTGCGTGCGCCGCATCAGGAGATCGGTCAGTGTGAGGGCCAGCTCCCGTCGCGTGGCATGCACCAGCTGGGCCCGCAGGGCCGGATGGCCCGGGACGACCGGCTGGGCGAGCCCGGGGTCGGCGCGCGCCAGCCGCGCCACGGCCGGGGCCTCGGTGCCGTGCAGCCGGACCACGTACTCGGCGGTTGCGCGCGGCAGCCCCTCGTTCTCCATCTCCGCGATGAGCAACGCGAGGTTGCCGGTTTCACCACCGGGCAGCGGCTCGCGATCGGTGGGTGCGCGCGGCGGGACCGGTCTGCCGTCCAGGGCATGCAGCAGCGCTGCCGCACGATCCACCGCATCGGCCGCCATGGCCCGGTAGGTGGTGAGCTTCCCACCCACCACCGAGAGCAACCCTGGATCCTCGATGATCTGATGCTCCCGGGAGACCGCTGCCGCGGAGCGCGCGTCGGGTGGCCGCAGCAGCGGGCGCACCCCGGCCCAGGCGGAGACGACATCGCTGGGCTGCAGGCGCGCGTCGGGAAACACCGCGTTGGCGGACCGGAGCAGGTAGACCACGTCGGCGGCCTCAACGCAGGCGTCCTCCGGATCCCCGGTGTAGTCGGTGTCGGTCGTCCCGATGTAGGTAAGGTCACCCCATGGCAGCACGAACATCACCCGCCCGTCCACGGGCGACAGCAAGGTCACGGCCGAGTGGTTGCCCACGCGCGAGCGGGGGACCGCGACGTGCGCCCCCTTGGTAGGTCGCAGCAGCGTGCGCCCGTCGCGGCGCAGGCCGTCCGACCACGGGCCAGTGGCGTTGATCACCACTTGAGCCCGGATGCCAAAGCGCGCGCCCGTCGCGACGTCCAGGGCCCGCACGCCGCGGACGCGGCCGTCGGCGATCTCAAAGCTCTCGACCGCCACATAGTTGGCCACCAGCCCACCCATCTGGTGGGCCGCCCGCACGTTGGCGAGCGTCAGGCGTGCATCGTCGCACTGGGCGTCGTAGTACCGGACGCCGCCCTGGAGGCCCCGGGGGCGGAGTCCCGGCTCGATCCGGAGCAGGGCCCGCTTGCTGAGCCACCGATGGGCCTTCACATTCCTGAGCAGCGCCAGGGCATCATACAGGGCAAAGCCCGCGGCGAGCTTCCAGGCCGGCACGCGCCCGCCCGCGAACACCGGGAGCAGGAACGGCTGCGGCCACACCAGGTGGGGCGCGATCCGCAGCAGGATGCGACGTTCCCGGGATGCCTCGAAGACGAGTCGCAGGGCGCCGTGCTCGAGGTAGCGCAACCCGCCGTGGATGAGGCGGGAGGAACGGCCGCTCGTCCCCGCCGCAAAGTCCGCGCGCTCGACGAGGGCGGTCCGGAAGCCGCGCATGGCGGCATCGCGTGCGACTCCGGCGCCGGTGATACCCCCGCCGACCACGAGCACATCGAGCGGGCGCTCCACCATGTCGGTGAGGGCGATGGAACGAGTGGCGGCTGAAATGGAGGCGTCCACGCGCCTATTCTCTCGACGACCTGAGCGCGGGCTGCCCCCGAGCGCCTGGTTCACCTGGCATGCGCGGATTTTCCGCCCCGGGGTGCGGGTGCTGGACCTCGCCAGCGGGCCCGGCCGTCACGCGCTCGCGGCCGCCGAGCTCGGGGCGGAGGTCGTGGCCGCGGACGCCGACGGCGAGGCGCTTGAGATCCTCGAGCGCGAGGCGCAACGACGGCAGCTGGCGGTGAAGTGCCTGCACGTGGACCTCCACACGAGCCAGATCGCGCCCGCGTCGTTCGATGTCGTCATGATGTTCAACTACCTGGATCGGGAGCGCTTCCCCGACATCCTGGCTGCCGTGCGGCCGGCCGGCCGCCTCCTGGCCGAGACCTTCCTGGTCGCGCAGCGCGATCAGGGGTGGGGACCGCAGTCGGACGACCACCTGCTCCAGCCCGGGGAATTGCTGCGCCTCGTGAGGCCATTCGAGGTCGTGCTCTCCCGCGAAGTCATCGAAGTCATCGATGGACGTCCCGCGGCGCTTGCGAGCGTGCTCGCGATCCGCCCCGGGAAATGATCGCGACCATCCCGTTCTCACGCTAGCACGCCTCCCACCCCGCGGCTAGTTTTCCGCCCATGCATACCGGTCAGTCTGGGCGCCGGGTGGTGGTCGTTGGAGGATGCCGGACGCCGTTCTGCAAGGCCGGTACGGCACTGAGACACCTCCCGGGCGTGGACTTGGCCCGTCACGCCACCCTCGAGCTGGTGCATCGCTGCGAGCTCGAGGGTACGCTCGTCGACGAGATGTATTTCGGACAGGTGGTGGCAAGCCCGCTGGCGCCGAACCTCGCGCGCGAGGTGAGCCTCCTACCGCAGTTCCCCCGGGACATTCCTGCCGCGTCCGTCAACCGCGCCTGTGCGTCGGCCAACGCCGCCATCGCGATCGGCGCAGATCAGATCGCCGCCGCTCGTGCGGACGTGGTGATCGCGGGTGGCGGCGAGAGCCTGTCCGACGTGCCGATCCTCCACTCGCGTCGCTTCGCCGACCTGTTGATCGGCCTCAGCCGGGCGCGCAGTCTCGGCGAGCGGCTCGGCCTCCTGGCGACGTTCCGCCCGCGCGATCTCGTGCCGGTGACCCCGACGATCGCGGAGCCGTCCACGGGGGAGTCGATGGGGCAGTCGGCGGAGAAGATGGCGAAGGTCAACGGGATCACACGGGAAGCGCAGGACGCCTGGGCCGTGCGCAGCCACCAGTTGGCGCAGGCCGGGATCGCCGATGGGCGCCTGCTCGCCGAGATCGCTCCCGTCTTCCCGCCGCACGGTGCCGGCGACCCGGTGGACCGGGACAACGGAGTCCGCGCGGACACGACTCTGACACAGGTGGCCAAGCTCCCGCCGGTGTTCGACCGGAAGTACGGTTCCGTGACGGCCGCGAATTCCTCGCCGCTCAGCGACGGCGGCTCGGCGGTCCTGCTGATGAGCGCGGAGCGCGCCGCCGCGCTCGGCTATCGGCCGCTGGCGGCGATTCGCGCGCATGCCGTGGCCGCGGTGGATCCCGGCTGGCAGCTCCTCATGGGGCCGGCCATCGCGGTGCCGCGATGTCTGGATCGGGCCCGGCTCGCGCTCAAGGACATTGGCCTGATCGAGATGCACGAGGCGTTCGCATCCCAGGTGCTGTCGAACATCCAGGCCTTCGAGTCAAAGCGCTGGGCCGAGCGGCTTGGGCGGTCGGCGCCGATCGGCGAGGTCGACCGGGACCTCGTCAACGTCATGGGTGGGTCGATCGCCATCGGGCACCCGTTCGGCGCCACGGGCGGACGCCTCACCATCACGCTCGCCAATGAGATGCGGCGACGCGGGGTCGAGTTTGGCCTGATCTCCGTGTGCGCGCAGGGGGGCATGGGGTTCGCGATGGTGCTGGAGCAGGTATGAGCGCCTTCACCTGCACCGTCGAGGGCGGGGTTGCCCGCCTGGTGCTGGACCTGCCGGGCGAGCCGATCAACAAGATCACGCGCGGCGTGCGGGACGAGCTCGACCTGCTGCTCACGCAGCTCAGGGGCGATCCGGCGGTGCGGGCGGTCGCGTTGCTGTCGGGGAAGCCCGACACGTTCATCGCGGGTGCCGACATTGACGAGTTCGTGGCGCTTGCGTCACGGAACGACGCGTTCGCGCTGGTGCGGGGTGGCCAGGCGCTGATCAACCGTATTCCCGAGCTCGGCAAGCCGGTGGTGGCGGGCATCCACGGCGCGTGCCTCGGCGGGGGGCTCGAAGCCGCGCTCGCGTGCACGTACCGGGTCGCCTCGGATCACGACAAGACGAAGATCGGTCTTCCCGAGGTCCAGCTCGGGATCATTCCGGCGGCGGGAGGCTGTCAGCGCCTGCCGCGGCTGATTGGGGTGCAGCCGGCGCTGGACATCATCCTCGCCGGGAAGACGCTGCCGGCGAAGCCGGCGCACCGGTGCGGCGTCGTGGACGAGCTGGTTCATCCGGCGATTCTGGAGCGGGTGACGCTGGACACCGCCCGGCGGCTGGCGGACGGCTGGCGTCCGGTGCGGGGTCGACCGGGCGTCAAGCGCCTGCTGCTCGAGCGGAATCCCCTCGGCCTGAAGCTGCTGTTCTCGCTGGCACGGAAGCAGGTGTTGACGAAGAGCGGTGGGCATTATCCCGCGCCGCTGGCTGCGCTGCGTGCGATCGAGCACGGCTTGCGCTACGGTAGTGAGGCGGGGATGGAGATGGAGGCCGAGCTGTTCGCGGACCTCGCCGTGGGCGAGGTGAGCCGCGAGCTGGTCCGCATCTTCTTCGCGACGACCGCGCTCAAGAAGGACTACGGTGTGGCCGAGCCGCCGGATGCTCCTCCGGTGAAGCGCCTGGGGATCCTGGGCGCTGGGTTCATGGGGAGCGGCATCGGCGGCACGGCGGCCGTGCAGGCAGGGGTGGACGTCCGGTTCCGCGACACCGCGCTTCCGCCGGTGGCCAGGGGCATCACGGCGGCGCGGCGCATCGTCGATGACCGCTTGGCGCGCCACCGCATGACGCGCTACGAGCACCGGCGCCTGGTCGCCCTGCTGTCGGGGGGGACGGATTGGGCGGGGTTCGCGAGCGCCGACGTGGTGATTGAAGCCGTCTTCGAGGACCTGGCGGTGAAGCATGCCGTGTTCCGCGAAGCCGAGCAGCATGTGCGCGACGAATGCGTGCTGGCCTCCAACACGAGCACCATCCCGATCGAGCGGATCGCGTCGGTCGCCCGGCATCCGGAACGCGTGGTCGGGATGCACTTCTTCTCGCCGGTCGAGAGAATGCCGCTGCTCGAGGTGATCGTGGGCCGGCAGACCGCGTCGTGGGCGCTCGTCACCGCCGTCGACTTCGGGCGCAGGATGGGCAAGACCGTCGTCGTCGTACAGGACCGGCCGGGGTTCTGGGTGAACCGCATTCTCGGGCCCTACATGAGTGAGGCCGGCCGCCTGGTGCAGGAAGGCATGCCGCTCGAGCGGCTCGACTTCTTGATGAAGCGCTTCGGGTTCCCGGTCGGCCCGATCACGCTGCTCGATGAGGTCGGTCTCGATGTGGCGCTCAAGGCAGCGAACGTGCTGAGCGAAGCGTATGGCGAACGGATGCAGCCGCTGGAAGGCCTGCGGCGCATGGTCGCGGACGGCCGTCTCGGGCGGAAGAGCGGGCGCGGGTTCTACCGGTACGACGGCGGGAAACGGCGCGGCGTGGACGATTCGGCGGGTGCGGTGCTGGGCGTGAAGGCGGGTGCCCCGCCGCCCGACGAGGACGCCGAGCAGCGGCTTGTCTACGCCATGTTGAACGAGGCGGCGCACGCCCTCGATGAGGGCGTGGTACGCTCCGCGCGGGACGGGGACATCGCGGCGATCTTCGGGATCGGGTATCCGCCGTTCCGGGGAGGCCCGCTGCGCACGCTTGACCAGACCGGAGCCCGGCGTGCCGTCGACATCTTGGAAGCGCTCGCCCGGGCGTACGGCGAGCGGTTTGCGCCGGCGTCCGCGCTCGTGCGGATGGCGCAATCCGGCGGGTCTTTCTACTCCAACTCCTGACGAATCGACGAAACCATGCTTCGAAGCACCTTCCTCTGGCTGAGCGAACGGCGGGGCCTGTTCAACTTCATCCGGAAGAACGGCCTGGCCCGGCAGTTCGCCTCGCGGTTTGTGGCAGGCGAAACGCTCGACACCGCGATCGCTGCGACGCGGGACCTGAATGCCAAAGGCATCACGACCACGCTCGACCTGCTGGGGGAGAGCGTCACCAGCCGGGCGGAGTCGGAAGCCGCTCGGGACGCGGCGATCGGGATTCTGGATCGCATCCGCGAGGCGGGCGTGCGGGGAAACGTGTCGGTGAAGCTCACGCAGATGGGCCTGGATCTCGACGCCGCGCTCGCTGCCGCGAACATCAAGGCGATTCTCGACCGGGCGCGCGCGCATGGCACGTTCGTGCGCATCGACATGGAGGCGTCCGGGTACGTCCAGCGGACGCTGGATCTCTACCACCAGGACCTGCAGGCCGCGTACGGCGGGGTGGTTGGCGTCGTGATCCAGAGCATGCTCCGGCGCTCCGAGACCGACGTCGAGCGGCTGCTGCAGACGGGCACGCGCATCCGGCTCGTTAAGGGGGCGTACAAGGAACCGGCCTCCGTCGCGTTTCCCGACAAGCGGGACGTGGATGCGTGCTTTGCCAGACTGATCGAACGCATGCTCGAGCGCGGCAACTATCCGGCGTTCGCGACGCACGACGAGCGGCTGATCGCGCATGCGAAGACGTACGCGCGCGCGCACGGAGTGGGCGCCGAGCGGTTCGAGTTCCAGATGCTCTTCGGCGTGCGGCGGGACCTTCAGGAGCAGCTGCAGCGCGAGGGATACAATGTCCGGGTCTACGTGCCGTTCGGCACGGAGTGGTATCCCTACCTGATGCGCCGGCTTGCCGAGCGCCCGGCGAATATCGCGTTCATTGTGGGGAACGTGGCGCGGGAGATCGCCCGGCCGCGGTCGTGATCGACGACAGCACGTACGGCGGCTACGTGGCGCGCCACGAGCGGCCGCCCGCGTTCGCCGGGAGTGATGGGCAGGCGTACTCGGTGGCGCCCCTGGTGGACGACGAGCCCGACGCGAGCGGGCGGTACGGCGGGGGGTTCCTGTTCGTGCGCTGGGCGGAGGGGGGCGATCTGCCCGCCGGCCATGTCGAAACGGAGTATCTCGTGTTCGGGCGGACCCGCGACGACGCGGAGCGCCAGCTCGGGGCGGTGTCGCTGCTCGAGGTAAAGGCGCAGCTGGACCGGGCCATCGCGGTCCGGAAGGAGAGCGCTGAGTGGTAGTGGAGCCGTCGGGCATCGTGCTGTCGTGCGTCGGAGGGCGGTACCGGGTGTTCGCCGGTGAGCAGATCGTGGAGGCAACCCTGCGCGGGCGCATGAAGCGGACCGGCGAGGCGCAGGTGCTCGTGGGGGATCGCGTGGCCCTCGAGATGCACAGCCCTCTGGTGGCGACGATCGAGCGCGTCCACGAGCGTGACTCCGTCCTGCGGCGCCGGAGTCCGGGGCGAGCGCGTGGCACGCGGCCGGTCGCCGCGAACGTGGACCAGGTGGTGGTGGTTGGATCTACCCGGAGACCGGACTGGAACCCCTACCTCATCGACCGGTTCACCGCGGTGGCGGAAGCGAATCACGTGGCGGCCGTGGTCCTGGTGAACAAGGTGGATCTGGAAGACTCCGCGGAGGCTCACGGGGACGCGTACCGCCGAGCGGGCTATGCCGTGCTCGCCACCAGCACGAGGACGGGTGTCGGGATCGCTGAGCTGCGCGAGCTCCTCACCGGCCATGTGTCCCTCTTCACGGGGCCGACGGGTGTCGGCAAGTCGAGCCTGCTCAATGCGCTGGTGCCCGGCCTCACGCTGCGGACCGCCGAGGTGTCCCACCGCTCGGGCGCGGGCCGCCACACGACCGTCTCGGTGGAAATGCACGCCATCGGGCAGGGGGGATTCGTGGTGGACACGCCGGGCCTGCGGGATGTCGGACTCTGGGGACTCGACCCGGCGGAAGTGGGTGAAGCGTTTCCGGAAGTCGCGCCGTACCGCCCCGACTGCCGGTTCGACAACTGCCGCCATCGGGGGGAACCGGGTTGCGCGGTTCGGGGGGCGGTCGAACGCGGTCTGGTAGCCCGCACGCGGTACGAGTCGTACCTCCGGCTCTTGGAGGAGGCTGAGGCGGCCGCTCGTCCGTGGGCGTGACCCCGGGGGCTGGCGGGACCGCGGGCAGCGTGCGAAGGTGAATGCCGGAATCGCTCCGAAAGGCGGGTATGGCCCAAGGCTCGGTGGCACCGCTGGTCGTGCCGTTCACAGGCGAACGCTATGCGGCGCTCGACCGTCTCAGCGACCTCATCGCACCGCCGTACGACGTGGTCGACCCGGGTGGGCGAACGACGCTCGCGGCCCGGGAGCCGCACAACGTCATCCACCTGACGCTGCCCGAAGGGTACGCGGCCGCCGCAAAGCTGCTCGAGCGCTGGCGGGCAGAAGGGGTGCTCCATCGGGATGCGGGACCATCGGTCTACGTCGTACAGCAGGAGTTCCTCCTGCCCGACGGCCGCGCGCGGCTGCGCACGGGCGTGATTGCCGGCCTCCATGTGGAGTCCTACGAGCTCGGGAGGGTTCGGCCGCACGAGCGCACACACGCGGAGCCCAAGGCCGACCGGCTGGCGCTCGCCCGGGCGACCGCGACGATGGCGGAGGCGATCTTCCTCCTGGCACGGGACGAGCGGGGCCACCTGCGGCGCCGGCTCGACGGCGTCACCCGTCACGCGCCGACGGTGGTTGCGGAGCTCGATGGGGTCGGCATCGGGCTTTGGCGGGTGGGTGGGGTTCAGGGACGCGAGATCGCGCACGCCGTGGACCACGGCCCGCTGTACATCGCCGATGGTCATCACCGGTACGAAACCGCCCTCAGCTATCGTCAGGAGAATGCCGCCGCCACGCACATCCCCGCGTTCATCGTGCCGACCGCGGATCCGGGACTCGTCGCCCTGCCGACGCACCGCATCGTGGACGGGCAACCCATCGATGCCGGGCTGCTGCTGCCGCGCCTGGGCGAGCGGTTCGTGGTCGAAGAGCGCGAAGCCGAGCTCGATCCGCAGGGGCTGTTGGAAGGGTTGACCGGCCGGGAGCCTGCCGCCGTGATCGCGCTGCCGAGCGGCCGGGTCTACGCGTTGACGGCGCGCGCGCCGACCGACGACTGCCTCGAGATCGCGGTGATCGAGCGCGACGTGGTCCAGCCCGTGGTGCAGGCCGCCGGCCAGGGGGCCGTGCTGCGCTACTCCGCCGACCCCGGCGCCGTGTTCGACGCGCTGGCGCGCGGGACCGCGGCAGCCGGGGTGCTGGTGCGTCCGACGCCCGTCGAACGAGTCCTGGAGGTCGCAGACGCGCGTGGCGTGATGCCCCCCAAGTCGACCTATTTCATGCCGAAAGTCCCGAGCGGTCTCGTCCTGATGCGGTACGCCTGAAACCGGGCGGTCCGGAGCACACGCCATGAGTCCGCGACCCCGTCAGCGCATCCTCGAGAACCTGGAGAAGATCTACCGCGAGGCCTACGACCGTGCGAAGGCGGAGGACGACCGCCGTCGCATGGCGGAGCTGGACGCCTCGTTCCAGCGGGAGCAGCTGCTGCTCGAGGTGTTGCTGGACGTGCGTGATGGCCTGTACGCCGTCGCGGAGGCGCCGTCCCCCGCTTCGGCGCTGGAGAAGCTCGACATCCTGCGAAAACTGACCCGCCTGGGCTGAGCGTCCGGGTTCCCTCGTAGGGTCGCTGTGGACGCGCTTCCCTCCGCCGCACAGCGATTCCGCTCCCCACAGGCCTCGCCCTTTCCCAGCGGAGGTGCAATGCCCTGCCCTGATGCTCGCCGCGTCGCGCGCCGGAGTGTATACACCTTGGCCGCGCTGTTCTTCGGAGCGGGATCGCTCGGCGCCCAGGCCCGCTCCAACTACGAAGAGTTGCAGACGTTCTCGGCCGTGCTGAACCACATCCGGATCAACTACGTGGACACGGTGCGGTACCCGCAGTTGGTGCGCGCGGCGATCGAGGGGGTGTTGCGCTCGCTCGATCCGCACAGCCGGTTCGTGCCGCGTGAGGATGTCGAGCGGTTCGCGGCGCTCGCGCGCGGGGAGCTCGGCTCCGTCGGGCTGGTGCTCGAGGATGTGGACGGTGTCGTCACGGTGCTCACAGTGACGCCGGCGAGTCCCGCGGCCAAGAAAGGGATCATGGCAGGCGACCGGCTGGTCGCGATCGACGACACCACCATGGCAGGCGTCGAGGCGAAGGCGATCGAGCTCAAGCTCGCGGGTCGCAAGGGGAGCAAGGTCACGCTTTCGCTCGAGCGCGGCCCCCGCTTCGAGCCGCAGGCGTATCGGGTCACGCTGAAGCGAGACCAGGTGGGGGAGCGCGCCGTGCCGATCGTGCGCATGCTCGACGCAACCACGGGGTATGTGTGGCTTGCAGAGTTCACGGGCCGCGCGCCCGACGATCTCGGAGAGGCTCTGGGGCGATTGCGCGGGGAGGGCGCGAAGCGGGTGATCCTCGACCTGCGGGGTAACCCTGGCGGCCAGGTGAGCGCCTCGGTGGACATCGCGTCGATGTTCCTGCCGCGGAACACGCTGGTGTTCCGCACGCGGGGCCGCAAGCAGGACGTGGATGAGGATTTCGTGACCACGCGCAACGGGCAGTTTCGCGACGTTCCGCTGATTGTCCTGATCGACCGTCGCAGCGCCAGCGCGTCGGAGGCGCTTGCCGGCTCGTTGCAGGACCACGATCGCGCGCTCCTGGTCGGGCAGCGCAGCTTCGGTAAAGCGCTCGTCCAGGCCCCGTTCGCGCTGCCGGCCGGGGACGTCGTGTGGCTTACCATCGGGCGGGTGCTGACCCCCAGCGGGCGGTTCATCCAGCGCCGCTACAGCGGACTCCGGACCGAGCAGTACTACGCCTTCGCCGGGCGCTCGGGGGCGGCAGCTGACACAACGACGGTTTTCCATACCGATGCCGGCCGGGAAATGCGTGGGGGCGGGGGGATCACCCCGGACGTGGAGGTGGCCACACCAGTCCCCCTGCCGGTGTGGCATGCCCTGGCCGCGGACAGCGGCTTCGACGATGCGGTGTCGGACAGCGTCGCGGCGACGCTGCCGCGCACGGACGCCGCACGCGCCGAGTGGCTGGCTGCCCGGGAGCGGTGGCGGTCCGCGCTCGTGGATCCGTTTCTCGAGCGGGTGCGCTCGCGGCTTGGGGTTGCGGCGGTGCCGGACACCGGCGTGATGCGGAGGCTTGGCCGGGGGATGGCCGCCCGGGTCGCGGAGGTGCGATGGGGTCCGGACGTGCGTGACGAGCTGCTCCTGCAGGAGGACCCGGTGCTGGCCACGGCACGCGCCCTGTTCCCGCGGCTGCCGGCCCTGCTGGCCTCTCCGGCCAAGTAGCGACTATTATTGGGCGCATGCCCCAGAGGACCCCACAGAAGAACAAGGCCCCAGCGCGACGCGGTTCCGCCTCCCGGCTCGAGAAGCCGGAGCTCCTGGACATGTACCGCCTGATGCTGCTATCTCGGCGGCTCGACGACCGGGAGATCCAGCTCAAGCGCCAGAACAAGATCTTCTTCCAGATCTCTGGTGCCGGTCACGAGGCGATCCTGGTGGCGGCCGGGAAGGTGCTCAAGCCCGCGTACGACTGGTTCTATCCGTACTATCGCGATCGCGCCCTCTGCCTCGCGCTCGGCATGACCCCGACCGAGATGCTGCTCGAAGCGGTGGCGGCCGCGGACGATCCGAACTCCGGCGGCCGTCAGATGCCGTCGCATTGGGGCCACCAGGCGCTGAACATCGTGAGTTCATCGAGCCCGACCGGCACGCAGTATCTCAACGCGGTCGGGTGTGCAGAAGCCTGGCTGCGCTACCACGAGATCGAGGACATCCCGGATCGCCTCGAGCGCATGCGGAGCGACGAGGTCGTCTTCTGTTCCTCGGGAGACGGCACCACGAGCGAGGGCGAGTTCTGGGAGGCGTTGAACTCCGCCAGCAATCTGAAGCTTCCGGTGCTCTTTCTGATCGAGGACAACAAGTACGCGATCTCGGTCCCGGTGGAGGTCCAGACTGCCGGCGGGTCCATCTCGAACCTGCTGTGCGGCTTCCCCGACCTCTACGTCGAAGAGGTGGACGGTTGCGATCCGCTCGCGTCGTTCGAGGTCATGAGCCGCGCGGCGACGTACTGCCGGAGCCGGCGCGGGCCGGCGCTGGTCCACGCCCACGTGATCCGACCGTACTCGCACTCGCTGTCGGACGACGAGATCATGTACAAGATGCCCGAGGAGCGAGAGGAGGAGGCACAGCGGGATCCGCTCCGCACCTTCTCGGCATGGCTGCTCGCCGAGGGCGTGGCGAGCGAACCGGAGTTGGAGGACATCCGGTCCCGCGTGGAGGAGGATATCGGGGTCGCGACCGAGATAGCCCTCGCGTCGCCGCAACCCCGACCGGAGACGATCCACCAGTTCGTCCACTCCCCGGATGTGGATCCCACGGCCGAGCAGTTCGACACCGAGGACGACCCCCAGTTTGCAGGGGATCCCACCACGATGGTGGACCTGCTCAACAAGTGCATGGAAGACGAGATGCGGCGCAATCCGCGGATCGTCATCTTCGGCGAGGACGTGGCGGACACCTCGCGCGAAGAGCACATCGATCAGGTGAAGGGCAAGGGGGGCGTCTTCAAGGTCACATGGCTGCTGCAGAAGAAGTTCGGACACGCGCGGGTGTACAACTCCCCGCTCGCGGAGGCGAACATCGTCGGTCGGGCCATCGGGCTCGCGACACGCGGGCTCAAGCCGGTCGTGGAGATCCAGTTCTTCGACTACATCTGGCCGGCGTACCACCAAATCCGGAGCGAGTTGGCGCTACTCCGGTGGCGCAGCAACAACGCGTTCAGCGCGCCGGTCGTGCTGCGGGTGACCTACGGCGGGTACCTCCGAGGTGGGGCGATCTACCACTCGCAGACCGGGGCGGCGCTGTTCACCCACATCCCGGGGTTGCGGGTGGTATGCCCGGCCACGGCGCTCGACGCCAATGGGTTACTGCGCACGGCGATCCGGTGCGACGATCCCGTGGTGTTTCTCGAGCACAAGCATCTCTACCGACAGACGTACAACAAGGCCGCCTATCCCGGCCCGAACTTCATGATCCCGTTCGGCAAGGCGAAGGTGGTACGGGCAGGGACGGACCTCACAGTGGTCACGTACGGCGCGGTGGTGCAACGCACGCTCAACGCGGCCCGACTGGTGGCCGAACGGGACGGCATCAGCGTGGAGGTGATCGATCTGCGGTCCCTCAATCCGGTGGACTGGGACCGGATCGGGGACTCGGTGCGCAAGACCAACCGGGTGCTGATCGCGTACGAGGATTCGCTGTCGTGGGGGTACGGGGCGGAGATCGCCGCGCGCATCGCCGGGGAGCACTTCGCCTGGCTCGACGCGCCCGTGATGCGGACTGCGGCGACGGACACGTTCGTGGCCTATGCCCCGGAACTGGAGGATGTGATCCTGCCGCAGGTGGAGAGTATCGCGACCGCGATCAGGGAGCTGCGCCGCTTCTAGCGCCCCAGCTCTTTGCGGATTTCACCGGCGGCGCCGATCGCCGCCTCGACGTCGTCGCTCAGAACGCGGGCGGCCTGGGTCGCGCTGGTGAGGTCGTCGAGCACCGCGCTTACGCCGGCCGACCGCAGCCGGAGCAGGTCGAACCGGACATTCTGGACGGCGAGCACGCACGACTCGAACTGCACCTCGAGCGCCTGCCGGCGCTGCACCAGCTCCTGCAGCGCGCCCCGCTGGCGATCGAGCAGCTCCACGCGGTGGTCATCGCCCCCCTCGTCCCGCAGCGTCTGGATGCGGGCGTCGAGCCGGGCCAGGGCGTCGGGATCCACCTCGCCTTCCATCTGGGACAGCGTGCGGCCGAGATCGAGCGCCCGTTGGGCGAGTCCCTCGACGGTATGCACCACGTCCGGCAGCAGGGCCCGCTCGGAGGCTGGCAGACGCTCCACGATCTGACGGACCGCGGCCTGGTCGCGCCGCATCTGGTCGATCTGCGGCGACATCGTCCCGAAGTCCTCGTCCGCGCCCACGTCGGACCTGCCGCGCAGGGCCTTGGCTCCCTGGGGCGAACGGGCCTCGACGGCGTCGGGCGCGGGCGGGCGATTGATCACGTCGCGCCAGCTGTAGCCGGCCTGCCAGAGCTTGCCGTAGCGTGACGCGAGGCCGAACCCCCAAATGCCCGCCACCAGGAGAAACCACGGGTGCGTGATGTCGGTGCCCACGTTGACGAGCATCAGCGCCCCGGATACGCCGGCCCACTT
Organism: uncultured Gemmatimonadales bacterium; assembly: GCA_963771275.1. Taxonomy (GTDB): domain Bacteria; phylum Gemmatimonadota; class Gemmatimonadetes; order Gemmatimonadales; family GWC2-71-9; genus JAOTWJ01. Next base: position 1,198,309 of record CAVYSW010000003.1, read on the forward strand.
CGCGAACTCGGCCCGGAACGTCCGCACGATCTCCGGCTCGCGGCTGCCGCGACTCGGGACGTCGGGCTCGCTGCCACGCCGCGCGGCGGGCCGCCGCTCGCGCTTCCGCTCCGGATGCCGCTCCCCGCGTGCCCATGCCAACTCCAGGGCGACGCCGTCGGTCGAGGCAGCCACCCGCCGCGACCGGGGGGCCGGGGACGGTGGGCGGTACGGTCCCCCGGAACGACTCTCCAGGGCGCGCCGCAGCGATTCCGCCGTAGGCCAGCGTGCCGTCGGGTCCTTTTCGAGGCATCGCATGATCGACGCGGCGAGGTCATCGGGAATGTCGGCTCGCCGCCGCTTGATGTCGGGCGCCGGCTCCGAGATGTGCTTCATCAGGATGCCGGGAACGGTGGGCGCCTGGAACGGCAACTCACCGGTCGCCATCTCGTATGCCACCACACCCAGGGAATACAGGTCGCTGCGGGCGTCGATATCCCGCTCACCCGCCGCCTGCTCCGGGCTCATGTAGTGCGGTGTCCCGATGGCGATCCCGGTGCCGGTAAGCGTGCCGGGACCGGCCTCAGAGAGCGCCTTGGCGATCCCGAAGTCCGTCACCATGACTCGCCGCCGGGTCCCCTCGAGCAGGATGTTGTCCGGCTTGATGTCGCGGTGGATCACGCCCATCGAGTGCGCCATGCCCAGGGCGTCGGCGGTCTCCTTCATGATGCGGCGCACCTCTTCGGCCGGCAGTGCGTGCCGGCGCTTCAACCGCGCGGCGAGCGACTCACCGTCGACGAAGCCCATCACGAAATACACCAGCCCGCCCTCGTCGCCGACCGCGTGAATCGGGACGATGTGGGGGTGGGATAGGCGCGCCGCCGTCTGCGCTTCCCGCATGAACCGGGTTTTGGTCTCCTGACGGAACGCCAGTTCCGGGGGGAGCACCTTGATGGCAACGCGGCGCTTCAGCGCGAGATCGCGTGCGGCAAACACAACACCCATGCCGCCACGTCCGACTTCGCCCTCGAGGTCGTAAGCCCCCTCAAGGACGTGCGTGAGACGCTCAGCGAGCGGGTTGTCTTGCAGTTGGCCGTCGTCCATTTGGCAACCGTCGAGGCTCGGCCGTAGATTAGTCCGGGTCCGGGGCGCTGGCAACCTGCGAAAACACCTCGACGAGGCTGCAAATGCGTTGGATCACGGATGATGCCGGTCGCCGGTGGTCGGCCGAGCGAGTGGGCCGCACCTCCGGCCTCGTATCTACGAGGCGAAAGTCCACAGGTTTCCCCGAACCAGCCGACATCGTCCGGTTCGACTGCGAGTCCGACCGGAAAGAGCCCGCCCGAGAGATCACGACCCGCGCCGGTTTGCTGGAGCAGCTCACGGACTCCGAGCTCAAAGCCCTGCTCAATAGCGCACCCCGAGCCACCAACTGAGATCCGACGTTCCCTGCCATTCTGACATGGCAGCGGACGTCGCTCGGCCAATTCAAGCCTTGGAACGGCAGGACCGTGGACGGGTTACCGCACAATAGGCATGGCTCCCTGGCACGTCGAGTGCGTTGTTGAGCCTGCCCAGTCCATCGGCCTCGACACCTGAACGGGCTTTGTCATGACACAGATAACCGGTACGCCCCCCATCGAACACATCCGCCTCCCCGTGCTGCCGTTACGGGAGGTGGTGTTGTTCCCGGGGGTGACCGCGCCGATCGGTGCGGGCCGGCCCGGGACGCTGCGGGCAATCGAGGCCGCGCTGAAGCGGGAGGACCGGCGCATCTTCGCGGTCTGTCAGCGCGAGAACACCGACCAGGTCGACCCCACGGGCCTGTACACCACCGGCACGGTGGCGAAGATCGGGCAGATCCAGCGGGGACTCGGTGGCGTCCAGCTCCTGCTCCACGGAGAGTACCGCGCCACGGTACTGCAGTACTCCGAGGTCGAGGGGTACATCGAGGCCGTCGTCGTCCACGCCCCGGACCTCGCGCCGATCGACCCCTCCGAAGCGGCGTTTATCGCGCTGCATCGGGAAGTGCGCGAGCGCGCGGCCGAACTGGGGCAGAAAACGGGTCTCGCCGAGGACGTGGTCGAGCAGGTGCTTGAAGGCGTGAGCGATCCAGGGCGATTCGCGGACCTCGTTGCCGGCTACCTCGACGTGTCCTCCAAGGATCGGCAGGCGTTGCTCGAGACCCTGGGCGTTGAGGAGCGGCTGCGGCGGGTGTTGCTGCACGTGCAACGGCAAATCGACCTGCTCGACGCCCAGCAGGACATCAAGTCGAAGGTGCAGGAGGAACTCGGCGAGCGGCAGCGCGAGATGTTCCTGCGCGAGCAGATGCGGGCGATCCGCAAGGAGCTGGGTGAGGAGGAGGAGGCGGCGGTCACCGACGAGCTTCGACAGTTGCTCGAGGGACTCGAGTTGTCGGAAGAGGCGCGCAAGGAGGTCAAGCGCGAGCTGTCCCGACTTGCCCGCGCGCCGCGGGACTCCATGGAGGCCCAGGTCATTCGGACGTACCTGGAGACGGTTGCCGAGCTGCCGTGGGGGAAGCGCAGCGAGGAGCATCTCGATCTCAAAGGTGCGGCGGAGATCCTCGACGCCGACCACTTCGGCCTCAACGACGTCAAGGACCGGGTGCTCGAGTTCCTCGCGGTGCGACAACTGCGCGAACGGCAGGACCAGGCGGCGCGCGTGAGCGGACAGGTCGCGCCGCCGCCGGGTAACGAGGACGATCGCCGGGCGAAGGGGTCCATCCTGCTGTTCGTCGGGCCGCCCGGCGTCGGCAAGACCTCGATCGCGAAGTCGATCGCCCGGTCGATGGGCAGAGAATACGTGCGAATCTCTCTCGGCGGCGCGCGCGACGAAGCGGATATTCGCGGCCATCGCCGAACCTATGTCGGCGCAATGCCGGGCCGCATCATCCAGGGGATGAAGAAGGCGGGGACCAAGAACCCGGTCTTCCTGCTCGATGAGGTGGACAAGCTCGGCGTGTCGTTCCAGGGCGATCCCGCCGCGGCCCTGCTCGAGGTGCTCGATCCCGCCCAGAACGACTCGTTCACCGACCATTACATGAGCGTGCCGTTCGACCTCTCGGAAGTGCTGTTCATTGCAACGGCCAACTTCCTGGAGCACATCCCGGCGCCGCTGCTCGATCGCATGGAGATGGTGGAATTCTCCGGGTACACCGAGCAGGAGAAGCTGGAGATCGCGCGACGCTACCTCATCCCGCGCCAGCTGGGCGAGGCCGGCCTGTCACCGGAGCAGTTGACGATCGGGGATGAGGGGCTGTGCGCCATCGTGTCGGGCTACACGCGCGAGGCCGGCGTGCGCCAACTCGAGCGCGAATTGGGCAAAGTGATGCGCAAGGTGGCACGCGAGATCGCGGCGGGGGACACGACCCGGCTCGACGTCGACCACGAGGCCGTGGAGCGATTGCTGGGGCGGCCACGGGTCCATCCGGAGCGGGCTGCACGCCAGCCGGAGGTCGGGATCGCGACGGGGATGTACTACACGCCGGTGGGCGGGGACATCATGTTCGTCGAGGCTTCGATCATGCGGGGAAAGGGGGAGCTGGTCCTCACCGGGCAGCTGGGCGACGTGATGAAGGAGTCCGCGCGCGCGGGGCTGACGTACGCCAAGACCCACGCCGATGAGCTCGGCATCCCTGTGGAGCGGTTCGTCGACAAGGACGTCCACATCCACGTTCCAGCCGGCGCGATCCCCAAGGAAGGCTCCTCGGCGGGCGTCACGATGGCGACCGCGCTCGTGAGCGCGTTGTCCGGCGTGCCGGCCCGCAACGATGTTGCCATGACCGGCGAGGTCACCCTGTCGGGCCGGGTGCTGCCGATCGGTGGCGTGAAGGAGAAGGTGCTCGGCGCGCTTCGGGCCGGGATCACGACGATCGTCCTGCCCAGGGAGAACCTGGCCGACCTCGACGACATCAGGGAGGATGAGCGGGCGAAGCTCGACGTGCACCCGGTCGATCACCTGTCCGAAGTGCTCGCCGTGGCGCTCCAGCAGGCCAAGGAGGGATCCGGAGAACGTGTGCAAGCCGCAGACGGGGCCGCCCTCGCGCTGACTCCGCCCTGAGGGGTGCGCTACCAGGCGATGGCTTTGAGAAGCGTCGTACTCACCTCGGCGCTCCAGCCGGCGCGAGAACGGCTGGCTTTGGGGAGAATCGGCTCCAAGGCCAGGTATCCGGCACAAAGCACCAGAAGCTCAACGGCGGTGTCTGCAGGGTCCACCCAGTCTCCGAAGTAACCCAATCCCTGCCCTGCGGAGATCAGACCGGTGAGCTCGCGCAAGGCCATCGCCACGTAGGCCCGACCCGCGACCTCCGCGCCGCCGCTGGCCTGCCGATCCACCAGCAGAGCGACCACCTCCGGGTGGGCGCGCAGCTCGGAATACAGACGATCGACGGCGACTCGAATGCGCTCCGGCGCGGCGGCCGCCGGTCCCGTCGCCAGCGACTCGCCGATTCCCACGGACACCGCCGGACTCGCCGCGGCCTCGAGCAGCCCGGTCTTCGAGCCGAAGTAGTAGTAGAGCAACTGCTTGTTGACCCGTGCCCGGCGCGCAATGCGCGCAACCCGGGCTCCAGCGTAGCCGAACTCGGCGAACTCCGTCCTTGCCGCCTCGAGGATCCTCGTGCGCGACGCTCCGTCGTTCGCCATGTGCATCTCAACCGAATGGTTGAGCCAAGATTGGGAAGCGCAGCCCCCGCTGTCAACCCACGATCGCAGAGATCGCAGCCCGGACGACACGCTGGAACAGTGGGTCGAGCGACCAGTATCCCGCCGCCCCATCGCCCACCGAACTCACCAAGGCACCGTCTGCGATGAGGAGCATGACCGGGCCAGGGAAATCGCGCCCAGGAGTCTCCCGAGGGATCTCACCGGTGAGTACCAGGCCGGTTTCGGAGCCCGGACCCAGGCTCCACGTTGATGTCGGACGGCCCGCTGCCATCCGCGCACGAAACGCGGGGCCAAGGGCGCGGAGCTCGCCGGCCGGCGCGACGCAAAGAACCTCTCCCTCAGTGCGAACGATCCCGCGGGTCGCCGTCTCCCGGATGGCGCGGTCCCCCTCGAGTCGGACGAGCGGCGCCACACCGAGGTCCGGCTGGGCGAGCACCTGGTCCTCCAGGCGATCGAGCTTGCGGGCTTGGGCCTCGCCGATGATGGTGAGGAGCGCTTGTGGCTGGACCACGCGGTAGCGCCGCGGACTGGTGCCGGTCAGCACCGCGGCGCGCTTGGCCACGAGACCGTCGAGGGCCTGGTATGCGTTGGCGCGGGCGATGGTGAGCTGCTTCGCGACCGCGTACCCACTCGACGGTCCCAGGGTGAGCAACGCCGCATAGGCAAGGCTCTCGGTCGCGGTGAAGCCGAATGGCGTCAAATCGAGTTCCGGCATGGTAGTATAAATTACTACTACGCATATGCGCGCGCCAATCGCCCGCCGGGGTGGCTGGAATGTCTCTAGTGGCTGGAGTGTCTCTAACTGATGGTGGCTAAGTGTATTCGAGTGCCCAGCCGGCGAGCTTCGCGATCAGGGCGAGTCTGAAGGTCACGTCGGCCTGACGTCGCTCCGCCGTCTTCGCGTCCACCTCGAGCGGAAACGCGAAGTCGGCGATCCGTGAAGGGGACTTGGGCAGGGACCGCAGGTTCCGAGGGGTCCACACGCCGTTGGCATCCACGTCGTCCAGCAAGCGCCGCAGCACCCGGGCGGCGACCTCGTTTGTGCCGAGCATTCCCATGCGCACGAGCAGTTCGATCCAGTGGAGGGCGAGGGGCAGGTCCCTTGCGGTCCCGTTCCGATCCGCCTCGAGCGGGTTGCCGATCAGCTGGTAGGTCGGCTGGATCGTCTTTCGCCCCACGGCGATCACGTACTTCTTGCGCGGCTGCGGTTGCGCGAGGTAGGCGCACAGGCGCTCCACGAACCCCGCCCGCTCGCGTTGCAGCGTGGGCATGTAGGCCACGATCGCGACGAGGAGCGTGGTGGGGGGGAACGCCTCGGGGTGAAGGATCGTCCGGGCGCCCTTGCGCACCAAGGGCCTGCCGGCGAGCTCGCTGCGCAGGAACTGTGAGACCAGCGACACGATGCGGTGTGCCGACCCGCGGACCCGAGGATCCTCAACCAGTCCCGCGTGGGCCAGCGCCGCGGTCGCTCCCTCGCGGAAGTGGTCTCGACCCCGCACGGCCAGCTCGGCGTTTCCCTTGGCCGCCGTCCTGTACTCGACCAACAGCTCCGGGGCTTCGTCGCGGGAGAGGAGCCGAAAGAAGAGGCGTTCGGCGAGGCGGTAGGCACGCTCGTCGCGGGGGACGCCGAGCTCCAGCAGGCGGCGGTACTGGGCTACGGTACCGACATCCCTGTAACCCTGGGTCTTGTTCGGCGCCAGGCCGAGGATGTTGTCGCCCCACAGCCCGGTCTTCTTCTGCTTCTTGAGGGTCTGGAGCACCAGCTTGTACTGGCGCAACTCCTCCCGGAGGAGCTCGTAGTCCGTCGGGTTGGCCGCTCCCGGTGGCAGGATGTCATTGACAGTGCGCCACTTAACTGCGGGAGAGGCGTACGCGCGCAGCCAGCTGACCGGGACGCGGTGGGAGGTCGGGAGATCCAGGACGGCCCCTCCGGGGGAGATTCTGGCCAAACGAACGGGGGAACATAGTCCGTTTGACGCCGGTCAGCCAGTGCCGAGCTGGCCGAGTCCGGCGCTGAGGGCGGTCGGCGCGCCTTGCCGCTCGCCGGGGCCGTTCGCACATTTCGGGGACATGCACGAGAGCCTGAAGCAGCGTCCTGTGTCGCGGCTGCCCGATCACGTCCGCCTCGCCGGGCGCGTGCTGTTTCTGGTGGATGACGCCGACCTGATCCGCCGCCAGCTGGCGGGGGAAGACCTCCCGATGCCACCCGGCGCGCCGCTACGCGACAATATCTCGACGGATGAGATCACCCCGGCCTACATCTGCTATTACTACGACGAGACACTCGGAGACTTCCCGTATCTGGGTCTGCGGGCCGGCACCGAGTTCCCGATCACGCGTGGGAGCGTCCGACAGGGTGGGTTCGCCTGCTCGGTGGCGGGCAAGCGGCGCGGCAAGGGCTCGTCGCGGGAGCAGTCCCCATATGCGGAGATGTGCGCCGGCATCAAGCTCGTGATTGCGGAGAGCGTCGAGCGCATCTACCGGGAAAACTGTCAGAACCTCGGGGTGCTCACCAGCACGGATGTCGGCCTGGTCGAGCAGGTGCGGCGCGGCGCGGCGATCCCGCTGAGTGAGTTCACGCGGGGGGAAGGGGAGATCACCCGCGGGATCATCGAGTACGGCGGCCTGTTCCAGTACAACGTGGCCCGGCTGCAGGGGCGCGTCATGGTTCCGGGCGTCACCACCGGGCGCCGCCCGATGACGCTCGCCGAGAAGATCGTGGCGCGGCACTGGGTGACGGACCTGGCCAACGACCGCGTGGGTGTGCCGTTCGTCCGACCCGGTGATGAGGGATTCGTTCGCACCGACATCCGGTTCAGCCACGAGTACGTCACGCCGATGGCTGCGATCTTCTGGCGCGACTTCGTTGGCGCGGCGGAACAGATCGTCGATCCGGCGTCCGTGTTCCTGTTCCGCGACCACCTCACCTTTCTTGATCTCGCGATGACCGAGGAGCGGAAAGCCGAAGGGCTACTCGACGTTGCGCTGGAGCTCAAGAAGAAACAGGAGGAGTTCGCCGCGCAGCAGGGTGTACGGCTCTACGGGGAGCTCCCTCGGGCCCCGCAGGGTCGACTCGGCATTCCCACGGGATCCGAGGCGATCTGCCACTCGAAGATCCTCGAGGCGCATGCGCTGCCGGGACAGATCATCATTGGCAGCGACTCGCATACGCCACATGCCGGCGCCGTCGGCGCGGTCGCCTTCGGGGTCGGGACGACCGCGATCTTCAACTCCTGGCTCACCAAGGACGTCCGCCTCAAGGTCCCGCCATCGGTGCTGATCAGCGTCACCGGCACACCACACCCGGGAATCACGGCCAAGGACTTCATGCTGCAGATCCTGCGGCATCCGTACGTCAAGGACGGGCAGGCCATTGGCAAGATGGTCGAGTACGCCGGTGCGGCGGTCGAGGCGCTCTCGATCGACGAGCGTGCCACGATGACGAACATGGCGGCGGAGGTGGGCGCGTTCACGGGGCTCGTGCGTCCGGACGAGAAGACCGTCGCCTTCCTGGCGCAAGAGCGCGGTCTCGATCCGGGTGCGGTGCGCGCGATGCTCGATGGTCTGGCGTCCGATCCGGACGCGGAATACGAGAAGGTCATCGAGATCGACGCCGCGGCTCTGGAGCCGATGGTGGCGCTGCCCGGGGACCCCGGTAACGGCCTGTTCATCAGGGAGCTCGGGGCACCCGTCAAAGTCGACATTGCCTACGCCGGATCGTGCACCGCCGGCAAGAAGTCCGACATGGACATGTACGCGGCGGTGTTCCGGGACGCCCTCGCTCGCGGCTTGCGCATCCACCCCGACGTGCGGTGCTTCGTGCAGTGCGGGTCGCAGGAGGTGAAACGCTACTGCGAAGAGTCGGGATACCTCGACGTGTTCCGGAGCGTCGGCGCCGTGTTCGTCGAGCCCTCGTGTGGGGCGTGCATCAACGCCGGGCCCGGTGTTTCCTACGATCGGGAAACCGTCACGATCAGCGCCATCAACCGCAACTTCCCGGGTCGGTCGGGACCGGGGCAGCTCTATCTCGCGAGCCCGTACACCACGGCGGCCAGTGCCATCGCGGGATCCATCGCGGCGTGGAGCCCGGCGGGCCCGAAGACGCGCTGAGTTTCGGAGGGGGCCGTCGGCCGCCCTTCAGGCCGCGACGAACCCCGCGTACGCCACGACACTCGAGTGGTCGCCCGTGACCTGGCCGGAGTGCCGATAGTCCACGAGGTGTGCGCGCGCGGCCCCGAGCAGGCGGGCGGCCTCGAGCATGACCGCCGCCGGCGCGCGCCCGCACATCGTGATGTTGTGACGGTGGCACGCATCGAGCAGCGACTGGCCATCGAGCTGCTCGATCGCGGCGAAGGCGATCCGGTCCTTCGTCGCCGCCCGATCGGCGTGCTCGTAATGGGTCATGTCGCTCGATGCCAGCAGGAACACCCGCTGCGGCCAGCTGCGGACGAGCTCGGCAAGTGCCTCCGCCAGCGTACGGCAGCGGGGCCAATCGTCCCAGGCGAGCACGATCGGGACGATCGAGGCGGCGGTGCCAGACAGCTGGATGAAGGGGAGCTCAACCTCGACCGCGTGCTCTCCCATGTGGGCAAACGGGTCTGCCGTCGCGAGCGGGCAGCGTGCCGCCAGCGCCTCGCCGAACGCGGCGTTCACGGGCACCTCGCCGAGCGGGGTGGCGAACGCGCCGCGCGGCCAGACGCTGGCGCCGCCCGGAGCGCCGAGGTGGCCGGTGTGGTTCGGCGCGAGGATCACGATGACAGGTGGGAGCGCGACACGCTTGAAGACGTGAGCGGCGCACTGGCCGGAGTAGATCAGGCCGGCGTGTGGAACCATCGCTCCTCGTGCGTCGTCGGGCTGTGCCTCGACGGCGGCGAGGAAGCCTGTTACCAGTTCGCGCAACTCCGTCGGACTCCGGGGATAGAACGACCCGGCGACGGCAGGGCGGCGGACTTCGGTGGGCGACATGCGTGTCCTCCCAAGCTCCCCGACGTGATACTACGTCGCGTGACGGGAGGCAGCCAGGCGCGGGCGAAGGCACCGGGCTCGTCGTGCGGCCAGGACTTCCCCGACTTGTTGGAGGAGAAGCGGCTTCGGACGCTAGCGCCCCGGTCGGGCGGCCGGTGAGATGACGGGTTCGGGGGTCGCGACGGGTGCAGGGACCGGCGGTGCTGAGGCGGTCCGGCGCAGCGCGGCGGCCGGGTAATTGCCGCTCGAGTTCCACAGGATCCAGTCGCTCAGGCCCAGCTGCTCGGAAGCCTCGATCTGGGCGCGGACCTCGGCGGCGCTGTATCGCACGCGGAAGATCGAGAACGACTGAAGGTAGGGTCGGATTCGCGCGGCGTTGGGCATCGCGCGCGAGCGTGCGATCGCGTCCTGGAGGGCCCGGCGCACGGTGACATACGGCTCGGCATTGGGGTGCGCGATGCCGTAGGAGCCTCTCCGGTAGTGGCTCGGGTAGACCATCGGCAGCACCACATCGGCAGCGCCCGAGAGATCTTCCCACACCTGCCCGATCCCGAGGTCGCCATCGACACTCGTCGTGAGCCCGAAGACGTCGAGCGTGAACGGCACACCCAGCGCCGTAACGCGGTCGCGCAGCAAACCCACCTGGCGTCGAATCGCGGCCCGCTTGCTCTCCCCGTCGCGTCGCGCGGGGTAGACCGTGCGGCTCAGACGGGCCGGCGGCTCATCGGGAAACCGCACATAGTCGAACTGGACCTCGTCGAACCCCAGCAGCACGGCCTCCTCAGCGAGCTGCGCGGAATAGACCCAGACCGAGTCGTGAAAGGCATCCACCCAGGGCTCGCCCAGACCGTCGATCCATAGCCCGCCCCGGGCGTCGTGGATGGCCCACTGTTGCTTGCCGCGTGCGAGAAGCGGGTCCCGCGCCACCACGATACGGGCGATCGCGTGGATACCGTGGTCGTGCAGCAGCCCGATCCGTTCGCGAACATCGCGCGCGCTCGGTGATCGGTTGGCGCCGATCTCGATGGCGGTCGGAACGGCAGACTGGTAGGTGATCTCCCCGGTGGCGTCCTTCACGTCGATCACGAACGCGTTGATCTCGGTCGTGTCCGCGAGGCTGATGAGATCGAAGAACTTCTGCCGGCCGAACACCCACCTGTTCAGGTAGATCCCCCGAACGACGGCGGGCGGCTGCCCTGGTGGCGGAGGCGGGAGCGCGATTCCCTCCGGACCGCGCGGCAACAGTTCCGCGAGGTAGTCCGGCCGTTGGGCGGCGTGGTACGCGTACGCGGGTACACGCAGCGTGTCGGGCTGCTGCGCGGCCAGCGGGGTCACGGCCGCCGACCAGGGCAGGCAGGCGATCCACCACGCCCGGGCGGCCACGCTACCGGGTCTCCGTCCGCAAGGCATTGAACAGGAAAGGATACGTCGCCAGGGACTGGCCGCGGTACTGGGGGCGGAAACCGAACAGCACGACGCGCCCCCGCCCGTAGGTGACCACCACGAGCGCCGGCCGCCCGGCCGCATGCTCGGGCCCGAGCACCCAGCCGGACAGCAGGACGTCCTGCGGACGGCTCGGGAACCGCGCGACGACCCGGGCGCGGGTGGTGTCGCGTACCTCGAAGAGCGGGCTCCGCTCGAACCAGGCGATCGACGAGGCCGGCATCCCGGCCGCGAGGGGGCTCCCCGTGTCGACTTCGATTCGGAAGATCGCGCCGGGAGCGAAGAACGCGTGGGGATCGAGCTCCCCGGCGACGTCGCGCATGGGCAGATCCAAGGCCGTGATGGCCCAGGTCGACGCCCCGTCGAGCGTGACCAACGTGCCCCCGTCCCGCACGAAGGCGCGGAGCGCTGCAACTCCGCCGGTGCCGAGCCCACCCGTGTACGGGGCGGGATACGAGTCCGGCAGGCCTTCGATGATGTCACGCGCAGTCATGTCTGGGATGACGATCGCATCGAACCCGTCGCGCAGCCGCCCAGCGCGGATCACGGAATCCACCAGCGAGATGTAGGGCGCGTTCCAGGTATCCAAGACCCAGCGGGTCCAGCCCTCATCGATGGACGCCGTGTAGCTGCGATACACGCCGATCCGGCGGTCGGCCCCCCGGATGGGGGGACGAGCGGTCAGTCCGGGGTAGGCGTACACCGGCGCCGGAATCTCCACGGGATCGCTGAGTGCCACGCGGACGCTGTCTCGCACGCCGGTAACTTGCACCCCCATGAGCAACGGGAGTGTGTGCGCCGTCACATCGTAGGGTGGCTGCGGCGGACCGCCCGGATACTCGCGCAGGTCGGGATAGTGCTGCGGCTCGAGCAGCGCCTTGGCGAACGCGGCGTACGGCTGGCGCAACACGACCACATAGGTTCCCACTGGATAGCGGTGGCCGTCGGCCGTGAACTCGGTCGTCGCCGTGCGGATCTCGACCTGACCGCGCTCCAGAACGCGCAACATCGTGCGCAGGCCGGTCTCGGGCTGGCCCGAGGGGGGAATGAGGTATGCGTAGGGCCAGCCCCGCCACCCCTTGACGGCCCGCTCTCCGATCTCGAGGAAGTTGGTGAGCCATTGGGTACGGTAGAGCGCCGCCTGCCGTAGCAGGGCAAACGCTGCGGAGGTCTGGTAATCCACGATGTCGGCGAGCGTCCACCTCCCGCCCGGCCACGGGGCGGGGAAGTTCCAGCTCGCGGTGCGGGCGTCGAAGCCGCGCCGGCCTTCCAGTTGATCGGGCGTCACCTCGATGGGGGTCGCCAGGCGGGCGCTGGCGGCCTCGGAGAGGATCCGCACGCCACCATGGTAGTGCTGGTAGGCACGCGCAGGGGTCCAGGCATCGTAGATCGAATGCACGAGGACGCCCGTCTTGCCCTGCCCGGCGAGCTCCCAGGCCACCGCCGTGCCCAGGGCGTCGACCCCGGCGACGATGAGAGGATCGACGTTGGGCTCGACGGGGTCGAGGTAGGGGGGCAGAAACAACCGGCTGCCGTAGGGGCCCTGCTGGTGAATGTCGTGCACGATGTGCGGGTGCCAGACATTGTGGAGTGAGTCCACAGTGAGCCGCGTCTCGACTTGGGTGAACGCATACCAGTCGCGGTTGTTGTCGTGCCCCACATAGGGATGGTACAGCTCCGGTGGGCTGGTCCCCTCCGCCGGCGTGCCCAGCGTGCGACCGTACCATCGACTCACGATGGTCACGCCGTCCGGGTTGAGCGTCGGAACGAGCAGCAGCACGGTCTGGTCGAGGATCGCCAGCACGTCCGGGTCCGACTGCGTCGCGAGGCGGTAGGCGAGCACGGCGGGCGTGAAATGCCCGCCGACCTCGGTGGAGTGCACGGACGAAGTGATGAGTACCACCGTCCGCGCATCGTGGAGCAGGCGAGCGCGCTCCGCGTCGGAGCCGATCCGGCGGGGATCGGCGAGCCTGGCGTTGATGTCCCGCAGGTCGTCGAGCCGCGCCAGGTTGGCGGGGCTCGAGATGATCAGCGCAAGGAACGGCGCACCGTTCGTGCTACGTCCGAGCTCCCGCAGCTCGACCCGGTCGCTGGCTGCGGCGAGCCGGCGGTAGTAGTCCACGAGCACGGGCCACTCGACGAGCCGCCGATCGGTCCCGGGGGTGAATCCAAGCACGGACGCGGGAGTCGGCACGGCTTGCGCGTGCATGGGTGCCGGGAGGCACAGCACGGCACCGAGCAGCACCAGGCGGATGCCCCGGGATCGGCGGGGGGTCATGGCAGTGGGTCCTTGCTCTGCTCTCAGCGTGACCAGACGCGAGGCGTGACGCCGCCGGGGACGGCTCCGCCCACCAGGGTAGCGCGCTCGACGCCGCCAGCGTCCCAGAGCGGCGGGCCCGCCGATAGCCAGACGGGGTGCCCCGTGAGGTCGGCGACACTGGGCGGCGGGAGCGGCTGAAACGGGCCCAGGACTCCGCTGGAATCCAGGACGGCGTACTCGGACTCGACAGGCGAAGGCATGCCCATGTAGACGCCGCCGACGACCACAATGGCGTCATCCAGCACGAACGCGGCGTGGCGCGAGCGCGGCTGCGCCAGCGCCGTCGGCAGCACCGTCCAGGCCGAGTCGAGGAACGCCCCGGTCTTGGGGCTCAGCCTGATTGCCAGCACCGTGGAAGAGAGCGCGGTCGAATCCGCCACCGTATCCGGCCTCACGAGCCCGCGCTCGCCGCCCAGCACGTAGAGCGTGTTGCCCGCCACAACCGCGGCCGCGAACGCCAGCCCGTCGGGCAGCGACGGGCCGGAGAACCAGCCGCTCAGCCCGCCCGCCGGCTGCACGCTGGCAGTGAGCACCGACCGCGCAGCCAGCGAGTCCGTCCCGAAGCCCCCGATCACGTAGAGGTTTCCGAAAGCGGCAACCGCTGCGACGCCGGCGCGCGGAACGGGCAGGACGGTCAGCGGCGTCCATAGGGTGTACCCGCCCGACGCCGTGAGGCCGATACCGAGGACGTCGGTGAGCACCGCCCCGCTGCTGTCCATGCCGCCGATCTGGTACGCGATGCCGTCGTAGGCTGAGAAGCGCGAGTTCATGCGGTGCACGCCCAGCAGCGCATGCAGGCGGCGGCCGCGCGGCGTGATCGAATCCGGAGCGCCGCGCCACTCCGTGACGAGTCCCTCCGGACTGGCGAAGCCCAGGTACGTCGAGTCATCGAGTGAGCCGTCTGCGCGGCGCCCGCCGACCACGACGACCAGCGCGTGGAGCGCGTCACCCGTGGGGAACCGCAGCGCGGCGGCGGCAGCCCCCGCGAGCGCCTCCGGAAGCGCCGCAGCCTCGACCCACGACCGCGCGCCGGGCAGAAACGTCGTGCGCGGCCGGACGAACAGGTCGATCGGGCCGAGCGTGTCCCGGTCGATGACCACGTAGGACGGCCCCGACCGCACGTCCGCGGGGAGCACCGCCGCGATGGCGTCGTCGGTCCACTCGACGACCTCGGCCTGGAGGGCCCCGGGGCCCCCCGACACCAGCACAGTCCCGGCGACCGCGTCGGCACCGAACCCGACGCCGGTCCAGAACGCCGTGTCTCCAGCATAGACGGCGGGGGCGGTGGCACCATTGATGGCGAGCAAGGTCGGGGCGGTGACGATGGGCGAAGCCGTGCCGCCGCACGCCACCGCCAGCGCGCTCACGACAAACAGCGGGGCGATTCTGCTGTGCTCACGCATCGAGAGACCGTGCGGCGACGGACGCGGGCGGTCAGGCCCCGGCGTCACGGCGGATGAACCGGACGCTCGCGGTGAGGCGCTGGGCGACCTCCGACAGCTCCTGCGCGCCATGCTCGAGGTCTTCGACTGCGTGCTGTTGCTCGGCCGCTTCGCGGGCGACCTCCGCGGCCTCGCCGGCAGATCGGACGGCCGCTTCCTGCGCTTGGGTAAGCATCGTCGTGGCGGCATCGGCGAGCTCGAGGCTGGCGCGCGGCGCCGCCGCAATGCGCTCGCCCGCGCGGCGCGTCTCCTCGGCGGCCTCCATGATGACCGACAGGTCATCGCGCCACCGCTGGGACATCGCGGCAAGCTGCTCGAGCCGCTGACTGATCTCCTCGAGGATGTGCGCCGCCCGGTCGAGCACCCGGCGTGTGGCCTGGGCGCCCCGGCTCATGCTGTGCGCCGCCTGCGCGCTCTCCTCGGCCAGCTTCCGCACCTCGTCGGCCACGACCGCGAACCCCCGCCCGTGGACGCCGGCGCGGGCGGCCTCGATCGTGGCGTTGAGCGCCAGCAGGTTGGTCTGGTTGGCGATCGTCGCGATCGTGTCGGCGAAGCGCTCGACTTCCTGCGACGCGTCCCGCAGCCCCGCCACCTCGGTGGCGCCCTGCCCGATGTTCGTCCCGAGCTCGGTCAGCTGCTCGGCGGCATCGGCGCTCGCGTTGCGGACCTCGATCACGCGCTCCGCCATCGTGTGCGTCGCCGTGCGCGTGTGGTCGGCCGCGGCCACCATGGTGCGCGCTCCGTCCACGAGGCGCTGCAGCTCGGCCGCGGCCTCGCTCACCCGCTTGGCCGCCAGTTGCGCCTCGGCCTCGGCGGCGGCGGCCCGCTGCGCGACGTCGGCGGCGTTCGTCCGGATGCCCGCGGTCGCGGCGGCGAGCCGCTGCGTGTAGGCAGTGGTCTGGTCGGACGAGTCCGCGACGGGGCGGACCAGGGAGCTGAGGGCGAGGGACAGAGCCAGCTGCGGCGCCAGCAGGTTGAGCAGGTCCCCGTCCGCCGGCCGGTAGATGCCGGCATCGCGGTGCCGCACGCTCCAAACCCCCACGAGGTCGGCGCCATGGAGCAGCGGCAGCACGATCTCGGAGCCCACCGGCTCGCCGTCGCCGAGCATCGCGCGGGAATCCGAGACGTCCGCCAGGGCGGGGGCCTGGGTGCGCACCGCCCGCGCGGTGACGCCCAGGTCGGCGCGGAAGCTCCGCCCGGCCGGCAGCCGCGTGTCCGCGAGCAGCTCGACCATCTGCGTCGGCCCGTCGAAGCGGGCGAAGCCCATGTCGGTCCAGGGAACGAGGTGGTGCGTCAGCTGCCGGACGCGCGCGAAGCTACGCTCGATGCTCACCTCGGCGGCGACGGCGCCCGCGAGGCGATGGACCTGATGCAGCTCGTCGGCGCGCACGGCGGCCGCGATCACCCAGTAGGTGAGCAGGAAAGCACCAAACAGGACGGCACCGACGGCGGCGGCGCTGCCCAGCGGCAGGCTGGCGGCATCGATGCCGCTCCACCCCAGCGCGAAGGCGACCGACGCCGCGTAGACGACCAGCTCCCAGCGGAGCGTCAACCGGGCGTCGCGCCACTCGAACATGCCCTGCAGGGCGAGCTCAAGGTAGAACGTGCCGTTGACCACCACCCAGAGCAGGACCGTCAGCATCGCGAGCGGACCGAGGTTCGCGGCGGTGAGGACCGCCGCACCGACCCCGCCCCCCATGGTTTCGTACAGCAGTCCCGTGATCGCCGTGCCGAACGCGAGGTGCGAGGCGACCACGAACACCGTCGCGGGCCGGAGGCGACGCAGCGCGAGGTCGCCGATCGAGAGGCCGACGACGGCGGCGAGGACGGCGAAGGCCCAGCCGAAGATCAGCTGCGCCGCCAGCACCACCCCGAGGACAAACGAGGCGAACCCTTTCCCGGGGAGGGCGATGCCGAAGCGCCGGGTCAGCGCGCCTGCGCACGCGAACAGGGCGAACTGCAAGAGCAGCGCGCCGGTGCCGCCCGCGGGACCGCTCGCCACCACGCTGACGGCGGTGGCGACCGCGGTGACGGCGCCGATGACCACCGCGGCGCGGAGGAAACCGGCGCGACGGGCCCGGTTGGTAGGAAGATCCGGTATCGGTAGCTCGCGGTCGTGCGTGCGGCGGGAATGTTGTCTGTTGAAAGGAAATGTGCAAGCCGCGCGACGTGGCGGTCGGCGGGAGGCGCACGTAACTTCGGGCATTCCCATTCCGGAGCCGCGCGATGCGCATCGGAATCCAATACTGCGTGGTCTGAAATTACTACCCGCGCGCCGCCGGTCTGGCGGCGGAACTGCGCGCGCGGTTTCCGGAGGCCACGGTCAAGCTGATCGAGTCTTCCGGTGGCGCGTTCGAGGTCACGGTCGATGGCGTCCCCGTGTTCTCGAAACTCCGGCTGGGGCGGCACCCGGACGAAGGCGAAGTCGTTCGCAACGTCCTACAACATCGAGGTCGGTGACATGCGCATTGCGATCTCCACGGGCGGCGGCGACGCGCCCGGCCTCAACGCGGTGATCCGCGCCGTCGTGCTCTCCGCTCTGCAGCGCAACTGGGAGGTCCTGGGCATTCAGCGAGGCTTCGGCGGCCTGCTGGGCGAGTCGCAGCCGGTCCCGATCACGCGAGACGCGGTGCGCGGGATCACACACCAGGGGGGCACGATCCTGGGGACGACGAACCGCGGCAATCCGTTCTCGTGGCCCGTGCGGCGCCCGGACGGCAAGATGGAAGAATGGGACCGGTCCGACGAAGTGCTCGAGAACTTCAAGCGCCTCGGCCTGAACGCATTGATCGTGGTGGGCGGCGACGGCACGCTCCGGATCGGACACCAGTTGTTCCTCAAAGGCATGCCGCTGGTCGGGGTACCCAAGACCATCGACAACGACGTCCGCGGCACGGTCATCACGTTCGGGTTCGACACGGCGGTGAACACCGCGACCGATGCGATCGACAAACTCCACTCGACGGCGGAAAGCCACCAGCGCGTCTTCGTGGTCGAGGTGATGGGACGGAACGCCGGCTGGATCGCCCTGAACTCGGGCGTCGCCGGGACGGCGGACGTGATTCTGATTCCGGAGATCCCGTATGATCTGGAGCGGGTGTGCGACAAGATCCGCGCACGCGAGGGAATGGGCCGGCACTTCAGCATCGTGGTCGTGGCGGAAGGTGCGAAGCCCCGGGGCGGCACGGAAGTGATCAAGGAAGGCGCTGCCGCGGGCCGGGTCGCGCGGCTCGGCGGCATCGGGGAACGGGTGGCTGCCGAACTCGAAGCCCGCACGGGGAAGGAAACCCGCTGCGTCGTGCTGGGGCATCTGCAGCGGGGAGGAAGCCCCACGACGTTCGACCGCCTGCTCGCGCTGCGGTTCGGCGCTGCGGCAGTGCGGGCCGTGGAGGCCGGTGAGTTCGGCCGCATGGTGGCACTCGATCCGCCGAGGGTCTTGACCGTGCCGCTCGAGGAGGCACTGAGCGGGCACTCGGGAGTGCCGCTGGATCACGACTCACTGCAGACGGCCAGGGATCTGGGGATATCGCTGGGCGACTGAGCCGCCCTTCCCTGCCGCCCACCCTCCCGCGAGGGGATGGGCGCGAGAGGTTAGGTTGTAGCTCGTGAGCTATCCGCACCACCACGTCCGCGATCACTATCTCCCCCCCGATCGGGACGCCTTTCGACAGGCCGAGCCCCGGACGGGACGGGTCATCGTGATCGCCCCGACACGCGCGGCGTGCGAGACCATCGAGCTCGCGTTCGGGCTTCGGCTGGAGACCGTCCTCGAGCGCGAGCACGGACGGGAAATCCGCGAGTTGGCCCGCCGGGGAGCGGGCTTCGGCATCGTCGCCGGGACGGGCACCGGAAAAACGCTCGCCATCCGGCCGATCGCCGAGGAGGTCCTGCAGGCGCCGCTGCGCGTGGGGGTGGTCAACCGCGAGCGGGAAGCCACGCCGGATACGCCGAGCTGGAACGTGATCATCGTGACCACGGGAATCGCGCGGCGTTGGTTCCAGTGTGAGCTGATTGGGCCGCAGGACACGTTGGTGGTCGACGAGATCCACCAGACGTCGGCGGAGCTGGAGCTGTGTCTCGCCCTGGGCAAGCGCGTCGGGTGCCGTTTCATCTGGCTTTCGGCCACGGTCGATCCGGCGTTCTTCGCGGCCTACCTGCGCTCGGCGGACGTGCTGGAGACGGCGGCGTTCGATCCACGCCTCGCCGCGCGCGTGGGCGTGCGGGCCGCAGATCCGCTCGAGTTCCTGGACGACCGGTTCGTGCGACGGGTGCTGCGGGAACGGCGTGGGGTCGCCGTGTTCCTGCCGACCCGGGCGGAGGTGGAAGCGGTCGCCACCGAGCTCGCGGACGGATATCCCGGGCTCAACGCCACCTTCTACCACGGAGGCGAGCCGATCCGGGTGATCCGGCCGTTCCTCGAGGGGACGGCCGAGCGCCCCTTCGTGCTGGCGATGACCGCTGCCGGCCAGTCGGCGCTCAACGTGAGCGGACTCGACACGGTAGTGATCTACGATGCGCGGTACGCCAATGTCGTGGAGCGCGGTCGCAACGTGCTCACGCGGCAATACCTTGGCGCGAACGAGATCCTGCAGATGGCTGGGCGGGTGCACGGGCGGGTGCCGGACGGCGAGGTGCACATCCTGAGCGATCGGGCGATCGAGTTCGACGGCCTGCGGCCCACGCCACCCGAGTTCCAGCTGGCCGGAGACTCGGAGCGGATCGCCCTGACCGCCGCCGCGCTGGGCGTCGATCTCGGCGAGCTGGACCTGCCAGTGCCGATCGATCGCCGGGCCTACCGCAACGCGGCCCGCGAGCTCACCGAGCGCGGGATCATCGACGACGGCCGGCTGACGGGATACGGGGCGGACGTGGAAGCCATGCCGGTGGAGCGGCCGTGGGGTGAGCTGCTGGTGCACGCCGACGCCGAGCTCACGCCGCTCGTGGCGGTCGCTGCCAGCATCGAGTCCCTCCACCGCATGACGCGCGAGGAGCGGGACCTGCGAGCGCTCGTCGTGCACGGGAGCGATCACCTCACGGCGTACAACGTCTACGCGGAGGCCGTGAGCCTGCACGGGAGTGTCGGCCTGGTGTACGGGTTGCCGCGCCACCAGTTCCGCGAGACGGTCGCGGAGTGGTCGGCGTCCCGCGGCGTGCTCGTCAAGGCGCTTGAGGACGCGGCGCTGGGGATGGCGTCGGTCTACCGCACGCTCGAACTGCCGCTTCCGGAGAGCCTGAACACGGCGCGGGGGGGCGCAGTGCGCGGGTTCCGCGATCTGGTGGCCCGGGTGATGCCGTTCGACCTCGCGATCGAGCAGGAGACCGCACGCGGGGAGCCGGTTCGCGTCAGCCGCGGGTCGTTCTGCGCGCCTACCGCCGCGGTTGCGGGCCAGATCCGCTACTTCGCCGACCGGTTTGGGGTGCCGCGCGGGGCGATCGAAGGAACCGAGATCCCGTTCGATCTCATCCGGCGATATGCCGTGCGCACGCCGCCCGCGGTGCGGTATCGGGACGACCGCCGGCCGGTTGGGCTCGTCGCCGAGCGGGCGTTGACGTACTGCGGGTTCGAGCTGGAGCGGGAACGCCGGCCGCTGGTGGGGGATTTCCCGGTCGAGCTGGCGGAGCAGGCGCGGTACGCTATTGCTAGGGCATTAGTTGTAGGCACTACTCCGCATCACGCCCAGCGCCAGCTCGCGAAGTCGATCATCCGGCTGGACGAATACTGGCGGCGATCGGGTGGGGCGCTACAGGCGGCCGACCCGGACGCTGTTGCCGGGCTGCTGGCGCGGCAGTTGAGCGGGGTGGCGAGCTGGGAGGGATTCCTCAGGACCAGGCTTGAGCTTGATGTCGCGGCCCTGGTTGACCTGGACACGCGAGCGCGGCTCGATGCCCTGCCCTCTTCGGTGGCGCTGCTTGGCGATCGGATCCCGCTGCGCTACGAAGTTGAGCGGGGGGTGGCGGTGGTGCGGTTGCGGCTGCGGGAAGGGAAGGCTCGACGCTTGCGCTCCCGGGACCTGCCCCAGCTGGACCGGCCGGTGCGGTTCACCGTCGTTCGGGGGAAGAGCGACGTGCTCCACGCCGCGTCGATGGAGGAGCTCGAAGAGGGGCTAACGCGACTGCCTCAGGGGCGCCGTCAGGGCCGGACGCGGCGGCCGCGTTCTGAAGATCGCCCCGCGCGCGGGCGGCGGGGACCGATGCGCTAGGACGCCCGGACGGCTGGCGCGGCACTGGGTGAGAGTTCAGACTGGACGCGTGAGCGAAAGAACGCCAGCCCACAGGGCATGCCAAGCCGGCTCGAGGGCATCGGCTGAAGCGCCCGACGCCACTTGGAGTCCCAGCCCGTCGATCACCGCCATCAGGAGCAGCGCGATCTCGCCGGTCGGGACGCTGGACGTGAGTTCCATGCGGCGGAACAGCGCGTCGACGTCCTCCACCAGTTGGCTCAGCATGCGGAGTCGCGCACTGCTGACTGTCCGGACAACCACATCACTAGATTCCATGCCAAGCGCGGTCGAAGCCGCCGTGACCCCTCGCCCTGCCTCATTGGCAATCAGCGACCAGGCTGCACCGATCACACCCCGTGGATCCGGGCCGTGCAGCGCGACCTTCCAGGCAGCGGCGCGCTCTGCCCAGATGCGCTCTGCAGCCGCCGACAGCAGTTTGTCCTTCGTCTTGAAGTGATAGTGAACCAATCCTTTGGCGCATCCAGCAGCCGAGGCGACCGAATCAAGCGTCACCCGGGTCACCGGGCCAGCGAGCAACTGATCGACTGCCGCGAGGAGGATTGCGGCACTCGCCTCCCGCCGCTTCTGCTCCGGCCTTGCAGTGCGTCGCACCATGATGGTCACCCCACAGAGGCAGCAAACTGGCCGTCTGGACAGTCAATCTTTGATCGTCGGTGCGACAATATACTAACTGACTGGACAGTCAGCAATGGCTGCCGATCGCCTCACTCGATCAGATGCTCTTCGATGCAGCTGCCGCCTGGCACATACCCGCCTCGTTCATTCTGAAACCGGGAATCGTTCGGTACCGTACAACAGGGCATGAATTCGGGTACGTCGGTCCCGACCGGATCGCAGATCTTCTCCCCGTTGGCGAAGGCGCTGCTGGACGGGTTCGCCGAGGCGGTGGTGCTGTTCGATGCCGACGGCCGCATCATGTACGCCAACGCCCCGGCCCGCGAGGTCCTGGAGCGCCTGTCTCAGGGCGGCCTGTTGAACACGAAGGCCCTGTTGCCGCATCTGGGGCGGATGGGGGGACGGATCGAGCGTGTCACCGCCGGGCTCGTGCCGGTCGGCCACGCCGTGTACGTGCTGGTCCACAAGCCGGACGCCACGCTGGCGGACCGAGAGCGACGGGCCATTGTCGAGACGCTCAACGCGACCGGCTGGCGGCTCACCGAAACCGCGCGGCGCCTCGGCATCTCCCGCACCACGTTGTGGCGCCGCCTCCGGCTGTGGGGAATCGACGGCCCACCCGAGGCGGAGTCCGACCGCGAGGCCGGCGTCGAACCCACCGGGGCATGACCGCGCTCGCCCTCGCGCTGGCGGTGCTCTCGGCCGTCGCGGGTCCATCCGGAGCCACGCAGGACACGGCGACGTACGCCGACGCGGAGACCGCCGCGCTGGTCGCGCGCGCCCGCGCGCGCCATGCGCGTCAGGACTCCCTGGTCCGTGACTACCGGGCGCTGATACGCACCCGGTTCGACGCGAGCGCTGGGAAGAGTCGATTCGCGCGACTGAGTCCCCTGATCGCGCACGAGAGTGTGGCGCAGATCGTGTGGCGGGCGCCGAACGATCTGAAAGTCGTGCTGCTGGGCGCGCGGACCAAGTCCGTGCTTTCCCGATTCGTGCCGCGCCGCGCGAACGTGCGGGACGAAGAAGTACGCGTGTCGGTGGGCGACCGTCCGTGGTTCGTGCCCCGCGCGCTCGGCGACAGCATCCGCCTGCTGGGCGTGCCGGAGACGGCCGCGCTCCATCCGCTGGCTCCCGGCGCAGACGCCTTCTACCACTACGCGATCGTCGACTCGATGATCGTGTCGCTCCCCGGTCACACGATTCGGGCGATCGCCATCCGGGTTCGGCCGCGGCGGCTCGGTCCGTCGCTCGTGGCCGGCGACATGTGGGTGGACGCGGAAACGGCCGATGTGGTGCGACTGATGGTGACGTTTCTCGGGGACTACCTCTGGTCCGCTCCTGACGACAGCGCCAGCGCCGCGGACAGTGCGGACGCGCGCAAGGACTCGCGACGCGCGCAGCGGATTCTCACCGTCCAGGCGGACCTCGAGTATTCACTGCACGAGGATCGGTACTGGATGCCGTACCGCCAGGTGCTCGCCATCACCGCCGAGTTGGACTTCCTGATTCGGCTGGCGGCGCCGTTTCGCGTGATCACGACGTTCAGTGACTACCGGATCAATAGCGATGCGCCCCTCAGCTTCGACGCGCCGATCGACTCCGTGAGCGAGGGACGAGTGTCGAGGCGGTACTGCCCGCGATGCGGTGCCGACGCGCGGGACCGCACCGCCGCCGCGGTCGGTTACCTGCGCGCCGGCAACTGGAGCGGGGGACGGTGGGAAGTGGTCGTTCCGCCGGCGGACTCGCTGCGCCGCTACGCGTGGGCGGACTCCCTGCGGCTGGAGGAAGATGACGCGACCGCCGAGCACATCCGCCAGAGCGTGGCCGAACTGGCGCGCTTGGAGGAAGGCCTGCCCGCGGGATTCCTGCTGCGACGCCGGTTTGGTCCTGCGTGGGAGAGCGTGGCGGATCTGGTCCGATTCAATCGCGTGCAGGGTGCGTCCGTCGGACTCGGTGTGCGGCTGCGCCCCCGCTTGGCGTTTACGACGATGCTGCTGTCGGGGCGGTACGGCTTTGCGGACACGCGCGTCACGGGATCGGCCCTGGTGCGACGCGACGCCCCGGGAGGGCTGCTTGAAGTGCGCGCGTTCCGCGAGGTGATGGAGGTGGAGCCGTGGACCGGGGGGCTCGGCATTGGCAACGCGCTGAACGCGGTGTTTGCGGCGCACGACGATGCGGATTACTACCTCGCGGTCTGGGGTGGGCGTCTTGCCTACACGCCCTACACCGGCGCCCTGGAGGACGTCGACCTGGCGATCTCGTATGAACGGCAGCGGAGCATGCGCACGGAGGCCGGCTCCGCGGTGAACGACCTGCTCGGCGGCTCGGGGGTGATGCCGCCCAACCCCGAAGTGGTGGAGGGCGATTTCGTCCGGGGCCTGGTCAGTCCCCACCGACGGTTCGGTGCCGTGGACGTGCGGCTCGGGCTCGAGGGGCTGGCGGGCAAACCTGGGGGTGGGATGCGTGGCTGGGTGACCGCGCGGGTCCCCTTCCGCATGCTCGATCGGACCGGCACGCTCGGTCTCAAGTCCGGGTATGCGCTGGGCGACAGTCTCCCGCAGCTCCGGTTCCGGGCCGGTGGGCCGGCGACGGTGCGGGGCTACGACTACGGGACGCGGGTCGGGGCCGGCGTGTGGGCGGCGCAGCTGGACTTGGCGCTGACCCGAAGCTGGCTGCTGGCGCCGGTGGTCTTCGTTGACGTGGGCGACACGTTCGATCGCGGGAGTTTCGATCCACTGGTGGGTGTCGGCGGCGGTGTTTCCCTGCTCGGAGGCCTCGTGCGGTTCAACGGGGCTGTCGGGCTCAACCCGCGCTCGGACTTCCGCTTCGATCTGTTGTTCCGTGCGCCGCGGTGACCACGCGATCCCAGTAGCGGCTCCGGCCGCCTCCGCCTACGTTCCTCCGGATGGAGCGTCGTCCGTTCACCGTCGACGAGTATGTGCGTTGGTCAGATGTGGACCACGCGGGCATCATCTTCTACGGCGCTTATGTCCGGTTCTTCGAGATCGCCGAGACGGAGATGTTTCGCGAGCTCGGACTTCCCTACGGCGAGTTCTTCGACCGGTACGGCATCTGGTTGCCGCGGGTGCATTTCGACTGCGACTTCACGTTCCCCGCCCGCCTGGACGATCGACTTCGCGTGGCGGCCTACATCAGCCATTTCGGGGGAAGCTCCCTCACGTTGAGCTTCGACGTGGTTCATGCCGGCGCGCGGCGCCTGTGCGCCATCGCGCGTGAAGTGCTGGTGTGTACCGACCGACGTACCATGACGCCGCGGCCGCTGCCACCCGATGTGCGGGCGCTTCTCGAGCAGTGCGCGTTTACCAGCAGTGAGGTGCGCGAGCATCTGGGCTTGGCGGCCCGTGTGGAGGCAAGCGAATGAACCGAATGGCCCTCATGCTGGTCATGCTGCTGGCCGCCTGCGGGCGGCGCGGAGCGAAGGAGGCCGCGGCGACGGGGGGTGATCAGGGAGACACCGTGACGGTCGCCGCCGACACCACGCTGCCGGCCATGCCCTCGCTGCCGGCGCGTCGCAAGGGCTACTTCACCGCGACGGCGGTCGGCGCGGTGACTTTCGAGAAGGCGTGGCCCGCGCGGGCGGGGCGGTGCGCGCGACCTGCCATGATCCTGGTGCTGGGTGAGGAGGAGGGGAGCGGTGGCTCCATTCTGCTTCAGTTGCCGACCTCGCGCCCGTTGACCGGCACGTACGCCGTGAAGGTCGCCGATTCCACGGGCATGCCGGAGGCGCCCGCGGCGCAGCTCGGTTTCCAGTTCTTCGACAAGCAAGGCGGGTCGGCCTACCAGGCCGCCGAGGGTGCGGTGGTGATCACCAGCCTGGATGATCGGCGCGTGAGCGGTGACTTTCGCGTGACCGTGCGTCACATCGTCACCGACCGACGCGCCAGGATCGCGGGAGCGTTCCAGGCCGTGGACGTCGAGCCGCTCACCCCCGCATGGTGTGAGTCCGCGCAGGCGGCGCAGGACTCGCTCACCAAGAAGCGGTAGCGCGGGTCGATGGCAGCCGGGTACTTCAGGAAGGGCTTCGGCCTCAAGCAGGAGATTGCCGGGGAGCTCAATGCCGCCTACCACAGCCGACTCGTCGAGCACCTCAAGGCACACGATCATACGCTCGCGGCCGGCGGCCTGACGATCCGGCTGGCCCGGGAGTTTGGATTCTGCTACGGGGTGGATCGGGCGGTCGAGTACGCCTACGAAACCCGCAAGAAGTTCCCGGACCGCCGGCTGTTCCTGGTGGGCGAGATCATCCACAACCCGCACGTCAACACGCGACTCCGCGAACTCGGCGTGACGATCATCGGGTACGATCCCGAAGGAGAGTTCGACTTCTCGGCGGTCCGTGCTGAGGACGTGGTCTTGATTCCCGCGTTCGGCGTCACGGTACGGGATTTTGCGCGCCTCGAGTCGATTGGCTGCGTGCGGGTGGACACGACGTGCGGCTCGGTGCTCAACGTCTGGAAGCGGGTCGAGCGATACGCGAAGGACGGGTTCACGTCGGTAGTGCATGGCAAGCACTACCACGAGGAGACGAAGGCCACGGTGAGCCAGGCCGGGCGCTTCGGGGAAGGGAAGTACCTCATTCTGCGGGACATGGACGAGGCGCTCGTGCTGTGCCGGTGGATCGCGCATGGCGACAACGCGGCCGATGTGGAGGCGATGTTCGCCGGGCGGGTGTCACGGGGGTTCGATTTCGCACGCGACCTCGAGCGGATCGGCGTCGCGAACCAGACGACCATGCTCGCGAGGGAATCGCTGGCCATCGCGGCGCGGATCGGCGAGGCGCTCGCGCGGCGCTACGGGGCGGACCAGCTCGACGGTCACTTCCGGAGCTTCGACACGATCTGCTCCGCCACGCAGGACCGGCAAGACGCCGTGCTCGCCCTGATCGAGGAGTCGCTCGACGCCATGCTGGTGGTGGGGGGCTACAACTCGAGCAACACGACCAACCTGGCGCGGATATGCGCCAGTCGGGTTACGACCTATCACGTCGCGGACGCCGAGTGCATCCGGCCGGAGAGTGGGGCGATTCGTCATAAGCCGGTCGATGGGCACGGCGAGGTGGAGACGACCGGCTGGCTCGACGGGGTGGCGCGCCTCGGCATTACGGCCGGCGCGTCGACGCCGAACAACAAGATTGGCGAAGCGATCGAGCGGGTGCTCCAGAGCCGGGGCCTGCGGATCGACGTCTAGCGTGGTCGGCGCCCGGCGGCCCCCGGTGCTGCGCTGGCCCGCCCGCTCGGCCGACTAGAACCTCAGCAGTGATGCCCCCCAGGTGAACCCGGATCCGAACGAGGCGAGGCACACCAGGTCGCCACGCTTCACCTTCCCGTGCTTCACGACCTCACTGAACGCGATCGGGATGCTCGCCGCGGTGGTGTTGCCGAACCGGTCGATGTTGCTGTAGACCTTCTCCTCCGGGAGCTCGAGCCGCTTGCGCACCGCCTCGGTAATCCGGAGGTTGGCCTGGTGCGGGATCACGATGGCCAGGTCGTCGGGGGTCAGCTGGTGCGCACACAGCACTTCGCGGATCACGTCGGGGAACTTGGTGATCGCGTGCTTGAAGACCTCGCGGCCGTTCATGTACGGGTAGACCGACCCCTCGTCGATCATCTCCTTGGAGATCCACGGGAGGCAGGCGGCGCCGGGCTTCTGGATGCACAGCTCCAGCGCGTACTTGCCGTTGCTGTGCAGGCGGTGCCCCAGCACGTGGCTGCCGTTCGCTCCGTCGGTGACTGCCAGACATATCGCGCCGGCGCCATCGCCGAACAGCACCCCCGTGTCGCGTCCCGCCGTGCTCATCCGGATGCCCGGTGACTGCAACTCGGCGCCGATCAGCAGGACGCGATCGACCATTCCCATGCGGATGTAGCCATCCGCCGCCGCGAGGCCGTAGACGAACCCGGTGCACTGGTTCCGGATGTCCATGGCGCCGACCTCACCCAGGCCGAGCTTGTGCTGGAGCAGCACGCCATTCCCGGGGAAGTAGAGATCCGGCGAGAGTGTGGCGAAGATCAGCAGCTGCACGTCGTCGGGGCTCCAGCCGGCGTCGGCGAGCGCGGCCCGGGCCGCGTGCGCGGCGAGGTCGGTGCACGTGACGCCGGGCGCCGCGAAGTGGCGCTGCTTGATGCCGGTCCGCTCCTGAATCCAGGCGTCGGACGTGTCCATGAGCTGCTCGAGGTCATGATTGGTAACGACCCGAGGCGGGACGTAGTGGCCGAGTCCGGCGATGCGCGTCAGTCGTTGGGTCATGTGAGTTGCGCGAAGAAGTCGTTGCCTTTGTCGTCCACCAGGATAAAGGCCGGGAAATCCTCGACCTCGATCCGGTAGATCGCTTCCATCCCGAGCTCGGGGTACTCGATCAACTCCACCTTCTTGATGTGGTCCTGCGCGAGAATGGCCGCCGGCCCGCCGATCGAGCCCAGGTAGAACCCGCCGTACTTCTTGCAGGCCTCGGTCACCGCCCTGGACCGGTTGCCCTTGGCGATCATGACGAGCGAGCCGCCGTTCGACTGGAACAGGTCTACGTACGAATCCATCCGTCCCGCGGTGGTGGGCCCGAATGAGCCCGACGGCAGCCCTGCGGGGGTCTTGGCGGGGCCCGCGTAGTAGATCGGGTGGTCCTTGACGTACTGCGGCAGCTCCTCGCCGCGATCGAGCCGCTCCTTGAGCTTGGCGTGTGCGATGTCGCGGGCGACGATGATCGTGCCGGTGAGTGCCAGCCTGGTTTTGACGGGGTGCTTGGAGAGCTCGGCCAGGATGTCCTTCATGGGGCGGCGCAGATCGATGCCGACGACGCCCGCTTCCTCCTTGCGCCGGTAGCGGTCCGGAATGAAGCGGCCGGGGTTGCGCTCGAGGTCCTCGATCCAGATGCCGTCGCGATTGATCTTCGCCTTGACGTTGCGGTGCGCCGAGCACGAGACCCCCATGCCGATCGGGCAGGAGGCGCCGTGCCGGGGCAGGCGCACCACGCGAACGTCGAGCGCGAAGTACTTCCCGCCGAACTGCGCGCCGATCCCCGTCTTCGCGGCGGCCCGGAGCAGGCGCTGCTCCAGCTCGGGATCGCGGAACGCCTGGCCGTGCGGGTTCGCCGCTCGTGGGCAGGGCGTCGAGGTACCCGGTGGAGGCGAGCTTCACCGTCTTGAGGCATTGCTCCGCGGAGGTTCCGCCGATCACGAACGCCACGTGGTAGGGCGGGCACGCGGCCGTGCCCAGGGTCTTCATCTTGTCCGTCAGGAACTTGAGCAGGCTGTCCGGGTTGAGCAGCGCCTTGGTTTCCTGGAACAGGTACGTCTTGTTGGCCGAGCCGCCGCCCTTGGCGACGAACAGGAACGAGTACTCCATCCCGTCGGTCGCGTGAATGTCGATCTGGGCGGGGAGGTTGTTGCCAGAGTTCTTCTCGTCGTAGACGGTGAGCGGGATCGTCTGTGAGTAGCGCAGGTTTTCCTTGGTGTAGGTTTCGTGAATCCCGCGTGTGAGGTACTCCTCGTCCTTCGCGCCCGTCCACACCCGCTGTCCCTTCTTGGCGAACACGGTGGCCGTGCCGGTGTCCTGGCAGAACGGCAGCACCATGTGGGCCGAGACCTCGGCGTTCCGGAGCAGGGCGAGGGCAACGCCGCGATCGTTGTCGCTCGCTTCGGGATCGTCGAGGATTGCGGCAACCTGGGCGAGGTGTGCTGGCCGCATCAGGAACTGGGCGTCGCGCAGCGCTTCCCGCGCGAGGAGCGTCAGGGCTTCGGGATTCAGCTTGAGGACGGCGGTGCCGTCGAACTGCGCGACGGACACGTGGTCCTTCGTCAGCAGCCGGTAGCGCGTGTCGTCGGCGGCCAGGGGGAAGGGGTCGTGGTAGAGGGGGGTGGTCATGGGCACTCCTTACTGTGCCTTCAGTGCACCGGGTACTGCGGAGCAAGCAAACCCGCTGGCACGCGAGAGGAAAAGGCGACGCGACGCCGAGGGATCTAAGTCTGTCCTGGTAATCCTAAAGCGAGCCTTAACGCGCGATGAAGCCTGGCCGGAGCTCAGCCCCAGTTCTTCGAGTCCGGCGCCAGGGCACGGAGCGACTTGAGGAGGCGAAACGCTGATGACTCGGCGGTATGACGGTATGGCGGTACGGTGGTATGCAGCTCCGGCCCGAGGGCTGTTTCGTTCCGCCGGTCCGCCATTCCGCCGTTCCGCCTGACCGCCAACCCCCGCACCTCCTCCGCAATCACGTTCAGCGTCCCGTCATCCTTGGCGAGCTTCCCTCTGACCCACAGGAACGGCTCCGCGCGGATGGCGAGCCGGTCGCGCTCGTAGACGTCGGGGTGGACGATCACGTTGGTCATGCCGCCCTCGTCTTCCATCAGGATGAACACGAAGCCCTTGGCAGTCTGCGGCCGCTGGCGGGCCACCACCATCCCCACCACCTCGAGGATCTCGCCATGCTCCTGCTCCACCAGGCGGTCGCTGCGCACCGCGCCTGCTGGCAACGCGCCCGCGAGCAGGGCGAGCGGATGACCGCTCGCGGCGAAGCCCAGCACCGCGTACTCGGCGAGGAGCTTCTCGCCGGCGTCCACGCCGCCGAATTGGAGTGACTCGTGCGGGTGGTTGAGCGGCAGCTCCAGCTGGCGACGCACGCGCCGGGGGTCACGGTCCTGCTTGGGGCCAAGCCAGAGGCCAACCTGCCAGAGCAGCTCCCGCCGCGTGAGGCCGAACCCGTCGCAGGCACCGACCCACACCAGGTGGTCGAACGCGTTGCGTGTGAGGCCGGGCGGCGTGCGCCGCACGAGGTCGCCTAAACTCCGGTAGGGGCCGCGCCGCTCGCGTTCCTCCACCACGGCTGTGGAGTGCTCCTCGTTCCACTCCCGGATGAAGCCCAGCCCCACGCGCACCTGGCCGTCCTCGACGGTGCACCACACGTCGCTCGCGTTGATGTCGGGGAGCAGGATCTTCACGTCGTGGCGGGCGGCATCCCGGCCCAGCGCGTCGAGCGAGTAGAAGCCCATCGGCTGGTTGTTGAACAGCGCCGTGTAGTACTCGACGGGGTGATAGTGGTACAGCCAGGCCGACTGATAGGCCAGGAGCCCGAAGGCCGCGGCGTGCGACTTGGGGAACCCGAACTCGGAGAACGCGACCACCTGCTCGAACACGCGCTGGGCGACCGGCTCGGGGACGCCGTTTCGCGCGGCGCCTTGCTTGAATTCTTCCCAGAATCCCTTGAGCAGCTCGCGCGAGCGCCGCCGGCTCATCGCGCGGCGCAGCGCCTCGGCCTGACCGGCGTCGAACCCGGCGAGCGCCTGGCAGACCTGGAGCACCTGGTCCTGGAAGATGATGACGCCCAGGGTCTCGGCGAGCGCCTCGCGGAGCAGCGGGTGCTCCAGCGGGGGCGCGTACGGCAGGCCCCGCTCGAGCGCGTGGCGCCGGGCCTCGCGGCGGCGGACGTAGGGGTTCACCGCGCCGCCCACGATGGGGCCGGGCCGCACGATCGCCACCTGCACCGCGAGGTCGGCCAGGTTCCGCGGGCGCACGCGGCGGATCATCTGGATCTGCGCGCGACTCTCGATCTGGAACAGCCCGACCGTGTCGCCGTGGCAAATTCGGTCGTAGATCGCCTGGTCCTCGAAATCGATGCGGGAGAGATCGGGCGGGACGCCTTCGTTCCGCGCCACGAGCTCGACGCACTCCTCGACGAGGGAGAGCATGCCGAGGGCGAGAAAATCGATCTTGATGAATCGGGCGTCGTCGCAGGAGTCCTTGTCCCACTGGCACACCACGCGATCGGGCATGGCGGAGCGCTCGAGCGGGACCAGCTCCACCAGGGAGCGGCTCGAGATGATCATCCCGCCCACGTGCTGCGAGATGTGGCGCGGCAGGCCGGCGATCGCCTCCCCCAGATCGCAGAGATCGCGCCAGAGCGGAGCGTCCACCTTGTCCTTGAGCCCGGGAATGCGGCTCATCTCCTCGCGCACCGCGGCGGCGGACTCGAAGGACGAAGCCATCTTGGCGAGCTGCTCGATCTCGCCTACGGGCAAGTCGAGCGCCTTGCCAACCTCGCGCACGGCCGACCGGAAGCGGTAGGTCGGGTACGAGCAGACGAGGCCGACGTGGTCGTCTCCATAGCGCTTGTAGACCCGGCGGATCAGCTCCTCCCGAATCTCGCGCGGAAAGTCGAGGTCGATGTCCGGGACGGACGCGAGCGTCTCGTTCAGGAACCGGCCGATGAACAGGCCGCTTCGGATGGGGTCGATGTGCGACAGGCCGAGGAAGTAGCAGATGATGGAAGAGACGGACGAGCCGCGCCCGCGGCCTGGCAGCAGGTTACCCGAGGCTCGCCGGCTCCCGGCCCGGACGTCGGCGGCGACCTCGCGCGCCAGCTCGAAGAGATCGTGGTAGACGAGAAAGAACCCGCAGAGCTTGTGGTGCTCGACGAGGCGTAGCTCCTTCTCGAGCCGGCGCACCGCCTCGTCCCGGAGCGGGTCGCTCGGCGGGTAGCGCTTGTCGAGCCGCGAGCGGCACAGCTCGGCCAGGGCGCGCGGCGCCGCCATCCGGTCGGAGCCGCGGAAATCGGGGAACGTGTAGCCCAGGTCGCGCGTGAGGTCGAACGCGGCGCAGCGCTCGGCGATGCGGAGTGTGTTGGCGAGCGCGTCGGGCCGGTCGCGGAAGCAGGCGGCCAGCTCCGCAGGCGGTCGGAGATAGAACTCGCTGTTGGCGCGGCGCACGTCGTGCGAGCCGTCGAGTGTCAGGCGATGCCGGAGGGCGGTGAGGACGTCGTGCAGGCGGTGCCGGTCGCGCTGGTCGTAGTGTACGTCTCCCGTCGCCACGACCGGCAGCCGCTCGGCGTCGGCGATGTTGCACAGCGCGCGGGTGCGGTCCCGATCGCCGCGCACGGCGTTCCGCTGCAGCTCGACGAAGAACCGCTCGCGGCCGAAGCGATCACGGCAGCATGCGGCGAGCCGGCGGGCGGCGGTGAGCCCCTCGCGGGCGAGCGTCGCCGGCAACAGGCCGCCGCGGCAGCCGGAGAGAACGATCAGGCCTTCCTGCCGGGCGGCGAGCGAGTCAAAGTCGAGCCGCGGGTCGCGCCGGTCCTCACGGCCGAGATGCGCCTCGGTGATCAGCCGGCAGAGGTTGGCGTACCCCTGCGGCGTCTCGGCGAGCAGGGTGACGTGCGTGCCGTCGAGCAGGGTGACCTCGGCGCCGGTGATGGGCTGAAGGCCGAGGTGGCGGGCGGCCTGCGCGAACGCCATCGAGCCGTAGAGACCGTTGTGGTCGGTGAGCGCCAGCGCGGGATAGCCCAGCGCCTGGGCCTGGAGCACCAGTGCCTCGGGCGGCGCGGTACCGTCCAGGAAGGAGAAGGCCGAGTGGCAGTGGAGCTCGATGTACATGGCTGAAACGGCAGGGGCGGCAGAGGCGGGAGAGGCGGCAGGAAGACGGGGGCCGTTCTGCCGCTGCTGCCGCCCCGGCGGCAGCTGCCGCTCCTCAGGGCCGCTGCATGTACCACTCGCCCGTCATGACATCCTCGAACAGCACCACGTGCGCGCCGCCTTCGAGCACGACCTCGACGTAGCGGCGGTGGATGGGGGTGCGCCACCACTCGTCGTCGATGCGCCATTCCTCCAGGACCTCCTCCACCCCCCTCTCATCTGCATCTCTGCCCCTCTCCCCCTCTGCCCCTTCTTCATCGGCACTCTCCCGCACCCACATGGGTCGGCCCCACGTGTCGAGGCCCACCTCCACCGCGGAGGGCAGATTCAGGGCTCGAAGGCGATCAGGGCGTAGCGGCGTTCGGGCAGGCGCGACCATGGCTGGACCTCGATGACGCGGTAGAGCATGTGGCGCTTGAGGCGCTGGTGGATTTCACGAGCGGCGGCGCGGAGCGCGCGATGGCGGCCGGCGCGTGCCGCGGCCACGGCGTCCCGGGCGAAGAGCTGCAGCTCGTCGGTGCCGCGGGCGAAGGCGGTGAACTCGACGGTGAGCCGCTCGACGGCCCCCGTGGGCGGCGTCTGCTCGAGTCGGGTGACGAGCGGGGGGAGGATCCGCTCGCGCAGGGCGGCTGGATCCTTGAGCAGGACCTCGATCATCCATGAGGCGCCCTGCTCGAGCGCGGCGCGCACGCGGGCCGCCTGCACGCGCCAGCCTGTGCGTCGCGGGTCGCGCAGCGCGTGCTCGATCAAGACGCCGATCGTGTGCGCGAGCATCCCGCCGTCGGCGACGGGGGAAGGAAAGTCGAGCGTCGCGACGATGGGCTGTGGGCGAATCTGTCCGCGCACGGGCTCGTCGACCCGGCCGGCGGCCAACCGCCACGCCGCACGCCCCGAACGACCGAACTGGGCCGTCACCGCCGCCTCGGGCAGCGCGGTGAAGTCACCGAGCGACTTGAGGCCGAGCTGTTGCAGACGGCGGTGGTCGTCGGCGTCGAGCGGCAGCACCGCAAGTGGCTGGGCTTGCAGGAACGTCGCTCGTGCTTCGTCAGTCACGATGACGGGCTCGCCCGGCTTGGCGCGCGTGGCGGCGACCCAGGCGGCGAATTTGCCCCGCGCCCAACCCAGCCGGGCCCCACCCCTCCCCTTCCCAGGGGCAGAAGGGGCAGAGGGGCAGAGAAGAGACGGGGCTTCGGCCTTTCCCTCCATCTCTGCCCCTCTCCCCCTCTCACTCCCCCTCTCCTCCTCTGTTGCTGCCGCTGTGATGATCCCCAATTGTCGAAGCGGGGATCCATAGAGCCCTTCAAGCCCATCTACTCCCACGTACGCCCGTCCCAGCTCCGCAGGCTCGATCACGGGGCTCACCTGCTCGAGGCGCAGCAGCAGGCGGGCGAACTGCTCGTCGTAGAACACGGGATCGGGCTCGAGCAGCGCGAGCGTGGGACAGAGGCCGATGGCCTGGCTCACCGTGAGGCCGGGTCGTACACCCTGGCGGCGCGCGAGTGAGGAGGCCTGCCAGATGCGGCGACTGTCCTCCGGTGCGAGGAGCGCGGTGGGCCGGCCCACGAGATCGGGACGCCGCTCCTCCTCGCAGCGCAGCGGGAAGAGCGGGATCCAGAGGCAGGCGGCATGCTCGCTGGTCAGTCCCTGCATCGAGGCCTATCGAAGTACCGGAAACCGAATATATCCCGAAGATGGGAAACTTGGCAAGCCTCTGCACGAGACGTATATAAGTCATTGCTATACAACTAGTTGAGTTATGACAACGGACCGATCGGCAAGCTCAATGCGGTGCTGGGCCATTTCCACTGACCGTCTGTCTGCCTCTGCCGCTCAAGAAGCTGCGCCGCTACCTGGAAGACTCACGGTGACAAACCGCCCGAACGGCCAGCCCCAAGGCGAGGACGCGCTCCGTGAACTGTGTGCCGCCGCCCGCGCACTCTCGGGCCGATCGGCGCCTCCGGGTCTCATCGCTCGCGTCGTGGAGGAGCGGGCGCGCGGGATGCGCGCCGTGCTTCCGACGGGTGAGCCCGTCTCAACCCGCCGTGCACCGCGACGAGCCGTACTGGCGGGAGCGGCGGCCCTGCTGGTCGTCGGCGTGCTCGTGCTGAATCACTGGCCCGCAACCAACGAACCGGCGGCAACTGAGGCCGCCCAAGGAGCGTGTGCGATGAATCCAGAGACTCGGGCGTTGCTTATGGCCGGCTCGTTCCTTCTTGCAACCGCGTGTGCGCAGGAGCCGGCGGCGCCGTACGAGGCCGCTCCACCCGTGACCGCGCTTGGGACGCGCGAGCTGCAGGAGGGAACCTGGGTCTATCGGGTCGGGAGGCAGGGCGGGCACGCGATGTACCAGACCGTCTACCTGCTCACCAGGGCCGGGTCGGGTGAACAAGCGGAGTGGATCAGTGTGGACTCCCGGCGGACGCCTGACGGATGGACGCGTGCCGACACCATGTATTACGCCGCTGACGGACTGACGCCGTTGCGGCAAACGTATCACCGAGCGCATGATGGCCAGGACCGGTGGTCTGTGCGGGTGAGGTTTGGGTCCGACAGCGTCGATGTCGTGTCGGACTATCTTGGCAATCGCGACCACCCTCCCCAGCGGCGCACGTGGAGTGCCCAACTCCCTGACGACGGGGTCCCCAGCGTCGTGGCGGCGCACGAGCCGGCGCTCGGGCTCTTCGTCCGCCGCCTCCCTCTGGCGAAGGGGTGGGCTGGCTCCTTTCATGTCGGGCCCATTGGAAACCGGTCCTACCGCGAGACGTCATTCAAGGTCGTGGGAGAAGCCCGAGTCACCGTGCCGGCCGGCGTGTTCGACTGTTGGCGCGTCACGGTGACCGATGGAGTCACGTTGCGGCGGGTGCTCTGGGTCAGCAAAGCCGAGCAGTTGCTCGTGAAATCCGTGCTTGGGCCTGAGGGTCACGGTCTCGAGTGGGCTTTGCTGTCGTTCACGCCGTCGCAGAACTAGCGGTCGCGCTCTCGACGCCGGGGTTCAAGGACTACAGGTTCACCCTGCGGCGGCAGGCGCGATCCGGTAGCTTCACGTCGGCGATGCATTGATGACGGTTCCGGAGAGTCGTACGTTTAGGTTGGACGGTCCTCACCACACCGAGGTCCGTCCGTGCCGATCACAGCCCGACTGTCCCGGAAGCTCCACCAGACGCTGGGCGACGAAGCCGGAGAGGATCTTGTGACCTGGATGCAGCAGGTGGATGCGCAGCGCGTCGAATTGCGGGAGTTGAACGAGCTCAACTTCGCGCGGTTTGACGCGCGTCTGTCCGCCTCGGTCGCCGAGCTCCGCCAGGAGATGCAGGCAGGGTTTGCCACATGGGGGGGAGGACTCCGGCAGGAGATTGCTCAGCTGGAGATCCGTCTCGAACGCCGGATCGGCGACCTCATCAAGTGGTCGTTCGTGTTCTGGGTGGGCGCGGTCGGGGCCATCGCGGCACTTGCGGGGGTGCTGCGGTAGGCGCGATCAGGGGTCCCGGGCTGGTTCACCCTTCAGGGTCAGGTTCCTCGGCCGAGCCCGCACTTCAGTGCGGGACTCCCAGCCTGATCAGGTCTTCGACCGCTTGACCTCGACCCGCTCGGCCGCGGGCGCTTCCTCTCTCACCTTCCCCAGGACCGCCGGCAGCTCGATGCCCGCCTGGTGGGCTAGCTCATGCACGGCGGGCAGCGAGCCGATGAGGCTGGAGAGGAAATCCGCCGTCGCCCCACTGCCGCCCGGCCCGCTCCGGCCGCCCTCCCACACGGTGATCTTGTCGATCTTCAGGTTCTGAATCGCCTTCACCTGCTCGGCGACGAGCTTCGGCATCTGCTCGATGAGCAACAGCGTGGGCGCGATCTGCGGATTCTCGGCACACGCGGCGACCAATCGCCGGTACCCCTCGGCCTTGGACTCCAGCACCTTGAGCAAGCCCGCGGCCTCCGCCTCGTACTTCGCGAGCATTGCATCGGCCACGCCTCTCGCCTCGCGTCGTGACCGCTCTGCGGTCGCCTCGGCCTCGACCTCGACCCGCTTCTTCTCGATCTCCTGTGGCGCCAACTGTTCCTTTGCCAGCCGCGCCAACTCTCGCTCGCGTTCGGCCTTGAGGATTTCCTCCTCCGCGCGCGCGGCCGCGACCTTTGCCTGTTGCATCGCCCCGGCGCGCACCTGCGCCAGCGTGGCGTTCGATTTAGCAATCTCGGCCTGCGACGTGTTCTCGCCCTGCACGGCGGTCGACTCGGCCTTGGCCACCTGGATGCGCTGGGTCTGCTCGGCCTCCTTCTTGGCGGCGACCGTCTCCGCCTCGCGCTGCGCGGTGGCGATCTGCGCGTTCCGGCGGGATTCCACCTCGCCCGTCACCGCGGTCGCCTCGAACGCCGCGACCGCGACGCGCTGCTGCTGCTCGGCGTCTTTCTGACCCTGGACCGCCGTCGCCGCTTCCCGCGCCACGCCGATGGTCTTCTCGCGATCGGCGATGGCCTGACCCGTCGCGCCGTTCCGCTCCTGCTGCGCCACTTCCACCCGCGCGCGGTTGATGGCCTCGGCGGCCGCCCGCTTGCCGATCGCCTCGATGTAGCCGCTCTCGTCGGTGATGTCGCGGATGTTCACGTTGATCAGCGTGAGACCGATTTTGTTGATCTCCTCGGTCACGTTGGTGTTGATCAACGACATGAACTTCTCGCGGTCCTTGTTGATTTCCTCGATCGTGAGGGTGGCGATCACGAGGCGGAGCTGCCCCAGAATGATGTCCTGCGCCTGCTCCTGAATCTTGTTTTCCGGAAGGTACAGCAGGCGCTCGGCCGCCGAGTTCATGAGCACCGGATCGGTGGAGATGCCCACCGTGAACGTCGCAGGCACGGCGACTCGGATGTTGTTGAGCGACAGCGCGCCCTGGAGCGGA
Source organism: uncultured Gemmatimonadales bacterium (assembly GCA_963771275.1). Taxonomy (GTDB): domain Bacteria; phylum Gemmatimonadota; class Gemmatimonadetes; order Gemmatimonadales; family GWC2-71-9; genus JAOTWJ01. The sequence continues at coordinate 1,236,300 of CAVYSW010000003.1, forward strand.
ATGTCGATCACCATGGGCTCGAGCGACAGGAAGGCGTAGTCCTGGAGCAGCGGCACGACGAACTTGCCGCCGCCGTGGATGCACTGGGCCGCGCGGTTGCCGCCCACCTTGCCGTAGAGGACCAGCACCTGGTTGCTCGGGCAGCGCTTGTACTGTTTCACCACGAAGACGATGAAGAACAGGAACAGCAGCCCGATCGCGCCCACCAGTCCGAGCAACACGGCCGGGTTTGTCCCAACGTCGGCTTGCAGAGCGAACAGCGTGAGAGGGAACGACATGATCAGTCTCCGGGTGCAGGGAGTTCCGGAACGGCCCGTTCGACGGTGAGCGTGTGATCCTCGTTGACGCCGGTGACACGGACGAGGGCGCCGGTCACGAGCGCTTCACCGTCGGTCACCGCCGGGTAGTACTGCATCCGCTCGTCCACCACGACGCGGACGGAGCCGCGTCCTGCCCGCTGCGCGGGGACGGTCACGTAGACCGAGCCTTCCTCATACAGCGCGGTTTCCATGGTGAGGGTGCCGCTACTCTGCATCCGAGCGATGAAGGTGAGCATCTTCCCGAGCATCCACATCATGCCCGACCCGGTGGCCAGGCCCACCCCCACGCCGACGAATACCGGCAGGCCGAAGCCGCGCACCGCGCTCAGGCCGCCCCACCCGAACCCCATGAGGAAGGCGGCGATCGCCTGGATCGAGAGGATCTTGAACGCCGCGCCGGAGTCGGTGTGGTCGGCGGCGTCGCCGCCGGCGTCGCCGCCGGCGTCTCCCCCGCTCGTGTCCAGCACGAAATCGTGGTGCAGGTCATTGACCCCGCCGAACAACATCAGGCCAATGCGCACGAGGAAGAACAGGGTGCCGACCAGGGCCGGCACCCCGAAGAGTCCTGCATTGCCGCCGAGCAATACGTCCAGCATGAAGATCCGCACCGGCGTCCGAGGCAAGCGGGAAGATGCGCCGGCGGACGAGGCGTCGGAAGAGGGCGTATCTTGAAAGCATGATCCGGTTCGGCGTCGCGGGCTGGGACTACGACGACTGGTGGGGCCCGGTCTACCCGGCCGACCGGAAAGGGAGGCGCGCGTTCGATGCCCTCACCTACCTCGCCCGCTACTTCGACACCATCGAGATCAACTCGACGTTCTACCGGCCCGCGTCCGAGCGCTCGGCGACGGCGTGGGCGCGGCGGGTGGAGGGCAATCCGAACTTCAGATTTACCGCCAAGCTGTACCAGCGGTTCACGCACCAACGGGACGAAGCCTGGACTCGCCCCGAGGTGGACGAGGTGCGGCGCGGGCTCGCGCCGCTCTTGGAAGCGGACCGGCTCGGCTGCCTGCTGGTCCAGTTTCCGTGGTCGTTCAAGCGGGACGCGGCATCACGCGAGTGGCTGGGCGATCTGGTCACCGCGTTCGGCGACTTCCCGCTCGCCGTCGAGGTGCGTCACAGCTCGTGGAATGTGCCGGAGTTCTACGCGTCGCTCCGCGAACGGGGCGTCGGCGCGGTGAACATCGACCAGCCGGTGTTCCGGGACTCCATCAAGCCCGGTACCGAGGTCACGTCCGGCGTGGGCTATGTGCGGCTGCACGGCCGGAACTACGAGAACTGGTTCCGCGACGACGCCGAATCACACGAGCGGTATGACTACCTGTATACGAAGGCTGAGCTGGAAGGCTGGCTCGAGCGGATTCACGAGGTGGCGGAACGCGCGCGCGACACCTACGTGATCACGAACAACCATTACCGCGGGCAGGCACCGGCGAACGCGCTGATGCTCAGGCGGTTGTCAGGGGAGAGCGTGGTGGCGCCGCCGGAGCTGATGGCGGCATTTGCCGACGCGTTCCGGGGCGTCGGCCTCGGTATGGGTTGACAGACTTAGCTAAATCTCTAAGTATTCGGCATGAGCTTGCGCGAGGGTGTCTTCAAGGCGCTGTCGGACCCGACCCGCCGACAGATTCTGGAGCTCTTGGGCCGGCGGGACATGACCGCGGGGGAGATCGCCGACCGGTTCCCGATCGCCTTCGCGTCGGTCTCGCGACATCTGGGGATCCTGCGCGATGCCGACCTGGTGGCGACCGAGCGAGAGGGACAGTTCATCCGCTACCGGCTGAACACGACGGTGTACCAGGAGCTGGTGCGCTACCTGGTGCGAGTATTCGGAGGAGGATCGCCCCATGCGTAAGCGCTGGCTCGGACTGGTGATCGCCGCCCTGGCGATCGCGTTCTCGATCTGGGCGTACCCGCAGCTGCCGGACAAGGTGCCCACGCACTGGAACTTCCGGGGCGAGCCGGACGGCTACTCATCGCGCCTGATCGGGGTTGCCCTGATGCCCCTCGTGATCCTGGCGATCACCGGCATTGCGCAGGTGCTGCCGCGGATCGATCCCCGCAGCGCCAACTACGCCAAGTTCATCAAGGTCTACTGGCTGATGATGAACGGGATCCTGCTGTTCATGGGGGTGCTCCACTTCGCGATGCTGGGCAACGCGCTGGGCGCTCCGGTGAACATTGGGCGCATTGCGCCGGTGGGGGTGGGTTTGCTGTTCATGCTGCTCGGGAACTACTTCGGGCGAGTCGAGCCCAACTGGTTCTTGGGGATCCGCACGCCGTGGACGCTCTCCAGCGACACGGTCTGGCGGAAGACGCACCGCACGGGTGCGTGGCTGTTCGTGATCGGCGGCCTGCTGATGATCGCGTGCGCGTTCCTCAGGAAGACCGCGGTGTACGTGGTGTTCGGGCTCACGATCGCGCTGGTGGCCCTCGTGCCGGTCGTGCTGTCGTACGTCCTCTGGCGCAAGGAGCAGGCGCGATGAACGGGAACCGGGGTGCGGCGATCGCCGTCGCGGCGTTGTCGGTCTTCACGGTGCGGGCCGCGGCACAGGCGGTGGCCGACACGCTCCCGCCGGCCGGCGTGACGGAGACGCCCTACACGTTCACCAGCGGCGCCCTGACTCTCTCCGGCACCCTGGCCATGCCCGCCGCGGCCGGCCCGGTGCCCGTGGCCCTGATCGTGGCAGGCTCGGGCCCCACCGACCGGAACGGGAACTCCGGGCAGGGTCTCCGGACCAACACGTACGCGCAGCTTGCGTGGGGTCTCGCCCAGCGGGGCATCGCCTCGCTGCGGTACGACAAGCGTGTGCTGCCGGCCACGCAAGGCCCGGTGGACATCGCGGAGCTCACGTTCGACGACTTTGCGGCGGATCTCTCAGCCGCGGGGACCGCGCTCGCGCATGACGGGCGGTTCTCGAAAGTGATCGTGATCGGGCACAGCGAGGGCGCCTCGCTGGCCGTGCGGGCGGTGGCGCGCGGCCTCGCGCCCGCGGGGATCGTGCTGATCGCCGGTGTGGGGCGGCCGTTCGGGGCGGTGATCCACGAGCAGCTCGGCCGCCAGGTGGATTCCGCCACGCTGGTCCTGTTCGACAGCGCGCTGGCGCGGTACCTGCGCAACGAGCCGACCGGCGATGTCCCGGGTCCCCTGATGGTGCTGCTGGCGCCGGTCAACCGCACCTACATGCAGAGCCTTGTGGCGCTCGATCCGGTGGACGAGCTCAAGTCCGTCACGGTGCCGACGATGATCATGCAGGGTGCGGCGGACGCACAGGTGCGCGTCGTCGATGCCGAGCTGCTACACCAGGCCCGGCCCGACGCGCAGCTGGTGATCCTCCCCGAGACCAACCACGTCCTGAAGCACGTGACCGGCACGCTGCTCGCCGCCCAGATCACGACCTATCGGGATCCCACGATCCCGATCGTCCCCGACGTGGTGACCCGGATTGCCGACTGGATCGACGCGTTGGGGCGGTAGTCTGGAGCGGCAGGAGCGGCAGGAGCGGCAGAGGGGGCAGCGGGGGAGAGGAGAGCGGTGGAGAGTGTCATCGCCCCACCGGAGGGTACGCGGCAGGCGGAGTCGCTACCACAATCGCAACTGCTCCGTCCGCCGTCCCGACGTAGCCGAGAAGGTGTAGACCGGCAGACCGATCTCGCCGGCGAGCGCCGTGAAGCGGGCGGTGAGCGCGCTGCGATAGCGGGATGGCGCGTCGGCCGCGCGGCCGTAAGCCGCGGCGTAGCGACGGGCGAGCCCGGGAAAGTGACGCTCGAGAACGGGGAGCAGCGGCTCGCGGACCGCGGGATAGAGCCGCAGGGGGCCGGCGTGCGCCGACCCGGCTCCCGCGTCGCGCGCGGCCCGCAGCACGGCCCGCAGGTGGGCCACTCCATCAGTGATGCCGGGGAGCACCGGGGCGAGGATGAGCACGGTGTTGAGGCGCGCCGTCGCAAGGCGCGCAAGCGCCCGGAGGCGTGCCCGTGGGGCCGGGGAACGCGGCTCGAACAGCCGCACCAGCTTCGGGTCGGTGCCGATGAGCGAGATGTGCACCACGAGCTCGTGGCGTGCCGCGACGGCGCCAAGCAGCGCGATGTCGCGCGTCACCAGCGGGCTCTTTGTTACGATGGCGATGTGGAATCCGCGCTCGGCCGCGAGCCGCTCGAGCACGAGCCGGGTGAGCCGAAACACGCGCTCGGCCGGTTGGTAAGGATCGGTTGCCGTCCCGATCCCGAGCGCATGGCGCGCGCCGTGCCGACGCCGCAACCGCGCGAGGTCCCGGTCGAGAGCGTCCGCCAGCTGCTCGCGCTGCTTGACGAGAATGGTGTGCTCGAACGCTTCCCACGGCTTGGGCGACACACCGTCCGGTCCGGGGATGGCGGCGAACGCGCCGACCTTGCGGGCGCGCTCCAGAGCATAGGCATGCGCGAAGCGCGCGTAGCAGTAGCGGCACCCGAACTCGCATCCGATGTAGGGGTTGAGCGACCAGAAGGGGAGCCCGGTCGCCTCGGGCGGATTGAGGATCGAATGAACGGGCCGCTCGAGGAACCGGACAGTGCGACCGGTTCGGATCTCGTTCAGCCGCATCTCCCCCAGCCGCAGGTCGGGCAGTAGGAGCAGCCGGACTCCGGGAGGATGCGCGCGCCGCACTCTGGGCACCGCTCTCGATCGTACATACTGTTGAAGAATAACAGCTTACGCCGTTCCTCACGGGTGAGGAGCCGGGTCGGCAGAAGCTTGGCGTTGCTGTCTCGATACCGCATGAACGCCGAATATATACCGAAGATTTCCCGATGGCTAGTCCACCGCTGGCGCCGCGAAGAGGGCGGTGCACAGCACCGGCTGGTCCAACTTGGGGTGCCGTACGGGGTGCCTCCCAAGCCAGGCGCGAAGGGCGGCGGTTCCTCCGCTGAGCGCGTCAGTGAGTTCCCGGTGCGCCCCGATCGCCAGACCGCCATGAAGCCTGACGAGCGCTTCGTCGAGCAGCCCGAGGGCATGCCGATCCCGCCGCCGCGCGGCAACGCGCGCCCGCGCGAGGATCCTCCGGGCCAGTCGGCGGGCGTCCGGACGATGATCGGTGCTCGCCGCGGCCGCGACACGACCGCGGAGCATCGTGCGGATCGCCGCGAGCAGTCGGGCCGGGGGCTGGCCGACGACGGCCTGACGCACCATGCAGTCCTCGACGATGTCGAGCGGCGTGGTATCGTCCACCGGGGCGGCCAGTTCCCACACGTCTCCGCCCCGACCGCTCCAGCGGATCGCGCAGCAGGCACTCGATGGGCCACGCACAAGCGTGTGGCCGGCACACGGCGCCCGGTGGCCGCGCGCGAAGCGCTCCCGCCGCTCAAAGGCACCCCCGGTCACGCGGGCGCGGCCGACCGTGGCCGTGCGCGGAACACCCAGCCTGATCTGCGTGCGCGACTTTCGCTCGATCAGGGCGGTCAGGTCGAGCAGGCTCTCCAGCTCGTCAGGTGGCCCAAACCACCAGGCCGTGACGATCGAGTGTGGGGACCCGAGGCGCGCGATGCGGCCGAGCCGTTGCTCGAGCCGGAGTGGCGTCCAGGGCAGGTCATAGTGGACGACGCCATCGGCGTCCTGGAGGTTGAGTCCCTCGCTCGCGAGATCGGTCGCGATCAGCACGTCCACCCTCGTCGCGGTGCGCGTGATGCCGGCCCGCTGCGCGCGCGGCGCAAACAGAGCGAATGCCTCCGCGATCGAAACCGAGCCCGATGCGATCCGGGCCCGGCGGGACGAGACGGTGGCTACGCGGCGCCATGCCAGCGCGTCGCCCAAGGCCGTGGCCGTCGCGCGCGCAGCGGTGAACACGAGGGTCTTCCGGCCTGCCCGGCTGCGGAGGATCTCGCTCAGCGCGGAGAGCTTGGGATTGGTCGCCGACCGGGACAGCGTCACCAGCAGCCGCGTGATGCGTTCCCGCTCCGCTTCCCACTCGTCGGGGTCGACGTGCGTCGCCCGTGCCGGGTCGAGCAGCAACTCGAGCTGCGGTGACTCGTCGGCCCCGAACAGCGCACGGGCTCCGCCGCGCGACAGGCGCTCACCGCGCCGCGCCGCGGCGAGCGCGCGGTCCAGATAGGTGCGATGGCGTAAGAGAGATTCCCGAAACGCCTCGGGCGACGAGGCGAGACGCGCGGCGAGGTGGGTCCGCAGCAGTCCGGCGGCGTCGGTGCCGAACGACGGGAACCGGAGACCCGCGAGCCACGCCACGAGCTCGCCGTGGCAGGTGGGGTCGACCGTGGGAAGACGGATCACCGCGGCGTCGCCGGCGTCGGGGAGCAAGGCGCTGACGCCGGCGGTCTCGGGCGAGCGGGCCACGATGAGCGGGCACAGCGCGCGGACGAGCGGATCGATGGCCTCCCGGCCGGCGGCCGCTTCGAGCGACGGTACGCCCAATGCCGCGAGGCCGTGATCGGCGAGGAATAGCCGGACGAGAGAGACCAGGTCGGCCGCGCGGTTCACTACGGGGGTCGCGGTGAGCAGGAGCACATCGGCCGCGCGGACCTGGCGGGCGAGGGCGTCATAGCGGCAGGTCGCGGGATGGCGGAAGCGGTGCGCCTCGTCCACGACGAGGAACGGGGTGGCAGGAACCCGTGCGCCGCGACTCAACGCTTCGTGGGTGACCAGGCGCGCCGGGACGTCATGGTGGGCGAGCAGCGCCTGCCACTGGCTCCTGATCGCGGCGGGGACCGCGATCGTGGCGCGGGGATAGCGGGTCGCAAGGGCCAGGGCGATGTAGCTCTTGCCCAGTCCCACCGCATCCGCGAGCAGGGCGCCGCCGAACACTTGGAGTGCCGTCGCGAGTCGCCGGGCGGCTTCGCGCTGGTGCGGCAGCAACCACGCGGGGGGCGTCCAGTCGGCTTCCGCGACGCCGCACGCTGCGAGGCGGAGCGCGGGCAACAGGGCGGACAGGGGGCGCGCGGGTCCCGGGTCGGCGATCCACGCAACCGGCTCGCGCACCGGGTGGAGCGCGTCAGCCGAGATCGTCGGCCAGGGAGCGGAGCGTAGCGCGGACGGTGCTCGGGAGGTCGAGCGCGTCCGCGGCGGCGCCGTCGAGATCGTGCTGTGGGACATCGCGATGGTGGTGAGCGCGCCGGCTCACCGCAGCAAGCGCGGCGCGCGGGGAGCCCGGTGACGGCAGGGGGAGTCCGGCGGTGACGCGGGCGTTGTAGCGGCGGTATCCGCCGCGCGCCTCGTCGGCGCCGGCACGGAGCAGGACGCGCGCCCACGTGGTGTTGAGCATGCCGGCGACCGCGAGAACGGTCTGGCGGTCGGCGACGGCGACATAGCAGGAGTTGAGCGGAATCGCGTCGGACGCCACTTCATCGAGCGCAACCCCCGTGGGGGCACGGGCGATGTCCGGCCAGACGACGCGCCAGCGTCCGAGCGACGGGTGCACGCGGAACAAGGTCCAGTACGGATTGGCGCGCCAGTCGGCGCGCGCCTCGAGCCGGGCTCGCCAGGCTCGGGCGTATCGGGCGGCGAGTGGCGGGAGCTCGCGCCGCAGCGTGCCGTCCGGCGCGTAGGGCCAGAAAACCACGCGAGACGGGCGGGCGGCAAATGGGGTGACGTCCCGCCCTCGGAGCGCGGGCCGCAGCATGTCTCGCTCGAGCTCGGCCTCGGCGTCGCGGAACCGCACGACGATCGTGGCGCCCCGCTCCTCCTGGGGGGTTCCGAGGAGCAGGTCGTCGGCTCCTGTCTTCACACCGAGGGCCGGCGCCGCGCAGGAGGCGAGGGTCGGGCCCGCCCGGCGCAGTCGATCGAGCGCGTCGCGCGCCGCGCGCGGCAGGAGGATCCAGGGACCCGGGCTCGCGAGCGCGTCCTGCGGCACGGTGCGGGTCCGCGCGAAGTCGAGCGCGACCAGAGTCCGGGGTGCGGGCTCGGCCTTGCGCGCCACGAGGGCGAGCGGGTACACCGCCGCACCGAACCCGGCCGCGTCGCGATCGGGGACCCGGTGGACGTAGGCGAGCGACGTTTCCCGAACCAGCGCCGCCCGGGCATGCTCGGCGTATCCGGCGGAAGCGATCTTCGAGGGCAGCAGCAGACCTACGGCACCTCCCGGTGCGGCGAGCTCGACGGCGCGCTCGAGGAACGCGACGGCGAGATCAGGGAGGTGCTTGAACCCGGCATCGCTGCCCGCCCGCCACCAGCTGAACCGGCCGCGCAGCGTGGCGCGCATGCTGTCCGGGAGCCGCTCGGCGCGCACCCACGGCGGGTTGCCGACGATCGCGTCAAACCCGCCCGCCGCCATCACGTCGGGGCAGTGGACCTCGAACGCGAAGAACGGCACGCTCCCATCGGCGATGCGGCGCGCGGTAACGGCGAGCGCAGCGCGCTCGCGGCGCAGCGCGTCGTGCCGGCGGCGCTGCGAGTGCTGGAGTCCCACCCGGCGGCCGAACAGATCGCGACTGCGCGCGGCGGTGAGCAGCTCACGAAGGGCGGCACGAACGCGCTGGCTGGCGGCCTCCACGAGGGCCGCGGCCGCTCGGAGCTCGAGGGAGTGCAGGGCGGTGGTGGCGGGTGCGCGGGCCGGCCCCCGGGCTTCGTACAGTGCGGCCCGCGCGGCCCGTGCCGCGCGGAGCGCGGCCGGCCGGATCGGCCCCAGCCCGAGCGCTCGCGTCGCACTCAGGGGATCGAGCAACGAGTCTCCCTGGCGGACGATGGCATGGAGGTTGGGGAGCGGCGTCACACGGTGCAGATCGTCGGTCGGGTCGTCGGCGATGACGGCGAGCCAGAGGCGCAGCTCGGCGAGGTGGACGGCAATGGGACTCAGGTCCACGCCGAACAGGTTCACGCGAATGATCTGGCGGCGCACGCAACACCGTGAGTGCCCCGCGGTCTGGTCGGCCAGGGCCAGATGCGCCCGCGTCAGCGTCTCGAGCGCGCCGAGCAGAAACGCTCCCGACCCCACGGCGGGATCGAGGATGCGGAGCCGCGCCAAGGTGCGGGCCGCGGCGGCCCGGTCGATCGCCGGGGGCGGCGAGCCGGCGAGCAGCGCGAGCGCGTCGTCGTGGGACAGCCCTGCACGGCCGGTGAGCGCGGTGGCCAGCGCCGCGGCGACGAGTCGCCGCACGAGCGGCTCCGGCGTGTAGAACGTGCCGGTCGCCTGGCGCTCGCTCGCGTCCATCACGCGCTCGAACGCGCGCCCCAGCATGTCCGGCGCGACCGCGTTCGCTTCGCCGCTTTCGCGCACGCAGAAGCGAAAGCGTTGAAACAGCCCGTCGAACGCGTCGCGCCACAGTGGATTGGCGAAGGTGACCGGCCCGAGCCGCCGCTCCACGGGGTGCGGCTCGAACAGGCCGCCGTTGAGGTAGGGAACCGCGCCGAACCGCGTCCCGTGGGTGCGCTCGCCGGTCGGCCGGTTGAGGGTCCCGAAGAAGAGCGGGTGGAGCACGGAACGGTGGAACGGCTGGCGACGGGCCAGCGCGTCGTCCAGCAGGGCCGGCAGGAAGTCGTGCCGACCGTCGAGCCAGCCCCGGGCCTGCACGAAGTACAGGAACAGGACGCGGGTGAGGGTGAGCAATGCGGCGAGCTTGCGGTCGGCGGGGGCGCCGCGCGAGCCGAGTGACGCCGCCATGCGCTCGAGGATGGCGCGAAACGCCGTGAAGAAGCGCGCTCCGACGTGTTCGGTCGCGAGCACGTCGGCCACATGCAACGCGTGCTCGAGCGCGGTGGCACCGGGACGCGGCGCGAGGGCCGCGAGGAGCTCGAGGGCAAACGGATCGGGCTGGGTGGTGGAGACCGCGAGCACCGGCGTGCATCCGGGTGCGCCGACGCGGGGCGCGGCGATGGCGACCCACCCGCCGCCGACGGCCGCGACCAGGCCCGGCTGCGCCACCCCGGCGAGCCGGATGGCTGCGGCCCGGGCGCCGTCGCGGGGCGCATCGGCGGCCACCCCGACCACGCGGAATCCCTTCCATCGGGCGACGGCGACGCCACCCGATTCGGGGGGCGTCCCGTGGTCCCCGAGGTAGCCGAGCTGCGCGAACAGCCGCGGCAAATCCGCGACGTCCTGGGTGGATCGCACGATGTCTGCGAGCATCGGCGACCATGGTCGCCGATCAAGGGCGCCGGAGTGTCGTCAGAACGTCGCGGGGACGGTCAATCCGTTGCGGAGAGGCTCCGCCGCGCCTCCGCGAGGCCGATCTCGCGGGTGATGGCGGGGGGCCAGTCGCCGGCCGCGAGCCGCGCGTCGAGAGTCGCCCGCTCGCCGGCGATCTGCTCGCGCATGGCTTCGTCGAGCAGGCCCGCGCGCAGAGCCGCGTCGAGCTCGTCCTCGTCGAGCCAGCTGGCGGGCCCGGTCACCGGCAGCCAGTGGTCGAGGAAGAGATCGGTGCAGTACCAGTCGTCGCCTGCGAAACGGATGGGCGCGCGCAGGTTCGAGTACCAACCGGTGAACGTGCCGTCGGCGAGATGGAACCGTCCGACGTCCCACCCCAGCGCCGGAAACACGAACCACACGATCGGCGCGCCGGCCGAGAGAATCAGCCGCTCGCCGGCGTAGCTGTTGCCACCGGGGTAATCGGCCAGCAGCGTGACCTTCACGTCGGGCCGGTCGAGCACGAGCCGCTCGTGGAACACGGTCGTGCCCCGATCGGGGCGATGGTAGTGAATCCGGACCTGTTTCGACACGGTGACCCCGAAGATATATTCGCGCCCATGCGACCTGCCATCGTGTTTCCCGCGCTCCTCGCCGCCGAGCTCGCCGGCTGCCGGCACGCGCCGCCGTACCTGTCCCGCGAGGTCGACGCGCGCATTGCCGCGAGCGGTGCCGAGGCGGTCGGCGTCTACTACCAGAACCTCACGCGGCCGGACTCGCTGCTCCACAGCGCCGATCTCCGGATGCACGCTGCGAGCACCATGAAGGTGCCGGTGATGATTCAGGTGTTCCGCGACGTCGAGGCGGGGCGGTTCGGCCTCGACGACAGCGTGGCGGTCGTGAACGCGTTCCACTCCCTCGTGGACGGCTCGGTCTATTCGCTCAACGTGGCCGACGACAGCGACAGCACGCTGTACACGCGGGTGGGCGGCCCGGCTTCGATCCGCGAGCTGGTGGAGCTGATGATCACCTCCTCGAGCAACTTCGCCACCAACCTCCTGATGGAGATGGTGAAGGCGGACCGCGTGACCGCCACCATGCGCGGGCTGGGGGCCGACTCGATCAACGTGCTGCGGGGAGTCGAGGATCAGAAGGCGTACGACGCGGGGTTGAGCAACACCACGACCGCGCGCGACCTCGGGATCATCCTCGCGGCCATCGCCGAGGACCGGGCCGCGAGCCCGGCCTCATGCCGGGAGATGGAGGCCATCCTGGGCCGGCAGCATTTCAACGAAGCCATCCCTGCGGGGTTGCCACCGGGCACGCGGGTGGCGCACAAGACGGGCGAGATCACGCGGATCCACCACGACGCCGCGCTGGTGGGGGTGGGGGACACGCTGCGGTACGTGCTCGTCGTGATGGTGAAGGGGCTCGATTCGCGGGACAGCTCGGCCGCGCTGATGGCCGACATCGCGCGGCTGGTGCACGCCGACGCGCGGTCGGGTCGCTGAGGCTCCCCAGCGGACGGAACCGGCCGGGGGCTTCGAGGTCGTCTCCTCCTCAGGTGCTCGGGGTCCAGATGGCCCGCGCGCGGATCAGCTCCGCGCGCCCGCCGAGGCTCAGCGGCTCCCGGCTCTTGGAGTAGAACACGAGTCCCTTGTAGGCCGTCAGGTACTTGTACCGCGTGCCGAAGAAGGTGCTCTCGCTCACCACGACGAGCGGGTCGTCGAGCCTCATCACGAGACGCTGGAAGTCCTCGGGCTCGACCTGCACGATCGCTCCTGAGGCCTTGATCGCGTTCATGGCAGCCGCGGCGGCTGCGGCGTGTGCTGCGCTCATGTCTGCTCCTTCTCAGTCGTCGGCGGGCTCGGCGCGGCCACCCAGGTGCCGGGCCAGGAACTGCTCAGCCGCCGCATAGAACTTGATGCGATTCTCGGGCTTGGCAAACCCGTGCCCTTCGTCGGGGAACAGCAGGTACTCGTGAGGGATGGCCTTGGCCGACAGGGCCGCGACGATCTGCTCGGACTCCGCCTGCTTGACGCGCGGGTCGTTGGCCCCCTGCGCGATGAGCAGCGGGATGCGGATGCGGTCGACGTGCGTGAGGGGGGAGCGAGACCGGAGGAATTCGGCGTCGGTCTCGGGATTGCCGACCCGCTCGTGCATCATCGCGAGGAACGTGGACCAGTAGGGCGGGATCGTCTCGAGGAACGTGATCAGGTTGCTGGGCCCCACGATGTCCACGGCGCAGCGGAACAGGTCCGGCGTGAACGTCGCCCCCGCGAGCGCGGCGTACCCGCCGTACGATCCGCCGTAGATCGCGACGCGCTCGGGGTCCGCCACACCGCGCGCGACCGCCCACTGGACGGCGTCCACGAGATCGTCGTGCATCCTGGCGCCCCACTGCCGGTTTCCCGCGTTGAGGAACTCCTTCCCGTAACCGGTGGAGCCGCGAAAGTTGATCTGCAGGCAGGCGTAGCCCCGGTTGGCGAGCCATTGCGCTTCGGGATCGTAGCCCCACACGTCGCGGTGCCACGGGCCGCCGTGCACCAGCAAAACGAGCGGCGGGTGCGGCAGATGCGATGCCGGCGGCAGGGTGAGATACCCCTCGACGCGGAGCCCGTCCCGGGCGGTGAAGGCAATCGGCTCCATCGCGGCCAAACTGTAGCGCAGCAGCGCGGGCCGGGTGTGAAACAGGAAGCTGCCGGTGCGCGTGGCGCGGTCGTACAGGTAATAGCCGACCGACTCGGTATCGCGCGTGAAGGCGACTACCCACTTGTCGTCGGCGTGGGTACGGCCGGCGATCTCGAAATCGCCCGCGCTCAGCGCGGCGATCGCGGCGAAATCGGCCGCGATCGACGGGTCGAGCACCGTCCACTCCTGGCGCGCGCGGGTGAAGGCGACGGCCTGCATCTCGTGAGTATCGGGATGGACGAGCACGCCACCCATGTCGAATCGCGGGTCCTGGGCGAGGACCCGGACGGCTCCGGTTTCCAGGTCCAGTCGCGCCAGGCGGGTCGCGTTGGCATCGCGCGAGTCGGAGAGGAACAGCGCGCGCCCGTCGCGCGTGAACCCCAGCGGCCCGCTCGACAGGGCGTCGGCCGGTCCCCAGGTGACGACGGTGCGCCAGTCATCGTCCGGCCCGGCGCGCACGCGAAGCAGCGCGCCCCCGTCGTCGGTCGTGGCCACGGCGGCGCGGACGGCGAGGTCGGCATCGGCGACCCAGCCTACGACGTCGCCGGGGTTCGGGGCAACCCGGTCGAGCGCGTCGGTGCGGAGATCGAGGTGATAGACGTCGTGCAACCGCTCGTCATCGCGATTCAGGCCGAGCAGGACCTCGTGCGGGTGCCGCTTGTCGTGGGCGATGATCTGGGCCTGCACGTTGTCGAACGGCGTGAGGTCGACGACGGTCCCCGCGTCGGGCTCCACCTTGTACAACCGCCAGTTCTCGTCGCCGCCCCGGTCCTGCAGATAGAGCAGGTGACGGTTGTCGTGCGCCCAGGCGTAGGACCGGATGCCGCGATCGGTATCGCGCGTGACGGGCCGGAAGTCGCTTCCACCCGCGGTGCCGACCCAGACGTTGAGCACCCCGTCCACCGGGGCGAGATACGCGAGGCGACGGCCGTCGGGCGAGAGCTCGGGGCTTGCCCGTTCCGGGTTGCCGAACAGGACGGCGCGCGGGATGAGCGGCGGCAGGTTGGGCTGCGTCATCGAAGGAATGTCCAATGTCCAATGTCCAATAGCCAACTCCCAAAGGTCACCCGCCACCCGCCAACCACCATCGGCTAACGGCCATCGGCTAACGGCCAACGGCTAACGGCGAACCCGCCTCCACCGGGCAATGACCACGCCGTAGGCGATCAGGTTCACCACGACTACGCCCGTTCCCAGCACGATCTGCACGGTCGGGGTGAGCCCGGCGGGGTAGACCACGGGGATGACGTAGTGCTCCACGAAGCCGCTGGTGTAGCCGGCATCACCCGCTCGCTGGCGTAGCGCGTTCTCGAGCGGCGTGAGCGGGCAGATCCAGCCCGCGAACTCGATCAGCGCTCCCCAGGCAGCCGCCGGCACGTGCGCCCACGCCAGCCTCCGCCAACGCCAGACCAGGAGCCCGCCTCCGATGACGAACGCGATGAACAGCACGTGTACGGCGACCACCAGGTCCGCCGCGAGGCGGTAGGGCATCAGGCGCCCGCCAGGGTGAGCGTCGCGCGCAGACCGAAGTGATCGGAGACCGGGGGCTGGTGGAGGCACAGCACGGGCGGCTCCGGTCCCGCCGCGATACCGGGTCCGCGGAAGAAGACCTGGGTGAGGCGGCGGTCGGGTCGGTGCCACGGGAGGTAGCGGGCGTAGCGGTTGGTCGACGGCGCCATGGTGTGCAGTCCGGTACTGCGCCCACCCGCGACCTCCGCGAAGCCGTGCTCGGCGAGCAGCTCAAACCCGCTCGGCCCGCGGTCGGGTCGCTCCAGCTCGACCGCCATGTTGAAGTCGCCCGCGAGAATCGTGGGAAGGCCCGGCTCGAGCGGGCCGCGCTGCAGGACCTGGCGTACCTGGACGGCCCGCACCCGCGCGTCGATGGGACGGGTTCCCGCGTAGAGATGGACGTTGCCCACGAGCAGCGAGCCGGCGGGCGTCGCGAGGTGCGTCCAGAGGACACCCTTGTGGCCGATCCGCTCGTCGAGCTTCATGCCGCTGAAATGACGCGAGGGCTGAAATGCCGTGCGCGCGATCGGCCAGCGGGAGAGCGTGAGCAGACCGCCCGAGCCGTCGAAGCGGAGCAGCCACCGGCGCCGCTGCTCGCGCGCCAGCGCGTCGGCATGATACTCGGGAAGCGTGGCGAGGAGCGTGCGGCGGAAGCCCGGGAGGAACGCCTCCTGGAGCAGCAGAAGATCGGTGCGCTGACGCGGGAGGCGCGCCCGGAGACGCTCGCGGCGCAGGGCGCGATCCAGGCCGGGGAACGGGACCGGCAGATCCCAGATGTTGATGCTGACCAGCTGGACGACGACTCCCGTCATCCGCGCGGCGCGTTCCGCTCGGCGGCGCCACGCAGCGCCGCACACATCGCCACGTCGCCGGTCACGCTCGCCGCCGTCCGGAACATGTCGGGGATGCGGTCGATGCCCAGCAGGATGCCCAAGCCGTCGAGCGGCACCCCCATCGCGACGAGGGCGGGCGGCAGCGTCATGATGCTGGCGCTCGGTACGGCGGCGATGGTGGACGCCGTGAGGAACAGGGCAAGCACGGCTCCCGCCAGCGCCGCCGGTGGGATGGCACCGCCGTACAGGTGCGCGAGAAACACCACGGCGGCTCCCTGGAACAGCGAGCTGCCCGCGCGGTTGAGCGTCACGGCGAGCGGCAGGACGAAGCCGGTCACGGCACGCGGCAGGTGGAGCGTCGCTTCGGTCGTCTCGAACAGCGCGGGCAGGGACGCGATCGAGCTGGTGGTCGAAAAGCCGATCGTGGCGGGCGGGAGGCTCGCGACGAGGAAACGGCCCGGTGCCAGACCGCCCCAGAATCGGGCGGCGGGGACGTAGACCAGGGCGATGAAGATCGCGAGGCCGATGAGCACGGCGCCGACGAACACGCCGAGGCTGCGCAATAGTCCGAGCCCGGTGTCGGCCGCCACCGGGGCGGCGAGGGCGAACACGCCGAGCGGGGCCGTCCAGAGGATCCAATGGACCAGCTTGACGAGGGCGCCGGTCGTCGCGTCGGCGAGGTCGAGGAGACGGCGTTTCTGCTCGACCGGGAGGGTGGCGGCGGCGGCGCCGAACAGGACGGTGCAGACGATGAGCGGGAGCAGCGCGCCCTCGGCCGCGGCCTGAAACGCGTTGGCCGGGACCAGACCCACGAGGAAGTCCACGACACTCGGCACCCGTGGGGGCTGGACGGCGGCGGCCGTCACGGCCAGCGCGCCGCTGCCGGCCAGCGGCAGTGCCGCCGCCATCACACCCATGCCGATGAGGATGGCGATGAGGGTGGTGGCCCAGATGAATCCCAGGGTGCGGGCGCCGAGCCGGCCGAGCTGGCGCAGGTCGCCGAGCCCGGCGATGCCGGTGAACAGCGTGGTGGCGACGAGCGGCAGGACCACCATCTTCACCAGATTGAGAAAAACGGTGCCGAGCGGCGCCACCGCGCGGGCCACGTCGAGCAGCAGCGGTGTACCGGTGGCAGCGGCCCACAGGCCCAGCCCGAGGCCGAGCACGAGCCCGACCACGATGGCGAGGTTCCTAGTCATCGGCTACTTTCCGCGTTTCCGTCACGGGAGGTTCCGGTGGCTCACGCGCAAACCACAACGCCCCGCTGGGCGCTCGTCCTGGGGGCCTCAAGCGGGTTCGGCGAAGCGTGCGTCCGGGCGCTCGCCGCCGCTGGGTACGACATAGCGGGGGTGCATCTCGACCGCAAGGCCGGGCTCGAGCACGTCGGCGAGCTGAAAGCCGACATTGCGCGGCTGGGGCGTCGGGTCCTGTTCTTCAACATCAACGCGGCCGACGAGGGGAAGCGGCGCGAGGTGATGGACGCGTTGGCGCGGGAGCTCCAGGCGAGCGGTGGGGGGGTGGCGGTGCTGATGCACTCGCTCGCGTTTGGGACGCTGAAGCCCTACATCGGCGAGGACGTGTTGAACAAGGCGAACATCGAGATGACGCTCGACGTGATGGCGCACTCGCTGGTGTACTGGGTGCAGGACGTGATCCGCGGCGGCCTGATGGGGCGGGGGGGACGGGTGTTCGCGATGACGTCGTCGGGATCGAATCGTGTGATCCCATCGTACGGCGCCGTGTCGGCGGCCAAGTCCGCGCTCGAGTCGCACGTGCGGCAGCTGGCGGTCGAGCTGGCCGCGCACGGCATCACGGTGAACGCCGTGCGCGGCGGCGTGACCGATACGCCGGCGGCACGGCGGATACCGGGGAGCGATCGGCTGTTCGAGGAGGCGAAGCGACGCAATCCCCATCGGCGGCTCACCACGCCGGAGGACGTCGCGCAGGCAGTGGTGGCCTTGAGCACGCCGGGCGCCGACTGGATCACCGGCAACGTCATCAACGTGGACGGCGGGGAGGAAGTCTCGGGCTGAGCCTGCGACGGGCGCTACGGCGTTTCCTTCCGCAGGCGGGCCAGCTCGGTCTCGACCTGACCGAGCCGCTGCGTGATCGCTTCCTCGATCGGCCCGCTCACGCTCACCGGGACGCCCCGCTGATTGAACAGCGTCTCGACGAGGGCGTCGGTGTAGCCCACCACGACGTGGGCAATGCCCGTGTCGAGCACCCGGTTGAGCCGGAGCACGGTGGCCATCGAGGCGCGGGCGGGCAGGGCGGCGATCACTTCCGACAGATGGCGGATCAGCAGCTCCCGCAGGTGCTGCATCTCCTCCACCACCTCGCCGGCGGCGAGCCCGCGATCGGCCGCGGTCTTGCCGAATCCCTCGCACGCGACGAGCCAGAGCTCGACGGCGCGGCGGCGGAGTGGTCCCGACATCTCGATGAGGATGTCGACCAGCAGGGCGATCTGTCGCTCGATGACGCCCGCGGTCACACTCGGGGCGGCGGCGACCCGGTCGAGCGTCCACCGCGTCCAATCGCGGATCAACTCGTCGCGGGCGGTGCCGAGCGCACGGCTCACCGCGACGAGCGTGGGGTGGGGTGGACGCATCACGAGTCCGATACTGGCCTCCTTGGCCAAAGGGGGGCGCCGGGAATCTAGTGAGGTCAGGTGAGGGAGGTCAAAGCCCGCCATGGCGACACCGGTGCTGACACGATTCGAGCTGCGCGGCGCGGACGGGGAAGCGCTGCGCGGAGACGTCCGCTCCGCGGGGCGGGAGGGCGTTCGTCCGGCTGTCGTGATCTGTCACGGGTTCAAGGGGTTCAAGGACTGGGGGTTCTTCCCGCACCTGGCGGACCGGCTGGCGCGGGGCGGGGTCACAGCGGTGTCGTTCAACTTCTCCGGCAGCGGCGTGGGCCCCGACGGCGAGACGTTCAGCGAGCCGGAGCGGTTCGGGCACGCGACCCTGGGCAAGGACCTGCGGGACCTCGACGCGGTGCTGGCGACGCTGCGTGGCGGATCCCTCGTGCCCGGGCTGGTCGCTCCGTCGGGGGTGGGGCTGTTCGGCCACAGCCGCGGCGGCGGGATCGCCGTGCTGCGCACGGCGCGGGACTCCGGGGTCCGGGCTCTGGTCACGTGGTCGGCGATCGGGAGCGTTCTGCGGTGGGGGCCGGAGACGGTCGCCAAGTGGCGCCGCGAGGGCCGCATGACCGTCACGAACATGCGTACGGGCGACGTGCTGCCGCTCTACACCGACGCGCTCGACGAACTGGAGGCCGACACCCTGGGCCTGCTGGACATTGGCGCGGCGGCGGCCGCGATTCGGGCACCATGGCTCATCGTGCACGGTGAGTCGGACGAGTCGGTGGCGGCGAGGGAAGCCCGCCTGCTCCAGCAGCAGAGCGCGGGGCGCGGCGAGCTGCTCCTGATACCGCATGGGTCGCATACGTTTGGGACTCGGCACCCATGGGCGGGGACGACGCGCGAGCTGGAGCAGGCGATGGACGCCACGGTGGGCTGGTTCCTGCGCGCGCTGTTCTGACATGCGCGGCCGCCGGTGCGTGCGTCGAGCGGGATGGGATGAGGACGGCGCGAGAGGCGAACGATGCTTGCAGGTTGCGGACAACCGCGCGATGTGCGCGACCGGAACAGACCGCCCGTTCGACCGGCGACTGCCAGTCGTGTGCGGGGACTACGAAGCGAAACGGGCGACCGTTGCTGGGTCGCCCGTCAGGCGTCACAGGCCCGCGGCGTAGAGATCTCCCACGTCGCGGTACCGGCTTCTCGCTCCTACAGGGACCCTGCGACGACGGAGGCCCAGCAGGTAGCCCGCCGCGGCAAGCGCGGCCAATGCAACGAGTCCGACACCAAGATTCCGAATAGCGACCTCCTGTGCGAGTGGGCGTGAACACCACTACCAAGATAACCACATTGGCAAGTCCTGTGCCCGGTGCCGAAGCGCGTGCCAGCTGACGACTTCCGCCGCCTCAGCGAGCTGCTTGCCGGTCACCGGCCGCGCCAGGTCAGCGCCACGCCGGACCAGCGCGAAGCCGCGGTCGCCGCCGTGCTCACGCCCAACCCCGCCGGCGCCCCGGACTTGCTGCTGATCAAGCGCGCCGAGCATCCCGGCGACCCGTGGTCGGGCCAAATCGCGCTGCCGGGCGGACGCCGGGACCCCGGGGATGCCAACCTGTTGGCCACGGCCGTCCGCGAAACCGATGAAGAAACCGGCATCGCGCTACCGCCCGCCTCCTGTCTGGGACAGCTCGACGACCTCAGTCCGGTGTCGCGGCACCTGCCGCAGCTCGTCGTGCGCCCCTATGTGTTCTACCTGCCGATCAAGCCGAAGGTCATTCCGAGTGACGAAGTCGCACTTCACCTGTGGGTGGGCTGCGACGTGCTTCTCGCGCACCGGAGTGAGGAGTCACTGGTCATTCGCGGCGAGACCTGGCGGGTGACGGGATACCGGGTCGGCCCCCACTTCATCTGGGGGATGACCGAGCGTATCCTCTCACCGTTTCTGGAGTTGGCGTTCTGAGAGACGGACCGGAGCGATGCGCACCTCCGAACGCTCCGCGAACCGCTTGCCCGCCGCGAGATAGAGGGCCAGGAGCACGACGGTGGCGGCGGACACCGCGAGCTTGAGCGCTGGCGGCGCGTCGCTCGCCGACAGCAGTCCTTCGATCGTCCCCGCGAGCAGCAGGAGACAGGTTGCCGCGCCGACGAGCCGCATCGCCTCGCGACCGGCAATGACCAGAGCGTCGCCGCGGGCCAGGTCGCCGGGGGCGATGAGCGCGCGGGCCACCAGGAGTCCGGCGGCGCCTGCGATGAAGATCGCCGTCAATTCGAGCACGCCGTGCCCCGCGACGAACGTCAGCAGCCAGCCCGCCACGCCGACATTGGCGAAGTGTCCCACCACGGCTCCGAAGAACAACCCGTTGAACACGAGGAGCAGTACGGTGCCGATGCCCGCAGTGATCCCGAACGCGAACACTCCGAAGGCCACCTGCACGTTGTTGGTGATGACACTCGAGGCCACCAGCGGCAGGTACGGCGACGGCGTCTCGGCATAGCCGACGCCTTCGGCCTGGCGCGCGGCACCGGCAACCGCGCGGGCGAGCACCGTCTCGGGCAGGACCTCCAGCGCCACCGCGGGCCGCTCGCGCAGCAGTCCGAATCCGATCGCGGCGGGGATCAGGAACAGCAGGGCCGCGGTGACGACGGCGCGCCGTTGCCGGACGACCGCCGCCGGCAGCACCCCCAGAAACAACCGCCGTGCCGGCAGGCGCCGCACGCGGTGCATGCCGTACAGGGCGTTGTGGCCGGTCGTCACGATGCGCTCGAGGTGGGCGACCGTGCGCTGGTCGACCCCGTAGGTGCTCGCGCGCGCGAGATCCGCGGCCACGGCGCGGTACTCCCCGGCGAACGCCAGGACTTCGTCGCCCGCGAGATGCGCGACGCCGGCCCGCTCCAATTCGACGGCGCGGGTGCGGAACGCCTCCCACGCGGCCTGGCGCAGCGCCACGAACCGGTCGGCGACGCGCAGGCGGCGTCTGCCGGTGGCGTCGCGCCGGCCCGCGCCCGGCGCCTGGCGCGCCGTGCGCTCGGCGGCATACACCTCGGAGAGGAAACGCGGGTGGTTGGCGGGCCACTCGCCAAAGCGCTGAGCGAACCGGCTGGCGAGATCGTTCTGATAGCGGCGCCGCACGTCGGTCGGCAGCTGGGCGGCGCGCCGCAGGAACTGGTCGAGCAGGCGATACTCCTCGTCCTCCAGCCGGGCCTCGGGCGCGACGACCGTGGGTTCGGTGATACCGGCGTCGATCGGAACACCGATGGGCGAGAGGGCCGACGCCTCGTCCCGCACGACGATCGTGCCCGCCACGATGTCGCCGAGCCGCTTGCCCTTGGGGTGGAGCGCGACGAACAGCAGCCCGACGAGGCCGGACACACCGGGCTGGAGGTCCACGATGCGGACCAAGTTGCGAACGAGGGCGGCCTGCAGGGTGATGGGGTGGCCGGTTTCGAGGATGACGCGGATGCCGGTGCTCCGCTTGCCCGGTGTCCGCCCGCCCCACAGTCCCTCGAACAGCGCGAAATAGCCCCAACCCACGACGAACGCGGCGAGCGTGAAAGCCGCGGCGCTCCAGCCGCTCAGCAGCGACAGGAACCGGCCGCCGATCGCCATGAGCACGAGCAATCCGGCGAGCAGGAGGAGGTCGTAGACGGCGGCCAGGGCCCGCGAGCCGACGCCGGCGATCTCGAACCCAATCGTGACCTGCTCCGGGGTCTCGACTTCGACGCGGCGGGCGAGGCGCGCTGGCTGCGGCTGGGGCTCGGGGTTCATATTGGGGTCCATCTTACAACTCGGGGGGGCGCATGGCCACGTACGAGCTCCGGGCCCTTTCCATGGGGGAAATCCTGGACGAGGGATTCGGCCTCTACCGGGAGCATTTCGCCACGCTGCTCGCGATCGCCGTTGTCTGCACCGGGCTGCCCACCTTGCTGGCGATCTACGTCGAGACGGGGGGCGGCTTCCGGGCGCATCCCGGCGCCGTCCTGCTCGCGTCACTGCTGCGCGGCGTCGGGGGCCTGTTCGCCAGCGCGGGCACGGTGTGGGTGATCTCGGAGATCTACATGGGCCGGGATCCCGCAGTCGGTGACGCGCTGGGTCTGGCGTTCTCCCGGGTGTGGAAGCTGTTCGTCGCGGGGCTCGCGAAGTACCTGGTGATCGGTCTCGGAACGCTCCTGCTGATCGTTCCCGGGGTCATCGCCGCCTGCGGGTATGCCGTGGTGGTGCCCGTCGTCGTTCTCGAGCAGCTGCGCTCGGGAACCGACGCCCTGGGGCGCTCGTGGACCCTCACAAAGGGGTACAAGGGCAAGGCGTTCAGGCTGGGGCTCGCGATCTTCGCCCTGATCTACCTGCCGTTCCTCGCGGCGGGCGTGCTCACGGGGCTGTTCAGCGGCTCGGAGACGGTGGTGAACGTCGGCGCCGAGCTGTTGTCCTTCCTGGTCTATCCCTTCATGGCGGCGGTGGTGACGCTGTTCTACTACGATCTGAGAATCCGCCAGGAGGCATTCGACCTCGAGCACCTGAGTCAGCACTTGGACGCCGTGCGGTGACGGCTGCGTGATTCCGCAGGGCGTGATCGCCCCGGACAGCGTGCGACTGGTCCTGAGAGAGGTGTTCAGCGACCGGGCCTACGCGTGGAACGAGCGAGAGCATCCGCTGGCGTTTCTGGGCCGCTGGCTGCGGTGGCTGATCAGCCAGCTCGGCGACCTGGCGACCCATCACCCGGGCGCCTACTACGCGCTGCTGTGCGCGCTCGTCGTCGTGCTGGCGGCGATCATGGTCCATGCGGGCTGGATCGTGTGGCAGTCGATGCGTGCGCGTCGGGCCGACGAGGGAACGGGCCCGCCCGCCGCGGGGGGTGTGCACGACGCCGCCTGGCACCTGGCGGCATTCCGGCGGCTCGCGGCCACGGGCCGGTACACCGAGGCTCTGGCGCATCGGTTCATGGCCCTCGTGTCCGAATTGCACGGGCCCGCAACCACGCCGCTCGACGCGTCGCGGACGCCAGCCGAGCACGCTCGCGCCGTGCAGCTGGACCCGGCCGGCCGGGCCAAGATGGAGCTGCTGGTCGACGAGCTGTACCGTCGCGTGTTCGGCGGGGCGCCGTGCACGGCCGAGGACCTCGGCGCGTTCGACGGACTGGCGGCGGAGGTGGGGGCGCATCGTGCGGCGCGGTGAGTGGTTGCTCGTGGGAGGTTTCGCCGCCGCGCTGCTGCTTGCGGGGCTGCTGGGGCGCCGCGCGGCCCCGCAGCCGGCCGACGTGCGGCGGTCCACCTACCTCACCACGCGGGATGGCGCGCGTGGCCTGACCGACGCGCTCGGGATCCTGGGCGTGGTGGTCGAGCGACGCCGCCTCCCGCTGTTCGGGCTCGCGAGCGACCTGCGCGCGCCGGGTGACGTGCTGCTGGTCCTCGATCCCGCGATGCCGATGACGACGGCGGAGGAGCGCGAGGTCGCCGGCTACCTGGCGTCCGGCGGGCGCGTCGTGCTCGCGGGCGTGACCGGCGTCGAGCGCCGGTTCGGCGTCGCGATGGTCTCGGTCAGGCAGCCGCAAGGCAAGCCGGACTCGCAGCTGGTACGGGCACCGGCCGGCATCGGCCCGCTGCCGGGCGCCGAGTGGGTGCTCGGTCGCGGGCGACCGCCGGTGGGCGAGCGGGCCGGCCTGCTCACGCCGGAGCGGGTGGACACGCTGCTCGCCGCCGCGAGCGGTCGCGCGGTCGCGGCCCGGTACACGTTCCGGGGTGGCGGGATAGCGCTGGTCCTGGCCGACGGGCGCTGGGTGGACAACCGCGTGCTGCGGCAAACCGATGCCGGCGCGTTGGTGATTCCCTGGATCATGGGGCTGGATCCCAGGCGGGTGATCGCCGACGAGTACCATCAGGGGTTCGGGCGGGGTGGCGCGATCTTCATTGCCGCGTTGGGGTGGCTGGTGCGCGCCCCGGCCGGCTGGGCGATCCTGCAGCTCACGTTCGCCGCGCTGGTGGCGCTCGCGGCAGCGGCGGTGCGCTTCGGTCCGGCGCTCCACGTGCTCGTCCGCGTGCGCCGCTCGCCGCTGGAGCACCTCGACGCCCTGGCGGCGGGGCTCGAGCGATCGGGTGGGCATCACGCGGCCGTCGATCTGCTCGGCCGGGGACTGCAGCGGCGGCTGCAACGGGGTGGTGGCGCGGCCTCGAGCGCGGCGCGCCGGGCCGAGTGGCTGGCCGCCGTGGCACGCGCGGCCGATCGGCCGGAAACGCAGCGGGCCGTGAAACGGCTCCGCTCACTCATGCGAGAGCCGGGTGGGGGGGAGGCGCACGTGCTGCAGACCGCCCAGGCTGTGGAGGACGTGTGGCAAGCTCTGAGGCTACCGAGAAGACGCGCGCCGTCCTGACGGCGCTGCGACGCGTCGTGCTGGGCCAGGACGACGCCACCCGGGACTGCGTGGTCGCGCTGCTGGCGCGCGGACACGTACTGCTGGAAGGCGTCCCGGGCACCGCGAAGACGCTCATCGTCCGCACGCTCGCCCAGGTGCTCGGCGTGCGGAGCGTGCGCATCCAGTTCACGCCGGATCTGATGCCGAGCGACGTCACGGGGATCTCGGTGCTGACGGGCAGCAACGAGTTCCGCTTCCGGCCGGGCCCGATCTTCCACGATCTCGTGCTGGCGGACGAAGTGAATCGCGCGCCCGCGAAGACGCAGGCGGCACTGCTCGAAGCGATGCAGGAGCGCACGGTGTCGGTGGACGGCGTCACGCACGCGCTGCCGCCGGCGTTCACCGTGTTCGCCACGCAGAACCCGATCGAATTCGAGGGGACCTATCCGTTGCCCGAGGCCGAGCTCGACCGGTTCATGCTCAAGGTGGTGATCGCCTACCCCGCAGGCGACGTCGAGCGGGGCATTTTGGGCCGCTACCTCGAAGGGTTCGAAGCGGACGACCCGGCGACCTACGGCGTGAGCCAGGTGACCGATGCCGCGGGACTCGCCGAGCTGGTGGCCGCCGCGCGGCGCGTGCACGTGGAGGCGAAGGTGGTGGCGTACATCACCGAGATCGTGCGGGGGACGCGCGACGTGGCCTCGCTTGCGCTGGGGGCGAGCCCGCGGGCCGGCATCGCGCTGCTCAAGGCGGCGCGGGCCATGGCCCTGCTCGAAGGACGCGACTACGTGACCCCCGACGACGTGAAGCGGCTCGCGCCGCCGGCGCTGCGACACCGGGTGACGGTCACCCCGGAGCTCGAGCTCGAGGGTGTCACGGCGGATGCCGCGCTGAAGGGCATCCTCGACCAGATCGAGGTGCCCACCACGTGATCCTGCCGACCCGGCGGGCCCTCGCGGTCCTCACGGGCGTGGCGCTGCTCGGCCTGCTCGGGTACGTCATGCCGTACGCCGCGGACCTGATGGTGGTGGCGGACGCGCTGCTCGTCCTGCTCGTCGTGGCCGATGGCTTCCTTGCGGTGGCGCCTCGGGGGCTGACCGTGGCGCGCGAGGCCCCCGGGACATTCACCGTGTCGCGTCCGACGGAGGCGCGCTACGTGTGGCGCAACTTCAGCCATCGCCCCGCCCGTCTGGTGGTGCGCGAGGTGCGCCCGGCGATTCTCGGCGGCGCGGTGCCGCCTCGGTCGCTCGCGCTGCCGGCGGGCAAGGCGACCGCGGAGCGGGTCAAGGTGGAGCCGAGTCGCCGTGGGCGCGAGGTCGGGGGGGCTCTGGTGGTGCGGAGCGTGGGCCCACTGGGATTCGGCGTCCGGCAGGGCCGGCTGGCGGTGCCGTGGGACGTGCGGGTCTATCCCAACCTGCCGGCCACGCGGCTCAAGGCGTCGATCGTGGAGGCCGTGCAGCGCCGGCAGGCCGGGCTCAGGCCGCTGCGGCACCCGGGCGAAGGCCGGATGTTCGAGAGTCTGCGGGAATGGGTTCCGGGCGACGACCCGCGGCGGATCGACTGGAAGGCCACGGCGCGCCGCCGCAAGCTGATCGCGCGGCAGTACGAAGAGGAGCGGCGCCAGCAGGTGCTCCTGGTGCTCGACGCCGGACGCCTGCTGGCCGAGGAGATCGACGGCGAGTCGCGGTTCGAGCACGCGGTGCGGGCCGCGGTGCTGCTGGCGCTCGCGGCGGTGTACCACGACGACAACGTGGGCATCATGGTGTTCGCCGACCGGGTGAGCCACTATGTGGCGCCACAGCGCGGACGGCGCGGGCTGCGCCAGGTGCTCGACGTGCTGGCGGCCGCCGAGCCGAAGCTCGTCGAGCCCGACTATCCCGCCGCGTTTCGCCACCTCGCGGTGTACAACCGGAAACGCGCGCTCACGGTCGTGTTCACCGACGTGATCGATCCGCTCACCTCCGAAGCGCTGGTCACCAACCTGGGGTCGTTGCGGCGCCGGCACCTGCCGCTGGTCGTGACGCTCAAGAACCCGGCGCTCGACGCGGTGGCGGTGATGCGGCCGGAACGCGCGGCCGACGCGTACCGCAAGGCCGCGGCGGAGGCGCTGCTCGGCGCGCGCAGCGAGGCGCTCGCGCGGATGCGGCAGGCTGGGGCGGTGGTGCTGGACGTGGAGCCCGGGCGCGCGAGCGGCGCGGTGGTGGAGCGCTACATCCAGCTCAAGCGGCGCGGCCGGCTGTAGCGCCCGATCAGGCCTGCTTCGACATCTCCAGCGCCTGCAGGATCGCGGCGAGCCGGCGATCGCGGGCGACGCGGATCTGGTCGGCCTGGCCGTGGTAGGCGCGCTCGATCGCGCTGATGAGGCGGTGCTGCGCCTCCGGCTCGAGGCGGTCCCACCGCGCGAGGTCCCCCCAGATTTCCTCGAAGCCGCGCAGCACGAGCTCGATATGACGGGCGACCCCGCGGCTGCCGGCGGCCAGGTGGTGGCTGAGATGCGGGCCCGCCGCCGCCCACCCCAGCGCCGGTCCCACAGAGACCGCGCGATCGAGGTCATCGACGTCGATCGCGCCTTCGAGCACGAGGTGAATGGCCTCACGCCACACGGCGGCGGCGATCCGACCGGCCACGTTGCCGCGTACCGGCTTCTTGAGCGTCACGGGGATCCGCCCCATCGCCCGGAGCCAGCCCTTCACCAGCTCGACGAGCACGCGGTCGGTGTGAGGACCCGGCAGCAGCTCCACGAGCGGGATCAGCTCGGGCGGGTTCATCGGATGGGCGACCAGCAGGCGATCGGGCCGCCGGCAGCGGGCGGCGAGATCGTCCGGATGGAGCGAGCTCGACGAGCTGGTGACGACCCGGACCTTGGGCGCCGCCGCTTCGAGTCCCTCGAACAGCCGCTGCTTGGCGATCAGGTCGTCGGGGATGGCTTCGATCACCCACTCGGCGTCGCCGCAGGCCTGGAGCAGGCTGCGGCCGATCCGGATCTGCGCGACCCCGCGATCCACCAGCGCGGCGTCCGCGCCGAGGAGCGCGAGCAGGGCCTGTGCCCGGCGCGCGACCTCGCCGCGTGCGCGCTCGGCAGCGCCGGGGTCCTGGTCGTAGAGCGCGACCGGCCAGCCCTGCGCCGCGCAGAGCGCGGCCCAGCCGCACCCGAGATCGCCGGCGCCGACCACCGCCACACTGACCTGACCTCCGGACATCACCCACCTCCCGCGGTCCGCAGCCTCACAGCCACGGCGCTCGCCGTAGCCCGCCTGAATCTCGACCGGCGGCACGGCGAAATCCAGCACATCACGGTGCCCGAGAGCTCCGGCGGCCCTTACCCAGCCGCCGGCACCGCCTGCGGCGAAGGTGGCTCGAAACGGGCCGTCGATCCGTGAGCAACCTCACGCCGGCGGATCGGGTGGCGGATCGGGCGTCATCTGGCGGGGTATCTCTCGTCTCCGTAACGTTGAGCCCATGATCTCCGCATCGCAGACCTCGAATCCGTCCGCCGCGTACGGCGCGCTCATCACGCGGTTCGGCGAAGGGTGGGAGCAGGGATCCCCCGATATCATGGCGGAGGTGTTCACGCCGACGGCGGTGTTCGTGCCGGGTCCGTTCGATCCGCCGATTCGGGGGCTGGACGGGATTCGCGCCTACTGGCGCGACGTGCCGCACGAGCAGGCGGAGGTGTCGTTCCGGTACGGCGAGGTGTTCGTCGCCGGTCCGTGGTTCGCCACCGAGTTCAAGTGCCGGTTCCGGCGGCGGCGCACCGGGGAGCCCGTGGTCGTCAAGGGGGCGCTCTTCTGCGAGACCGCGGACGGGAAGGTCAGCGAGATGCGGATGTACTGGGAGCGCCTGGTCCAGCGCGCCTGATGGCCGGCACGGTCCTGGTCGGCACCCAGGGCTGGAGCTATCCGGCCTGGGTCGGTCCGTTCTATCCCCCGGGGACCCGCATCGGCGACATGCTGCGGGTCTACGCCCGGGGATTCCGCACCGTCGAGGTGGACGCGACGTTCTACGCGACGCCGGCGGAGCCGGTGGTGCGGGGCTGGGCGGAGCGCGTGCCGCGTGGGTTCAGCCTCGCTCTCAAGGTCCCGCAGGAAGTGACTCACGAGTGTCGCCTCGTGGACGCGGCGGTGCCGCTCGAGAAGTTCGCGGCGCGCGCGCGGCTGCTCGGCGCCGCCCTCGGGCCGCTGTTGCTCCAAATGCCGCCCGATTGGACCCCCGTCGCCGCGGCGCGCGAAGCGCTGGCGGCGTTTCTGCCGATCTTGCCGCAGGATCTCAAGTGGGCGATCGAGTTCCGCGATCCCGGCTGGCTGGACGAGCCGACCCTGGCGTTGCTCGCCGAGCGCGGCGTGGCCTTGGCGCTGACGGACGGACGGTGGCTCAGGCGCGAACGGGTGCTTGCGCTGGCGGCGGAGCCCACGGCCGATTTCGCGTACGTCCGGTGGCTCGGGCCGGACCGCCGCCTCACCGACTACTCCCGCGTTCAGGTGAACCGCGACCTCGAGCTCGCGCTGTGGGCGGATGCACTGGTCGGGCTGCGCCGCCGCGTGCGCACGGTGTACGCGTACTTCAACAACCATTTCGAAGGGCACGCGCCCGCGAGCGCGCGCGCGATGCAGGCGATGCTCGGTGAGACGCCGGTGGATCCGTCGGGGCTGCGCCGGCAAAGAGAGCTGTTCTGATGCGGCACGGGGGCACGGCGCGACGCTGGACCGGAACGTGGCCGCTGCCGCTCCTGCTCGTGGCGGCGGCGGGGCCGCTGGCGGCCCAGAGCAAGGACATCCTGCTCGCCACCACGACGTCGGTGCGGGACGCCGGACTGCTGGACGCGATTCTCCCCGCGTTCGAGCGGACGTCGGGCTACCGGGTGAAGGTGATCGCGGTAGGGAGCGGTCAGGCGATGGAGCTGGGCCGGCGCGGCGAGGCCGACATCCTGATCCTGCACGATCCGGCAGGCGAAGCGCGGTTCATGGCGGAGGGCGACGGGGTGGGGCGGGAGCCGCTGGCGCACAACGAATTCGTGCTGGTGGGACCGCGGGAGGATCCGGCGGGGGCGCGGGGGCCGGACGCGGTCCGCGCGATGCGGGCGATCGCCGCGACCGGCGCGACGTTCATCTCACGCGGCGACCGCTCCGGGACGCACGTCAAGGAACTGGCGCTGTGGCAGGCGGCGGGCGTGACGCCGGAGCGGCGGTGGTATCGCGACACGGGGCAGGGGATGGGCGCCACGCTGGTGGTCGCCGACCAGCTCAGGGGCTACACGCTGACGGACGTGGCGACCTATCTCTCCCACAAAGGCCTCGGCGATCTCGTGATCCTCGTCGAGGGCGATACGCTGCTGCGCAACTTCTACCATGTGGTGCGTGCCAACCCGGAGCGGTTCGCGCGGGTCAACGCCGCGGGTGCGCAGGCGCTGGAGGACTATCTGCTGTCGCCGGAGACGATGCGGGCGATCGGCGAGTTCGGGCGAAGCCGGTTTGGGAGGTCGCTGTTCATTCCCGCAAAATGACGGGAAAGGGGAAAAGGGAACCGGGAAACGAGGTGGACGTGTCGTTTCCCCTTTCCCGTTTCCCGTTCCCCCCTCACACCGGCGTTCGGGTCTTCCACGCTCCGCGCGTGAAATCCGGGAACTCGACGGGCTTGCTACCGCCCTTGATGGACCGCTCGGTCAACCCGATCACCGCGCTCAGGGCGGCACCGTCGTAGACGTCCTGGTCGGTGGGCGTGCCCGCGCGCAGGCACTCGATCAGCCGGTAGTCCTCGATGAAGTCCATGCCGCCGTGCCCGGCGCCGCGCGAGCGCTCCTCCAGATCGCGCCAGACGGGATGCTCGAATTCCTCGCGGTAGGTGCGCAGGTCCTCCCACTGGTGCGCGGGGCTCCGGCCCTCGATGTGGATCTTCTCCTCCGGGTACTTGCGCGCCAGGCCCTTGGTCCCTTGCAGCACGATGTTGCGGCTGTAGGGGCGCGGCGAGTTCGTATCGTGCGTGAGGGAGATGGTCTGACCGCGCTCGGTCCGGATCAGCGTGGTCACGACGTCCCCCAGCGCGTAGCGCTGGCGCGCCGCCGGGCTGTCGGGGCCGTCATGCTCGGCGGCCCAGAGGTTGAGCCCGCGCCCCGGTGACGCCATCGAGACGAGGTAGGCGAACCGGTTCCCACGGTTGACGTCCATCCACTGCGCGACCGGCCCCAGCCCGTGGGTGGGATAGAGGTCGGCGTTGCGCCGGATCGCGTGCGCGATGCGCCAGCGCCCGACGTAGAAGTCGGTGAGCTTGAGCTCGCGCAGGTCGTGGAGGTAGCCGCACTCGGCGTGCAGCAGCTCGCCGAACAGCCCGTGGCGGACCATGTTGAGGACCATCATCTCGGTGCGGTCGTAGCAGCAGTTCTCCATCATCACGCAGTGCCGCCTGGTCTGTTCCGCCGTCTCGACCAGCGCCCAGCACTCCTCCAGCGTGGGGCACATCGGCACCTCGGTGGCGGCGTGCTTGCCGTTCCGCATGGCGGCGAGGCAGACCGGCGCGTGCCATTCCCACGGCGTGGCCGTGAACACGAGATCGAGATCCTCGGTCTCGCACATGCGGCGGAAATCCTCCGGGCCGCGGGAGTAGCCTGCCGGCTCAGGCCGGCCGGCGTCGGTCACGCGCCGCTGCATCGCCGCGACGTGCTCGGGGAGCAGGTCGCAGATCGCCGTGATCTCGACGCCCTCGATCTTGAGGAAGTTGGCGACGTGGGACGAGCCCTGGTGTCCCACGCCGACGAACCCGATGCGCACCGTTTCGATGGGCGGGGCGGCGAACGGGGTGGCTGACAGCGCGGGCTCGGCGTCGAGCGCCGAAAGGGCGCGGGTGGTGAGGCCGAGGCCGAGAGTGCCGGCGGCGGCCGACTTGAGGAAGTCACGGCGGTCCTGCATGAGACGCGCTCCGGGAAGCGTGGTGCGACGAACCAGCTCTCAGCCCATCAGCCCACCCAACACACTCTGCAAGCCGGCGAACAGGAGATTGACCACCACCCAGAGCGCTCCGACGATCGTCAGCGGGGTCGCGACGCTCGTCGCCCTGGTCTTGATCTGATTGCCCAGCGCCAGCAGGTAGACGTTCCACGCCCCGAACAACGTGAATTCGTTGGCCAGCTTGTAGGCGAAACCGCCCGAGTCCGGGTCGAACGCGAGACCAAGGCTGAACCGGAACCGCGCGTCGCTGGTGACGACGATCGCGATCAGCGTGGCGATTGCTCCCAGAACCTGCGGCACGTACGCGTGAGCCGCGATGGCGAATTCCTGCCGGAACGTGATCGGCGCGGGGCTCAGCCCGCCGAACACGACGCGCAGCACGGCCGCCACGATGACGATCGCGAGCAAGCCGATGGCGGCCACAAACGCGAAGGCCGTCGCCCGGCTCACCGGGCCGGCCGCCTGCTGCACGGCACGCTCGCGCGCCTCCGGCGGGATCATGCCCGGGCGGCGCTGCTCCATGGCCTCCATCCGGTGTTGGGTCTCGCTCCGCATGATCCTGGCGGGCATGGCAAACGTCGAGCCGAACGCCACGACGAGGTACAGGATCACGGGTAGCAGCGCCCTGGGACGCGCGGCGAGCTCGGTGAAGACGGCGCCCGGTTCGTCGAGCACGCGGAGGACGAGCTGGACCGGTGACTTGGGCTGTTCAGAGTTCACGCCGCGCCTCGCTCGTGTGAAGAGGTTGTTGGCCTCGAGGCATGATGCTGGGGAAACATGGCGCGCCGGCCGGCCGGCGGAAAGGCGGTGTCAGCGCCTTTCCGCCTGGTCGGCGCGCTCCTGCATCGCTTCGGCCCGCGGCGTGGAGCCGAGCTGGCGGAACGCCGCCTCGGCCGCCCGGAAGCAGGTCGCGGCGTCGGCGGGCCGGCGCAAAGCGTCGTACAGCTCGCCGAGGTCCCGCTGGATTTCGGCCACGGTCCACGGATGCCGCAGCAGGGTGGCGACGTCGAGCCCCTGGCGCGCGACGCGCTCCGCCTCCGCGTGGCGGCCCTCGCCGCGCGAGATGTTCCCGAGGATGCGGAGTGCGTCGGCCTCGGCCAGCTTGTCGCCCTCGGCCCGCGCCAGGGCGAGCCCGCGCTCGACCTGGGCGCGCCCCACCCCCACCTCGCCCAGCGCGGCCATCGCCTCGCCGCGGCTGGAGAGGGCCTCGCCCACCAATCGGTTCGAGCCCGCCCGGTCGGCCGCCTCGAGCGCCCGGTCGGCCGCGGCGGCGGCGTCGGCGTAGCGGCCGAGATCGCGCGCGGTGATGGCGGTGTTGATCCACGTCTCGGCGATGCCGTGGTCGAACGCGAGCCGCTCGAACCCGGCGCGGGCGGCGCGGTAGAAGCCGAGCGCCGCGTCGTGGCGCGCCAGGTAGAGCGAGATGTTGCCGAGGTTGTTGGAGCAGCGTGCCACGATCAGGTCGTCGCCGATCTCGCGGGCCAGCTCCATGGCCCGGCCGAAGCCCTGTTCGGCGGCGGCGAGGTCGCCGAGCCCGAAGGCGCCCGCCGCGGCGACGTTCTCGCCCCGCATCTCGCCATCGGTATCGCCGACCGTGCGGAACCCGGCCCGCGCCTCCAGCGCGAGCTTGCGGCTGAACTCGAAGTCGCCCAGCCGCCAGGCGGCCATCGCGGACAGGAGGTACCACTCGGGGGCCTCGCGCGCTTCGGGCGGCAGCTCCGCCAGCGCGACGGCGGCGTCGCGGAACCGGCCGGACCGGACGGCCACGCGCGCGGCGCGCAGGGGATCACTCAAGGTCTGCATCGTTCGTGTCCTCGCGATCCAGCAGGCGCTGGAGGCGGGATCGGGAAATCCCGAGTTGGCGGGCGGCGGCGCTCTTGTTCCCGGCGTGGAGGTCGAGCGCCGCAAGCGCGGTGGCGTGGAGCACGGCGGACAGCGACGCCGGGAAGGGAATCGTGCCCGGTTCCTGCGACGCCGCGGCCGGGGCATCGCCCGCGGGAGCGAGCTCGACCGGATCGAGGCTGCCGGCCGGCGAGAGCAGGAGCGCCCGCTCGACCGCGTGCCGCAGCTCGCGCACGTTCCCCGGCCACCGGTGGCGCTCGAGCGCCGCCCTGGCCTCGCGGGTGAAACGCGGCACGGCCATGCCGTAGCGCCGGGCGAGCTGCTCGGCAAACGTCTCGGCCAGCAGCACGACGTCGTCGCCGCGCTCCCGCAGCGGCGGCAGCACCAGCTGCACCACGTTCAGCCGGTAGAACAGGTCCTCGCGGAACTCGCCGTGCCGCACCGCGGCGGCCAGATCGACGTGGCTCGCCGCGATGATCCGCACGTCCAGCTCGCGGACCTGGGTGCCGCCGACGCGCCGCACGCGCCGCTCGTCCAGCACCCGGAGCAGCTTGCCCTGGAGCGCCAGCGGAAGGTGGCCGATCTCGTCGAGGAACAGCGTGCCGCCGTCCGCCTCCTCGAACAGGCCCGGCTTGGCGCGGTGCGCGTCGGTGAACGCGCCCTTCTCGTGGCCGAACAGCTCGCTCTCGAGCAGCTGGGCGGGGATCGCGGCGCAGTTGACCGGCACGAACGGCCCGCCGGCCCTCGGGCCTCCGTCGTGCAGCGCGCGCGCCAGCAGCTCCTTGCCGGTCCCGGTCTCGCCGCCGATCAGCACCGTCACGTCGCGATGGGCGAGCACGCGGGCGGCCTTGTCGATCGTGGCGCGGAGCGCCGGGCTCTCGCCCACCAGCTCGCGGAACGGATCGACGACCTGCTCGCCCGAGCGCCGCGCGCGCTCGCTGCCCGCCTCGAGCCGGGCGGTGAGCGTGCGCCGCATCAGGTCGAGGTCCCCGGGGAGCGCGAAGTAGTCCGTCGCGCCGCGCCGCAGCGCCTCGACGGCAAAGCGATGCGACGTCCGGGCGCCGACCAGGAACAGCGGCCCCCGGGTGCGCGCCGCGAGCGCGGGCAGCACGTCGAGCGCGCGTTCCTCCTCGCCACCCGCCGCGAGCACGGTGGCCACCGCGTGGGGCGGCGGCTCGTCGTCCGGAGCGAGGGTGGCGAGCGCGACGCCAAGCTCCTGGGCAAGGTCGCCCCACACCGACGCGAACGAGTCGGACAGCATGATCACGGCGAGCACGGGTGTCGCGGGCATCCGCGGTGCGTCAGTCGTGCGAGCCGCTGTGGTCACGATCCTCGAACGCCCCGAACGACTGCTTGATGTTCTCGTCCACGACGCTCCGGTCCGGGTTCGCGGGGTCCATCAGCACCCCGTTCTTCACGAACCAGCGACTCACGTCCACGAAGATCGTGATGTTCGTGCTCACGCCCTGGGTTACGACGAGCTGCGGTACCAGCGTCAGCGTCTGCTCGACGTCGAGGGTGGTGGTGTACTCGAACGGCTGGCTGTTGAACGTGCCGCGCACGCGGATGCTGACGCCCGCAAAGTCGGGATGCGCCGCGAGAAACGCCTGATCGGTCGAGTCGCTGCCCTCGGCCTTATGGACCTCGAACTTGATCTCGCTGTACGTGGCGGCCGGCACCGTATCGAGCCCGAACGTCTGCTCCGCGCCGGGCGTGAGCGGCAGGCTCACGAGCACCGGACCGGCCTCGAACTTCTCGCACGGGTCGTCCTCGCCCGCGGGGGCGCATGCCGTCGTCTCCACGCGCTTGAGCTCGATCTCCCGCAGCACGATCTCCACGCTCGCATAGACCAGCGTGTCGGTGCCGATGATCGTGTCGTTCACCTGGACGACGCCCAGGCTGGGCTGGCGTGACAGGCTCGCGGCGGTCTGCGCCTGCGTCGCGAACGACACCTGGACGCTGGCGTTGTGACCCTGGTCGCTCGTCGTCAGGCAGCCCAGCGCGCCGAGCAGGAGCAGAACTACGGGAATGCGCTTCACGGTCATGCCTCCGGATGCGGTGCGGCCGGGCGGCGCAGGGGCGCCGCCCGGCTCTTGCAAGCTAATCCTCCACCACGCGGCTCGCGTCAAGCCTCAGTCGTCGTGGCCGTCGCGGTCGTCGTCCTCGAACGAGCGGAACGACCGCTTGATGTTCTCTTTCACGAGGCTCTCGTTCGCGCCGCCGTGGTTGGCCGACGCCGGGTCCACCAGCGCCTGACCGCTCCGGAACCACGAGGACAGGTCGATCCCCATCGTGACGTTGACCGCGCTGGTCGAGTCGGCCACGACGATCGGGGTCGTGAGCTCGTTCTCCTGCTCGACGTCGAGGTCGGATTCGTAGACGAATGCGGTCCCGTTGAACGTGCCCTCGAGCCGGATGCTGAGCCCGTCGAGATCGGGGTACTGCGTGATCAGCGCCTGGTCCGCGCTGCCCTCGAGCTTGTGCACCTCGAAATCGAGCTCGTTGTACGTGCCGGGCGGGATCGCGATGGTGATCGCGGTCGCGACCTGGCCGTCGAGCGGCAGGCTCACGACCATCGGGTCGGTCTTGAACTCTTCGCAGCCGTCCTCGTCACCGGCGGGACCGGTCGAGTCACACGCCATCCCGTCGGCGCGCTTGAGCTCGACCTGCCGGAGCACGATCTGCGCCTTGGTGATGATCAGCACGTCGCTGCCCGAGATGATCGTATCGTCGAGCGCGGCCACGCTGCTGAACGCGGGTGCGCCGCCCGGCTTCGTCGTGAACGACAGCGACGCCGTGGGCCCACCCGGGCCGGTTCCCGTACTGCAGGCGGCGGCAACCGCCGCCACACCCAGTGCCGTCAAGACTCGATTGCGCATGGTACCCCTCCCGTTTGGTTCGCTTCGCTCGGTTGCCCGTCGCGACCGTCCGTCGGCCGCTCGGCCAGCCTGAGTCGCAAGCCGGGGACCACGTGGGGCACGGGTGATCAGGCGTCAGTAATGCTATAGCGTATAATGTGTTACAGGCGCATGTGCCGCCGGTCGTAAGTCGCGCGTACTGGCTCGTTTCGAGACAGATGGGCTGTTCTGGCGCGTGACACCCGGCGGGGGAGGCTGGCGGCATTTAGATTGGCTGCCACTATGCGGAAGCTCATCCAGTGGTCGGCCGTCGCGGCCGTCGACGGCGGCCGCCGGCTGCCGGTCCGAGGCCCCGTGTCCCGAGTGCGGCAGCGCGGTGATCGCCGCGGGCGCCGACGCCGACATTCTGCTCCCCGCGTTGACGCAGGGCGTGGGGCGCCAGGTGTCGGATCAGATCTTCCTCAAGCTCGCCGACGTCGGGACCGCGACGAACACGGTGGGCGACTCGGGGTTCGTGCCGCGCCTCGCCGAGTCGTGGCGGTTCGAGAATCCGCTGACGCTGGTGTTCCGGCTCGATCCGCGGGCGCGCTGGCAGGACGGCGTCCCGGTCACCGCCCGCGACGTGGCCTTCACGTTCGCCGCGTACCGCGACACGCTGCTCGACGCGCCCGCCCTCCCGCTGCTCGCGGACATCGATTCGGTCACGGTGCGGGACGAGCGGACCGCGGTGGTCCATTTCCGGCGCGCGTATCCCGAGCAGTTCTTTGACGCCACGCACCACGTGCGGATCCTGCCGGCGCACCTGCTCGATTCGGTGCCGCGCGAGCGTTGGCGCACGCATCCGTTCGCCCGCAACCCGGTGGGCGACGGCCCGTATCGGCTGGCGAGCTGGCGGCCCGGCGAGTCGATCGAGCTCGCGGCCGACTCGTCGTTCTTCCAGGGACCGCCCGGCATCGGCCGGCTGATCTGGCGCATCGCGCCGGACTTCAACGCGGCGATCACGCAGCTCATCGCGGGCGAGGCCGACATCATCGAGACGATCGTCGGCGCGGAGAACGTCGAGCGCGTCAAGCGCGACTCGGCGCTGCGGCTCGTCGAGTATCCGTCGCCCGCCTACGCCTACCTGGGGTTCAACCTGCGCGACCCGCGCGATCCCGCGCGACCCAACGCGCTGTTCGGCGACCGCGGACTGCGGCGCGCGCTGGCGCTCGCGATCGATCGGAAGGCGCTGGTCGAGGCGGTGCTGGGCGGGTACGGCATCGTTCCCCCGGGCCCCACCACGCCGATGGTGTCGATCGCGGACGGCGCGCCACCCCAGCTGCCGTTCGATTCGGTTCACGCCGCCCGGCTGCTCGACAGCCTCGGTTGGCGGCGCGGCGCCGGCGACTCGCTGAGGACCCGCGACGGCCGCCGGCTCGGGTTCGAGGTGCTCTACCCCAGCTCGAGCGGCATCCGGCAGCGCGCCGCCGTGATCCTCCAGGAACAGCTCCACAGAGTGGGCGTGGAGCTCAGGATCACGCCGATCGAGCTCAACGTCTGGCTCGACCGCGCCCGCACGGGCCGGTTCGACGCGATCATCGGCGGCTGGCAGATCGATCTGCCGCCCAGCGGGCTGCGCGAGCTGTGGGGCAGCGCCGGGATCGGCGGCTCGAACTACGACCGCTACTCGAGCCCGACGTTCGACAGCCTGATCGCGCGGGCGGGAACCGCGACCAACCCGGTCGCCGCGCGGCGCCTGTGGCATCAGGCGATCGACACGATCAACCAGGACGCGCCCGCGGTCTGGCTGTTCAGCCCCACGATGTTCGCCGGCCTGAGCCGCCGCATCGCGAACGTGACGATCCGGCCGGACGAGTGGTGGGCGACGCTGTGGACGTGGAAGGCGGGACGGAGGGAGAGCCGATAGCCGATAGCCGTTAGCCGATTGCCGAACGCTCCCGGCCATCGGCTGTCGGCCATCGGCCATTGGGTCAGCGGCCCACGGCCAAGTCCGTATATTCCCGTCCATGTTGATCGCCCTCGCCCAAACCCATCCCCGCAAGGCCGATTACGCCGGCAACCTGCGGCGGATCGGCGCGGTGCTGGCGCAGGTCGGGCGCTGGCCGGAGCCGCCGGGAATCGTGGTGTTCGGGGAGACGGCCGTGTCCGGCTATTTCCTCGAGGGCGGCACGCGCGACGCGGCCGTGAGCGCGGGGACGCTGTACCGCGATCTCATGCTGCAGCACCAGGCGGTGGGCGCGCCACAGCTCGACGTGTGCATCGGGTTCTACGAGCGGTTTCACAGCCGGATCTTCAACTCCGCCCTCTACGCCACGCTGGGCAGCGCGCAGGCGGGCATCCGGCACATCCACCGCAAGGTGTTTCTCCCGACCTACGGCCTGTTCGACGAGGAGCGGTTCGTCGACGCCGGAACGGCCATCCAGGCGTTCGACACGGCGTTCGGGCGCGTGGCGATGCTGATCTGCGAAGACGCGTGGCACTCGATGTCGGCGACGCTCGCGGCGCTCGACGGCGCGCAGCTGCTGCTGGTGCCGAGCGCGTCGCCCGCCCGGGGCATCGCGCCGTCGGCGGCGGGCACGGTCAACAACACCGAGGCGTGGGAGCGCGTGATGCGGCGCGCCGCCGAAGAGCATGGCGTCTACGTCGCGCTGACGCAGATCGTGGGGTTCGAGGGGGGCAAGGGGTTCCAGGGCCGCTCGATGCTGGTCGGCCCTGACGGCCAGGTGATGGCCGCGGCGCCGGTGTTCGAGGAGGCGATCGTGCAGGGGCGGCTCGATCGGCGGGCGCTGGTGCGCGCGCGCTACGACCAGCCGCTGCTCGGCGACCTCGAGGTGGCGCTGCCCAATCTGCTGGCGCGTGCGCACGGCCAGCGCACCGAGCCGGTGCGCTACGACGGCTCCGAAGGGCCGGCGCAGCCCGCCATCCGGGTCCAGCCCGCCACCCTGCCGATCGTCAGCCCACGCCCGGGCGCCGACCCGCTCGCAATCGATCCGGCGCTGGTGGAGCGCTGGCTGGTGGCGTTCCTCCGGGAGGAAGTGGTCCAGCGGCGCGGGTTCACCAGGGGGCTGGTGGCGCTGTCGGGCGGCGTGGACAGCGCGGTGACCGCCGCGATCGCGGCGCGCGCCCTCGGCGCGCAGAACGTGACCGGCGTGCGGCTGCCGTACCGCACGTCGTCGCCCGAGAGCCTGAAGCACGCCGAGATCGTGGCCAAGGCGCTGGGCATCTCCCTCACGACGATCGACATCACCCAGGCGGTCGACGCCTTCTGCGCCGCGGGCGGCAATGACGCGGACGCCGCGCGGCGCGGCAACGTGATGGCGCGGATGCGGATGATCGCGCTGTTCGATCTGTCGGCCAAGCACAAGGCGCTGCCACTCGGCACCGGCAACAAGAGCGAGCGCCTGCTGGGCTACTTCACCTGGCACGCCGACGACTCGCCGCCGGTGAACCCGCTGGGCGACCTGTTCAAGACCCAGGTCTGGCAGCTCGCCCGGCATCTCGGCATCCCGGACGAGGTGATCGCCAAGCCGGCGAGCGCCGATCTGCTGTCGGGCCAGACCGACGAGGCCGATCTCGGCATCGGCTACGACAGGGCCGACCGCATTCTCCACGGGCTGCTCACCGGGCTCGAGCCCGACGAGATCGCCGCCCAGGGATTCACGCCCGCCGAGGTGAAGCTGGTGCGCGACCGGCTCGAGGGCACGCACTGGAAGCGCAAGCTCCCCACCGTGGCGATGCTGTCGTCCTCCGCGATCGGCGAGAACTACCTCCGACCGGTGGACTACGGGTCGCACCCGGAGAAGGCGTGAAGCCGCCCCGCACATCCCCGCGCCAGGGGCAGGAGCGGCAGGGGCCGCCGCCGCCGCAGGGGCAGCGAGGGCAGTTGGGGGGGCCGACTCCGGTTTCCGCGTCCCGCGCCGTCATGTCCGAGCTGATGATGCCGCACATGGGCAACAATCTCGGTCACGTGTTCGGTGGAGTGATCCTCTCGCTGGTAGACCGGGTGGCGGCCGTCGCCGCGATCCGGCACGCGCGCCGGCCGTGCGTCACGGTGTCGGTAGACCGGGTGGATTTCCACCTGCCGATCCATCTGGGGGAGCTGGTCACGGCCCACGCCAGCGTGAACTTCGTCGGCCGGACGTCGATGGAAGTGGGAGTGCGGATCGAGGCCGAGCAGCTGCTCACCGGTGAGCGGCGCCACACCAACAGCTGCTACGTCACGTTCGTCGCGATCGACGAGGCGGGGCACCCGATCGCGGTTCCGCCGCTCGTGCTGGAGACCGACGAGGACCGGCGGCGCCACGCGGGCGCGGCGGCGCGGCGGCGGCGCCGGCTGGAGGAGCGCCAGAGCGAGGCCGGGCGGTGACGCGCGTGGTGTGTGCCCTGAGCGGCGGCGGTGCCAAGACCGCCGCGCATCTCGGGGCGCTCCGGGCGCTGTACGAGCGCGGGCTCCGGCCGAGCCACTACGTGGCGAGCTCGATGGGGGCGGTGGTCGCCGCGGCCGCCGCGGCGGGCGTGGACTACGACGTCCAGCTCGACCGGCTGGTGCGGCTGAGGCGGCGCGACGTCGCGGTGCTCTCGCCCAAGGCGCTGATGGGGTTGTACGGCCGGGGCCTGTTCCGCCCCGAGCCGTTGCGGCGCACGATCGCCGCCCTGGTTCCCGCCGAGCGGTTTCAGGACCTCGGCGTGGCGCTCACCATCACCGTCGTGGATCTCGATTCGGGCGAGCTGGTGCTGCTCGGGGCGGGCGGGCGCGACGACGTGCCGCTGCACGACGCGCTGCTCGCCACCTGCGCGCTGCCGATCTACTACCCGCCCGTGGTGATCGGCGGGCGGCGCTACGTGGACGGCGGCCTGCGCGCGGTGCTGCCAATCGACGTCGCGGCCCGGTTCGAGCCGGACCTGATCTTCGCGGTGGACGTGGGGCCGGGGTTCGACGAGCTGCCGGCCGAGCGCCACTCGCCGATCCCGCCGCTGGTCCGGCTGCACGGCGAGGTGTTGCGCGTGATGATGGCGGCGCAGACCAAGGCGACGCTCGCGGCGTGGAGCGGGCGGAGCGAGCCACGCGTGGTCGTCGTGCGGCCGGCGGTGCGGGCGGAGACGACGTTCGCGCTCGAGCGGACGCCGCTCTACGTGGAGGAAGGGTATCGGGCGGCGGTGCGGGCGCTGGGAGGGGAGGTTAGGTTCGGGGGTGGGAAAAGTGAAAAGTGAAAAGTGAAAAGTGAAAAGTGAAAAGTGAAAAAGACCTATTTCACCATCGACGAGGCCAATCGCACGCTGCCGCTGGTGCGGAAGATCGTCCAGGACATCGTGGACGACTACCGGCACTGGAAAGAGGCGCTGGCGCGCTACGAGCTGGCGGCCGCGTCGCAGCGCTCCGCGAGCGGCGAGTCCGATGAGGTGGTGACGCGGCGGCGGGAAGTGGACGATCTGGCCGAGCGGATCAACGGCTATATCGCGGAGCTCGAGCAAGTGGGCTGCGTGCTCAAGGGGTTCGACGAGGGGCTGGTGGATTTCCGGGGGCGGATCGAGCAACGCGACGTGTGGCTGTGCTGGCGGCTGGGGGAACCCGACGTGTCGCACTGGCACGAGCTCGACGCCGGGTTCCAGTCGCGCCAGCCGATTGTGCCGGCGCACGCGGAAGAGGGATCTGACCGGTGACGATCGCGCTGTTCCTGCACGTGATCGGGATCAGCCTGTGGTTGGGTGCCGGGGCTGTGGTCCTGCTGGTGGGAGCGGCGGGAGCGGCAGACGCGGCAGGAACGGGCCGCGCGGCCCGGCTCGCCCTGCTGAGCCGGATCTACGGTATGCTCGTGGCGCCGGGCGCGGTGCTCGCGACGGCCTCGGGGATCGCGCTCACGATGCTGGTCTACAGCCGCGGCCTGAGCGCGCGGCTCGGCACGGCGGCGGTGGGCATGGAGGCCGTCGGCCTGCTGGCCGGCGTGCTCGAAATCTTCGTCACGTTCCCCGCGGCCCAGCGGCTCGGCCGCGTGATCGCCGGCGCGGACCCGGCGGACCCGAAGGCCGGCGAGCGGCTGCGGCGCCGCGTCACGGCCATGCTGCGCGTGACGCTCGCGCTGGTCGTGATCGCCACCCTGCTTGGCGTGGTTCCAACTCCCGAGTGACCGCCCGCCCGCCGCTGGCCCTGGCCGCCATGGATCCGCGGCGCATCATC
Source organism: uncultured Gemmatimonadales bacterium (assembly GCA_963771275.1). Classification (GTDB taxonomy): domain Bacteria; phylum Gemmatimonadota; class Gemmatimonadetes; order Gemmatimonadales; family GWC2-71-9; genus JAOTWJ01. The sequence goes on from CAVYSW010000003.1 coordinate 1,278,428, forward strand.
GGACGGTTCACGCTGCACGCGCTGAGCCACGTGGGCCGGGTCGCCAACCTGACGCTCGAGATCTTCCGCACGCTCGGCGAGTGGCGCATCTGGGTGCCGCGCACGTTCGAGCAGGGCGAGCACATCGGCTTCGGGTCGCTGTTCATCGTGCTGCTCACGGCGGGGTTCGCCGGCGCCGTGACCGCGCTCCAGACGGGCTACCAGTTTCAGGCCAACCTGCCGGTTTACATCGTGGGCGGCCTGATCGTGCAGACGATCGTGCTCGAGCTGGGGCCGGTGCTCACCGCCCTGCTGCTGGCCGGCCGGATCGGCGCGCGCTACGCCGCCGAGCTGGGGACGATGCGGGTCACCGAGCAGATCGACGCGCTCGAGAGCCTGGGCCGCTCGCCGGTGTCGCACCTCATCATCCCGCGCGTGCTCGCGGGGACGGTGATGCTCCCCATTCTGGTGATCTTCGCGGACCTGGTCGGCAGTCTCGCCGGCTATTTCTTCGCCCACACCGGAGTGCTGCAGATCACCGGCGCCGATTTCGTGTACGGCGCGCGCTACTTCTTCCGCCCGTGGGATCTGTGGTACTCGATGATCAAGTCGGTGTTCTTCGGGATGGCGATCTCACTGGTGCCGTGCTACGTCGGCTTCACCACCAAGCAGGGGGCCGAGGGCGTGGGCCGCGCCACCACGGCGGCGGTGGTGAGCGCGTCGGTGCTGATCCTGTTCCTCGACGCGCTGCTGGCGCAGATCCTGCTGCCGAATGCCTGAGACCGATGGCCGATGGCCGATGGCCGATAGCCGATGGCCGATGGCCGATAGCCGATGGCCGATGGCCGATAGCCGATGGCCGATGCGTGTCGAGGTCACGCTGCACGTTGCACGCTGCGCGCTGCACGGCAGTTCTCACGCTATACGCTACACGCTACACGCTACACGCTCGTCGTCCCGTCTTGCACGCCGCTCGCACCGGGCAGATCTCGCAGCGCGGCTTCCGGGCCACGCAGATCGTGGCGCCGAGGTCCATCAGGGCCTGATTGAACTCCCACGCGGCGCGGCGGGACTTGGGAAGCAGTCTCTCTGCCAGGGCCCACAGCCGCTCTTCTCCATCTCCGCCCCTCTGCCCCTTCTGCCCGCGTTTCCCCGACACGAACGCCCGCGTCAGCACCCTGGCCACATTCGTATCCACGGCCGGCACGCGGCGCTCGAACGCGAACGCGGCGACGGCGCCCGCGGTGTAGCGGCCGACGCCGGGAAGCCGGCGCAGCTGGTCGGTGCGGTGCGGGATGGCGCCGCCGTGGTCGGCGACCACCGTGTGCGCCAGGGCGTGCAGGTTCTCCGCTCGGCGATAGTAGCCGAGTCCCTGCCACGCCTCGCGCACGGCGCGGGGGCGGGCGCGGGCGAGGTGCTCCAGGGTGGGGAAGCGGTCGAGAAACCGCGGATAGAAGTCGAGCACGCGCGAGACCTGGGTCTGCTGCAGCATGAACTCGGATACCAGGACCGCGTAGGGGTCGCGCGTCCCGCGCCACGGCAGGGGACGGGCGTGGGCGCGGAACCATCTGCAGCAGGCGCCGCTTGAAGGAGAGCGACTGGGAGCTGGGGGGCATTGGGGCGGAAGATACGTGAAGCCGAGCAGAGGGGGAGAGCAGCAGATGAGCGGGGGGCGGCGGTGATTCGCCTCCGCAACGTCCACAAGCGGTTCGACGAGCTGGTCGTGCTCGACGGGGTGAACTTCGACGTCGAGAAAGGCGAGACGATCGCGCTGCTCGGGCCGTCGGGCACGGGGAAGAGCGTGCTGCTGAAGCACATCAACGGGTTGATCCATCCCGACCGGGGCGAGGTGTACGTCGACGGCCTGGCGGTGCCGCAGCTCGGGCGGAAGGAGCTGTCCAAGCTGCGCTCCCGGATCGGCTACGTGTTCCAGTTCGGGGCGCTGTTCGACAGCATGAGCGTGGCCGAGAACATCAAGCTCGGGATCACCGACGCGGCGTGCTCGGACGACGCGGCGTACTGCGAGCAGCGCGCGGTCGACTGTCTCGAGATGGTCAATCTGCCGGTGGACACGGCGCTCAAGTATCCCGCGGATCTCTCGGGGGGGATGCGCAAGCGGGTCGGGATCGCGCGGGCGATCGCCGGGAAGCCGGAATACCTGCTGTACGACGAGCCGACCTCGGGGCTCGACCCGGTGAACGCCGACATCATCGACGAGCTGGTGGTGAAGCTGCGCGACGAGCTGGGCGTCACCAGCGTGGTGGTGACGCACGACGTGCGCGGGTCGTTCCGGGTGGCCGATCGCGTGGCGCTGCTCAAGGACGGCAAGATCCGCGCGTTCGGCACGGCGGCCGATTTCCGGGCCAGCGAGGACGAGGCGGTGCGGGAGTTCATCGAGCGGGATTTCGGCCGGTTCCCCAGCGAGTGAGGACGGGGGTGGGGTGACATGGATCTGCACTACAAACAGGAAGTCACGGTCGGCCTGCTGGTGGTGGCGGCGCTGGCGATCCTCGTGGGTGGGCTCACCTACCTGTCGGGGAAATCGATCCTCGGCGCGCGCACGCTCAGCGTCCCCGTGAAGATGGACAACGTCGCGGGGCTGGTCGAAGGCGATCCGGTGCACATCTCGGGCGTGCGGGTGGGGCGGGTGTCGGGCATCGACTTGAAGGGCGTCGGCAACGTGATGATCTACCTCGACATCAGCAAGACGGTGCGGCCCAGGGTGGACGCCAAGGTGTTCGTGCGCCCGCTCGACGCGTTCGGGGCGATGTTCGTGGACTACTACCCCGGGCACAGCGACGAGCTGCTGGCCGATGGGCAGATGCTGGCCGGGACGCGCGAGCTGCCGCTCACCGAGACGGCGACGGCGGTGGCGGGGCAGGCGAGCGAGGTGATGACCGGGGCGAGCGCGCTGTTGTCGACGCGCACGGCGGACGACGTGCACGAGACGATGCTCGCGACCCAGCGGGCGATGAACGTGGTGGCGCAGCTCGGGAGCGGGCCGCTGGTGGTTGAGGCGACCGAGGCGCTCAAGCGGCTGTCGTCCGCGGCGGGCCGGCTGGACAGCACGCTGGCGAGCCCCGATCTCAGCCGGTCGGTCGCTCAGCTCGACGAGATCACCGAGAACCTGAACGAGATGGTCGTGGGACTCGGCAGCGCCACGCAGTCGCTGGCCCAGATCATGACCAAGATCGAGAGCGACTCGGGCACGTTCGGCCGGCTGGTGAACGACACCGCGATGTACAACGAGGTCTTGCGGCTCACGACTTCGATGCGCCAGCTGCTCGACGACATGCGCGAGCGGCCGTACCGGTATTTCAACCTCAAGGTGTTTTGAACGTTGGCCGTTGGCCGATAGCCGATAGCCGATAGCCGATAGCAGTGGCGCGCGCCGGGACCGGAGCGTACGATACGGATGCCGCTTCGGAGGACCGCATGGCCCGCTCATCTCATCTCATCGATCGTCGCGACTTTCTCCGCGTCACCGCCGCCGGGCTCGCGTTGCTGCCCGCGGTGGGGCCCAAGGGTCTCCGGATGCCGCGGGTGGGGCGAACCAGCCGGGTGGCGCTGGTGCGCACCGCCGATCGCAAGCGCGGTGTCGCCGAGGTGCTGAAGCTGTTCAATCCACTGGGCATGGCCGGGAAGCGCGTGGTGGTGAAGCCCAACTTCAACACCGCGGACGACGCGCCGGGCTCGACGCACAGCGATACGCTGAGCCAGCTGGTCACCGAGCTGCGCGAGCGGGACGCCCGCGGCGTGACGCTGGGCGAATCGAGCGGGCCGCCGCAGACGCGGGGCGTGATGGAGCGGAAGGGCATCTTCGACCTGGCCCAGCAGCTCACGTTCGACGTGGTGAACTTCGACGAGATCCCGGAATCCGACTGGGTGCCGTTCGGCGCCGGAGGGCACGCACTGGCCGGAGGGCTTCCACCTGCCGCGGCTGGTGGTGGACGCCGAGTACCTGGTCAGCACGTGCTGTCTCAAGACGCACGGGTTCGGCGGCGTGTTCACCATGTCGCTCAAGCTCGCGGTGGGGCTCACGCCCAAGCCGATCCGCCGCACGATGCACCGCTCGCCCGACATGCGCCGCATGATCGCCGAGCTGAACGCCCGCTACCGCCCGCGGCTGATCGTGCTGGACGGGGTCGCCGCGTTCACCGACGGCGGCCCGTCCACCGGCACGCTCAAGCAGGGGAACGTGATGATCGCCGGCGACGACCGGGTGGCGGTGGACGCCGTCGGCCTCGCGGTGCTCAAGGAGCTGGGCTCGAACGACGCCATCATGGGCCGCCGGATCTTCGAGCAGGAGCAGATCGCCCGGGCGGTGGAGCTGGGCCTCGGCGTGAGCGGCCCCGGCGAGATCGAGCTGGTGACCGGCGACGCCGAGAGCCGCGCATACGCGGCTCGCCTCAAGGAGATTCTCGCCGAAGGCTGACGATGGCCGATAGCCGATAACCGATTGCCGAGAGATCGGGATAAGGAGGGGGCGGTCTCGCAAGGTCGCCCCTTCCCGTATCTCGGCTCTCGGCCACCGGCCACCGGCATCGGCTATCGGCTATCGGCTATCGGCCGCCCTCCTATATTCCCGCCATGCTGAGTCTCACCTTCCTCGGCACGTCGGCGGCGCGGCCCACGGTCGAGCGGTCGGTCTCGGCCATCGCGCTCGAGCGCGAGGGGGAGATGCTGCTGTTCGACTGCGGCGAGGGGACGCAGCGGCAGATGATGAAGTACGGCGTGGGGTTCTCGCTCGCTGAGATCTTCTTCACGCACTTCCACAGCGACCACTTCCTCGGCGTGATCGGGCTGGTGCGCACCTTGGGGCTCCAGGGGCGGACCGAGCCGCTGACGCTGTACGGGCCGGTGGGGGCGAAGCGGGTGCTCACGGCGGCGATCGAGCTGGGCGTGGAGCGGGCGCCGTTTCCGGTGAAGATCGTGGAGCTCTCGCCGGGCGGGCGGCTGGCGCGGAAGGGCTACGACCTCGAGGTGTTCGGGGTGGATCACGGCGGGAACGCGGTGGGCTACGCGCTGCGGGAGCACCGGCGGCTCGGCCGGTTCGATCCGGACAAGGCGCGCGCGCTCGAGATTCCCGAGGGCCCGCTGTGGGGCCGGCTGCACAAGGGCGAGACCGTGGAGTGGGACGAGTCGCGCAGCGACGGCCCGCCGCTCCGCCGCTCGGCCGGTCCGGCGGAGCTGGTGGGCGCGCCGCGGCCGGGCCGGCTGGTGGTGATCTCGGGCGACACGCGGCCGAGCGCCACGCTGGTGGAGGTGGCGACGGGGGCGGATCTGCTGGTGCACGAGGCCACGTTCACGGTGGAGGAGAAGGAGCGGGCGCTCGAGACCCGGCATTCCACGGCGCTCGAGGCGGCGCAGGTGGCGTTGGCCGCCCGGGTGAAGCGGCTGGTGCTGACCCATCTCTCGGCCCGGTTCTCGATGGCGTGGAATGAGCTGCTGGATGAGGCGACGCAGGTGTTTCCGGAGACGGTGGTGGCGCGGGATGGGATGGTGGTGGAGGTGGGATTCGCCGATGAGGTCGCGGAGCGGTAGGGCGGCAGAGGGGAAGGCGGGTTGACCGGGGTTGGGGCGTGCGTCTAGGTTTAGCGGCTCGCCGCCCGTGCTATCTTGAGGGCGGGTTTGTGTTTGCGCGCGGGGCTGTAGCTCAGCTGGGAGAGCGCCTGGATCGCACCCAGGAGGTCAGGGGTTCGAGCCCCCTCAGCTCCACTGTACAATTGAAGGTGCACTGCCCCTTGGTGTAACTGGCAACACGCCTGACTCTGGATCAGGAGAGTCCTGGTTCGAGCCCAGGAGGGGCAATGAAGACGAGGCCGACGGGCGAACAGCCCGCCGGCCTTCGTCTTCATGGGGAGGTGGTGGCTCACCTCACCCCCGGGCCCCCTCTCCGCTTCCGCGGAGAGGGGGGACGAAGGGGATGATCGCCGCGCGCAGGGTGGCTTCGCTTACCTGGGAGTTCCGTATCCGCACCAGCTGGATCCCGTGGGTCTCGAGGATCGCTGAGCGCTCGGCGTCGTAGGCACGCTGGGCGGGGGTGTCGTGGTAGGGGCCGTCCAGCTCAATGGCCAGGTTGAGCTCCGCGCAGTAGAAGTCCAGGACGAAGCCGGCGAAGGCGTGCTGGCGACGGAACTTGAGGCCGAGCATGCGGCGGTCCCGGAGCAGGCGCCACGCATAGCGCTCAGCGGGGGTGGAGCACTGGCGGAGCTGGCGCGCGAGGGCGCCGCGCGGGAGCCAGGGGAAGAGCGGCACGTACGAGGATGGTCTGGTGCCGCGAGCCGACGGTAATCGAAACGACGCGAGGGGGGAGCGGAACGGGCCGGGTGCTGGGCACCGATCTGGCCCGGAACGTGACCAAAGCGGATATTCTGGTAGCGACGCGCGCCGCCATCGGGCCAGCCCTGGTCGGATGGTGCAGCCGGAGGAGCAAGAGATGCATCTCCTCGGTGAACGGACACTCGGCATTGCCATCCTGTTCCTGCTGGGCGCGTTGGTTGCCGTCAAGCGAGTCGCCACGGGCTCCGTTCTGGACAAGCCACGTGGCGGCCTGATGGTCCAGAGCGTCAATATCCTCAACCTCGTCTTCCTCCTGATCGTGAACCCCTCGGCCGCGGTGCTCCTCATCACTTCCCGTCTCGCAACGGTCGATCCCACCATCCTCACGATCGATCAGCCCGCAATTGTGAGTAGTCTGGAGATCGCAGGGTTGGCGATGTATGTGACGGGGTACGCCGTCATGGTGGGCGCGCTGATCGTGCTGGGGCGCAACTACCAACTGGGCGGATGCGCGCCTCGACCTGAAGACCGGATGGTCCTGAGGGGACCCTACCGGCTGATCCGTCATCCCATGTACGCGGCGGCGTTGAGCATCGCTCTCGGGTTGGCGTGCCTGATTCAGTCTGGCGCGGCCCTTTCCGTGTTCTGTATCTATCTCGTCTTGATCGGTCTGCTGATTCCGGTAGAGGAGGCCGGACTGCGGCGAGCGTACGGCGACGCGTACGTCGCGTATCGGCGGAAGTCCAGCAAGTTGATCCCGTTCGTCTACTGAGGCTCCCGGACCACGCGCACAAGTACGAGGCCACCCAATGAAGGTCTTGACAGTGTACGCCCATCCGAATCCCAAGTCGTTCTGCCACGCTGTCCTCGAGCAGTTCACCAAGGGATTGGAGGACGCGGGCCACGCGAGTGAGGTGGTGGACCTCTATGCCATTCGCTTCGATCCGGTGTTTCGCATGCAGGATTTCGGCAGTTACGTGCACGACAGCATGCCGCCGGACATACTCGAGAGTATGAACTTGAGGCAGCGTGTGCTGGACTCCGCGGGCGGTCCCATCCGGAGGTTCATCGCTTCACGCTTGGTCCGGGGGAAGGATCCTCGCGGCCTGGCGCGATTCATCCACGACCATCGCCCCAAGGACGTCATCGCGCAGTGGGAGAAAGTGAAGAGCGCGCAGGGTCTGGCCTTCGTCGCCCCGGTCTTCTGGCTGCACTTCCCCGCGATCCTGAAAGGGTGGTTCGAGCGGGTCTTCTCTTATGGCGACGCCTATGCCCTGACCACGGAGGGTTGGCGTGGCGAAGTGGCGGGCCGAGTGCCGCTGCTGAAGCATGAAAAGGCCCTGATCATCAGCACGACGCTCTTCCGGGAAGAGGACTACAAGGCTGGTCTTGAGGCCCCGATGACACGCATGATCGATGACTGGGGACTGCGGTACCCGGGGATCAAGAACGTCCAGCACGTCTTCTTCTATCGCGTGGCGGTGGCGGACGAAACCACCCTGCGGGCTTACCTAGAGCGAGCCTACAAGTTGGGCAGACAGTTCGCCGCATGACGGGAGGCGTGCGCTGCGCCGCGAACTCGCGTTCAAGTTGACATTCTGCCGGGCCTAAAGCCGTCGTGAGTCGTTGTCCTGCAGACTCTGGATCAGGAGAGTCCTGGTTTGAACCGCAACGGGCTCGCCCAGCAACGGCCGAATGTGGGCCAACAACCGTCGTTTGTCGGACTGCAATCGCCGTTTGCACGCTTACAGAAGCTCCTTGCAGGCCAGCACCGGAGCTTTGAGGACCCTCACCGACCGTTTGCAGGCCCGCAACGGGCTTTCGCACGTCCTCAGACAGCCTCGGCAACTCCTGCAACGGCCCGTTTTCAGGTCCACAGAAGGCCGTTGCTGGCCAGCAAAGACCGCCCGGTAGTGAGCAACGCCGCCGACAACACATCGTCTTGACATGGCGCGCTCATTCATGCCGGTTAGGCTGCGAGCAGGATGGCCGCGCGCAGGTCCAATGCAGTTGGACCGCAACAGCGGAGGTGTCGGGTGTACGAGGAGGGAGAACCCGAGATCCAGCGAATCCTCGTGAGATCGACGGTCGCGGCGTTCACGGTCATCTGGATGGCAAGCTCGTCGCTTGCCGCCCAGCGAGCGTATGTCCCGCAACCACTCCACGTGGAATCCTGTCCGGCGGCGGACACTGCGCTCGGGCCGTTGGGTAGGGATCGGAGTGCCAACGTGCGGGGCTACTACTCCGCCGAGCGTGACGCCAACTGCCGTTGACACTTGCGGGCCGACGGGCAGTGATTGCATCGGGGTTCGTTCTGCACGCTCAGGGGTTGGATCTCCCTCTGGTAAGCATCCTGACAACCTGAGGATCGCGGTGGTCGAAGAAAGCGCTCTTGCCAGTGTCCAGCTTGGCAATCTCCGCCAAGTCCTCGGCGCTGAGCTGGAAGTCGAAAACGTTGAAGTTCTCGATGATCCGTTCCTTCCGCGCTGACTTGGGGATGGCGACCACGCCCCGTTGGGTGAGCCAGCGCACGATCACCTGAGCCACGCTCTTCCCGTACTTCCCGCCGATGGCCTTCAACACTTCGTTCTGGAACATGTTGTTCCTGCCCTCGGCGAACGGCGCCCACGACTCCATCTGGACGTTCTGTTCCTGAAGGAACGTCTGCGTTGCGGTCTGCTGGCAAAAGACGTGCGTCTCGACCTGGTTGACGGCCGGCTTCACTTCGTTGTGCACGATGAGGTCCATCACGCGGTCGGGGTAGAAGTTACTGACACCGATAGCTTTGATGCGGCCCTCGCGGTATAGCTCCTGCATCGCCCGCCACGCCCCGTATACGTCGTTGTAGGGCTGGTGGATGAGATACAGGTCCAGATAGTCCAGGCCAAGCAACTTCATGGAGCGGTCGAACGCACGCTTGGTCTTTTCATACGTCGCATCCGTAACCCAGAGCTTGGTGGTCACAAAGAGCTGCTCGCGGGGCACGTCGCTCTGCTTCACAGCCTTCCCGAGGGCCTCTTCGTTGCCGTACGCGGACGCCGTATCGAACAGGCGATAGCCGGCTTGGATCGCGTCGGCGACGCTTCGCTCGCATTCCTCGGCGTTCATCTGGAAGACGCCCAATCCCAGGATTGGCATCTTCACGCCGTTGTTCAAGGTGACTGTTGGCGAACTTGCTCCGGTGTCCGGTTGCGTTCCGGCACCGCGTGACACCTCAATGCCGTCCGGGTCGGAGGCTGGTGCCGCTTGGCTTGCCCAATCGCCAACCTGGACCTTCCGCATGAGCACTGGACCCGCGATAAGGCTGATCCCCGCGGCGAGGAACTGACGGCGATCCGACACTCCGGTATCATCGTGTGAGCGAGCATCGTTCAGTGAATGGGCCTTCATGGGGTGGTCTCCTGGTGAGAGCAAAGAACAGGTTCCTCGTGGCGTGATCCGCAGATTGAGGATCGGTGTAAGTGCGATTGGCGCGACCAGGGCTCAGGCCGGCCCGTCGCATCAGACCATTCCTTGTCCCTGCATGCGGACAGACGACACTCAGCCGAAGTCCACGACGACGGGATTCGTGAGGTCGCCCAGCCCCGCATTGAGCGCGGTGGGTCGGGTGTCAGGGCCGTGCGTTGAACAAGATCGGCTGACGTACGAGAACGCGAATCGGTTTCCCTCGGAACTTCCCCGGATGGTAGCTACACCCCGACAGTAGCTGGACGGCGCCGGCGTCGTCCACCAGGCCGCTACCTTCCAGCACTCGCAGCGTCCGCGGCTCCGGCTTGCCGTCCAACCCCACCACGAACTCGAGCGTCACCTGCACGCGGCGCGAGGGATCGTCACGGAATTGAAGGCGGGTGTTGCAGTGCTTCACCCGAGGTGGGTCCACCGCCTGGGGTCGGTCTCCGTTTGACAGCGGCAGCGAGTCCGGGAAGTAGTCTCCCTGCGGCCCGCTGCACCGCGGCTCGCCCCCCCGCGCGGGAAGCGCGGGCACCGGAATGCTGTCGCCGACGGCGACCACGCAGCGCACCCCCGTGCTGTCACGCAAGGCAACGGCCGACCACCCGGCCGCGCCCCACGACAGCATCACGACACGGATGGTCGGATCCCAGCCGCCCCCGGCATGGAGATCCGCCACGTCGGAGGCGTACGCGTCGCCGGCCGCGTGACGGCGTTCCTGCGCGGCCACCACGTCGCGGAGCGCGGCCCGCATGGCCTCCACCGCCGGCGTTCCAGGGCCGGGATCGGTCGGCGAGCTGTCGGGCGGTGGCGGTACGCCCGGCTGGCTCGGCGCCAGGCCGACCCGCTGGCGCATGATCGCGCGCACCGGCGCGCCACGCAGCACGGCGGGCCGAAAGACGCAGCCGCTGAGCCGCATCAGCATGGCCACGCTCGCATCCAGGCCGCCCGTGCTCTCGACCACGATCCTGCCCGGCTCGACCCGTCCATCGACTCCCACGATGAAGGCGACGTAGACCGAGTCGTTGCGCTCCGGCAGCTTCGGGATCTTGAGCGACGGGCAGTCGAGCTGCTCGGGAGCCGCCTCGAGCGCCGGGTCCTGCCACCAGAACAGCCAGGTCGGGTCCGGGACCGCGCCCCGCGCCTCGACGTAGCTGCCGTCCGCGGCGACGCAATACGGGCGATCGTCAGTGCGGGGGGCGTTGAGCAGCGGCGCGGCCGAGCCGATGACGACGGCGCACCGCAGGCCGGGATCGGCCCGGTGCAGGGCGATGGCGCTCCACCCCGAGCGGCTGGCTTCGAGTATCTCGAGCGTCACCAGCGAGTCGATTGGAGCCTGCCAGACGTCCCACGGGAACGCGCCGGTTCGCGCGAACGCGGACGACTGCGCCGCGATCAGGTTCGACAGCTCGCGGGACATGGCGGTCGCGGCTGCTTCGTGCCGCTCGGAGAGTGGCGGCGGCGTGACCTGGGCGCAGAGCGGCGGGCACGCCCAGCTCAGGGCGAGAGCCGCCGCGACTGAGAAGAACCGCGCCGTGAGGCTCAATTCTGGTGCGCCGGGTTCCAAGGCCTTCCTCCCGCGGCGACGATCCCCACGATGACACGACGTACCTTGAGCGTCAACCTGCTACTGGTAGCAGTCACCCCAGCAGCGGCAAAACCGCGGCCTCAGTAGTGGTAGCGGGCTTGCAAGAAGTCGATGCGGTCGTGGCGCACGAGGTAGACCACGCGGTGCTCCTGCGTCAGCCTGCGCGACCACACGTCGGGGCCGAGGTACTTGAGGCGTTCCGGCTTGCCAGGGCCGGCGAACGGGTCGCGCAGCACCGCCTCGACGAGATCGAGGCAGCGGAGCGCGGTCTTGCGGTCGGTATCCACCCAGTAGCGAAGGTCCTCGAGAAACTCCTTCTGGAAGACCGCAGCGCGGGAGCTACTCGGCGGCGGGCTCAAGGCCCAGCTCGCGCTTCAGGTCCGTAACGGAGCGCGCGTCCCCTTCGTCCGCCAGAGCGCGGTTCAAGGCGCGGAGCAGCCGCTGCGCGTTGGCGGGGGAGCGGAGCAGGTGGGCGGTCTCGAGCAGCCCGCCCAACTCGTCCGCCGCGACGAGCGCCACGTCGTCGTGGCCGCGGCGGCTGATGATGACGGCCTCGCGGTCTTCCTCCACCCGACGCCAGAGCTCCGCCAGATGCTGGCGGGCGGCCGTGTACGTGGTGCGGGTAGGCATGATCGGCGCTCTGTGAAGATGTACAGGGTTACCGTACAGATAGCGAGGTGCCCTGTCAAGCCAGCAGGACGAGGAGCCGAGGCCCGGGCGACGGCAGGGGTGTAACCTCTTCTGCTCCAGCAGGCGTAGGAATGATGAGGCGAGGATGGCATTGGTGGGCCATGTTCCCGGTCCGGGAGGTGGCCGATGTCGCGACGCGTCAATGTCGTACCACAGGACCGCATCGAGCGGGTCATTCGGGTAGTCCGGGGCGAACGGGTCATGCTCGATCGTGACCTCGCGTTGCTCTACGGAGTCGAGACGCGGATCCTGGTTCAGGCAATGAAGCGCAACGCCGGCCGTTTCCCCGGCGACTTCATGTTTCAGCTGACCGACGCCGAGTTCTCCGACTTGACATCACAATCTGTGATCTCAAGTCACTGGGGCGGTCGCCGGCACCGGCCATACGCGTTCACCGAGCAGGGAGTCGCAATGCTCTCGAGTGTGCTCAAGAGCCCTCGGGCCGTTTCGGTGAACGTCGAGATCATGCGCGCGTTTGTCCGCCTGCGGCGCCTCCTGGCGTCCCACGCGGACCTTGCGCAACGGCTCGATGCCCTGGAGCGCCGCTACGACGGCCAGTTCAAGGTCGTGTTCGACGCCATCCGAGCGTTGATGCAGCCCGCCGAGCCGGAACGCCGCCGAATTGGGTTCCGGGCGGAGCGGGGCTGATGCTCACCATCAGGCGGCCGGCCCTTGGCGCGGCCTTCCGCGCGCGACCGCGCGGAGCCGCCACGGGTAACCGCGCCGAGCGTTGAACGGGCGCAGCCAGTGTCGGCCGATCTCCTTCTGCCGTGTTGCATCGACGCACATACTGGAGTATGCTTTCATGCATGCGTACCACCGTTGACCTCAATGACCGGCTGTTCCGGGCGGCGAAGCGCCGCGCCGCGGAGGAGGGCGTCACGCTTAGGCGCGTCATCGAGGATGCGCTGAGGGGCTACCTCGCCGGACCGAAGGCGGCCAGCGGCTATCGGCTGAGTTGGCGGGCCGAGCGCGGTCGCGTATTGCCGGGGGTGCGGCTGGATGATCGGGACGCGCTGTTCGACCTGATGGACGGCCGGCGGTGATCGCGCTCGACACCAACATCCTGGTGTACGCGCGGCGCGAGGAGCTGCCGCAGCACCCGCGGGCCCGCGCCCTGCTCACGCGGCTTGCCGAGGGCAGCGCGCCGTGGGCGCTGCCGTGGCCGTGCGTCTACGAGTACCTGCGCGTGGTGACGCACCCGCGCGTGTTCGACCCGCCGACCGACCTCGATGCCGCGCTCGCGGACCTCGAGTCCCTGCTCGCGTCGCCGTCGCTGGTGTTGCTAGGCGAAGGGCCGGGCCACCCCACCCACCTGCGGCGCCTGGTGGCGGCCGGCAAGGCCGCGGGGAACCTGGTGCATGATGCCCACATCGCGGCGCTCGTCGTGGAGCACGGGGCGCACGAGCTGTGGACGACCGATCGCGATTTCGCGCGGTTCCCCGGGCTCACCGTGCGGGACCCGTTCGCGGACGAGACCGCATGATCTCGAGGCTGGATCGTGCAGACCCGGGTGCGGGTGAGGAGTTCTGCCGGGCTTCAGGCAGACGCCAAAGCAGGCCGGGCTCCCACCACCGATCGGTGATGGGAGCCCGTGTGCCTGCTCGAGCGCCGCTGCGCTACGGGTTGGTGTACGTCACGACCGCCTTGTAGTCGAAGGCCGTCGGCCCGGAGTAGTTCTTGATGACGAACGTGATCGTGTTGGTTCCGGCATGGAACAGCTCGGCGATCGCGGTCGAGTAGTGTTCCGGATCGCCCTGGAAGTTGGAACCGATCTCGGCATCCGTTTGCATGCCGATCGGTGTCCCGTTGAGGAAGATGGTCGCCACGTTGTCGGCGTGGATGAGGATGCTGAGGTTCGGGCTGCTGAACCCTGCGGGTAGCTCAAAGGTCGTCTGATACGTACGGTTTCCCGATGGCGCGTCCGCCGTGGCATCGGTGTTGTAGCTGATGTAGTGGGTGCCGGCGATGACGTCGTAGGCCGGGTTCGGCGCGACGATGTGGGCATCCCCCCACGACTCTTCCCCGCTCAGGAACTGGTTGTTGGCATCCGTCCCGCCGATTTCCCCGGCGCCGCTGATCAGGGTGAGCTCGGTGGTCTCCGGCGTGGCGGTGGCCGAGAAGGTGAGCGTGCCGCGAGACAGGAGGCCGCTTTCGGTCGGCGCCACACCCAGCCCCACACCGCCGGCCTCGAGGAGGTTCGTGACCGGGGTCGGCCCCATGGTCCAGGACGTGACGCGCGCAATGCCGTCCGCGTCGGTGGTGACCTTGAGCGGCGTCGCGGGCACCACGCTGCCGTCGCCCGCGGTCACCGTGAAGCCGACCGTCGCGCCGTGCACCGGGTCGCCGTTCTCGTCGGTCACCCTCACCGCCGGCGCGATGGGTACCGCCGTACCCACCCGCTTCGTCTGTCCGTCACCCTCGTAGATCGCGAACTTCGCGGGGAGCTGGAACTGGAACCGGCTGAACGAGAGGGCGAGGCCGCCCAGGCCCTTGTGGGTGGCCCACAACTGGGTCGGCATGACCGCGCCCTTGATGGCTTTCCAGCCGGCCCACGCGAGGTGCAGCAACGGATTCGCCGGACCGCTCCCCACGACAGTCGGGCAGTGGTCGGAGACGTTCTCCAGCGCCTCGACGTGACCCGCATCGTCGACCCGATGGATCTGGAGCAGATCCTTCTGCTCATGCGACAGGTCCACGGCGCTCAGATCGAAGCAGAGTGAGACCGTGGCGGACGTGGTGAGCGGCCCGCTCAGCACCGGATCCGTCACGATGTGGAAGCACGGACCAACCTTGAGCAGGTCGGTCGGCACGTCGCCTTCACCCTCGGCGCACGGCTCGACCGTCACCGTCACCTGCTGCACGCCGCCCGGGAACGTGCCGCCCTCTTGCGGCGGCACCGTGACACCGCTTCCCGCGTTGGGACCCTCCGTGAGCGCGACGTTGCTCGTCTCCGTGGCCGTGATGGTCTGCGAGGTGCACTGCGTCGCGTCCGGACACAACGCGTTGTTCTCGATCCGGAACCTGATCGGCAGCGTGCGACCGTTCACCAGCCCGATGTACTCGTTGGTCTGGACGTTCCTCAACCCCAAGATGGTCCTGACGGGATCCACGTCCGCGAAGCCGAGCAGCGTCGAGCCGACCAGGACCCGGATGCGGTACGTCTTGTTGACGTCGAGCTGCGAATCGTCGGTGTCCCAGTTGACGTGATACCAATCGAGGCGCACGTCGACGTCGACCGATCCAAAGTGCGCAACCGGCGGCCCCGCGACGCACGTCGCGGGGAGGGTTGCCGTCAACTCGCAGATGTCGACTACGGGAGCCAGGTTGGGGTTGAACGCACCCCTGTCGAAGTTGGGGTCGTCGAAGCGCGGCGTCGGGAGGATTGGCGGCAGGAAGAAGAAGTCGGGATTGCCCCCGGAGCGACTGCCGTCGGAAATCTCGGCGGAGATGCCCGGAGCCTGGGGAGCTTGTGGTGCCAGGGACTGCTGGTCCTGACAGCCGACGAGGACGGCAGCCGCAACGGCGAGCAGAGCGCCACGCTTCATGGAAACCGCTCCTTCTTCTGGGAGAGCCGGGTGGGGGGACGGGACCGGTCGGGCATCAATTCCGAGCATTTTAGTCAAGATTCATGCCTCAAGCAACTCTCGACGGCATCGCGATCGCGCGTTGCCGCCGTTGGGGTTACGCTCGCCGTCTCACGGGAAGCCGCGGACGATCTGTCGAGTTGGGGCTACAACAGCCGCGGTCGCGCTAGTGCGTCGTCTCGAGCTCGCGAAACCGGGGGTTGCGCACGAGATCGCGCCACCACCAGTGGACGTCACCGCCGGCGGTGAACGGATGGTTCGCGGTCGTGTAGCGCTTCAGCAG
This sequence comes from uncultured Gemmatimonadales bacterium, assembly GCA_963771275.1. GTDB lineage: Bacteria > Gemmatimonadota > Gemmatimonadetes > Gemmatimonadales > GWC2-71-9 > JAOTWJ01. The sequence goes on from CAVYSW010000003.1 coordinate 1,294,287, forward strand.
ATCGATGGCCGTATCCTCATCGCCGAGCAGCGTGCGCATGAACGCTTCGAGCGACAGCAGCTCTTGAATCGGGTCCACCTCCGGCCCCGCGCGCGCCGCGACCAGAACGTGACGCGCGCTGTCGGCCAGCGCGCGGGCGCGCGCGGCATCGGCGCTGTCCTGGCGGGAGGCGCGCGCGATGATGCCGCCCACCACCATCAGCGCGCGGTGATGCGCGCCGGCCCGGAGCGGCTCGGGGGTGAGCGAGTCGATGCGCGCCAGCAGCGACCAGCCCCGAGCGACGTCCGGGGCGACCGCGGGCGTGGTCATCATCCAGAGCCGGCATTCGGTGAAGCGGAATTGGTCCGGGAACCGGCGTCCTCCCTCGTCACACCAGCGCTGCGCCTGGGTGAACTGGGCGAGATCGTACGATCCGAGGAACAGACGCCAGAGGACGGCGTTCGCCACGCGGAGGTAGGCGTCCTGGCGGTACGCCTTCTCGGCGGCGATGAGCGCGTCCGACACGGCGTCGGTCTGGTAGTACAGTGCGCTCAACGTGCTGTAGGCACCGGCGCGGTACGGGTCGAGCCGCACCGACTCCTCGAGGTCAGCCTTGGCGCTGTCGAGCAGCGCCGCCGCCTGCTTGGGATCGGGGACGATCTGGCGGGTCCACCAGAAGTACCGGACCGTCCCCAGCAGCTCGAGCGCCTCGGGGTCACGCGGGGCCAGCGCGAGCGCGTGCTCGGCGTGGCGCACCGCGTCCTGGATGTGCGCCACCATCTCGGGCTGCTCATCGGACAGCCGCGCCTGGCGGTAGGCGATCTCGCCCTGCAGCACCGCCGGTTGGGCCCACTTCGCGTCGGTCTGCTCGGCGAGCGCCGCCACGGAGTCGGCCTGATCGAATGTGGCGAACGCGCCGTGGACGTCCTCGTCGTCGAGCCGCGCTTCGGCGTCCTTCCGCATGGTTTCGGCCCGGAGAAAGAGCACCCAGGCGTTGACGTTGTCGGTGCCGGCGCGCTCGTTACGCAACGTGATCTCGGCGCCCAGGCGCTGGCGCAGAATCCCCGCGATCCGGCTGCTCGCCGAATCCTGCAGGGCCGTCAACTGCGCGGTGGGGAGCACGAACGTGGAGCTCTGGACCTCCGCCCCGCTCTCGCCGTCGATCAGGCGCGTGGTGACCCGTAGCCGATCGCCGCCCTCCGGCTCGACCCCCCCGATGAAGACGGTGCCGACCTGGAGGGCCCGGGCCACGCTGTCACGGCTCAGCTTCGTGTCGCGATAGGGCGCGACGCCGTTCTCGGAGATCACGCTGAGGTTGGGGACGCGCGAGAGCTGGTCGATCAACCCCTCGGTCAGTCCATCGGCCACGTAGCCGAGGTCGTGGCTGGCGCTCAGGTCCTGGAAGTAGAGCACGGCGACGTGGGTCGGATCGAGGCTGCCGGTGAGCGCCGGCGGGGGCGCGGACTTGCCGCCCAGCAGGCGCCACCCTGCCAGGCCGGCGGCGACCAGGGCGAGCGCCCCGAGTGCCGGCACCGCAACGCGCTTCCACCGTCCACCCGGGACGCGATATGCCTCCGCGGGCCGCCGCACGGCGGTCGACTTCCGGACCTTGGGGGTCGCGCCCGCCGCGACGGCGGCCAGGGCGTCCACGAAGTCCTGGGCCGTCCGAAACCGATCGGCCGGCACCTTGGCCAGCGCGCAGTAGATGATGTCCTCGAGCTCCGGCGGGACGGTGTCGCGCATGATGTGCGGTGCCGGAACGTGGTCCATCGAGTGCCGCGCGATGATCGCCTGCGGCGTGGGACCCGTGAACGGGATCTGGCCGACCAGCAGCTCATAGAGCACGCATCCCAGACTGTAGATGTCGCTCCGGGCGTCGATGTTGGGGTCGCCCATGCCCTGCTCGGGACTCATGTAGGCCGGCGTGCCGACCGACATGCCGGTCTGGGTCATCTTGTCGCCGCCGGCCTCGTTCACCGCCCGCGCGATCCCGAAATCGGCGATGACCGCGTGGCCCGCGGAGAGCATGATGTTGTCCGGCTTGATGTCGCGGTGAATCAGCCCATAGCTGTGCGCGTAGGCGAGTCCCTCGCCAACCTCCCGCGTGACCTGAATGGCCTCGTCGATGGAGAGTTGCCGCTCCCGCACGACCCGGTCGGAGAGCGATTCCCCCTGAACATAGGGCATGACGTAGTACAGGAACCCGTCGGCCGCACCCGAGTCGTACAACGGCAGGATGTGCGGGTGGCTGAGCTTGGCAGTGATCTGGATCTCGCGGAGGAAGCGGTCGGCGCCCATGGACGCCGCAAGGTCGGGGTGCAGCACCTTGACGGCGACATGGCGGTCGTGCTTGGGGTCCCGCGCGAGATAGACGGTGGCCATCCCGCCCTGTCCGAGCTCCCGCTCGAGATCATAGCGGCCGGCCAGCGCGGCTTTCAGGCGCTCGAAGTCGCTTGCCACGATCTAGCTACCGTCCCCGAGGAAGCGGTTGAGCACCGGGTGCCTGAGTGTCTGGCGGCCAATCCCGATCGGTGAAAGCGCGCGACGGAGGCTCCGCCCGAGCAGCTCGCTGTCGTCGCACACGGTTTCACCGCTACGGCAACCGGTAGATCCATTCAAGCTGACAGCGGTGCTCCCCTGGCGTGGGCCGGGTGGCCGACAATGAATGAGCCGGAAGACGCGTCGGGGGCTCACATTGGGATGCTGGGCTGGCAGACTGGGTGTCCCGTGGCGAGGCCCTGACTTGCCAACCCGTAACATGTCCCCCTTGGAGGGGGCTGTCTAGTGCCGCGGGGGACCCGGCTACGTTCGGCGTGGGGTCTGCCGGCGCTGATGAGCACGCACCGCCGCCCCCGTCAGTCACGGCCGGCCGGCACCATCCCCTGAAGCTGGCGCAGCAGCTCGCCCACGCGCTTCATCTGCTCGCCGTACGTCGCCCAGTCTCCCACCCTCTGGGCGGCCGTCGCCTGCTGGTAGCGGTCGACCGCTTCGCGGACCAGATCGGCGATCCGCGCGGCCGTGGTCGCCGTTCCCGCCCCGGCCGCCCCCGCCGCTCCTGCCGGCTCTGCCGCTCCTGCCGCCTCCGAGGGTGCCGGCGCCAGCGCTCCGCCGAACAGCCGGGCGATCCCCTGGGCGAGCGTCTCCTCCATGACGACCTGGTTCTGATAGGCGACGATCACGCGCTTGAGCTCGGGGATCTTCCCGCCCTCCGCCCGGAGATACAGCGCCTGCACGAACAGCAGCGATTCCCCGATCGGGATCACGAGCAGACTGCCGCGAATGACCTGCGACCCGCGCTGATCCCACAGCGAGATCTGGCCCGAGATATCGGTGTTCTGGTTGATGCGGTTGGCGATCTGGGTCGGCCCGAACACCAGGCTCTGCCGCGGGAAGCGATAGACGACCAGCTGGCCGTAGTGCGGCCCGTCACTCCGTGCCACCATCCACGCCGCGAGGTTGTCCTTCTGGCGGGGCGTGAACGGGGTCATCGAGATGTACTCCTCCTGGGCTTCGCCCGGGAGCCGCATCACCATGTGCCGCAGAAACGGGTCCGCACCGCCCTGCGGCAGGCCCGGGATCTGCCACTGATCCTCCCGGGCGTAGAACAGGTCGGGCGCGTCCATGTGGTACGTCGTGTACAGCGCCGTCTGGATGCGGAACAGATCGGCCGGGTACCGCACGTGCGCCCGCACGTCCGCCGGCATGGAATCGAGCGGCTGGAAGATGCCGCCGAAGATCTTGGCGTAGGTCTTGAGGATCGGGTCGTTCGGGTCGGCGGTGTAGGCGTGCACCGTGCCGTCGTACGCGTCGATCACGACCTTCACGCTGTTGCGCAGGTAGTTGGTGCCGTCGCCGGCGGGCTGGGCGTAGGGGTAGCGGCTGCTCGCGGTGTAGGCGTCGAGCAGCCACTCGAGGCGGCCGTCCTGTGTGATCACGAGGTACGGATCGCCGTCCCACATCAGGAACGGCAGGGCCTTGCTCGCCCGCTCGAGGATGTTGCGGTGGTAGAGGGCGCGGCTGTCCCGCGTGATCAGGCCGGTGAGCAACACGTCGAGTGAGCCGAACCGGAGGCTCAGGACGAGCTTCCGGAACAGCGAGTTAACGGGCACGCCGTGGTCGCCCTGATAGATCGTGAACGCGCTGGAATCGCCCAGCGGGTAGTCGAACTCCCGCTGCCGCGTGTTGACGAACACGTACTCACTCGACAGCTCGCCGTAGTACAGCGCGGGCCGCGTCACGCCGAGCGAGCCGGTGGACTGCGGCGGCAGGTCCTTGACGAACAGTACCGGCAACCCCTCGGGCGAGATCTGATTCACGGGGGCCAGGGTGAGCCCCATCCCGTGGGTGTACGTGAGATGCTCGTTGATGAAGTTCCGGGTCGGGAGCGAGGCGACGTTGAGCTCGCGCGCCGACAACAGCACCTGGCGGTACTTCCCGTCGATCCAATAGCGATCGTCATCGACCGAGCGGAAATCGTAGTACGTGCGGATTTCCTGGAGCTGCTGGAACGTCTGCAGCAGCGGGTCGCGGTCCCACAGGCGCACGTTCCCCACGGTGCCGCCGTTGGCCTCGATGTCGGCCTGGGTGAGCGTCGCTTCGCCGCCCAGATCGTGCGTCTGGACGGCGTCGAGACCCCAGGCGCGTCGCGTGGCGGCGATGTGGTGCGCGAGCTGGGGAGTCTCCCTGATCAACTCGTTCGGGCGGACGACGAACTTCTGGACCGCGGCGGCCACCCCCGCCCCGACGACCGCCACGGCGGCGTAGAGTCCCACCGCCACGACCGCGTTCCGCACCAGGCGGCGGGTGAGCGCGCCGAGCAGCACCAGTCCCATCCCGAGGAACGCGATCACCCCGAGCACGCGGAGCAGCGGGACGCGCACGGCGAGATCGGTGTAGCTCGCGCCGAACAGCGGGCCCGCGGTCGAATAGAGGAGCGAGGGAATCCGCACCAGGAACACGGTCGCCCCGGTCGCCCCGAACAGCAGCGCGAGCAGCCCCGCCACGTGGGCTTGCGCCGACGGCTCGATCGCGACGCGCCGGCGCTGGAACACGATGTCGCGCCGGAGCATGTAGAGCGGGACGATCATGATCAGCGAGAGCAGCGCGAGCCCCACCACGAGCTGCAGCGCCACCGACACGGCCGGCAGCGTGAAGACGTAGTAGCCGACGTCCTTGCCGAACACCGCGTCCACCTCGCCGAACGGCGTGCGGTTCAAGAACCGGAGCAGCACGAGCCATGCGCCCGCTCCGGTGAACGCCATGAGCACGGCGACGAACAGCGCGATGGGCAACGCGAAGCGGCGGAGCAGCCGCGCCAGCTCGAGCGGCGCGTTGGGGCTCAGGTTGCTGATCCGCAGGTCGGGGACGACGATCCCGCGTTGGGCGAACCTCAGGTTGAGATAGAGGAACGCGAACGCGAGCAGCCCCACGCCCAGCCCGAGACCGAGCTTGGTGCCGAGCTCCGTCAGGAAGACCGTCTGAAAGTGCAGGTCCTGGAACCAGTACCAGTCGGCGGCCAGCCGGGCCAGAGCCTGCGAGCTGGCGAGCGCCACCAGGGCCGCCACCAGGACGAGCAGTACCAGCGTCCTGCGTTTCACGACTCACTCCCGTTCCGAGGGTCCCTGCAGTATACCCACGCGACCGGCTACAACAGCCCAACCCGGTGCGCCCGCCCGATCGCCGCGATCCGCTCGGCCGGCACCCCGGCCTGGTTCGCGAGCTCGGGCCAGCGGCGCACGGCGTCGCCCACCCGCTCGAGCACGCCCGCCCCGTCGCGCCGGAGCCCGATCGCGGCGCCGAGCGCGAGCAGGTCCGCCCGCGTGAAGCCGTCGGCCTTGCCACGCAGCGTGAGCTGGTGCGCGCGGGTGAACCCCGAGCCCCGCGCGAACGTGAGATCGTACGCCGGCGCGAGCCGCCACGCGCCGTCCCGGTCCATCAGGAAGGCGAAGTTCTTGACGTGGTCATCCTGGTTCACGGCCACTACGTTGAACACCGCGCGACGGTACGCCTCCTCCAGCGCGGCGGGCGGGAGCCCCAGCTCCAGGCAGACGCGGAGATACTGCTCGTACGAGTAGGTCTGCGGCGCGTTGTAGTCCGCGTGCTCCAGTCCGCCGAGCGTGTGGAGGTGGATCCGCCCCGCCGCCGTGCGGTCGAACCGGCGCGAGAGAAAGTGCGCCAGCCGGCGCTCGGTGAGCAGCTGTGTCTCGGTGGTCTCGAGACCCGCGGCGCGCGCCATGGCGTTGTAGGCGTACTCGATCCGGTTGTAGGGCTGCGACCGGGGGTTGGGGTGCTCCAGCTCGCCCACGCCGTCGAACTTGATGACCCAGGGCTCGTCACCGGGGCGTGGGGTGGCGAAGCCGCTCCGCACCTCGTCGGTGGCGCGGTTCCACAGGATCACCGCCTTGGGCCGCGCGCCGCCGGCCGAGGCGCCGAGCTGCATGATCTCGGGCAGGGCCACGTCGCGGCGGCCCTCCACCACGCGCCGCGCCTCGCGCACGAGCCGCTGGAGCTCGAGCGCCTGCTCGGTGGCGGGCGTCGCGGGCAGGTCCGCGGGCGGCTCGAACTCCAGCGCCCCCATGGCGCGACGGCCGACGTAGAGCAGCCGCTGCACGGGGCTGAGCGCCGCGTCGGGCCGGCCCAGCCGCTCGAAGTACGCCTTGATCACCGCGTTCCCGAAGCGGTCGGGCAGCGCGTCGGCCAGCACGCCGGGCAGACCCTGGAACGCCTCGAGCCGCGCGAGCTCGGGAAACACGCTGGGCCCCACGCGGCTCAACGGCAGATGGCGCGGCGAGATCTCCCAGCCCGCGCGCGCGAACGCGGGGTCGTACTCGAAGATCACCTGGCCCGACCCGTCTTCCGCCACGGCCCCGACCCGGCGCTCCCACAGCCGCACTTCCGCGACGACGGGCTCAGCCGCCATCAGGGACGGACCCGCGCGCGCCGGCGCGGCGGACGACGGCGCGCGTCGAGCAGGGCGAGCGGCGACAGCACCGGCTCCGGCAGAAACGCGTCGAGCTGCTCGAGACGGTCGAGCGCGCGCAGCACGCGGAGCAGCGTCTCCAGCGTGACGTTCCGCCCGCGCTCGGCGTTCTGCAGCGTCAGCGCGGTGATGCCGGCCCGATCGGCGAGCACGCGGATCGGCAGGTTGCGCTGGAGCCGGTACGCCCGCAACCGGCGGCCCAGCTCGGCCAGGATCTCCGGATCGGACAGGGCAGACGTGATGGGCGGCATGGCAGGTCCGTCTCAGTTGAGACAGTGAATCAATAAAGCATATGTTATACCATGTCAACTGGTATTAGATATGTTATAATGAGTCAGGCATGTCGGCGCCGGTTGGACGCGGGGCGGTGCGACCGGAGTGGGGCAGGGTCGCGCCGCCGGGGCACTCGCTGCCGAGGGCCCGTGAGGGGGAGGAATGGGTTGGAGGCTACGCCCCGGGGGTGGGGGAGTTACCTACTTCGCGGTGCCCCTCGGCTTCACCCTACCGTCCACGATCCGGCGGCCGAATTCCAGGCAGCGCGCGACGGCGACTTCCTCGCTGGGGTAGGTATTGGGCGCGCGGCAGCGCCGGACTCCCGTGAGACGGCCCGCCGGGGTGATGTGCACTTCGAGCGTCCAGCCGGCCGGTTGGCGCCGGAGCTTGGTGTTGGACTCGATCACGAAGCCGTTGTACTCGATGCGGTTGGTCATTGCCCCCCCGGGGATGGTCACTGATGCCGCCGCCTTCGCGGACTCGAGCCCGCTCCGCGGCGCGCCTCGGCGCTCCTGTCTGGTCTGACTGCTCGCTCTTGGTCGGCCTCCCGCTACGCCCGGCGGCGGACGGCTTGCCGCGTCTTGGCCGTGCTGTGCGCCCGCTTCCCTGCCGCGCGGAACACGTGGGTCTCGAGCCAGCGCACGAACACACGATCCAGCTCGTCCTGCGACTGGCCCGGCCGGCACGGTGCGACCTCCCACCGCGTCCCGGCGCCCATAAGCCACCACGCCGGTGCGGTGGCTACCTGCCCGCGCTTTTCGTTGGCCGGCTGCCCGTCGTACGACACGAAGTGGAACTCGCGGCCCCGATGGGTGAGACGCCGCTGCTCGACGATGTGCTTTCCCGGCCGGGGTACGGCGCCGGCGCCCGCGACGCGCGTCACCTGAGGCCGCCCGCTGCGTGCTTCGTGGGGAAGGTCGAAGCGCCGGAAAGGGGGCGCGGGCTCAGCGGTCGACCCCGGACTGGGGCGACAGAATGGCGCGGTGCAGTGGCTGACGCATCATGAATTGTAACCAGGGTGTCAAATGCCGACCCCGGCCCGGCGCCAAGCAGGTGTTGGCGGGGCAACGAGTTGACCCCCTCCGGCATGCCGCAGGCGGGCCGGCTTGAAGTCGAGGCCCACGGGGAGCTACTGTTGCGGCGATGGGGATCCTGCTCCTGTTGATCGGCCTCGTCGCCGCGGGCTCGGGCGCCACCAAGCTCAGGGCGCGGGCCCGCGACCGGTACGGCCTCGCCCCACTCGCGCTCGTCGAGGTGACGCTGGGCGCGATCCTGATTCTCGGGTCGGCCGCGGGACTTGCGCGGGCCCGCCCGCTGGCGTGGACGGCCGTGGTGGCGGCGGTGACGGCGATCGCCGTTTCATCCGTCGTGCATCTCCGGCGGGCCCTCCGCGAGCAGGTGCGCCGCGCCGCATCGGAGGACGCCCGACTCCGGCAATACCTCGGACTCCCGCTGCGGTGATCGAGCCGCCTCGGATGGCGCCCGACAGCGGCGTCTACAGTCGCGGCTTCGTGTCCCTGGAGGGCGATCAACTCATGATCGCCGGGCAGATCAGCTTCCCCGAGCGGACGTTCGACTTTCGGAACACGTTGGCGTTCACCGCCGACGGGAAGATGACCGACCGGTGGTTCCAGAACGCGTTCGGGTCGTGGCGGGCGGGCCAGGTGATCGAGCTGACCGCCGGCCCGCCGGAAGAGCGTGACTGATCCGCGGGCTACCGTATCCGACCGGGTGTCACCACCACAGCCAGGGTGTCGGTCGTCGGAGCCCCCGTCAGAAAGACGAGTGTGGTATCGACAGATCCCGGCCTCGCTGGCGTGGTCGAGGGAGCGGTCGCCGGCTTCATGATGTGAAACTCCACGGGCTGCCGGAGCCGCACCGCCCGCGGCACTCCGCCCGCCATCGCGGGACGGAAGCGCAAGCTCTTCGCCACGTCGACGGCCGGTCGCTCGAACGCCTTGTGGGTGCTGCTGATCACCACAATCGAGGCCGAGTCGACCAGGCCCGCCGCGTCCACCACGAACTCCACCATTACTTGACCCTCGATGCGCGGCTGCTCGCAGCAGCGGGGGATACGTAACGGTCCGCCGCTCAGGCGGCTGGGTGGCACATCGACCTGGGACTCGGCGAGTACCACGCCGGCGGCCCGGTCGGCGACGGGGAGCGGCGTCTCGCAGGCGAGCACGACGAGCACGGTGCCGACGCCGGCGCCGAGCAGGGCGCGGAGCCGTCGCGTGCGCGATGGGACGGGCGTCATGTGATCGATCCTCCGTGACAAGAGAGACGGGCGGGCGGAGAGCGCGATGGCGAGACGGCGGATCGGGGCGCGGCGCGCGACCTCGAGGAGCAGGGCGCCGTACGTTCCGGACGATCCACTCCCGGCGCGCAGCAGCCGATGATCGCAATCGAGCTCGACGCGTCCCGCAGGCGTGCACCTGCCACCAGATGGCCGGATTCCACGGGCACGCCACCGCCGCGAGCGCGGCGACGGTCAGGAGCCGGACGTCGCCGGTCTCCACGTGCTCGGCCTCATGGCGGACCGCGAGGCGACGCGCCTCGGTATCCAGTGCCGCCAGCCACGCGGGGAGGACGATCGTGGCGCGTTTGAGTCCACCCACGACCGCCGGACCCGAGTCGGCGGTCACGCACACCACGTGGCCATCGACTTCCCGCACCATGCCATGAGCGGTTTCACGGCGCAGCGCTCGCTGTGCGAAGAGCAGGAGCAGCAGCACGACGGCGGATGCGGTCGCCCATGCCACGATCAGCGGCGTATCAAAGGACGTGAGCCGCGGCGACGGATTCGGCACGGGCGCCGCGACGGCGCGCGCGGCGACCTGGACCGCGCCGGCGTCGCGCAGGGCCGCAGGCGGCGTCGCTGGTTGTCGCGCGAGGACCGGAAGCGTCAGTGACGTGGCGAGGGCCATGACCCAGACCCAGCGCGCCTGCCGGCGCGTCAGGCGGAGCGCCTGATCGAGCGCGACTGCCGCACCACCCAGCAGCGCGGCGACCAGGGTTGCGTAGACCATCCAGGCGGCGATCATCGTTCCAGCTCCTTCAGGCGCTCGGTCAGGCGACCGCCGCATCCGGCGCAGCTCGTCGGGCGCGATACTCTCGTCGGACACGAGCCGTGCCACCAACAGCTCCCGCGATCCCTGGAACATCTTAGTCCACCAGCCGGCGGAGCGCGCCGTCGCCCGCGTCTTCGGGACGGGTGACGGGGTGGTAGCGGAACGCCCGCCCGTCGCGCTCATGGCGAACGTGACCCTTGGCCTCGAGGGTGCGGAAGATGGTGAGCACCGTGGAGTAGTGGAGATCGTCCGGCAGGCGTTCGACGACGTCGGCGACGGTGGCGGAGCCGAGCTCCCAGACCACCGCGATGACGTCCAACTCGCGCCGGGTGAGCGATATCGGCATGAAACCTCAACTATTACTTATGTAATAGATAGTATTGCCGCGGGGGAGTCCTGTCAAGCGTGACAGGAGCGGCGGGACCGGCAGCGGCGGCAGGTTGCGGTGCCCCTCGGCGCGCGCTAGCCATTCACCATGTCTCGCGCGTTCGTCAATGAAAACGCCGACGGGCCGAAGCCCCGCTTCGTGCTACCCAAGCGCGACGACCCCGGCTACGACGAGGCGGCCGCCTGGGCGCTGCTGGAGGGGGCGAACGTCGGGGACTCGCACAGCGCGCAGCTGGCGACGGGCTACGAGTGGGGTGAGCCCAGGCTCCGGCCCCACGTGGTGCGGATCCTCGCCCAGGCGCGGGAGCAGGGCAACGAGCGGCTGGAGCAGCTGGCGGAGCGGTTTCTGCGCTGAGCCGGGGGATCAGAGCGCCTGCAGCGCGAGCACCGTCCCGATCGTTCCGAGCCAGAAGAGGAACATCCACTTGATCAGCTCGGCCTTGAGGGAAGCCAGCTTCACATCGACCTCGGCGAAGCGCTGTTCCAGCTTCACATCGACCTCGGCGAAGCGCCGGTCCACCATTGCTTCGAGCACTGAGAACCGCCGCTCCCATTTCGCGTCGAGCGCCGAGAACTGCTGGCCCCAGCTTGATTGGAGCGCCGAAAAGCGCTGCTCCCAGTGCGTTTCAAACTCGGCGAACCGGCGCTCCAGCCGGGCGTCGGATTCGGCGAAACGCTGCTCCACCTTCGCGTCAAAACGCGCGAAGTTGACCTCGTTCAGCTCACGCAGCTCGAAGCGGTACGTCGCGTCCACCTGATTGAACCAGTCGACCAGCTCGTTGGCGATTTCGTCCCCGAAAGTGTCGTAGAACTTCCGGGACAGCTTGGCGGTGACCGGCATCCTGGCTCCGGGAATGAGGCCGGCCACCATCCTAAGCTACGCTCGGCTCGGCCGAGCAGGCAAACGGCCGCCGGGGGGGCGCAATCCGCCGCGTTGCCGGGGCTTGTGAGCGAACCGGCGGCGGGGTCGCGAGGATCAGGAGCCGCTGGGCGTGACCGGCCTCAGGTACGTCTCCAGCTCCGCCGGCCCCGCGAGGGCGTCGAGCACCGTGAACAGGGCACTCAGGTCGCGCCGGCCGATCCGCGCGGGGTCCGTGACGTCCTCGCTCAGCAGATCGCCCGCCATGAACCGGCCGAGGTAGTAGTAGGCGCGCCACTGCGCCCCGTCGAAGAACTGGTCGGCCGTGGTTTCGTGCGGGAACGCGGGGTGGGCGGTTTTGTAGCGGAAGCTCTCGCTGTCCACGGTCTTGGGGGTCTGCGGCGCGCGGAGCGACGACTTGACGTAGACCAGCAGGCCGCGCCAGCCGCGCTGCTCGTTTCCCAGCTCGCGCACGTCCGCCACCGCGAAGTGGGCGCGCGAGAAGCCGGCCGACGGCTCGGGCCGGACGACGCGCTCGGGGTCCTGGCGGAACCGGATCACGAGATGGAGCTCCTGCCGAGCGCGGATCACGAGGTTCTTGAGGTCGGCGAACTCGTACGCCGGGTCCGCGCCGGCGTCGAGCGCCACGATCAGCCGGCAGCGCCGGCGGAGCAGCTCGTAGACGCCGAGGTTCTCGATATTGCCGCCGTCGGATACGCTGACCCGCGCGCGGCCCGCATGCGTGCGGTTCAGCAGATCGAGCAGGTGGTAGTACGGCCACCACGGGAGCGCGGCGAGCCAGCGCGGTCCCGTGAACCCGGGGTTCCGCGCCCAGTAGCCGGTGCGGATGTCGAGCAGCGTCATCAGCGCGGCGAGCGGCTGGCCGCTCCGCGTCCCCATGGCGGGATTGAGCGCCGCGCCGGAGCACGCCAGCGCGGTGGCGAGTGTCAGGCCGCGGTACAGCTCGGCGGTGTGCGCGTAGCCGACGCGCTCGGCGCCGCAGTGGTCGGGCGAGAACAGGAAGTAGTCGCTGTGCTTGGTGCCCGCGAGTGTTCCGGATCCGGCGCCCAGCAAATTGAGGCACGCGTTCACCAGGGGATACGGCGCGTCACGCGGCGGCTCGAAGCCGAGGTCCGCGAGGCGGCGCCGGAGGGCACGCGGGCTCGCCGTCTCGAGGTACGCCTCCGCCACGCGGTCGCGGTAGAAGCGGTGCAGCGTGAGCACGTTGGGGTTGGCGAAGCAGCCGGCGACGAGCAGCACGACCGCGGCAGCGGCGGCGATCGGCCCCGCGAGCGCGAGGTCCACCCCGACGGCGCCGAGCAACGCCGGCGGCGCGAGGGCGAGCGCGACGGCGAGCAGCACGCCCTCGATCCGGTTCAAGACGTTGGACGACCAGAGCCGGAGCCACGCGAGCGGGTGGAGGAAGAAGTGGTATGCCAGGACGGCGCCCGCGGCGATCGCGAGCCACGTGTATGCGTCGTGCAGGCCGGCGGCATCGAGCAGCCGGCCGAGCAGCCAGGCCGGACCCGCCACCAGCAGGGCGAGAAGCGCCGCGACCCACACCCAGTTCATCACGAGACTCGCGACCAGCGCGCCGATCAGACGGATGAGATTCCAGAGGCGGCGCCCCCCCGAGCCCGGCGCCAGGTAGCGGCCGTAGTCCAGCAGGCGTGTGCGGTCGCCGTCCTTGAACAGCGCGGCGAACGGATCGGCCGCGTCGTGCTGGTCCCGCAGCCGCGCGTGCACGTAGCCCCCGAGGTAGCCGCCGCCCGAAACCGTGGACAGGTAGTCGGCCAGCCGCAGCAGCCCGAACTGGTTCAGCACCTGGAGGAACCCGTAGGCCATGGTGGCCGCCCGGACCCCGCCCCCCGAGAGGGCGATACCGAACAGGTTGCCCGCATCCCGGAGCCACGACTCGTCGGGATGGGACGCGCGGCGCCGCTCGCGCAGCGCCGCGATCACGCGGGCCTCGTGGTCGAGCACGGCGGAGCGATCGAGGCTCATGGGATCCGGAGCGGGATGGTACCGAACCCGAGGTCGATGCCGAAGGTCGCGATGAGCCGCGAGCCGGGGCCGTCGGTGTCGGTGCCGATGGCCGCCGTGAGGTATCCCACGGCGGGGAGCCGGTACTCGAAGTTGCCGGTGAGCCGGCAGCCGGGCCGCTCGCCGGTGGCCCACCCGTCGCCGAACCGGCCGAGCAGCTCGCCCGAAACGACGAGGTCGTCGATGCGCCATGCGAGCCGCCCACCCAGTCCGATCAGATCGCGCGCGGTGGCGCGCTCGTGCTGGTAACGGGCGACGGCGACCAGGTCGAGCGCCGGGCGCGGCATGCGGTACATGACGGTGAGCCAGCCGCCCGCGAGCCCGACGCTGCCGGAATCGGTGCGATTGCCGGGGAAGTCGAGCGTCATCGCGCCCGCGGCCTCGATGATCCACCCGACCCGCTCGGTATCGAGCCGTTGGATCTCGAGCGCCGCCTCGGCGGCTCGGGCGTCGAGCGTGTCGAGCTGCCGCTCCAGCCGCTCGCGCGTCGCGTCGTCCGTCGCCTCCTCGCGGTCGAGCGTGACGCGGTTGGCGGCCGCCTGGATGGCTTGCAGCCCGCGCACCGCCTGGGCGAGCGTGGGGTGGGCGCGGCCCGCGAGCAGGAGCGTGCGGAGCCCGAGCCCCACCGCCGTGCCCGTGGCGGCGGTATCCCCCATCTGGCTCAGCGGGACGGTGGCGAGCGAGAGCGATGTGGTCTGCAGCATGCCCTGCAGGAACCCGGGCGCGTAGTACGACTCGAACGTCAGGCCGGGGTGCGGCGCCAGCCAGTAGGGCGCGAGCTCGAGCGCGTAGTCGTGGGGGAGGAGATCCTCCGCGCCGCTCGCCGCGAAAAGTGAGACGGCGAAAGCGCTCGGCGCCGTGGGGCGCTCGACCACCGACGGTGCCACGCCCAGCAGGATGAGCGCGGGCGCCGCCGGCGTGCGCAGCTGGCGCAGCGTGAGGCCGGTGGCGTCCTGCTGCGCGCCCGCGGGCATCGCCGCCACGAGTAGCAGCGCAATCGCGGCGAGGGCGCGCATCATCCGACGAAGTCGAACCGCGCGGTGTAGTGGATCGAGCCGCCTTCTTCCTCGACGTCCGCCGTGGTGTCAAACACGGCCGGTTCCGGCCCGCCCGACAGGACGTAGCGCACGGACGTGCGGTTGGTGAGCCGCTGCACGTCGGTCACGGTGGTCGCGACCCGGAGCCGCCGCCCGACGAGCGCGGGTCCGGCGCCGATCACGAGCATGGCGATGGCGCCCGACGCGACGTCCTTGTCGTCGAGCCGGACGAGGGACGTGCCGATCTGGCCCTGGCCGACGACAATGCGGAGGGTCACGTCGGCGTCAGTCACGCGGTATTCACCCTGGAGGCGCTTCAGCCGAGGCATGCGCCTAGCATACGCCCGGCCGCGGAATCCGGCCAGAGGACCTTGCAGGGCGGCCGGCAGCGTGCCATTGTGGCGAGCGGCAGGTCGGCGGCCCAGACACTCGACCACGCCACCGCGCAATCACACCAGGGGAGGGGTCCATGAACCGCAAGACGGCGGCGGGCGCCATCGTGCTCGCTATCGGCTTGGCCAACACCGGCTGCAACGACGTGGTGAGCGCCCAGAACAACGACCTGGCGGAGATCCGCAGCATGCTGGAAACGGTGCTCGTCCGGCTCGATTCGATCGACGCCCGCATGGTGCGGCAGGACGACTGCCGCGGCCACGCAGCTCGCGGCTCTCAGCACGACGGTGGGCAAGATCGCCGTGGGGGTCGGCGTCGGCGTCGATCCGACCGTCGGCGGCCAGGCGCAGCTCGAGGGCAGCCTCTGCTTCCAGTATGGGTGGGAGGCGGCCGCACGGTTCCACTCGGCGATCACGCTGCGGGGGCGCGGCGACGCCATGGTCGGAGTGGACGGCTACGGCAACGGGGGAACCGCCAACATCGACGCGTTCGGCGGCCAGTCGATTGGCGTGATGCCGCAGGGTGGGGCCTCCGCCAACCTGCAGGTGTGCGCGAAGCTCTCCGGCCAGGCGGGGATCAACAGCGCCGCGGGCGCCGGGCCCAACATGCAGGTGACCGACGCGACCAAGATCCTGCTGCAGAACCTCATCGCGTCCGTCGGGTCGGACCAGCTCGCGGCCGCCGCCTCGGCCCGGAGCATGACGGGGCCGCGGGCGGCGCAGGCGCTGAGCGCCCTGACGTCCCTCTCGACCGGCGACCTGCCGTTCGGCGGCGGCGGCGCGGCCAACCTGGTGGGCGCACTCCCGCTTCCGACGGACATGAGCGCCCTGCTGACCGACCCCTCGAAGATCCTCGACAAGGCGGCCGATGCGGGCGCATACGCCGTGAACCGGATCTGCGATCAGAAGCTGTTCACGGGGGAGTTCGCGGGGAAACTCAACGACGCGTGCAACCTGCGGAACCAGATGCCGAGCGGGACGACGTTGATCGCCATCCTGCAGGGGCTCGACGGCCTGCCCGCGACGGTGGGGACCCTGCAGAACTCCATGAGCCAGGTGTGCAACACCCTGGGCACGATGGCCCCCGCCACGTTCTCGATTCCGGCAGTCACCGTGGATTTCCCGCTCGGGATCGGGACAATCCAGACCTTCCCGGGCTACAGCCGGCGGCTGTTCCCGGGGCTGTCGGCACCGTCCTGCTGACCGGCGGAGCGGTCGCTCCGCGGAGCTACCTGCGCTTCCGCGGAGCGGCCTTCTTCACCGGACGCCGGGCCGGCTTGGCGGGCTTGGCCTTCCTGGCAAGCGCCTTCCTCGCGGGCTTCGCGACGGTCTTCTTCTTCGCCTTCGCCTTGGGCTTGGCCTTCGGCTTGGCGGCGGCCTTCGGCTTGCGCGCGTGCACGGCGATCGGCGCGCCCTGCGCGTCCATCAGAATGGCGATCCGGTCGCCACCCGGCACCTCCATCGGGCCGTGCATCACGGAGCCGCCGTGCTTGGGCACGAGCCCGACCACCCGGTCAGCGCTCGGCACGTGGACGTAGGGCAGCCAGTGGGCCACGGGGATCTCGGGCGGCCGGTTGTACATCCCACCCAGTGCCCGCGAACCGCCGGGGCGCCGGAACATCCAGTATGTGCCCATCGCGCCCATGTCCATCTGGGAGTCGTACTCCCAGCCGAACAACGCGCGGTAGAAGTCCCATGCCGCCTTCCAGTCGTCGGCGATGAACTCGTGCCACGAGAAATCCCCGAGCACGTAGTCTTCCGAGGCGGTGCCCGGCGTTTCGGGCTGGAACACCCCGATGGTCGCTCCCTGCGGGTCGCTGAGCACCGCGACCCGCCCCACGCTGGGCACATCCATCGGTGGGAAGTGGGTCCTGGCACCGAGGCCCGCCGCCAGGGCCACGGTCGCGTCGACATCGGGCACCGTGACGTAGGCGATCCAGTGCGGCGGGACACCGGCCCGGCGGGCCTCATCGGACAGGGGCATCACGCCGGCCATCGGCACGCCCTTCCAGGCGAACATCCGGTAGTTGGGGTCCTTGTCCCAACTCATGACCGTCCAGCCGATCACCTGCTCGTAGAATCCGACCGCGGTGGGGTCGGCCGTCATCAGCTCATGCCAGACGAAGCGGCCGCGGGACACGACTGCCATGCGAAGCTCCGGTTTGCTGGGGCTGATAAGGTACGCAGCCCCGAGGCTGGAATGCCAGTCCGTTCAGCGCGCCTCGGGAGGGGGGACCGGCCGCCCGACCAGGCCGAGCCGGAAGTACTGTCCGGTGGCGAGCGTGGTGACGGTCTCTGGTGATGACGATGGTCCTCCCCGGCGGCAGCGCGGACTTCATGCGAAGCAGCTCGTCGTGGGCGGGGCGTACCAGGCCCGTGAGCTGAAGGGTCTTTACCGCGAGCAGGTTTCACCGCGGCAGGTACCGCTTGGGGAACTTGGCCACGACGGTGTACAGCGGGTCCACCACATTGGCGACGGTGCTCTCCACCACCTGGCCGAGCAGCGCGTAGGCGTCCCAGCGGTCGAACCCGTAGTCCTGCTCAAGCCACTCGACCAGCTCGACGTGCGCGATGCGGAACGCGTCGATCAGCGGCCGGCCGCTGCCGGCGACCATGATGTAGCGCTCGTCCTCGAGCCGCGGCCAGTCGATCGCCTTGCCCGTGATCACGCCGATCCGGAACACGACGTCCATGCTGGTCTCGAGCCCGGTCCCGGCCACCTCGCCGTGTCCCTGACGGGCGTGGGCGTCGCCGAAGTAGAAGTAGGCGCCGTCGTGGAAGATCGGCAGGTACACCGTGGTGCCGGCGCGGACCTCGGGCGCGTCCATGTTGCCGCCGAAGTCGCCGGGCCACAGCCCGCCGAACGCCTCATCGCCGCGCGGCGCCACGGCCACCCGGCCGAGCATCGGCTGGAGGTCGATCGTGACCTCGCGCATCCGGCTGTCGGGAAGCGTGGTCGTGCCGGTCATCCGCTCGCGGTCGAGCCGCCAGACGTAGCGCCGCGTGGGGATCGGGTCGTTGAGCACGCGCAGCCGGTCGTCGCCCGAGAGCGCGCCGTTTCCCGGGCGTACGCGGGAGGCCGCGGTCTCGTAATTCGGGCGGAGCGACACGATCTCGACCACGAGCATGTCGCTGGTGGTCGCTCCCTCGACGTAGATCGGCCCGACCTCACCGGGGAAGTCGCCGCCGGCCGCCGTGTAGTAGCCGCCGAAGTTGGTCCGGGAGATCAGCACGGTGTTGGGGCGAATGCGCAGCACCGGCTCGCGCACGGCGAACGTGGGGTAGCCGACGGTGGGGGTGAACCGGACCGTGTCCTGCGCCGCGAGGCGCGGGGCCGGGGTCGCCGCGAGCCAAGCCGCGGCTGGGAGGATCATCAGGGCAATGCGCATGGTCGAGCGTCTCCTGTCGGCGCGGGCGGTTGCCGAGCCGTGCTCACGTCACGTGAGCTCGGCGCGCTAGTGGAGTCCGGAGGCCGGCGCGGCGCCGCGCCCGCGATCGCTCTCCCGGCGCGTCTCGACGAGCTGGCGCAGCGTGAGCGCGATCTCGAACATCAGCAGCGTCACCGCCCAGCTCAGCACCTGACTCGGGAAGATGTCGACGAACGGAATGCTCCCGCCGAACAGATTGAGGAATTTCTCGATCAGGGCGAGGCCGAAGAGCAGGAAGGCGGTGCCGAGAAAGACGGGCGCGGTGTAGAGCCCGCTTTGCGTGGTCATGGCGGCTCCTGGGTGGGTGGGGTCTTAGTCGCCGGAGAATAGCGCCGAACGGGGGCGGCCGCGACTCCGCCGGCGCATCGCGCCTCCAGCTCCTCCGGCGTGCGCGGCCAGTCGTCCCGGAGCAGCCGGGAGAGCGCGCGGTCGGCGAGCAGGCGGCCGCCAGTCTGGCAGCGCGGGCAGTAGTTCACCTCGTTCTCCGCGTAGCGGATGCGCTGCACCGGCGCGCCGCAGTCGGGGCACGGCTTCTTGTAGCGGCCGTGCACCGCCATCCCGTCCCTGAACGCCGTCATCTTTTCCGGAAACGCGTCGCCGGCTTCCAGTCGGAGCCGTGCGCTCCAGCGGGTGAGCGTGTCGCGGGTCGCCGCGAACAGGCGCTCGATCTCGTCGGCCGCGAGGTTCGACGTGAGCTGCAGCGGGGAGAGCCGCGCGGCGTGGAGGATCTCGTCCGAGTAGGCATTGCCGATTCCGCTGAGCAGCCGGGGATCGGTGAGGGCCCGCTTCAGCGTGTGGCGCTCGCGGGTGAGCGCGGCGCGAAACGCGGCGAGGTCGGCGTCGAGCGGCTCGAGCCCGCCCGGGTCGTGGGCGGCGAGGTCTGACTCGCCGTGCACGATGTGGAGCGCGGCGCGCTGCCGCCGGCCCGCTTCGGTGAGCAGCAGGGTGCCGTTGGGGAAGTCGAACGCGGCGAGGCCGGTGCGGCGGGGGAGTGGGGTGCCGGCCGGCTTCCACCGCAGGCGGCCGGCGATCATGAGGTGGAGCACGGCGTAGTAGTCCCCGTCGAGCTCGAGCACGATCCGCTTGCCGAGCCGACGCGTGCCGCGGACCACGCGGCCCGCCAAGGCCGTGACGGGTGGATCGACCGTTCGCAGCACGAATGGGCTCGCGATCCGCACGCCGCCGAGCGGCCGGCCGACGACCCGGGCCGTCAGCGCCGCGCGGTACAACTCGATGTCGGGGAGCTCGGGCATGCGGGGTGACCTCCGTGGGCGGAATCTATCCGGCGGGAATGGCCGCCGCCGCCGCCCCGCGGCGGATGCTTCATGCGGCGTTGGGGCTCACGCTGCATATTGATGGGCGTCCAAATCTCGGAATGGGCCATGCCGTCAGCCGGTCTCTCCCGCCGCCAGTTCGTGATCGCCGCCGGTGCCGCGCTCCCCGGCGTTCGCCTGTCATCCCTGCTGCGGGACCCGTACGCGCGGCACCCGCTCGTGTCGTCGTCGGCACCGCTCAGGATTCGCGGCCGGGTGCGAGCCGGCGGCCGCGGGCTCGCGCGCGTGGGGGTGACGGACGGCCTCGAGACGGTTCTCACGGCGGCCGACGGCTCGTTCGAGCTGGTCACCACGGCCGACCGGCCGTTCGTGTCGGTCTCGCTGCCGGCGGGATACCGCATCCCGCTGAACCCGACGGGCACGGCGCGCCCCTACCGGCCGATTCCGGCGGGGGTGGGGCGGGAGATGAGCGCCGTGTTCGACCTCGAGCCGCTGCCCCACGGGGACGAGCGCCATACGTGCCTGCTGCTGCCGGACCCGCAAACGGAGACGCTGGAGGAGACGCGGTGGCTCCAGGAGCAGACGGTGCCCGACGTGCGGCGGACGGTCGCCGCGCTCGGCGACCAGGAAGTGTTCGGCGTCGCCTGCGGGGACCTCATGTTCGACCATCTGGAGCTGCTGCCGGAGTACGAGAAAGCGGTCGCGGCGATGGCGGTGCCGTTCTTCCAGGTGATCGGCAACCACGACATGGACTACACGGCGAGCGGGGACGCTCACGCCAGCGACACGTTCAGCCGGCACTTCGGACCGCGGTATTACTCGTTCGACCGCGGGGCGGTGCACTACGTGGTGCTGGACGACGTGTTCTGGCACGGGTCGGGGTACATCGGCTATCTCGACGACGAGCAGCTCACGTGGCTCGCGGGCGATCTCGCCCGCAGCGAGCCGGGGCGCACGGTGATCGTGATGCTGCACATCCCGGTGCTGGGCGGCGGCCACGTGCGGATCGGCCGGCGCAGCCCCGAGGTCGGCATGGCGGTGATGAACCGCGAGGCGCTCTACCGGCTGCTCGAGCCGTACCGGGCGCACGTGCTCGCCGGCCATACGCACGAGAGCGAGCACGGCTTCACCCACGGCGTGCACGAGCACGTGAGCGGCACCGTGTGTGGTGCCTGGTGGAGCGGCCCGATCTGCGGCGACGGGACGCCGTCCGGCTACAGCGTGTACGAGATCGACGGCGAGTCGGTCTCGTGGTATTACCAGGCCACGGGGCAGGAGGCGACGCACCAGCTGCGGGTGTATCCGCGCGGCGCCGATGTGGCGGCGCCCGACGAGATCGTGGCGAACGTGTGGAACTGGGACCCCGAGTGGACGGTCGTGTGGTACGAGGGCGGCGAGCGGCGGGGCGCGATGGCGCAGCGGCGGGGGCGGGACCCGCTGAGCGTGAAGCTCCACACGGGGCCCGACCTCCCGCCGCGGCGGCCGTGGGTGGAGCCGTACGTCACCGACCACCTGTTCTACGCGCCCGTGGCGCCCGACGTGCGTGACGTCCGCGTGCAGGTGGTGGACCGGTTCAACCGGGTGTTCGACGCGGTGCTCTGAGCGATCGGACGCTCGCGTCCCGGCCCGCTGCGGGATTCCCGGCGGGCGGTCGCGGGCGTCTCATTGGTGACGGCGGTCACATGACATCCTGCGCTCGCGCCGCGCTACAGGGTACAAGTGGAGGACTCGACGCGGGTGCACCTTCATGGAGGGTTGGCGACTGAGGCACGCTGCTCTGCGTTCGGCAACGGTGCAATACCTGGTGCGGCTCGCCGCGCTGACCGCGGCCTACTTCGTCGCGGGGATACTCGGCGCGGGGCTAGCCTTCCTCCCGTCGGGCACGAGCCCCGCCTGGCCGGCGGCCGGGATCGCCCTCGCGGCCCTGGTGCTGCTCGGGGTTCGCCTCTGGCCGGCCGTTCTGATCGGCGCCTTCTTCGCCAGCCTGGTGACGGTCGGCGCGGTGGCGGTGTCGAGCGGCATCGCGATCGCCAACACCATCGAAGCCGTGCTGGGCGCGTATCTGATGTTCAGGTGGGTCGGAGGCCCCGGGGCGTTCGGCCGGGCCCAGCGGACCTTCAAGTTCACGGTGCTCGCCGCAGGAGTCAGCACGATCGGCGCCACGCTGGGGGCCACGACCCTGGCGCTCGGCGACCTGGTGCCGTGGACGGCGTTCGGCTCCGTCTGGATCACCCGGTGGCTGGGCCACTTCAGCGGCGACTTGGTGGCCGGGGCCGTCATCCTGCTATGGGCCACGAATCCGATGACCCGGTGGAGCCTTGGCCAGACGGCGGAGGGAGCCGGTGTGTTTGTCGCCCTCGTCCTCGCGGGCCTTTTCGTGTTCGGCCCCCTCTCCCCGGCGGCAGCGCTGCGATACCCGCTCGAGTTTCTCTGCCTCCCGCCGCTCCTCTGGGCGGCCTTTCGGCTCGGACCTCGTGAGGCCGCGACCGCCGTGCTGCTGCTGTCCGCGATTGCCACCCGGGGCACGCTGATCGGCCTCGGCCCGTTCGCGCGGGACACCCCCAGGGAATCGTTGCTGCTGCTCCAGGCCTTCACATGCGTCGCCGCGGCCATGACGCTGATCGCGGCCGCCGTCGTCCGGGAGCGCCGGTACGTCGAGGAGCAGCTACGCACGCTGTCGGTGAGCGACCCGCTGACCGGGCTGGCCAACCATCGGCGCCTGGTGGCCGTGCTGGAGAACGAGGTCGAACGCTCCAAGCGCACGGGGCAGCCGTTCGCGCTGCTGTTTCTCGATCTCGACGAGCTGAAGGCGATCAACGACCGGCACGGGCATCTGGTCGGCAGCCGCGCTTTGTGCAGACTGGCCGACGTCCTCCGCGCCACATGCCGCGTGGTGGACACGGCGGCGCGCTACGGCGGCGACGAGTTCGCGGTCGTGCTGCCCGAGACCAACGCGGCGGCGGCCCAGGAGGTGGCACGGCGCGCGGCCGAGCGGCTCGCGCTGGATGCCGAGCAGCCTCCGCTCACGGCCAGCATGGGCGTGGCAGTCTACCCGCACGACGGGCAGTCGGCGGAAGGGCTGATCGGGACCGCCGACCGGATGCTGTACGGCATGAAGCGCGCGCGGCTGGAGGATGCGCGCTGAGGGCGGCCATCCGTCACGCCCTCCGGGGCCGGCAGAGCCCCGGGGCTACGGTGCTCCGGTCTTGGCGTCCTTCTTCCGGGCCTGTTCCTGGTCGAGGTAGCTCACGCCCTTGGTGATCCAGTCGGGCGCGGGCTCTCCTTTGAGATAATGGGCGAACCACTCGAGGATGCGGTTGTGGTAGTCGATCTGGTTCGCCTTCTTCGCGTTGCTGTGGTTTTCGCCCTCGTACACGAGGAACACGAAGTCCTTGCCCGCGCGGCGCGCGGCGTTGTAGTACTCGACCCCCTGGTTGAAGTCCACGGCGCCGTCTTCCGTGCCCTGCGCCACGAGCAACGGTGTGTGCAGCCGCTCCACGTGGAACACGGGTGAGTTGGCGATGTAGGCGTCGATGTCGTCCCAGAACGGCACCGCCATGCGCCCCTGGCTGATCTCGAAGATCCGGGCGTCGGTGCCGCCACTGTTCCAGTAGACCGAGAGGTACATGCTCACGAGGTCGGTGAGCGGCGCGCCCGCCACCGCCGCGGCGAAGATGTCGGTCTGGGTCACGACGAACGCGGTCTGATAGCCGCCCCACGAGTGCCCGGTGAGCCCGACCTGCTTCGGGTCCACCATGCCGGTTTCGAGCACCCGCTTCACCGCGGGGACGATCGCGGCCACCGCCGACCGGCCGGGATCGCGGTCGCGGTAGACGATGTCGGGCTGGAGCACGAAGTAGCCCTGGCTGGTCCAGACGGTGGGGTCGTACGCCGCGCGGCTCGACGGCACCACGTACTGATGGACCGAGGGTGAGCGGATCTCGTAGATGTAGACGATCATCGGGTAGCGCTTGCCCGGCTCGTAGTCCGCCGGATAGAACAGGGCGCCCTGGAGCCGCTCGCCCCAATCGTTGCGATACTCGATCAGCTCGGAGCGGCCCCAGCGGTACTCGCGCTGGAACGGGTTGGTGTGGCTCACTTGCCGCGCGCTCGCCAGGGTCGGGCCGGCAACGAAGAAGTTGGGCGAGCGGTCGAAGTCCTGCGCGACGTAGAGGTAGACCTCGGCGTCTCTGGCCTTGCTGAGCCGGCCGATGCTCGCGTCCTCCCACACCAGCCGCTCGACCTTGCCGCCCGCGAGCCGGCTGTAGCCGCTCCGCTTGCTCCAGTCGCCGGTGGTGCTGAGGTAGACCGGCTTCGCCAGGTCGACGTACTTCTCGTCGGGATCGAGCCGCACGCGCCGATAGCGGGTCGAGTCGGTCATGCCAACCGTGAGGCGCCTCGTTCCGGAGCTGTCGGGGCGGGCTTCCCAGACGTCGTACTCGTCGTACAGCAGCACGCTGCGATCGTCCTTCGTCCAGCCACCCGTCCCGAACGGCGGCTTCTGCTCCACCGGATGGTCATCCTTGACGTTGACGAACGTGGTGGCGAGGCCGGCCGTGACGTTGGTGTGCTTCCCGGTGGCGAGGTCGTACGTCCAGTAGTGGTCCTTCATCAGGTACAGCAGGTACCGGCCCGCCGAGCTGGGGCCGTAGGTGTACTGCACCTTCTGCATGATGAGCGTGG
This sequence comes from uncultured Gemmatimonadales bacterium, assembly GCA_963771275.1. Taxonomy (GTDB): domain Bacteria; phylum Gemmatimonadota; class Gemmatimonadetes; order Gemmatimonadales; family GWC2-71-9; genus JAOTWJ01. The sequence goes on from CAVYSW010000003.1 coordinate 1,318,692, forward strand.
CATCGCCCGTGGCCACGTCGATGCGGTAGAGGTCCTGATAGTCGGGCCCGAACATACCGTCCCGCTCGTAGGGCGTCCGGTCCGTACCGATCGCCCAGCGATCGCCCTTGGCGAGCGTGACGTCCTCGGTGAGCTCGGTGCCGAGCCGCACGAATCGCGCGTCGTCCAGATGCCAGGCGATCAGGTGATTCCGCCGCCGATCCTGGTTGGCCCGGACTTTCTGCTCCGGGTAGATGTCCACGTCCTTCGCGTTCCAGATCTGCACGGTGCTCGGCTCGTCCGGCTCGTCGGCCGCCGGCTTGCGGTCGGCTCGGGCCCCGGCGGTGTCGCGCGGCGCCTTGGCCGTGTCGCGGGCCGCGGTGGAGTCCTTCGTCGCCGTCGAGTCCTTCGCCTCCTGTTTCGCCCTCTCGCGCTCCTTGATGCCGAAGTAGAGGGTGCGCGCGTCGTCGGACCAGCGGATGCCGGCGTAGGTCACCACGCGCATGTCGGCCGGGAAGCCCGGGGTGGAGTCGGGGTCGAACGCGAACGCCGCCTGGCGGTTGCCGGCCACGTCGCGCCAGGCGAGCACCACGTAGGTCGAGTCCTTGTAGCGCTTGTCGTCGGCGCGGAGGCGCATCACCGCGAGGTCGTCGTCGTCCTCACGCCACGTGAGACCCTCGTAGCGCGCGTTCTTCGACTCGAGCAACCGCAGCCGGCCGGACCCGGGATCGAACAGCTCGACGCCGTTGCCCGCCTGCCCCTCGGCGTCGATCAGCATCGCGACCAACCCGCCCTTCGGCTGCCAGGCGTATTCCGCGACGTTGCCGAAATTGGTCTCGCTGCCGGCGGCGAGGTCGCGCACGACGAGGTCCACGCCGCGCTGCTTGCGACTCCCGGCCCCTTCGGGGGCGTAGCGCCGCATGGTGAGGTAGCGGCTGTCGTCGGAGAAGGTGAAGCCGGCGACGTCGGCGACGCTGAGCGTGTCGCCGGTGACGAGGTTCCTCAGCCCAAGCCGCATGTGGATCGGCTTCTTCTCCTTCTCCAGCCGCGCGCGCTCCTTGGCGCTCACGCCGATCGCGTACGCCAGCCAGCGTCCGTCCCGGGAGAACCGCGGGCTCTGCGCGTACGGCACGACGAGCGTGGTGTCGCGGTCGAGTGGCGTGATGCGGAGCTCGTTCTCCTCGTTCACCCGATCGACCGGGTATGCGAGCCACCTGCCGTCGGGCGAGATCTGGCTGGCGAACGCGAGCGATTCCCACTTGCCGTAGTCGGCGGGCGTGAGGGATCGCCTGGCGGTGTCCTGGGCGGCGAGGTCGGAGACGCCGAGCAGAATGGCGCCGGCGAGCACGAGGGTGAGCAGGCGCGGTGTGGACCGGACCGACATGAACTCCTCCAGGAAGGACGTATGGTCGAAACGATTCGGGTAAGGTACTGCGGCGCGGCGCGGCGCGGCGGGGCGAGCGGGGCGGCCGGGGCCGCCCCGCTGAGCGGGCACTGCGGATCAGACGGGTCGCACGCAGCGGAACTTGGCAAACACATAGGGATAGTGCGGCTGGAACCAGTTGCGGAACGTGCGCCGCACCAGCGCGCGATCGGTCGCCCAGGACGCGCCGAGGATCACGTAGTGCTCGTCGTCGAAGAAGTCGGCGGAGTAGCCCGGGTAGGTGCGCGCCCACGGCGTGAACCCGGGGAACGGCGCGAACACGCTGCGGGTCCACTCCCAGCCGTTCCCCACGAGGTCCCGCACGCCGTGCCGGCTCGCGCCCCGCGCGTTGCGGCCGGCGGGCTCCGGCGCCCATTGCTGGAAATGGTAGTTGCCGGTGGCCGGGTCGCCCCAGCGCACGCCCTCCGCGGCGCGATGGAACTGCGCCTCGGTCGGGAGCGTCGCGTCCTGCCAGCGCGCATAGGCGTCCGCCTCCGCCCAGCTCACGTAGACCGGCCAGTCGCGTACCGCGTCGAGCGGCAGCTCGTCGAACAGCGTGAGTTAACGCCATTGGCCGTCAGTCCGCCGCCAGAACACGGGATGGCGGTGCGCGGCTCGTTGGCGCCAGGCCCAGCCCTCGGGCGTCCACAGGTCGGCCTGCTCGTAGCCACCCGCCTCGAGAAAGGCGAGCCATTCGCCGTTCCGCACCGGCGTCGTGTCGATGGTGAACGGCGCGACGTCCTCCTCGGCACCGGGGAACTCGTTGTCCCAACCGAACGGCACCGCGTCGAACGCCGTGCCGAGCCGCACCCGCCCGCCGGGCACCGCCACGTGGCCGGGCGCCGCGGCGCCCTGGAAGTGGTACGCGGGCAGATCGTCGGGCCTGCGGAGATGCCGCCGATCGAGCTGCTGCATCATGTACAGCAGGGTCTCGTGATGCATCACCTCGTGCTCGAGCACGAGGTGGTACACGCGCCCGTGATCGGCCAGCGGATCGTGGCCGACGAGGCGCTCGACGTCGCCGAACGAGGCGCGCAGCGCCGCGCGCACGCGATCGCGGTAGGCGAGCGTCTCGGCCACCCCGGGCCACTGCTCCGCGCCCCGGTAGTGGTCGACCCCGACGGGATCGATGCCCCGCGCGAACAGGCGATCGAGCCCGGGCTGGGGGCCCTCCCGCTCGAGCAGCCCGCCGATCGCCTGATTCCAGCCGAAGGCCGGCAGGTGGCCGACGTAGAAGATGAACGGCTGGCGCAGCGCGATCGGCCGCTCATACAGGGCCGCGGGATCGAGCAGCGCGAACAGGCGATCCGACCGGCGCCAGGCGGCCTCGAGCCGCGCGAGCAGTGTGGACCGGTGGGCTTGACCGGGCGATAGTGTGTTACTACGTTAGTAACATTATGACGAGCAGCCGGTTCGTGGTGGCGGTGCACATGCTCACCCTGCTGGAGCGCGAGCAGGGGCGGCCGGTGACCTCGGCGTACATCGCCGTGAGCGTGCATACCAATCCGGGGGTGGTGCGGCGGCTGCTTGCGCAGCTCGGCCGGGCCGGGCTGGTGAAGGCGCGGCTCGGGGCCGGGGGCGGCACGGTGCTGGCCAGGCCGGCGGGCCGGATTCGCCTCCTCGAGGTGTACCGCGCCGTCGAATCCGGCGGGCTGTTCGCGATGCACCGCTCGCCGCCGGACCAGCGCTGCCCGGTGGGCCGGCATATCCAGGCGACGCTCACCCAGGTGATCGGCCGGGCGGAGCGGGCGCTCGAGCGCGAGCTCGGCGACGTCACGCTGGCCGAGGTGGCGCGCTCGGTCGCGGCGCGCGCGCGCCGGCTCGCGGCGACGGCGGTGGAAGCGGGGGCCCCGGCGCGGGTGTAGGAACTTTTTTTCGGCTGAAGTGTTACTGTGATGGTAACAGATAAACGCGGCATCTCTCGGAGGCTATGACGATGACGACGACATGGGCACTCGATCAGGCGCACACGGGCATCGAGTTCAGCGTGCGGCACCTGGGGATCGCGACGGTGCGCGGTCGGTTCGGGCTACAATCGGGGACGGTGGATCTGGAGGACGACGGCGGGCTACGCGGGATCGCGGCGACGATCGACGCCGTGAGCGTGGACACCGGCGTGGAGCAGCGCGACGCGCACCTCCGCTCGCCGGATTTCCTCGATGCGGCGGCGTACCCCACCATGACGTTCCGCTCGACGGCGGTGCGGCGCCGCAGGGACGACGGCTACGACGTGGAGGGCGACCTCACGCTCCACGGCCAGACGCACCCCGTCCGCCTCGCGGTCGACGTGACGCCGCACGTCACCGATCCATGGGGCAACCAGCGGGTGGCCGCGTCGGCCACGGGCAAGCTCGACCGCCGGCAGTGGGGGCTCACGTGGAATCAGGCGCTGGAGTTCGGCGGCGTCGTGGTGAGCGACGAAGTACGCTTCACGCTCGACGTGCAGGCGGTGGCGCCGCAGCCGGTGGCGGCGTGAGCGGGCCGGCCGAGCCGGAGTGCGGCGGGGTGACGCCCTTGCGGGCGAGGATCACCTGCAGCAGGCGGCGGTCCCGAGCGTTGACGCAGGGGCGGTCGCAGGCCGCCCACTCCTCCAGCCGCCGGCACAAGCGGTTGCACTCGGGAGCGTCATAGAGGTCGTCCACCGCGTCCCCCCTGGGCGCGTCCGCCAGGCACGACCTCAGCCGATGCGTGAGCACGGAGACACTGGAGCCGCAGCCGTGCTCGAACACGAGCAGGTTGGCCTCCGGGGCATGCGGAGCGACCTGCAGCCCGACGACCCGGAGGCGCGGGTCATCGAGGAAACGCTCCGGCGTCAGCCAGCGCTGGCCGCAGGCGCCGCACGCGCGGAACGCGCGTGGGGACTGGTGCGTCACTCGGGCGGGGTGCGCACCCGGTAAACCACGAGGCGCTCCACCCTCGCCGGGGCCGCCACCGGGCTTTCCCATGAGCCGCACGAACCGGCCGGCGGAGTCGAACACGGCGATACGCTTGGCCGATGTGTCCAGCACGTACAGGTTGCCCCGGGCATCCGCGCCCACGACCCCGCCCTGCAGCTCGTAGAACGACTGCTCGCCAGCGTCCGTGTCGCCGAGGGCGAACAGGGAATCGAACCGCCAATCGAGCGGGACGTCCGGGCCGGCGTAGGTGGCGATCTCCACGCCGGCGGAATCCACCATGCCGCGGCGGACTTCATGCCCTCCTCGTCCTACATCTTCGCCGAATCGGGGAGCGGCATCGTGCTCGCACCGATGTCCGCCGCGGCCTTCCACGCCCCGTTCACCTTCTGCCAGACCGTGACGTAGTTGCCGGTGTCCTGCTTGCCCTCGTTCGTCATGGTCCACGAGCCGATCTCGTAGGCCAGGTCGCCCGAGCCGGCGACCACGACCTTCTTCGTGGTCCAGCTGACTACGGCGTTCGGCATCTTCGCCGCCTGGGCCTCTGCCGCCGCCTGGACCCCCGCCGGCCCCATCATGGGCTCCGCGTTCTGCGGGAACGACATGCCGTCCGGCGCGAAGCTGGCCGCTGCCGCGGCCCAGTCATGCGCCTGAACCGCCTTCATCCAGGTGGCCGACGCGTTGCGAATGGCCTGCTCCTCCGCCGCGACGTCCGTGGTCGGTGGCTTGGCGCAAGCGGCAAGCGCGACCAGGGCGACGGCGGCGAGCATGTCACGGGTGTGGCGGATCATCACGACCTCCGGTACGGGGGATCCCATAAGGGGCCTCGCCGGAACTGCGCTGTCAAGCGCCGCGCGGCGCGACTCAATGCTGCCACACGGCGAATCCCTGCTGGCGCAGCTCTTCGGCGAGGAACTCCTCTTCCTCCACCGCGTCCCGGTAGGGCATGGGGTTGTAGGGTTCGTACAGCTCGGGGAGCAGATGCAGGCCGTACTTGCGAACGTAGCGGTTCGCCTTGTAGCCCCGCTTGTGCTGCGCGAAGCGCCTCTCGGGCGACAGCCCCGTGCTGCCCACGTAGACGCACGGCTTGAGCGGGTGGCGCTGCGGGTTGGCGTCGCGGAACCTGCGTTCGTTGAGCACCGCGTCGTCGAGCTTGATGACGTAGACGTTGTGGTGGCGCTTGGGCACGGCCGCTCCCTACAGCTGCACGTCACCCCCAGGGTCGCGCTCCCTGAGCCGCTCGAGCGTTTCGGCTCCCTCCTGCACCCGGCGCTGCGTCTCCGCGTGATCAGGTTGCGCCGAGCGCCAGTCCGGCCGGCCGGTCGCATCGAGCGGCACGCGGATCACCAGCCCCTCGGTCCACGCGTGGCCGGCCGGCAACCGGTCGAGCGGCAGCGTGATCCCGCCGCCCCGGTCGTCGGCCAGCAGCGCGACCGCGCCCTCGATCCGATCGATCACGACGGTGAGCAGGCGCGGGGTGCCGCGCCCCTCAGCGGACGGTGTCTTGTCGGGCATGCTGGGTCTCCACGTCGTAGCTCCCGTCGGCGCGACCCGCGATCGTGATCGAGCCGTCCCGGTCGGTGCGGTAGATCGTCGCTCCGAGGGCGGAATAGTAGCGCAGCGCTCGCGGGTTCGGGTGTCCATAGGGATTGTCCGCCCCCACCGAAATCACCACGACGCTTGGGCGCGTGCGGGCGATCCATCCGGGTGTCACCCCGTTGCGCGCCCCGTGATGGGCCGCCTTGAGCACGGTCACCCGGGGGAGGTCGAGCGTGAGAAAGTAGCGCAGCTCGTCCAGCTCAGCGTCGCCGGTGAGCAGCGCCCGGAAGGCGCCGAACGCGAGCAGGACCCCCACCGACCGGTCGTTCTGGCTCGCCCCCGCCGGCCACGGCGGCAGCACGCGGAGCGGCACGGAGCCCAGCGCGATGGTGCGGGCCAGGGGCGCGAGGTACGTGATGCCGAGGGAATCGACCGCGTGCATCAGCCCGCGGTACGTCGTGGTGGTGTGCGGCGTCCCGTTGTCCAGGAACGTCCGGGTCGGGATCGTCCGAAGCACCTGCTCCATGCCGCCGATATGGTCGGCGTCCGCATGGGACGCGATCACCAAGTCCAGCGTGTCGATCCCGAAGCGCGCCAGCCGATCGGCCACGTCTGCGCTGGCGGGGCCGGCGTCGATCAGCGCGGTCTTCCCTTCGGGCGAGATCACCAGCGCCGCGTCGCCCTGGCCGACGTCGAGGAACACGATGCGGACCCGCGCGGAGTCCTGGGCCCACGCCGGCTGCGCGGCGAAAACGAGCAGGGCCAGCCGGGCGGCGGCGACGAAACGGTGCAGGTCCATCGTCCAAGTGTGGCGATCTTCATGCGGACACGCCACGGTGGAGCGCCAGCGGCTCCGGCGGGCTTCATCTCGACCGGCGTGGTCCCGATTCCCGTTCCTCCCCGCTCACGTGCCGCAACCGGGCGCCGTGAGGCGGGCGTTGCGCGGTGTGGTACCGACCCGGATGTTGCATGCAGATCGCCGATCGCGGCGGTTGGCAAACGTGTCTGTCCTCAGGAGGTTTGTGCATCCCGGATGGCGACGGGGTTCCGCCACCAGTCCGCAATCCATGGGGGTGTCGCATGTGCAGCACATCCCGTCTGAACGTGATGCTCACGGTTTCGATGTTGGTAGTGGGCGCGTGCTCGTCCGAGGGACCGGACGGAGGTGGCAACCCGGTCACGATCCCCGCGAACGCGATGGACTACGTCGTGTTCGCCTGGAACGACCTCGGCATGCACTGTCTCAATCCGACGTACACCCAGGCGGTGATTCTGCCGCCCTACAACACGGTGTGGGCACAGGTGATCCGGCGCGGCAACCCGCCGCAGATCGTGACGCAGGGCATCGCCGTCGAGTATCGCATCGTCGACAACACGTTTTCGTACGGGAAGACCGATGCGCACGGGGGCGTCTTTGCCCAGTTCTGGGACAACAGCCAGGCGCTGTTCGGCGCGGCGCTGGCGCACGACCAGGGTCTGAACCTCGAGGATCCGGCGATTCACAACGGACTCTCGGGAACCATGGTCCTGAAGGGCGATCACTTCCAGGTGAACGGCATCCCGATCGTGCCGGTGAGCGACGCGGGGGTGTGGAACCCGTACCAGGTGATCGAGGTGACGGTGAAGCAGGGCGGCACGGCGATCGCGCAGACGCGGGCGACCGTCCCGACGTCGGACGAGATCGACTGCGCCAAGTGCCACGGCGCCGCGGATCCGTTCGGCGACGTGCTGGCAAAGCACGATCAACGGCACGCGACCTCGCTCGCTTCCGGCACGCCGGTGCTCTGCGCCAACGGAGCCTGCCACACGAGTCCCGCGCTCGGCCAGAGCGGCGAGGGCGCCGACGGCTACCTGTCGGCGGCGATCCACGGCGCGCACGCGAGCCGCGGGGCGGCGTGCATGGACTGCCATCCGGGGGCCGTGACGCGGTGCAGCCGGAGCGTGGCGCACACGGCGACGGACGGCAACTGCACGACCTGCCACGGCGCGATGGATCAGGTGGCCTCCAGCATCGAGTCGGGTCGCGTGCCGTGGGTCACCGAGCCCAAGTGCCAGAACGGGAGCTGTCACGTGGGTGTCGAGGAGGTCGACACGCAGGCCACGCTGTACCGCAACGCCACGGGCCACCAGGGCCTGCGCTGCCCGGTCTGCCACGACAGCCCCCACGCGATGTATCCCAGCCGGGAAGCCACCGACAACTACCAGCCGGTGCAGTATCAGACCACGGTGAAGACGATCGGCAGCTGCGCGGCGTGTCACGCGAGCTCGCGCGGCGCCGGGGCGGGGCAGGACTTCGCCGAAACGCACGGCGGGACGGGTGGCGAGCCGAACGCCTGCCGCGTGTGCCACACGGTGGTACCGGCCAACACGACCGGTTGGCCGCACGCGTACACGTGGCAGGCCCGCTGAAGCTCGCGGCCAGCGCGCCGTTCCGGGCCCGTCTTCTCCGGGGAGCCGGCGACATGGCCGACGCTCCACCTCAGCCCTCCGCCCTGGCCGCCGTTCGTCCGGCCGCCTATCCTAGGGTCAGGCTCCCCACCGAGCGGGTCGCATGGCCGACGTGATGGGTCGTTTGCAGGAGGCGCTCGCCGAGCGCTACACGATCGAGCGGGAGATCGGGCGGGGCGGGATGGCGACGGTCTATCTCGCGCGCGACCTGAAGCACGAGCGCCGCGTGGCGCTCAAGGTGTTCCATCCGGAGCTCGCCCAGGTGCTCGGCCCGGAGCGGTTTCTCCGCGAAGTGAAGGTCACCGCGCAGCTGCACCATCCCCACATCCTGCCGCTGTACGACTCGGGCGTCGCGGACGGGCTGCTGTACTACGTGATGCCGTACGTCGAAGGCGAGTCGCTGCGCGACCGTCTGGCGCGCGAGAGGCAGCTGCCACTGGACGATGCGCTGCGGATCTCCCGCGAGGTGGCCGACGCGCTGTCCTACGCGCACAGCCACGATGTGATTCATCGGGACATCAAGCCGGAGAACATCCTGCTGGAGAGCGGCCACGCGGTGGTGGCGGACTTCGGGATCGCGCGGGCGATCACGGTGGCTGGGGGCACGCGGCTGACGGAGACGGGGTTGGCGCTGGGGACGCCGGCCTACATGAGCCCGGAGCAGGCGGCGGGCGAGCGGGAGCTCGACGGCCGGACCGACGTGTACAGCCTGGGGTGCGTCCTGTACGAGATGTTGGCGGGCGCACCGCCGATCACGGGACCGAGCGTGGCGGCGGTGCTGGCGCGGAAGTCGGTGGACGCGCCGCCGGAGCTGCGGCGGGTGCGGAGCGCCGTGCCGGCGGCGGTCGAGCGGGCCGTGACGCGGGCGCTGTCGCTCGTGCCGGCGGATCGGCAGCGCACGGCGGCGGAGCTGGCCGAGCAGCTCGGGAGGGCGGCCGCGATGCCCGCAGCGGCGGAGCCGGCGGGCGCGCCGGCGGTCCCCAGGCGGCGCCGTGCGCCGGCGCTCGCCGTGATCGCGGCGCTTGCGGTCGTCGCGGCCGCGGTGGCGCTGTGGCGGGTGGTTCCCCGGGGTGGGGCCGCGGCCCCGGTCGCGAATCGGGTCGTGGTGCTGCCGTACGACAACCAGACGGGCGACTCGACGCTCGATCCGATCGGGCGGATGGTCGCCGACTGGATTACCGAAGGGTTGGCACAGACCAGCGACGTGCAGGTCGTTCCGAACATGATCGTGCTCCAGACGCTGGCCGGCATCAAGCCGCGACCCGGAGGGAGCGGGGAGAGGACGGCGGTCCAGGAGCTGGCCCGGCTCACCCAATCGGGTCTTGCCGTGACCGGGTCATACTACCGGCACGGGGACAGGCTGGAGTTCCACTCGGAGGTCCTCGACGTGAGGTCGAGCACCCCCCTGGGGGTCATCGAGCCGGTGCTCGGCCGCATGGAAAACCCCACGGCGGCGATCGATTCGTTGCGTCTCAGGGTGATGGGGGTGCTGGCGGCCCGACTCAACTCGGCCGGCTGGGAAATCCCCGCTTCGGTCCAACCGCCGTCCTACGACACCTATCGCGCGTACGCCGAGGGGATGAGCCGTTGGATCGGGGGGAACTACTTGGAAGCGGGTGTCCTGTTCGAGCGCGCGTTCGCGCTCGATTCGACCTACCTACGGGCGTTGATTCTCGCTTCAGCGGCGTACGGCAACGCCGGTAACCGCGCCCGGTCCGACTCGCTGCTCGAATTCCTCGTCTTGCGGCGTGATCGGCTGTCGCCGTACGACCAGTACCGGCTCGATTTTGGGCTGGCAGAACTCCGCGGTGATCGTGAGGCCCAGCTCGCGGCCGCGCGGGCCGCGGTGCGACTCGTCCCGATTGGCACCGCGCGGTTCGCGCTCATCGTGTCCCTCAGGGCGGTCAACCGACCACGGGAGGCGCTCGCCGAGTACGACGATCTGCTACGACACGGTATGCCCGAGAGCGGGGCGGCGTGGTACGTCGTCTGGGGAGGCAGAACTGAGTTGTACCACATCCTGGGCCAGCACAAGAAGGAGCTGGAGGTGGCGCGGGCAGGTCGCGCGCGGCTCTCCGGCTCGCTGCCTGTCCTGCTGTACGAAGGCCGCGCGCTCGCGGCGTTGGGACGGATGGATGAGCTACGCGCGCTGAGCGACGAGATCCTGGCGCAGCGTGTGCGGCCGGGACTCACACCCGGCGACGTCCTGCTGACACTCGCAGAGGAGTTGCGTGCGCACGGGCATGCTGCGGAAGCCGCAGAGGTCGCCGACCGGGCGCTCGCCTGGTATGACGCGCAACCTCCCGCCGTCCTCGCACGTGGCTGGCGCCGAGACCTCGAGGCCTCGCTGCTGTACCTGCGCGAGCGGTGGGCCGACGCCGCGGCACAATGGGATTCGATCCCGTCCGACTCGACCAACGTCGTTACTCGTCTCGGTACCCGCGGTGTGCTGGCGGTGCGCCTCGGTCAGCCGGACTCGGCGCGCACGATCGCCGCGGAGCTCGCGCGGCTCGACCGGCCGCGCCTGAACGGCCAGCACACGCTGTGGCGCGCCAGAATCGCCGCCGTGCTGGGCGAGAAGGACAATGCGGTGGCGCTGCTGCGCCAGGCGTTCGCCGAGGGCGTGGCCTACGGCATCTGGCTGCACACCGACATGGACCTCGAGTCGCTGCGCGACTACAAGCCGTACCGGGAGCTGGTGCGGCCGAAAGGGTAGGTGCTTGGCCCTCGGCCGTGGCTAGCCGAGCATTCCACTCGCAATTGAGACGTGGCCGTTCGCTGGCCGACGCTCACTCACCGACCTATTGTAGAAGCACCCTCACCTGGGTTTCGGCTCCATGGCCGACCTCCTCGCCCGTCTCACGACCGCCCTGGCCGGACGCTACCAGATTCAGCGCGAGCTCGGCGCCGGTGGGATGGCCACCGTGTATCTGGCGCAGGATCTCCGGCACCACCGCGCGGTCGCGGTGAAAGTGCTGCGCCCCGAGCTCGCGCAGACGCTGGGCCCCGAGCGGTTTCTCCGCGAGATCGAGATCGCCGCCGGACTGCATCATCCGCACATCCTGCCGCTGTATGACTCCGGCGACGCCGGCGGGTTCCTGTTCTACGTGATGCCCTATGAGGAAGGCCGCTCGCTGCGGGACCGGCTGCAGCGCGAAGGGGAGCTGCCGATCCCGGAAGCGGTGCGCGTGCTGCGGGACGTGGTGGATGCGCTCGCCCACGCCCATCAACACGGTCTGGTCCATCGCGACATCAAGCCCGAGAACATCCTGCTCTCCGGCCATCATGCCCTGGTCACCGACTTCGGCGTCGCCAAGGCGGTGAGCGAGGCGGCCGGCCGGCACGCGCTGACGACGACCGGGGTGGCCCTCGGCACCCCCGCCTACATGGCACCCGAGCAGGCGGCGGCGGATCCGCACCTCGACGCGCGCGCCGACCTCTACGCGGTAGGCATCCTGGCGTACGAGATGCTGACGGGTCGTCCGCCATTCCTCGGCCCCACGCCGCAGGAGGTGCTCGTCTCTCACATGACGGAGCCGCCGGAGCCGGTGACGGTCTACCGGCCCGCGATACCGCCGGCGCTCGCGGCACTGGTGATGAAGTGTCTGGAGAAGAACCGGGCGGACCGCTGGCAGAGTGCGGACGAGCTGCTGCCGCAGCTCGAGGCCATGCTGACGCCGAGCGGCGGGATCACACCGGTCGAGACGCAGCCGGTCGCGGCGGTACGGCGGCTGCCGTGGCGGTGGGCTGCTATCGTCGCCGGTGCCGCTGTGGTGCTGGCGGTGGTCGTCGCCGTCGTGATGCGCAGGGGGCCGGCACCGACACTTGATGCCGCGTTGTTGGCGGTCGCGCCGTTCGACGTGCTCTCGGCCGACAGGGACCTCGAGGTCTGGGGTGAGGGGCTGATGGACCTGCTGTCGCGGAGCCTGGACGGCGCCGGTCCGATTCGCACGCTCGCGCCGACGATCGCCGTGCACCGCTGGTCGGGCCGCGCCGACGCGACATCGGCCGCAGCGTTCGGCAGGCGTACCGGTGCCGGGCTGGCCGTGTTCGGCACGCTCGTCGCCATCGGCGGCGACTCGGCGCGCGCGGCGGCCACGCTGCTCGACGTCTCAACCGGCGCGGTGCTGGGGGAGCAGGAAGTGCGCGACCGCGCCGACCGGGTGGACCGTCTGGCCGATTCCCTGGCTGTCCGGCTGCTGGGCGACCTGAGCCGGACGCGCAACGTCGGCGCGACACCGCTGCGCTCGGTCGGATCGGCTTCGCCGGCCGCGATCAAGGCCTTCCTTCGGGGGCAACAGCACTACCGACGCTCGAGCTGGGACTCGGCGCGGAGTTTCTTCGAGGAGGCCGTTGCGCTCGACTCGAGCTTCGCGCTGGCGCACCGCGGCATCACGAAGGTGGCGGGGTGGAACGAGGCCCAAGCGGGTAGCCCTGCGCTACGGGCCCTGGAGATCCGGGCCGGCGACCTGAATCACGGCCTGGCGCCGCGGGAGAGCCTGCTCGTGCTGGTGGACTCGTTGTGGGCCGGATTGGAGAGCTTCGATGGGCAGTGGTCGCGGCTGGACCGGTTGTTCGCGATCCTCGAGAGCGCCGCGCGCCGCTACCCCGAAGATCCCGAGGTGTGGTACGAGCTGGGAGAGGCCCGGTTCCACTTCGGGTCGTCGGTGGGGGTCAGCGCCGAGCGCATGCAGGCCGCGTTCAGCCGGGCCATCCAGCTCGACTCCGGCTTCGCGCCCGCCTACATCCACACGGCCGAGCTGGCGTTCATGTTGCAGGGCCGCGCGGCGGGAGGGCGCGCCCTTGATGGGATTCTGGCGGCCCACCCGGCGGGGATCGAAGGGGGGGGAGCGCAGCTGGCCAGGGCCCTGCTCGATCCGGAGGCAGCGCGGTCACCCGAGACCGCCGCCCTGCTCGACACGCTCGCTCCCGAGGCATCACGGCGTGCGTTCGACGCGCTGCAACGCTTTCCCGACTCGGCCGAATCAGCAGTCCGCGTGGCGCGCTCCTGGTCGGAGCGTTCCTCCGGGGGCGTGGCATACCTGCGGTGGATCCTGGCGTACCGGGGGCATGTGCGCGATGCGATCGCCGCGTTCCCCCCACCAGAGTGGCGGACGCCGGAGTTCCGCAACTGGGGCATCCACGGCACGTTCGCCCAGCTCGCGCTGCTGGGTGCGTTCCCTGAAGACACCGTGCGCGTCGTGTTTGCCGACTTCCTCGCGCACGGATATGGCCAGGGGGTGTATCTGGCCGGCCGCTGGTGGGCGGACCGGCGCGACACGCTGTCCCTCGCGCGCGCGGTCCGCATGTACGCTGACTACCTGCGGGCAGCGCCGGGCCGCACCATCGCGGATACGGCGATCATGCACTGGGCCCAGGACTGCGCCGCCGTGTACCTGGCGCTCGCCCGCGGCGACACGGCCGACGCGCTGCGACGGTTCCGGACACTCCGGGACTGGCCGTTCGTGCCGCGCGCGTACCAGCAGCGCCTGACCGAGGCCCAGGTGCTTGCCGCCATCGGCAGGGACGAGGAAGCGGCTGCCGTGCTCGACCAGATCGCGGACATCGGGTTCCCTCCCGGACCGATCGAGGTGATCTGGACGCTCGAGCGCGCTCGGGTGAACGAGCGTCTGGGGAACCGGGAGAAGGCGGTGCGGGACTACGGTTACGTGATGGATGCGTGGCGTCATGCAGATGAGCTGCTGCGGCCGTTCGTGGAGGAAGCGCGGCAGGGCGTCACCCGGCTGGCGCGCGAACCGCGGCGGGAGTGAGGTTGGGCAGCAGGGCGTGGGCTTTGGCCAGCGACCAGGCCCGGCGCGCTACTCGGACGCGGCCGATGAGCCTGTCCCCGCGAACAGCACCTCATACAGCACGAGCCCGCGCCGCACCGCCAGCACCGTCTGCTCCGCCATGTAGTAGGGCATCGCGCCGATCTCGTCCCGGGACAGCGCCGCGAGCGCGCGGTCCGCGTCCTGGGGCTCACGCAGCCCCTCGAATGCCGCGAGGAACTCCGCCTTCAGCGCCCGCTGCACCCAGGGCTTGGTCTCGACCGTCGCCTTGGTGACGATCACCCGCGTGACGGCGCCGTCCGGCCCGACGGCGATCCCGACCTCGAGCGGTCCGTGCTGGTTGTTGACCTGCGGGAACAGCACGACGCCCGCGATCCGGCCAGCCGCGTCGGTGCCGTAGTAGAACCGAAACTCCCCCGTCTCCGGCGTGAAGTCGCCCGCCTGCCGGATCCTGCCCAGGTCGTCGCGGCCGATGTCCACGGTGCGCTCGAAGTACAGCGACGCGCCCTTCAGCGTCGCGCGAATCACGTCCGCGTGCCTGGCGAGCACCACGGTGGGCGTGATGTGGAGCGGAACGGCGGTGAACAGCGTCGCGGCCGCGACGAGTGCACCCGTCGGCCGGAGCCATCGGGCGGTGCTCATGTCATCCCTCCGTTTTCTGATCGCCGGCCGAAGGCCGCCCGCACGGTGCCGGCCAGCACGACGACGTACACCGCCGCCATCAGCCAGCCCGCCGCGATGGTGAGCAGCGCGAACCCTCCGGTTCCGAGCTTGATGAGCCATTGCCCGGAGAAGTCGAGCGCGCCGGACGCGAACGCCGCGACGATGACGCCGTTGCGCCACCGTGCCGGCCACCCGAGGCCGAGGATGATGATCGTCTCGAGTGCCGCCACGACGGCGAACATCACGAGGTGGATGTGGCTGTCCTGGATGAGCAGCTGGGTGTCGATCACGTGCCGCTCCTCCGGCATCTGGCCGAGATCGAGCGGCTGGGTCCGGCTGTGCGACTCGAGCATGGCCGAATCCACCTCTGCCGGCGGGGCGTAGGCGGCGCTCACGTCGGCCGGCGTGAGACCGGCCCACTGCCTGACCATGAGAAACGCGAACAGGTAGCCGTATCCCAGGACGAGCTGAAACAGCACCACGGCCAGGCGGACGGAGAAATCGGCGCGGCGGAGACTGTAGAGCCCGGTCATCGCGTACGGCTAGAACAGCGCCACGAACTGCAGCACGTAACGGACGTCCCAGGTGCCGAGCCCGTTCCCGGTCGCGAAATAGGGCTCGCTGGAGTGGTCGAACCGGGCTTCAGCGCGGATCTGGAGGCGCGGAATCCGCAGCGTCGTATGCTCGACGTTCGCGAAGATCCCCTCGCGGCCGCTGCCCAACAGATACACCGGCGCGAAGCTGTACGAGGCAAGCGTCTGGGGCTGTCCCGTGCGGCTGCCGTCCCGATCGCGGAACACCTCGGCGCGAAGCACCGCCCCGAGCTGCCCGGCCAGCCGGCCGAACAGCGTCAGGGTGCCACCGTACCACCGCGCGTCGCTCCCGTCGGCGTTCGCCCCCCGGTCACCGCCGAAGTTGGCCTCGCCGGCCACCAGCCACCGGGCGGACGGTTGGACCGCGTAGTCGAGCGTGAGCACGTACCGGTCCACCGTGCTGTCCTGCGGCCCCTCCCGCCCGTACACGCCGGCGAGTCCCAGGCTGCTGTTGGCGGAGGGCAGGACCCCGATGCGAAGCCCGCCGGTCTTGCCGTGGTTGGGCGAGAGCTGCGCGTCCCAGCCGTTCGACGCCAAGGCGGCGATCTCGAGCCGCGGCCCCGCGACCCAGCGGCCCACCAGGCCCACCATTTTCGTCGGTCGCGCCAGCTCGGCGTTGAACGTGCGCGTCGCCTGGAGGTTGAGCGGCTCGTCGTCCCGCTCGAACCCGATGGGCACGTCGAAGCGCCCCGCGGCGAGACTCACGCTCGTGAGACCGGGAGGCGTCCAGTTGAGAATCAGGTTGTCGATCTCGATCTCCGTCGCCACCTCGCCGCTCCCCGCGCCGCCTTCGGCGAGGGCCGTGGTCAGCTGGCCGAACACCCAGACGTGATCGCCGATCTCGCGGAACAGCGAGACGGCGAGCTTGCTCGCGGCGAACGAATTGTCGCGCGTGCGGCCGGCGTAGCTGTAGCTGCCGACGCCGTACCCGCTGATCTGGAGCGGTGACGCCTCCTCCTGTCCCAGGCTCTCCAGGGTCTGCGGCTTGTCCCCCGGGCGGGCCTGAGCCGTCGCCGTGAGCGGTGCGAGCAGCGGCACGAGCGCCAGAGTGGTCGCGAGACGGCGGATGGACGGTCGCGTCGGTCAGTCCCCTTTCACCAGGCGCTCGAAGCGCGGGTTCCCCCGGAGCGGCGCGAAGGTGGGATCGATCCGGAGCCACCCGGGCGAGAGGTAGTAGGGGATGCGCAGCAGTGCCTCGAGCTGGTCGATCGCCTTCTCGTGCTCTCCCGCCAGGGTGTAAACCCGCGCCAAGAGGTGCTGGTTGTAGGCGCCGGAGAAGGCGTCTGCGGTCACGGGCAGCAGGCCCAGAGACCGCTCGCCGTCGCGCAGCGCCTCGTCGTTCCGTCCGGCGTAGGCAAGCGCCACCGCGGCGAGTGCCAGCAGGTAGTTGTCATCGGGGCTGGCGCGCAGCTGCTCCTGGTATACGAGGCGTGCCGAGTCGCCGTACGCGCGCGCGCGGGCCGCGTCCCCGCGGAGGGTGTAGGTCGCGGCGAGGGCCAGCGCCCACGCGCCGCGGTCGTCGTCGAACGCGCCGGGCGAGAGCCGCAGCAGCAGGCGTTGCTGGTCGTCGTCGAGCGCCCAGAACAGATCCCACGTGGCCGCCGCGAAGGCCACCAGGCGGGTGGGCTCGATCTCCGCCGGCGCCGCGCGCAGCACGGCGCGGGCCCCAGCCAGATCGCCGCGGGCGAGGTGAATCATCGCCTTGGTCTCGATCAACGAGACGTTGGTCGGTGCGAGGGCGAGCCCCCGGTCGGTCTCCGCCATCGCATCGTCGTAGCGGCGGAGCCACAGGAGATTCGTCGCGAGGGCCGTCTGTCCGCCGATCGACCTGGGGTCCAATGCCCGCGCCCGACGGAGCAGCTCGACCGATTGCTCCCATTCCCCAAGGCTCCGGTCCGTCGTGGCCGTGCCGACCAGCAGCCCGGGGTCGTTGGGCGCCAGCTGCAGCCCATCCGCGTACTCCGCGCGGGCGCGGCCGATGTCGTAGCGCACGTTGGTGTAGTACGAGCCGAGGGCCATGTAGGTCTCGGGCGCCTTGGGAGCCAAAGCGCGGGCGCGCTCGGCCGCGCTGCGCGCGCCCTCGGCAGCTTCGGGGGACGGCGTGGAGAAATGGATGGTGGAGAACGTCTGCGACAGACGCGCCCACGCGAGCGCGAAGGTGGAATCGAGGGCGACCGCCTGCTCGTACAGGTTCACCGCCCGGCGGGCGGCCGTCTGGCCGCCGGTGCGGCGCGCCTCCTCCGCCTTGAGGTAGGCATCGTACGCCGCGAGGTTCGCCGTGGGCCGCGCGGTGAGCTCCTGCTGCTCGCCGCTCCCGAGCGCCACGTTGAGCGCGCCGGCGACGCGCACCGCGATGTCGGCCTGCACCTGGAACAGGTCGGTGAGGTCGGCGTCGAAGGTCTGCTGCCAGGTGGCCGCGCCGGTGTGCGCGTCGATCAGCTCGGGCACCACCTGCACGCGGCCGGGCCCACCGGGGGTCTTGGCCCAGCTCACCGTCGCGGTGAGCAGGTAGTCCACGCCGAGCTCGCGGCCGATCTCCTGGGGTGACTTGGTGGTGCCGCGGTACTGATCGGAGCTGGTGCCCGCCGTCACGCGGAATTCACCGAGGCCGGTGAGCTTGCCGCGCACCTGATCGGCGATGCCGTCCACGAAGTAGGCGTCATCCGGAGCGCCGCGATTGGTGAACGGCAGGACCGCGAGGCGCTTGGCGCCGCCCGGTTCGGCCGCGGCGGGGCCGCGGCGGGCCACCAGCACCGTCGCGACGGACGCCCAGAACACGAGGGCGAGCACGCCGCCTCCGATGGCGCTTTGCCAGGTGAGCACACGCCTGAGACCGCGCACCTCGCGGCCGGCCAGGCGGCGCGCCTCCACCTTGCGCGTGAGCAGCAGCACCGGAACGCCGACCGCCAGCAACGCCACGGCGAGCGCGAAGACCCACGGCGGAAGCCCGAGCTGGCGCATCACCGCGTAGATCACGGCCAGCACGGCCGCGGCCGCCACGCCGAACATCCCGCCGACCCGGGCCGCCGTCGGCCCCGCCGAAGCTGCCGGCCCCGCGCCGCTCTTCACCGTGTCGGCCGCCTGGACGAGCGCGGTCGCCAGATCCGTCGCGGCCTGGTAGCGCGCCAGCGGGGCGCGTGCCATCGCCCGCGAGACGACCGCCGGAATGGCGGCCGGGAGGTTCGGTCGCCGCGTCGCGAGCGGTGCCGGATCCCGGGTCAGGCTCTGCGCCAGGATCGCCTGCGGCGTCGCGCCGGAATACGGCGGCTCGCCCGCCAGCATCTCGTACAGGACTCCACCCACCGCGTACACATCCGCCCGCGCGTCCACGTCGCGATCCCCCGCCGCCTGCTCCGGACTCATGTACTGCGGCGTTCCGACCGCGAGCCCCGTCTGGGTGAGGGTCGCTTCGGCGCCCAGTGCCCGGGCGATCCCGAAATCCGCCACGAGGGCGTGGCCCGCGCCGAGCAGGATGTTCGCCGGCTTGATGTCCCGATGGACGATGCCCCGCTCGTGCGCGTACGCGAGCGCCTCCGTCACCTCGCGGGCCAGTCGCAGCGCCTCGTCCACCGGCAGCTGACCGCTCTGCTCGAGCCGCTCGCGCAGGGAGCCGCCGTCGACGTACGGCATGACGTAGTACAGCACACCGTCGGCGTCGCCCGAATCGTACACCGGCAGGATGTGCGGGTGGGTGAGCTGCGCCGCGATCTCGATCTCCCGCAGGAAGCGCTCGGCCCCGAGCGTCGCGGCGAGCTCGGGCCGCATCACCTTGAGCGCCACGGGCCGCTTGTGCCGCACGTCCTCCGCGAGGTACACCGTTGCCATCCCGCCCTCGCCCAGGACCCGCTCCACCTGATAGCGGCCCGCCAGCGCCCGGCGGACCCGCGTGATCTCGACCGGACCGCTCACCGCCGTCCGCGGAGGCGCGCCGGGGTCAGCCGGCGTCGCGGCCCCGCAGTGGAGGCAGAACTGCGCTTCCTCGGGCAGGGGCGTGTGACAGGCTGGACAGGCGCGGGCGGCTGCCGGCATCAGACCTCGATGGAGCTGATCAGTGGCGCTGGAGGAGCGAGCGGGAAATATCGACCGTTTGGGGGCCCGCGCAAGCGCGGTGTCGCTCGACGCCGAGCTATTCCACCCGTTCGAGCAGCACGATGCCCGACATCCGGCGCAGCTCCTCGCGCTTGCGGCGGGGATACAGCGCCGCGAGGGCCTGGAAGAACCGGGCGAAGCGGATGGACCGCCGCAGGCGGATCGACTCCTCGAACGTGGACCGGAACTCGACCTCGCGCCATCCCAGCGGCGCGAAGAACGCGGTGCCGGCGGCGGGCGCGAAGCGCATCGGCGCGTTGCCCGCCTGGAGCGTCCGGCCCCACGTGCGCTGCAGCATCTTGAGCAGGCGGGGCGAGCCGAGGTCGATGAGCCAGTAGCGGAACGCGCCGGCGGCGTGCAGGTCGCGCGCCAGCGCGCTCACCTCAGCCGGCGTGAGGTATACCAGCAGGCCCTCGCAGATTCCCAGGCCGCACCGCGCGCCGGCGGCCGCCCGGGCGATCGCGGCCCGCCGGTCTGTCGCGTCGGTGAGGTCGGCGGGCAGCTGTTCCAGCGTGCATACCGGTCGCTCGCCGCCGAGCTGTTGACCCTTGTAGGCGAGCATCGGCGGCAGGTCCGCATCGAACCAGCGGAGCGACGGCGGCAGCGCCATGCGATACGGGCGCGCGTCGAGGCCGGCCGCGAGGTTGAGCACGGTGTCGACCCCGTCCCGCCCCACGGCCCGCAGGATGATCTCGTCCATCACGGCCGTGCGGACGATCATCGGCCAGGCGAACTGCCGCGCCTTCGGGATCGCGTGGAGCATCGCGTCGCCCTGCGGCCCGGCGAGCCGTCGGGCGTACGGGTCGTGGAAGATCGCGTCGGGGCGCTCGGTCTCGAGCGCGCGGTACATCGCCACCCAGCGGGCGGTGTCGGAGACGTGGGCGATCGGGGCGGTCACAAGACCCCGCTCAGGTGATCTGCCGCAGCAGGCCACCCAGCTCGGCGGCGGACTGCACGCGATCCTCCGGCCGCTTGGCGAGCAGCCGGATGATCAACGCCGACAGCGCGGGCGGCATGTCGGGGGTCAGGGCGATCGGCGCTTCGGGCTCCTGGCTCAGCACCTTGGCGATGAGCGAGACCGGGGAGCCGCCGTCGAACGGCAGCCGACCGGTGAGGCACTCGTACAGCACCACGCCCACCGCGTAGAGGTCGCTCCGGCCGTCGACCGGCTCGGACAGCAGCTGCTCCGGCGACATGTAGGCCGGCGTCCCCACCACGAGGCCCGTCTCGGTGAGCGCGCTGGCCCGCTCGGCGAGGCGCGCGATGCCGAAGTCCATCACCTTGAGCACGCCGTCGGCGTCGAGCAGGAGGTTCTGCGGCTTGATGTCGCGGTGGATGACGCCCTGCTCGTGCGCCACGGCGAGGGAATCGGCGAGCTGCGTGGCGATCGCGAGGGCGGAGGGCGCGTGCAACGGCCCGCGCACGTCGATCAGGTCGCGCACCATGATGCCCTCGACGTACTCCATCGTGAGGTAGTACACGCCGCGCCACTCGCCGAAGTCGTGGGTCCGCACCACGTTGCGGTGCGAGATCCGGCGGGCCAGGCGGATCTCGCTCTTGAACCGCTCGATCAGGCTCTGATCGGTCATCAGCTCGGGCCGCAGCGTCTTGATGGCGACCTCCTCGTCCAGCTCCCGGTCGTAGGCGCGGTAGACGGTGCCCATGCCGCCTTTGCCCACCGTGGTGCGGATGTCGTAGCGCTCGGCGAAGCGACGGCCGACCTCGAGCGCGCCGCCGTCCAGCACGACCGGCATTTCCCGGGAATTGCGCGCGATCCCGATGTCCTCGCGCAGGTCCCGCAGTCGCGCGCGGAGCCGCTCCTCGCGCGCGTGCACCTCCGCCGCCATGCCGTCGAACACGCGCGCCAGCCGCCCCAGCGCGTCGTCCCGGCGGGCCATGTCGCCCAGCGCGCCCGCCCGGTAGCTCCCCTGCTCGACGGCGGTCGCCGCCTCGATCACCCGCCCGACCTGGCGGATGTACTCGAGCTCCTGGTCGTGCAGCCGCTTCTTCTCGAGCGAGGCGTTGATCCGGGCGCGCAGCAGCACCGGGTCGAACGGCTTCGTGAGAAAGTCCTCCGCGCCCCGCTCAATGCAGCGCACGATGCTCGCCATGTCGTCGAGCGCGGAGATCACGATCACGGGGATGTCGCGCGTGGCCGGCGAGTCCTTGAGACGTCCCAGCACTTCGTAGCCGTCGAGCTCCGGCATCATGACGTCGAGCAGGATGAGGTCGAACGGCTGCGCCGCGAGCAGCGCGAGGGCGCGGCGGCCGTCCTCCGCGCTCTGCGTGCGGTACCCCTCGCGCTCCAGCCGGCGCCCGAGGACGTCCCGGTTGCCCTCGTCGTCGTCCACGACCAGGATCCGGGCCGGGCCGGTGGACGGACGGGCGTCGGCGGCGGCGCCCGCGGCGGGTGCGACGGGCGTCGGCTGGGGGCGCGCGGGCACGAGCCGCGCGGCGGCCTGGAGGATCTTCCGCAGGTCCTGGGCGTACGTGTCGCCGGCGTCGTGGTCCGCCGCGGCGAGCAGCGCTTCCACGGTCCCGGTGATGCGCTGCTGCGGGGCGGCGAGCGACGTGAACAGGGCATCCGCGACGTCGGCGCCGAGCGTCGCCTGGGTGGACGGCAGGGCGCGGTTAATCAGCGCCAGGACCTCGCGCGCGGCGGCCAGGGTTTCGCCGAGAGCGCGGCGCCGGTCGGCCGCCTCCGGGCCGGCGGCGTCTTCCAGCAGCATCTCGGTGTACCCCACGATGTGATTCACGGGCGTGCGCAGCTCGTGGCGCAGCTCGCCCGCGAGCACCGGGGTCAGCGGACCGCGGAACGTGGCGAAGTCGGTCACGCGTCGCGGGCCAGCAGCGTGTCGATCTTGGCCAGGAGGCGTGGCAGCTCGATCGGCTTGGTGTCGTAGTCGTCGCAGCCCGCGTCGATGGCCTTCTCGCGGTCCCCGGCCATGGCGTGGGCGGTGAGCGCGATGATCGGCACCCGCTGCGTCTCCGGCGCGTCGCGCAGCAGGCGCGTCGCCGCCCAGCCGTCGATCTCCGGCAGGCTCATGTCCATCAGGATGATGTCGTACGCGCCGGCCCGGGCCATCGCCACGCCCTCGCGGCCGTCCACCGCCATCGTCACGTCGTGGCCCTTGCGCTGCAGCCGCCGCGACAGCATGTCGCGGTTCATCTCGTTGTCCTCGACCAAGAGGATCCTCGCCATCGTGCGCCTCCCGCGCTCAGCCCGTCGGGGATACGCGCGCCGGCAGGCGCACGGTGAAGCAGCATCCCTGGCCCGGCGTGCTCTCGACCTGCACGTCGCCCCCCATGAGGTTCGCGAACCGCTTGGTAATCGCCAGGCCGAGGCCGGTGCCTCCGTACTTGGCGGTGGTGGACGCCTCGGCCTGGGCGAACGCCTCGAACAGCCGATCCATCTGCTCGGGAGTCATGCCGATGCCGGTGTCGCACACCGTGAACACGACGTGCACGGCGTCCCGCTCGACGGCGAGGGTGATCGTGCCGCGCTCGGTGAACTTGCAGGCGTTGGACAGCAGATTGAGCAGAATCTGCCGCACCTTCGTGAGGTCCGCGTCCATGGTGCCCGGATCGGCGGGCCGCTCGACGTCGAGCCGGTTGGCCCGCTGCGCCACCAAGGGGCGGGCGGTCGTGACCACGTCGTCCAGCATCGGGCCGATCGCGAACGTCTCGACGTAGAGTTGCATCTTGCCCGCCTCGATCTTCGACAGGTCGAGGATGTCGTTGATCAGCGCCAGCAGGTGCCGGCCCGCCGTGTGGATCTTGGCGAGATCCTCGATCAGCTGCGGCTGTCCCAGCTCGGCGACCTCCTCCTGGAGCATCTCGCTGTAGCCGATGATCGCGTTCAGCGGGGTGCGCAGCTCGTGGCTCATGCTGGCGAGGAACTGGCTCTTGGCGCTGTTGGCCGCCTCGGCGTCGCGCCGCGCGCGCAGCAGCTCCGTGATGTCGTGGTACAGGCCCATGAGGCCCACCCGCTCGCCGTCCACCATCACCGGCACGCCGAGCACCTCGACGTCCACCAGCGAGCCGTCCTTGCGCCGCCGCCGGCCGATGCCGTGCACCGCGCGGCCGAGCGCCTCGCGGGTGTAGCGCTCCGCCTCCTCGCGCGTCGCGTCGGTGGTGATCAGCTCGTCGAGGTTGCGGCCGACCGCGTCGGCCTGCGGGATAGCCGAACAGCCGCTCGAACGCCGGATTGCACTCGACCACGCGGTACTGCGGATTGAGCGTGACGATGGCCACGGGGCTGTTGCGCACCAGCTCGCCGAAGTACTGGCGCTGCCGCTGGGCCGCGGTGTAGAGCTGGGCGTTCTCGATCGCGATGGCCGCCTGCGGCGCGAACAGGTTGAGCAGGCGCAGGTCCTCCTGATCGAACACGCGGGCGGGGTCGGAGTGCACGGTGGCGATCGCGCCCACGAGGCGCCGGCCGATGAGCAGCGGCGCCGCCATCACCGAGTGCACCAGCACGTCGGCGTACTTGGCCGACTGGCCGAGCCACTCGTGGTATGACGGGATGATGAGCGGCTCCAGGGTCCGCGCCACCGTGCCCATCGCGCCCTCGCCGAGCCGGAGCCGCGTGCCGGTCGAGTCCTTGCCGATCCGCTCGCTCGCGACCACCACCAGCTCGCCGGTGTCCTCCTCGTAGATCGCGACCTCGCCGCCCGTCACGCCGAGCAGGGCCACCGCGCGCTCGATCACGGCCTGGAGCACGCGTGACAGCTCCAGCTCCGACGCCAGGTCGGCCATGGTGTCGAGCAGCGCCTTGTGCTCGTCGGCGCGCCGCCGCTCCTCGGCCAGCAGGCGCGCGCGCGCGACCGCGATGCCCGCCTGGTTGGCGGCGGCCTGGAGGATCTCGAAGTCCTCCTCGCCGAACGCGTTGGGCTCGGCGCTCTCCACCACGAGCACGCCGATCGTCTTCCCGTCCACCCGGAGCGGGACGTCCACTTCGGAGCCGCTCGCGAGGCTCGCGAGGTACTTCGACTCGCGCCGCACGTCGGGGGTGTAGTGCAGCCGGCCGTCCTGCATCGCCTGGGCGCTCAGGCCTTCGCCGGGGTGCACCCGCATCGCAACCGGCGCGTCGGGCCAGCCGACGCTCGCCTGGAGCACGCGATCGCCCGTGGCGTCGTCGAGCAGGAACACGCCGAGGAAGTTGTAGCCGAGCGCTTCGTCGTGGAGCCCGGTGACCACGCTGCGGTACACCATGGCCTCGTCGTGGGCGGCCGCGATGCCGGTGCTGAGCCGGAGCAGGGCGGCCTGGCGCCGCGGGACGCTGCCGCCGAGCGAGCGCCGGCGCGCGCGAGCCTGCCCGCCCACGCCCACTAGGCTCCGCGCCGCGCGCCGGCCCGCGCGGCCACGAGATCGCGGATCTCCGCCAGCAGCTCGTCCCCACCCTGGCCGCTCTTCCGCACGATGCGCTCCACGCCGCCGTTCAACCGCGTGAGGTCCTCGTCGGTCAGCTCCTTGGCCGTGAGCACGATCACGGGGAGCCGCTTCAGATCGGCGCGGCGCCCCACCGTCTCGAGGAACTCGAACCCGTCCATCTCGGGCATCATCAGGTCGAGCAGCACGAGCTGCGGCCGGCGCTCGCCGAGGCGCGCGAGCGCGACCCGCCCGTTCTCCGCCTCGGCGACCGCCCAGCCGGCGCGCTCGAGCGTGCGGCGCAGCATGTCCCGCGTGGCCGGATCGTCCTCGACGATCAGCACGCCGTCGCCCTGCGCGCGCGCCGCGCACGCTTCGACCGCCGCGACCAGCCGCGCCCGGTCGACCGGCTTGGTGAGATACTGCGAGGCCCCGAGCGCGAAGCCGAGCGTCTTCTCGTCGAGGATCGAGAGCATGATGACCGGGATGTCGGCGAGCGCCGCGTCGGCCTTGAGCGCCGACAGCACCGTCCAGCCGTCCTGACCCGGCATCAACACGTCCAGCGTGATCACGTCGGGACGCCCCTCCCGCGCGCGGGCCAGACCGCTCTGGCCGTCGGACGCTTCCTCGACCCGGTAGCCGGCCCTGACGAGGTGCCGGGTCACCAGCGTGCGGGCGGTGGCGTCGTCGTCGATCACGAGGACCGTCCCGGCGGTCGGCGCGGGCGAGGCGGCCGGGGGCGGCGCCGGCGCGGCGCGCCCCGTCGCCGCCAACACGGCGGGCACGTGGGCCGTGAACGTCGATCCCCGACCCGGCACGCTCTCGACCGCGATGTCACCGCCCATCATGCGGCAGAACCGCCGGCTGATCGTAAGCCCCAGCCCGGTGCCGCCGAACCGCCGCGCGGTGGATGCCTCGGCCTGCGTGAACGCCTCGAACAGCCGCGCGAGCTGGTCGGGCGTCATCCCGATGCCGCTGTCCTCGACCGCGAAGGCCACGGTCTCGCCCGCCGCGCCGTCCCGGCGCACCCGCAGCGTGATCGTCCCCGCCTCGGTGAACTTGCTCGCGTTGGACAGCAGATTGAGCAGCACCTGCCGTACCCGGGTGAGGTCGGTGTGCATCGCCCCCGGCTCGCCGGGACAGTCCAGCACCAGCGTGTTGCGGTTCTTGGCGACGAGCGGCTGCACCGTGGCCAGCACGTCGTCCAGCATCGGGCGCACCGCGAACGTCTCGGGGAAGAGCTCCATCTTGCCGGCCTCGATCTTCGAGAGATCGAGCACGTCGTTGATCAGCGACAGCAGGTGCCGGCCGGCCGCGTGGATCTTCTGGAGATCGGGCAGCAGCGCATCGTCCCCGCGCTCCGTCACCTCTTCCTCGAGCATCTCGCTGTAGCCGATGATCGCGTTCAGCGGGGTGCGCAGCTCGTGGCTCATGCTGGCGAGGAACCGGCTCTTCGCGCTGTTGGCCGCCTCCGCGTCGCGCCGCGTCCGCAGCAGCTCGGTGACGTCGTGATACAGCCCCATCATCCCGACGCGCTGCCCCTTCACGATCACCGGCACCGCCAGGACCTCCACGTCCACCAGGCTGCCGTCGCGCCGCTTCCGCTGTCCGATCCCGGAGACGGCATGCTCCCCGGCGGCGCGGGTGTACCCCACGGCCTGGGCGCGGCTCTCGGGCGTGGTGATGAGGTCGTCGAGATTGCGGCCGGCGACCTCGGCGGCGGTGTAGCCGTAGAGTTGCTCGAACGCGGGATTGCAGGAAACCACGTTGTGATGCGGGTCGAGCGTCACGATCGCCACCGGGCTGTTGCGCACCAGCTCCTCGAAGTACTGGCGCTGCTCCTCCGCGGCGGTGAACAACCGGGCGTTCTCGATCGCGATCGCGGCGGGCGGCGCGAACAGGTTGAGCAGGCGGAGATCGGACTCGCCGAACACCCGCGTGGGGTCGTCGGTCCAGATGCTGAACGTGCCCACGAGCCGCTGGCCGACCAGCATGGGGGCGACGATCAGGCTGCGCACCGCGACGTCGGCATACCGGGCCGACCGGCCGGACCAGGCCCGATAGTCCGAGATGATGAGCGGCTCTTTCGTCTGGGCCGCGCGGCCCATGGCGCCTTCGCCCATCGCCACGCGGGTGCCGGGCGGGAGACCGTCCACCGCGCGCGTCGCGACGATGACCAGCTCGTCCCGCGCGCGATCGACGATCGCCAGCTCGCCCGCCGTGGCGCCGAGCAGCGAGATCGCGCGGTCGAGCACGGCGTCGAGCAGGGCCGACAGCTCGAGCTCGGCCGACAGGGACGTGAGCGTGGCGATCAGGGCCGCCTGCTCATCCGCCCGGCGGCGCTCGCTCGCGAGCAGCTGACGCTGGGTCGCCTCCAGCCGGGCCCGGCCCAGCGCGATGCTGGCCTGGTTGGCGGCCGCCGTGAGGATCTCGAGATCCTCGGGGGCGAAGGCGTTGGGGCGCTCGCTCTCCACCACCAGCACGCCGCCCGGCTCGTCGTCGATCACCAACGGCACGTCCACCTCGGAGCCGGAGCTGAGCCCCGGGATGTACCCCGGCTCCCGCGTGACGTCGGCCGTATAGTGCAGCTTCCCGTCGGCCAGCGGACGGGCGCTCAGCCCCTGGCCGTGCGGAAGCCGCAGGTCGGGCGGGATGTCGGTCCATCCCACGCCGGCGCGCATCACCCGGTCGCCGGTCGCCCCGTCCACCAGGAACACGCCGACGAAGTCGTAGCCCAGGGCGGGATCCCGCAGACCCTCGACGACGGCACGGCAGATCGCCCCCTCGCCCGGGGCGGCCGCGATGCCGGTGCTGAGCCGGAGCAGGGCGGACTGGCGATGGGCGAGCGCCGAAAACGCCCCGTCGCCCTGGGGGGCGGCGGGGGGACTGGGGATGTGGTGGTGGGCCGTTGGCTGGGTCTGGTCACCGCAGCCGAACGATACGGCCGGTCGGGCGCCGAGGCTAGGGTACACGACTAAACAACTCGGTTTAGGATCCTTCATTGGGAGGTGCAGGTCTCCTATACCGCGCCCTGTAGATTTCGTAAGGAAGGGGCAATCGGCCAGGTCCGGGTCGTGACGAGGAGCCGAGCATGCCCAATGCCGGGTTGCTTCATCAAACCGAAGATCCGCTGATCTCGATCGGCGTCCTGGCGGCGCAGGTTGGCCTGTCCGTCTCGTCCGTGCGGAAGTACGAGAACGAAGGCCTCATCATCGCCCACCGGACCGAATCCGGACGTCGCCTGTTCTCCAACGAAGACATCGTCCGGGTGCGCAACATCCGGCACATGATCCGGGACCTCGGGCTCAATATCGCGGGCATCCGCAGGATGCAGGCGCTGCTGCCATGTTGGGAGCTGCTGCCGTGCAGCGCGGAGATTCAGGAGCAGTGCCCGGCCTACCGGAACACCACGCAGCCCTGCTGGACGATCAAGGGACACAAGTGTGCCTCCCTGGGAAACTCCTGCCGGCAGTGCCTGGTGTACTGTTTCGGGTCGCTGTGCACCGAACAGACCAAGAGCCTGGTGTACCGGCAGCCGGACGCATCCGGGGCGACGGCGGCCGCCAGGGGGCTCATCGACGGCAAGGGAAGGTCGTGAATGGTGGAAGCGATGCTACTCGTTCTGTCATACGCCTCGGTGGCGGTGTTCGTCGCGGCGATCGTCGTCCGGGCCGTGCGCATCGCCCGCCTCCCGCTGCACCTGCGATGGGAGCTGTATCCCGTGGCCCACGAGAAGGGCCGCGCCCGCTACGGGGGCTCCTACCTCGAAGAGCTGGACTGGTGGACGAAGCCGCGCCGGTCGTCACTCCTCGGAGAGCTGCGCGTGATGCTGGCGGAGATCGTGCTGCTGGCCGGTGTCTGGGAGCACAACCGCAGGCAGTGGCTCCGTTCGTTCCCATTTCATTTCGGCCTGTATCTGCTCGCGGGGCTGATCGCACTGCTGCTGGCGGGCGGCATTACGCTCGCCGCCGGGGGGGGCGTGGCGCTTGGTGATGGCTGGTGGGGGCGGATGCTCTATGGGCTCACACCCATCGTGGGCTATGCGGGGCTGGGACTGGCGTTGATCGGCGCGCTGGCGCTGCTGATCAGGCGGAGCGTCGAGCCCGACTACCGGGAGTACACCAAGAAGGCGGACTACTTCAACCTGGCCTTCTTCGTTGCGGCGCTCGGCGTCGCCCTCGTTGCCCACGCCGTGGGGGACCCGCAGTTCGCGGCCCTGAGGAGCTACTTCGCGCGGCTGGTGACGTTCGACGTCGCCGCGCGGGGCGCGGGGGCGTCGCTGACCGGGTTGAGCGCCGTGGAGGTGGTGCTCGGCAGCCTGCTGCTGGCCTACATCCCGCTGACCCACATGGCCCACTTCTTCACCAAGTGGTTCATGTACCACGACATCCGGTGGAGCGACGAGCCCAACCTCCGGGGTAGCAAGATCGAGCGTCAGGTGACGGCGGCGCTCCACTACCCCGTGAGCTGGGCTGCGCCCCACATTCGCGGCGATGGGCACAAGACCTGGCTCGATGTGGCCACGTCGAGTGTCGAGGAGAAGCAGCCATGACGCACAAGCGCGTTGCCGTCGAGGACATCTCCCGGCCGTCGCCGAAGCTCACCGAGCTGCGCAAGGAGGACTTCAAGCCGCTGCCGGCGCCATTCGACACGCCGGACTCCACGCCCGCGTTCGCTCCGCTGAGCGAGAAGGCCAGGGAGCGGTACGAGGCGTCGCTCGACGACACGATCGCCCTGAGCCTGCCCAAGCCCAAGAGCAAGGCGGAGGAGGACGCGCTGGTCGCGAAGTTCCTCGCCGGCCTGCAGAAGCTGTTCACGAAGGAGAACAACTGGACCTTCCTGCAGCCGCTGCTGCTCTCGATGGACCATTGCGCGACCTGTCACACGTGCTCCGACGCGTGCCACATCTACGAGGCCAGCGGCCGCAACCCCGTCTACCGGCCGGCCTACCGGTCCGAGGTGTTCCGCCGGCTCTACAAGAAGTACGTGAAGTCCAACGGGCATGGGATGCTGGGCGCCTGGCGGAACGGCGACATCGAGCTCAACTGGACCACGGTTGCCCGCCTCGGGGAGCTAGCCTACCGCTGCAACCTCTGCCGGCGCTGCGCCCAGACCTGCCCGATCGGCGTGGACAACGCGCTGATCGCGCACGAGATCCGCAAGATCTTCAGCCAGGAAATGGGCATCGCGCCGCGCGAGATCCACGACAATGGCTCGATGCTGCAGCTCCGGGTCGGCTCGTCGACGGGCATGAACCAGGCCGTCGTCAGGGACAACGTCGCGTTCATCGATGACGACGTCTCGGAGAAGACGGGCCTGACGATCGCGACGCCGTGGGACAAGGCGGGTGCCGACATCCTGCTGATCCACAACGCCGGCGAGATCATGTCCTGGCCGATGAACCCCGGGGCGTTCGCCGTGATCTTCGAGTCGGCCGGTCTCAACTGGACCATGTCGAGCGAGATCGCGGGCTACGACAGCATCAACTACGGGGTGTGGTACGACGATTTCCAACTGGCCCGCGTCGCGGTCAAGCACGCGCAGATCGCCAAGCAGCTCGGCGTCAAGAAGATCGTGCTGGGTGAGTGCGGCCACGCCCACAAGGCGCTCACCGTGATCGCGGACCGGGTGCTCACGGGTGAGCTGAACATCCCGCGCGAGAGCTGCATGGTGACGTTGGAGAACCTGGTCTCCTCCGGACGGATCAAGGTGGATCCGTCGCGCAACGATTTCCCCGTCACGCTGCACGATCCGTGCAACCTGGTGCGGTTGATGGGGATCGTCGAGCCGCAGCGCCGGGTGCTGCGGCACATCGCGCCCCGGTTCCGCGAGATGACGCCGCACGGGGTGGAGAACTACTGCTGCGGCGGCGGCAGCGGCTTCGCCATCATGTCGGGGCACAACTTCGGCGACTGGCGGGCGCAAATAGCCGGGCGGAAGAAGCTGGAGCAGATCCTCAACGCGTTCAAGGATGAGCTCGACCCGTCGATCCACAAGTACGTGTGCGCGCCCTGCTCGAACTGCAAGGGCCAGCTGCGGGATCTGTTCAACTACTACGACCTGTGGGAAAAGCACTCGATCATGTACGACGGGCTGGTCGAGCTGATCGTGAACTGCATGACGGACGTGAAGCCCGGCTTCATCGAGTGGGAAATGCACTAGCGGGCGCAGGAGCACGGTCGTCCGCGAACGCCCCGCCCGGCGCTGCCGAGCGGGGCGTGTCTGCGTCAGGCTGGCCGGGGGGTCAGTGCCTCGGTCAGCCTGCGAATCCGGACCGTAGCCCGATGATAGCCGCGGCCACCCCACAGGACGATCACGACGCTGCCCAGCGCCAGCATACCATCGAACAGGCTCCACCACGACAGGCCGAAGTACCGGAACAGCGAGACTCCCAACACCAGGAACGCCAGGCCGGTGCGGATCAGCGCGAGGTACGTGCGGCCCCACGCGAGCTCGGTGCGCAGGGTCGACAGACCGGTCCGCCGCTCGGCGAACTGGTTCCGGCCTGCCGCGAGCGTGTTCCGCTCACGCGCCAGCTCCGTTCGCTGTGTGGACATGCCGGTCCGCTCGCGGGCCATGCCGGTGCGACGCACGGCGAGGTCGGTCCGCTGCCCGGCGAGAGACGTTCGCTCGCGACCGAAATCCGTTCGGATGCTGGCCAGCTCGGTGCTCCTGGTCGAGAGCCGCGTCTGTTCGCGGGTCAGCGCGGTCCGCTCCGCCGCCATGTCGGTCTGCTGCTGGGAGTACGTGTTCGCCGTCGACGCGAACTGGACCAGGCTCGACGTCCCCGCGGTCCGTCGCCGCGCAAGGTCGGCGAGCTCCTCCTCCAGCGTCTCTTCGGCGCCCAGGGAACACGCTGTTCATCATCGCGGTCGATGTAGCTGTTCGCTGCCTCCTCGTCGCAGTGCAGGCGCTGCATCGTCATCGTCGTACGCACCTCCCGCGGCGCGTTGAGGCGAATCGCCATGAAGTGGGGAATCGGAGGGAGGAGCAGGTGACCCGAGAAGCCGTGATACACGAGGTTGTCGCGCCGGGCGTACTCGAGCAGCGCCGCCCGCATCAGGATGAGGTAGGGCCGCCGCAGCTCGCAGAACGCCTCATAGGCCCGGGCGGCGTCGCTGAGCTGCTCCACGATCCGCTGGGCCAGCGCACCGTGCTGATTCACGAGGGCTACGAGGTCCTCGCGAGACACGCAGCGGGCCCCGGTACGCTCCCGCAGCTGCTCGACGAGGAGTGTGACGCCGGACATGGTGCCGCGGGAGATCAACACGACGGGCATGGTGCTCCTCCTCCCCCTTGCTGCCTCCTCTGCCGCGACCCTATGGCACGGCCATCCAGAAATCCCTGAACACGACGGTCGACAGGAAGTAGCCGAGCGGGACGTTGATGGCCACGCCGATCGTGAACGCCCAGAACGGCGGCATGCCGAACTTGGCGAGATCCCGGAATCGGGTCGTGAGGCCGATGCAGAGGAACGTGAAGACGAACGTCCAGGTGCGGAGCGTCTTGATGGGTGTGATGAGCTGGGCCTGCAACGTCCCCGCGTGATCGGCGGACGCCGTGGCCACCACGATGCTCATGATGACCGAGGCGAGGAAGAACCCGATCACGAACTTGGGAAACCGCGTCCAGATGACACCCGGTCCCAGCGCCGCGCGGCCGGTCGTCGCGCCGCGCTCCCACAGGGTGACCGCGACGATCGAGAGCACGAACGCCCAGATCCCGATCCAGATATCGCGGCCGATCACCTTCATCAGCGTGAAGGTCTGAATCGCGGCGTCGCTGCCGGCGTGCGACGCGATCGTCTGGGCGGCGGCATAGCCCGCGGCGTCGGCGAACTCGCTCGTGCCGATCCACGCGCCGGCGACCGCTGGATGCAGGCCCAGCGCCCGGCTGGCCAGGGGCAGGAAGAAGATCATCACCAGGGCCCACAGCGACACGATCGAGATGCTCACGGCGACGTGCTCCTTGTCCGCCTTGACGGCGCCGCCGACCGCGATCGACGCCGACACCCCGCACACGGCGCCCCCCGCGCCGAGCACCGCGGCAAACCGCTTGTCCAGCTTGAAGACGCGCGTGGCCACGAAGAACATCACGAGCCAGGTGCACAGCGACACGATCGTGGCCTGGAGGAACGCGATCCGTCCCGCCGAGACGATCAGCGTCAACGGCAGCGTGGCGCCGAGCAGCACGATCCCCGTCTTGATGTAGTACTCTGTCCGGAGCGAGCTATCCAACCAGGCCGGCAGTTTCGCGCCGTTGCCGACGAGCAACCCCAGAATGAGCGCCACCAGCGGCGCCTCGAGGCTGTAATAGTGAAAGAACTGGCTCTGACTGATCACCAGTATCAGCGCCGATGCCAGGTAGATCAGCGTGAAGCCGGCCACGTAGTGCGTGAGCCTGTGCCCCATGATCGCCGTGCTGATCGCGAAAACGGTGCCGAAGACCAGATAGAGCAGGACGTACCAGGGCCACCCGATGGCGAAGTGGGTCATGACCCGGGAGAACACCGTCCACTCCCTCGGCGGGCTCACGGCCAGCGGTGCCAGGGTGCCGCCGCCAAGGAAGAAGGCGATCGCGCTCGCGATGATGCCCAATCCCAGCCAGACCGCCCACCAGTCCTCCGTCTTCCAGAGTGCCGCGAACCGCTCACCAGTGCTCATGGCGTGTCATCCTTTCCCGAACGCCGGCTCGAGAGCGTCGTCCGTGCAACGGGCGCGGTGCCTCCCGTACAGAATACCGCATCGGCACCGACTCGGGAGCGCCGAGCCGTGGATTGCCGACAGCGGGGCTCGGACATGGGGAGCGTCGTGTCGCACGATCGCTCCACACGATACGATGTCCGCGGGCGCCATGGTCGCGACCGCCGCTGCATCGACGGGTGCGGAACGGCGGTGGTATCTTGTCGGCGATGCTGATTCTCATCGCGCACGGCAGCCGGGACCCGCGGTGGCGCGCATCGGTCGAGCGGGTCACCGCGGCGTTGCAGGACGATCTCGGCAGGGACAAGATCGGCCTGGCCTACATGGACTGCACGCCGCCGACGCTGATGGATGTGGCGGCCGACGCCGTCCGCATGGGGGTCGGGAGGATTCGCGTCCTGCCGTTGTTCCTCGCCGTCGAGGGGCACGTCGAGCGCGACGTCGTTCCGCTGGTGGACCAGGTCCGGGGGGCGCTCGACGCGCTGGAGATCGAGCTGCTCGAGCCGGTCGGCCAGATGCCTCCGTTTCGCGAGTTGCTGCGCCGGATCGCGCTGACGACGGAGGAATAGGTGGCCGGGATGGTCTATCTGGTCGGCGCCGGCCCGGGCGATCCGGGGCTGATCACGCTCCGTGGCGTCGAGTGCTTGGCGCGGGCCGATGTGGTGCTGTACGACTATCTGGCGAACCCCGCGGTGGTCGAGCATGCGGCCGCATCCGCGGAGCTGGTCTCGCTGGGCGACCCCGATGCCGGCCGGGCACGCACGCCCGACGAGATCAGCGCGCTCATGGTCGAACACGCCAGCAGGGGCAAGACCGTCGTGCGTCTCAAGGGGGGCGACCCCTCGGTGTTCGGTCGCGGGGCCGACGAGACGACGGCGCTGCGGGAAGCCGGCGTGCCGTTCGAGATCGTTCCCGGAATCACCGCGGGCCTCGCGGTCGCCGCGTACTGCGAGATCCCGATCACCCATCAGGACGATGCGTCGGCGGTGGCGCTGGTGGCGGGCCGGGAGCGGCGCGACAAGGTCGTCTCGCGGCTCGACTACGGCGCCCTCGCCCGGTTTCCGGGGACGCTCGTCTTCTACATGGGTGTGGCGCGGGTCGCGGAATGGCGCGACGCCCTGCTCGAGCAGGGCAAGCCGGCCGCCACGCCCGTCGCGATCGTCCGGTGGTGCACCCTGCCGCAGCAGCGCACCTTCCGTTGCACGCTCGGAACGGTGGCCGACGTGGTCGAGCGAGAGCAGCTCCGTCCACCGGCGCTATTCGTCGTCGGCGCCGTCGTCGCCCGTGCCCCCGAGCATCCCTGGTTCGCGTCCCGACCGCTGTTCGGGACGCGGGTGCTGGCGAGCGGCTCACCGGGCACCTCCGAGCAGCTCCGGCGCCGGCTGGCGGACCTCGGGGCCGACGTCATCACCCAGCCGGCGATCCGGATCACGGACCCGCCGGATTGGGCGCCCGTGGACGCGGCACTGGATCGGCTCGAGCGCTACGACTGGGTGGTATTCTCCAGCGGCAACGGTGTCGACTACCTGCTCCGACGGCTGCTCTCCCGTGGCGGGGACCTCCGCCGCCTGGCGCGCGCGAAACTGGCCGCCATCGGCTCCGGGACGGCGGAGCGGCTGGCCCGCTATCACCTGCGCGCCGATCTCGTGCCCGACGAGTTCGTCGCGGAGTCGCTCGCCGGGGCGCTCGTCGGC
Organism: uncultured Gemmatimonadales bacterium; assembly: GCA_963771275.1. Taxonomy (GTDB): domain Bacteria; phylum Gemmatimonadota; class Gemmatimonadetes; order Gemmatimonadales; family GWC2-71-9; genus JAOTWJ01. The sequence continues at coordinate 1,353,875 of CAVYSW010000003.1, forward strand.
GACGCACGGGGCCGGCGCTTCCTCGTGGCCCGCGCGAGCCGCGGGAGGACGGTGCTGGGGACGGCCCTCGAGCGGGCGGGCGCCGACGTCGACCAGGTCGTGGTCTATGGCAGCGTGGATGTGGAGCAGCCCGCCGCCGGCGTGGTGGCGGCGCTCGCATCCGGTGACGTCGACTGGATTACCATCACCAGCTCCGCGACGGCCCGCGCGCTCGTGCGGCTCTACGGATCGGCGCTGGGGCGGGCACGGTTCGCGAGCATCGGACCGTTGACGTCGGCGACGCTGCGGGAGCTGGGGCATGCGCCCGCCGTCGAGGCGTCCCCCCACACGACGGCGGCGCTCGTGGAGGCGATCCTCACGGCTCGTTGATTCGCGGGCTCAGTCCTCGCCGGGGGTTCCGGCCAGGGCGCGCCGCGTCAGGTCCCGCACACGCGTGCGGCGGAGCGAGCCGCCCTCGTAGAGATCGACCGGTCCCTCGTCGGCGAGGAGGTCCGGCCGGGTGGCGAGCGGCGCCGGCTGTCCCACCTGCATCAGCGCCCAGACCGCCATGCCGCGGACCTGAGGATCGCGGTCGTCGAGGGCCGCCGTGATCGCCCCGAGGAGCGGCGCGACGTGATCGCGGGCGAGGGCGCCGAGTCGTCCCAGCGCCCACAAGGCGCCCGGGCGGAAATGCTCGAGGTCTTCCGGTTCCAGGTTCACAAGGAGCGAGGCGACGATTGGGACGTAGTCGGCGCAGAGCGTCGGGCACCACCGGACGATTTCCGCCATCGCTTCGGGCGAGCGCCAGCAGATGCCGCCCGACTCCTCGCTCAGCAGCCAGTACAGCCGGCGCAGCTGCTCGCGGACGTGGTCGGGATGACGCTCGGCGATGCGGGCGGCGCTGCGACCCAAGGCCTCGACGGCGCGCCAACCGATCTCGGGGTCCGGGTCGAACGTCAGGGATACCAAAGTGCCCAGGACCCGCTTCGTGCGGCCGCCGATCTCCGCGACCCGCTCCAGGCGTCTCTGTTTCAGCAGGTCCCGCAGGGCGTCCTTGGTCGGTTGGGTCACGAGCGCGGTGGCTTATCGATCAGCATGAACCGCAGAGCACGCGGAGCGCGCAGAGACCAGCGACCGCGGTCACCCACTCTCGCGTCCTCTGCGCTCTCCGCGGTGCGGCGGTCACCGCACCCCCGTTCGGCGCCGGATGCCCGGCACGAGATACCCATTCGGAACGCGCGCGGCCCCGTGGGCGTTCCGCATGGGGACAGGAATCGCACGGCGTGTTACCGCAGCAGGACGGGCATCCCCATGGCCGGCCAGATCCAGCGCACGAACAGCGCGAGCACGGCGATCAGGATGAGGCTCACGGGAAGGCCGGCCCGGAAGAACTCCCGGGCGGTGAACTGATTGCTCGTGTAGGCGATGGCGTTGGGCGCGGCGCCCACCAGCAGCAGGAACGGCATCCCCGCGGTGACGAGGCAGGCGAAGAAGATCACTTCGGGTGTCACGCCGACGTACCCGGCGATGACCAGAGCGACCGGCAAGGTGATGGCGATCGCCGCGACGTTCATGATCAGGTTCGTCATCCCGAGCACGAACACGGCCATGCCCATCACGAACATCATCCATGGGGCTTGGTGGAACAGCCCGAGCCAGGTCACCGCGAGCCAGCTGGCCGCGCCCGTCTGCCACAGGCAGAAGCCCAGGCTCATCGCGCCGCCGAAGAGCAGGACGATGTTCCACGAGGCCTCCTCGAGGTCCTCCACGCGCACGATCCGGAGGACGAAGAACAGAATGCCGGCCAGGAGGATGACGGCACTCTTGTCGAGTGGCTCGAAGGCGGGGATCAGCGTGCGTACGCTCAGGATCGCGATCGTCGACAGGACGATGGTCAAGGCAAGCGTCTCGTTCCGGCTCATGGGACCCAAGCCGGCATGGAGGCGCTTGACGCGCTCGCGCAGTCCCGGAATCGTCTTCCGTTCTGGCGGATAGTACAGCATGAAAAACGCCCAGACCACCAGCGTCATGATGGCCCCGACCGGGAACATGTAGTACGTCAGCTCGAAGAACGACACCGTGCGGCCCGTCATGTCGCGGAAGAACCCGATGGCCACGGCGGCCCGCGCGGAGCCGAGCAGCGTGATGATGCTGCCCGCGCCGGCGACGAAGGCCATCCCGATGAACAGGCCCTTGCCGAACCGGGTCGGCGCGCTGTCCTCGGTGTACAGCGCGTAGATGGCGAGGAAGAGCGGGAACACCGTCGCGGCCACGGCCGTGTGCGCCATGATGAGCGTCAGGGCCGCCGTCATGACGAAGCAGCCGAGGTAGATCATGCTGGTCCGCTCGCCCACCAGCGACAGCATCTTGTAGGCCATCCGCCGGGTGAGCCCGGTCTTGGTGAATACCATGCCGAACAACAACGAACCCACGATGAACCACACGGACGGGTCCATGAAGTCCGTGAACGCCACGCGGACGGGGCGAATGAGGAACAGGGCCTGGAGGACACCGATGGTGATGCTGGTGACGCCGATCGGGATCACCTCGAACACCCACCACGTCGCGGCGAGCAGGAAGACGGCGAGCGCCCCCTTGCCCTCTCGGGTGAGTGGAAACGCCTTCCCCTGGGGATCGATCGCCGGGTGCAGCGTGGGCGCGTAGTATATCCCGAGGAAGAGTGCCAATCCAAGCAAAATGAACGCCGTTCGCTGCCAGTCGAACCCGGCCGCGTCCCGGGCGCTCTTGGTGTGCGCGACCTCCACCGTCGCGACGCCAACCGCACGAGGCGCGGGATTGGGTCCAGCCGCAGTGGTCTCTATCGTTTCATTGGTCATTGAGGAAAGACCTCGGGGTCGGCGTGCTCCGCCTATTGCAGCAGCCGGATGAGCTCGTGAAACACGTCGACCGAGCGCACCACGCCCACCAGTTGACCATTCCGCACCACGGGTATCAGGGACAGATCGAGCGAGACCATCTCGCTCACCGCCTTCATGACGTGGTCGTCGGCGTCGAGGATCGCCTCGATCGGACGCATCACGTCGCTCACGGGTCGGCCCGCGCGCTCGCGAATGCCCTTCATCATCCGATCGTACGAAAGCTCCGACAGGTTCGGGTCGACACCCACGTCGAACAGTCTCCGGGGGTGCTCGAGCGGCTGCCTGACCAGGAACGCGGGCTCCAGGCCCAGCATGAGGTCGCGGCGGCGGACGTAGCCCACCGCGACGTGAATCGCGTCGAACACCAGCAGCGCGCGGGGCAGGGACTGGCGTCCCCCCGTTTCGAGCTGCGCGTGCTCCATGACGGCGATCGCCTCGCGGAGCGTGGCGTTGTCGCGCACGGAGGGGTACTGCCCTACCGGGATCATGATCTCCCTGACCCGCGTCACGAGGGCCACGGCCGTCACCAGCCCTTCTTGTGCAGGATGTCCGACATCTTCTGCGCGACGCGCTGGTCCCTGAGCGACCAGTGCTTCCGGGCCGCGTCGTCGATCTTCTGCACCAGCGTGTCGATGGAGGCGGGCTTCTCGAGCAGGTCGAGGGCCCCGAGCTTCATGGCCGCCACGGCCTGTGCCAGCGTGGCCCGGCCGGTCAGAAGGATCACCTGGAGATCGGGGTTGATGGCCAGCAACCCCTGCAGCGTCTCGACGCCGTCCATGCCCGGCATCGCCATGTCCAGCAGGATGGCATCGAAGGTTCTCGCGCGGGCCTTCACCAGCGCTTCCTCGCCGCGCGCGGCGGTGGCGACGGTGAGCCCGCGCGCCTCGAGTCGCTCCGCCAGCACGGCCACGAACTCGGGCTCGTCATCGACGAGCAGAACGGTGCACTCGGTGGATGCGGTCATCGGATCCGCTCCCGGACCTGCCGGGTCACGGCTGGTCTCCGGCCGGTGATTGAGCCTGCCCGCGCGCCGCCGCGGCCTGCACCACCCGCGCCAGGTGGTCGATCTTCACAGGCTTCATGAGATAGTCGAACGCGCCGAGCTGCATGCCCCGCTCGGCGTCCTGCCCGGAACCGAGTCCCGTCAGCAGGACCACCGCCACCGTCGGCCACTGTTCCTTGATGCGCCGGAAGACCTCGAGGCCTCCCAGGGCCGGCATCTTGACGTCGAGCACCACCACGTCGCACGGCGCGGCGGTGAGGTGCGCCAGGGCCGCCGCGCCGGTGGTCACGCCGTGCGCCTCGAACCCGCGGAGGTTGAGTCGTTCCACGAGCGCGGTGACCAGGTCCTCCTCGTCGTCCACGATCAGCACGCGAAGGGGGGCCATGGCGGTCTCTACCGTGGCGCCTGATTGATCGGAAGGGTCACGGTGAAGCAGGTTCCCTCGCCGACCTTGCTCTTGACGTCGATGTGGCCGCCCAGCTTCTGCACGATGCCGTAGGTGATGGAGAGCCCCAGGCCCGTTCCCGCCCCCTTCTTGGTCGTGAAGAACGGATCGAAGATGCGGGCCAGGTGCGACTCGGGGATCCCCACCCCGTCGTCCGCGACGCTCACGGCCACCGCGTCCGGTCCGGCCGGCTGAACGCCGATCTCGATGCGTCCGCCGTCACTGACGGCGGCGAAGGCGTTGTTGAGGATGTTGAGGAACACCTGTTGCAGCTGACCCCGGTCGCTGACGATCGTCGGCGGATCCGCGGGGTAGTCGAACTCGATCGTCACGTTGCGGAAGCTCGCTTCCTTCTCCAGGAAGCTCAGAACCTCCCTGAGCAACAGGTCGAGATTGATGCTCTCGCTCTGCACGTCCATGTGCTTGGCGAACCCCAGCAGGCGGTGCGTGATGCCGCCGCAGCGGTCGGCCGCCTTGGTGATCGCTCCCACCAGCGTGATGAGCTTCTGACGGGGCGGGAGCTCGCCCGATTGCTCCAGGAGGTCGCGCAGCAGCCCGGCGTTCTGCGTGATGATGGCAAGGGGGTTGTTGATCTCATGGGCCACCCCAGCGCCCAGCCGGCCGATAGCCGCGAGCTTGTTGGTGTACTCCACCTTGTGGTAGATCGCGGCCCGCTTGCGATCCGCGTCGCGGACGCGGTTCACCATGTACACCGTGCCGGTGATGACCACGGCGAGAATGACGATGCTGCCGATCGCCGGGAACAGCAGCACGTCGCGCCGGAGGGTGCGCCACCCGGCGTGCAGCTCCACCCGCGGCGTGAGCAGCACCAATGTGAAGGGCGAGCGGTCGATGCCGGCGTACGCGACGATCAGCGGCTCGCCGCGCTCGTCCGTGAGATCGACGAGCTCCGGCTGCGGGCTGCGGGGCAGTGGCGGGAGGGGAGCCCGGTCGAGGACGTCCCCGTAGTGCTGCGACGGTGTCTGGAGCGTACCGTCCCGGTTGATGATGAACACATCGCTGAAGGGTTCCACGCCCACCGAGTGGCACCGCCGGCAGACCGTTCCCTGCTCCGGGCGGCGCGACGTACGGGACCGGACGAGAAAGTGGAACACGTCGGTGTCGATCGTCGCGCGCAGCACGAACTGGTGGCCGTCATCCCGCACCTGCTGGATCGCGATCACGATGTGCGGAAGGTTCCGATAGCCGAGGAATACGTCGCTGACATAGGAGCCCTGCGCGCGGACCTCACGGAACCACGCGTGGTCCGCGTAGTTCCGCCCCCTAAGGTCGTACGGACCGGCGTAGGCGATCTGCAGGCCGTCCTCGTCGATCACCCCCAGATCGACGATGCCGCCGAACGTGAACTTCACATTGGCGAGCAGCGAGTCGAGCTGCCTCGACTGCAGCAGTTTGTCGAACGGCGTTTCCCGGGCGATCATGGCGAGCGCCGACAGGCGCTCGGAGAGGAACGACTCGAGCGATTGCTTGCCGGCGGTGGCGAACCGCACCATGGGCCGGGTCAGCTCGGTGTGGAACGCGTCTTCGTACTGATGGTAGTTGATGCTCGCCATGATGAGGAGGGGCAGGACGGCGACGGCGGACACGGAGAGCACCGCGCCGAGCAGCATGCGGCGGTACCGCCCCCCGGACAGCAGGTGCCGCTCCTCCGGACGGAAGTCCTGCGTGGCGTCGTCCGTCATGCTCCCGTCCGCGGTGCGCGCATCGAAGGTGGTGGCTGCACGGCCGGGCGTTACTCGCCGTCGCGGCGGATGCACCCCGCCCGACGTACCGTGTCCACGAGGTGGGTGAGATCGACGGGCTTGCGCAGGTAGTCGAACGCGCCCAGGCGGCGGGCCTCCTCTTCGTCTTCGTCGGAGCCGTGTCCCGTCATGATGATGACCTGGACCAGGGGGTGCATCGCCTTCACCCGCCGCAGCACTTCCATCCCGCCGATCCCCGGCATCTTGAGATCGAGCACGATCACGTCGGGAATCTCGGTCCGGAGCATGTCGAGCGCCTGCTGCCCGCTCAACGCCACCTCGCCGCCGAGATCGCGCATCTCCATCCGCTCGGCCATGGTCCGCACGAAATCCTCCTCGTCGTCGACGAACAGGACCTTGAGGGCCTCGGGGTGGGAGGGGAAGCGCTCGGGCGCCCGCTCGGGCTCCGCGGCAGCCCGCCGCGGCAGGGGCTCCTCCAACATCCCCTTGGCCATCTCGGGCACGTCCGCCTCGGCCATGGCGGCAGCACCCATGCTGCGGGAGAATTCGTCGCGGGAGTCCTTGAGGACGTTGAGGCCCTTTCGCCAGGCCGCCCGGATCGTGTGCAGCAGGTGGTGCGTGTCGGCCGGCTTCTGGAGGTATTCGAAAGCGCCCAGCCGACGCGCCTGAGTCTCCTCCGTGGCGGAGCCGTGCCCGGTGAGGATCACGACCTGGACGTTGGGGTGCTCCTGCTTGACCCGCTCCAGCACCGCCATGCCATCGATGCCCGGCATGCGCAGGTCGAGCACCATCACGTCGGGCGCCTCGTCCTCGACCATGCGCAGGGCTTGCTCGCCGCTCAACGCGACGCGGCTATCGACGTCGCGCATCTCCATCCGCGCGGCCATCGTTCGCACGTAGTCTTCCTCGTCGTCGACGAGTAGCACCTTGATCTTGCTCATCGGGCCCTCCCTAGCGGGCCATCAGGCCGCGGTCGCCGCCGGGAAGAGAAGCCGGAAGCGACATCCCCCACCGGCCACGTCGAGCGAGCCACCGAGACCGTCCACGAGCTCCGCGAGCCGGCTCCAGCCGGCGGTGTCCGTCGGGGCGGATCCCGTGTCACCGCCCGTCAGCTCCGCGGCACACTCGACGGAGGCGCGTCCGTCGTGCCGCGCGGCGCACAGGGTCACCGTCCCCGGGGCGGAAAGCCGCTCCATGCAGCACTCCACCGCTGCGAAAAGCGCCATCTGCAGTCGCAGGGCGTTGCTTCGAACCGCGAGATCCGGATCGCCCGGTCGCACCTCCAACGCGTGCCCCCGCTGCCGCGCGAAGCGCTGGCTCAGGAACGCCGCCTGGCGCACCTCCTGGTCCAGCTGGAGCACCGCCGCTGCATGCTCCAGGGCGTGGGCGAAGCGGTTCAGGCTCGAGACGATGTCGGCGCCGCGCGCGACCTGGGTGCCGATCCGGTCGACGCAGCGCAGCAGCCTGCTCGGGTCGGGGGCGCCGCGCCGCTCCACGGCGCGCACGAGGTCCTCGATCAGTCCCGCGGACTCCTTCACGATCGCCAGCACGTTGCGCATCTCGTGTGTGGCGCTGGCCGTGATGGCGGCAATGAACGCCGCTTCGCGATCGTCTGACGTGCTCATGCTCGAGCCAGCATCTCCGCAGCCCCCACCCGTGATTTACGTGAGTGCACCGGCAGGCGCCAGCCGGCGCTCGATCCACTCCTCCGCGTGCTCCACGGCCGCGGTGAACGCGTCGTGGGCGTAGAGCGTCGCCGCGTACGCCGCCACGGCCCGCTCCAGGTCGTCCGCCGTCCAGATGGTGACGCCGTCGGGGGGCGCGGTGCCCCGCAACGAGCCGAACGAGTTGAAGTCGACGATCGTGAGCGGCCGCGCGGCAAAATCGCGCAGCCCGCGCAGCAGCGCGGGATCCAGGACGGGGTCATTCTGGTCGATGCCGAAGAACACGAAATCGGCATCGCCGATCGCCTGGACGACGCCCGGCTCGGCGTAGGCATGGACGCGCAGCCGGCGGCCGTGCCCGATCGCGGCACGCAGCAGCTTCATCTGGCCGTGGTGGTCCCGATACACCAGCGTCAGCTGACGGTGCGGGACATGGAACCGCTCCGCCAACGCAGCCAAGATCGATCGTGAGGTGGTCGAGCCTCCGATGACGACGTGGTGACGGTCGTCGAAGACGGCACCATGGTCGCGCAGGTGCGACAGCGCCGCGAGGCAATACCCGGTGCTGAACCGTCCCCACGGGGTCTCGGCGCGGACCTCCGCCGCGAGCGCGGCCGCCTGCCCGACCAGCTCTGCCGCGCGGGCGCCGGCGACGCCGCTGCAATTGGCGATCCGCAGCGCCGTCTGTAGCTGGGCCACGACGTCGGTGTCCCCGGGGAGCGCGCTGTTCAACCCGCACGCCGTGCGCATCAGATGATGCCGCGCAGCGTCACCGAAGAGTACGTTGACCGCGAGGCCCTGCGGCTCGCAGCCGTACAGTTGGTGGCGGATCCGCGCCGCGACGCACTCGCGGGCCGCGACGTCGTCGACCTCGGTGGCCCACCCATAGAATTCGATGCGCTGGCAGGTGTCCCATACCAGGGCTTCGGCAACGAGACCCTGCTCCCGAGCCCACTGCAGCAGGGCGTGCAGTGCCTTGCGCGACTTTCGCACGCCGGCGAACGCCGGCGCGGTGCTGTGGCGCACCTGCGGGCCATGCGTGGCGCGAATGCCGTTCGCGAGCGAGGCGCCGATCATGATCAGCGAACGCTCGCCGGCGCCGATCTCCTCGACGCCGGGCAGCGGAGCCGGAGGCGGGGGCGAGGCCGCTGCGGTCAACGGACGCGATCCGCGGAGCACGAGATCCCGGAGGACGGGGACGACCTGGTCCTGGTCGTCGAGCCGCGGGCAGATCACAAGCTGGACCGCGTGGTCTTCGCCGAGATCGCGGCCCGTGATGGCGGGGGGCGCAAGCGGTCCGGGGCCATCGCCGAACCCGGTAAGCGGGCACAGCAGCACGCTGCGGACGCCCGCGCGCCGGAGCTCGGCGAGCCGCGCGGCCGCGCCGGCGCCGAGCGCATCGGGTGCGGCGGGCTCGCGCCAGGCCAGCGATACCCGCTCGGCCGGCCAGCCGAGTCGCCCGGAGACGAGCGCGACGGTCCGTTGCAGCTGCCGCACCCAGGGATCGCCGTCGCACCGGGGCGACTCGAAACCGCCGTCTGCCCAGAAGAGCAGATGCGCGGTCTGGGAGCACATCCCGTGCGACGCCGCGTGCTTCGCGATCACGGCCGCCTGCGCGTTCACGTATCCCGCGTCGTCGTGCCAGCTGGCGCGGATGCCGACGTTGATCGGCTCGTCGCGGTGTGCAAGCAGCCGATACAGCTCGCGCGCGACCGCGCCGTTGGTGAGGTCGCTGAAGTGCGGGGACAGCGGCACGACCACCAGCTCCGTCGCGCCGTCCGCGATCACGGCCTCCAGGGCGTCCGCGATCGACGGCTGGCCGTGGAGCGATGCCCCGCGCACCTGCCAGCCGGCGGGCAGCACGGCCGCCAGCGCCCGGACGTGGTGCGCGAGCGGCCCGACGGACGTTGCTCCCGCGCCGACCCGCACCAGCAGGGCGGCGCGGGCCGGGCCGGCGGGCTCGGGCGATGGGTGGGTGAGGAAGGCAGGCATGGTGCTCATTTCCTGTTTGCGTCGCGAGCGAGAAAGTCCGCGATCTGGTCTCGTGTTTGTCGGGCGCGCGCCGGATCGTTGCCGTCGGTGAACACGGCCACGGTCAGGTCGTCGCGTTGCAGCAGCGCCCCGAAGATCACCTGCGAGCGTTCCGCCGAGGATGCATCGCAGGCGAGCATGCCTCGTTCCGCCGCGCTGCGAACGACGGCGGCGTTCAGGGCCTCGTCTCCCGTCGCGGCCACGGCGAGCGATGCGCCCTCCAGGTGCTCGACGCGAAACGGCTCCGGCAGCCAGCGCACGCGCCCGGTGTCGACGAGTGCCGCGAGCTCCTCCGAAATGCGCGGCGCGACGACCGAAACGTGCGCCCCGGCCCGGACCAGCGTCTCGACCTTGCGCGTTCCAACGGGACCGCCCCCCACGACCAAGCAACGGGCGCTCCGGAGGCGCAGCCCGATCGGGAGAAACCGCAGCGGACCCGCGGTAGGCATGGATCGTCCGGCTTCAGTGCCCGACATTCAACACGCCGCTCGCCGCGAGCGCGAGAATCAGGCTCTCCACGACGGCGAACGCGGCGTAGACGAAGTCCCGTTTCCGGAGCAGCGTGGGGACGATCCCCACGTAGCACGCGACCGTGACACCGGACAGCAGCACGATCCCCGAGAAATTCAGATAGTCACCCTTGTTCAGCACGGCGATCCAGGACCAGCCGGTCACGAGGTGCGCGCGGTGCAAGTGCTCGGCGTTGATCGTGCTCAGGTAGTCGTGGACGTTCATGCTCCAGTAGGTCGGCAGATCCTCCAGCGGCACGGCCGGCTCGACGACGCCGAAGACGTACAGCGCGAACGTCACGACGAGGATGGTCAATCCGATGTAGACGCCGGTTTCGAGAATCCGGGCGTAGAGCAGCTGCTCATCCTTGACCACCGGGGCCTTCACGTCTTCGGACATCGTGACGTCCCCCCCTGATCGCTCCACTAGATGATGAAGGGCAGACCCAGTCCCTGGGTCGCGGCCTTCGCCCCCGAGAACAACAGCAACGCGATCACGACCCAGCGAATGAACGCCGGCTTGGCGACCCGCAGAATGCGGACGCCGATGATCGATCCCAGCATGATGCCGATCAGCGACGGAACCACCATCATGGGGATCACGCATCCCTTGTTGAGGTAGATCCACGCCGCGGACGTGTCCGTGATGGACAGGAGGAACTTGCTGGTCGCCACGCTGATCTTGAGGGGCGCGCCGAGCACCAGGTTCAGGACCGGGACGTTTGCCCAGCCCGCGCCGAGGCCGAACATGCCCGCCATCACGCCGATGACGATGAACAGCAGCAGGCCGGTTGTCGTGCGGTGGATCTTCCAGTTGATGGTCTGCCCCATGCTGGCTTCGCGGTACACGCCGTAGATCTGCAGGGCCGACGACAGCCGGTCGGCGACCGGAACCTGTGGGAACTCGGACTTCCTCGCGGCCATCATGATGGCGACGATCGCGAGGATCGTGACGCCCAGCGCCGTCTGCACGACGTCGGTGGGCAGCGCAAGGCCGATCATGGCGCCGATGATGGCGCAGGTCGAGGCGATCAGCGCCAGCGGCATGGCGAGACGGAGACTCGCCAGGTTCATCCGCAGGAAGCCCGGTCCCGCGGCGAGCGCGCCGCTCAGCGCCACCAGCAGACCGCACCCGCGGACGAAATCGAGGTGAAACGGGAGAAAGCCGCTGACGATCGGCACGAACAGCACCCCGCCGCCCACGCCGCCGAGGGCGGCCAGGATCCCCATGAAGAACGTGAGCACGAACAAGACGAGCGGCCAGATCCACCACGACGTCAGGCCGTCCGGCGCGAGCGTCGTGGCCGGATCGCTCGCGAGCAGCAGCGTGGGGCGCAGCAGCAGCAGGGCCGCCAGGATCGCCGCGGCCGACGCGCAGCCAAGGAGCACGTCGCGCACCCGAATGCCCACCCGCCATGCCTCCTTGCCCCGCGCGCGCTCGGCGCTCAGGGATACGGGTCAAACCACTGGAGCTTCAGCCGCACCGCCGTCACACCGGGGACCGAGCGGGCGATCTCGCTGATCCGGTCGCCCGTCTTGCCGGTCGCTCGCAGCGGGGCCGCGCCCGAGACCTCGACCACTCCGTCCTGCGCTTCGACCTCGAGGCCGTACCCGCGGGTCTCCGGCGCGCTCACGAGCGCGAGCTTGACCCGACAGGCCAGGCGGAAGTCCGTGAGCTGCGCCGCGACGCGGTCCGTGATCGCGAAGTCCGGCTGCGTGAGCGTAGTCGTGAGCAGTTCGCAGGCGACCGGGATGGACATCATCTCGAGGTTCAGGACCATGTCGTAGAGCGCCGGGTCCTCGATGTCCTCGCCGTACATCATGCGGACCCACCGCGCCCGCTGTGCGTCGACCCGCCGGACGAACTGCTCGGCCGCGAACCGGTCCATCCCCTCCGCCTCGACCAGCACGCGCAGCCGCAGCGCGAGCGGGGCGATCAGCCGCACGCGCAACACAGCCGGCAGGCCCTGCAGCAGCAGCTGCCCGGCGAGGCCGTGGTACACCAGGTTGCCGCCGCCGAGATGCTCGGCCAACGCCGCCTGGACGGCCACGACGTACACGCGCCGGATTGCCGCATGGCGATCCCACAGGCGCGGCGCCTGCTCCATCTTCTGGGCGAGGCTTTCTTCGGAGACGCCGAGCTCCGCCGCCGCCTGCTGAGCCACCTCCCGCCCCAGCAGCGGATACTGCAGGCGGTCCGCCAGACATTCGGCCAGCGCCTTCCCGCCGCTCCGGGTGCCCCGACAGATCGTGATGATCGCCACGCGCTAGTCCCCTCGGGGGTCCACCCGGGTCGGTCGCCGCGGTCGCGCGCGCCGTCTCATGGCTGTCCGGCCGTCGCCGCGCGGAGGCGCTCGCGACACTCGGCGGCGAACGTCTGGTGCGCGGTGCGTACCGCCTCGGTGATTTCGTACTGCGGCTGCCGCGCCAGCGCCGCGATGATCGCGCAGGCGGTGCCAAGCGCGATCTCGCGCAGGTTGATCGTCAGATCGTAGAGCGACGGAGACGTGACGTCCGCATTGTACATCAGCCTGACCCAGCGCCTGCGGTCCTGGTCGACCCGGCGGATGAAGCGCATGGCCGCCTGCTGACTCGTCGCGTGATGCGTGGCGACCAGCGACCGGACCCGCATCTCGAGCGGCGCGATCAAGCGCACGCGCAAAACGCCGGGCAGGCCGCGCAGCAGGAACTGGCCCGCCAGACCATGGTAGACCAGGTCGCCGCGCGCCACGTGCTCCGCCAACGCCGCCTGGACCCCGACCAGATACCGCTGGCGCTCGGGCGTGCGCAGCGCCCAGCGGGCGGGCGGCGTCTCCAGCTTGCTGCGCACCGCCTCCTCAGAGGCGCCCAGGGCCCGTGCCGCATCCTGCAGGATCTCGCGGCCGACGCACGGATACCCGAGGGTCTCGGCGAGGCACTCCGCCACCGCCCGGCCGCCGCTCAGCGTCCCCCGCGAGATGGTGATGATCGGCACGGATGCTCCCTCAGTCCGGGACGCCGCGGGGCGCCGTGGCCCGGAAGCGCGCGCCGGCCCGCACGACGGCGGGCGCCCAACGCTCGGTCCCCAGCGCGTGCACGTGCGTGTAGGCCGCCAGCACGTTGCCGCGACACAGCCCGTCTCGCTCGCCGTCGAACCCATGGCCGCGACGCACGCGGAACGCGAAGCGCACGTCCGACGGCGGCGCCGACTGCATGTACGTGTAGTGGAACTCGTGGCCGCGGATGGCGTCGCCAACGGAGAAGAAGGGATTGGGCTCCACCGTCTCGAGCACGGCGTAGCCGTGCCCCTGCGGCTTCGCCCCGAATCCGAACGCCACGGGCAGAATGCCCGTCATCGGGTATTCCCGCTCGTCCATCCGCAGCGTCTCACCGAGGAACACCGCGCCGCCGCACTCGGCGTAGACCGGCAGGCCGGCGGCGGCCGACCGGCGGAGCGACGCGCGGAACGGCGCGTTGTCCGCCAGCCTGGGGGCCAGCGTCTCCGGAAAGCCCCCGCCGATGTACAGCGCGTCCACCTCGGGGAGCCCCGCGTCGCGCAGCGGCGAGATCTCGACCAGCGTCGCGCCGTGCCGGGCAAGCGCTTCGAGGTTCTCCGGATAGTAGAACTGGAACGCCGCGTCCCGGAACACGCCGACCCGCGCCTCCGCGGAGGGGGGAGCGTCGGCCGTCGGCGCGTCCGGCGGCGTGAGGGCCGGGGCCGCCTGGGCCAGCTGCCAGATCGCCGGCAGGTCCAGATGGCGCTGCGCCACATCGGCGACCTGCGCGAGGGCGTGTGCCCACTGGTCGTGCTCCTGCGGCGGCACGAGTCCCAGGTGGCGCTCCGGCAGGAGCGGCCGCGGCATCCGGGGTACGGCGCCGACGACCGGCAGACCGCAGACCTGGCGGATTGCCTCCCTGAGGACCGCCTCGTGGCGCGGGCCGGCCGTCTGATTCAGCACCACGCCGCGGAGCGGCACCAGCGGGTCGAGCTGCTGGCAGCCGAGCACCACCGCCGCCACGGTCCGTGTCGCCTTGGTGACGTCGACCACCAGGATGACCGGAGTCTGCAGCAGCTTGGCCAGCTCGGCCGTGCTGACGGTCCCCGCGGCGTCCGCGCCGTCGAACAGGCCGCGGTTGCCCTCGATGACGGCCGCATCGGCCTGTGCCGCCGCGGCGATGAACGACCGCCGGACGGTCTCGGGGGGCATGAGGAACAGATCGAGGTTGCGGCACGGCACGCCAGCCGCCAGCGACAGCCAGGCCGCGTCGATGTAGTCGGGTCCCTTCTTGCAGGGCACCACCGTACGGCCCTGGCGACGCCAGGCCGTAAGGAGGCCCAGCGAGATCAGCGTCTTGCCGCCGCCTCCCCGCGTGCCCGCGACGAGAACCCGGGGAATGCGCACGGGCTCACGCCATTTCGATGAAGCCGCACGGGCAGATCTCTGCGCACTTGCTGCATCCCGTGCAGTTTCCCAGCTTGAACCCGTACAGCAAGCCCTTCTGCATCGGCTTGTCGATCGCCTGGTCCTGGCAGTACATCCAGCATTTCTCGCAGTCGAAGCAGTAGCCGCAGCTCATGCAGCGCCGCGACTCGTCGAGCGCCTGCTCCGGCGTGAGGCCCAGGTTCACTTCCTTGTCCACCGCCTGAAGGCGCTGGCCCACCTCGAGCGCGCTCGGCTCGTTCCGCTCCCGCTTCTCGTAATGATCCAGCAGCATCCGGTCGGTCCGGATGACCGTCATCTTGTCCTCTTCGAGCGGCTTGCCGAGGAAGCGGCGCTCGATCGCTTCGGCGGCGCGCCGGCCGTGGCCGACGGCGGTCGTGACGAGGTCGAGCTGGGTCACGTCGCCCCCCGCCCAGATGCCGGCGACCTTCGTCGCCCCCTCCGCATCGACCTGCACCCAGTCCTTGCCCTCGATGAGCATCTCGAAGCCGCTGAAATCGGGGGCCTGGCTCACGGCAGAAATCACCGCGCTGGCGGGGATCTCGAACTCGGAGCCCTGGATCGGGACGGGACGCCGGCGGCCGGAGGAGTCCGGCTCGCCCAGCTCCATGCGGATGCAGCGCATCGCCGTGACCAGAGCGCCTTCCTTCCGGAAGCCGACCGGGGCGGCCAGGAACTCGATCTTGATCCCCTCCTTGATCGCTTCCTCAACCTCCTCCTTGATGGCCGGCATCTCGGCGAGCGTGCGGCGGTACAGGATCGTCACGTTCGCGCCGAGCCGCTTGCAGATCCGCGCCGCGTCGATCGCCGTGTCCCCGCCCCCGACGATGATGACGACCACGTCCTTCCCCAGGCTGAGCTGCTCTCCATGGTGGAAGCGGCTGAGGAAGTCGACGCCCGAGAACACGTTGGGGGCGTCCTCGCCGTCGACGCCCAGGCGCACGCCCTGCTGGGCGCCGAGCGCGACGTAGACCGCGTCGTACGACCGCTTCAGCTCGTCGAGGCTCGGCGCCTTCCCGATCTTCGCGCCGCACTTGAGATCGACGCCCAGATCGAGGATCCGCTGGATCTCGGCGTCGAGCACCGATTCCGGCAGACGGTATCCGGGGATGCCCCACCGCAGCATGCCGCCGGGCTTTTCCAGGGCCTCGAACACCGTCACGCCGTACCCGCGACGAGCCAGCTGATAGGCGCAGGAGAGGCCGCTGGGGCCGGCGCCGATGATCGCGACCTTCTGCGGTCGCTTGTCGTCGGTCAGCCGCTTGAGCTTGAGATCGTGTGCGATCCCGAAGTCCCCGATCGCCCGCTCGACCTTGTTGATGCTGACCGCCCCTTCGAGCTCTTTGCGGTTGCACTCGGTCTCGCATGGAGCCGGGCACACCCGGCCGCACACGGCGGGGAACGGGCTGGTATCCGTGTAGATCTCCCACGCCTGCGCGAATGCCTGGTCGGTCGTCTTTCCCAGGCGCTCGGCCTGGGCGATCGTGGTGAGAAACTCCCGAATGCGGTTGCCACTCGGACAGGTATGCCGGCAGGGCGGCTTCTTCTCGACGTGCCTCGGCCGGAGCGGCGACTGCTCGCGCTGGCCGCCCCCGCCGAAGCTCCGCGTCGCGAAGCCCGTCTTCTTCTTCTTCACGATTTTCGCCACGGCTCCCTCACCCGGCCCATTCAAGAGCCCGTTCGGCCGCGCGCACTCCGGGCCGGTGACGGCCCGAGAGCACGCGACGCCTGTCCCGACCCGACTGCGGTCCGAGACTTACTGGGTTTCGCCTCCCGCAGCCCCTTCGGCGTGCGGGATCTCGATGAAGCTGCCCCCGAAATAGGTGTAGACACACCTGCCGGAGTCGATCAGGATCCGAATGGCGCTCTTGCACAGCTGCTTGTCACATTCGGCTTCCCCGAACTGCTGGATCATCGCCTTGGTCAAGTCGCCGGCCTTGAACTTCTTCTTGCCCTGATACTCCTTGACCATCGCGTACATGGCGTCCGCGACTGCTTCGGTCGTGGCGGCCATCGTGCACCTCCTAGAGTCGAATCTGCGCCGACCGCTTGTAGCTCAGGCCCGCGTACCTGAAGTCGTCGATGTGCTCCTTCTGGAACTCGATGCCCGTGAGCTTGAAGAAGCGGGGCCAGCCGATGCGCTCGATGAACTCCCCCATCCGCTCAAATTTCCGCGCGTGCTTGGCCCACACGTCCACGATGTTCCGGACGGCATCGACGACCTCCGGCCAACGCGGCGGGTTGTTCGGCAGGAAGGGAATCGCGAGCTTCGAGAACCGGGGCTCGACCCGGGCGTTGGAGACCTTGCCGCCCACCCAGATCGAGAGGCCGTCGTTCAGCGGGTCGGCCAGCGGCAGCGCCGGGCAGACCGAGAAGCAGTTGGCGCAGAACATGCAATTCTCTTCCTCGATCTCGACCGACGGCGCCCCGTCCACGGTCACCGGGCGAATCGCCGCCGTGGGGCAGGACGCGATGACGTTGGGGATCTCGCAGACCTTGTTCAAGCCGCGCTGCACCCGCGGCGGCCGGCGGTGAATCCCCAGAATCGCGATGTCGGAGCAGTGCACCGCTCCGCACATGTTGAGGCAGCACGCCAGCGCGATCCGCAGCTTCCCCGGCAGCTCGCGGCTGGTGAAGTGATGACAGAGCTCATCCATCACGCACTTCACCACGCCCGACGCGTCGGTCGCGGCGGAGTGGCAGTGCACCCACCCCTGTGTGTGCACCACGTTGGAGATCGTGTTGCCGATGCCGCCCACCGGATGCCCGAGCTTCTTGAGGTCGGCGATCAGCGGCTCGACCTTGGACTGGTCGGTGAGCAGGAACTCGACGTTGTTGCGGCTGGTGAACCGCAGGTGGCCGCCGCAGTACTTGTCGGCCAGGTCCGCGAACGCCCGGATCCGCGTGATGCTCAGCAACCGGGGCGACGCGGCCCGCACCGTGAAGAGCTTGTCGCCGGATTCGGCGACGTGCACCATCACGCCGGGCTTCAGAATTTCGTGGTACTTCCACGTCCCGTAGTTCTTCTTGATGACGGGTGGAAGAAACTGCTCGTAGTTCGGAGGCCCGATATCGGTAATTCGTTCCGTTGCCATCTCTCGTTCTCCCAAGCAAATCGTCAATCGTCGGCTGCCTGGACGTATTGGGGCCCAACCGGGGCGCTACGGGGCAGCGGCCTCCTCCTCCTCTTCCTCGCCTTCCTCGAAGTACTCCTCGTAGAAGACGTAGGGGTTCTCTCTGGGGTGGGCGATCATCTCGGGGACCGGCTCCAGCTCGATCGCCTCGAGGAAGTTGGCCAGACCCACGCGCTGCATGAGCTCCCCAACCCGCTCCCGGTTCTTGCCGTTCTCGCTCCAGAAGTCCCAGATGCGCCCGACAAGGTCCTTCAGCTCCTGGTAGGGCGGCTCGAGCTTCATGAAGGGAACCAAAACCGACGACAGCAGGGCCCCCTGGACGATCGGGGCCTTGGCGCCGAGCAGGATGGTGGCGCCGCGATCGATGCCCGGGCGCAGCGCCTTCGGCATGGCGTTGATGCAGTGCATGCACTTGACGCAGTTCTCATCGTCGATCGTGAGCTTCTTGCCGTCCCATTCCATACAGTGGGTGGGGCAGTGATTGCACACGTCCTTCTGGATGTCGAGCCCCGTCTTGGCCGCGGCCTGCACCTCGGCCTGGTCGATCCGGATCTGGTCGCGCCACGTGCCGATGATCGACATGTCCGCCCGCGCGATCGACGCCACGCAGTCGTTGGGGCAGCCGGCGCACTTGAACTTGAACTTGTACGGGAACGCCGGACGGTGCAGCTCGTCCTGGAACGTGTGGGTCAGGTCGTTGGTGAGGTGCAGCGTGTCGTAGCAGGCCCACTCGCACCGCGCCGGCCCGACGCAGCCGCTGGGCGTCCGCATGTCGGAGCCCGAGCCGCCGAGGTCGAAGCCCGCCTCGGTCAGCTCCTTGAAGGTCGGCTCGAGCTGATCGGTCGTTGTGCCGAGCAGGATGATGTCACCCGTGGAGCCGTGCATGTTGGTGAGACCGGATCCGTGACGCTCCCAGATGTCGCAGATCGTGCGCAGCGCCTTCGAGGTGTAGAACCAGCCGCTCGGCATGTTCACGCGCAGCGTGTGGAAATGCGCGATCTTGGGAAACTGGTCCGGCAAGTCGTTGTAGCGACCGATCACGCCGCCGCCGTACCCCAGCACGCCGACGATCCCGCCGTGCTTCCAGTGGCCCATCTTCTCGTTGTACGACCGCTCGAGGAGCTGCAGCAGTTGCCCGGCCTGCTCCTTGGTCGCGGCCGCCTCCTTGATCTGCGTGACGAAGCTGGGCCAGGGTCCGGTCTCCAGCTCGTCCAGTAACGGCGTACCGTTGCTACCTGACTGAGCCATCGGTATCTCCTCTTGCGTGGAATGATGGCGTTTCTGCCGGCGGTCGTTTCACGTCACCACCAACCGCTCTCTGACACCCAGCACGACCTTGTACAGCACCGTCAATGCGAGACATCCGACGGCGTACACGCCCACGGCGATCGCGATCTCGGGGGCCGTCGGGGCATACTCGGTGATCTCGCCGAGCGGTGACGGAATGAAGCCCGTCACCACCATGGCGAGGCCCTTCTCGATCCAGATGGCGGCGATCACGCCGCCGCAGAGCATCGCCAGATACTTCTCCCGCCGGCGCACGGCGGGCACCAGCAGGAACAGCACACAGGTCACCGTGAGCAGCTGGCCGACCCAGACCCACGGCGTCAGCGCGGCATGCCCCTCCAGTCCCACGAAGAGGTAGGCGAAGGCCTCGACGTGATCGGGGATGTTGCTGTAGAGGCCGGTGAACAGCTCCAGCAGGACGAAGAACAGGTTGATCGCCATCGCGTACGCGACGATCACGCCGAGCTTCTGCACGGCCTCCTGGCCCGGATCGAAGCGCGTGAAGCGCCGCAGCAGCAGCGCCAGCAGGATCAACAGGCTGGGACCCGAGGCGAACGCCGAAGCCAGGAACCGGGGCGCCAGAATCGCCGTCATCCAGAACGGCCGGGCTTCGAGGCCGGCATACAAGAAGGCGGTGACGGTGTGGATGCTGACGGCCCACGGGATCGACAGGTAGATCAGCGGCCTGACCCACCTGGGCGGCGGGACGTCTTTGCGCTCGGCCTCGAGCGTCACGCCGCCGATCACGGCGTTCAACACGAGGTAGCCGGACAGCACCAGCACGTCCCAAAACATCACCGAGCTGGGACGGGGGTGCAGCAGCACGTTCATCACCCGCGCCGGCTGGCCCATGTCGACGAACACGAACAGCATGCACATCAGCACCGCCGACACGGCCAGGAACTCGCCCAGAATCACCATCCGGGCGAACGCCTTGGTGTGGTGCAGGTAGTAGGGCAGAACGACCATGACCGCGGACGCGGCCACCCCGACGAGGAACGTGAACTGCGCGATGTAGAGGCCCCACGCGACGTCCCGGCTCATGCCCGTGATGTGCAGGCCCTCGCGCAGCTGGTAGCCGTAGGCGGCGAGACCGACCAGCACGAGGGTCCCCCAGAGGCCCAGGAGCAGCCAGTAGCGCTTGCTTCCACGGAACGCGTTCTGCAGCATGGTAATTACGTCTTTGCTCCCTCCCGGTAATCGTCCCGACCGACCCTACACGATGTAGAACACGTTCGGCCCGGTTCCCAGGCCGACCCTGCGGGCGATGGTATTGCGCTCGCGCAGCATGCGATTCACCGCAGAGTCCGGCTCGGCCAGGTTTCCGAACGTCAACGCCCCCTCACCCCCGGGCACGCGGCTGGCGGCCTCCACGCAGGCAGGCGGCTTGCCGTCGCGGAGCCGCTCGGCGCAAAACGTGCACTTCTCCACGACGCCCTTGGTACGCGTGGGGTAGTCCGACGGCAGCGCGCCGTGCTCGTCGCGCTCGAGATACGGCCGCGGATCCCGCCAGTTGAAGCTCCGCGAGCCGTACGGGCACGCGGCGATGCAGTAGCGACAGCCGATGCAGCGGTGCATGTCCATCATCACGATCCCGTCCTGCTCGCGCTTCCAGGTGGCCCCGGTGGGACACACCTTGACGCAGGGCGGGTTGGTGCAGTGGTTGCAGAGCACCAGCACCGGGAGGACCCGCGTGACGGCGGCCGTGTGCGCGTGCACCTGATCGGGAAACACGTGCTGGTATTCCTCGGTCCAGATCCACTTGACCTCGTCGGCCGGATCCGAAATGCGGGGCACGTTGTGCTCCCGATCGCAGGCCTCGATACAGGCGCGGCGCACGTCCTCGCGCAGGCACTTCTCGGTATCGATGATCATGGCCCACTGGCTGCGGGGCACGGCCGCGTCGGCCGGGGCCTGCCCGCGCGCCGCGCAGGCGGCGTCGAGTAGAGGGAATCCGCAGCCCACACCAAGTGCCGTGAAGCTCAGCTCCTTGAGGAAACGGCGTCGGCTCTCATCCATCGCTCAGTTTCCTTTGGGCTCGATGTGACAGTTCCAGCACGTCAGCTCCACGCCGGCGTAGCTGTGGCAGCGGTCGCAGAACGTCGAGCCGTCGCTGTGGCAGCGCATGCACGTTCCCGTGAGGCTCATGAGGTACGACTTGCCCGACGTCGCGACGTAGTCTTTCTCGCCGTCCCGCACGACCGCGTTGCGCCACTGCTGCAGCAGGGCCACGTGCTGCGTCGTCATGTACGCGCTGTCCTCGACGCACGCGGGCTCGCCCTCCGGCCGCTCCAGCTCGGGTCGGGGAGCGGAGCCGTCGGGGCCGAGCGCGTACCAGATCGGAAAGGCCGCGAGCGCGACGAACACGGCCAGCCCGGCGGTGATCCGCGTCCGGTCACGCATCGGCGGACGCTCCCTCCTCCGAGCCCGGTTCCCCGTCTGTCGCCATGCCGGGGATCGGCTCGAGTCGCAGGTTGTGCGTGCGCCGCTTCTCGCCCTTGAACACGGTGGCGTTGGCGACGAGCTCGCAGATGCCCGTCACCTTGACGCCAGGGGCCCAGTAGTCGCACACCGTCGGCAGCGTGGCGCGATCGATGGCGCACATGGCGGCCAGCCGGTTGACGCCGTGCCGCTCCTGGACGTAGCGGACCGCATTGCCCCGGGGGAGCCCACCGCGGAGCCGCATTTCCATGTTCTCGTCGGTGCCCAGGCCGGCGCCGCCGCCGCAGCAGAACGTCTGTTCGCGGATCGTGTTTTCCGGCATCTCGAAGAAATGGTTGCACACGTTGCGCAGCACGTACCGGGGTTCCTCGAGGATCCCCATCGCGCGGGCCGGGTTGCAGGAGTCGTGGAACGTGACGCGGAGGTGGTCGTTGCGCGACGGGTCGAGCTGCAGCTTGCCGTGGCACATCACGTCCGCCAGGAACTCCATGATGTGGACCACCTTGGTCGAGCGCGCGTGCTCGAACACGGTGCCCGTGACCGGCGAGCGCGGAACCTCCAGGAAGTCGGCGGGCCCGTTCATGGTGTCCATGTACTGGTTGATCACCCGCCACATGTGCCCGCACTCACCGCCCAGGATCCACTTCACACCCAGGCGCTTGGCCTCGGTGAAGATCTTGGCGTTGAGCCGCTTCATCGTCTCGTGCGAGGTGAACAGCCCGAAATTGCCTCCGTCGGACGCGTAGGTGCTCCACGTGTAGTCGATCCCCAGCTCGTGGAACAGCAGCATGTACGCCATGCAGGTGTAGATCCCGGGGTCGGCGACGAAGTCGCCGGAAGGCGTGAAGAACAGGATCTCCGCGCCCTTCTTGTTCACCGGGAGATCCACCCGGATGCCCGTCGCCTCCGCGATGTCGTCGGCCATGAACTCCAGCGTGTCCATCAGGCCGTGCGGCTGGATCCCCAGATGGTTGCCGTACCTGAAGCAGTTGGCGACAGGCTCGATGACCCAGTTGACGTACAACCCGAGCAAGCCGAGCAGCTCGCGACCCATCATCGTGATCTCGGCCGTGTCGATGCCGAACGGGCAGAACACGGAGCAGCGGCGGCACTCGGTGCACTGGTAGAAGTAGTAGAACCACTCCTTGATGACGTCGGGCGTGAGCTCCCGACCCCCGGCCAGCTTGCCGAACACCTTCCCCAGCGCCGTGAAGTCCTTCCGGTAGATCGACCGCAACAGCTCGGCCCGCAGCACCGGCATGTTCTTCGGGTCGCCGCTCCCGAGGAAGAAGTGGCATTTGTCGGCGCAGGCGCCGCAGCGCACGCACACGTCCATGAACAGCTTGAAGGAGCGGAACCGTTTCAGGCGATCGGCCATGCCGTCGAGCACGATGTTCCGCCAGCCCTCGGGGAGCTGCCAGTTCTCATCGGTGACCGCCCAGTCCCGCGGATTCGGCAGGTCGAGCACCTTGAGGTTCTTGGCTTTCCCGGGGTAGATGAACGTGCCCGGGCGAAAGTCCACCGGCGTGTCCATCCACCCCGTCTTCGGCGGGTGCCAGTCGACCTTCAGCAGCTCGTCCTGCTCGTAGGAGCCGGGGTCATCCGGATGCGTCATCGTCATGGCCTCTCGACCGGGATGCCGGCCGTTTTCATCTTCTCCCGGAGCTCGTCCTCGTATTCCTCATAGGTGTGGACCTTCACCGGGTAGTCCCAGGGATTCACGTGCCGCACCGCGCGGTTGTTGTTTGCGAGATTGCGCGTCGGGCTCAGGAAGATCCCCGGCATGTGCACCAGCTTGCTGAGCGGGAAGTACGCGGCCAGCACGCACACCAGGAATAGGTGCCCGTAGAACACCGGGCTCAACCCGGCAGGCACGGTGGGGGCGAAGCCGGCGAGCCCCAGCGCCAGCTGCTTGACGCTCGCCACGTCGACCCCGACGAGATGCCGGAGGCAGAATCCGCTGGTGCCGATGCCGAGCAGCAGGAACAGCGCGAAGTAGTCTCCCGCGAGGGAGATGTAGCGCACGGACGGGTTCGCCAGCCTGCGGTACAGCAGGTAGGCCAGCGCCGCGAGGAACACGACCGACGTCACGAACACCAGTGGCAGCCCGATCTGGAGGAACCCGTCCACCCGCTCCACGAACGTCACGAACCCGGGCACCGGGTTGGTCATCAGCCGCAGGTGGCGGATCAGGACGATCAGCAGCGACCAGTGCATGGCCAGCGCGCCAAGCCAGAGCGTCAGATCGGTGCCGTGCACGAGCCGCCGCCCGTCGACCATCTCCGACCGGGTGTTCCGCAGCAGGGAGCGGAAGCACAGGACCTCAAGGGCCATGCGGCCGAGGACGCCGGGCAGCGTCGACGGATTCTCCAGCTTCTGCTGCTTGACCCAGGCGAGGGACTTCTCCTGGCCGCAGGTCGTGGGGATGCGGAACGGGACGGGACTGCCGGCCCACCACAGCACGCGGTAGATCAACCCGCCGATGAACAGCGCGGCGGCGAGATACGGCAGCGCCACGGCGAAGACCCAGCCGAGGGCCGGCACGGCCCCCAGCATGCCGAGCAGAAACAGGCCCGCCGCGACGGCGAACGCAAGCAGGATTCTCATGCCTCCGGGTCCTCACCCCGCTGGTTCATCTTGCCGACGACCCACGCGACCTGTCGCTTCACTTCCTCGATGCGGAGCTGGTACACCTGCTCCCGGCACTGCGCGAAGATGTCGAATGCGGCCAGGGCGATCCGATCGATCTCCCCGTCCAGCGCCGCCAGCTCGGAGGCCGCCTCCGGCTCCCGGACCACCTCGGCCAACTCCGTTCGAATCACGTCCTTGAGATGGAAAACGAAGCTGAGGGCTTGGGAGGGAGTGAACTGCTGAACGGCCCGGACCTTGATGATCTCGCGCAGCGACGCGCGGACCTGCTCGGCGTCAAGCCCGTTGCAGAGCGCCTCGACAATCCCGCGCGTGCCGGCGCGAACGCTGTGGCCGACGGGATTGGCGAACCGGTCCTGCTCCCGCCCGAACATCGCGGAGGCGTCCCCGGGGTAGCTCGCCAGGATGCCGTCGATCCAGTGCTGGATGACGGCCTCCCTGCGCTCCAGCAGCCGCTCCCTGAGCATCAGCGCCGACCTCCGCGACCGAGCCGTCCGTGGTTCACACGCAGCCCGTCGGTTTGGGCAATCCGGCGACCTTGCACGCGCCCTTGGCCGGGCCGGACGGGAACAGATCGTAGATCTGCTTGAGCGGGAAGCCGGTGCTCTTGCACAGCTTCCGGATCATCGGGGCCATGTTGTACTGCAGGTAGTACTCCCGCAGGTAGTTCACGAGCTTCCAGTGGTCGGGCGTCATTTCGGCCACGGATTCCGTCAGGGCGAGATCCTTCGCGACGGCTTCGTTCCACGCGGCCGGATCCTGGATGAACCCGTCCTCGTCGACCTCGATCTGCTTGCCACCGAGTAGCTTCATCTCCATCGGACTCCTCCTCAGCCTGGCCATCCGCGCGCCTCGGGGCGCCGGAGAGGCCCACGTGGGCGGTTTACAGGATGTCAATGTCCAGTCGTGGCGGGTGCGTCAGCGTGTGGTGAATGACGCACTGCTCGGCCACGCGACGTACGGCTGCCCTGCGATCCTCGGGGACTCCCGGCGGCAATTCCACATCGGCCACGATCGCGCCGATACGCTTGGGATCGTCCGCCAGCTCCACGGTCAGATTGACGGCGACGTCGCCGCCCGTGTACCCGTGCGTCTCGCAGTAGCCCTGCACCATCATCGCGATACAGGCACCGAGGGAGCCGGCCAGGAGCTCCACCGGGGCGAACCCGGCGTCCTGGCCGCCATCCCCCGGGGACATGTCACTCGTCACCGAATGCCGGCGCACGCGGATCGCGAACGCCTGGCGCTCCTTCCGGGTGACGGTGATCAGGTCCATGGCATCAGGCCTTCGTGACCACGCCCGTCGCGGCCTGGTGCAGCTTCACCTCCACCTTCTCCTCGAGCGTCGCGTAGTACTGCTTCAGAATCTCCAGCACCTCGGGTCGGCTGAAATCCTCGGGAGGATTGCCGCCCTCGGAGAGCGTCTTCCGCAGCACGGTGCCGCTCAGCATGAGCCGGTCGTCCTTGCCGTGCGGGCAGGTCTTCATCGAGGCCATCCCGCGGCACTTGAAGCAGTAGAACGTCCAGTCGATCATCAACGGCTTCGTCTCGAGCGCGTCGGGCGGGATCTCGAAGAAGATCTTCTGAGCGTCGAACGGTCCGTAGTAGCTGCCCACGCCAGCGTGATCCCGGCCCACGATCAGGTGACTGCAGCCATAGTTCTGGCGGAACAGCGCGTGGAGCAGCGCCTCGCGCGGCCCGGCGTACCGCATGTCGAGCGGGTAGCCGCCCTGGATCGCCGAGCCCTTCACGAAGTACTTCTCGACCAGCGTGTCGACGCACCGGACGCGGACGTCGGCGGGGATGTCGCCGGGCTTGAGCTTGCCGACGAGCTGGTGAATGAAGAGGCCGTCCAGGATCTCGAGCGCGATCTTGGCCAGATACTCGTGCGAGCGGTGCATCGGGTTGCGCAGCTGCAGCGCGGCCACGGTCCGCCAGCCGCGCTCGGTGAATTTCTGGCGCGACTCGGCAGGGCGCATGTACACGCCCTTGAACTCCACCGGGAAGTAGCTCTCGCTGAGCACCTTGATGGGCCCGCCGAAGTTGACCTCCTTCTGGGCCATCACCATCGCGACGCCGGGATGCTCCGTGTCGTTGGTCCGGAACACTTCCTTGCACTCGAGCGCTTTGTCGATGGGGTACTTGTCCGTCACCTTCATGATGGCCATGGCGGTGCCGGTCTCCGCGTCGACAAGCGTCACCTCCTGCCCGAGCTTGATCGCCTTCGCATCGTCCTGCGACGCGGACACGGTCACGGGAATGGGCCAGAAGGTGCCGTCGGACATCTGCATGTCGGTGCAGACGCGCTTCCAGTCCGCACTGCCCATGAACCCGTCCAGCGGCGTGAAGCCGCCGATGCCCAGCATGATGGCATCACCGGTTTCGCGGGACGTCAGCGGGATCTTCTTGAGTCCCACCGCCTGCTTCTGCGCGTCGGCCAGCTCCTTGCCCTGCAGCAGCAGGGGCTTGAGCTTCTTGTCTTTGCCGTGTGGATTCACCAGTTGAGCCATCGTCGTTCCCTCGTTGAGGCGTGCGGTTGTGGTGTCCGACGTATGCTTCACGACTCGCCCCGGTGGGCGGGTCAACGGTCCGAGTTCTTCAGCGTCCTCCGACCTCAACCAGCTCCCGAGTCTCGACCGGCTCGCCGGTCGGCGGTTCCCGGAGGAGCGCCCCGCCGTCACCCGGCGCGAGCCGGCCGACCGGCCGGGTCCGCCCCGTGTGCTCGGCGTACACCATCGCCGTGGTGCGGTAGAGCAGGTGCGCGAACTTCGAGTACGGCAAGTACACCAGCAGCTGGAACACCAGAACGAGGTGCACCAGGTAGACGGCATACGCGACCTGGGCGAGCCCGCTTGCAGGCGCGGGACCGACGGCGAACCGGAACGTCTCCGTCGCGAACCCGGTGACCGCGACGCCCAGGAGCAGCCACACGAAGAGCCAGTCGAACGACGTGCTGACCGCCGAGCCGGCCTTGCTCCCCATCCGGTCGACCATGGCCTTCACGCAGCCGAAGATCAGCACCACCCCACCCACGTTCGCGAGGATCTTCATCGGATGGAGCAGGCCGAACGGATACATGGAGGCAATCCCGAACACGCGCGGATTGACGTAGAGATCCACCACCGCCCACACGGTCACGACGTACAGGGCCAGGAAGCCGTAAAACGCCGAGAGGTGGGCCAGCCGACGCGGCGCCTGGGCCGTGCACTTGGCGAACCGGTCGTGGGTCACGATCGACTGGAGCGTGTGCAGGATGGCCGGCAGAATGCCGATTGCGGACACGTAGGCGCCGCGCGCCACGTCGGCCGCCTTCATCGCCCGCCAGAACCGCGTGACTCCCGCGACGGCCACCACCAGGGCCAGCCCCGTGAAGAACCCATAGAAGCCGATCAGCAGCCAGTGGGGGAAGAACTCGGCGTAGAACCCGTGCTCCGCGCCGAACGGGAGCATCCGCTCGAGCGGCGCGCGCGCGGCCAGCGCCGCGGCCAGCAGCACGACCGGGATCAGCAGCATCACGGGCAGGTACTTGAACCCGTTGGCCCACGTGGCGAGGAAGCGGGGAACGGCGTACTGGTGCACGACGCGCCGCCGCACCGCTGCCAGCACGTCCCCCGGCCGCGCCCCGCGGGGGCAACGCGTCGAGCAGTCATTGCACTGGTGGCACAGCCAGACGTCGGGGTCCGCCATGAGGCGGTCCTTCAGGCCCCACTGCGCCCACAGCATCTCTTTCCGGGGGAAGCGGCTCCGGCCGGTGGACAGCTGGCACACCACCGAGCAGGTGGCGCACTGAAAGCACTGCTTGAGATCCCCGCCGCCCGACGCGACGATCTCCGCCACGAATCTCCTGTCCGGCCTCAGCACTTGGACGTCGGCCATCCTCGGCACACTCCTACCCCTTGAAGGGGTTCATGCCCATCTCCACGATCTGCTCGGCGAACTCGTTGACGAGGTCCGGCAGCTTCTCGTAGTCGGCGATCGAGAGCTGCTCGATGCGCACGCGCCCTTCCTCCAACGCCAGCTGCTTGAGCTTGTCGCGGATGTTGTCGCTCCGCGTGCCCATCAGCTCGCTGCCGCGGATGAAGTGGCACTGGTAGTCGGCGCCGGACTTGCACCCGACGAGCAGAATGCCGTCGAAGCCACGCGCCAACGCGTCGGCGATCCACACCACGTTGACGGCCCCGAGGCACCGCACGGGGATGAAACGGATGTAGGCGCTGTGCTGGCGTCGCAGCAGTCCCGCGACGTCCAGCGCCGGGTAGGCGTCGTTCTCGCAGATCAGGCCGAGCAGCCGGGGCTTCTCTTCGAACTCGTCCGGCACGTGAACGGCCTTGATCATCGACGAGATGATGTCGACGGAATAGTCCTTGAACGAGATGATCCGCTCGGGGCAGGCGCCCAGGCAGATGCCGCAGCGACGGCAGCGCAGCGGGTTGAGCTGGGGCGTGCCCTTGGCGTCCTCGTTGAGCGTGCCGAAGGGGCACTCTTCGGTGCAGCGCTTGCATTGCGTGCAGCGCTGCAGCAGGAAGTCGGGGTAGGACTGGTCTCCCAGGCGCGGCTGTACCGCGGCGCCGCGCGTCGCCAGCTCGAGGCTCTGGATCGCCTTGAGCGCCGCGCCGGCGCCGTCCTCTCGGCTCAGCTGCGCGTCGAGCGGCGCCCGCACGCACCCCGCCGTGTAGATCCCCGTGCGCCGAGTCTCGTAGGGGAAACAGATGAAATGGGAGTCCGGGAAGCCGTACTTGAAGGCCGGCAGGTCGGGCCCCTGCCGGTAGTCGAGGTGCAGGATCGCGGTGCCCGCGACGTGCTGCAGCTCCTCCACGGTCTTCCTGGCCGCGTCGAGTTGCGCGCCGGCCTCGCCCTTCGCAACGACCGCCTGCGCGTCGGCGTAACGCCGCAGGGCCTCGCCGTCCGCGGCCACCGGCACCATGCCGGTGGCCAGGACCACCAGGTCGGCCTCAAGGCTGATGCTCTCGCCCAGCAGCGTGTTGCTGGCCGCGACCGCGAGGTTGTGGTCGCCGGTCTCGGTCACACCCGTCACGTCACCCTTGGTGAAGAAGATGGCGCTGTCTTCCTGGGCCCGGCGGTAGAACTCCTCGTACTGTCCCGGCGTGCGGATGTCTTTGTAGAGGACGTAGGCCTCGCACTCGGCGTCGAGCTGCCGGGCGAGCAGGGCCTGCTTGATGGTCACGCGGCAGCACACTCCCGAGCAGTACGGCAGGTGGTCCTTGTCGCGTGACCCGGCACACTGAATGAAGGCGATGCGACGGGCCGGCTTGCCATCGCTCGGCCGCGTGATGCGGCCCGAGCCGATCAGCTCCTCCATCTGCACGTTCGTGATCACGTTGGGGCACCGGCCGTAGCCGAGGTGCCCGAGCCGCGTCGCGTCGTACGGCTTCCAGCCGGTCGCCTGCACGATCGCGCCCACGCGGAACTGCGCGGAGGAGCCGTTGGTCCTGAGCGTGACGTCGAACTGGCCGGGCTGACCCGTGATCCGCTCGATCGTGGTACCGGTGTGGACGGTGATGCGCTCGTGTCGCTCGACCGCGGCCACCTGCTCCGCGATCGCCTGGGGCTGCGGATCCCGATAGGGAGGGCGATGCGGGATGCCCTTGGTGAACTTGCCGAGCCACCCGCCGAGCCGGGCCGCCTGCTCCACCAGGACGACCTTGGAGCCGGCGTTGGCGGCGTTCAGGGCCGCGGACAGACCGGTCACCCCGCCCCCAACCACCAGAATCGTCCTGTCGATCGATTCGGCGAGCGGCTCGGGGAGCTCCGCCTTCTGCGCCCGCACGATGCCCATCCGCAGGTAGTCCTCGGCGAGCATCTGCGTGTCTTCGTCGCCGGGCTTGTGACTCCAGACCACCTGTTCGCGCAGGTTCACGCGCTCGGTCTGACAGCCATCGAACGTGAAGGCGTCGGTCATGCAGCGCGGCGAGCATGCCGCGATCACGAGCGCCCGGGCACCGTCGTTGATGTCGTGGGTGATGAGCTCGCGCCCCGCGGCGCCGCACAGGCACTCGTGCTGGCGGCAGGGCTCGGCGTGGTGCTCGTCGGTGGCGACCTTGCGCAACGCCTCGACGTCGAGGGAGGCCCCGATGTCACAGCCCCGACAGATGTATACGGCCACTTGCTTGTCCAAGGTGCTACTCCGCGCAGAATTGCAGGGCTCTCATGGCGGCGCCGGTCGCGTCGCGGACGCTGGTCGCCACGTCCGTCGGGCGTTTGGCGCATCCGGCGGCCAGCATGCCCGCCACCGGCTGTTCGTCCGTCAGGAACCCGGATTCGTCGGTCAGCAGGCCGCCGGCGACGTCGACCGTCTTGCCGAGCGCCGGCACCATGCCGGTCGCCAGCACGACGAGGTCCACCGTCTGGCGTAGCGGCACGCCCGCGAGCGTATCCTCGGCTTCGACCTCCAGGTCGTGGCTCGCGGGATCCTCGGAGATCCTGGCCACCTTGCCCTTGATCAGCCGCACCTTCGCGTCCTCCTGAGTTGCGGCATAGAAGTCCTCGAGCCGGCCCGGGGCGCGGATGTCGATGTAGAACACGTAGATCATCGCGTCGGGATACTGCGCCCGGACATAACGCGCCTGCTTCAGCGATCCGAGGCAACAGACGCCGGAGCAGTGCCTGAGGTGGTTCTCGTCCCGCGAGCCGGCGCACTGTACGAACGCGACGGACGCCACGGCCTTGCGGTCGGACAGGCGGACGATCTTCCCGCCGGTCGGGCCGCCGGGCGAGGCAAGGCGCTCCATCATCACGTTGGTGATGACGTTGGGGTACGTGCCAAACCCGAGGTCGGCGATCTTCGCGGCGTCGTACGGGTCCCAGCCCGTCGCCCAGATCACGGCCTGGACGTCCAGCTCCACGGTGTCCGGCTGCATCGCCAGGTCGATGGCGTCGTACGGGCACGCCGGCACGCACTTGCCGCACGCGGGTCCGGGACACACGCCGCCGTCGATCATGAAGCGCATGGGAAAGGCCATCTCGTACGGGAGGTAGATGGCTTTGGTGGTCACCATGCCGAGGTTGAAGCTGTCGGGACGCTCGACGGGACAGGCGTCCACGCACGCACCGCACGCGGTGCACTTCTCGTTGACGCGGCGCGGGTTGCGCCGGATCGTCGCGTGGAAGTGGCCTGCGACGCCGGAGATCTGCTGCACGTCGGACAGGGTGAGCACCCGGATCCGGGGGTTCGTCTTGATGCGCCGCAGGTTGATTTCCAGGCCGCAGTGCGGCGGGCAGAGCTTGGGGAAGTACTGGTACGAGCGGGCGACCCGTCCGCCCAGGAAGGGCTCCTTCTCGACCAGCACGACCTCACAGCCCGCCTCGGACGCCTCGATGGCCGCGGTGATCCCGCTGATCCCGCCACCGACGACGAGGACCGTTCCCCGCTTGCCGTTGGTGCTCATCGGGCGTCCCTACCGGGAGGTTGGGCCCCCGGCCGGTGGAGCACCCGGCTCTTGTCGAGCTTCCCTTGGAAGGCCTCCACGATCTCGGGGCGCGGCTTCACCGTCTTTTCGCCGAACAGGCTGAAGCGCAGCCAGAGGAACGCGAACCGCAGCAGCGCCTCGTCGTCGTACCGCATCTCCTCGACGAAGTCCTCGTCCACGTCGAACCGCTGCAGCAACGTGCTCCCGAACACGAATTCCCGGAAGCGATCGAGGTCGTAGCACGCGGTGAACAGCATGTGGAGCTTCTCGGGAGAGAGCACGCCGCCGCTCTCGAAGAACGGGTGCAGCGTCAGCTCCTTGAACGCTTCGCCCCACTGGTCGTAGTCGTCGATGCGCTGATCATCGAGCCACTGCCGCACCGTCCAGGTACGCGGCTCGTCACCGCCCTTGCAGCCCTCCTCCCGGAGGAGGAAGTAGAACCGGTCGCCCTGCCAGCCGTCGGGGGTGTCCTTCTGGGACGCGAGGCCGAGGGGGTACATGCGGCAGGGCCACGGCCGATCGCCGTAAATCCCGCACCCCTGGTCGGTCAGGAACGGGCACCGCTTGGCGTCGTCGCTCATCTTGAGCATGACGACCGGTGTCTTCATGTCCTTGTGGACTGGGAGGATGGTGTAGGTCTCGAGAAACTGGCTCGAGGTGATTCCGAGGCGCCGCTTCATGCGCAGCACGTCGTACGGCGAGAGAAAGATGTTGACGTCGGCGCAGCAGCGATTGAAGCACGAGATGCCGGGATGACAGTCGAAGGGGAACGTGTCATCCGGGCCCAGTCGGGGCGCCTGGTCGAGAATATGCTGCTGCAGGCGGGCACGTGGGTCAGTCATCAGCGGTTCCTTCGGGGTCGTCCACGATCATGTTGCGGGTCGCGACATCCGACCATACCGGAATCATGAGCGAGGCGCCGGTAGTGGGATTGAGGGCATAGCGATACGACGCCTTTTGGCGGTACTGCTCCCACATCCAGTCCCACCCTTCCTTGTAGTAGGAGCAGTCGTCGTTGAAGCAGACGTAGAAGAACTCGTCGTTCCAGCTCGCCCCATCCGGCACGAGCCACTTCTTGAGGCGGGATCCACAGTGGGTGCAGCGGGGAAGGGAAACCGCCATCGGGATCCTCAATCGGTCAACCGTCGGCCGCGGCACTGCGGCATGCGCAGACATGCACTCCTCGGATCGGGTCGGTTGGCCGGTGATACCGTCCTGCGATCCTGGGGGCCGCAGACGGCCCCCAGGATCCCTGCCGTGACCCTTAGGCGGTGATTCGCTTCACGGGCCGCTTCTTCATCTCCCACTTGCCAGTGTCCTTGTGATAGATGCAGTTGCAGAAGGCGAGCCAGTTCTTGTTGTCGATGTTCGGCTTGTCGGCGCGGAAGTAGTAGCCCGGCCAACGGGTCTCCTCACGGAACAGGATGGAGCGCATGTGGGCGTCCGCCTGATACATCCGGTGGACGTTCTCCCAGCACCGCATCAGCTCGTGCAGGTTCTCCGCCGCGAGGTTGGCGGCGTCTTCCTTCAGGAAGGCCAGCAGCTCCAGGCCCCGCTCGATGAGCTTGTCGCTCGTCTTGAACTGGCTCGACACCCCACCCGCGTACTCGTCCATCAGCTTCTGCAGCCGATACATGAACTGCTGGGGGCGGATGTAGTTGGGGTTGATGTCGGGGTCGGTCGTCGCCCCTTTGTGCTTCGCGAAGGTCTCGATCGGCTGCAGGATTTCCTTCGTGAGCGCGTCGACCTGCGCCTGGTCGACCTTGGGCGGCCCCTTGTGGTCGACGATGTAGGAGATGGCCGCCTTCGCCGCGATCCGGCCTTCGGCGTGCGACCCGGACGAGAACTTGTGACTCGAGGCGCCCGACGCGTCGCCCGCCGCGAACATGCCCTGGACGGTCGTCATGTGCGGGTAGCCCCAGAAGTACTCGTCGCGCGTGGCGGGCGTCTGCAGATCCGCGGGCCCGGACACCCACGCGCCAGAGGCGCCGGAGTGCGAGCCGATGAAGTACGGATCGCACGCCATGATCTCAGACGGCTTCTTCTCGGGCTCGGTGTTGGTCGCGGCCCAGAGAATCGCCTGCGAGATCGTCATGTCGAGGAAGTCCTCCCAAGCCTCGGCCTCCAGCTCCTTCAGCTTCTTCTTGGCTTCCTTCTCGTCCGGTATCTGCTCCGCGATCTTCTTGATCGCGTCGGCCGTCTGCATGTAGATCGGCGACTTGCCGTCCATCACGTCCAGCATCATCAGCCAGTTGCGGATGTTGGCCGGCGCCGGCTTCACCTTGGCGTACGGCTCCCACTTGTCGAGCTCGGCGGCGTTGTCCTTCATGTAGTTGCCGCCCTGCGCGTTGGTGGCGAGCGCCTTGAACAGCAGGAACCACGCGCCCACCGGGCCGTACGCGTCCTTGAACCGCACCGGGATGAAGCGCACTTCCTGACAGGTCATCTCGGCGCCGCCGTAGATCGTGAAGAAGGCACTGGCGCCGGAGTTGAACGGGGGATACCAGGAGCGGCCGAAGCCCTCGCCGGTGGAGCGGGGCTTGAACACGTGCACGGCGCCGCCCATGGCGACCAGGGTCGCCTTGGCCTTGAACACGTACACCTTGTTCTCGCGGACGCTGAAGCCGATCGCGCCGACGCACTTGTCGCCGTCGACCAGCGGGTGGGTGATGAACACCCGCTCGAAGTACTGCCCGTTCGCTTCCTTCAGGGCGTTCTTGGCCGCCTCGGCGACGATGATCTTGTACGATTCGCCGTTGATCATCAGCTGCCAGCGTCCCTCGTGGACGTAGTTGCCGTCCTTGTCCTTCCAGATCGGCAGACCCCACTTTTCGAACAGGTGCACGGTCGAATCCACGTGGCGCGCGATGTCCGCCACGAGGTCCTCACGGGTGATGCCCATGAGGTCGTTGCGCACGTAGTCGACGTAGTCCTTCAGGGTGTTGTTGCCGCTGTTGAGGTCGACGTACTGGTTGATGGCCGAGAGCCCCATGGCCACCGCGCC
Organism: uncultured Gemmatimonadales bacterium; assembly: GCA_963771275.1. Taxonomy (GTDB): domain Bacteria; phylum Gemmatimonadota; class Gemmatimonadetes; order Gemmatimonadales; family GWC2-71-9; genus JAOTWJ01. Next base: position 1,388,473 of record CAVYSW010000003.1, read on the forward strand.
CGAGCGGTCCATTGCCGCCTTGTCGACCAGAGTGACCTTGAGACCGTGTTGCTTGGCCCAATACGACGCTTCCACGGCTGCGCCGCAGGCCGCCATCCCGCCGCCGCAGATCAGCAGGTCGGTCTCAACCGTTACGGTTTCGAAAGCCGCCATTTTCGCATCTCCTCGAGGATTCCCTCGGCCGAAGCCAGTAGATCCGGTATGTCGTCGATGTCCGGCCGCCTACAGCGTCACGGCCTTGGCGATCTTGACCTTGCCCCGCTCGGTGTTCAGGCCGGCCGGCTCGCACATCAGCGTCGGGCTCTTCAGGTCGGCATCCCCGGTGGGATAGTGGCTGAACGGCTGCGCTTTGCCTTCAGCGACGCCCCGGCGGTGCGGGAACTTGAACCGCTTCGGCTTGATGTCTTTGCTGCGGAACTGGAGGGTCCACATGATGTCTTCGGAGCTGCGCATTGCCGTGACGCTCGCGCCCATCGGCACGAAATCGGCGTAGCCGCGTACCTCGATCGCCTGCGTCGGGCAGATCTTCACGCAGCTGTAGCACTCCCAGCACATCCAGGGATCCTGGTTGTACGCCTTCATGGTGCCCTTGTCGAGCACCATGAGGTCGTTCGGACAAATGTACTGGCAAGCGGTCTTGTCGAGCGCTTTGCAGCCATCACACTTGTCCGGGTTCACGAAGGTCGGCATGACTTGTTTCCTTTCTGTCCAGATCAGGCGTTCCCGGGAACTAGGCCTTCTCTCCGATACCTACCAGCCCGCAGCGGCGACCTCTCGCCAGAGGCGCCGCACGGTAGCCGCATCCATCGCCGCATCTCCACTCCCCTGCTGCGCGACTGTCATCGTACCCGTCCATAGCCGACTGTCACACTCCGAGATATTTATCACGATTCACCTCACGGGAATCTTGCCGCCCGTGCCCGGCGCGTCAAGGCCTAAGTGCGATTCCTGTCACGATTCGGAGATTATTGCAATCCGTCTTCTCCCGTTTCGCGCGCGCGGAGCTCCGGGAGGAGGGTGGCGCCGGACGGGCACGGGAGCCGCAAGAGATGCCGCACCGTGCCGGCGGAGGTGGTGGGTGATCTCCGACAGACCGAGGGAAATGTGCTCGTTGCGCACCAGCACGCCGGACGGCACCACCGGGTGCGCGGGGGCGAAATTCCAGATGACCCGGACGCCGGCATCGGCGAGACGGTCGATGACCCGCTGGGCGGCGTCGGCGGGCGTCGTGACGACGGCGAGCGGGATGTGGTGGCTCTTGATGAACGCGCTGAGCGCGCGCATCGGTCGCACGGGGCACCCGTTGATACGCCGGCCGATCTTGCGCGGGTCGGTGTCGAACGCCGCGAGAAAGTGCAGGCCGTAGCGGGTGAACCGGCGATACGCCAGGATAGCCGAGCCGAGGTGGCCGGCGCCCACGAGCACCGCGTCATGTTGGCGGTCGAAGCCAAGCTCTTGCTGCACGGCCAGGCAGACCTCGTCCACCTCGAAGCCCACCCGTCCCTTGCCGAGCAGACCGATCGCCCCGAAATCCTTGCGGACCTGCGTCGGGTCGATGTCGAGCGCCTCGGCGATGCGGCCGCTGGTGACCGTGCGGCCCTGGTCCCGCACGGGGGACTCGGACAGGAGCAGGTAGTACCGCATCAGGCGTTCGAGCGCCAATTGGCTGAGATGCGCCATCGGTCCCCCTTGGCCGCCGCGAGCACCCCCCTGCGGAGTATTCGCGATTTTTGTCACACTTTCACTACCGGCATTCTAGCAGCGGGCCGCGGCGCGTCAAGCCCTTGCGGGGTTCGGTGAGGAGCGGAGAGGTTACGGTCACCGTTCCCCTCCCCTCGGGAGACTGCACGATGCCTGCCTCACCCAACACCCCGCGTCCGCTGCGCCGCCCACGGCGGCTGCGCCGCAACGCCATCATCCGCGGCTTGATCCGCGAAACGCGCCTGACGCCGGACCGGCTGGTGCTGCCGCTGTTCATCGTCGATGGCGAGCACGTGGCCGATCCCATCGCCAGCATGCCGGGGCAGGCCCGGTTGTCGATCGATCGTTCGATCGCCAAGTGCGAGGAAGCACTCGCGCTGGGCGTTGGTGCTTTCGCCCTGTTTCCCGCCGTGCCGCCGTCCCGCAAGACGCGCGACGCCAGGGAGGCACTCAATCCGGACAATTTGCTCTGCCGCGCCGTACGCGCGCTGAAGGCCGCAGTCCCCAGCGCATTCCTTATTACGGACATCGCGCTCGATCCCTATTCCAGCCTGGGCCACGACGGACTCGTGAGCGACGACGGGGTCGTGCTGAACGACGACACCGTGGACGTGCTGGCGGGAATGGCGGTGGTGCATGCCCAGGCGGGAGCGGACATGGTCGCCCCGTCCGATATGATGGACGGTCGAGTGGGCGCCATCCGCGCCGCGCTCGATGCCGCCGGGGCCACCGACGTGGCGATCCTGAGCTACACGGCCAAGTACGCGTCCGGCTTTTACGGGCCGTTCCGCGAGGCGCTCGACTCCGCTCCAGTCGACGCGCCCAACGTGCCGAAGGACAAGAAGACCTACCAGATGGATCCGGCCAACGCGCGCGAGGCGCTGACCGAGGCCCGGCTCGACGAGCACGAGGGCGCGGACGTCCTGATGGTGAAGCCCGCCCTGCCGTACCTCGACGTCATCAGCCGGCTGCGCGCCGCCACCCATCTGCCGATCGCCGCGTACCACGTGAGCGGCGAGTACGCCATGCTCAAGGCCGCCGCGGCCAACGGCTGGCTCGACGAGCGCACGTGCATGACGGAAGTGCTCGTGGCGATCGCCCGGGCCGGGGCCGACGTGATCCTCACCTACGCGGCGCTGGATTACGCCCGGTGGTGGCGAGAAACGTCGCGGTAGGAGGTTCGAGGCGTTTCGATTCTGCGACATGAACGGCCCCGTCCGTGACCGCCGTGTAGCGGGACTGCCCGCCGGCATTCGCACCAAGTCCTACCATTTCAATCGGATAGCGCAGGGAGGGGCATGGAGTCCGGCTCGCGGATGGGTTACCATTCAGTTGTGCAACAGTGAGACATGGCGAGCCAGCACAGCTCGCCGGGTCAAGGGGGCGGGATGGAGCCGGAGAGCGAAGCCAAGTTCTTCCAGACGGTGCTGCGCTGCGTGGCCGACGGGGTCTTCACGATCGACCGCGAGTGGCGCATCACGTCGTTCAACAAGGCCGCGGAGCGCATCACTGGCGTGCCAGCCAGGCAGGCGATCGGGAAGAAGTGCGCCGACGTCTTTCATGCGGACATCTGCGAGGACAACTGCGCGATCCGCGAGACGCTGACCACGAAGCGTGAGGTCATCGATCGGTCGGCCAGGATCCTCAACTCGGCGGGCCGGGCCGTCCCGATCAGCGTCAGCACCGGCGTGCTGCGGCGGGATGGCGGGGAGATCCTCGGCGCCGTCGAGACCTTCCGCGACCTGTCGGCCATGGAGCAGCTGCGCCGCGAGATCGACTGCAAGTACACGATCGAGGACATCATCGGCAAGAGCGAGGCGTTCCAGAAGATCTTCGCCATCCTGCCGGACATCGCCGAGAGCGAGAGCACGGTGCTGCTCGAAGGACCGAGCGGCTCGGGTAAGGAGCTCCTCGCGCGGGCGATTCACAACCTGAGCCCGCGGCGCAAGCAACCCTACGTCGTCGTGAACTGCGGCACGCTGCCGGCCAACCTGGTCGAGTCCGAGCTGTTCGGCTACAGGCAGGGCGCGTTCACCGATGCCAAGACGAACAAGCCGGGCCGCATCGCCCTGGCCGAGGGCGGCACCGTCTTCTTCGACGAGATCGGGGAGCTGCCCCCCGAAACGCAGGTGAAGCTGCTCCGGCTGCTGCAGGAACGCGAGTTCGAGCCGCTTGGCGGCGTGAAGCCGCAGAAGGCCGACGTCCGCGTCGTCGCGGCGACGAACAGGAGGCTGGCCGAGCTCGTGAGCCGAGGGCTGTTCCGGGACGATCTCTACTTCCGTGTGGCCGTGGTACGTCTCACCATTCCGCCGCTGGCGGCGCGGCGCGAGGACATTCCGTATCTGGTCGATCACTTCATCGAGCGGTTCAACGCCAAGCGCGGGAAGAAGATCCAGGGCGTCACCTCCGCGGTGATGGAGATCCTCATGCGGCACGAGTTTCCCGGGAACGTGCGGGAGCTCGAGAACCTGATCGAGTACGGGTTCGCCCTGTGCCACAATGGGCTGATCGACACGTGTCATCTGCCCGAGGAGCTGAGGCCCACGGGGCGCGCCGTCCCCTGCGGACACGCCCCCGCGGCGAGCATCTCCCCCTTGCAGCGCGCGGAGGCGGAGGCCGTCCGAGCCGCCCTGAGTCACAATGCGGGCCACCTGGGCCGCTCGGCCGTGGAGCTCGGCGTGAGCCGCGCCACCCTGTGGCGCAAGATGACCCGGTACGGGATCGTCGCGGAGGCGTTCCGCGACGGCTGACCGGATGGCTCGACATTGAAACGTCGGAGCCTCCTGCGGTTTCACATCTGCAACATTCATGGCTCAGCACCGTCCGTCAGCGCCACCCCACAAGTCCCAACCCCATAACACGTTGCGCCGGCCGCCGACCACGCGTGCGGCGGTGGCGCGCTACCTGCCTTGAGGATAGGCGGGGAGGCCAAACGTGAGAGTCGCCATTCCGCGTCTCGGAGAGTCGGTCGCGCCGTGCTTCGGGCACTGCTCCATCATGGCAGTGTTCACGGTGGAGAGCGGTCGGGTGATCGACCAGATCGACTTTCGCCTCCAGAGCCGCGAGCCGTTCGACCGCGTGCGGCTGCTCCGCGACCAACAGGTCGACACGATCATCTGCGGCGGGGTGCAGGATGTGTACGAGGCCTCGCTGCGCGCCAACGGCATCCGGGTCATCTCGTGGGTTTCCGGCAGCGTCAACGATCTGCTGGCGTTGTTCGTCCGGGGCCAGCTGGTGCCCGGGACCGTGACCGGCCGTCGCTCGGCCTACGAGGGGCCGGACCATCCGAAAGGAAGCCACATCGGTGGGCACAAGGGATAAGTACAGCTACTACGTCGAGCCGCGGACGCTCGAGGTCACGGAGCGGGCGCGGAAGTTTCTCGAGGCGTTCGCCGCGGTGCTGGACGCGGGCAACTACGGCCTCGCGCTCGACACCTATGCGCGGTTGAGCGCGAAGTGCGCGCGGTGTGCGGTCTCCTGCCAGCTCTACGAGACGACGCATGCGGCGCGTGACATTCCCTGCCGCCGCTCCGATCTGCTGCTGCGCGTGTATCGTCGCTACTTCACGCCGGCCGGGATCGCCCGGGCGAGGCTGTTCGGCGGGTTCACCCTCACGGACCGGTATCTCGATGTGATGGCCGAGGAGTACTACCGCTGCACGGCGTGCCGGCGGTGCGCGGCCACCTGCCCGGTCGGCATCGACCACGGCCTGGTCACCCACCTCGCGCGCTGGCTGCTGGCCGAGATCGACGTGATCCCCAAAGCGCTGGTGGTCGCCGTGCGGGAGCAGCTGCAGGGCGTGGGGAACACGTCGGCGATTCCGGTCCCCGCCCTCAAGGACACGTGCGAGTTCCTGGAGGAGGAGTTCCGCGACATCTACCACGTCGACGTCAAGTTCCCGATGGATGTCGAGGGGGCGGAGTACGTGTTCTTCCCGGCGGTGTCGGACTACCTGCTCGAGGCGGACACGCTGATGGGTAACGCGGCCGTGCTGCACGTGACGGGCAGCTCGTGGACCATCGGCACGGGCAACTACGACGGCATCAACTACGGCCTGTTCTACAGCGACCGGATGATGGAGCGCATTGTGCGCAACGTGGTCGCGGAGGTCCACCGGCTCAAGGGCCGCAAAGTCCTGGTGGGCGAGTGCGGCCACGCGACGCGCAGCGCCTGGTACATCCCGGCGTTCGGCGGCGCGGACCCGCCCCCGGTCGTGAACTGTCTCCAGTACACGTGCCAGATGCTGGAGGCGGGCCGGATTCCGCTGAAGCCGGAGAAGATCGCAGAGCGGGTGACGTATCACGACCCGTGCAACATCGCCCGCAGCGGGCGGATCACCGAGGAGCCCAGAGAGATCCTCAAGGCCATCTGCAGCGACTTCGTCGACATGACGCCGAACCGGACCCGGAACTACTGCTGTGGTGGTGGGGGCGGCACGGTGTCGATCGACGAGATCCGCGCGTTCCGCACGGGCCTCATGGGCAAGCGCAAGGCCGACCAGATCCGCGCCACGGGGGCGAAGGTTGTCGTCTCCCCCTGCGCCAACTGCAAGAAGCAGCTCCGCGAAGTCTGCCAGGACAACGGGCTGGAAGACGTCGAAGTTCTCGGCCTGCACGATCTGCTGCTGCGCGTGATCGACTTCGGCGTGGCCGGGCCGCCCGCCGAGCCGGCGGGCGAGGGCGCGCGCAGCTGCGCGGGGCCGGCAACCTGACAAGAAGGAGCGTGGGACGTGGAAGGCTGGATCGCATTCGCTCGTGGGCCGATGTTCCGGGCTGCCCTGGTGTTCATGGTGCTGGGGCTGGTGCGCCACGCCGTGATGACCATCTGGGAGATGCGACGAATCGTGCGCCGGGCGGGTGACAAGACGATTCCGTATCGCAAGGTGCTGATCGCGACGGTGAAGTGGCTGCTTCCGGTGGGGAAGATCCACCAGCGCCTGCCGTACAGCCTGACGACGCTGGTCTTCCACGTCTCGGTCGTCATCGTGCCGCTCTTCCTCGCCGGGCACATCGCCCTCTGGGCGGCGGGGACCGGCGTGTCGTGGCCGGCCATCTCGAACGGCCTCGCGGACATTCTGACGATCGCCGCGGTCGTGACCGCCCTGCTGCTCGTGGTGGAGCGGGCGGCCGCGGCCGACTCCCGGGTGTTGAGCCGGTTTCAGGACTATGTCATCCCGCTCCTGATCGCCGTGCCGTTCGCCTCCGGGTTTCTCGTCCGGCATCCGGCGTGGAATCCGTTGCCGCTCGATGCGGCGCTTCTCGTGCACGTCGTGAGCGCGAACTTCCTGCTCATCCTGATTCCCCTGACCAAGCTCAGTCACATGATCCTGATGCCGGCCACCCCGTTGGTGTCCGAGCTGGCATGGCACTTCCCGCCGGACGCCGGACAGCGGGTCGGCGTCGCGCTCGGCAAAGCGGAGCAACCGATATGACCGAACGTGTGGCCATCCTGACCGACACGACGCGCTGCACCGGATGCGACAAGTGCGTGGTCGCGTGCAAGGAGAAGAACAAGCTGGGTGAGGACCACGCGTGGCGCTGGCAGGGAGCCGTGGATGACCTGTCGTCGTCGCGCCTGTGCACGATCATCCGGCGCCCCGGGGGGCACTTCATCCGCCAGCAGTGCCGGCACTGCCTCGAGCCGGCGTGCGTCAGCGCCTGTCTGGTGGGCGCGCTGCAGCAGACGCCCGAGGGCGCGGTCGTGTACGACAGCGACCGCTGCATGGGCTGCCGCTACTGCCTGGTGGCGTGTCCCTACGGGATCCCGCGCTACGAGTGGCAGGATGCGGTGCCGCACGTGCGCAAGTGCACGCTCTGTGCGGACCGGATCGCGGAGGGCAAGATCCCGGCGTGTGTCGAGGCGTGTCCGGAGAAGGCGACGATCTTCGGCACCCGGGAGGAGCTGCTCGCCGAGGCGCACCATCGGCTCGCCGCCCATCCCGCGCGCTACGTGCAGCGGGTGTTCGGCGAGCACGAGGTCGGCGGCACGTCCGTGCTGTACATCTCGGATCTGCCGCTCGACTTCCTGGGCTGGCAGCCCGACCTGGGTCCGCGGCCGCTGCCGGAGCGCTCGTGGGCATCGCTGCACAAGGTGCCGCCGCTCATGCTCGCCGTCGGAGGCCTGATGAGCGGCGTGTACTGGGTGATCGGGCGGCGCATGAAGCTGGCGTCGGAACGGGACGCCGCGCCGCGCGAGGCGGACGATGAATAGACGCCTGGTCGTCCTCAAGACGGCGCTCTGGGGTCTGGTGGGGGTGCTGGCCGCCGTGACGGTCGTTCGCTTCACGCGCGGTCTGGGAGCGGTCACCGACCTGTCCGACGCCGCGCCCTGGGGTCTGTGGATCGGCTTCGACGTGATGGCCGGCGTGGCCCTGGCCGCCGGCGGGTTCGTGCTGGCGGGCACGGTGTACATCTTCGGACTGGAGCGGTACCGGTCCTTCGTCCGGCCGGCGATCCTCACGGCGTTCCTGGGCTATGTGGCCGTGGCGGTCGGGACTGCTGTACGATCTCGGCCTGCCGTGGCACATCTGGCACCCGCTGATCTACTGGCAGTACCACTCCGTACTGTTCGAAGTCGCGGCCTGCGTGATGTGTTACCTGACGGTGCTCACGCTGGAATTCGCGCCGGTCGTGCTGGAGCACCCGTGGTTCGCGCGGCCGGCGTTCCGGAAGGTGTTGGGCGGCTTGAAGCGGATCACGATCGGCCTGGTGATCGCGGGGATCGTTCTCTCGACCCTGCACCAGTCGTCGCTCGGCTCACTGTTCCTCATCACCCCCTATCGACTCCACCCGCTGTGGTACAGCCCGATCATCTACGTGCTGTTCTTCGTGTCGGCGGTGGGGTTGGGGCTCATGACGGTCGTGCTGGAATCGCTGCTGGCGGCGGTGTTCCTGGGGCACAAGGTGCACGTGAAGCTGCTCGCCGGGCTCGGCAAGGCGGCGGCCGTGGTGCTCGGTCTCTACACCGTGTTGCGGTTGGGTGACCTGGCGGTGCGTGGGGTGCTGCCGTCGGTGCTGGACGGCTCGTGGCAGAGCGCGCTGTTCGTCTTCGAGCTCGGGATCAGCGCCATGATCCCCGCCGGCCTGCTGCTGCTGCCGCGGGTCCGCGCGAGCGTGGCGGGGCTGGCCGTGTGCGCCGGCATGACCGTCGCCGGCATGGTGCTGAACCGGGTCGACGTCTGCATGGTGGCGTTCGCGCGGCCGCAAAACATGGGCTACTTCCCGCGCTGGATGGAGTTCGCCGTCAGCGTGGGTATCGTCGCGGCCGCCGTGCTGGCGTTCGTCTTCTTCGTCGAGCGCTTCCGGGTCTACCTGGACGAAGACGCTCCCCAGCCCCACGCGGAGCCGTCGTTCCATCCCGCGGCGCTGCGGAACCTGCTCCCGTCCAGGCTGGCCGCGCCGCGCCGGTTCTCGCTGGCGGCCATCTCGGGCGCCGCCGCGGCGGTGCTGTTCCTGCCGGGCCAGGCGTTCACGGGCGCGGTGCCCACCCGCACCCCGGCGCTGGCCCCACGCACGGTCGAGGCCACCGCGGTGACGGGGGCCCGTGGTGAGCGCCGCAAGCTGCTGCTGGCGGGACACCCGGGAGTGCCGGGGGACGGCCGCCAGGTGCGGGTGCTGATGATCGACGGCAACCGGAACGGCGACGCCGTGCTGTTCGACCACGACAACCACATCGAGCGGCTGCATGGCGATGCGTCGTGCAAGGCGTGCCATCATCTCAATCTGCCGCTCGACGACGACGCGCCCTGCTACGCCTGTCACCGCGACATGTACGAGCCGACATCGCCGTTCGACCACGCGCTCCACGTGCAGGAGTTGCGCGGCAATGCGGGCTGCGGCAAGTGCCACAAGGACCCCGCCGCCGCAAAGACTCTCGAGGCGGCCGCCCCGTGCGCCGAGTGTCACAAGGACCTGGTGGTTGCGGGGTCCAGAATCGCGGCGCCGCACGACGTGTGGCGGCCGGCGGCCGGCTACGTGGCGGCGATGCATGGGCTGTGCGTCAAGTGTCATGAGGAGAACGTCCGCGAGCGGCCAGCGGACACGCCGCAGCACCTGGAGCGCTGCGACACGTGTCATGACGCGGACCGCGGTGTGGATCTGGAGCGCATGAGGCCGGACAACGCCAGGCTGCGCGACGGGCGGGGTGCCCGTACCGGCGGGAGCCGGGGCGGTGACGAGGTTCGAGGCGCGGCGACGGCCGCCGGGCCACGGCCCGACGGGAAAGGGTGAACATGCCAACCGCGATTGACACGTGGCTGCGCGCGCACCTGTTCGACGAGGTGCCGGTCAGCATCTGCGTGATCGACCGGGACTTTCGGATCGTCAGGGCGAACCGCCGGTTTTGCAGCGAGTACGGACCGTGCGACGGCCGGCGGTGCTACGAGGCCTACAAAGGCCGGCACAGCCGCTGCGACCAGTGCGCCGCGGTGAAGACGTTCGACGACGGGAAGATCCGCAGCCGTGAGGAGGAAGGCAGCGTCCGTGACGGGAGCCCGGCCCACTACATGGTGCACATGGTACCCATCGCGCGGCCCGATGGGAGCATCCCGTACGTCATCGAGATGTCCACCGACATCACGTCGGTCAAGCGACTCGAGCGGGAGAAGCGGGAGGCCGAGCGGCTGGCGGCCGTCGGCGAGACCGTCGCGGGCCTCGCGCACGGGATCAAGAACGTGCTGATGGGCTTGGAAGGCGGCATGTACGCGGTCAACACGGGCATCCAGCGAGCGGATGACGAGCGGATCGCCCAGGGCTGGCTCATGCTGGAGGAGAACATCGCGCGGATCTCGGAGTTCACGCAGGAGTTTCTCGATTTCGCCAAAGGCCGGCCGGCGGACGTGGCGCTGGTGGATCCCAACAGTCCCGCGCGGAAGGTCGCGGAGCTGTTCCGGGAGAAAGCGGCGAAAATGGGGATCACGCTGCACACCGAGCTGGGGGACGGGATCGCGCCCGCGCCGCTGGACGCGGACGGGATTCACACGTGCCTGGCGAACCTGGTGTCGAACGCGCTCGACGCGTGCCGGGCGAGCGACAAGGACCGCGCCTACACGGTGACGCTGACGTCCCGGGATGCGGACAGCGTGCTGGTCTACGAGGTGTCCGACAACGGCCGCGGCATGGACTATGAGGTGAGCCGCAAGGTATTCGCGCGGTTCTTCACGACGAAGGGATCACACCGGGGTGTCGGGCTGGGACTGCTCACCACCCGGAAGATCGTCGATCAGCACGGCGGCCGTGTATCCTTCACCTCCAAGGAGGGGGAGGGCTCCCGGTTCCGCATCGAGCTTCCCCGGGACAGGCTGCCGCGGCCCACCGAGCAGGCGGCGTCGCTTCAGCCGGCAGCGAACGACGACGCTCACGCGAGGCGCTGAGATCATGGTGCAAGCCCAGGACAAGACCGTACTCGTGGTCGACGACGAGCCGAACGTCCGGAGCTACCTGGCGCAGATTCTCAAGGACGCGGGGTTCACCGTCGTGACGGCGGCCGATGGTGACGAGGCGCTGGAGCTGATCCGCAGCCGGCCGCCGGACTTCATCTCGCTGGACCTGGTGATGCCGCGGAAGAGCGGGCGCCGGCTGCTGTACGAGCTGCGGAAGGACCGGCACCTGGCCCAGATCCCCGTCCTCATCGTCACCGCCCACGCGCAGGATGACCTGGGCCGGTCCGACATGGACGATCTCATGCAGGGCAAGGTGCTGTCCGGGACGGGCGTGTACCTGGAGAAGCCGGTGAAGCCGCTGGACTACGTGCGCATCGTCCAATCGGCGCTGGGCATCGCGGAGGCCGACCACACGGTCGACCGGATCAGTCTCAAGGAAGAGCTGGAGCGGCAGATCCAGGGGGCGGAGCCGCACGCGCTGCGCCGTGCCCTCGAGATCCTCAAGAAGAAACCGCGGCCCGACGCCACCGATCAGCAGTGAGCGGGACCGCTCAAGGAGGCCTGTCCATGTCGACCGCCGGCGGAAGCAACGGCAAGAAGAAGATCCTCATCGTGGAGGACGAGCCCGACGTCGTGGCGTATCTCGAGATGCTGCTGCGTGACGCCGGGTACGCCACGGTGTCGGCCCGGGACGGGCTCGAGGGCTTGAAGCTGGCGCGGCGGGAGAAGCCCGATCTCGTGACGCTGGACATCGTGATGCCCGAGACCACCGGCGCGCGCTTCTACAAGGAGATCCGGAGCGATCCGGAGCTCGCCAAGATCCCGGTGGTTATCGTCACCGCGGTCCGAGGATACGCCGGCGATCCGTACGGCTACGAGAAGTTCATCAGCAAGCGGCACTCGGTGCCGCCGCCGGATGGCTTCTTCCCCAAGCCGATCGACAAGGACGCGTTTCTCGAGGCGGTGCGAAAGCTGGTCTCGCGCGCGGCTGTGAGTTAGCCACCCCACAGTGCTTCCGCCGAAACCGCGGTTTTGGCTGGGGGTACGTACTTGGGGAGGAGTGGTGACATGGTTCATCGCTTGGTGGGCTGCGCGTGGCTGGTGGCCGTTGGGCTTGGCGTGCTGGCTGCCGCGCCCGTCCAACGGCAGGCGCAGCTGGTCGGGCAGGAGTCGCCCCAACCGTGCCGGCTTCCGCGCTCCGTCATACCGGCCGTCCCCGAGAAGATGCCCATACCGGATTCCATCTGGGCCGAGATCAACGCGCCGGAGAACATCGTACACGACGATTCGGTCGTGGCTGGGCCCTACCCGCGCGACTTGATCGTCCTCTGGTTTCGTGACGAGGCCACGCAGGCCGAGCGGCAAGGTGCCGTGGATCTCATCGGTGCCCAACTTATTGGGAGTGCTCCCATGCGTCCGGGTGGGCCTTACTTCTTGCGCATCTGCCACGACGGCACCACGGGACCGCTTCACGCGGCCATCAGGCGGCTGCGGGCGCTTCCGGGAGTCGCGGCCGTCACCACGCTCCCCCCGCCGCTGAGCCCGGCGGCCCACCCAGAGCGCTGACCGGGGTTGGGGCAGGCGGTACGATGCCTGTAGGAGAATCCCAGGTAGCACCTGCCTCCACGATGGGTCCGTGGTCTGCAATCGTTGCGCTTGCCTTGTTGGTGAACGCGCCTTTCCTGCACGCAGCGCGGTTGGTGGGTCAAGAGTCGCCCAAACCCTGCCGGCTTCCGCACTCTGTCGTTTCCGCACCGCCTGACAGCTTTTCGGCCGAAGTCGCCAAAGAAGTCTACGCTCCGGAGAACATCGTCTGGGTTGATTCGATCATGACCGGCCCGTATCCGCGTGACATGATCTGGCTCTGGTTCTATGACGACACGCCATACGCCGACCGGCAGGCGGCCATTGACTCGATCGGCGGGACGGTAGTAGGCGGCTACCCGTTCCGGCCGGGTGGTGCCTACTACGTGCGCATTTGCCACGACGGAACCGCTGGGCCGCTGCACCGGGCGATTCGACGGCTGCAGGCCCTTCCCGGAGTCCGGCTGGCCACGCCAGACCTTGAGATGGCCCTGCGTCCGACGTAGCTACGGCCATCGGACGGCCCCCCCGACCTGTGCAGGGCAATCCCTAGCCCGCTTCCCCAAGCTCCGCCAGCAGTCGCCGCGCGAGTCGCACTCCGACATCGTCGGGGTCCGGGCCCTCCTCGGTGCCTTGGACGTCGCGGGTCTGGTCGTCACTGAACAGGCGCCCCCGCAGGGCCACGAGATCGGCACGCAGCGTCGCCAGCGCCCCGACTGGCGCGTGACAGCCTGCGTTGATCTCGCGGAGCAGGGCCCGCTCGGCGGTCACGGTCCGGCGGGTGGTCGGGTCGTCGATCGCCGCGACGAGGCCGGCGACCTCACTCCCTGCCCGCGCCTGCACCGCCAGCGCTCCCTGCGCCGGCGCCGGCAGGAACCGCTCGAGTGGGAGATCGATCCGATGGGGGTGATCGATGCCCAGGCGGTTGAGCCCCGCGGCCGCGAGGATCACGCCGTCCAGGCCCTCCCGTTCCAGCTTGGCAATCCGCGTGGGCACGTTGCCCCGGATGGGCACGATCTCCACCTTGCACAGCCGCTTGATCTGCGCGGCGCGGCGCGGGCTGTTGGTGCCGATGCGGGCGCCGGCCGGGAGGTCTTCCAGCCTCCTCGCGCCGCGGGTGAGCAGCACGTCGTGCGGCGCCTCCCGGAGCGGGATCGCGGCGATTGCGAGACCGTCGGTAGGCGCGGTCGGCAGGTCCTTGTAGCTGTGCACCGCCACGTCGATCCGCCGCTCGAGCAAGGCCTGCTCCAGCGCGGTCACGAAGGCGCCCTCGGGCCAGGCGGGACCGAACGGCTGGTCCGGCACTCGATCGCCGTGAGTCTTGATGATCACCTGCTCGACGGCGAGCGACGGGTGCGCCTCACGCAGCCGATCGCACACCCAGCCGGTCTGCCGGAGCGCCAGGTCGCTGCCGCGCGTGCCGACCCGGACGGCCGTCACGCGCTCGCCTGGCGGAACGCCTCACCGGCCGCGTCGATCACGTGCGCGATCGCCTGGTCGTCATGGGCGGCGGAGACGAACATGGCCTCGTAGGAGGAGGGTGGGAGCCACACGCCGCGGTCGAGCATCGCCCGGAAGAACCGCGCGAACAGGGCGTGATCGCACGCCTGGGCGTCGGCGAAGTTCACCACGGGGCGGTCGAGCAGGGCCATGCCCAGCATGCCGCCCGTCGCACCGGCCTGGAGCGCAACCCCCGCGGCCGCCGCCGCGCGCCGCAGTCCGTCCGTGAGCTGCACGGCGCGGCTCTCCAGCGTCCGGTAGAAACCTTCGGCGCGGCACAGGGTCAGGGTGGCGATCCCGGCCGCCATGCCCAGCGGATTGCCGCTCAGGGTCCCTGCCTGATACACCGGTCCCGAGGGGCTCACCCGCTCCATCAAGGCTCTGGGGCCCCCAAAGGCCGCGACCGGCATGCCGCCGCCGATCACCTTGCCGAGGCAGGTGAGGTCGGGGCGCACGCCGCAGACGTTCTGATAGCCGCCCCAGGCCACCCGGAACCCGGTCATCACCTCGTCGAACACGAGCAGGCTCCCGTGCCGATCGCACAGCGCGCGGAGCCCCTCGAGGAACCCGTCCAGCGGCTCGACGTAGCCCATGTTGCCTGCAATCGGCTCCACCAGGATGGCGGCGATCTCGGTCCCGTGCCGGTCCATGATGCGCCGCCATCGCCGGCAGGTCGTTGAACGGCGCCAGCATGCGTCTCGGCGGCGTAGGCCGCCGGCACGCCGGCCGAGTCGGGGACGCCGAACGTAGCGGCGCCCGAGCCCGCGGCCACCAACAGGCCGTCGACGTGCCCGTGGTAACACCCGATGAACTTCAAGACCTTGGTTCGGCCGGTCGCAGCGCGGACCAGCCGGACGGCGCTCATCGTGGCCTCCGTGCCGCTGTTCACGAACCGCACCACCTCGATCGACGGGAGCGCCGCGACGATCAGCTCCGCCAGCTCGGCCTCGGCCGCGCAGCACGCGCCGAAGCTCAAGCCGCGCGCGGCGGCGTCGGCCACCGCGCGGACCACCGCGGGGTGGGCGTGGCCCACGACCGCCGTGCCCCAGCTCCCGACCAGATCCACGTAGCGCGCGCCGTCCACATCACAGACGTAGGCGCCTTCCATGCGATCGACGAAGACCGGGCGGCCCCCCACCGCGCGGAACGCGCGGACCGGGCTGTTGACACCGCCCACCAGCACGCGGCACGCGCGCTCGAAAAGCGCGGCGGAGCGGGGTCGGGCGCCGGGGCGTTCGGTCATGTCTTCCTGGGATCCTCCGACCCATAATGTAGTGCGTCGTTGGGAGGGCGGCCGCGCCGGTGGACCCTTCCTCGAACATCCGCGTAGCACTGTGCGTACACGAATCAGGCCCAAGCCCAGCAGAGCGACGACGTGCGAATCCCAACCCCCGTGCCGGTTTTCCTGGCGGCGGCCCTGGCCGCCGCCTGCGCATCCCATCCCGCGCCGCGTTCGGCCCGCGTGGCCGTGACCGTGGCCACGGTCGAGCGGCGCGCGATGCCCGTCGAGATCGCGGCCACCGGCACCGTCGAGCCGATCAACTCGGTGGACGTCACCTCCCAGGTCACCGGCATGCTGCGGCGCGTCCGCTTTGCCGAGGGGGCCGAGGTCGCGGCGGGGCAGGTCCTGTTCGAGATCGATCCGCGCCCCTTCCAGGCGGCGGTCCAGGCGGCCGAAGCCAACCTGGCGCGCGACGTGGCGCAGGCGGAGAACGCCGCCATTGACGCCGACCGCTACCGGACGCTGGTCAAGGACGCCTCCGTCACGCAATCGGACTACCAGCAGAGGCAGGCCGCGGCGGACGGGCTGGCGGCCGCCGTGCGCGCCGACTCGGCGGCGCTCACGGCCGCGCGACTCAACCTCGAGTACGCCACCATCACGGCGCCGATCTCCGGCCGCACCGGCAGCCTGCTGGTGCACGAGGGGAACCAGGTGCGGAGCAGCGGGTCGACGCCGCTGGTCACGATCTACCAGCTGCGGCCGATCCTGGTGCGGTTCGCCATCCCGGCGATCCAGCTGCCCGACCTCCAGCGACGGATCGGCCGCGCGCTCCGGGTGCTGGCGCGCCCGGCGCACGCCGCGACCCCGATCGCGGGCGAGCTGTCGTTCGTCGACAATCACGTGGACTCGACCACCGGCACGGTGCTGCTCAAGGCGCGCTACGCCAACGCGGACCGCACGCTGTGGCCCGGCGAGTTCGTGGACGTGACGCTGGTGCTCGACGTTCAGCCCGACGCCGTCGTGGTGCCGGCCCAGGCGGTGCTCGCCGGCCAGCAGGGGACGTACGCCTTCATCGTGCACCCGGACAGCACGGTGGAGCAGCGTCCCGTCACCGTCGACCGGACGATCGACACGCTGTCCGTGATCAAGGACGGTCTGGCGCCGGGCATGGTGGTCGTGACGGACGGCCAGCTGCGGCTGGTGCCGAACGCCCGCGTCGAGATCCGGGCGGGCCCCAGGGCCGACAGCGCGGTGGCACGGTGAGCATCTCCGACCTGTTCATCCGGCGGCCGGTCGCCACGACGCTCGTGATGACCGGGATCCTGCTGTTCGGCCTGATGGGGTACCGCCTGCTGCCGGTGAGCGACCTGCCCAACATCGACTACCCGACGATCACGGTATCGGCGGGGTTGCCGGGCGCGAGTCCGGAGACCATGGCGTCCGCCGTGGCGACACCGCTCGAGAAGCAGTTCTCGACCATCGCGGGGCTCGACGCGATGACCTCGTCCAGCTCGCTGGGCGGAACGTCGATCACGCTGCAGTTCGACCTCTCGCGCGACATCGACGCCGCCGCGCAGGACGTCCAGGCCGCGATCTCGAAGGTGCTGCGCCAGCTGCCATCCGGGATGCTGCCGCCGTCCTATCAGAAGGTGAACCCCGCCGATTCGCCGATTCTCTATCTCGCGCTCACGTCGCCCACGCTGCCGCTCTCGGTGCTCGACGAGTACGCCGAGACGTTCATCGCGCAGCGCCTCTCCACGGTGTCGGGCGTGGCGCAGGTCAGCGTGTTCGGCGCGCAGAAGTACGCGGTGCGGATCCAGCTCGATCCGCGGGCCCTGGCGGATCGCGGCATCGGCCTGGACCAGGTGACGAACGCCGTCGCGGCGGGCAACCCCAACCTGCCGACGGGGACGCTGTGGGGGCCACAGCGCGCCTACACGGTGCGCGCGGACGGCCAGATCGAGAGCGCCCCGGAGTTCCGGTCGATCGTGATCGCCTATCGCAACGGCAACCCGGTGCGGCTCGAGGACGTGGCGCGGGTGCTGGACGACGTGCAGGACAACCGGACGGCGAGCTGGTTCGACGGCACGCGATCCATGGTGCTCGCCATCCAGCGCCAGCCGGGCACCAACACCGTGGCGGTGGCCGACGCCGTGAAGCGGGCGCTCGCCGATCTCGCGCCGCAGCTCCCGGCGTCGGTGCAGGTGACCACGCTGTACGACCGCTCGATCTCGATCCGCGACTCGGTGCACGACGTGAAGGTGACCCTCACGATCACCCTGTGCCTCGTGGTGATGGTGATCTTCCTGTTCCTGCGCAACCTGTCGGCGACGGTGATCCCCAGTCTCGCGCTGCCGCTCTCGATCATCGGGACGTTCGCGGCGATGTACCTGCTCGGCTTCAGCATGGACAACCTGTCACTGATGGCGCTGACGCTGTGCGTGGGCTTCGTGGTGGACGACGCCATCGTGATGCTGGAGAACATCGTCCGGCACCTGGAGATGGGGAAGCCGGCGCTCAGGGCGGCGCTCGACGGGGCGCGCGAGATCGGGTTCACCATCGTCTCGATGACGCTGTCGCTGGTGGCGGTGTTCATCCCGGTTCTGCTGATGGGCGGCCTCGTCGGCCGGCTGTTCCGCGAGTTTGCCGTGACGATCGCAATCGCGATCCTGGTTTCGGGGTTCGTGTCCCTCACGCTCACGCCGATGCTGTGCAGCCGGTTCCTCCGCCCGTCGCGCGACGCGCGGCACGGCCGCTTCTACGAGGCGACCGAGCGGATCTACCGCGGCGTGCTGGGCGCGTACGAGCGGAGCCTCGCCTGGGTGATGGACCGGCGGCCCGCGGCGCTGGCCTTTTCGGGCGCCATCCTCGCCGGCACGGTGGGGTTGTTCGTCTTGGTGCCGAAGGGGTTCATCCCCACGGAGGACACGGGCTCGATCTCCGGGAACACCGAGACCGTCGAAGGCACCTCGTTCGAGGCCATGCGCGATCACCAGCTCGCCGTGGCGGACGTGCTGCGCCACGATCCCAACATCGAGCACTTCATGGCGTCGGTGGGCGGCGGCACGATGAACCAGGGCCGCGTGATCATCCACCTGAAGCCGCTCGGGCGCCGGCTCCCCGCCGAGCAGGTGATCCGCGAGCTCACGCCGAAGCTCGCCGCGGTGCCGGGGATCCGGACCTACCTCCAGGTCCCGCCGGTCATCCGGATCGGTGGCCGGCCGACCAAGACGCAGTACCAGTTCACGCTGCAGAGCGCCGACATCGCGACGCTGTACGCCGGCGCGGCCCAGCTCGAGAGCCGGCTGCGCGTGCTGCCGCAGCTCCAGGACGTGACCAGCGACCTCCAGATCAAGAACCCCGAGGCGGCGATCCACATCGACCGCGACCGCGCGGCCGCGCTCGGTGTGACGGTGCAGCAGATCGAGCAGGCGCTGTACAACGCGTACGGCTCCCGTCAGATCTCCACCATCTACACGCCGAACAACCAGTACTGGGTCATCATGGAGCTGCTGCCGGAGTACCAGCGCGACCCGTCGGCGCTGGGCCTGCTGCGCATCAGCTCGGACAAGGGGGCGCTGGTGCCGCTCGCGGCGGTGGCGACGGTGACCCCGAGCCTGGGGCCGCTCACGGTGAACCACAGCGGCCAGCTGCCGTCGGTTACGCTGTCGTTCAACCTGCCGCCCAACGCGTCGCTCGGCGCGGCGGTGAGCGAGGTCGAGCGCGCGGCGCGCCAGACCCTGCCGTCCACGATCTCCACCGGCTTCGCCGGCACGGCGCAGGCGTTCCAGGCGAGCCAGCAGGGCCTGCTGTTCCTGCTGGGCCTCGCCGTGCTGGTGATCTACCTGGTGCTGGGGGTCCTGTACGAGAGCTTCGTCCACCCGCTCACCATTCTCTCGGGGCTGCCGTTCGCGGGCTTCGGGGCGCTGCTCACGCTGCTGATCTTCCGCACCGAGCTGAGCGTGTACGCGTTCGTCGGGATCATCATGCTGGTGGGGCTGGTCAAGAAGAACGCCATCATGATGATCGACTTCGCGCTGGCCGCCGAGCGCGAGGAGGGGAAGTCGCCGCGCGACGCCATCCTCCAGGCGGCCAGCGTGCGGTTCCGGCCGATCATGATGACCACGATGTCGGCGTTGATGGGGACGCTGCCGATCGCGGTGGGCTGGGGGTCGGGCGCCGAGTCGCGCCGGCCCCTCGGCCTCGCGGTGGTGGGCGGGCTCGCCTTCTCCCAGATGGTGACGCTGTACGTGACGCCGGTGTTCTACACCTATCTGGACGCGTTGCAGAAACGGCTGGCCCGCGTGCGGGTGCCCGGACGGGTGCCCGCCACGGCCGCCGTCCCCGCCGCGCCGGTCAGAACTTGACCGCGAGGCGGATCCCGAGCTCGACCCGGACCTGTTCCGGCGCGCCTTCCAGCACGATGCGATCCTGCACCTGCCGCACGATCATCCGGGCTGGCGGGCCCTGCCCCCTGCCCCGGCCGCGGTTTCCGGCACGATAGTAGATGATCTGATAGCCTTCCTTGGGCTCGACGCGGACGACCTCGTAGCCCTGCTTGACCAGGATTTCCTTGGCCGTCGAGACGGTCAGCTGCACGGTGACCTTGGGCTTCTCCGTGTCCGGCTTCCGGCCCTCATGCCCTCTTCCCTGCGCCAGCGCCGGTGTGCCGCTCAGGCCAACCATCAGCAGCACGAGGCCAACGCCTGCGTAACGCGAATTCCGGCCCATGTCTCCGCCAGGTGATCAGGTTCTCACACAATGACGCACCGGGCCGCCGCCGGATGTGACGGAGCGCACTCCGGGCCGAAGGCTCACCGGGACGGGACGGCTCGGACCGCGACCTAGCTCCGCGGCCCTGCGGGCCCAATCCGCTCGAGGGCGGCGCGGACGCGCAGGATGGCACCGTCGATCTGGCGCAAACCGGCATCGTCCATGATCCGGGCGTCCGCTACCTGCGCGAGCAGCTCGAGCGCCATCTGCAGCTGCTGGCCCGGGCTGGCGCCGCCGGCGCGCCGGTCTCCACCGCTGCGCCGTTGGGAGCCACGCCGGTGGTCGACGCGGAGCGCGAGCGCCACCACGCGGCGCTCGGCACCGCTGCGGCGCTCGCCCTGACGCTGGTCAGGGATCGCGGGATCGGTCGGATAGGACGAGGTCATGCTCGCTAGGATTTGCACCGGCGGGCACGGCGGCGCAAGGGCTCGCGCCGTGAGTCCGTCACCCGATTCAGAGGCTCTCTGCGGCTGAGCCCTGGTGCGGGCGCGGGCCGGTCGACGATCTTCCATCACGCAGGAAGCTCGTAGCGGACAGCGACAACCGATCGACGAGGATGGACATGCACACCCGAACGATGCTGCGCGCCCTGTGCGTTCTCGGGGGCGCCTTGATGGCAGGCACCGCGGCCGCGGCCCAACAGCCCGGCGAAGCGATGCTCAAGCGGATCTTCGCGTCCAACGACTTTGCGGGCGAGCGGTTCGGGCCGGCGCGCTGGCTGGACGGCGGGTCGTATCTCGTGACCGAGCGCTCGCAGCAGCCCCGCGGATCGGATCTGGTCAAGATCGACGCGGCGACGGGGGCGCGCACGGTTCTGGTGAGCGCGCGGCAGCTGGTGCCGTCCGGCGACAGCGCGGCGCTCGCGGTCGAGAGCTTCGCGTTCTCCGGCGATCTCTCGAAGCTCCTGATCTTCACCAACTCGCGGCGCGTGTGGCGCCAGAACACCCGCGGCGACTACTGGGTGCTGGACCGCACCGCGGGCACGCTCAAGAAACTGGGTGGCCCCGACGCGCCGGCGTCGTCGCTCATGTTCGCCAAGCTGTCGCCCACCGCGGACCGGGCGGCCTACGTCCGCCAGGGGAACCTCTACGTCGAGCGGCTCGCCGACGGGGCGATCACGCGGCTCACGAGCGACGGCAACGACTCGCTGGTGAACGGCACGAGCGACTGGGTCTACGAGGAGGAGCTGGACCTGCGGGACGCGTTCCGCTGGTCGCCGGACGGAACCCGGATCGCCTTCTGGCGGTTCGACATGTCGGGCGTCCCGACGTTCACCCTGCTCAACGACACCGACTCGCTCTACCCGTTCACGATCACGTTCAAGTACCCCAAGGTGGGGACGACCAACTCGGCGGTGCGCGCCGGGGTGGTGAGCGCGGCGGGCGGCGCGATCGCGTGGCTCGATCTCCCCGGCGACTCCCGGAACGACTATTTGCCGCGCATGGAGTGGACCGGCTCGTCCGAGCTGGCGCTCCAGCGCATGAACCGGCGGCAGAACGTGGATCACGTGCTGCTGGCCGACGCGGCGACCGGCGCCACGCATGAGATCTTCACTGAGACGGACAGCGCGTGGCTCGACGTGGTGGACGACTGGGAATGGCTCGACCAGGGCCGCCGAGTGCTGTGGGTGAGCGAGCGGGACGGCTGGCGGCACCTCTACACGGTCTCGCGCGACGGCAAGGACGTGAAGCTGCTCACCCCGGGCGACTACGACGTCGTGAGCGTGCTCAAGGTGGACGCCAAGGGCGGCTGGATCTACTTGAGCGCCTCGCCCGGCGACGCGGGGCAGCGCTACCTCTACCGCGTGCCGCTCGCGGGCGGCCGCGCCGCGCGGCTCACCCCGGCGGATCAGCCCGGCACCCACTCGTACTCGATCTCACCGGACGCGCGGTTCGCGATCCACAGCTACTCGGCGTTCGACCTGCCGTCACAGACGGAGCTGGTCCGCCTGCCGTCGCACCAGGTGGTGCGCGTGCTGGCGTCGCGCGAGAAGCTGCAGCAGGCCGCGGCGCCGCTGGTGCACCGGCCGACCGAGTTCTTCAGGGTGCGGGTGCCGGACGGGACGGCGCTCGACGGCTGGATGATCCTGCCGGCCGACTTCGATCCCGCGAAGCGGTACCCGATGCTGATGTACGTCTACACCGAGCCCGCGAGCCAGACGGTGCGCGACGCGTGGTTCGGGTCGCAGGGACTGTGGTACCGCGCGCTCGCGGACATGGGCTACGTCGTGGCGAGCGTGGACAACCGCGGCACGCCGGCGCCGCGCGGCCGCGCGTGGCGCAAGGCCGTGTACGGGCAGATCGGCGTGCTGAGCAGCCAGGATCAGGCCGACGCCGTGCGGCAGCTCACCCGCACCCGACCGTATCTGGACTCGACCCGTGTCGCCGTGTGGGGTTGGAGCGGCGGGGGGACCGCGACCTTGCAGGCGATGTTCCGCTACCCCGACGTGTACCAGGTGGGGATGGCGGTTGCCTCGGTGCCGGACGAGACGCTGTACGACACGATTTACCAGGAGCGCTACATGGGGCTCCTGCCCGCGGACTCGCTCAACTACCAGCGCGCATCAGCGATCAGCCAGGCGGAAGGGCTCGCGGGGAAACTGTTGATCGTGCACGGTACGGGCGACGACAACGTGCACTGGCAGGGGGCCGAGCGGCTGGTGAACCGGCTGGTGCAGCTGGGGAAGCGGTTCGACTACATGACATATCCCAATCGTAGCCACTGCATCTGCGAGGGGCCCGGGACGACGCTCCACGTGTATTCGCTGCTCACACGGTACCTGGTCGAAAACCTGCCGGCGGGAGGGCGATGAGAGCAGAGGAGAGGGGCAGTAGAGAAGGGAGGAGCGGGAAAAGCTCGGGGGGCGCGCGGTGCGCCCCCCTCGGTGTTTCGTGTTCCGTCACGCGGTGATCCGCCGAGCGGAGCCGAGCGCCGCGTCGTGCA
Source organism: uncultured Gemmatimonadales bacterium (assembly GCA_963771275.1). GTDB lineage: Bacteria > Gemmatimonadota > Gemmatimonadetes > Gemmatimonadales > GWC2-71-9 > JAOTWJ01. The sequence continues at coordinate 1,411,575 of CAVYSW010000003.1, forward strand.
CCCGCTCCTCCTGCCGGCGCCCCAGGCGCACGCTCACCGCCGCCCAGAGCGCGGCGAGCGGCGCGGCGGTGAGCGCGATCGCGCCGATCGACAGGCCGACCGCCGCGAGCCCCGCGTAGATCCACCCGCTCACGAGGTCCCCGCCGCGGTAGATCGCGGCATCGAGGAACGGCTTCGACTTGTACTTCTCCTCGCGGCTCACGACCGTGAACAGCACTTCCCGCGCGGGCTTCGCCAGGCCGTACCGCACCCCGCGATAGGCGACCTGCAGCACGATCAGCACGGCGAGCACGGGCGCAGAGCCCAGCCATACAAAGCCAAGGCCCGCGACCACCGGCAGCACGGCCAGGCTCATGCCCACGCCGAGCCAACGCATCAGCCGCGCCGCGAGGATCGTCTGAATCACGATGGTGAGCACGTTCGACCAGAGATCGATCCGGGCGAACAGCGCCGTCCGGGCCGCGCGATCCGCCACGGCCGCGCCGATCACATCCGCCTGGAGGTAGTAGAGCACGGCGGATGCGTAGGTCATCAGCACGATGAACGACGCGATGGCCAGCAGGTACGGCGAGCGGAACACGACGCCAATCCCGCTCCACGCGCTGCCGCCGAGCGGGCGGTTTTCGGCCCGGGAGGTGTCCTGCCCACCGCCGAACCGCCGGTGGAGCACGGCCACGCACCATGACGCGGCCTCGAGCGGCACGCAGGCGGCCAGCAGCAAGGTGAACGGCGGCAGGGCCTGCACGAGGTGCGACGTGACCCACGAGCCCGCGATCCCGCCAAGCGAGCTGCCGACGGCGATGAAGCCGAACAGCCGTTTCCCCTGCTCGTTCTTGAACAGGTCGGCCATGAACCCCCAGAACACCGTGACGACGAACAAAGCGAACACGCTGGCCCAGACGTAGAACACGCGGTCGATCCACGCGCGGGCGCCGGCGGGGAGCAGCGCGAGGGCCAGGTAGAACGCCACGAGGTTCGCGATGAAGAACCGGTTCGCCAGCGGGACGAGCACGCCCCGTCGCAGGCGGGACGCCGCCCACGAGTAGGCAGGCACGGCGACGAGCATCGCGAGGAACACAGCCGTCCAGAGAATCTGGAGGTTACCGCGGTCGGCCGCGCTGATCTCGTCGCGCACGGCGCGCAGGATGTAGTAGGAGAACAGGATGCAGAAGCCGTACGCCGAGGCCCACAGCAGCGGCGCCACCTCGTCGTCCCGGGCGGTGGAGAGCCGCGTGACGAGGAACCGGAAGATGGCGACGGCGCGCCGCTCGATTCTGGACCAGGGCATGCTGGAGCCTCCCGATGGATCTCCAAACCTACGAGCGAAACGCCCGGCGCGTTGGATTCCGGGCGGCCCCGGTTCAAGGCACGCGCTGCGCCGCGCGTACCTCAGGCGCTATCTTCCACTCCATCCCCTGAGCCTGAGGATCTCCCACGATGCTACGCCCGCGTCTCCTGCCCTGCATCATGCTGCTCGCCATGGCCGTGCTGCCCACCCGGGTCGCCGCGCAGCGGGCCGCGCCGCTCCCGCTCAAGCACCGGCCCCAGCCCACCACGGCCGGCATCACGGCCGCCGACCTCATGACCCGCCTCTACATCTTTGCCGACGACTCGATGATGGGGCGCGAGACCGGCACGGCGGGGCACGTGAAGTCCACGGACTACGTCGCGAGCGAGCTCAAGCGGCTCGGCCTCGAGCCCGCGGGGGACGACGGCGGCTACATCCAGAACGTGCCGATGATCCGGCGCGCGTTCGACCCGGCGTCGCTCATCACGGTGGAGGGCGGCACGCTGCACGGCGGCACCGACTTCCTCGCGACGTCGCGCGGCACGATCGGCTCGATCGACCGTGCCCAGGTGGTGTTCGGCGGGGCGGTGTTTGACACCACCAACCTGCTGACGCCCGGGCAGGTGACCGGCAAGATCGTCGTGGTGCGCGCGCCGGCTGGCGGTCAACGGGGCGGGTTTGGCGGTCGCCGGGGAGCCGGCGGCGCGCTGCGCGCGTACTTCGAGTCGCTGAACGGCGCAGTCGCCATCGCGACGATCGCCGACGAGCTGAGCGCGCAGCAAGTGCAGTCCGCCATGCGTCCGCGGGACGGCGACGTATTCATGAAGCCGAACGACACGGCCGGACCGGCGCCGCTCAATCTCACGATCACGCCGCAGGCGGCGGCGCTGCTGCTGGGCGTGGCCCCCGATGCGGCCACCAAGGGGCAGGCCGGCAAGACGGTGCGGGCCACGCTCATCTTCCACGATCAGGCCGCGCCGGCCCGGAACGTGGTCGCGATCGTCCGCGGGAGCGACACTACGCTGCGCAACGAGTACGTCGCGATCGGCGCGCACAACGACCACACGGGAATGCTGCAGGGGCGGCCGATCGATCACGACTCGCTGCACCTGTACAACGCCGCGCGGTTCGCGATCGTCGGGCTGGTCTCGCGCGGCGAGCAGCCGACTGCGGAGCAGCAGGCCGAAGTCGCCGCGATCCACATCGACCTGGACGGCGTCCACAAGGCGCAGCCGGCGCGGGCCGACTCGATCCGGAACGGCGCCGACGACGACGGCTCGGGCTCGGTGGCGATGCTCGAGCTGGCCGAGGCGTTCGCCAAAGCCCAGGTGAAGCCCAAGCGCTCGATCCTCTTCGTCTGGCACACCGGCGAGGAGAAGGGGCTGCTCGGCTCCCGCTGGTTCGCCGATCACCCGACCGTGCCGCGCGACGCGATCGTGGCGCAGCTCAACATGGACATGGTGGGCCGCGGCGCGGCCCGGGACCTCCCGGGGGGAAGCCCGGACTACCTCCAGCTCGTCGGCTCACGCCGGCTGTCCACCGAGCTGGGTGACCTCGTGGAAACGGTGAACCGCGCCGAGGCGCGGCCACTCACGTTCGACTACCAGTTCGACGCGCCGGGCCACCCGGAGAACATCTACTGCCGGAGCGACCACTACAGCTACGCGCGCTACGGCATCCCGATCGTGTTCTTCACCACGGGACTGCACGGCGATTATCACCAGGTGACCGACGAGCCGGAGTACATCGACTACCCGCACATGGCGCGGATCAGCAAGCTGGTGTACGACGTGGCGCGCAAGGTCGCGGACCTGGACCACCGCCCGGTCGTGGACAAGGAGAAGCCGGACCCCAATGCGCCGTGCCGGCAGTAGCCACGGGCAGAGGGGGAGGCAGAGGGGGCGAGGGGCGGCGGAGTAGGAGGCGGCTGGAAGCCGCTACTCGGCGCGGCCTGTCGCGCGAGGGCGACCGGGACCGCGGCCGAAGCGCTCGGCGGCCCGCGCGCGGCGCTTGGCGGCTTCCAGGGCGCGGTCGCGCGGCGGAGCGGTCGTCTCCAGGGCGGCGAGCAGCCGGTGCACGACGAGCGACATGTCCTCCACCGCGCGGTCGAACGGCTTCCGATTGGCGATGGACGGCTTGGCGAAGCCGGTCACCTTGCGCACGAATTGCAGCGACGCCGCCTGGATCTCGTCTTCAGTGACAGGCGGGTCGAAATTGAACAGCGTGCGAATGTTGCGGCACATGGGCGGCTCGGTGGCTGGGGGGATGGGCTCGGTCTCGGGAAGATGCGCTGCCCCGCGTAAGCAGGCAAACCAGGTCACCGCATCAAGGAGCGTCCCGTGAGACGATCCGTCCCACTCGCCATGGCGCTGCTGCTCCCGGCGGTGCCGGCCCGCGCACAGGACACGTTTGAGATCCAGGTCTACGAGTACGCGACGGTCCCCGCGGGACGGTGGGATCTCGAGACGCATCTCAACTATGTGGTGAGAGGGACCACCGCGGCTGCGGGCGCTGTGGCGCCCACCGAGCACCAGACGCATCTCACGTTCGAGCTGACGCGCGGCATCACGCCGATCTTCGAGCTGGCCGGCTATCTCGTGCTGGCACACCGGCCGGGCGAAGGCGCGGAGTTCGCCGGCTGGCGGGTGCGCCCGCGGATCCGGGCGCCCGAGCGCTGGCACCTTCCCGTGCTGCTCAGCCTGAGTCTCGAAGTGGGGTTTCCGCGCCCGGCCTACGAGGAGAGCTCCGCGACCCTCGAGGTCCGCCCGGTCATCGAGCGGGCGTTCGGGCCGGTACAGATCGACCTCAACCCCGTGCTGGGTCGCGCGCTGAAGGGGCCTGCGTCCGGCGACGGATGGGATTTCGAGCCCGGCGTACGGCTGGCCCTGGGCGTGCGGCACTGGCTCGACCTGAGCGTCGAGTACTACGGCGGTCTCGGGCCGATCACGGACTTCCTGCCGGCGGACCAGCAGGTGCACCAGTTCTTCTTCGGTGGCGACCTCGGCCTGAGCGATGCCATCGTGTGGAACGTGGGCGTGGGGGTCGGCGCGACCGACGCGGGCGACCGGACCGTGCTCAAGACCAGGCTGGGCTGGATCTTCTGAAAGACCGCCATGGCTAGAGACCCACACCGGGACCAACCGATTCTCCGCTCGGGCCCCCCGCTCGACGAAGCGGCGGGGCTCATGATCATGGCGCACGGACGGGGCGGGTCCCCACGCGACATGCTGGCACTGTCGCTCGAGCTCGATCGCCCGCGGCTCGCCTGCCTGGCGCCCACCGCCGCGGGAGGAAGCTGGTATCCCTACAGCTTCCTCGAGCCGATCGAGCGGAACGCGGGGCCGCTCAACTCCGCCCTGCGGCTACTCCAGACCGCGCTGGACAAGGCCGGGGCCGCGGGATTCCCGGCCGAGCGCGTCGTGCTGCTCGGGTTCTCGCAAGGCGCCTGCCTGGTCCTCGAGTTCGCCGCGCGCAACGTGCGCCGCTTCGGCGGCATCGTCGGACTCTCGGGCGGACTGATCGGGCCCGAGGGAACCCCACGCGATTACCTCGGCTCGTTCGGCGGGACCCCGGTGTTCCTCGGCTGCGGCGATGTGGACCCGCACGTTCCCAAACGCCGGGTGGACGAGACGGCGGGCGTGTTCGAGCGGCTAGGCGCCGTGGTGACGAAGCGGATCTACCAGGGGATGGGCCACACCGTGAGCCCGGACGAGATCGAGGCCGTGCGAGGTTTGCTGGATCGCTTCCTCGCGTCGGCCGGCCCGACCGCACTGGCCTAGCGACGCGGCCGGACGCCACTCGGCATCCGGCCGCTGAGGACGCTCTGCACAAGTCGCGACTTGTGCAGAGGCTCCTTACCCCCCGGTCGCGGCCGGGATCGCGCTACTTGATCTCCGCGTTCTCCCGGTAGTAGTCGCCGATCAGGTGCTCGGCAAAGTACTCCATCAGCATGTGCGTGAAGTACGGCTGGTAGTCGCCGTACGAGTGCGGCTTCCCCGGCATCAGCATGAAGTCGAAGCGCTTGTTCGCCTTGATCAGCGCGTTCACCAGGCGGATCGTGTTGCCGGGGTGCACGTTGTTGTCCATGTCGCCCGTCACCAGCAGCAGCGAGCCCTTCAGGTTCGCCGCCAGCTCGATATTGGTCGGCACGTGAATCTCGAACTTGACGCTGTCCTGCTCCTCGAGCTGCTCCTCCGTCTCGGCGGGACCGCGGTCCGCCGCCACCCGCCGGGTGCGCGCGGTGCTGTCCACCTTGGGCGACGCGACCTTGAGGCCGTGGTACTGCTCGCTCCAGTTCTGGTTGTAGATGTTGTTGTCGTGGTTGCCCGACGACGACACACCCACCTTGAAGAAGTCGTTGTACGGCGGCAGCAGCATCGCCGCGCCCGTGAGGAAGCCGCCACCGGAGTGGCCGTAGATGCCCACGCGCTCGATGTCGATCCACGGATGCTGCGCGGCCAGCTGCTCGATGCCGGCCTTCTTGTCGGCCAGGGCATAGTCGCGGAGGTTGAAGTAGCTGAAGTTCTGGTACGCGTTGGACCGCAGCGGGCTGCCTCCCCGGTTCCCGATCTGAATGACGATGATGCCCAGCTGCGCCAGCTGCTGCGGCACTCCGCCCGCGTTGAACGCCGTGATCACCGACTCGGTCTGCGGGCCGGGATAGACGTTGGCGACGATCGGATACTTCCGGGTGGAGTCGAAGTCGAATGGCTTCCACATGTTGCCGTAGATGTCGGTGACGCCGTCCGCCGCCTTCACGACGAAGGTCTCCGCCGGCTTCCAGCCGAGGGCCTTGAGGTCGGTGAGGTCCATGTCCTCGAGGTCCATCACCACGCGGCCCGCCACGTCGCGCACGACCGCCTTGGGCGCGGCGTCCACGCGCGAGTAGTTGTCGACGAAGTACTTCTTGGTAGGTGACAGCGTGGGCGAGTGATTGAAGTCCCCCGGGTCCACCAGGGCAAACCCGCTCCCGTCCGCATTCATGCGGTATGTGTGCCGGTAGTACACGTTCTCACCCGGCTCACGGCCCACGCCGCTGACCCAGAGCGTGCCGCCCAGCGTGTCGACCTCGACCAGGTTGTCGGCCCGCCAGGCGCCGGACGTGAGTGCGCGCTTGAAGTGCCCGGTGTAGTCGTACAGGTAGTAGGCGCCCCAGCCGGACCGTTCCGACCACCAGACGATGTCGCCGCCGGTCTTGGTGTAGCGCGGCGCCTGGCTCTCGAGGTTGGCGTTCTCCACCGACTCCGTGATCAACGGCGTGATCGCGCCGTTTGCCAGATCGATCTCGATGAACTCGAGGTTCCGCTGCAACCGGTCCCGGCGGACCAGCCGGAGCCTGTCCGAGCCCGTCGTCCAGTGGATGTACATCAGCCGCTGGTCCTTCCACTTCTTGACGTTCACCGGCGTCAGCGCCTTGTCGCCGCGCTTGTAGGTGAACAGCTCGGCCTGCGGCACGTTCGCCTCGCCCGGCATCGAGTAGCCGTACTCGACCATGACGGGGCGCGGGTCGGCCAGCACGTTCACCAGATACAGCTCCTTCACCTTGCGGGAGTCGTTGCGGGTGACGTAAAACGCCTTGGAGTCGGGTGACCAGGTGACGTTGGCGCGGACCCGTGCGTCGCGGCCGCCAGCCTCGTCGCCCTCTTCCTCCTGCTGCTGCTCCTCGTCCTGCTGCCGGCGCTGCTGGAGCTGCTGCAGCTGGCGGCGGTTCTCGGTCGTGTCGCGGAAGCCGAAGCTGTAGTTCAGCTCGCCGTCCGTGGAGAGCTGGAGGGTGTCGGGCTTGCCGACCTCGACGAGGTACAGGTTGTGGTCGCGCGCGAACGCGAACGCCGTGCTGTCGGGCGAGAAGTTGCGGAAGTCGCGGCCCGGAACGGCGCCGAACCCGAACCCGCCCCCGCCCCCGCGGCCGCCGAACAGCTGGCGCCCCTCCTCACGCTCCTCGTCATCCGGTAGACGGCCGCCGCGGGGTGGCCGGCCGAGGCTCTTGATCGCCTCGCCGGCGAGGTTCCACTCGTAGCGGACCGTGTCGACCGTGAAGCGGATCGCCTTGTGGTCCTTGGTGAAGTTGAAGGTGTTGAACGGCAAGGCGTTGGGATCGTAGGGCTTGTGGTGGGCCACGGCCAAGGCGGCGGCCAGCTTCACGTGATCGAACAGCGGCTTCCTGACCCTGGCGGGCGGGAACACGACGTAGAACGTGGTGCCGTCGCGATCGCGCCACTGATACCACAGCGAATCGGTCTTTCCGATGTAGTGCGGCAGCACGGCGGTGCTGTGCGTCGCGCGTCGGATGGCCTCCGTGCCGAACTTGTTGGCCAGCTCCCAGTTGGCCCGGTTGATGTGCACCGGGACGGCGGTCTGGGCGCGGGCGGGGCCGGTGAGACCCAGCAGCAGCACGGCGCCGAGCAGCGCGCGCGGCATGGGGTGGCGGCCGGCGAGCGGCGACCGGCCGAGACTCCGGAACGCGAAACGGGACATAGATGGACTCTCCGTGGATGGGCAACGTCGCGGTCACCGCCCGCGACTCGATCGAACCGGGGGCGGCTCGGTGTTACCTACGCATCCGGTCGCCCGGTCGTTGACCGGCGGGCCGCCGGACGCGGCCCGTAGCCATGCCGCGGCACAGGCTCTATACTCGAATCGTCCGCCACAGGCCGAAACCCTCAACGTCGTCCCCCCGACCAGCCGAGGATGCCAATCATGCTGCGGAAGACCTCGCGCGTGCTCGCCCTGCTCGTCGTCGTCGTGCTCGCCGTGCCCCACCTGGCGGCGCAAACCCGGCTCACCACGCCGAAGGAGTTCCTCGGGTTCGCCTTCGGGGACGACTACCAGCTCGCGAGCTACCGGCAGCTCTCGGCCTACTGGCAGCAGCTCGCCCGGGAATCCGACCGGATGGTCCTCGAGGAGATCGGCAAGACGGCCGAGGGCCGCACCATGCTGATGGCGGTGGTGTCGTCGCCCGAAAACCTCCGGCGGCTGGACCACTGGCGGGAGATCTCACGCCGCCTGGCGCTGGCGGGGAGTCTGACGGACGACGAGGCGCGTGCGCTCGCCAAGGAGGGCCGGGCCGTCGTGTGGATTGACGGCGGGCTGCACGCCACCGAGGTGCTGGGCTCGCAGCAGCTCGGCGAGATGATCTGGCAGATGGTGAGCCAGAACGACGACGAGACGCGGCGCATTCTCGACAACGTCGTCATCCTCTTCGTGCACGCCAACCCGGACGGCAACGACCTCGTGGCCGACTGGTACAACCGGAACCCGGTGCCCGAGCAGCGCAGCTACGCGCCCGGCCTGCCGCGGCTTTACCAGAAGTACATCGGCCACGACGACAATCGTGATTTCTATGCCTCGACGCAGGCCGAGACCGAGGCGATGAGCCGGGTGATGTACCACGAGTGGTTCCCCCAGATCGTCTACAACCACCACCAGACCGGCCCCGCGGGAACCGTGATGTTCGCGCCGCCGTTCCGCGACCCGTTCAACTACAACTTCGACCCCCTCCTGGTCGTGGAGCTGGACCTGGTGGCGGCGGCGATGCACACGCGGTTCGAGGCGGAGGGAAAGCCGGGCGTCACCATGCGGACCGGCTCCAGCTACTCGACCTGGTGGAATGGCGGGCTCCGTACCACGGCGTATTTCCACAACATGATCGGGATCCTGACTGAGACGATCGGCAACCCGACGCCGGTCCAGATCCCCTACACCCCCCGTCAGGTGCTGCCGCGCGCCGATCTGCCGTACCCGATCCAGCCGCAGGAATGGCATTTCCGCCAGTCGATCGACTACGCGGTCACGGCCGACCGCGCGATCCTCGATCTCGCGGCGCGCAACCGCGAGACCTTCTTGTTCAGCATCTACCGGATGGGGAAGAACTCGATCGAGCGCGGCAGCCGCGACTCGTGGACGATCACCGGGAAGCGCGTGGCCCTGGCGAACGCGGAGTACCAGCAGCACCAGCCGGCGGGCCGTGGTGCTGGTGGTCCCGGCGGTTTCGGCGGCGGCAGGCCCGCCGAGCGCGCCCCGGGAGACACGACCGCCCCGTTCGACCCGTACGCCGCCGTGCTGCACGCGCCCGACGCGCGCGACGCGCGGGCGTACATCATCCCGTCCGACCAGCCGGACTTCCTCACGGCAATCAAGTTCATCGACGCGCTGCGGGAAGTGAACGTCGCCGTTCATCGGGCGAGGGCGCCGTTCACGGCGGGCGGCAAGACGTATCCGGCGGGCTCGTTCGTGGTGTTCACCGCGCAGGCGTTCCGCCCGCACGTGCTCGACATGTTCGAGCCGCAGGACCACCCCGACGACTTTCCCTACCCGGGCGCCCCGCCCACCCCGCCGTACGACAACGCGGGCTGGACGCTGGCGTTCCAGATGGGCGTCCAGTTCGACCGGCTTTTCGAGGGGTTCACCGGGCCGTTCGAGCAGGTGACCGACTGGAACGTGAAGCCGCCGGCGGGGACCGTGACGACGGTGACGCGCCCGGCCGGGTACTTCACGAGCCACCGGGTGAACGACGCGTTTCAGGCGGTGAACACGCTGCTGGGCAGCGGCGAGGCGGTGTACTGGCTCACCGCGCCGGTCACGGTGGGTGGAAGGCAGTATCCGGCGGGGACGTTCTACGTGCCCGCCAAAGCCTCGACTAGGGCGAAGCTCGAGGCGATTGCCGGCAAGGTCGGCGTGAGCTTTGATGCCGCTGCGGCCAGGCCCGCCGCCTCCGCGCTCAAACTCAAGCCCCCGCGCATCGGGCTGGTGGACGTGTACGGCGGCTCAATGACCTCGGGCTGGACTCGCTGGATCTTCGAGCAGTTCGGGTTCCCGTACGAGGTCACGTTCCCGCCGCGGATCGACCGGGGCAACCTCAACGCGAAGTACGATGTCCTCGTGTTCCCGAACGGCGTGCTGCCGGACCCGAGCCAGCCGTCGCGGGGCCGGCGCGGCGAGCCGACCTACAGCGCCGCGGCGAACGACTCGATCGAGGCGTCGCTGCCGCCGGAGTACCGCGACGAGCGCGGGCGCGTGACGGCCGAGCAGACGCTGGCCGCGATCAAGCAGTTCGTGGAGAACGGCGGCACCGTGATCGCGATCGGCGGGTCGGCCCCAGCGCTGGCGTCGTACCTCGGCCTCCCGGTGGGCAACCATCTCCTGGAGAACGGGGAGGCGCTGCCGCGCACCAAGTTCTTCATCCCGGGCTCGCTGCTCCGTGCGGCGGTCGATACCGCCGAGCCGCTGGCGGCGGGGATGCCCGCGCAGGTGGACGTCTTCTTCGACAACAGCCCGGTGTTCTCCTTGGCGCCCGACGCCGCGGCCCGTGGCGTGAAGCGCGTTGCCTGGTACGGCGGGACGACGCCCCTGCGGAGCGGCTGGGCCTGGGGCCAACAGTATCTCGACGGTGGGGCCGCCGCGGTGCAGGCGACGGTGGGGAAGGGGAAGGTGTTCCTGTTCGGGCCGGAGATCCTCGAGCGGGCCCAGCCGCACGGCACGTTCAAGTTCTTCTTCAACGCGATCTACTACGGGACGGCGGTGCCGGGGAAGCCGTAGCGCCGTTCCTTGACGGGAATCCGCGGGCCGGCATCGGAGCCGACCGGCCCCCTCGTTCTGGGCGCTAGGTGCGGGCTAATAGGAGGCCGCTGAAGCGGCTACTCGGCGCGTGCTGTCGCCAAGGCGACCGGGCGCGTCGCGGGGACGTCCGCTTCCTGGCGTCGCGGGCAGGGGCTTTCTACCTTCAGAGGCCATGAGCGACCTCCAGGACCGCATCCAGCAGGCGGTCGGCAACACCTATCACATCGAGCGGGAGCTGGGCGGTGGCGGGATGAGCCGCGTGTTCCTGGCCGACGAAGTGGCGCTCGAGCGCCAAGTCGTGATCAAGGTGCTGCCGCCCGAGATGGCGGCGGGGGTGAGCGCCGACCGCTTCCGCCGCGAGATCCTGCTCGCCGCGCGGCTCCAGCACCCGCACATCGTGCCGCTGCTCACCGCCGGCTCGGCCGGCGATCTGCTGTACTACGTCATGCCGTTCATCAAGGGCGAGTCACTGCGGGCCCGGCTCGGGCGCGAGGGCGAGCTGCCGCTCGGCGACACCGTCCGGATTCTGCGGGACGTGGCCGACGCGCTGGCGTTCGCGCACGGCGAGGGCGTGGTGCACCGCGACATCAAGCCGGACAACGTGCTGTTGGCGGGCGGCCACGCGCTGGTCACCGACTTCGGCGTGGCCAAGGCGGTGGCGTCGTCCGCCCCGCTCACGTCGCTCGGCGTGGCGCTGGGGACGCCCGCCTACATGGCGCCCGAGCAGGCCGTGGCCAGCCCGCAGGTGGACCACCGGGCGGACATCTACGCGCTGGGGGTCATGGCGTACGAGATGCTCACCGGGGAGCCGCCGTTCACCGGGCCCAACCTCCAAGCGGTGCTGTCGGCGCACGTGATGGACGAGCCGGAGCCGGTGACGAAGCACCGCGCGACAGTCCCGCCGGCGATGGCCCAGGTGGTGATGCGCTGTCTCGCCAAGAAAGCTGCGGACCGGTTCCAGCGGGCGGACGAGCTGATCCCGCTGTTCGACGGCGTCCTCACGCCGAGCGGCGGCGTCACGCCGACTGGCTCCCAGCCGGTGCCCGTGGCGGACGACGTCGCCCAGGCCCGACGTGCCCACCCGCTGCGGCTCGGCGCGATGTTCGCGGTCGGCGCGCTCGCAGTGGCCGCCGCGGCGTACGGTATCGTGCGGCTCGCCGGCCTCCCCGACTGGGTGTTGCTCGGCACGCTGGGCCTCCTCGCGCTGGGAGTCCCCATCCTGCTCCTCACCGGCTACTTCGAGCGGCGGCGGGCACGGGCACAGGCGACGGGCGAACATCCCGTGACGCCCCCGGGCGTGAAACGGCTGTTCACGTGGCGTCGGGCCATCATGGGTGGGGGATTGGCATTCGCTGGGCTCACGGTCGTGGCCGGGGCGTTCATGGCGATGCGTGCGTTCGGCATCGGCCCCGCCGCGACGCTGCTGTCGTCCGGCCGGCTCGCCGAGCGCGCGCGGTTGATCGTTGCCGATTTCGCGAACCACACGGCGGACTCGACGCTCGGGCGCTCGCTCGCGGAAGCGCTTCGCATCGACCTGTCGCAGTCACCGGTGATCCGCGTGATGGCGCCGGACGAGATCGGCCGGGTGCTCGCCCGCATGGAGCGGCCGGAGAGCACGCGGGTGACGTCCTCGGTCGCGCGTGAGGTCGCGGAGCGGGAGGGTGTGCCGGCGATCATCGAGGGGGAGATCGGCACGGTGGGTGGAGGCTACGTGCTCTCGGCCCGCGTCGTGGGCAGCACGGACGGGGCGGAGCTGCTGGCGGCGCGGGAGACGGCGGCCGACGAGACGGAGATCCTCCCGGCGCTCGCGCGGCTCTCGACCCACGTGCGTGAGCGGATCGGGGAATCGTACCGGTCGCTTCGGGCAACGAAGCCGCTCGAGGATGTCACGACGCCATCGCTGGAGGCGCTCCGGCTCTACACCCGTGGGGGCGAGGCCGCGCGCAGCGGCGACTTCCCGCAGGCGATCGACCTCCTCCAGCAGGCGGTGACGGTGGACACCGGGTTCGCCACGGCGTATCGCGCACTGGCGGTGACGCTGAGCAACCGGTTCCGCAGCTCCGTGAGCCGTCAGGTGGCGGCGGCGACCGCGGCCTTCCGCCACCGCGACCGGCTCCCACCCGTCGAGCGCTATCTGGCCGAAGCGTACTACTACCAAAGCGTGGAGTACGACCCCCAACGTCTCGTGACGGCCTACCGCGCAGTCCTCGCCATCGATCCGGATCAGTCCACGGCGCTCAACAACCTGGCGAACGAGTACGTGGCCGAGCGGCAGTGGGCACAAGCGGAATCGCTGTTCCAGCGCGCCATCGTCGTGTCGGATAGCGGAGTGTGGCAGCCGCTCACCAACCTGGCCGAGACGAAGTATGCCCAGGGACACGCGGATGAGGCGCGCCACGTGCTTCGCTTGACGCAGCGCAAGTTCCCGACGCTTCTCCCGGGGTTCGGGTTCGAGATTGCACTCGAGTATGCCGAAGGGAAGTACGACACGGCGATCATGCTCCGCCGCGCGATCGCGCAGCGTTTCCCGGGCGCCCCGGGGCGGGCGGGGGACTTCCAAGTGGCCGCGGCCCTGACGGTCCAGGGGCGTCTCATGGAAGCCGACGCGGTGCGGGCCCGGCGCGAGCGGCTCGAAGCCGAGGCGGGGGACTCGGCCAGGGCCCTGCACCTGGCTCTCGAGCCGGCAGAGGTGGAGATCCGCGTCAGGGGACGCCCGGACTCGGGCCTCCGCCTGGTCGCGGCCGCGCTCGAGCGCTACTCCCTCGAGCGCATCGCGCCCGCGGACCGGCCGTGGGCTTTTCTCATCGATCTCTACATGCTCGGCGACCGGCCCCGGCAGGCGCGGGCGCTCCTTACCCGCTGGGAGCGCGAAGTGCCTGCAGCCCAGCGAAGGGGACCGCCGTACGACGGCGCGCTCGGCAGCGTCGCGCTCGCCGAGGGCCGCCCCGCCGAAGCGAGGTCTGACTTCGAGCGAGCGCTCGCGTACGCAGGCTGCAATGCCTGCTATCAGGACCTGATTGGGCGAGCCTGGGACGTGGAGGGCAAACCGGATTCGGCGCTCGCGGCCTATGACCGGTTCTTGGACGAGCCTGAAATGTTCCGGGCCGAATGGGAGCCTGCGATCCGGGCCGGCATTCTGCTCCGGGCCGGGGAGCTGAACGAGCAGTTGGGTCGGCGGGAGCAGGCCGCCGCGCGGTACTCCGCGCTGGCGGACCTCTGGAAGAACGCCGATCCCGACCTCCAACCCGTCGTCCGCGACGCGAAGGCGCGATTGGCACGACTGGTGGGCGAACGGTAGGAGCCGGCCACCTCGTACTTCCGGGTGCCGGGAACAAGGTGAATGCAGCGGGCTCAGCCGTGTTCGTGCAGCGTGCTGCGGGTAGCCCCAGTCCCGGGCTGCCCGCGCTCGGCCAAGGACCGCGTCCTGAAGGACGCAGCCCACGCGGAGTCACTGGCGTCTCACTCCCTGGCCGGGTTCAGTCCTTTCAGGCCGGGACTGCCCCGGTCCAGGATGCCGATCGCGTAGTCGCTTGAGATGAGACGATGCTAATCCGGAGTTAACGAGGGCTTCATCCCCCCCCCCCTGAGATTGGTCGCGATCGCCAACCGCCGGAGAGCACTTCGCAACGGCGTCGGCAAGGAGGTGTCATGAGAAGGATCGCGACCGTCGGACTGATCGCAGCGGGACTGCTTCTGGCCTGTGAGCCACGTCTGTCGGCACCACCCACCGAGCTCGTCGTCCAACCCTTGTGCCAGATCGGGTGCGTGGAGGACGGCCCCTACCCGGAGGCACCCGGCGTGTTCCTGGGCAGCGGCGTTACGCCGGAGCAGTGTTTCTATTTCGGTACGGACGCGGACAGCGACGAACTCTCCGACTTCTGCGAGAAGCAGCTCATGTTCGCGTTTAACCCTGAGCTCCGATACTACCACTTGGACTACGTCGATCGCGAACCATACTGGGCTGCTGGGCCCACGGGCAGCGCGGATGATCCGATTCGCATCGTCTATCTCCTCTCCTACTACCGTGACAACGGCAGCGACGCCTGGGTGTGTTCATTGCCTTTCGCACCCAGCAGCTGTCACGGACACAACGGTGACTCAGAGGTTGTGGCATTTGACGTGTACTACGATGCGGTCCATGAGCACTGGGTAATGCATGCAGCCTACTACTCTCAACACAACGACCTTCGCGTCGCTAGCCGGGAGGGGGCCGACGCCTTTCCCCGGAGGGTCAGGTACGGAACCCCCACTCACTATACGTGGTACTCCCTTCAGTACCCCGAACACCCTGGCAGTTACCTGCGCGTGTACGTCTCAGAGGGAAAGCACGCGAACTACTTCTCGACCAGTGACTGCGAAACGGGTGGCGCGTTTCAGACCGACACGTGTGCACATGTCGATACTTCGGTGCGGGGTGTCATGGCGAACGTCTGGAACATAGGTAGCCGGCAGGACCAGCTCATCAACTGCGTTGAGGCACGCAGCACGGCTCATCCCTACTATGGAAGCCACAGAGCGGAGTGCTACTGGACTCCGGGGTCGAATTTCCGCGGGTGGTTTCCACCCGACGTGGGTGGTGATGAGGCCGACCCTTACGACGTTGTTCTAACCGCGCTCGATTTCTAGACCGTATGGTCCGTGGATGAACGGGCGGGTATGAGACTTCCGGCGTGCCTACTGATTGCCGCGCTGCTCGGCGCCTGGAAGACCGCTGCACCCCAAGGGCCGCGAGGGCCCGCGTACCCGCCGTGGGTTCGCGCCGCGGTGCCGAACGTGGGACCACAGCTTAACAGCCTGACGCTACTCTATCTGGGACCGCCGGCTCAATCGAGCCGAGCCGGCGGCTGCGCGTTGGCTCAACTCAGTCTCGGCCTGGCGGGGATGGTCCTGGGCGGTGGCGGCACCGCCGCTGTGAGTGACGGCGCGGGGCCTCCCCTCGTCGCCGCCGGTGTGGGGGTGGTGGGAGGGCTCATGCTCGGTTCCTACGCCAGCCGCTGCCATGTCTCGGTGTGGGGTGCGGCAGGCGGGGCCGCGCTCGGAGTGTTGATCGGTGCCACGTTGGGCAAGGCGTTCGCGGAAACTCGGAGCGAGCGGGACGACTCGAATCTGGCAGCCGCGTACGTGGTAATGCTGCCGCTCGCTTGGTTCGGCGCACAGCTCGGACGCTGAGCCCCGGTGCACGCTGGACGCTGCACGCTGCACGCTGCCCGTAGCTCCACCTTCACCACACGCGCGCCCCCGCCGCGCGCTCCAGCTCGTAGCGGCTCCGCACGGCTACGGGCGGTCGCGAGACGGGGCCGCGGGCAGCGCCGCGCGCAGCACGTCGCCGTCGAGCGCGCCGCTCGGCGTCACCCCGATCGCGGCGGCGATGGTCGGCGCCATGTCCACGACCCGGACCGGATCGGGGTAGCGACCCGGCCGGAACGGCGGACCGTAGAACACCACCGGAACGTGCGTGTCGTAGTCATGGGGCCCGCCGTGCTGGGCGTCGGCGGCGCGGCCCCACACCCAGTGCGGCTGGAGCGTCACGACGGCCTCGATCGGGAGATCGGGCGGCAGCGCGTGGTACCAGCGGCGCGCGATCGCATCGTGGACGGTGTCGGCTCGCGAGAGGTCGGCCAGGCGATCCACGCGGGCGACGCCTGGCACGCGCCGCGCGAGGTCGGCGAACGCCGCGACCAGCGAGTCCACGTCCACCCCTGCGGCACGCAGCGAAGCCCGGTCCACCCACAGCGTGTTGCTCTCGATCCGAAACGCTCCGGCGGGAACCCCCCGCGCGGCGAGCCCGTCGCGGATGGTGGTGATCGGTTGCCGCAGGCTCGCGTGGCCGGTGGAGCCGCCCGTGCGGGCGGCGTACAGCTCGGGAAATGGTCCGACGCCATGGTCCCCGGTGAGCGCGATCACGATGCGCGCCGAATCCCGCAGCCGGTAGAGCGAGTCGATGAAGGCGCCGAGTGCGCGGTCCAGCCGCAGAATCTGATCGTGGATCTCGCGGGAGTCGGGCCCGTATCGGTGCCCGACCGCGTCGGTGCTCGAGAGCGAGATCGCGAGCAGGTCGGTGGCGGGCCCGTGGCCGAGTCCCATCGCCTCGACGCCTGCGAGCGCGAAGTCGAGCGTGATCTGATCCATCCAGGGGTACTGGATCACGTCCCGGGCCGCCCGCGCGGAATCCGCCGCGAGCACGTGCGGAAACACGAAGTTCCGCCCGCCGCCTTCGATGGGTACGGAGTCGGGCTCGGGATAGGCGCTGTCGGGTCGCAACAGTGTCCAGGCGCGGCCCGCGGAGCGCTGCGGCAGGCGGCGGGCGTTGAACGCCCGAACCCAGGCCGGCAGCGTGTCCATGTAATACGTGCTGGTCGTGAACGGCCCATCCGGCTCCGCGTACCAGAACACGGCGGCGCGCGCCCGGCCGAGCGGCAGGATCGCCGCGCGGTCCTTGCGCGACACCGAGAGCGCGCGGGCCGCGGGGTGATGGGCCCGGATCCAGTCGATCAGAGTCGTGCCGCGAAACCGCCACGGGGACGCGCCCGGGCCCTGCGCTCCGAGCAGTGGGGCGGCGGAGTCGGGCACGCCACGCTCGTTCGACACGATGCCGGTGTGACGCGGGAAGCGACCGGAGAGCACCGTGGCGTGGCCCACCGCGGTCTCCGTGTTCGCGTAGTCGAGATCGCCGTCCGTGAACCACGCGCCGCCCCGGATCAGACGCCCCAGCCCGCCCGTGAGCTGCGGCGCGAAGCGCGGCAGGTAGTCGGCCCGCATCTGGTCCACCGTGACGAACACGACGAGCGTGGTCGGGGTCGGCGGAGACGGGAGCGGCACGGGCGCAGCCCCCGCGACGAGAGCCCCCGCGAGGAGCGGGGCGAATCTCAGCTGACGGCGGATCGCGCCGGTCGCCACCGTCGCCGCGTTCACCACACGCGCGCCCCCGCCGCGCGCTCCAGCTCGTAGCGGCTCCGCACGACATCGTACTGCGCGCGCAGCCGCATCAGCCGCGCCTCCTGGAGCGACGTCTGCGCGTCGAGCACATCGAGGTTGGTGATGACGCCGGCCTCGTAGCGCACGTCCGCCATGGAAACTGCCGCCTCCGCCTGCCGCACCTGGAGGTCGGACGTCGCCAGCTTCTGCACACCAGCCTGCACGTCCGCGATGGCCTGCCGCACCTCCGTGGCGATGCGCCGCTCGACGTCGCGCGTGTGGTCCTGCGCGGCCGCGGCCGCCGCCTGCGTCTCCGCCACCTGATTCCGGGTGCGGAACCCGTTGAACACCGGGACCCGAACTTGCACGCCGGCGTCCCAGTTGCCCTTGATGGTGTTCAGGTTGGGGACGTAGCCGTTCTTGAAGCCGG
The DNA here is from genome assembly GCA_963771275.1 of uncultured Gemmatimonadales bacterium. Taxonomy (GTDB): domain Bacteria; phylum Gemmatimonadota; class Gemmatimonadetes; order Gemmatimonadales; family GWC2-71-9; genus JAOTWJ01. The sequence continues at coordinate 1,429,763 of CAVYSW010000003.1, forward strand.
CCATCACGCCGAGAGCGAGCGACGGCCGGTCACCCAGCGAGGCGAGCCGGGTCTGGATCGCGGCCGACGCTTCGCCGTCGCGCGAGACCTTGAGCTCGGGCCGCTGCGTCAGGCCGAGTGCCACGAGCGAGTCCACATCGAGGGCCGCGGGAGCGTCGACGAACGTGCCCTTGAGGTTGAGTTGCTGGTCGGGCGGGAGGCCCATCAGCCCGCGCAGGCGCACGGTCTGGCGCTCCAGCGCGTTGGCGAGGTCGATCCGCCGGCTCTGCGCCGTCGCCACTCGCACCTCCGTGGTCAGCACCTCGAAGTCGGTGGCGCTCCCGGTGAGGAGCTTCTCGCGGGTCACCGCGAGGTGGCGTTCGAGCGCGGCGATCTGGTCGTCCTGCACGTCCAGGCTCCGTTCCAGGAAGATGATCGCGTAGAACGTGTCGATGGCCTCGAAGGCGAGCCCCGCCTGGACGATCTCCACGGTGTGATCGGCCGCCTGCTCGAGCGACTGCGCGTAGTCCACCGCGGTCGAGCGGCGCCCGAAATCGAACACCGTGTGGCGCAGCGACAGGTGGGCGTCGTAGTTGTTGGCCGGGTACAGGTCGAACGGTCCCAGGCCCTGCAGGTCGATGCTCGCGACCGGCTCGAGTCGCGCGTACGAGCCGTCCGCCTCGATCTCCGGGTAGTAGGCGCTCCGGCTGCCGAGCACGCGCGCCTGCGACGCGCGCACGCCCTGCGCCGCCTGCTGGACCGCGGGGTGGGTTTCGATCACCCGCCGGATCACGGCGTCCAGCGAGAGCGAGTCGGCCCCCTGCGGCTGTGACGCCGGGGAGGAGGCGGACAGGGCCGACAGGAAGATCAGAGAGGCGAAGGACATGACATTCATGAGGGCTCACCGAATGCGATCAACGTGGGTTACTCGATGGCGGCCGGGGCAGCGGCCCCGCGCCGGTGGTGGGGACGCAAGAGCAAGGCGGGGACGAGGGCGACGATGAGAATGCCGGCCGCGAGCAGGAATACGTCGGCGATCGCCTGCACGAATGCCTGGCTCTCGGTAAGCCCCGCCACGAGGGCCTGCGCCTTGGCGGCCGCGGCGGACGCCGTGCCCCCGGTGACCCGCTGGGCGAAGTAGCCCAACCGGGTGACCGTCTCGCGGAAGGCGTCCGAGTGCGGGTCCAGCTGCTGGCCGTACAGGGCCGCGTGGAAGATGGTGCGCCGCGTGAGGATCATCCCGAAGATCGCCACCCCGAAGCTGCCGCCGATCTGCCGGATCACGTTCACCAGCCCCGACGCCTGGGCCATCTGGCGATTGGAAATCTCCGAGATCGCGACGGTGGTGAGCGGTGAGAACAGCAGGCCCATCGCCACGCCGCGGATGTACAGCGGCATCATGATGGCGGCCTTCTCGGTGAACAGCGAGATGTCGCTGAACCGGTAGAGGCTCAGGGCCATCAGAGCCAGCCCCAGGGCGATCGGCACGCGCGCGTCGTACCGGTCGGCGAACATGCCGGCGAACGGGGCGGTGATGCCCAGCAACAACCCCATGGGCAGGAAGACGAGGCCGGCCTGAAACGGCGTGTAGCCGAGCGAGTCCTGCAGATAAATGGGTAGCAGGAACGTGCTGCCGAACATCCCCAGTCCGAAGATGAACAGCACCACGTTGCTGAGTGCGAAATCGAAGTTGCGAAAGAGCGTCATCTGGATCAGCGGGTGACGCACGTTGGCTTCGGCCACGAGGAAGATCACCAGGCCGGCGAACGCCACGATGAAGCATGTGACGATGAAGCGCGACGTCCAGCCGCCGGTGTTCCACGCGGAGTTGCCGCTGGCCAGGGCGAGGAGCAGCGCCGTGAGGAACGCGGTGAGTGAAACGAACCCGAGCAAATCGAAGCGGCCGATGTCGGGCACCTTGCGATCCCGCAGAATGACCGCGCCCGCGAAAACGCCCATCGCCCCAACCGGGACGTTCACGTCGAAGATCGTGTGCCAGGCGTAGTGGTCGATCAGGTAGCCGCCGACGGTGGGGCCGAGCGAGACCGACGCGGATGCCGCCACCGACCAGAAGCCGAGCGCGATGCCACGCTTCTCCGGCGGGAACTCGCGCGTGATGATCGCCATGCCGACGGGCATGAGCAGCCCCGCGCCCGCGCCCTGGAGAATCCGGAACGCGATCAGGGCGTCGATGCTCCACGAGAGGCTGCACAGGAACGAGCCAACGGTGAAGAGGGACAGCCCCATGAGGAACATCGTCTTGGAGCCCCACCGGTCCGCCAGCCAGCCGGAGGTCGGCAGGATCACGCCGAACACCAGCAGGTAGGCCGTGAGAATCCACTCCACGCGATCGACCGAGACCCCGAAGGCCGCCATCATCTTCGGCAGCGCCACGTTGACGATCGTGGAGTCGAGCACGGCCATGAACGTGCCGATCATCACGGCGGCGAGGACCAGCCAGCGGTAAGTCGGGTGCTGGGGGTTCAGGGCGGGGAACTGCTCGACGAGCCGCTGCCGGGCAGCGGTCCACGGGCGCGGCATTTACCGCTCCTGCCCCCTGATGCTCACCTCCACCGACAGCCCCGGAACGAGCATCACCGGATCTCCCGTCCCCGGACCCGGACGTTCGATCGCGATCCGGACGGGCACCCGCTGGGTGACCTTGGTGAAATTGCCCGATGCGTTGTCCGGCGGGATCAGGGAGAACTGCGAAGCGGCGGCCGAGCCGATCCACAACACGGTGCCCACGAGCGCGCGGCCGGGGTAGGCGTCCACCGCGATTGCCACCCGGTCGCCGGCGTGAATCCGGCCGATCTTGGTCTCCTCGAAGTTCGCGGTGACCCAGAGGTCGGCGAGGTCGTAGAGCGCGAAGATCGGCTGCCCCGGCTGCACCACGTCACCCGGCAGCACCCAGCGCCGCGCCACGACCCCGGTGAGCGGCGCGGTGATCCGCGTGTTGGTGAGCTGCGTCTCGATGACCTGGAGCTGCGCCCGCGCCGTCTGCACCTGCGCCAACGCGATGCGCTGGCGCGCCTCGGCCATGTCGAGCGCCGTCTTCGCGTGATCGTACTGCTCCTGGGGGATCACCTTGCCACGGAGCTGCGTGGCCGCGCGCTCGAAGTCGTCGCGCGCGCGCTGCCCCTCGACCGCGGACAGCTGCACGTTCTCCCGCGCGAGCGCGAGGCCCGACTGGGCCTGGACCTCCTGGGCGCGCAGATCCGCGTCGTCGAGCCGAACCAGCAGCTGGCCCTCCTGCACCGTGTCCCCTTCGTCCGTCCCCAGCTCCACGATGCGGCCCAGTATCTTGGTGGCGACGGAAACGCGGTCGCCGTCGATGTAGGCGTCGTCCGTCGCGATCACGCCCCGGACCCTGACGTACCAGTAGGCCGCGCCCGCAATGCCGAGGACCACGAGGAGGAGGAGTGGGAACACCACGCTGCGACGGTGGTGCAGGGGACCGCGGTCCCGCGGTGCGTCAGGTGGAGCCTGCTGTGAGACCAGAGGCGGGGACCCCGGTTGCCGGGCCCCAGCCGACGTTGGCCGATCTTCCATGTATGACTGCGGCTTCCTGGGCGGGAACCAGTGTGGGGTCCCGCCCCTGCGATGTCCGGAACACATGGCGCCAGCTTGGCTGACGCCTTGAACTGTACCCCTCCGGTCGGGAATCGGGTAAGGGGGAGGAGCGCTCGACCTGGTCACGCGTCGACGCCGGTAGCGGCAACCCGCCCCGGCTGCCATGTTAGCCGCGGCTTCCCATGAGGGGCGAACATGCGGGCGCTACGTGTCGCGACGATCGGTCTCGCGGTCGCAGCTCTGAGCGGGACACCTACGCTGGCCGCCCAGGTGCGGCTGGGGTTCTACGGTGGCCTCGCCCGGTCCACGTTTGGCGGGCCGGACCTCGCGCAGGGCTGGCACGGCCGGAATGGTGGTGTTGGGGGGGGCTTCATCACGCTCCCGCTGCTCGGTCGGGTGCTGAGCGTGCGGCCCGGTGTCGCGTGGGTCAGCAAAGGCGGGGAGACGGTGGTCCAGGACGTGACCGCGCAGCTGGTGATCGAGTACTTCCAGATTGCGGCGCTCGCCCAGGTCACCCTCCCATCGAGCCTGTGGATCGAGGCCCACGGACTGGTGGGTCCGGTCGTGGGGTTCGTGATGAAGTGCGAGTTCGTGGCCTGGAATCAGTTCCAGAGAGGGTCGGCGGCATGCAGCAGCCCGCTGTTCCAGGGAGCCTTCCCGACCAAGTCGAGTGATGTGGGGCTGCTGCTGGGCGCCGGCGCCACGCTGGCACCACGCAGCCGGCTGAGCTTCCTGGCGGAGGTGGCGTATGAGCTGGGGCTCGCCAGCATCGTCGCGGCGAGCGATCCGGCGGACATCAAGAACCGCTCGCTCGGCATCCGGGCTGGTCTGATGTTCTCGCTGTGAGGGGGCGGCCCGCGCGACGCTGCCGGACCGCGCGCGTGCGATGCGGCTACCGGGAGGACTATCGCTCGATCGACACCTGGTAGGAGCCCGTGGGGCGCTGCTCGTACGTCGTCACGTGCGCCGCCTGCTCCACGGTGCCGGTGTACGACGCGACGGCGCCGACGTCGGGTACCCAGATCTCGGCCATCACGCCGGCGACCGGCGCGCCGGCGACGAGCACCCGCCACGTCGCTCCCCGCTCTGCGGAGTAGCAGTCGGGGAACGCCGACCGCACCGAGTCGATCGGCCCGCCGGTCACGGTGAAGATCACGCCGCCGTCATCCGCGTTGGGGGAGACGAGCCGGACCAGCAGCCATCCCGGCCGCGGCCCGTCGCACGTGCCGAGCACGACGACCAGCGCGGCGAGCCCGAGCGCGCGGAGCGCCTTCATCGCCGACCCCGCGCGGCCGGGGCGTCCGCGGTGCGTGCGAGCAGCGCCACGAAGTCGCCGAGATTGAAAGTGCCGTCCCGGTTCCCGACGAGATCGAGGTAGCGACGGCCGGTGTCGTCGAGGCATGGGGTCCCCAGCAGCTCCTGCGCGGCACACGCCGCCGTGATGGCGGGTGCGGTGACCAGGAACGCGATGCCGACCCGGGGCGTGTCGCCGCGCGAGGTCCGCACCACGATCGTGTCCGCGTAGCTGCCGGGCTGGAGGTCGCTCGGATCGAGGGACCAGCGCACCGTGCCGCTCCCGGTCCCGCTTGCCGTGGCGAGGGTGATCCACGGTGCGCCGCGGGCGACGGTGACGGTCCAGCTCGTGGTGTCGGCCCCCGTCCCCACGATGGAGAGCGCCGCTGAATCGGCGATCTGGGCCACGCTCCCCGCGGTCGCGCTGTCGCTCCGGTTGCCCGGCGCGAGCGTGACCGTGACAGTCGTGGGGGGCGACTGCACGATCAGCGTGTCGCGTACGCTCCACGGGCTGTCGATCGCGCCCGGAACCGCCACCCGGATCGTGTCGACGTAGGTGCCGGGGGCGAGGCCCGTGGGGTTGCGGGTCCAGCGCAGCCGGGTGGTGCCGGTCCCGCTGCTCGTCGTCAACGCGATCCAGCTCGCCGCGCCGTGCGTGGCGCTCCACCCTGTGGTGCTGGCGTTGGTGCCGCTCAGGATCACCATGGCGGAGTCGGCGTGGAGGCCCGTGTCTCCGGTCGACGCCGAGTCCCGTCGCGCACCTGGCGACACGGCCAGGGTGAGCGGCCGCACGAGGTCGAGCGCGAACATGCCGCGGCCGTGCGTCCCGGCGAGCAGCACCCCCGTGTTGGCGTTGTACGCCAAGTCGTAGACCGCCACGTTGGGAAGCCCGTCCGTGAGCGGCGTCCAGGTGCCGCCGCTGTCGCCCGACGCGAACACGCCGAGGTCGGTTCCCACCAGCACCACCGCCCGCGAGGTCGGATCCGGCACGACGGCGTTCACTGGGGCGTCGGGAAGGTTACCCGAGCGGTTCTGGAAGGTCACCCCGCCGTCGGTGGTGCGGAACACGTGCGCGGTGAGGAACCCCGACACGGTGACCCAGGCGGTCTGGGGGTCACGCGGGTCCACCGCGATGTCCTGGACGTAACGGGAGCTGGCCATCGGCAGGGTACGCTGACTCCAGTCCTGGCCGCCGTTCGCCGTGCTCCAGACCCGGCCGTCGCTCGTCCCCACGTAGAGGACCGCCGGATTAGCTGCCGCGGGGGCGATGGCGGAAATCGATCCCCCGCCCGTGAGATCGCCGCTGATCGGCGTCCACGTGTCCGCGCGATCGGTGGTGCGGTACACCCGGTACGTGCCGAAGTACAGCGTTCGGGAGTCCGCCGGGTCCATGACGAGGGGCGGAATGAACTGCGCGCGGTCCGCGCTGTTGATCCCGTTCAGCTTGAGGAAGTAGCCGACGCCGTCGGACCGACGCGGTCCCGAATAGCCGCTGTTCGCCTGCCACTGCGTCTCGGCGTATCGCGTCGCCGGGTTTTGTGCGTCGATCGCCGTGTAGCCGCCGTCTCCGCCCAGCACTGCCGACCACACGGGGTCGAAGGCCCACGCCACCGTGCCGTTGTCCTGGGTGCCGCCCATGGCCTGGCTGGGATCGAACGGATGGAGCGAGATGCCCTCGTAGAACTGCGTGAGCACCAGGTTGGTGTTGAGGCTGGTCCACGAGGAGCCGCCGTTGGTGGAGCGGAACACCCCGCCGTCGTTCCCGACGTACACCGTGAGCGGGTCCACCGGGTCGAACGCGATGTGGTGCTGGTCCACGTGGATCCCGCTGAGGATGTTCGCGAACGACGCGCCGCCGTCGGTCGACTTGTAGAGACTCACCCCTCCGAAGTAGACGGTGTTCGCGTCGTCGGCGGGGACGGCGATGATCTGGTCGTACCAGCACTGGGTGCCGCACGAGGCGCCCGTCGCCGCGAGTTTCGACCACGACGCGGCGGCGTCCACGGTGCGCCAGATCCCCGCGAGATCGCCGCCGCTGGCATTCTCGACACTGGCGTAGACCGTCGTGGGAACGGACGGCGCGATCGCGAGATTGATCCGCCTGATCGAGGTCGAGAACCCGTTGTTGGCGGCCAACCAGGACGCGCCGCCGTCCACGCTCTTGTAGATCCCCACGCCCCGGACGGCGGCGTACAGCGTGTCCGGACCCGTCGGGTGCATCACGAGGTCCGTTGCGGTCCCGCTCAGCACCTGCGTGAACGACGCCCCGCCGTTCTGGGAGCGATACAGCCCGAAATCGCTCGCCACGAGGAGCTGGGTGGTGGCAACCGTCCCCGCCGTGCGGGGGTCGATCACGAGGCGCGAGATCTTGGCCCCGCCGGATGCCGTCTGGAAGATCGCGCCGCCGAGCTGCGTCCAGCTGGTCCCGCCGTCGGTCGACCGCAGCACGCCGCATCCGTAGTAGCTGTCGCCCGAGAAGTGCTGCTCGCCGGTTCCCGCATAGACGATCTGCGGGTTCACCGGGTCGATCGCCAGCGCGCCCATCGCGAGGGAGCACTCGCGGTCGGTGAGCGGCGTCCAGCTCGCGCCGCCGTTCGTGGTCTTCCAGACGCCGCCCTGGGCGCCGCCGATGTAGATCGTGTTGCGATCGGTCGGGTGAACGGCGATGGCGGTGAGTCGGCCGATCGACCCCTGGCTGATCGGGATCCCCTCGGGCCCGATCGACCGCCACTGTGTGCCGGAGATGGGAGGCGGCGCGGCCTGGAGGAAGGCCCGCATCGACGCCGCCTGGAGCTGGGCCCGCGCGAGCGCGCCGGCCGGAATCCGCGCGAAGGGAAACGCCCGTTTCTGGTAGAAGAATTCCCACCGGAGCCGGGGGGAATCCCCGACCTCGCGCTCCTGCGCCCGCCCGGTGCTGGGGAGGGACGCCAGGAGCAGGGCTCCGAAGCCGACCGCCGAGGCGGCGCGGATCGATCGGGCGATCACCGCCTGATATGTGCAGCGCGCCGGGGGCTGCGCGCAAGAGGGCGCCGCGGGTCGACGATGGTCGCGACCCGCCAACGACGTGCCGCCCCACTGCGTATGATCGGCAGCCGCTATCCGCCTCACTCCGTCACTCCGGAGATTTCCCCATGCGTCATTCGTTGGCTCGTCTTCTCACCCTGGCCCTCGTGCTGGCCGCCGCGGCTGCCGGCGGGATCCAGGCGCAGGCCCGGCCCGACCGCCCGCCGCGCGATACCGCGCAGCAGGCTGGACCACAGGCGCCGAAAGTCCTGACCCTTGCCGACTACGGTCCGTGGAATCGCATCACCAGCGCCGCGATCTCGTCGGACGGGGCGTGGATGGTCTACGGGCTCCAGCCGAACGACGGGGACCTGACGCTGCATGTGAAGCAGCTCACCGGCGACAAGAGCTACACGATCCCTGCCGGCTCGGCCCCCACGGCTGCCGGCGGTGGGGCCGGGCGGTTCGGTGGCGCGGGCGGGGGCGGCGGTCCCGCGTTCTCCGGCGACGCCCGGTGGGTGGTGTACTACGTCAACCCGCCGTCGCGCGACTCGGCGCGGCGTGGAGGCCGCGGGGGTGCTGGCGTGCCGGGCGGCCCGGGTGCTCAGCGTCCCGGCTTTCCGGGAGCCGCCGCCGCCGCCGCCCGGCCGCAGCGTAAGCTTGAGCTCCTGAACCTCGCCTCGGGCGACAAGTTCGACGTCACCAACGCGGCGAGCTTCGCGTTCTCCGGTGATTCCAAGTGGCTCGCCATCAAGCTCAACCGCGCGCAGGGAGACACCTCGCACAGCGGTAGCGACCTGGTGCTGCGCGAGCTCGCGACCGGGGCCACGCGCAACGTCGGTAACGTGAACCTCTACGCGTTCGACGACGCGGGGCGGCTGCTTGCCTACACGGTGGACGCGGCCGAGCGGCTCGGCAACGGGATCTACGTGCTCGATCTCGCGACCGGCACCACTCGGGCGCTCAACACCGCCACGCGCGATTTCGACCAGATGACCTGGAGCGACTCGGGCACCAATCTGGTCGTGCTGTCGGGCGACAAGCAGAAGGAGAACGTGCAGAAGGACAACCTGCTCTACGCCTGGACCGACCTCGGCACCGCGCGCGAGAAGGCGGTCGCGTACGATCCGACCAAAGACGCGGCGTTCCCCAAGGGGATGGTGCTGAGCGAGTTCGCGGCCCCGCGCTGGAGCAAGGACGGGACACGGCTGTTCATCGGGATCAAGGAGCAGGAAGCCGCGCCGGCCGAAAGCAGCGAGCCCAAGGCCAACGTCGACGTGTGGCACTGGAAGGACACGGAGGCGCAGTCGGTGCAGATGGTGCGGATCCAGCAGCTCCGCCGCGCCACGCTCCCGGCGGTGCTCCACCTCGCGACGCAGAAGTTCGTGCAGCTGGGCGACGACGACATGCGCACCGTGCAGCCCACCGCCAACGGCAAGTGGGCCATCGGGCGGTTCGACGCGCCGTATCGCGGCGAGGTCGCCTGGGGCGGGAGCCGCGCAGACTACTACAGGGTGAACGTGGCGACCGGTGAGCGCACGCTGATCGTGAAGAGCCTGAGCCGCACCATGGGCACCTCGCCCGACAGCCGCTGGTTCCTCTACCTCGAGAACGGGCACGTGTTCGCGTACGACCTCGAGACGGCCAAGATCGTCCCGGTGGACGCGAGCGCCGGCGTGAGCTTCGTGGACGCCGACGACGACCACCCCTACGAGCGGCCCGTCTACGGTGTCGCGGGCTGGAGCAAGGACGGCAAGTCGGTGCTGCTGTATCACAAGTACGACGTGTGGCAGCTCCCCCTGGACGGCGGCAAGCCGGTGAACCTCACGCGCGGCGTGGGCGACAAGGAGGAGATCCAGTTCCGCGTCGTCCGGCTCGATCAGACCGGGCCGCGCCGGGGTGGTGGCGGTCGCGGCGCGTTCGGCCCGGGTGGCGGCGGCGACGACGAGGGCCTCGATCTCACCAAGCCGGTGCTGCTGTCGGCCTATGGCCAGTGGACCAAGAAATCCGGCTACTGGCGGCTCCCGCCCGGGAAGCCCCCGGTGGCGCTGATCTGGGCCGACAAGGCCATCGGCGACGCCGACAAGGCCGACAAGGCCGACCAGGTGATGTTCACCCAGCAGACGTTCACCGAGTTCCCGGACTACTGGGTGAGCAACGCCTCGTTCGAGGCGCCGCGCCAGGTGACCGACGCCAACCCGCAGATCAAGGACTTCGCGTGGTCGAGCGGCAAGGTCCTGATCGACTACACCAACAGCAAGGGCCAGCGGCTCCAGGGGACGCTCACGCTGCCGGCCAACTACGAGCAGGGGAAGAAGTACCCCATGCTCGTGTACTTCTACGAGATCATGTCGAACACGCATCACCGGTTCTCGATGCCGGTGTACGACGACCGCCCCCACATCTCCGAGTACGCCAGCGACGGCTATCTGGTGCTCCAGCCGGACGTGGTCTACCAGATCGGGCGGCCGGGCACGTCGGCGGTGGACTGTGTCACCAGCGCGGTGAAGAAGGTGATCGAGCTGGGCTACGCCGATCCCGCGCACATCGGGCTCCAGGGGCACAGCTGGGGCGGCTACCAGTCGTCCTACATCGTGACCCAGACCGACATGTTCGCCGCGGTGGTCACGGGGGCGCCGCCCACCAACCTGGTGAGCTTCTACGACGAGCTGTACAAGCAGACCGGCACCGTGCAGCAGGGGATCATGGAAGTGGGGCAGGTGCGCATGGGCCAGGACTCGACGCCGTGGACGGCGCATGCGCAGTACGAGGACCAGTCGCCGATTCACAACGTGCAGAACATCAAGACGCCGTTCCTGATCCTCCAGGGCACCGCCGACGGCGCGGTGGACTGGGTGCAGGGGCTCGAGTATTTCAATGCCGCCCGGCGGAACGGCAAGCAGGTGATCTTCCTGTCGTATCCCGACGAGCCGCACCATCTGGCGAAGAAGGAGAACCAGAAGGACTTCCAGGTGCGGATGAAGCAGTTCTTCGACCACTATCTCAAGGGGACGCCCGCGCCCAAGTGGATGACGGACGGGGTGCCGCAGGTGAAGAAGGGTGGACCGATCGAGTAGGGTGAGGAGCCCCAGGAGCGGCAGGAGCGGCAGAGCCGGCAGAACGGACGACGCGGCGGGGAGGGTTCCTGCCGCGCCGTCGTTTGTGCGATGCTCCCGAGCCAATCTCGCCTGATGCCGCGCCCGTGGCACGAAAGATCGTTCGGCCTTCCTTCGCTGCTGCCGGTAGCAGCTTGCGCGCCGCAGCGGCGATGCGAATAATGGCGGCGAAGCCTGCCGTTCAGGGGGTCGAAACGCCATGGTGTAGCCGTCGGACCGGAGGCGGTACCCAGACCCGTTCGAGTACTACACCGCCCTCAGGCGAATGAAGGAGTACGTGGGCGCGCACCTGGGTGAGGAGATCGGGCTGCATCGCCGGCGCAGCGGGGCTTCAGCCCCAAGTCCTTGTCGCGCTTCTTCCGCGAGAAGGTGGGGCTGACATTCACCGAGTGGCTGGCGGCGTACCGAGTCGATGTCGGTCGCGGCCTGAGCCGCAGAGGTGGCTGGAACGGTGACGGTCCTATACCGGCCGGAACAGCTCCCCGACCGTCAACGCCAGCGGTTCCCGCGCGCCCGCCGGATGCCACGTCACCAGGTCGCGCTCCACGCTTGGGAAGGTGGCCTCCCGGGTCCAGAGCTCGAACAGTTGTGCATCCGGGTCCACCATCCAGTACGTCGCGACGCCGTGCTCCTGGTACAGCCGCCGCTTGGTGAACCGGTCGGCGCGCCCGGACGACGGGCTCAGGATCTCGACGGCCAGCAGCAGGGTTCGCATCCGGCGCCAGTCGAGTGTCCGTGCCTCAGCAAGGTCCACCACGAACAGGTCGGGCTGCACGAGAATGTCCGGTCCCCATGAGATGTCCGCCGGGGACGCCAGCAGCTGACCCACCGGCTCCCGTTCGAGGTAAACCCCCAGGGCGAGTTGCAGCCGCTGCAGGACGAGCTGGTGAAGGGCCCGCGGTGCCGGAGTCACCAGCAGCTCCCCGTGCACGACCTCGTAGCGGTTCCCGTCGTCGGGGAGGGCGCGGACCATGTCGGCGGTGTGGTACGTCGGGGCGACCATGCCCATAAGCTCGGCTCGGCGCGGAGGAGAACGCAAGGTGGCACGTCCCAGCATGGGACGGGCCGCGACCCGAACCGTCATCGTTCGCATGCCCGGCCCCGCCGAAACCCCGCGTCCTGCCACCCGCCGGCGTGGACATTGAGAGCGGCGCCGTCTGCGTCGCGGCCTGAGCGGGAGGAGGAGCAGCGGCAGAGGCAGCAAAGGGGGCGGGAAGGAGACGCGGCGAGGAGGGTTCTTCCCGCGTCGTCGTTTGACAGCCATGGGCGACACACCGATACTCTGCGATCCCGATCCCGTACCCACATGAAGACCCTGATCGTCACTCAGTCAGAGATCTCCCGCCTGCTCCCGATGCCGGAGTGCATCGAGGCCATGGTCGAGGCGCTCACGGCAGTGGCCCGAGGCGAGGTCGTGCTCCCGCTCAGGCAGGTCGTTCCGCTGCCACACCACCTTGGCGCCCTGGCGTCGATGCCGGCGTACCTCGAGTCGCCCAGGGGGATGGCGGTCAAGGTGATCGCGGTGTTTCCGGGAAATCATGGGACGCAATTCGATTCCCATCAGGGGGCCGTGCTGCTGTTCGAGGGCGAGCATGGCAGCCTCCGCGCCATTCTCGACGCGACCGAGGTGACGGCGATCCGCACCGCCGCGGTCTCGGGCGTCGCGACTCGACTGCTGGCGCGGGAAGGCGCCGGAGACCTCGCGATCCTCGGCTCAGGAGTCCAGGCTCGTACGCATCTCGAGGCGATGCTCGCGGTGAAGCGGATCCGTCGGGTGAGAGTGTGGAGCCGGACCGCGGGAAAGCGCGAGCGGTTTGCCGAGCGCGAGGGTCGGCGCCACGCCATCACGGTGGAGCCGATGCCCACTGCTCGCGAGGCCGTGGCGGGTGCGGACCTGATCTGTACCACCACGTCGTCGCGCGAGCCGGTGCTCGAGGGCGACTGGCTCGCGCCCGGGACGCACGTCAATGCGGTGGGCTCGAGTGTCAGGATTGCCCGTGAGCTGGATACCGCCGCGGTCGTGCGGTCGCGGCTCTTCGTGGACCGGCGGGAATCCACACTCAACGAAGCGGGCGACTTCCTGACGCCTAAGGCCGAGGGCGCGATCGGCGACGATCACATCCGGGGCGAGATCGGGGACATCCTCGTCGGCAAGGCGCGCGGCCGCGAGTCGGACCAGGAGATCACGCTGTTCAAGTCCCTCGGGAATCGCGGTGGAGGATCTCGCCGCCGCGCAATCTGGTCTACGCGCGGGCGGTGGAGCAGGGAGTGGGGACGTGGGTCGAGCTGGGAGGAAGCCGAGCGGAGTAGTCGGGTTTCCCGGTGGACACCCGCTCCAAGCCCCGGCGTGCGGGCGTGGCACGAAAACGCGTTCGGCTTCCGTTCGCCTGCTACCGGTAGCGATTGCGCATCGCACCCCACCCCCCAATCGTAGGGGCAGCGTTCCTGCGGTTGAGGGTGAGTCTTATGGAGGATCGGCCTGGACTCGGGCGTGCAGACGCGCCGGCCTTTGAGTACTACGCTGCTCTTAAGCGCGTGGACGAGTATGTGCATCGGCACCTGGCGGAGCCGATCGGTCTCCGCCAGATCGCGGGCGTAGCGCACCTCGAACCGAAGTACTTCTCCCGCTTCTTCCACGACAAGATCGGCCTGACGTTCACCGAGTGGCTTGCGGCATGCCGCGTTGAGCGTGCGGCGGCGTTGCTGCGGGAACGGGAGCGATGCGTGGCAGAGGTTGTCCAGGAGGTTGGGTTCCGGACCTGCCGGACCTGCGATCGGTGGTTCAAGCGCTTCAAAGGCGTGACGCCCTTGCAGTACAGGCAGATGATGCGGCCGAGGTGAGTGGCCTCGACCCATGGGAGGTGGAAAGCTGACGCATTTCGGACGAGAAGTGTCCGATTCTTGGCACTTTCCGGTCTTTCGAGTGGCCTTCACCCACCGCAACGTAGCGCATGGATGAGGCGGAGAAGGAGGCGTCCCGCGCCGGTCTCACGCCGGTGCTGTGTGCCTGCGCTCGTCATGCCAAACCGGAACGTGACTCGGGCTCGACGTCCGAGTCAGGGGGGAGGAAGCCATGAGACTCCATCAACCTCTACCGTTGTTGGCGACCGTGATCGTCCTGGCCGCCTGCGCGCCGGACCGCGGGCCCGTCGAACCCACCGCTCCTCCCGACCTGTCCGCCGTAGGGGCGGGAGATCGACCATTCTACTACTACCAGCATGCTCCCGTATACCTGGATCCGGACAGCTCGCGCGTGGTGGTGACACTGCGGGAGGGACGCACGTCCGAATCAGCAGGCGAAGTCGTGCAGGCCGTCACTGGGCGGGCCGCAGAGGCGGGGCGGCGGGTCGCGCCGGGGGTCCACGTATTCGAGCTCGCCGGCCAAGAACCCGGGAAGCCATCTCAGCTGGTCAGCCGTCTCCGGGACGAGGGGATCGCTTCGATCGCCGTGCCGGCGTACCGGTGGGAGGGTGACGGGTCCGACGTCTTCTTGACGAACCGCTTCATGGTCCAGTTCTCCCCGGGGGTGTCCCGGGCGATGGTCCAGGCACTCGCGGATTCCGCGGGGCTCGCGTTCGTGCGCACGCCTGCACCGGATTCGGGGCGGTTCTCCTACACGTTCAGATACCCCGACGGGACGGCTGATCCTCTGGCGTTCGTCAACCAGATCGCGGTGAGGCCGGACGTTGAATGGGCGACGCCGGACAAGGTCGCCGGACGGCGGATGTTCGACCTCCCCACGGACCCCTATTTCCCGCTCCAGTTCTATCTTGACAACCCGTTGATGTATCAGGGCAAACACGTCGACGATAACCCTGACTGGGCATGGCTGGAAACACGGGGAGCGGGTGTCACCATCGCGATTGTCGATGGCGGTGTGGAAGTTAGTCACCCGGATTTCTCGTTCTCCGCACCGATTCGCGTCTACGATGCTGTCGCTGGGGACACGTTGGCAGCGGTGCACCCGCATGGAGGGGTGGCATGCGGTCACGGTACGTCGGTCGCGGGAATCATCTTCGCCGAGCACAACAACGCCCAGGGAGTGGCGGGGATCGCGCCGGATGCGCACATCGCGGTGGCACGGATCTTCAACGATGCAGGAGGGATAGTGCCAGATGGACAGGTTGCCGACGCGATCAACTGGGCGTGGTCAACGGGGCAGGCCGATGTCCTAAACAACAGTTGGGGGGGAGGGGCGCCCGACGACGCGATCACGTGGGCCATTATCTATGCGACCATGCTCGGGCGAGATGGCAAAGGTTCGCTCGTCGTGTTCAGTGCCGGCAATGGCTACCCCTCCGTCGTGTATCCCGCCAATATCTGGTTTACGGTAGCGGTGAGCGCGATCACGCGCTCAGGAGCGCTTGCGCCGTACTCCCCACCTGCCGGGATGACGGTGAGAGATCTCGTGGCTCCTTCGTCCGGTGAGCCGGGAGAGCAGTATGGCGTAGTCACGACCGACGTTACGGGCGCGGATGGGTATGATTCGGGTGACTACAATTTCCACTTTGGGGGGACATCAGCGGCGGCGCCACAAGTGGCGGGCGCTGCAGCCCTGATCTACGCACGTTATCCAGCCCTGCAGCAAGAGCAGACCCGCAGTCGTCTCACCTCAAACGCCGACGCTTGGGGGTCAAGCGCCATCTTCGGAGCAGGCAAGCTCAACGCGTCGCCTGCCGCCGGCGTGACTGAGCTGCTCACGTACGTCAGTGGACCGGGCTACATTTTCACAAAGGGGTCGTACACTTGGAACGCCTCGCGATCAGGTGGCACGGGGACCTACTCATATCGGTGGCGCCAGCGATTCGTCGGAGGCTCGTGGTCGGTGGTGGGCTCAGGTTCGTCTGTGAACCTCATGGTCTACGGCGGGGACGACGACTTCGACCTCGAGTTGCGGGTGACCTCTGGAATGCAAACGAAGTACGACACGCTTCGGGTGGTCAACTGCATAGACGGTGGTGAGAATTGCATACAGTACTAGCGTGCTCGGCGGGCGGCGCCCTGTGAAGCGATGCCGCGTGCATTGGTTGGTGGGCCTGGCCCTGTGTAGCGCGTTGGCGTGCAGTACCGTCGACGGACCCGGGCCGGGCTCACCCATTGCACTGATCGACGTGGGAGAAGGCGGCCGCCCGCTTCTGATCGAGAACGATGGTACTATGACGAGCGCGGCGGAGCCGCTGCCTTGGTTCCGCGACGCGATCGGGCGCGTGGGAGACAGCGCGCTACTGGTCCTGGGCTTTGATCCGCCGGAGCCGGCCCAGCTGCTGATGATGCGCTTGCCGTTGGGAGAAGTTACACGATCGGTGCCCACCGCCCAATTGCTCACCGAGTGGATGGGGTGCACGGTGGAAGCCAGCCATCCATGGTACGCGGCGGTGGGCGGCACGCCGGCGTACGTCGTCCTCGCCGGCGTCCCCGTATGCGGTACCTGGGGGCTCGTGGGCCTCTCATGGCCCGACGCCAAGGTGACGGCTGTACTCCGGAACCTCGAGGTCGATTTCTGGTCGCTGGCCGCATTGCCGGGGGATGACGGCCTGATCGCGGCCGGAGGGCGCCGCCCGTCCGATCCGGAGGGCGTGGGCCGGTTGTACATCGTGAATGCTCCGACGATGGTGGTGGTCGACTCGTCCCCGCCAATTACCGTGGATCCCGAGTTCCACACGCCCTGGGTGGAAGTCGTTTGGACGGACGATTCGGACCGGGGATACGTGTTAACCTACGACGCGCGGATCCGACTCTACCGGCGGAGCACCGGCGCGTTCTCGCCTGTGGCGGCCAATGCCATCTGGTCACGCATCCGGTTCGATCCTCGGCGGGACGCGGTGCTGGTGCTTACCCCCGGCGATCCCTTCGACTGGCCCGGTCGCCCTCTGCTCCAGTGGTTCAGCGATACCGGCGAGGTGTTCCCGCGCGTGACCCTGGCCGGTATGATGCCGGACAGGTCGGATCCGCGGGTGCGCGATGCCCGCCCCGACGGCTCGGGCGGGCTGCTGGTGCTCACGGGGACGGAGCGGCGAGGGCCCTTGTATCCGACTCAGACCTGCCGAGTCTTCCGGGTCAACGACACGGCAACCGCCGGTGTAAGCGTGTCCCTTCTGGCCGCGACGGACGCGTACGGATGCACCACGGTGGTGCCGATTCGCGGGCGGTAGGCGCACGTCGGGGATACGGTGCCGCTGAATCCGGACGCCGCCCCCTACCGGTACTCGCCCCCACAGCGCCTCCAGGAACTCGGCGCAGGGAAGCACCTGAATCCCGTCAACCACGTCCGGCGAATGAGCGTCGTCTTACCGGTCTGCCTCGGCCCGAAGCGGAAGTGCGACTTCCGCGCAAGCAGGGCGGTCAGGTCGAGGGCGCCCTCGACGGGCCGCCCACTGCACCGCGCCCTCCGCGAGATGCCCGCGCGGTTCCGGCAGTATCTCGTCGGCGTCGGCGTCTTCGGCGCGGGCGACTACGCACACACGATGCTGATCCTCGCGGCCACGCAGCTCTTGACCCCGGGATGGGGGGCGCTCAAGGCCGCGGCCGCCGGCGGGGCCCTGTACGTCGCGCACAACGTGGTGTACGCGGCCGCCGCGTATCCCGCCGGCGCGCTGGCCGACCGCTACGGTCACCGGCGCATCCTGGCGTGGGGCTACACGGTCTCCGTCACGGTGCCGCTCCTCTTGATCGCCGGCTTCGGTACCCGGCTGGCGACCCTCACCTTCCTCATCCCCGCGTTCGTGCTGGCCGGACTGGTGAACGGCGTGCAGGACACCTTGGAGCACTCGGCCACCGCGGGCCTCGTGCCCCAGCATGACCGCGGGCTCGGCTTCGGCGCGCTCGGGGCGGTGAACGGGGTGGGCGACCTCGCGTCGAGCGTCGTGGTCGGTCTGCTCTGGACGATCCACCCGGCATTCGGGTTCGGCTATGCGGCGGTGTGCATGGCGGCCGGCGCCGCGGTCATGCACGCGGGCGCGGCGCGGGAGAGTCCGTGATGCGCACGCTGGTTATCTCCGACGTGCACGGCAACCTGGCGGCTCTCCAAGCTGTGTTGGCCGATCCGCACGACGCCGTGATCTGCCTGGGGGACGTGGTGGGCTACGGCCCGGAACCCGCTGCCTGCGTACGGCTGATCCGGGAGGAGGCGCGCGTGGTTGTTCAAGGCAACCACGACCGGGCGAACGCGGACGGCGCGCCGCCCCGCTGCCGCCGGGAGTTCGAGTGGCTGGCCGAGGCCGTCGTGCCACTGACGCGGTCGCAGCTCACCGCGGACGACGTGGCGTACCTGAGCGGGCTGCCCCGCTGGGCCGAAACCGACGTGGGTGGGCTCCGCGTTCTCTGCGTCCACGCGACGCCGATCGATCCCTTGTACCGGTACCTCGGCCCCGACCCTGCGGCGTGGGAAGCCGAGACGGCCGGCGCCTTCCCGTCACTCATGTTCGTCGGGCACACCCACCTGCAGTTCGATCTCGCGGCCGGCCGTACCCGCATCGTGAACCCCGGCAGCGTCGGCCAGCCGAAAGACGACGACCCCCGCGCCGCGTACGCACTGATCGAGGAGGACGCGCTCACCCTGAAACGGGTGACCTATCCGGTAGAGCGAACGGTTGCCGGCCTGGAACGGGGCGGGATCAGGCCCGACGCGGTCGCAGACTTGAGCAGCCTGCTCAGGACCGGGCGCACACCGCCCGCCCGCCGCGAGCGCTGATCCTCAGGCATCGGGGGCCGTGTCTTCGGGCCCCGGAGTCACCTCGGCGCGCACGATCGCCGACCGGTTCGCCTTCGCGTCGGCCAGGACCCGCTCCGCCACCGCACCCCCCATGCGGCCGAGCGCGAGCACGATCTCGCGTTGCAGGTAGGGATCGTCGGTGCCGTGATAGCGGCGCTCGAGCGCCTCGGCGGCGCCCGGGGGACGGCGGAACCCCAGGAGATACGCCGCCCGCGCGGAGGTCTCGGGCTCCGGGTGAAACAACGCGATGAGCAGCTTGTCGTCGTACGAGGCGCTCTCGAAAGCGGCGATGTCGAACCCGCACCTCCCGCAGACCGGCTCCTCGGGGGGGCGCGTCGCGCCGCAGCGGGGGCAGACAAACGTCACCACGGCAGGTACCGCCGCCCACGCCGCTTCCCGCCCCGCGCGTCCGGCTTGGGAGGCGCGGTCCAGCCGGTGCGGAGCCATCGCCACCAGGTGTCGAGGTTGGGGAAGCGCGCCAGGGAGCGCTCGATCTGCGCCCGGATCACCGTCTCGCCAGGATCGTCGCCGGCCGGCTCACTCAGCCGATTGGTCAAGGCCGCGCGCCACAGCGTGGAACCGGGATGCGGATGCTCGACCGAGCCCGGGGCCCATTCGATCTCCACCATCGCCGGCTCGTCTTCGTCCGCCGCGGGCGAGACCGCGACGAAGCGCGCGTAGGGCAACAGTGGCACGCGCTCGGCACCGTCGTGACGGCGCAGCAGCTCAAGGCCGAGCGCTTCGGCTTCCGTGTACTGATTGGTGGACGTCATAACAAGACTCCTACCAGGATCGCGTCCTCGTAGGAGTCATCAGCCCGGAGGCGAACGCGGCGAACTCCATCGCCGGCGCCGGTCGGCGCACCACAATCGTACACCTGAGCCGGGTTTTGGATCAAGCGCCCCCTGCAAGCAGCGCATGCAGAGCGTGGCGGCTGAGTGGGTGGAGATGGGCAGACGCGGCGGAAGCAGCAGGGGCGGTAGAAGGGACAGAGAGTGAGGCGGCATGGCGGGGAAGCTCCCGCCGCGCGGTCGTTCGCCCCCAGCCTGACGCTGCGCTCAGAACGCGGGATCGCGCGTCGTTTGGATGATGTGCCGCAGGACCGGGTGCGTAGGGTGGGCGCGTGCCCGAGATCTCCCGCTTCTTCGGCATCGCGATCGGCATGTTCTACCGCGATCACGGCCCGCCGCACTTCCACGCCGCCTACGGTGAGCACCACGTTACTGTGGAGATTGAAAGCGGCGCGGTCCGCGGCGAGTTTCCGCCGCGGGCGCGGGCTCTCGTACTTGAATGGACCCGGCGTCACCGGGTAGAGTTACTGGAGAACTGGGAGCGGGGGCGGGACAGCCAGCCCCTGCGACGCATCCCGCCGCTGGAGTGAGCGTCATGGACTACGATGTCGTTGAAGCTCGGTATGTCACCGGCCACGTGGTCTGGCTGCGATTTCGGGACGGAACGACGGGTGAGATAGACCTCTCGGGCGAGCTTCGGGGCCCGGTGTTCGAGCCGCTGCGTGACCCCGGAGTGTTCCGACGGTTCCGACTTGACCCCGAATTCCACACGCTGGCTTGGCCGAACGGCGCGGATATCGCCCCGGAGCATCTGCACCACGCCGTTCGGGTCGCGGCCTGAGCAGCCGAAGCGGCAGAGAGGGGCAGGGGGATTTCAGACGACGCGGCGGGGAGGGTCTTCCCGCCGCGTCGTTGTTTGACAACACGGCACTCGCGCGTCGATACTGGGCGGTCCCCATTCCCGCGCTTCGCATGAGAGTCCTGATCGTCAGTCAGCCAGAAGTCAACCGCCTGCTCACGATGGCCGAGTGCATCGAGGCCATGGTCGAGGCGCTCACGGCAGTGGCCCGTGGTGAGGTCGTGCTCCCGCTCCGACAGGTGGTCCCGCTGCCGCACCACTTGGGCGCCCTCGCGTCGATGCCGGCCTACATCGAGTCGCCCAGAGGGATGGCGGTCAAGGTGATCGCGGTGTTTCCGGGAAATCATGGGACGCAATTCGATTCCCATCAGGGTGCCGTGCTGCTGTTCGAGGGCGAGCATGGCAGCCTCCGCGCCATTCTGGACGCCAGCGAGGTGACGGCGATCCGCACCGCCGCGGTCTCGGGTGTCGCGACGCGGCTCCTCGCACGACAAGGCGCCGGGGACCTCGCGATCCTCGGCTCGGGAGTCCAGGCCCGCACACACCTCGAGGCGATGCTCGCGGTGCGTGGCATGCGCCGCGTACGGGTGTGGAGTCCGACCGCGGAAAAGCGCGAGCGGTTTGCCGAGCGCGAGGGGCGGCGGCACGGCATCACCGTCGAGGTGGCGTCCACGGCCGAGGGCGCGGTAGTGGGCGCAGATCTGATCTGTACGACCACATCGTCGCGCGAGCCCGTGCTCGAGGGCGAGTGGCTCGCGCCCGGGACACACATCAATGCGGTGGGCTCGAGTGTCAGGAGCGCCCGCGAGTTGGACACGGCCGCGGTGGTGCGGTCGCGCTTGTTCGTGGACCGGCGGGAATCCGCACTCAACGAAGCGGGCGACTTCCTGACACCTAAGGCCCAGGGTGCGATCGGCGACGATCACATCCGGGGCGAGATCGGGGACATCCTCGTCGGCAGGGCGCGCGGCCGGCAATCGGACCAGGAGATCACGTTGTTCAAGTCGCTCGGAATCGCAGTGGAGGATCTCGCCGCCGCGCAGCTGGTCTACGCGCGGGCGGTAGAGCAGGGAGTGGGGACGTGGGTCGAGTTGGGAGGAAGCCGAGCGGAGTAGTCGGGTTTCCCGGTGGACACCCGCTCCAAGCCCCGGCGTGCGGGAGTGGCATGAAAACGCGTTCGGCTTCCGTTCGCCTGCTACCGGTAGCGATTGCGCATCGCACCCCACCCCCCAATCGTAGGTGGTGGTTCCTGCGGTTGAGGGCCGAAGTGTTATGGAAGATCGGCCAAGCTCGCTCGTGCGTGTGCAGGAACTCACCGTCAGTGAGCCTGGTGGTCTATGGCGGCGACGAGTTCCGATACCACAGTCGTGGCCCAGGTCAGGGACAGCCTGTTTGTAGCGCGGGCGCTGGGGACATGCGTGCTGACGGCCGAAGTAGCCGTGGAAGGTGCGACATTCACGGCGACTCTCGAGTTTCAGGTGATCCCGCGCTCAGCGGCCGAATGGCCTGGGTCCGGCAGAACACGATGACCGGGCCGGTCCGATTGGTGAGTCGCGATCTCGCGACGCGCACCGTCGTGCCCGCCCCGTCGGTTGGCTATCCCACCGTGGGTCAGGGACCGCCCGCGGTCTCTCCCGACGGCCGGTACGTGGCGATCCAGGCCACGCGGCCCACGAGTGATGCCGCCGACGTGGCCATTCATCTCGTGGATCTCCTGACGAACGCGACCGTCGCGCTGACGGACTCCATGTTGGGGAACCAGATCGCGCCCCGCTGGACGCGGGATGGAGGGGCCGTGTTGTTCTCCGCCGACGCCAGGGGGAGCTGGAACATCTGGTCGGTGCCTCCCAGCGGTGGTGAGCCGCAGCTGCGGGTTCGCCTGGACGCCGGCTCGCCCGTGTTCTTCGACGTATCGCGCCCCGATGGGCGGCTCGTCATTGCCCTGGCCACCCCGGAGGGGGGCTACGACCTGTGGGAGGCCAGCCTCGACACCGGTGTCGTTGGCCGTATCACGAACACGCCCCAAGAGGGCAAGGCTCCCCCTCGCGTGAGCCCGGACGGCGGCACAATCGGGTATACGGGTTATGTCGATTCCGCAGGCGGCTTCGGGCCGTTTCTGATGCCCCGAGCAGGGGGGGTGCCTCGCGAGCTTCTGCCCCCAGTCGTGGTCCCAGGGTACGGCTCTGGCCCCGCGAGAGCCCGCCGGGCACCCGGAGTTGCCGACGGCTGGAGCGTGGACGGCCAATTCGTGCTGGTGTACTGGGCGGTGGATGCCACGGCCATCTCCGTGAACGGGGAGGTCCGGCAGATACTGTACCCGGGTGACATCTACGCGGTGTCGCTGGACGGGCTGCTGCGGCTGCGCTTGACAACGTGGCAGTGGGGAGATGTCCAGGCCGACGTTCGGTAGTCTGGAGATACGAGGCGCCGGGAGGGAGGTAGGGTATGCGTGCCATGCGGTCGGCGGCGGCTCTGCTGCTTTGCGCCACGGCAAGCCACCTGGCCGTCTGTCAGACCCGGCCGACGCTGCTAGGAGTCCCGCCCAAGGCGGAGCTCCGTCTACAACTCCTCGGCTCCACCATGGTGGTGGGCCGCTTGGTGGTCCTGGAACCGGGGCGGATCCGGCTCAATACCATCGTGCGGTCAGGGCTCACCGACTCGCGCTTGGTGGCCCGGAGCGTGGTGCTCGACTCGATTACCGCGATGTGGGTGCGGTCCGGGACGCGCTGGAAGCTCGGTGCCGGCATCGGCGCGGCGGCCGGTAGCGCCGGGCTGCTCCTCGTTGTTGGGATAGCTGCGGAATCCCAGGACGGCTCCCGTTGTAGCACCTGGTGCTGGACGTCGGCGGCCGCGGGCGGTGCGTTGGGAGGTGCGTTCCTGGGTGCGTTGGTGGGACACCAGTTCGTCGTCTGGCGACCGGTGAGCTTCTAGCCGCCGTGAGGGGTGGTGTAGAGTGCATCTCGTATTAATCGGCGCAGTGCCCGGCGGCCCGCCGTGACGCTACGCCGGCTGCGGCACTCGGCGGGCCTGATCCTGTGCGGAGTTGGCTTGGCCTGCGGTACGGTGGACGAACCGCGCCCGCACCCGCCGATTGCACTGCTCGACGTCGAGGCCGGCGCACTCTTGCTCGGAGACGATGGTGTCATCAACAACGCCGCCGACCCCTTGCCGTGGTTCCGGAACACGGTTGTGGCGGTGGGGGACACGGCCCTCCTGGTTCTAGGGTCCGATCCCCCAGCAGCCGGCCCGCCTCTGTGATGATGCGCCTGCCGTGGGGCGAGGTCACTCGATCGCTGCCCACCGCCGAGCTGCTCACGGAGTGGATGGGCTGCCCGGTGGCCGCCCGCGATCCTCGGTACGCGGCGATAGCCGGCAGACCCGCGTATGTTGTCCTCGCCGGCATCCCGGTGTGCGGTACCTGGGGACTGGTGGGCCTCTCGTGGCCCGAGGCCAAGGTCATTGGCGTGCTCCGGAACCTCGAGGCCGACTACTGGGCGGTCGCCGGGTTGCCGGGGGACAGTGCCTTGGTCGCGGTCGGAGGGCACCGGCCCTCCGATCCCGACGGCGTGGGCCGGCTCTACATCGTCAACGCCGCGACCATGTCGGTGCTCGACTCATCACCACCCATCGTGGTGAATCCTGAGCACCGAAATCCCTGGGTAGAGGTTGCCTGGACGACCGACTCGGACCGGGGATATGTGTTGACGGCCGACGCGAGGGTGCGGCTCTACCGCCGAAGCACCGGCGCGTTCTCCCCGGTGGCGGCCAATGCGGTTTGGTCGCGCATCCGGTTCGATGCTCGGCGGGACGCCGTGCTGGTGCTTACCCCGGGTGATCCCTTCAATTGGCCTGGCCGCCCCCTGCTGCAGTGGTTCAGCGATACCGGCGAGGTGTTCCCGCGTGTCACGCTGGCCGGCATGATGCCGGACGGCTCCGATCCGGTGGTGCGGGACGCCCGCCCCGATGGCGCAGGGGAGCTCTTGGTCCTCACCGGCACCGAATGGCGAGGGCCATTGTATCCGATCCAGACGTGCCGGCTCTTCCGGGTCAACGATACGGCGGCGGCGGGCGTGAGCGTGACCCTTCTGGCCGCGACGGAAGCGTATGGCTGCCGCACGCTGGTGCCGATTCGCGGCCGGTAGGCGCGCGGCGGGAAGATCGTTCCGCGGAATCCGGGCGCCGCCGCCTACCGATACTCGTCCCCCCATAGCGCTTCCAGGAACTCGGCGCAGGGAAGCACCTGAATGCCGTCAACCACCCTGCGGCGCGGCTCGAGACAGGCGCAGACGTACCGCTTGAGCTTCGCCTCCTCGCTTGAGCGCCCGCAGCGACCTGAGGTCCGCGCCCGAAACCGTGGTGCTGGCCTTCACCTCGACGGCGGTGTGATCGCCGAGGATGAAGTCCACCTCGAAGCCCGACGTGGAGCGCCAGAAGTGCAGCGCGTCGCCGGACCGGTAGTCGCTCCAGGCCGACAGCTCGTGCATCAGCCAGGTCTCGAAGCCGGGGCCGAACTCCGGCGTCCCGCGACGCAGGAGCCGCCCCTGAAGCGCGGACACGACCCCGACGTCGAAGAAGTAGTACTTCGACGAGGCCACGGGCTTGCGCCGCGCCGACTTCCGCCACGCCGGAAGCTCCCGCACCAGCAGCGTGTCCTTCAGGATCTCGAAGTACTCGTGCACCGTGGTGCGCGGCACCTGCGCGTCGTTGGCCACCTTCGTGAAGTTCACGATCGTGCCGTTGCACAGCGCGGCGACCCGAAGAAACCGGCCGAACGCCGGCACGTTGCGCGTGGCCCCCTCGGCCACCACCTCCTGCTGGAGGTAGGTGCCCCCGTAGGCCTCCAGGTCCGCGGCGGGATCATCCGAGAAGTAGATGGAAGGCAGGGTCCCGCGCTCGATCGCACGGGCCAGGTCGAAATGCTCCCCCAGCTCGGCCCAGGTCAGGGGATGCAGGTACTTCGTTCGGGCGCGACCACCCAGCAGGTTGACGCCGCCGCGGCGGAGCTTCCTCGCGCTCGAGCCGGTGAGCAGGAAGCGAATGCCGCGCTCCTCGATCAGGCGATGCACCTCGTTGAGCAGCTCGGGGAGACGCTGAATCTCGTCGATCACCACGAGGCGGGTATCGGGGTCGAGCTCTTCGGCCAGCCGACCGGGGCTTCGGCTCAGCGCCAGGTAGACGGCGCTATCCAGCAAGTCATAGACCTTGGCGCCGGACAGGGTCCGGCGAATCAAGGTCGTCTTGCCGGTCTGCCTCGGCCCGAACAGGAAGTGCGACTTCCGTGCGAGCAGGGCGGTCAGGTCGAGGGCGCGCTCGAGGAACGGTGTCTGTGTCGCCATAGTCGTCATTTATCATGATATATGACGATAGAGGCGTCAAGAGTCGTGGGCGGCGCAGGCCCGGTGATACCTTAAGTCACACGGCCACCACCCCCGATCACCACGAGGCACACGGACCTCTCATGACCACCAATCGCAGAGACTTCCTGAAGCTCGCCGCCGCCGGCGGCAGCGCCCTCGGCCTGGGCGTCGTGCCGCGCGTTCGCATGGGCCAGACGCCCGATCTGAACGACGTCCCACCCACCGCAACGCCGCTCAAGATCCTGATCCTGGGCGGCACCGGGTTCACCGGGCCATTTCAGGTGCGCTACGCCGTGGCGCGCGGCCACACGGTGACCGTATTCAACCGCGGGCGGCGCCAGGCGGATCTCCCCGACTCCGTCGAGCACCTGATCGGCGACCGCAACAACGACCTGAAAGCGCTCGAGGGACGCAAGTGGGACGTGGTGATCGACAACCCCACCACGCTCCCCAACTGGGTGCGCCTCTCCGGCAAGCTGCTCAAGGACGCCTGCCGGCAGTACGTCTTCATCTCGACCATCTCGGTCTACGCGGACACCAGCGCCGTGGGGATGGACGAGACCACGCCGGTGCTGGAGTACAAAGACGAGAAGGACCCGTTCACGCTGGAGCTCAACCAGGAGACCATGCGGTTCTACGGCGAGCTCAAGGCGCTCTCGGAGCGCGAGGCCGCCTACTGGTTCCCCGGCCGCGTCACCATCATCCGGCCCGGGCTCATCGTGGGCCCCGGCGACACGAGCGACCGGTTCACCTACTGGCCGGTGCGGATCGATCGGGGCGGTGAGGTGCTGGCCCCGAACACGCCCGACGATCCCACGCAGATGATCGACGCGCGCGACTTGGCCGAGTGGACCGTCCGGATGGTGGAGCAGGGGGACGTGGGCGTGTTCAACGCCACCGGCCCCGAGCGGCCGCGCCCGTTCGGCGAGATGCTGAACGGCATCAAGACCGCGCTCGGCTCGAGCGCGACCTTCACGTGGGTCGCTCAGGACTTCCTGCGGGAGCAGCGGGTCCGCGGATGGGCCGACCTCCCGGTGTGGGTGCAACAGGGGCCCGATACCGCCGGGTTCATGACCGCGAGCGTGGCCGCCGCAGTGGCCAAGGGTCTCACCTACCGGCCCCTCGACGTCACGGCCCGCGACACGCTGGCCTACCACAAGTCGCGTCCCCCGGAGCGCCAGGCAAAACTGAGCGCGGGTCTCACGGCCGAGCGGGAAGCGGAAGTGCTCAAGGCCTGGCACGCGGCCGGGCACTAGTCAGAAAACGGTGGCACGGCGCTTCCCCCTCCGGCTCCGGGGGGGGGAGGCGCTTCTTTGGATCCGGCTCGCGCTATATTGATGATATGCACATGACGTACGTATGCGACCTTCGGAGGGACCTGCCTTCGTGAGTCCCAAGGTGCGGAAGACCCTCAACATCGACGCCGCCAAGCTGCGCCGCGCCAAGGAGTACCTCGGCCTCGATACCGAGACTGCGGTGATCGATCACTTGTTGGATCGGGTGGAATACGAGCGTGAGCTGGACGCGGTGCTGGCGCAGGCATCGGCATCCTGGAAGCGGTTTCGGTCACCGCTCGCCGAGCGTCGTGGATGAGGGTGGTCCCGGACACCAACGTCTGGATCGGTTGGTTCCGGTCTGGCGAAGTCCCGCGGCCTCTGCCCGTGACACCTCGGCCGGTCGTTCTCGTGTCGTCGATCGTCCTCCAAGAGCTGTGGGCCGGCGTCCGATACGATGCCGAGGCGCGGGACCTGGACCGGCTCTATCGAGTCGCGTTGCGCCACCGCACCATATTGACCCCGCCGCCCGCCGCGTGGATTCTGGCGGGTCAGGTGCTGGCCCGTCTCCGGGCGCGCGGCTCACTGCGCGCTGCGCGCCTCCGAGCTCTCCGGAACGACGTCCTCCTCGCCGCCTCCGCGCTCCTGGCCGGCGCCGCCATCATGACGCACGACCGATCGGACTTCGAGCTCATCGGCCAGGAGTTGGCAGTGTCGATTGTCGAATAGCCCCTTCGCGCCCCGTGGCGGTCGTGACCGTCTCCCGCGGGACCTTGAGGTAACGGTCGTACCAGCCGAGGATGCGGGTGTGATAGTCCCGCACCTCGGCTTCCGTCGTCGTGGGCATGCCGTGGCCGCCGTTGGTGTAGCTCACCCACTCCACGCGCTTCCCCAGCCGCCTGAGCGCGTAGTACATCTCCATGGTCGTCCGCTCGGGCACGTTGGGGTCCTGGTGCCCGGTGAGGAGCAACAGCGGCGTGGTGATCCGGTCGGCGAACATCACCGCCGAATGCTCGACGTACTTGTTGGGCTGCTCCCAGAGCGTGGCGCCGATCCGGTCCTGGCTCCGCTCCGGCGCGTGGATGTTCCGCGTGCCCAGCCGCGGCGAGTCCGTGTAGAAGCTGATCATGTCCACCTTGCCCGAGACGTTGATCGCCGCCGCGAAGCGCTTGGTCTGGGTGATCAGCAGGTTGGTCGCGTAGCCTCCGTAGCTCGTCCCCTGAACGCCCAGGTGCTTGGGATCGGCGACCCCCATCTCGATCAGCTTGTTGGCCGCCGCGGTGACGCCCTTGAGCCAGGCCTCGCCGGGGTGCCCCCGCTCGAGGCTCACCGACGGCTGCGCCACCGCGTAGCCGTTCGATGTGAGAAAGCTCGTCGTGGCGTTGAAACGGTCGTCGAAGAAGGTCTCGTAGACGATGAACACGGTGGGCACGGGCGTCCCCGCCCGGTAGTCGAGCGGGTAGTACAGCACGCCGTACAGCGAGTCGCCGTCCGCGCCGAGGTAGCTGAACAGCGCGGTGCGGCCCAGCTTGGGCTTGATCCCGGGGTTGGCCTCCGTGAGCCGCCGCACCGACTGGAACGCGCGATCGGCCAGGTACACGTCGCCGGGATGGTTGCCCTCGGCGATCGTGAGCACGAGCGATGAGCCGTCGGCCGCAAGCCGCACGCCGCCGTACTGGCGCCCGTCCTTCACGAGTTGATCCAGCCGGCCCGTTCGGCGGTCGTAGCGCGCCAGCCCGCGCTCCCACTGTGTCCGGGAGGCGTAGCTCAGGTAGAGGTCGTTCCCGTCCCTGCTCCAGGCCACCACCTCGTAGCGCGGCGACGTGCGGTCGTCCTCGCCCTGCGGCGCTTCCAGGAACATTCGTCGCTCGCCTGAAGCGGTCTGAATCAGCCAGAATCCCTGCTTGTTCGTGGCCACCAGCACGTCCCCGGTTTCGCTGAGCCGCACGGGTGTAAACCGCTCCTTCTCCCGCCGCTCGCGCTCGGCCGCCCGCGCGGCGCTGTCGGCCGGCTCCTGGCCGGGCTTGGGCGCGTCCTCGCCGGTGAGCTTCCTGGGCGCGCTGTCGGTGACCGAGCCCACGAAGATCTTGCCGTCCTTGGCGTAGGCGTAGGTGCGTCCGTCGCCCGACCAGCGCAGCGTCAGGCCTTTCGTGCTGGGAATGAGCGTCTTCGTGTCGGCCCCGCTCACAGCGCGCACGAGGACCTTGTTCTCGCGCCCCTGGATCTCGGCGTAGTCCGTCTTGGCGGTGATGTCCTCCTCGTAGCGGAGCAGCGCGCCGTCGGACGTGAGCGCCGCGGCGGCCAGCCTGGTCTCGGGCAACAGCTCCTCGACCCGCCCGCTGGCCACGTCGTACGTGGCGGGGATCGCGAGCAGCGAGCGGCGGCGGATCTCCTCCCACGAGAGAAACGGATCGTCGCTCGACTGGACCACGATCGGCCCCTCGACCTCGTGGAGGAATCGCTCGCGCGCGTCGCGCCGCCACTGCGCCGTGCGCATGGCGAACAGCAGCTTCGTTCCGTCGGCGGTCCACTGGGGCGGCGAGCCGTCCGAGACGATGCGGTCCTTGAGGAGCGTCACGAAGCGCAGTCGCCCGCGCTCCCGCTCCCACAGGGCCAGCCTGAACGTCTCGCCCTCCAGCAGCAGGAACGCCAGCCGAGACCCGTCCGGCGACCAGGCGAATCCCTGGGCCTGGCGCTTCTCCGGAAACAGCCGCTGAGTCGCGCCCGTGCGGGTGTCAATCACCGTGAGGTCGGCGCGGCGCGGCGCGATGTACGTGGGATCGCCGAACCGGCTGTTGTCGATCCCCAGCCGGTCGCGCAGCGACGAGGTCGCCACCACCAGCCAGCGGCCGTCGTCGCTCAGATCGCCGACGCTGACGGTACGAACCGTGAGCACGTCGTCCAGCGTGAAGCGTGGCGCTGCCTGCGCGGGCAGGCGCAGCGGCGCCAACGCGACGAACAGCACCAGCGCGGCACGAAAACGGGCGAGCATGGATGCCTCGGGGAGGGAGAGCCGGCGGAAGGTAGCATTGGGCGGCGGGGCGGGACAGCACGTCCCGCACCGCCGGCTCCATGTAAGGCGGCGACCGGTGTGGCGGTCGGGAATCCTAGGCTGTCACTTCAGGCGGCCCAGCTCCGCTTCCGACGCGATGAGTCCGAACGCGGGCCAGCCGCCTGACTTGACCGAGCGCTCGAACCATTCACGGGCGTGAGTCGTGTCGCCGCGCACCAGATACCAGTTGCCCACCCCGTAGCTCAGCGTTGCGATCTGGATGTCCGCCGTATCGGCGGGCGTCATGACCTGGTCGGGAGTGATCTCCCCGCGATAGAGGCTCAGCCGCCGCGTGTACGCGTTGTCGACAGGGATCGAATCGGCGTTCTGCTCGAGCAGGGCCTGCGCGGCAGCGGCGCGGCCGGCGCGCGACAACGCCATCCACGACCAGTCGAGGGACCCGGCCCGCTCCCCCGGCTCGGGTGCCAACGGCAGCGCGTGCGCAAAGGCGTCCGCGGCGCCGTCGAAATCGCCGGTCACGTACTTCACGATGCCAAGGTGGTACCAGCCGCCGTAGAGCGTCGAGTCGAGCGCGAGCCCCCGCTCCAGGTCGGCACGGGCGCTGTCGAGCTGACGGACCGAGAGGTAGCGGTGCCCACGCCAGCGGTAGAGCACCGCGCTGTCGGGCGCGATCCCGATGGCGCGGGTGAACGTGGCGATCGCCTCGCGGTACTGCCGGATGGCCGATTGGGCGAGGCCGAGCTGGATGAGGCGGTCGACGTTCCGCGGGTCGGCCGCGAGCGTGGACTCCGCGCGCGCCACCGCCGCCCGTGTCAGCTTGCGCGTAGTAGGCGACGCCCGCGGGGGACCGATACTCGGCCGCCTGCCGGGTGGCGGGCGTGGAGCACGCAACGCACAGGGGGGCTACCACCGAGAGGATCGCCAGATACCTGGCCGGAAGTCGTCCGCGCATCAAGTCCGCTCCGAAGGGGATGCCATAATGTGCCGTCCGGGATCGCGCCGCGTAACCGTGTGGCGCCGCCGTCAGCGCGCCGACGTCGCCGTGATGAGTTGCGCGATGTTGGCCTTGAGCTTCACCAGCTCCGGCTCGAGCACGTACATCATGTGCCCCGCCTCGTAATAGCGCTGCTCGACGTGCGCGCGGATGCTGGCCGGGACGGCCAGGTGGTCGATGGTGTACTCGATGGCGAAGAACGGCGTCGCCAGATCGTAGTAGCCGTTCTCGATCTGGACCCGAAGGTTGGGGTTCGTGAGCAGCGCCTGCGCGAGGTCGGATCCCACGTAGGGAGCACCGCCGCGACCTCCGCCCCCGCCCCCGGCCTGCCCCTCGCGCGTCCAGTTCCAGCCGGGCGTGCCGCCCGAGAGGCTGTAGCGCTCGTCGGTCGTGAACTTGAGGTCCTCGCGCAGGTACGAGTTGATCGCGGCCGTGTAGGCGCTGCTGATCGCCGTGGACTGGGGGTCATAGTCGGCCGTCTCGGCGAGCTGGTCACCCATCGGCCCGTCGAATCGGGAGTCGAGCCGCCCGGTCGCCAGGCCCTGGCGGCGCTGCAGCTCGGCCCGGAACTGGCCGAGGTTCACCCGCAGGTCCGCCTTGCCGAGATAGTCCTCCGAAAGGCCGGTGTACTGCGAGAGCTGCTTCAGCGTGGCGGCGCGGTCGGCGTCGGACAGGCTGCCGCCCTTGGACAAGGCGGCGAGGTACGGGCCCAGCGCGTAGCGCCGCACTTCGTCGAGAAACGCGGAGAGATTCTGCGGCTTAGGTGTCAGCCCGTGGTAGGCTGCCGTCGCGGCGTAGCTCGGCAGGTAGAGCGCGTAGCCGATGTCGTGGCCCGGCGCGAACGCGAGCGTCTCGAAGTCGAGCACCGCGGAGATCAGCACGACGCCGTTGAAGTCCATGCCCTCGCGCCGCTGCAGCCGGTTTACCAGCACGGCCGAGCGCGTGGTGCCGTAGCTCTCGCCGATCAGGTACTTGGGCGAGTTCCAGCGGGCGTTTTGGCTCACGTAGTGGCTGATGAAGCTGGCGAGCGACGCCGCGTCCTCGTCGATCCCCCAGAAGTCCCGGCCCGTGCCCTTGCCGACCACCCGGCTGAACCCGGTGCCGATCGGGTCGATGAAGACCAGGTCGGCCACGTCGATCAGGCTGCTGGCGTTGTCCACGCAGCTGGTAGGGCGCCGGCGGCGTGGGCGCGGCGTCGGTGGTGACGACGCGCCGCGGGCCGAAGGCGCCCATGTGCAGCCAGGCCGAGGCCGAGCCGGGGCCGCCGTTGTAGACGAACGCGAGGGGCCGGCGGCTCACGTCCCTGACGTCGGTGCGCGTGTACGCCGTGTAGTAGAGGCTGCCGATGGGCTCGCCCCGGCCGTTGGTGAGCAGCATGGTCGCGGCGGTCGCCCGGTAGGGGATCACCTGTCCGTCGATGCGGATGGTGTGCTCGGTGACGGAGGACATCTCCTTGGGCACCGGCAGTGGTGCGCCCTCCACCGCGGCCGAGTCGCGGATCTGGGCAGGCTGGCGTTGCGCCAAGGCCGGCACGGCGGACGCGAGGGCGAGCAGGGCGACCACGAAGCACGAACGGCGCATGGGATTCCCTCCGAGGGCTGGTGCTGGGCGGTGCGGACGGTACGGGCGGATCGCGCGAGAATATACGCCGGGCTTGCGGCGCTGGCGTCAGGTATGGTAGTATGGCAATATGGCATCCAACAAGATGACCTTTACGCTGGACGCCGAGACCGTGGCGCGCATTGACCGCACGGCGGCCCGCCTGGGCACGTCGAAGAGCGGGGTGGTGCGAGAGGCCGTGCGTGAGTACGCGGCGCGGGTCGGGCGCCTGAGCGATGACGAGCGGCGCCGCCTGCTGGCCACGTTCGACGAGGTCGTGGCCCGCATCCCCAGGCGCGCGGCCGCCGCGACCGATCGCGAGATCGCCGCGGTGCGCGTGGCCCGCCGCGGTGGGGGCCGCAAGTCGCCCGCGTGATCCTGCTCGACACGTCCGCCCTGATTGACTGTCTCACCGGACCGCGGCGCTCGGCGCCCGCGGTCCGCCGCGCCCTGGCCGACGGTGAGCGCGTGGTGCTCGCGACCCTGGTGCTCTACGAGTGGCTGCGTGGGCCCCGCCTGCCGGAGGAGCTAGCCGCTCAGGAGGCGCTGCTTCCCCAGGCCGCCGCCATCCCCTTCGGCGCAGACGAGGCCCGCCGCGCGGCGGAGCTGTACCGTTCCGTGCCGGGTGCCCGTGGCCGGGAACCGGGCTTGGCCATCGCGGCGTGTGCGCTGGTGTGGGACGCGCGCGTGTGGACGCTCAACGTGGCGGACTTCCGGGACATCCCGGACCTGGTGGTGGAGCGGCCGCGCTGATCTGACGCATCGGGCTCGGCGACGGCAGGTCCGACCTAGCCGGGGCCCTCCCGCTCAGCGACCGTCACCGCATGGCTCCCCATCGCGAGGAGTCGCCCAACCTCGCAGAACGCGGCCAACAACCCCTGGTGCAGCCCAAGACTCCCGTGCCCAGGATTCAGGGCGGGGGCGCAAGCGGCTTACGCCGGCGGCCGGCCGGATGGAATAGGGTGGTCGCCGCTGTCGCGGCTCCCGCTCCCCCTGACGCCAGAACGCTCTTGCAGGCCGCGGACGCTCGGTCCTGCCGCACCGCTGTTCAATCTCGTCCAGGATTCGACGGTCGTCGCCGAGTCGCTGCTGCGCGAGGTCGTGGTGCAGCTGCCCGCGAGCGGCAGCGCCGACAGCGATCTTGTGGCCAACCTGTGGCTTCCGGGGGAGCTGAGCGGGCCGGCGATCATCGAGGTGGCGGGCCCGTTCCAGCTCGATGCCGGGACCCTGCCCGTCACGGACGCCCTGACGAGTGGGGCCTTGCTCTGGTACGAGGAGTCGATCATCACGGCGCCTCCCATACGGCCCCCGTCGGGAGCGCCGCCGTTGCGGTCAGGGCCGCTGCCCGGAGACCTCGTGCTGCTCACGCTCGTGCGGGAGGCCGCGCTGTCGTTCGAGGCGCTGGCCCCCGGCGACACGGCCGAGCGACTGGGTGTCGATCTCTCGGGGCCGCTCGACTCGGCCCGGTTCGTGGACGCGGCCGCGGCGAGCCACGGCATGCAGCTGCGCTGGTGGTATTCCGATGGGGACCAGTCCCTGGGCTTCCCCGAGAACCTGGACTCGGCCTGTGCATTCATCGGGCGCTTCGGGTGTGCGGCGCTGCCGCCGCGGGACAGCGCGCATCTGTCGAATGGGCAGCCGCACGGCGAGGTGCGGATCCGGGTGTACCGGGCGGGACAGCCCGTGAATGTGGAGATTGACACGGTGTACGGTCCTAACCCCGGAACGGTGTACAGCCTGAGCGGTTCGTTTACCACCTTGGTGGGTGAGAATGTGGTGTTTCTACAGGCGAGTACCACCCCCACGGCGTTGGGACCAGGGGTAGCATGGGCCGTTGTCCCGGCGGCGCAGGCCGCAGCCGAGACCCAAGCTCCGGAGCCGCCTCCGCAGGGGGCAACCTCTCAGTTCAGCGTACCAACTCCATCGAACGCTGATGGCCGGTGGCAAGCATATGGGCATCCTGGCGCCCTGGAGGTGAAGAGGCTCGGCTACGAGGTGAGGGCGAGAGTGTCGAGTGGCGCCACACAATTGCAGAGCGGTCCGCTACGGGTGTACCAGGACGAGATCGACGTCGTGCGGCAGGAGTACATTGACCTGTCCGTTCTCAGGGGCGTCCCATCCAGAGGCCGTTTTCTGACAGAGCTGCCCACCGATCCCGGTCTGAATACTGGAGACTACGGGCTCATGGTGTGGAACAACGACTTCGTGGTCCACCTGAACGACCTGTCGTTCCAGTGGACTGCTTTTGGCGAGTGGCGGATCAACAGTTACTATCGCAATCCGACACATCAGCGATTCCACATACCTGGCGCGAGCCGCCCGGGCCGAAATAGCTGGCACCTCTTTGGTTGTGCTGCTGACATTCAGACATTCGGTGATGACGCAGCTGCCAGGGACGAATTCTGGACGAAGCTTGCAAGCCTCGCCGACAGCCTCGGCTTTGACTACGTAGAGCCGCAGGCAGAGAGTGGAGTTGGGCACGTTCATGTCGAGTTCCATTTCTGCCAATTGAACCAATGAGCACTCCGCCAATGAAGCTCCCATCGTTCGTGTCCGTGGCCCGGTACCTCCTGACGGTCAGCCTGGTATGCGCTGGCTCGCTCCGCCCGCTGCTCGGACAACAATCGCCGCCAGAGTCTCTGCTGGTGCAGCTCCGCTCACCGGACTGGCTAATCCGCTCCGACGCGTTGGTTCGCTTGGGCCGTCTGCCTCAGGACTCGCTGCCGGCCGGGTACGCCGACGCGATCGTTCAGTTGTTGGAGCAAGAAGCTGTGTCGCCTGATACTACGCAATTCGGGGAAGGCCATGGGGAGTACATGATTCAGGTTGTCGACGCGGCCCTGAGGCTTAGAGATCCGCGTACTCTTCGCGGGATGTCGGTTTGGGGCACCCAAATCAGCCGTGCAGCACGAGACTTTGTGGCCCAGCAGGGGAGTGCTGCCCTGCCATACCTTGACGAGGCATGGAATTCCCCCTATGCCAGCCGCCATTTTGTGGTAATCACTTGGGCTCTGATGCTTGGGAAGTACAAGGACAGACTCAGTCCGAGCGAGCGCCAGTCTGTGCTTGCCGCTGTTCTGCACAGCGACTCCTTGGCCCTCATAGAATCGGCCAGCAGGATCCCATTACCGGAAGCAGTTCCGCTCCTTGAGGGTATGGCTTCAAATGCTGGCTCGAGAATCTTGCGGGTTTCCGCAGACCAGACTGCAGCCGCTTTGCGCCCACTGAGGGAAGCTCTTGCCCCGGCGGAGGTCGTGCAGAAGATCTCCGACGTACTGGGAGCGCTGTGCGTGGGGGCCCAGGCGGCCCGCAACGACGCGTGTGTTTCGCTTTCGAGCAACCTTACTGAAGCGACGACGCTGATCGAAGCCAACCAAACGGCCGCCGCCCGTGATAGGCTCATGGCGTTCGCGGCTGAGGTCGATGCCGGCCTTCAGCAAGGGCTCTGGAACGACGGCGAGCGTCGACTCCTCGGGGACAACGCACGGTACCTCAGTTCCCGCCTCGCCATTGCCCTCTTCCTCGAGGGCGCCGGCGCCACGGCCAATCCGCCGACCCTCTCCCTGTCAACGAGCGCCCCGACCAGCACCACCGCGAAGTACAAGGACTCTCCCGCGATCACGTTCGCCGGGGGCAACCCCTGGGCCGAGATTGGCACTTGGTCCGCCCCCCCCGCGCTCGTGAGCGGTACGTTGGCGGCGCTCGGCGGCGCCCAGCTCTGGCTCGGCCTCAGGAACAGCGATGACATCGGCACGAACTTCGATCTGCGGGTCGAGGCGTACGAGAACGGTGGCCTAGTGGCGTCGGGGGAGACGCACTGCATCCAGGGGCTCACGCGCAACGCCAATCAGGCGCACGAAGTCGCCGTGGCGTTCGACGCCTTCCCGGCCACGGCCTTTGACGGGACGAACGACGTGCTGAGCCTCAGAGTCCTGACACGGATCGGGACGACGGAGACGGGGGCGTCCTGCGGGGGGCATCACAATGCCGTGGGACTCAGGCTCTACTTCGACGCCACGACCCGGCCGGCGCAGCTCACCGCCACGTTCTGAGGTAGCTCAGCCCTCACAGCTTTGGCCCTACTCGTCCTTGAGCCGGTACCCCACGCCCGGCTCGGTGGTGAGGTAGCTGGGCCGGGCCGGATCGGCCTCGAGCTTGTGACGGAGCTGGGCCATGTAGACCCGCAGGTAGTGCGTTTGCGTCGGAGCGGTGAGCCCCCACACCTCCTTGAGGAGTTGACGGTGGGTCACCACCCGTCCCGCGAAGCGCACCAGCATGGCGAGCAGCTTGTATTCCGTCGGCGTGAGGTGCACCGGGGCATCGCGCACCGCGACCTCGCGTCGCACGAGATCGATGTGCAGGTCGCCCACCGCAAACACCGGCTGGTCCGCGCCGTCCGCGGCGCGCCGGGCGTGGCGCAGAGCCACCCGCACCCGCGCCAGCAGCTCGCCCACGCTGAACGGCTTGGTGAGGTAGTCGTCGGCGCCGAGATCGAGCGCCGCGATCTTGTCCTGCTCGCGCCCGCGGGCCGAAATCACGATGATCGGCACGGGCGACCACTCCCGCAGCCGCCGAATCACCTCGAGCCCGTCGGTGTCGGGAAGGCCCAGGTCGAGCAGGACGACGTCGGGCCGGCGGCCCGCCGCCTGGGCGAGGCCCACACGCGCGGTTTCCGCCTCGACGAGGTCGTAGTCCTGCGCGCCGAGGCCGGCGCGCAGAAACCGCCGCATCTGGGGCTCGTCCTCGATCAGCAGGATGACGGCGGCTGCCGTGGTCATGTGGTTGTCGGCGTCCGGTGGACTGCCTCCGCGTCTTCGGCGGGCGGCAGTGATGGTGCCGGCCCTTCGATCGGCAACGAAAAGCGGAACCGCGCGCCGCCGCCCGGCCGCGGCTCCACCCAGATGCGGCCGCCGTGCGCGGTGACGATCCCGCGACAGATGGCGAGGCCGAGCCCGGCGCCGCCCGGGGCGGCGCGGTCGGCGAGCCGTGCGAACTTCTGGAACACACGCTCCTCCTCGCCCCGGGGGATCCCCGGGCCGCGGTCCGCGACCTCGACGACGACCGCGCCGTCGCCCAGCTCCGCGTCGATGTCGATCGGCCCGCCCGGCGGCGTGTACTTCGTCGCGTTGTCGAGCAGGTTGATCAGCACCTGCTCGATCAGCAGCCCGTCGATCGGCACGAGGGGAAGATCGCCCGGCAGATGGGTATGAATCGCGCGTCCCGCGAGCTGCGTGTCGAGCCGGAGCAGCGCGATGCCGACGACTTCCTCGAGCGGCTGCCACTCCTTGCGGACCTCCACCAGGCCGGACTCGACCTTGACCATCTCGAGCAGGTTGCCGATCAGGCGGCCCATGCGGCGCGATTCGCCCAGCACGGAAGCCAGCAGTTCGCGCCGGGCTGCCGCGTCGATCGCGGCGCCGCTGTCGAGCAGGGTAGACGCCGCACCCTCGAT
Organism: uncultured Gemmatimonadales bacterium; assembly: GCA_963771275.1. GTDB lineage: Bacteria > Gemmatimonadota > Gemmatimonadetes > Gemmatimonadales > GWC2-71-9 > JAOTWJ01. Next base: position 1,467,777 of record CAVYSW010000003.1, read on the forward strand.
GGCGCCGAGCGGGGTGCGCAGGTCGTGCGACAGCGAGCTGAGCAGCGCCGTACGCAGGCGCTCAGCCTCGATCTCGAGTCGCGCGCGTTCCGAGCGGCGCACCAGATCGGCCCGCTCGAGCGCCACGCCGGCCTGGCCGGCGATCGCCTCGAGCAGCTGGCGCTCGATCGGATCGCGCGCGCGCCGCGGATCGCGCACCACCACCCGCAAGACCCCGACCGCCCGGTTCGAGGCCGTCAGCGGGAGGTAAAGCGCGTCCGCCCCAGGCAGCGTGTCGGTGCCGGTCCCCGCGGGCTGCTGGTGCCCCAGGACCCAGCGCGCGACACCCAGCGCCGCCTCGCTCAACGCGCCGTCGTTCGCGGCGGCCGCCGGCTCGAGGTCGCCGTGCTCGTCGGGCAGGAGCACGGTCCCCGGCGTCCCGAACGTCTCCCGCACCTGCGTGGAGAGGGCCAGCGCCAGCTCCTGCGCATCGCGCGCCGCGGCGAGCCGGCGGCTCAGCGCGTACAGCGCCGCCGTGTGTTGCTCGCGCTCCCGCGCCGCGTCGGCCTGGCCCCGGATGCGTGCAGCGAGGCGGCTGATCAGCAGCGCCACGACGAGCATCACGACGAACGTGAATAGATAGCCTGCGTGGGCGACGGCGAACGTGTAGTACGGCGGCACGAAGCAGAAGTCGAACACGGCGATGCCGAGCACGGACGCGAGCACCGAGGGGCGGGTGCCGTAGCGTGCGGCCGCGATCATCACGGCGAGCAGGAACAGCATCGCGATATCGGTCGTGCTCACCCAGGCGCGCACCGCGAGACCGATGGCCGCCGCGGCTGCCACGACGCCCGAGGCACCGAGGTAGGCCCGCGTCGAGAACGGCGGGCGCTCACGGCGCACGGGCATGCGCTCCTCCACCTCGCCCGTGATCACGTACACATCGATCTCGCGGCTGCCACGAATCAGCTTGTCCAGCAGCGACCCGGTCAGCCGGTCGCGCCAGTGCGGGTGCGTCGGCTTGCCGGCGATGATCCGGGTAACGTTCTGGCCGCGGGCGTAGGCGAGAATCTCCGGCACCACGTCGTCCGCGCTGAGTGTCACGGTCCGTGCGCCGAGCTGCTCCGCGAGGCGGAGGTTCACCGTCAGGGCGTCGCGGTCGGTGGTGGAGAGCCGCTGCCGGCTGGACTGGACGTGGAGCACCACCCAGTCGGCGTGCAGCGCCGCCGCGATGCGGCGGCCCGCGCGGATCAGGCGGGCCGAGGCCGGGTTGGGGCCGATGCAGACCAGAATCCGTTCGCCGGCGGGCCAGGTGCGCTCGATCCCGTGGGCTTCGCGGTAGCCGCGCATCTGCGCTTCCACCCGCTCTGCCGTGCGGCGGAGGGCGAGTTCGCGCAGCGCGATGAGGTTGCCCTTGCGGAAGAACTGCTCCAGCGCGCGCGCCGCCTGCTCGGGGACGTAGACCTTCCCGTCGCGCAGGCGCTCGATCAGCACCTCGGCCGAGATGTCGACCAGCTCCACTTCATCGGCCCGCTCGAACACGGCGTCGGGAATGGTTTCCCGCACCACGACGCCCGTGATCTGAGCCACGACGTCGTTGAGGCTCTCGATGTGCTGGACGTTGAGCGTGGTCGAGACGCTGATCCCGGCGGCCAGCAGCTCTTCCACGTCCTGCCACCGCTTGGTGTGGCGCGAGCCGGGCGCGTTAGTGTGCGCCAGCTCGTCCACCAGGATCAGGCCCGGCCGGCGGGCCAGCGCCGCGTCGAGATCGAATTCCTGCAAGGTGGTGCCGCGATACTCGACGCTCCGGCGCGGAAGCACCTCCAGGCCGTCGAGCAGCCGCCCGGTTTCGGGGCGGCCGTGAGTCTCCACCACGCCGGCCACCACGTCCACGCCCTCAGCCCGGGAGGCGCGCGCGGCCTCGAGCATGGTATACGTCTTCCCCACGCCCGGAGCCGCGCCGAAGAACAGCTTGAGGCGGCCACGGCGCGCCTGGGTCTCCTCTTCCGCCGCTCGCGCCAGGAGGGCGTCGGGATCCGGTCGCTCGGGCGCCGTCATGGCATCCAAGCTAGCGGCGCAGCGGTGCCAACGACAGCAATCCCGAGGACCGGCCGGGCGCGCTCTCACCCCCCGTCCGGCAATCGGGAGCCGGCGCGGCGGCTGCGGCGCCGGCGCTCGTGGCGCCCGCCGAGCCGGCGGAACCGAAGCGCTCGGACGAGCCGCATATCGAGACGCTCCGCTGCTCGACCTGCAACGAGTGCACCGAGGTCAACGACCGGACGTTCAAGTACAACCAGGACAAGCAGGCGTCCATGGCGGACCTGAAGGCCGGGACGTACGCGCAGATGGTCCAGGCGGCCGAAAGCTGCCAGGTGGCGGTGATCCATCCCGGCAAGCCGTGGAACCCAGACGAGCCCAGGCTGGAGGCACTGCCGCCGCCCGTCGAGGCGCTAGAGCGTCAGCGCGAGCGAAGTGACCGCGACGCCGCTATTGCGGGAAAAGCCACCGTCCCGAGTGGGGTAGATATCCCCGTCGCCCCGGAAGCCACGCAACTCCGTCCGCCACAGGAAGCCCTTCGGCAGGGTGACGTCGAATCCCACCGAAGCGCCGGTCGTCTCGAACGCGGCGGTGCCCAGACTCGGCACGATGACCCCGTCGGGATCGGCATACCGCTCCACCCGCGCGCTGAGCGCCACGGCGCCCGTCACGGGGACGCGACCGATCACCGCGAGCCCGTACCACGTCGAGGCGTCCGCCCCCGGAACGCTCTGGGTGCCGAGATCGAACGTGAGCCACACGGCGGCGCCGTCCGTCCGCCCGAGGCGCGCGAACACCTGGTTGAACACGCGCAGCCGGTTGGGCAGGGAGTCGGGTTGCTCGTCGCCGATGAAGTTGCTGTAGCCGAGCAACACCCTCCCGGAAGGCGCGTACTCGACGCGCAGGCCTGCGGCCTTGCCCTCGTTCGTTTCCGAGATGTTCTGCCAACCGTTCACGAAATGCAGATGCAGGGTGACGGCGGCGCTGACCTGCCACACGGCGCGCACGCCGGCCGAGTAGTACGGCGTGTAGTCCGCGATGAGCGAGCGGGTGTATGTGGGATTGTCACGCGAGATCCACGACTCCTGCCCGATGTGTGAGAAGAAGATGCCCGCGTCCACCCAGAGCGGCGTGGCCACGCGCAGGCCCACGTATGCCTCCTGGAGCAAGCGACTCAGATCGGGCCCGCTCACGCTGCCGATCCGCGGCTCAGCCGCGTAGTTCGACTGGACCGACGTCCCGGCCTGAAGCGCCAGGCGCCCGCGCACGCTCGTCCGCTCGAGCCGGGCTTCGACGAACGCCAGGTTCACGTTGAACTCGGAATGGCGGGCGGGCTGCGTCGTGTATACACGGTCCAGGGACGGCGGCCGGGAGAAATCCCACGCGTAGTACGTGTCCACGAACGCCGCCACGTGCACGCCCTCGGGCAAACCCTGGGCGATGAGTGGGGTCCACGCGGGAGTCGCGAGCAGAAGGACCAGGAACGGCATGCCCAGACCGGGCAGGCGCCGGGCTTCGGTGTGCACAAAACACCTCTCTTGGTGAGGATCAGTTGGATTCGTGAGAAGTCAGTTGGGGGTCATTGCCGCGACAGGGGCGCGAGACTATCCAGCGCCAGATTGAGCAGCAGCACGTTGACCCGCGGCTCACCGATGAGCCCGAGCGTGCGGCCCTCCGTGTGCCGGTCCACCAGCGACTGGATCTCGTCCACGGTCCGGCCGCGAGCCCGTGCTACCCGCCCCACCTGGTACGCGGCGGCGGCGGGGGAGATGTGGGGATCGAGACCGCTCCCGGACGCGGTCACGAGGTCCACCGGCACCGGCCGGGTCTGCGCGGGGTCCGCGGCGCGGAGGGCCGCAACGCGTTGCGCGATCGCTTCCGCGAGCGCCGGATTGGTCGGCCCCAGGTTGGAGCCGCTGGACGCCGCCGCGTTGTAGGGCACCGGGCCGGTCGCCGACGGCCGGCTCCAGAAGTACGCCGGATCGGAGAACGGCTGGCCGATCAAGTCGCTTCCCACCACGCGGCCGTCGTGGACGATCAGGCTGCCGTTGGCCTGGCGGGGAAACAGGAGCTGCGCCACGCCCGTGGTGACGGCGGGATAGACCAAGCCGGTGAGGATGGTGAAGAGCGCCAGCAGGACGAGCGCGGGACGGAGATGAGACATCAGACGGCATCCTCTCTTGGTCGGACCGCCGGGACGAGGCGCACGATCACGCGGCCCCCATCGCGACCAGCACAAGATCGATCAGCTTGATCCCGGCGAACGGGACCAGCAGGCCACCCGCACCGTAGATCACGAGATTGCGACGCAGCACCGCCGCCGCTCCGATCGGGCGGTAGCGCACGCCCTTCAAGGCGAGCGGAATGAGCGCCACGATGATGAGCGCGTTGAAGATCACGGCCGACAGAACCGCGCTCTCCGGGCTCGCCAGGCGCATCACGTTGAGCGCGCCCAAGGCCGGGAAGATGCCGGCAAAGGCGGCCGGGATGATGGCGAAGTACTTGGCGACGTCGTTGGCCAAGCTGAACGTGGTGAGCGCCCCCCGGGTCATGAGCATCTGCTTTCCCGTCTCCACGACCTCGATGAGCTTGGTGGGGTTGGAGTCGAGGTCCACCATGTTCCCCGCTTCCTTTGCCGCCTGCGTGCCCGAGTGCATGGCGACCGCGACGTCGGCCTGCGCCAACGCGGGCGCGTCGTTCGTACCGTCGCCCGTCATCGCCACCAGCCGGCCGCCCGCTTGGTACTCGCGGATCAGGGCGAGCTTGGCTTCGGGGGTCGCCTGGGCCAGGAAGTCGTCGACCCCCGCCTCGGCGGCAATCGCGGCGGCCGTTTCCTGGTTGTCGCCCGTGATCATCACCGTCCTGATGCCCATCCGGCGGAGCTCGGCGAAGCGCTCCCGGATGCCGCCCTTCACGATGTCCTTGAGATGCACGACGCCAAGAACCCTCGCCCCCTCCGTGACAACGAGCGGCGTGCCGCCGCCCCGCGCGACCCGGGACACCGCTTCCTTGACGGCCGCCGGCAGCTCGCCGCCGAGGCTGCGCACCCACTGCTCGACCGCGTCGGCGGCGCCCTTGCGGATGCGGCGGCCGTTCAGGTCCACGCCACTCATCCGGGTCTGCGCCGTGAACGGGACGAAGCGGGCACCGAGCGCCCGCACGTCGCGCTCGCGGATGCCGTATTTCTTGGCCAGCACGACGATGCTCCGGCCCTCCGGCGTCTCGTCGGCCAGCGAGGCGAGCTGGGCGGCGTCGGCGAGCTGGGCCTCCGTCGCGCCGCCGGCCGGAATCAGCTCCGTCGCCTGCCGGTTCCCGAGCGTGATCGTGCCGGTCTTGTCGAGCAGCAGCACGTCCACGTCGCCCGCCGCCTCGACCGCCCGGCCCGACATGGCGATCACGTTCTTCCGGATCATGCGATCCATGCCGGCGATGCCGATGGCCGAAAGCAGCCCGCCGATGGTGGTGGGAATCAGGCAAACGAGGAGCGCCACCAACACGGTGATGCTCGCCGCTGAGCCCCGGCCTTCCGCCGCCGCGAGGTAGCTGGAAAACGGGTGCAGCGTCGCGGTCACGACGAGGAACACGATCGTGAGCGCGGCGAGCAGAATGGCCAGCGCGATCTCGTTGGGGGTCTTCCGGCGCTTGGCCGCCTCCACCAGGCCGATCATGCGATCGAGGAACGACTCGCCGGGATTCGCCGAGACACGGATGATGAGCCAGTCCGACAGCACCTTCGTGCCGCCTGTGACCGCGCTCCGGTCGCCGCCGCTCTCCCGGATCACCGGTGCGCTCTCGCCGGTGACCGCGCTCTCGTCAACGGAGGCCACGCCTTCGACCACGTCGCCATCGGCGGGGATCAGCTCTCCCGCCTGCACCAGGAGCACGTCGTCCTTCCGCAGCGCACTCCCCGCCACCGACTCGACGTCCTCGCGGCGTGCGGGGTCGCGCAGCCGCCTGGCCTGAATCGTGGTGCGTGTGCGGCGGAGCGCCTCGGCCTGGGCCTTGCCGCGCCCCTCCGCCACGGCTTCGGCGAAGTTGGCGAACAGGACGGTGGCCCACAGCCAGGCGCTGATTGCCAGGATGAACCACGCCGGCGCCTCGGCGTGGCCCGCCAAAGCGGCGATCCACAGGGCCGTCGTCAGCAGCGAGCCTACCCAGACCACGAACATCACCGGGTTCCGGAGCTGGTGACGGGGGTCGAGCTTCACCAGGGCGTCGACCGCCGCCCGAGCCACGATGGCGCGATTCAGGAGCGGGCGGGTGGTCATGGGGTGCCCCACATTGTGAGGTGCTCGACCACGGGGCCGAGTGCCAGCGCGGGGAAGAACGAGAGCGCCCCCACCAGGAGCACCGTGCCCACGAGCAGGACGACGAAGAGCGGCGTGTGGGTGGGCAGGGTGCCGGGCCCCGCGGGCACCGCCTTCTTGCGCGCGAGCGAGCCCGCAATCGCGAGCATCGGGATCATGACCCAGAAGCGCGACACCCACATGGCGACGCCGAGCGCCAAGTTGTAGAACCACGTGTTCGCGTTCAGCCCGGCGAACGCGCTGCCGTTGTTGTTCCCGGCGGACGAGAACGCGTACAGGATTTCGCTGAAGCCGTGGGCACCGGGATTGGGCGGCCCGGCCCGGCCGGCACTCGTGGCGACCGCGAGGGCCGTGCCCGCCAGCACCGCGACCACCGGGAAGAGGATTGCGAGCGACGCCATCTTCATCTCATAGGCCTCGATCTTCTTGCCCAGGTACTCCGGTGTCCGCCCCACCATGAGGCCCGCCACGAATACCGCGACGATCACGAACGCGAGCATGCCGTAGAGCCCCGATCCCACCCCGCCGAACACCACCTCGCCCAGTTGCATCAGCCACATCGGGACCATCCCACCGAGCGGCGTGAAGGAGTCGTGCATCGAGTTGACCGACCCGTTGGACGCTGCGGTGGTCACGACTGCCCATGTGGCCGAGTTCGCGATGCCGAATCGGACTTCCTTTCCCTCGAAATCGCCGCCGGGGTTGCCGGCGCCGGCGTGCACTTCCGCGCCGGCCCGCTCGAGCAGCGGCGTGCCGCGCTGCTCCACGTTGCCCGTGAAGACGAGGAGCGGGATCAGGATCACGAGCATCGCGGCGAAGAGGGCCCGGCCCTGGCGCCGGTCGCTCACCATCCGTCCGAACGCGAAACAAAACGCCCCACCGATGATCAGGATCGCCAGCGACTCCAGGAGGTTTGACAGTGCCGTGGCGTTCTCGAACGGGTGCGCCGAGTTCACGTTGAAGAACCCGCCGCCGTTGGTGCCGAGCTGTTTGATGGCGACCTGCGAGGCCGCCGGCCCGACCGAGATGACCTGCTGCGTGATCGTCGAATCCCCGTTCACGAGGGGCTGGACCAGCGCCGCGGTAGCCGGGCCGTGAAACGTCTGCACCACGCCCTGGCTCACCAGCGCCAGCGCGAGCACGAACGCGAGCGGGAGCAGGATGTAGAGCGTCCCGCGCGTGAGGTCCACCCAGAAGTTTCCCACCGTCTCGGCCGACCGTCGCGCGATCCCGCGGGCGAGGGCCACCAGCACCGCCATGCCGGCCGCCGCGCTCACGAAGTTCTGCACCGTGAGCGCCGCCATCTGGGTGAGATACGACAGCGTGGTCTCGCCGCCGTACGCCTGCCAGTTGGTGTTGGTGGTGAAGCTGATGGCGGTGTTGAACGCCAGGTCCGGCGCTACCGGTCCCATCCCCGCTGGGTTCAGCGGCAACCATCCCTGGATCCGCTGCAACAGGTACGTGACCGCGAACCCCGCCGCGCTGAACACCAGCACGGCGACCGCGTACCCCGTCCATCGCTGTTCGACCTCAGGGCTCACGCCCGCGAGCCGATAGAATATGCGCTCGACGGGCCCGAACGCGCGCGCCAGCACGTGGCGCTCGCCCGCATAGACCCGCGTGATCCAGCGCCCCAGCGGTGGGGAAAGCGCGATCAGGAGCCCCACATAGAGGGCCATCTGGAGCCAGCCGTTCGCGGTCATTCGAATCGCTCTGGGACGAGGAGGGCCGCGAACAGATACAGCGCCAGCCCCGCGGCGAGCAGGGCGGCTATCCACAGGAAGACGGTCATCAGTCCCTCGAGAGACGCTCCGACAGGCGCAGCAGGCCGACGGTCAGGACGGCGAGCAGCAGACTGGCGAGCAGGATGATCAAGTCCATGGGAGAGTCGCTTGCGACGAAGTCGGTGACGAGCGTGACGTCACCGGATGCGCCTGCACGCCTCGCGGATGCACGCCATGAAGTACAGGACCAGCAGACCTGCGCCGATCAACCAACAGGCTACAACGATGAGTTCGCGCACGGCCGCCCCTTCCACGATGACGAGGGGGAGCATACGGAGCCGGGTGTCAATGTGGGGTCAGGATCGGATCCCGGAGCGTCAGGATTCCGTCAGGATCGACCTTGCCGGGACTCGTCACGCAGCATCGCGAGACCCAGATAGTCCTGCATGAAATGGAAGTTGGCGCGGGCGGCCGTCGGCGCGCCAAGCGGGTGCGTGGTGCCGGCGGTCATCCACAGCACCTCGTCCGCGAGGTCGAGCAGCTCGACGACCTCGTGCCCCGTCGCCACGATCGCCGTGCCCCGCGCCGCCAGCGCGCGAAGCGACGCGGCCACGACCTCCCGGTCGGTGGGTGCGAGGTCGCGGAACGGCTCGTCGGCCAGCAGGCAGTCCGGCCGCCGGGCGACCGCGAGGGCCAGCTCCGCGCGCCGCCGCTCGCCGCCCGAAAGGCTCGGCGGCCTGCGGTCGAGGAAGTCGCCGAGCCGGAGCGCGTCGATCGCCTCGTCCACGGTGGCGGCCGGGAACGCGTGGGCGAGCGCCGCGAGATGCTGGCGCACCGTGCGGGTGGCGTGCAGCAGGGATCGCTCCGGGAGGTAGAAGAGACCACGCCGCGCAAGCGTCGCCAGCCGCGCGCGCAGGAACCGTCGGCCCTGGAAGACGACGAGCCCGTAGTCCGGTCGCAGCCAGCCGGCGGCGACCCGGAGCAGCGTGGTCTTGCCACAGCCGTTCCGGCCGAGCAGGGCGGTGATGCGACCGGTCCGCGCCCGGAGCGACGCCGCGGTAAGCACGGTGCGGCGGCCGAAGCGCTTGCCGATCGAGTCGGCAACGAGCAGGGGCGCGTCGCTCATGTGAGCAGCCCGATCACGGTTTCCATCAGCGCAGGCGGCAGCGCGGCGATCACGGCCAGGCGCCACTCGGGAATGCCGAGGTTCGCCAGCAGCACCGTCTCCGATTGGCGGCGCGCGTCGTAGGCGGCAAGCCCTGCCACCAGCACCACGACCGCCCATCCGGGAGGCGTGCGCAGCTCAAGCAGGGCGAGCAATCCCCGCACGGCGACCCAGATCGCCGCGGCGCGGAACAGGATGCCGCGCAGAAACGCGGGATGCGGCAGCGTCAGTATCGGTCGAGATCCCGGCCGATCACGGTCCGGCCCGTGAAGCCGCCCACCCGCACCCCGGCGAGCAGCTCCTCGTCTGATGCACCCATGCGGATGAGATGGTAGAGAATCAGCAGCTTCGGCCGGATGCGCGCGGCCAGCGCCCCGAGCTCCACATCCGACGTGTGCGACTCGCGCATGTACTGCGGCCACACGTCACCACCCGGGCGGTCCTCGGCCACCAGCCGGCCGGCCGCGTAGACCTCGTGAATCAGCACGTCCACGCCCTGCGCGCCTTGGACCAGCGCCTCGGTCGGCCGGGTGTCACCCGAAATCACGATCGACCGGGTGGGCGTATCGACGCGGAACGCCAACGCGTACGGCCACTCCGCGTGCTGCACGGGGATGGCGGTGACCCGCACGCCGCCGCTGTCGTACACGACGCCCGGCCCGATCTCGTGCACGGCCACCGCCAAGTCTTCGACGCGCTCGCGCTCGAGCCCGGTGGTGCGAATCCGGATGTCCTCCGCCCACGCCGCCAGCAGCTGATCGGTCATGGCCTGCAGCCCGGGTGGCCCGAACACCGGCAGCGCGCCGCGCCGTCGCATCACCCACGAGGTCAGGATTACGTCGGGATAGCCGAGCGTGTGATCGCTGTGGAGATGCGTGATGAACAGCGCGTCCGGGCCGGAGATCGGAAGCCCGGCGGCGGCGACCTGGCGCATCACCCCGGCGCCGGCGTCGAACAGCAAGACGCGCCGCCCGACGGCGATCGCAATCGCCGGTCCGGCGGCCGACGGATCGGGCCGTGGCATGCCCGTGCCGAGCAGAATGACGGTGGTGCTCTCCGGCGGCCCGCGCTGCCCGGTCACGGCGGTCGGCGTGGCGCCGGCCAGCGCCAGCAGAAGCCAGGCCGGCGCGCCCCACCGCTGCCGGCGAGCTGCGGAGCACGTCACGAGCCGAGCCCCAGCAGCCGGGCCGCGTTGCCGCCGAGAATCTTCGCCTTGTCCACCGGCGCGAGACCCAGGCCGTCGATGCTCGCCACCATCGAGCGCAGGCTCCCGATCTGGTGGGGGAAGTCGCTCCCCGCCATCACGTGATCGACCCCGGCGAACGCGATCGCGAGCTCGAGCGCGCGGACGTCGAAGTTCACCGTGTCGTAGTAGAACGTCCGGAGGTACTCGCTGGGCGGCCGCGTGATGTGGTCGCGGCACGTGCGGAACGCGCGGTAGCCGCGGTCGAGTCGCTCGGCCAGGTACGGGATCGCGCCGCCCAGGTGCGCCAGCACCCACGTGATGTCCGGGAACCGCTCCACCACCCCGCTGAAGACCAGGGACGCCGCCGCGAGCGTGGTATCGAACGGGAACCCGATCAGAGGCATCAGCCAGTAGTCCTGCATCGCTTCGACGCCGAGCGGGTGCGTCGGGTGGATGTAGCACACCGCCTTCAATGCGTGCGCCCGCTCCCACAGCGGCCAGTAGCGCCGGTCGGACAAGGCGGTACCGTTGACGTTACCGAATACCATGACGCCGCGAAATCCGAGCTTGTCCATCGCGCGCTCGAGCTCGGTGACCGCAGCGGCCGGATCGTTGAGCGGCAGGGTCGCCAGGGCGGTGAACTGGGCCGGTCGCTCCCGCGCGATCGTCGCTAGCGCGTCGTTCACCAGACGGGCGTAGCGCGTCGCCTGCGCCGGCGGGTGCACGTGCGTGCCGGGCGAGGTGAGCGTCAGGACCTGCGTGTCGATCCCCTCGGTCTCGAGGACGCGCTGGCGCTCGACGATGTCGCGGTGCGGCGGCACGGCGATGTTCGCGTCGCCCGGAGAATGCAGCACCGGGTTGCCGGCGGCGTCGGTGGACACGGTAACGGCGCCGGTCGGATCGGCGCGCAGCGCGTCGAGATAGGCGGGCGGATAGAAATGGTTGTGAAAATCAACGATGCGCATGGCGTGACCAGTGGAGGTACACGGGAAAGCCGACCGCCACGAGCCCGAGCCCGATGGCGCTCTCAGCGGGGTCGGAGACGATCTGGTTGAGCACGATGAGTCCCGCTGCGATCGCGAACACGACGGGAAGCCCCGGGTAGCCCCACACCCGGTAGCGCGGCGCATAGTCCGCGCGCCGCCTCAGCAGCACGAGACCGAAGGCCATCAGGCCGAAGAAGATCCACTCCGTGTAGACGACCCGGGTGAACAGCGCGCGGTACGTGCCGGTGGCGATCAGCACCGCTGTCCAGACGGCTTGGAGCAGCACCGCGCGATGCGGCGTGCGGAATCGCGGGTGAACGGCGCCCACCCAGCGGAACAGCAGTCCATCCCGCGCCATCGAGTAGTACACCCGGGGGCCCGCCAGCACGATCCCACTCAGCGCGCCGAACGTGGAAACCACGACGAGACCCGACACGATCGCCGCGCCCCGAGGCCCCATGACGACCTCCGCCGCGTCCGCGGCGACGCGCTTGGAGGAGACCACGGTGTCCAGCGGCAGGACGTGGAAGTACGCCGCGTTGAGCGCCACGTAGCACAGCGTCACGATGAGCGTGCCCAGCAGCAGCGCGCGGGGAACGGTTCGCTCGGGGTCGACCGTCTCGCCGGCGGCGTAGGTCACCATGTGCCAGCCGCCGAACGCGAACAGCCCGGCGACCAGGGCGAGTGCGAAGGCGCCGAGCGGCGGGAATCCTGCCAACGGCGCGGCGGCCGCGAGCGATGGCGCCGGGCTCGAGTGGGGCGGCGCCACGGCGAACCCGACCACGACGATCACGAGAATGGCGCCCACCTTGCCGATGGTGAACGCCGTCTGGAGCCGGCTGCCGTGGCGCACGCCGACGTAGTTGATGGCCGAGAGCAGCAGGATCCCCCCGATCGCCACCGCCCGGACCCCGAAATCGCCCAGCGCCACGAACCGGCCGACATACGTCGCGAACACGACCGCGATCGCCGCGATGATGCCGGAGTGCATGCTCCAGAACATCGCCCAGCCCCACAGGAAGCCGAACGCGGGAGAGAACGCCTCCTTGAGGAAGACGTAGACCCCGCCAGTCTGCGGGTAGGCCGACGCCAGCTCCGCGGTGACCAGGGCGCCGCACAGCGTGAGCAGACCCGCCACGACCCACACCGCGGTGACCGCGGCGAGCGAGGGCACCTCGGCGGTAATGACCGACGGCTGGACGAAGATCGAGGCACCGATAATGGTGCCCGCGACCATCGCGGTCGCCTGAATCAGGCCGATCGAGCGGCGCAGCTCGGGGGACATGGGGGTTCGCAATGGTATTGGGTAGCGGGGCGAGGCGGAAGACGCGAGGAGGCAACGTCGCCGCTGGCTCCTGGGCTCCCCGGGCCGTATTGTACGTCACTCGACGGTTGAGGACACCGCCATGAGCGTCCAGGCTCCCCCGGTCGCACGGCCCATGACATCATGCGGATCGCCGCTGCCGCGCACCACCATTCTCAACCAATGAGGTCCCGATGCTGCGATCGTTGATCGCGCGACGTAGCGCTGGTCTTGCCCTCGCGCTGGCCATCGCGCTCCTCTCGCCCGCCGGTGCCCAGGCCCAGCGTCCCACCGACCCGCTCGCCGCGGTCCCGGATCTGCCCGCGCTCGTCGGGCGACCCGCGAGCGAGCTGGCGCAAATCGTCGACCGATTCGCCGCGGACCGGAGCTCGCTCGAGCGCCGGTATGACGCGTCCGATTCTCCCGATCAGCGCCGCCGCATGCGCGAGGTGTACGCCGGATGGCGCACCCGTCTGGCGGAGCTTGCCTTCGACACGCTGAGCCAGGAAGGGCGGATCGACTACGTCCTGCTCGACAACTCTCTGAGGCACCAGCTCGCGCTGCTCGATCGACAGGACGTCCTGCGCGGGGAGATGACGCCCCTCCTCCCGTTCGCGGACCGGCTGCTGGCGCTGCAGGACGCACGCCGGAACCTGACCGACGTCGACCCCCGACTCGCGGCGCAGACGCTGGCGCAGGTCGCCGCCCAGGTGGACAGCCTGCGCGCGCGGTTCGAGGCGCCGCGCGACACCGGCGCGGCCCGCACGTCGCGGACGGTCGCCAACCGGGCGGCGGATCAGCTGGATCGGGTGCGCGGTGCCGTGGGCAGCTGGTATCGCTTCTACGACGGCTACGACCCCGTGTTCACGTGGTGGCTGCGCGATCCCTACCGGAAGCTCGACGAGGCGTTGACGCGCTATGCCCGCACGCTCCGCGAGCGCGTGGTGGGGATGCGCCCCGCTCAACCCGGGTCGGTCGCCGCGGGCGGTGGTCGCGATGCGCGCGGGGAGGGAGCCGGTGCGCTGGACAACACCGGGCCGATCATCGGTGACCCGATCGGGGCCAAGGGGCTGACGGAAGACCTCCGCTTCGAGATGATCCCCTACACGCCGGAAGAGCTGATCGCCATCGCCCAGCGCGAGTACGCGTTCAGCCTGAACGAGATCAAGCAGGCGGCCCGCGAGATGGGCTTCGGCGACGACTGGAAGGCGGCGATGGAGAGCGTGAAGGACACGTACGTGGAGGTGGGGAAGCAGCCCGAGCTGATTCGCGATCTGGCACGGCAGGCGGAGGCGTTCTTCGATGCGCACGACTGGGTGACCATCCCGCCGCTCGCCAAGGAGGACTGGCGGATGGAGATGATGAGCCCGGCGCGTCAACGCGTCGCCCCGTTCTTCCTGGGGGGCGACCTGATTTTGGTGTCGTACCCGACCGACGAGATGACGGAAGGCGAGAAGCTCATGAGCCTCAGGGGCAACAACCCGCACTTCTCGCACGCGACCGTGTTCCACGAGCTGAACCCCGGGCACCATCTCCAGGGCTTCATGGCGGCGCGGTACAACACGCACCGCCAGCTGTTCCACACACCGTTCTGGAGCGAGGGTCAGTCGCTCTACTGGGAGATGTTCCTGTGGGATCACGGCTTCCAGCGGAGCCCCGAGGACCGGATCGGCGCGCTGTTCTGGCGGATGCACCGGAGCGCGCGGATCATCTTCTCGCTGAGCTTCCACCTGGGGAAGATGACGCCGGATCAGGCGATCCAGTTCCTCGTGGACACGGTGAACTTCGAGCGGGCGAACGCCGAGGGTGAGGTGCGGCGCTCGTTCGGCGGCGCGTACTCGCCGCTCTACCAGGTGGCCTACATGATCGGCGGCCTTCAGCTTCGCGCGTTGCACCGCGAGCTGGTGGACACGCACAAGATGACCGACCGCGCGTTCCACGACGCGGTACTGCAGGGCGGCGCGATGCCGATCGCGATGGTGCGGGCGCGGCTGGCCAACGTCCCGCTCACGCGGAACGGCGCGGCGCCGTGGCGCTTCGCCGACAACTTGCCGCCGCCCGTGCCGGCGCCAACGCGCTAGCGTGCGGGCTACGTGCCCGCGAAGTCCTCGCTCCGGCCGTCCAGGCTCAGCCGTGGCAGGGGGGCCATCTGCACGAGCAGCCGGCGGGCGGTGCGCGTGAGGAATCCGGGGCGGTGCCGCGTCGTGTCCGCCGCGTCACCATGGAGCCAGGCGTATACCTCGTCGACGTCCTCGTCGGACAGCATGCGCGCGGTGACCGACGCCCGGTAGTGGTACCGGCCGCGGCCTGCGGGCCTGAGGCCGACCACGTACACACGGCCCAGCCTGCGGGCGAGCACGTCCCGATCGGGGATCTCCTCCGTCCCGTCCTGATCCTCGAGCACGTAGACGTCGCGGACCGGATCGAACTGAACCATGTACTCCCCGACCCAGCGGTCCACGCTCCGGTCCCACAGCGCGCGCGACTCCCGCAGCTCGACGGTGAGCGCCACGTAGAGCGGGAATCCGGCCCGCATCGCCGACACGAGACGGTCGTCCGTCAGGAGATTGGCGATGCGCACGACGGCGTCGGGCGGGCCCGCGCCGGACTGCCGCAGGCTCACCGCGAGGCGCGGGCGCTGCGCCGCCAGCGGCGCGGCGACCAGCAGACCCGCGAAGACGAGCGCGGCGCGGCGCATGCTCAAAACCGCCGCTCGATCCGCAGCGTCACCCGCAACGGCTCTCCCTGCTGAATCGCCTTGGCCACGTACAGCCCCGTGCTCCCAAACTCGACGCCGGCCCCCACGTCCCAGTGGAGCGGCCCCGGCCCGTCTTCCGTCCGGAGCCAGCCGGTCCCCGCGTTCGTGAACAGCACGATCGCCGGCCCCTCGAACCAGAACCAGTCACCGGGGTCCCAATCCCAGTCGAGCCAGTCGTCGCGCGTCCGGCGGTCGCGGTACGCCCGATGGCCCCAGCCGATCCAGTCCACGCCGAACGCGCCGCGATACTCGGCCTGGAACAGGAGCACGTGATCGCACAGTCCGGGGAGCGCCGGATCGCTCACCCCCGCGTTGCAGCCGAACGCGCGGAACGCGTAGCCGTTCAGCGGGTCGGGCCCGCCGAGCGAGAAGCGCCGCTGCAGCGGCAGCGGCCCGTCGCCCACGTCGCCGGCCCAGAAGCCGCGCAACCGGAACTGTCCCATCTGGCCGATGCGCTGGTACTGGCGGAGATCCACCGACGCGCGGTCGAACGTGTAGTCAGTCGCGGGAAGCGGCGCGCGGATGGTCGCCGGTAGCGCGCGCTCCACGACGTTGTCGCCGATGCCGTGCTCCCACGTCGCACGCAGCAGCGTGCCGGACCCGGCGGATCGCTCGGAGCGGCGCGAGTCGAACTCGAACGTGCCACTCAACAAGGTGAAGTCTCCCGCGTCGATCACCGGGTTGGGCCGCCAAGGCTCTGCATTCCGGAACGGCGTCCAGGGATCCCGGGCGGCGATCGAGGCCTCATCGACCCGCGCAATCTGCCCGGTCAACGAGAGGACGGCGAACGGCTCGAGCGTGACGAACCCCGCGACCCCGCGCTGCAGGTAGTAATCGCGATAGTCCCGGTGCCACAGCAGCGTCGCCCAGCCGGCCTCGTGACGGGTGAGCGGCCAGTCTTGCGTCGGGACCACCAGATCGTAGGCCCGGCCGCCAAGCGTGATCCCGGAGTTGGCGCTCCCGAGTCGCAGCTTCGCGTCGGCGCCGTAGCCCAGATCCTCGCGCGTGCCGGAGAAGTCTCCCGCGGTGCGGAACACGCCGTAGCCACGCACGCGCCCGGCCAGGTCGCCGCTCTGCCACTCGAGCCCCGCTCCGAGGCGAAGCGGCAGCCCCTCGACCCGGTTGTAGGTGTCGCCGAGTCCGATCACGAGGAACGCTCGCCCGCGGTCGCGTTCGTCGTACGGGCGAGCCCGGCGGGCGGGAGCCGGCCGCCGCTCGGCAAGCACCAGTCGATCGCCGTCGCGGCGCACCACGACCCGACCGCTCTCCCACCGACTGCTCCCCGCCAGGTTCGACCCATCGTCCCGCACGAGGTGGCCGCCCAGCACCACCACGTCGCCCTCGACCGAAGCCCCGTCGGCCAGGGTGACGTCCGCGTTGATCGCGACGAGGTCGCCGTCGATGCTGCCGTACAGCACGAGGGGACCGTCGACGACGGCGACGTCACCGCGAACGTGTGTCGCGCTGTCGAGGGTGAGCGGACCGAAGACGCGAAACGTCCCCGGGGCATTGAACAGATCCACGGCCCATTGTGCCGTGCCGCCGCCGCGCGCCTGCCGGCGATCACGTGCGACGACCACGGTGTCCTGCGCTGCGGCGGTCGTGACCGCCGCCGCCAGGTCCGCGCCTGTGAGCACGCAGGTCGCGACGAGGCGGACGAGGTGGCGCCGACTCATGGCCGCGCTCGTACGATGATCAGGGTGTCAGGGACCACGACGTCCGCGCTGGGTCCGCACGCTGATGCCCGCTCGGCGGCGTGGTGGGCGGACTCGAGTCGAACCGCGACGCGGAACTCAAGCCCGAGGATCCGGGCGAATGCATCGCCTCGCGCCAGGCGCGCCCCGGTGTCGCGCGCGAGGGACGCGAGTCCCAACAGCGCCAGGAAAACGGCAACGGTCTTTCCCATGGTTACCTCCCGGTCCACGAAAAGGCAGTTGCCGTGCCATCAGGGCGTCACATGCAAGCTGTTTATTTACAATATCTTATGGCACAATGTCCCAGACGAGCACGCCGAGTGGTGTGTCCTTTCAACACGTGTCAGTGTCTTTTCGACTCATGCCGAGGCGTCGCATCCGGCGGTAGAGGTTTGCCCGGTCCGTCTGGAGCAGGCGGGCAGCTTCCGCGACGCGCTGGCCGGCCCGCTCCAGGGCGCTCTGGATCAGGTCGCGCTCGTAGCGGTCGAGCGCCTCGTTGAGCGATCCCGAAACGACGGGCGGCTCGGGCGATTCGCGCCCGAGCACGACTTCCACCTCGGAGCGGTCGACGGTGCCGGTGCGCCCGGTGATGGTGAGTCGCTCCACGAAGTTGGCCAGCTCACGCACATTCCCCGGCCAGTGGTGGGCCCGGAGCCGGGCGAGCGCGCCGTCGTCGAACATCCGCGGGGGGCGGGCGGACCGGACGCCGGCGACGCGCGCGAAATGCCGCACGAGCGCCGGAATGTCGTCCGGCCGATCACGCAGCGGCGCCACGTGGATCGGGAAGACGCTGATCCGGAAGAACAGGTCGCGACGGAACCGGCCTGCCGCGGCCTCGCGCGCCAGGTCGCGATTGGTGGCCGCGATGACCCGCACGTCCACCGTCCTGGTCCGTTCGCCGCCGACCCGCTCGATGGTGTTCTGCTCGAGCACCCGCAGCAGCTTCGCCTGGACATCCGTCGGCAGATCGCCGATCTCGTCGAGGAACAGCGTGCTGCCGTCGGCCAGCTCGAACCGCCCCTGCCGTCGCTGGACGGCTCCGGTGAAGGCGCCCCGCTCGTGGCCGAACAGCTCGCTCTCGACCAGCGCGTGCGGCATGGCGGCGCAGTTGAGGCTCACCATCGGCCGGCGCCCCCGCGGACTCTGCGCGTGGATGCCGCGGGCGACCAGCTCCTTGCCGGTGCCGGACTCGCCGGTGATGAGCACGCGGGCGGGAGTCGGGGCCACCTGCGCGATCAGGGCCTTGAGCTCGAGCATCGGGTCCGAGTCCCCGATGATCTCGTCGGCCGGCGGCAGCTCCGCCCGCAGCGCGCGGTTCTCGGCGCGGGCGCGCACGAGGTCCACCGCCGCGCGCACGGCGGTAAGCACCGCCTCGGGACTGAGCGGTTTTTCGAGAAACTGGAACGCCCCGAGCTTGGTGGCGCGCACCGCGTCCGCCAGCGTCGCCTTGCCGCTCATCATGATCACCGGCGCGTCCGCCTGCCCGGCCCGCAGGCGCTCCAGCACCGTGAGACCGTCCGGACCTGGCGGCATCACGAGGTCGAGCAGCACGACGTCCGGCTCGTCGAGCGCCGCACGCCGCACGCCGTCTTCACCCCCGGCGGCGTCGTCCACGGTGTACCCGTCCGCTTCGAGCAGGGCGCGCACCATGCGGCGCAGGTTGGCTTCATCGTCCACCACGAGCACGCGCGCCGTCATCGTGCCTCCGGCAGCTCGACCACGAACGCGGCGCCGCCTCCCGCCGCATCCTCCACGCTGAGGCGCCCGGCATGGGCGAGCACCGTCTGCCGGGCGAGCGCGAGGCCGAGACCGGTGCCCCCCGCCCGAGTCGTCACGTATGGCTCGAAGATCTGCTGTTTCATGGCGTCCGCCACACCCGGTCCGTGGTCCCGCACGACCAGCCGCACGCCGCGGGGGACGCGCTGCGCGGTGAGCGCGATGCCCGCTTCCGTCGTGAACGATACCGCGTTCCGCACGAGGTTCTCGATTGCGCGACGCAGCGGCTCGTAGTGTCCCCGGACGACGAGACCGGGCTCGATGTCGCGGGCGACCGGGCAGGTATTGGCGGGCACGGCGCCGGTGAGGACCGCCGCCAGCAGCTCGCCCAGGTCCACCGGGGCTTCCGGTCCTTCGGGGAGGCGGCCGAACTCGGCGAACTCGCGGGCCATCGCTTCGAGTCGGGCGGTCTCGTCAGCGAGTACCTGTGCCGGCGCACCATCGGCCGGAAGCTGGCGCAGCGCCAGGCGGGCGGCGGACAGCGGGCCGCGCATCTCGTGCGCCACCCGGCGGGCGGTCTCGCGAAACGCCGTGAGCCGCTCCTGTTCCAGCTCCTGAGCCCGCACGCGCTCGAGCGCGTCGGCGAGCTGCGCGATGGCGCCCCGCAGCGCCGCGAACTCGGTTACCCCGCCCGCGCGTGGCGGGGGGAGTGGTGCCCGGCGCTCGACCCGGCCCACCCAGTCCACCAGCTCCTCGATCGGGGTTGAGACGTAACGCGACCAACGCCGGGCGAGCAGAAGCGAAGCGATCACGACGAGCAGCGCGGCCCCAAGGGTGACGACGGCCAGGACGCCGGCAGCGGTTTGCGTGACCGTTTCTGCGCGGTGCGCCAGCCGGGTGCGGCTGGTGATCGTCTCGGCATGGCGGCGCAGCGCATCGCGCGCCGCCGGGTCGAGGGCCGCCGTGTCGAGAGTCGCGATCAGGGCGCCGCCCGTGGTCGCGATCTCGTCGAGCGCGGCCCGGGGCCCGGCGGGCGATCCGGCGGAGCGCAGCTGTACGGCCAGCACGACCAGCGCCGTGGCGACCGGCAGCGTGCCGATCCCGACGAGAGCGAGGAACAGCCGGCGGCGGAAGGGAAGGGACACGCGCCTAGTCTATCCCCGGACGCGGAGCGGCAGAAGTGGTAGCTTTCGCGCATGGCCTACCGGCGATTCACCGACCGTGACGGCGTCACCTGGGAAGTGCTGGATCGGTCCACCGCGGAATGGGAGCTTCAGCCGGTTTCCCA
The DNA here is from genome assembly GCA_963771275.1 of uncultured Gemmatimonadales bacterium. Lineage (GTDB taxonomy): Bacteria > Gemmatimonadota > Gemmatimonadetes > Gemmatimonadales > GWC2-71-9 > JAOTWJ01. Next base: position 1,487,920 of record CAVYSW010000003.1, read on the forward strand.
GACCGGACGCGGTCCCGTGCGGGTGGCGGCTCCCGGCTACGAGCGCGACCCGTTCGAGCTGAGCGTCGAGGAGCTCCAGCGGCTGCTCGACGGTGCGCCACACCTGGGCTCCGGGCCGCGCAGGTCACCCTTCAAGGACTGAGCACCCGGCCACTCGCCGCCAGGCCGATCATGCCCCAGCGCGTCGTCCAACCGGTTGGACGGCCGGCCCGAGTGGTATTATCCTCGCCTCCCCTTGAGATCGGGACGGCCCCATGAGTCCGCAGCGCCAGCCGCTGGATGCCGCCTATGCCGAATTCCTGAGACGGTATCCCGCGTACGCGCAGACCGCCGCGCTCGATCGGTTGCGTGCCACCGAGTATCGCCGGCTGGACGAGCAGAGCCAGGTGTACGTCGACTACACGGGCGGCGGCCTGTACGCCGAGTCTCAGGTGCGGGAGCACGGCGAGCTGCTGCGCCGCCACGTCTTTGGCAACCCGCACTCCCGGAATCCGACGTCGGTCGCCATGTCGGCGCTGGTCGATCGCGCCCGCGCGTGCGTGCTGGAGTACTTCAACGCCGCGCCCGGCGAGTACGTGGCGGTCTTCACGCCCAATGCCAGCGGCGCGCTCCGGCTGGTGGGCGAGTCCTATCCGTTCCGGCAGGGTGGCCAGTTCGTGGCGCTCGCCGACAATCACAACTCGGTGAACGGCATCCGGGAGTTCGCCCGGTCGCGCGGCGCCGCGGTGACTTACGTGCCGGTCGTGGCCCCCGAGTTGCGCGCCGATCACGCCGCGCTGGAGGCGGCGCTGGCGCTCGGCGGGCCGGCAGCGCCCCGGCTGCTGGCCTACCCGGCGCAGTCCAACTTCTCCGGTGTGAAGCACTCCCTGGACTACGTGCGCCTGGCGCACGACCGGGGTTGGCACGTCCTGCTCGATGCCGCCGCGTACGTGCCGACGAATCGGCTCGACCTCGGTGCCTGCGCGCCGGACTTCGTGTCGGTGTCGTTCTACAAGATGTTCGGCTATCCGACCGGCGTGGGCGCCCTGCTGGCCCGTCGCTCGGCGCTCGCCACGCTCGCGCGCCCCTGGTTTGCCGGCGGCACGATCAGGATCGCGTCGGTCAAGGCGCAGAAGCACTACCTGGCCGATGGCGAGGCCGGCTTCGAGGACGGCACGGTGGACTATTTGTCGCTGCCGGCGGTGGAGATCGGCCTGCGGCATCTCACGGAGATCGGCCTTGACGTGATCGGCCTTCGGGTACACTGCCTGACGGGCTGGCTGTTGGAGGGGCTGACGGCGCTGCGCCACGCCAACGGCGCGCCGCTCGTCCGGATCCACGGCCCGACGGGCATGGCGGATCGCGGCGGCACGGTCGCGTTCAACCTGCACGATCCGGCCGGCCGGCCCGTTCCCTCCAGTCGGGTCGAAGAGCTCGCGGCCGCGGCGCGGATCTCGCTGCGGACCGGCTGCTTCTGCAACCCCGGGGCGGGGGAGGCCGCCTACCAGCTGGACGAGGAGATCATGGGCGAGGTCTTCGGCCGCCCCCGGGGACTGTTCTTCGAGGAGCTGGTGTCTACGCTGTGGGAGCGCTACGGGAAGAACGTGAGCGCGATCCGCGTCTCGCTCGGTCTCGCGGCCAATTTCGCCGACGTGGATCGACTATTGGCGTTCCTGAAGGAGCTCCTCGACAAGTCGGTCGCCGCGCTCGGCGCGGCGGTACCGCTCTCGCCCGAGGAGCTGCACGGGCGCGATACGGCCTGAGGCCGGTGACCGGATGCGGGGAACTCCTCCCCCCGGGCCATCGTACGATAGCTGGCGGCGGACGCGTCTCGGCTCGTTTCTTTACGTGCGTGGGGTCACGGGTGCTAGGCCCGGGGGGGAGCGGGAATGACGGCAGGTGGCTCGCGCGAGTCGCGGCGGATCGCCGCGAGTTACGCCCACGATCTGGAGTGGGTGCTGTGGGGACCGTATCTGGCCGAGCGCGCGTGGGGCACCGTGCGCGAGGACTACAGTGCGGGCGGAGAGCCGTGGACCTATTTCCCGCACGAGCATGCCCGGTCGCGCGCCTATCGCTGGACCGAGGACGGGCTCGCGGGGATCTGTGACCGCCACCAGTACCTCTGCTTCGCGATCGCCCTGTGGAATGGGCGGGATCGGATCCTCAAGGAGCGGGCGTTCGGCCTCACCGGGAAGGAGGGAAACCACGGTGAGGACGTGAAGGACGACTACTTCTATCGCGACAGCACCCCCACGCATTCCTACCTGCGGTATCTGTACAAGTACCCCCAGCGCCCGTTTCCCTACGATCACCTGCTGGAGGAGAACCGCCGCCGCGACCGCACACAGCCCGAGTTCGAGCTGGTGGACACCGGGGTGTTCGCGGAAGGCCGGTACTTCGATCTCGATGTCGAGTACGCCAAGGCGGCGCCGGACGACGTCTGGATCCGCGTGCGCGCGACCAACCATGGTCCGGAGCCGGCCCCGCTGCATCTGCTCCCGACGCTGTGGTTCCGCAACACGTGGAGCTGGGGTCGTGATCCCCGACGCCCGTCGCTCGAACGGGTGGGCGCCACCTCCACGATGCGCGCCCGGCATCACGCGCTCGGCGAGTATCTGCTGTACTGCGGGGACGCGGACGAGCTGATCTTCACCGAGAACGAGACGAACGCGCAGCGGCTGTTTGGCACGACCGACGGCGCGCGTTACGCCAAGGACGCGTTTCACGATTACGTCGTCCACGGGGCGCGAGGGGCGGTCAATCCCGAGGCCCGCGGCACGAAGGCGGCGGCGACGTACGTCCGGGTGATCCCGCCGGGTGACAGCTGGACGCTCCTGCTGCGGCTCGCGGCGGCCGGCCGGGTGCCGGACCCGGCGCGCGCGCTGGACGGCGGTGACCGGGTGTTCAGGGAGCGGAAGCGTGACGCCGACGAGTTCTATGGCACGCTGCTCGGCCGCGACTGCCCCGCCGAGGCGGCGATGGTCGCGCGGCAGGCCTGGGCGGGACTGCTGTGGTCAAAGCAGTACTACCACTACGTCGTGCGCGATTGGCTCGAGGGCGATCCGGCCCTCCCGTCGCCGCCCGCGGAGCGGCGCCAGGGACCGAACGCCGCGTGGGGCCACGTGTTCAACCGCGACGTGCTGCTGGTGCCGGACACGTGGGAGTTCCCATGGTTCGCCGCCTGGGATCTCGCGTTCCACGCCGTCGCCATGGCGCCCGTGGACCCGACGTACGCCAAGCAGCAGCTGATTCTGATGCTGCGCGAATGGTACATGCATCCCGACGGCCAGATTCCGGCATGCGAGTGGAAGCTGGGTGACGTGAACCCGCCGGTGCAGGCGTGGGCGGCGTGGAAGGTGTCCGAGATCGAGGAGCGGCACACGGGGACCGCCGACCGCGCGTTTCTCGAGCGCGTGTTTCACAAGCTGCTGCTCAACTTCAACTGGTGGGTGAACCGCGAGGACCCCCTCGGGAACAACATCTTCCAGGGCGGCTTCCTCGGGCTCGACAACGTCGGGCTGTTCGACCGCAGCCGGCCGCTGCCGCCCGGCTACCTGCTGGGCCAGGCGGACGGCACGAGCTGGATGGCGATGTACTGCCAGAGCATGCTGGGGATCGCGCTGCGGCTCGCCGACTGGGATCCGGTGTACGAGGACGTGGCCAGCAAGTTCTGGGAGCATGTCCTGTACATCGCGAACGCGATGAACCACATCGGCGGTGGGGACCTCAGCCTGTGGGATGAGGAAGACGGGTTCTTCTACGACGTGCTGCGCCTCCCGGACGGGACGCGCGAGCCGCTGCGGGCCCGCTCGATCGTCGGGCTCACGCCGCTGCTCGGCGTGGTCGCCAGCCCGCGCGAGCTGCTGGATCGCTATCCGGGCTTCCGTGACCGGCGGCGGTGGTTCATCGACCACCGGCCCGATCTGACCCGCAGCGTGGCGCCGATGGACCGGGTGGGGGAGGGGGATCGGCTGCTGATGTCGGTGGTGCGCGAGGACCAGCTGCGCCGCATCCTGGCGCGGATGCTCGACGAAAACGAGTTCCTCTCGCCGTACGGCGTGCGGTCGTTGTCGCGCTACCACCGCGACCATCCGTTCGCGATCCGGATCGGCGACGTCGAGTACCGGCTCGACTACGAGCCGGGCGAGTCCACCACGCCGCTGTTCGGCGGCAACTCCAACTGGCGCGGCCCCGTCTGGATGCCGCTCAACTACCTGCTGATCGAGGCGCTGCGCCGCTACGGCGACTACTACGGCGAGCGGTTCCTGATCGAGTGTCCGACGGGATCGGGTCGCGCGCTGACGCTGCACCAGGTGGCTGCGGAGCTGGCCCGCCGCCTGACCCGGCTGTTCTTGCGGGACGCGAGCGGACGGCGGCCCGCCGCCGGGGAACACGCGCTGCTGCAGCACGATCCGGCCTGGCGGGACCTCGTGCCGTTCCACGAGTACTTCGACGGCGACACGGGCCGGGGCTGCGGGGCCAGCCACCAGACCGGCTGGACGGCCTTGATCGCGACTCTATTGCTCGAATGGCCTCAGGCGGCGAAAGGGTGACGACATGCAGCTCGGCATGATTGGTTTGGGGCGCATGGGTGCCAACATGGTGCGCCGGCTGATGCGGGCCGGTCACGAGTGCGTGGTCTACGACCGGAGCCCCGAGGCCGTGGCCGGCGTCGTGCGCGACGGCGCGACCGGCGCGACGTCGCTGGGCGATCTGGCCGGCCGGCTCGCCCCGCCCCGCGCCGTGTGGCTGATGGTACCGGCGGCGGTGGTGGACGCGACGCTCGCGGACCTCGAGCCGCTGCTCCGGCGGGACGACGTCGTGGTGGATGGCGGGAATTCGTACTACGTGGACGATCTCCGGCGGGCGGAGCGGCTCGCCGCGCGTGGAGTGCAGTACGTAGACGTCGGCACGAGCGGCGGCGTCTGGGGACTCGAGCGCGGCTATTGCCTCATGATCGGCGGTCCGGAGGCGGCCGTACGCCGGCTTGATCCGGTTTTCCGGAGCCTCGCGCCGGGCCGGGCGGCCGCGCCGCCCACGGCGCCCGCCGCGCTGCCGGGGACGGCGGAGGAGGGCTATCTCCACTGTGGGCCGCCCGGCGCGGGGCACTTCGTCAAGATGGTGCACAACGGCATCGAGTACGGACTCATGGCAGCCTACGCGGAGGGCCTGAACGTGCTCAAGCGCGCCGGCGTGGGGAGCGCGGAGCACGTGGCCGATGCCGAGACCACGCCGCTGCGCCACCCGGAGCGATACCGCTACGAGCTCGACCTGGCCGCCGTGGCGGAAGTGTGGCGGCGCGGCAGCGTGATCGCGTCGTGGCTGCTCGATCTCACCGCGGCCGCGCTCCGCCGGGATCCGCAGCTGGCGGGGTTCTCGGGGCGCGTGTCCGACTCGGGGGAAGGCCGCTGGACGATCCTTGCCGCCGTGGAAGAGGGGACGCCCGCGCCGGTGCTGTCCGCCGCGTTGTACGAGCGGTTCGCCTCGCGCGGGGAGGACGAGTTCGCCCGTCGCGTCCTGTCGGCGATGCGCTACCAGTTCGGCGGGCACGAAGAGCGGCCGGCGGGCTGAGTCGAGGAGAGGAGTCGACATGGACATGGAGCGATCGGACGCCCTGGTCTTCTTCGGCGCGAGCGGGGACCTCGCCTACAAGAAGATCTTCCCCGCGCTGCACGGCATGGCGCGCCGCGGCCGGCTGAACGTCCCGGTCGTCGGCGTAGCGCGGACGCCCTGGACGCTGGAGCAGTTCCGGGAGCGGGCCCGGGCGAGCATCGACGAGCACGGCGGCGGCGTGGACGAGACGGCATTCGCGACCCTGGTGCAGCGGCTGCGCTACGTCAGCGGCGAGTACCAGCATCCGGACACGTTCGCCGCCATGCGGACGGCGCTCAACGGCGCCCGCCGCCCGATCCACTACCTGGCGATCCCGCCGAGCCTGTTCGGCGCGGTCATCGAGGCGCTCGGGCGGTCGGGCTGTGCGGACCACGCGCGCGTCGTCGTCGAGAAGCCGTTCGGGCGCGACCTGGCGTCCGCGCAGAAGCTCAATGCGATCCTGCACGCCACGTTCCCGGAGCCGGCGGTCTTCCGCATCGATCACTACCTCGGCAAGGCGGCGGTCCAGAACCTGGTGTACTTCCGCTTCGCCAACACGTTCCTCGAGCCGATCTGGAACCGCAACTACGTCGACAGCGTGCAGATCACGATGGCCGAGGAGTTCGACGTGGCCGGCCGCGGCAGGTTCTACGACGAGACCGGCGCCATCCGTGACGTGATCCAGAATCACCTGCTGCAGGTCGTGGGGTACCTCGCGATGGAGCCGCCGGCCACGACCTATCACGAGGCGCTGCGCGACGAGCAGGTCAAGGCGTTCCGCTCGATCCGCCCGATCGCCCCGGAGGACACCGTGCGCGGGCAGTACCGCGACTACGTGAAGGAAGGCGGCGTCCGGCCGGACTCCACGGTCGAGACGTACGCCGCCGTCCGGCTGGAAATCGATTCGTGGCGTTGGGAGGGCGTGCCGTTCTACATCCGTGCGGGCAAGTGCCTGCCGGTCACCGCGACCGAGGTGGTGGTCCGCCTGAAGCGGCCGCCGATTCGCGAGTTCGGTGCCGCGGCGACCAACCACGTGCGGTTCCGTCTCGGGCCGGACATGGCCATCGGCCTGGGGGCGCAGATCCGCGCAGCGGGGGAGGAAATGGCGGGCGAGGCCGTCGAGCTGCTGGCCCAGCAGCGCTCGTGCTGCGACGAGATGGACGCCTACGAGCGCCTGCTGGGCGACGCGATGGACGGCGACCCGCTGCTGTTCGCCCGGCAGGACGCGGTCGAGGCGGCTTGGGAAGTAGTGGGACGGATCCTCGACGACGCGACACCCGTCCACCCGTACGAGCGCGCCTCCTGGGGACCGGCCGAAGCCGGGCGCCTCACCGCGGCCGCCGGCGGCTGGGGCGACCCGGCCGCCCCCTAGCGGAGCGCATGATCCTCGCCGGAGACGTCGGCGGCACGACGACGCGCGTCGGCTGGTTCGCGGTCGACGCCGGACGCCTGGTGGCGCGCGCGGTCGAAAAGTACCCGAGCCACGCGCATGCCGGGCTCGCGGCGATCGTGCGCCAGTTCGTGACTGACCACCCCGCGCCGGTCGAGCGCGCCGCCTTCGGCATCGCCGGGCCGGTGCGCGCCGGGCGGGTGGAGACGCCCAATCTCCCGTGGGTCGTCGTCGCCGCGGACGTCGCGCGCGCGCTCGGCGTCGAATCGGTCGACCTGCTCAACGACCTCGCGGCGAACGCGCACGGTATCGGCGCGCTCGGCCCGAAAGACCTGCACGTGCTTAGCCCCGGCGCCGCGGGCGCCGTGGGCAACCTCGCGGTCATCGCCGCCGGAACGGGTCTGGGCGAGGCGGGGGCGTACTGGGACGGGCGGCGCCACCATCCGTTCGCCTGCGAGGGCGGGCACGGCGACTTCGGCCCGCGCGATGCGCTCGACGACGAGCTGCTCGCATACCTGCGGACACGCTACGGCGCGCACGTCAGCTGGGAGCGCGTCGTGTCGGGCCCGGGTCTCGTGACCGTCTACGAGTTCCTGCGCGACACGGGCCGCGGGACGGAGGAGCCGTGGCTCCGGGCGGCGCTGTCGCGCGACGACCCGGCCGCGGTGATCGCGCACGCGGGCCAGGGCGGCGGGAGCCCGCTGTGTACTGCGGCGCTGGCCCGGTTCGTCTCGCTGTACGGCGCCGAAGCGGGGAACCTCGCGCTCCACGTGATGGCGACGGGGGGCGTCTACCTCGGCGGCGGCATCGCTCCGCGGATCCTGCCGAGTCTCGAACGCGGCGGGTTTCTCGACGCGTTCCTCGCCAAAGGCAGGATGCGCCCGCTGCTCGAGGCGATTCCCGTCCGCGTGATCCTGAACGATCTGACCGCGCTGCTCGGCGCGGCGCGGCACGCCGCGATCGCCGCGGGCCTCCTGGCCGAGGGGGACCTCTGAGCGGGGGGGCGCGCGAGGTGCGCGTGCTGCCCGATCCCCAGGCCGTGTTCCGGACGGCCGCCGAGGAGGTGAGCGCGGCGGCCCTGGCGGCGGTCGCGCAGCGGGACCGGTTCGTAATGGCCTTGTCGGGCGGACACACCCCGCGCGGTCTCTACACGTTGCTGGCCGGCGACGCGGCGTTCCGCGCGGCGATCCCGTGGGACCGGACCCATGTGTTCTGGGGCGACGAGCGGCACGTGCCGCCCGATCATCCCGACTCCAACTACCGCATGGCGCGTGAGGCGCTGCTGGATCGCGTCCCGTTGCCGGGCGCCAACGTGCATCGCGTGCGCGCGGAGGACGGCGATGCCGGGCGCGGCGCGGCGCGCTACGAGCGGGAGCTGCGCGGCTTCTTCGGGCTCGAGGGGGCTCAGCGGCCGCAGTTCGATTTCGTGCTGCTGGGGCTCGGCCCCGACGGGCACACGGCCTCGTTGTTTCCCGGGACCAGCGCGCTCGAGGAGACGACCCGGCTGGTGGTCGCGACCCACGTGCCGGCGCTCGGGACCGACCGCATCACCCTCACCCTGCCGGTGCTGAACCATGCGGCGTGCGTGACGTTCCTAGTCGTCGGGGCAGACAAAGCCCCCGTCGTACACGCCGTGCTGGAGGAGAAGCCCCGCGATGTCCTGCTGCCGGCGCAGCGGGTCCGGCCGGCGGGCCGGCTCCTCTGGCTGCTCGACAGCGCGGCCGCCGTGACGCGTTGACGCGTCCGCGCGGCGCTCAGCTCTGTTGGCGGTATCCGGGGCGGACGGTCGGGCGCCGTCTGGGGGAGTCGCGCGGCTCCTGGGAGCGGAGCACGACGCGCAGCACACCGGCCGCCAGATCCACGTCCCACAAGCGGACGCGCGGCACGACGAACTCCGCCAGATCGGCGAGCGTCAGCGTGTCGGGGGTGACGTCCAGAAACATCAGCAGGCGCACCCGCATGTTCACGTAGGAGCTGCCGTGATCCGCCGCGGCGATCTTCAGGCCAATCTGGTCTTCCAGCGTCCGCCGCACCGAGCCGTGCACGACGTCGAGCAGCCGCTGCGTGAGGCCCGCCAGCTCGGCGTCCCCGCGGCGGGCGCGCCGTCGCTTCAGCTCCTGGGCGGTCGCGGGCTCGCACAGCGCGAGCAGCTGCCGCGCGACGTCGGGTACCGGGCCGCGCACGTCGGTGACCGGCCGCCCCGTGCGCTCGGCCAGGGCCGAGGTCGCGAGGTCATTGCGCCCCAGTCGGAGAAAGGACGTCATCCGCTCGTACAGATCCGTCCGCGCCGGCAACGGCGGCCGGCGGCGCCCGGTGAGGAGATCGTTCAGGTACTCCGGCGAAACCTGGACCGCCTCGGCCAGCTCGTCGGTCGAGCGCTTGGCGCTGCGCAGGCCGCGCCGCAGGAGCTCGGCGACCGTGGGCGGTGGCGAAGAGGCGGACGGCTTCTCGAGGGCCGGCCTCATCGCCCCTGGTCGCGACCGGCGGCGCGGCGGCGCGCGCTCGAGCGGCGGCGGCGCAGAGCGGCCGCGGCCTTCAGCTTCTTGGCCGCGCTGGGCTTCAGGTAGAACCGCTTGCCGCGCAGATCCTTGAGAACGCCGGAACGCTGCACCTTGCGGCGGAACGACTTGATGGCCCACTCCACGCGGTCACCTTCACCCAGCACGATCTCGGTCATCCAATACCACCTTGGTTGAGTGCGCTTCCCGCTCGTTCACCACAGAACAAGCAGGGCGGGGCCGGCGCATGAGGCGCTGGGTCCCGCCCGCTGTTCGCTCGTCGGCAGCACGCCGGCTCGGCGTACCGTTGCTCCACGAAGAGTAGCCGCTCCCGGCCCCCCAGTCAAACGGCGCCGTCGGTCAGCGGTCGCTCCACACCGCGATCTCCGTCACCCCGGCGACCGCCGGCCGCGCGTGCTCGAACACCACGCGGAGGCGCGGCGTCTCGATCGGGGTGATCTGCACCGTGTTGAGCGCCCAGGTCTGCGGCGCGGCGGGCGCGCGCGCGTCCACGGTCGCCTCCCTCCATCCGGCGCCATCCCAGTACTCGATCCAGAAGCGACGCGGCGCCCGTACCCGGACGCTGTCGCCCCAGAGGTACACATCCACCCGGGCCACGCGGCGCGGCGCGCCGAAGTCCAGGGCAATCCAGTCGCGCGGGTTGGTTGACCCGCGAAAGGTCCATCGGTCGGCCGTGTAGCGCGTGAAGGCGATCCCGCCGTCATGCACCCGCGCGAGGTCCTCGCCGCCGGAGCGGAACGAGGCTGCGGCCGCGGCGCCGAGCGCGAGATCGGGGACGGGTGCCGTCGCGGGCGGAAGCGGCAGATCGGCGGCGCCCCAGGCCTCCAGCTCGCTCAGGCCGCTCGCGCTGCCGGGTCGATGCTCGAGGACCGCCCGCACCCGCGACGCCGCGATCGGGGTGAACGTCACCGTGTTCGCGCGGTGGCCGGCCGGCGCGGTGGGGCGGCGCCGTTGATGGGGAACCGGCTGCCAGTCGCCGTCGCGCCAGACCTCGACCTGGTACTCGGCGGGGGCCCGCACCTCGCCCCCATCGTCGAGGAAGTAGAGTTTCACCGTCTCGAGCGGACGCGCGATGCCGAAGTCCACCGTGATCGTGTCGCTGGTGTGCGGCGACCCGACCGTGGTCCACCGGTTGGGCGGCGAGACGTGGTACCAGTAGTTGCCGTCCGTGGCGTAGAACGGCGGGGTGGTGGGCGCGCTGTAGCTCGCCGACACGTGCGGGAAGAAGGCGCCGTCGTTGTGCACCGCGAAATTGCGGAGCCGGGGCGCCGGCGGCGCGGCCCGTGCCCGCGGCAGCGCCACGGCCTGGCGCTCCAGCTCGGGATCGCTCGCGACCTTTCGCCCGTCCACGAACAGCATCAGCCCGGTGCCACGCCCGTAGCGCGTCCCGTCCACGTCCCAGGCGACCGAGATCGTGTGCCCGTGGTAGGCGACGCCGTCGAGCGCGAAGTACGGCCAGTTCCCGGGCACGAGCGGGTGCACGACGAGGCTGTCGTCGGCGCGGGGACGCAGCCCCACCAGTCCGGTGATCACCAGATCGACGAACCCCGAGTGGAAATAGTGCTCGCTGTGGTAGAAGCTGTTGTGCCCGTCCCAGGACCCGGTCTCCGGGTCGGCCGCCTCGGCGACGTAGGGCCGCCCGTCCCGGCGCTGGTCCAGCGCATACATTCGGAGCAGACGGAAATAGGCGTCGCCGGTCATGACCTGCTGATCGTAGTCGTTGAGCAGGTTCGCGAGTCCCACCAGGGTCTGCGTCGTGGCGTAGGGCCACGCGTTGCCGCTCCACACGCAGCAGATTGGCGAAACGAAGAACTGCGGGTCGTTCCGCTCCGTGGTCGTGGGGCCGAACGGCGCCATGAAGTAGTCGGGGTCCATCAGGAACCGCCAGGCGCCCTCGTAGCCGGGGTCCGGCAGGCCGAATTGCCACGGCACGAAGCCGATCGCCTCCCGGCCGTGAGGATTGCCGGCATACGGCCCCGTCTGGTACGTGAGGGTCCTGGCCTTGATACCGTCCCGCTCGTCGTTCACGAATTGGTGGAAAAAGAAGTCCCGTGCCGGATCCCACAGCTCTGTCTGGACGCGGCGCTTCAGCGCGGCGGCGCGCTCGGCGTAAGCGCGGGCCGTGGCGCCGTCGCCCAGCAGGGCTGCCGCCTGCGCGATCGCGCGCGCGTCGGCAAACAGGTAGCTGTTGAGCGTGGGGCGGTACCCGTCGGCGCCGGCAAACGTGTCGTCGGTCTGGCGGGAGTCGATGTTGGTTTCCATCCCGTCGTGCATGCCGGACCAGTGGAACATCCCGTGCGTCGAGTCGTAATGCTCCGCCACCCAGCCCGCGTATTGCCGCTCCATGTAGGGGAGGACGGCGCGGAGCAGGGCGGTATCGGCGCGGACGAGGTACGTTGCCCACATCGCGTCGCCGTACCAGTTGCTGTAGCTGCGCGGCTCGGCGCCGGGCGCCTCGAACCAGTAGCGCGCGAAGTCCTCGATCACGCCGGCGTCCTTGAGCCAGCGCACCTCGTACGCCTGATGGCCCAGCGGGCAGCTGATCGCGCCGTACGCGCCGGACCAGAACGGGCGGTCGAGGAACTCGGTGAACGTGTAGCCGGTGGCGGGCGAGCCGTACGTCAGGTGCTTCGTGACGACTTCCCAGCGGTAGTAGTACGTCGCGTCGATCGCCGTGTCGGGCGATTCGAAGAACGGGATGTGCTCGGCGTACCAGTCGTCGTCCCGGTTGTCCCGCCAGCTCCACCGGGCGAGCTGAGCCTGCGGGTCGAGGATCGGCTCGCGGGCGCGAGTGCAGCCCGCGAGCAGGAGCAGGACGAGCAGCGGCGTCGAACCAGCGCGTGCGGTCATGCGTGCCTCCGCCTCGAAGTTGCATGCCCGTCGCCGGCGGTTCAACCGGGCGCCGGCGTACGAGATCCCGACCGCTCGACTTGGGTTTCGCCGACGAGACGGTCGCTTCGCGCGACCAACGCGCTCCGCGATCCGTGCGTATCCGCGGTAGTCGACGCCTCTCCCCCGATGATCCGAGGAGATACGATGCGGAGCACCGTGCCGCTGTTCAGTGCCTGTCTCGCCGCCCTTCCCGTCCCGACCCTCACCGCCGACGCGCAGGACGTGCGCGCCGGTGCGGAGCCGGCGGTGACGGTCTTTCTCGACTGCAACGCAGCCGAGTGTGATTTCGACCACTTCCGCCGAGCGATCACGTGGGTCAGCTGGGTGCGCGACCGGCAGGACGCGGACCTCCATCTGCTCATCACGACGCAGCCCACGGGCGGCGGCGGCGAGCACTACACGCTCGACTACTTGGGGCAGCGTGCCGTCGCGGGCGTGCGCAAGTCGCTGTCGTACGTTTCGGATCCCGACGCGACGGACGCCGAAGTGCGCGAGGGGCTCACGCGGACGATCGCGCTCGGGCTGGTGCAGTTCGTCGAGACCACGCCGGTCGCACCGCGGCTGGAGGTGGTGCTGCGCGAGCCCGACGTGGCGCTGCGCGGGCGGGGCGAGCGCGACCCGTGGAATCTCTGGGTGTTCACGCTCGGCGTCGACGGATCGGTCGAGGGGGAGTCGCAGCAATCCAACTACTCGTTCGACGGATCCGTCGGCGCGAGCCGGGTGGCGGAGAGCCACAAGATCGCGATCTCGCTGCGCGGTGAGTACGACTACGAGCGGTTCGAGTTGAACGACACGACTACGATCAGCAGCAGCGCCGAAGACTATGCGGCGGACCTGCTGACGGTCTGGAGCCTCACCGATCACTGGTCGGTGGGTGGGCTGGCGGGCGCCAGCCGCTCGACCTTCGTCAACACCGATCTCGCGCTCGCCGCCGGACCGGCCATCGAGTACGACCTCTTCCCCTATCAGGAATCGACCCGCCGCGCGCTGACGTTCCGCTACGCGGTGCAGGTCGCGAGCTTCAACTACCAGCTGCAGACGGTCGAGGGGAGGACCGCCGAAATCCGGCCGCGCCACAGCCTGGTGGTCGCCGCGGCCGTGCAGCAGCCGTGGGGCCGGATCGATGGCTCGGTGGAGGGCATCCAGTACCTCGACGCTCTCGCCGCGCAGCGCGTCAATACGTTCGTCAGCTTCGAGTACCGGCTGTTCCGCGGCTTCAACCTCGACCTGTTCGCCCAGTATTCCCTCATCAAGGACCAGTTCTTCCTGGCGGCGGCGGGTCTGAGTGAGGAGGAGATCCTGCTGCGCCGCCGGCAGCGGGGCACGGGATTCCAGTTCGACGTGGGGATCGGGTTCAGCTACCGGTTCGGCTCGCCGTTCGCCAACGTGGTGAACCCGCGGTTCGCGGTGGGCAGTGCGGACGAGGAGCAGTAGCCGGCCGGACGCGGACGCTACCAGACCACCAGGATTCCCACCTCGCCGCCGAACTCGTCACGCTCGAGCCGCGTGCCGCGCGGCGCGAGCCACGGGCCGCCGTCCGCGCGCACGTCGATCCGGTACGAGCCGGCCGGAATGCGCAGCGTGATCTCCCACGTCTCGCCGTCCACGCGCAGCAGCGGCAACGGCTGCCAATCGGTGAAGTCCGCGGCGATCTCGACCGTCTGGGCGCCGGCCGCCCGGATGCGGAGCGTGCGCAACTCGCCGTCGGCGGCCGCGAGCGCGAGCAGCGGGGCCGTCGCGGCGGGCGTGACCTCGGGGGGCCGCGCCTCACGCCGCAGCACGTCGGTGAGGGCGGCGGCGGGCCGCACCGGACCGGGAAACGGGATGACGCGCACGCCGACGGTCACGTACTTGCTGGCGAGGATCCCCCGGACGTAGTCCGACGGCGTGCGGCCGGCGCTGACCAGCAGCGCCAGGCGCCGATCGAGCGCGATCCGCAGGTCCACCTGGCCGTACGTGCCGGCGCCGCCGCCCTGACTCCAGGTCCGCACCCCCAGGAGGCCCTCCAGCTCCACGACCCACGGGGCCCATCGTGCCGCGCCGGTGATGTCGACGTAGCCGCTGTCGGCCGCCGAGCTCCAGGTGAGTGCCGCGGCGGCGCCGACCCGCCGGCCCGCGATCCACGCGCCGCCGGCCAGCTCGCCGACGTCATACCAGGTCGCGGCGGCGGACGAGCGGCCGTAGGAGCCGCCGATCCAGCCGCCGAGCCACATGCTGCGCCACCGGCCGTTGAGATGCGCCCGGGCGCGGCCCAGCGCATAGCCGGCGGTCGGCGCGGCGGTGTACTTGCTCACGCCCCAGAGCCCGCCGAGCTCACCCTGGAGTGGGCCGAGGCGCGGGCTGAACCACGCGCCCGCCCCGGTGCCCTGGAGAACGGAGTTGCCGCTCTCGAACAGGAGATAGCTCCCCTGGACGGCGAGCGTGAGGTTGGGTCGGTTGAAGCGGAATCCCGGCGCGAGGTAGGCGGACGCGCTGGAGAGGAAGCCGTCGTAGTGCACGCCGGAGACGCCGGCGTCCAGGAGCGGCGTCGCCTGACCGGCCAGCGGCGGGCCGGCTGAGGCCAGCCACGCGATCGCTGCGGCGCCGCGCCAGCGCCTCACGACGCGCGCGGCACCCTAGGGTCTCCGGGGCCCGGCGTACTCGGCCGTCGCGCCCGTTGCGGTAAGCCGCACGCCGAGGGCCGCCACAGGGGAGGCTCCCAGCGCGACGTCGCGCTCGACGTTGCGCCGGAACGCGAGGTAGGTAGCATCGTCCGCGCTCCGCGCCAGCGCGAGCACGGCGGAGGCCGCCGTGTCGGGCGGCACGCCGACCGCCACGAGGTCGGCCAGCACCGCGGCGGCGACCGTCACGGGCTGACGCGCCCGCAGCACGCGCAGGCGGTGGAGATCCTCGGCGCGTGCGCCCGCGCGCAACGCGCTCGCGCCCGCGGTCACTTCCGCCGGCGAGGACTCGAGTCCGAGCGCGTCGCGGGCGGCGGCCAGCTCTCCGGACAGGCGGCGAACTGCCGCCACGATGCGCGCGCCCTCGGCGCGCTTGCTCGCGCCCTCGAGAGCGCGGTCCACCAGGGGCTCGGTGGGGAGGCCCATGGCCCGGGCCGAGTCGAGCAGGGCGTCCACCTGCACGCGCACCGCGTCGGGCAGCCGGCCGACGAGGCGCGGCTCCTGGGCAGCCGCGGGGGCGCGGCTGGCCCCCGCCAACGCGGCGGCGACGATCAGCGAAAGTCCCATGCGACGAGTCATCAGCTGCCTCCAACCGTCACGACCGAATTGGGTCGGCCGAAATCGTCACCCAGCGCCCGCGGCGCTTCGGGATCCGGCTGCCACCGGGTGCCGTCGAGCAGGAATGCGTAGCGATACCGGCCCGGCGTCAACGGCACGGTCACCGACCAGAGACCGTTCCCCTCCGCACGGGTCATCGGGGTCGCCGTCTCGTTCCAGTCGTTGAAGTCGCCGACCAGCGTGACCGACGCCGCCCGCGGCGCGAGCACCACGAACTGGATCGCGCTGGTCTCGGAGGCAAGCCGTGCAGGTGTGGCGGCGGTGGCCACCGGCTCGGGGTGGGCGGTCGGGAACAGCCAGGCCCGCCCCGCCAGCACCGCGAGGGCGATGCCGGCGGCGGCCGCCAGCCCGCCGAGCGGGCTCATGGCGATCGCGCGCTTCCGCACGAGCCACCCGGTCAGGGCGACGATTCCGCTCGGGCGACGCGGCGCCGGCACCCGCGCCAGCTCCGCCATCACCCGGGTGTCCAGGGCCGGGTCGATCCGCACCGGCTCCCTGAGCACCTCGACCACGCGGTCCAGCACGCGGTCTCCATCACGCACGCTCCACCTCCTGCAGCAGTCGGCACAGCTCCTCGCGTGCCCGCAGCACCCGCATCTTCAGCGCCGGCACGCTCGCCCCGGTCAACACGACCATCTCCTCGTAGCTCAGCTCCTCCACGTGCTTGAGGAGGAAGGCCTCGCGGTGCGCCGGTGCCAGCCGGCCGAGCGCCCAGCGAATCGCCTCGCGCGAGGCGTGGCGGTCGCTCTCGTCCCACACCGCCGCGCGGGCCATCGCTCCCTCGTCCGCGATCACCGTGCGGTCGCGCCGCGCCCGCTGCGCGCCCGCCGTCCGGCAGCGGTTGACCAGGATCCCGAACAGCCACGCACCAAACCGCTCGGGGTCCGTGCACCGGCCGAGCGATCGGTACCCCCGGATGAACGTCTCCTGGAGTGCCTCCTCGGCGTCGGCCTGGTTGCCCAGCATCCGCACCGCGTACCGGCCGAGCCGATCCCGATAGCGGGCGACGAGCCCCGCATAGGCCTCCGTGTCCCCGGCCAGGACGCGGCGCACGAAGGTCGCGTCGGCGGACTCGGTCACACCCTCAATACCCATGTGGCGAGTGCGGGGTCACTGGGAGGGGAGTGGGGGGACAGGGGGACAGGGGGAGGGGGGGGAGAGAGGCAGTTCTGCCGTCCCCGCCGCTTCTGCCGCCCCTGCTGCTTCTGCCCCCGAGTGACGGGGCGCGGCCCCGGCGGGTATCCCGGGCGGAACCGACGGAGGCTGCATGCGATTGGCTGGACCGGCTGTGCTCATGCTCACCGGGCTCGTGGCCGGATCAGGTTGCTACCGGGATTCGCTCGGGCCGCAGGCCGATCTGGTTCCGGCGACCGTGCTGCTCACCGACGCGCCGTTCCCCGCCGGTCTGGTCGATCGGGTGGAAGTGTACGTGTCCCAGATTGCCGCGTCCATGACGGCGGATACCCTCCCGGAGGCTCAGCGGTGGGTGATCGTCGGTGAGCCGCGACGGCGGTTCGACCTGCTCGCGCTGCAGCAAGGCGCCACCGCGCTCGCCGGCCAGAGCCAGCTCGAGACCGGCCGCTACCTGGCCGTCCGGATGACGGTGAACGGCGACTCGTCCCGCATCGTTTTGCATGACGGCCGGACCGCCCGCGTGCGCTGGCCGGCCACCGGGGACGTCATCGTCCCGGCCGTGGTCGAGCAGCCGGTCGTCATCTCCGGCAGCGGTGACACGCTGGTGCTCGACTTCGACGTGGGGCGGAGCTTCGTCTACAACGTCGACCCGCTGTTCGATTTCGTCTTCGTGCCGGCCTTGCGTGCGGTGCGCGCCGACAGCACCGGCTGGCTCACCGGGACGGTGCTCGGCGATGCCGACGGCGACGGGGTGGCGCAGCCGATCGCCGATGCACTCGTGACCATGTACCGGGGGAACGCGCTCGCGTCCCCTGCCACATGGTGGGCGGTCGCGACCGGGCGCACCAACACGGTCGGCCACTACACGGTCGCGTACCTCACGCCGGGCGCGTATCTCGTCGTGCTCGAGGCCCCGTGGTCGACACGGCTGGCCGCGATCACCATGCCGGACGTGCTGATCCGCGCCGGCGCGGAATCGCGCCTCGACGTCACGCTGCCCGACGTCCCCGCGGTGGGCCGCGCGGCGCACTCCTCCCGCTGATCTCACGCGTTCCCGAACGACAGGAGCCGCTCATGACGCCTCACTGGTTCGCCACGCTCCGCGTGCTCGGCCTGGTCGGAGCCTTGCTGCTCCCGGCCGGAGCGACCGCGCAGCTGATCAACCTCAAGACGCTGCCGGTCGCGGCCGGCGACCAGTTCATCCTCCAGCCCTCCGCCAACCTCGGCATGGGCGGGGTGTCCATCGCACTCGATGACCCGCTGCTCGACCCGTTCGTGAACCCGGCGCGCGGCGCGCGCATCGGATCCGCACAGGTCTTCATGCTCCCGACCTACTACTCGATCTCGCAGAACGCCGGCAACGCGAAAACACTCTCGCTGGGCGGGCTGTTCGGCGGGTCGGGTGCGTTCGGCGGCGGCATCGTCGCCCTGCAGCAGCTCCAGCGGGGCGACGAGTTCTTCGGCCCCATGCCGCTGCGCGAGCTCGACGCCGCGATCCTGCCGCCCAACGCCCTCGCCGCGCGGTCGGCCCGCAACCTGTACGCGTCCCTGTTCGGCGGCGTCAAGCTGTCGGGCGGCTGGGCGGTGGGCGGAAGCGCGCTGGTCACCGACCTCGGCGCGATGGATGGTGTGGAGCACCTCTATGCGCTGGCCTCGGCGATCCAGCAGTCCGGCAGCATGGCGGACGTGCGGCTCGGCGTCCTCAAGCAAACACCGCACGGGGCGGCATTCGAGGCGATGGCCCTGTACGATCGCTTCGACATGACGCACGACGTGAGCTACGTCGACTGGGTGCTGGTGGACTCGACCACGTGGACCTGGGAGCAGCGCGAGCGGCTGGAGCACAATCAAGACCGGACGCGCACGTGGGGCGCCCATCTCCGCTACACGCGGCCGGTCGGGACCGCCGGCTGGCGGATCGGCGGGATCCTCACCGCCAACCACAAACAGCACCCCAACATCCCCAACTACGAAATCGTCCAGATCCCGCGCGACCCGGGTCACAGCAACGCCTTCAATGTCGGCGTCGGATTCGCGAAGGTGTCCGGCGGGACCACGCTGGGCGTCGACCTGATCTACGAGCCGGCCTGGAGCAGCACGTGGGCCGAGGCGGCGGCGGACACGGCCACGGTGAGCGGCGACACGATCCGCGCCGGGGGAAGGACGGTGGAGAACGAGTTCAAGTTCTCCAATGCCTATGTGAGCCTCGGCGCGCAGCAGGCCGTCGGGCCGGCCGCGTTCCAGCTCGGATTGCAGGTGCGCAGCTACGACTACCACCTCGATCAGTGGGATAACGTGGCGGACAGCTTCAGGCGGCAGGACGAGCAGTGGATGGAATGGGTGCCGAGCTGGGGCGCCAGCGTCCGGCTCCCCGGCGTCGAGATCCGGTACACCGGGCGCGTGACCACCGGCACGGGCCGGCCGGGGATTGCCTGGACGGGTGGGGTGGGCGCCCGCGCCGAGGCGGCGGGCATGGCGAACGACATCGTGGTTCCGCCAGGCGGCCCCCTCACGCTGCAGGACGTGAGCGTGGTGACGCATCAGGTGATGGTGTCGTTGCCGATCAGGTAGCGGGGGAGCGGCAGGAGCGGGGCCGCCGCGGTCGAATGCGCTATGTTAGTGCGATCGCGGAGGGGTCATGAAGGCAGGGAGACAGGCGACTGCCGCGCTGATCCTGTGGGGTGTCACGGTGGTGGTCGTGGGAGTGACGTTCTATCGCTCGCACCGGGCGACGCACGCGTCCGCCGATCCGCGCATGGTGATCGCCCTGCCGGGTGCGACGCGTGATTCCGTGCTGGGCGAAATGCGGGCGATGCTCGCTGCCGTGAACGGCATGCTGAGCGCGTCGGTGCGCGGCGACAGCGCGGCGCTCCGCGCGGCCGCGGCGGCGGCGGGCACGGCGCAGGCGATCGCCACGCGCGGGGCCGACCTGCCCGCGGAGTTCCGCAGCCGGGCCGCCGAGACCCACAGCCTGTTCGACAGCGTGGCGGCGGCCGTCGCGGCGGGCGCGCCGCGAGACACGGTGATGGCCCACCTCGCGCGCCTCGCCGCCGGCTGCACCGCCTGCCACGTGGCGTATCGACTGGGCCCGCGATAGCCTGGTGACCGCGGCGCGAGCCGCGCCCGTCTCATCGGGCAGATCGCGGCCGAGTGGCCGCTTGAGCGGCGTTCTGGAGGTGGGTTGCGGTGGCCCGAGCCTTCAGTGCGCCGCGGAGTCGGGCGCCTGTGGCCCCGCCAGCCGGGCGAGCAGCGCCGCCGCGCGCGCGGCCGGCACCCCCATGTTGGCGCCGCCGTACTCGGGCTGAATCGCGGCCGCGATCGCCACCACCTCCCCGGCGAGGTTGAGCACCGGGCCGCCGCTCCCACCGTGCGTCGTTTCCGCGTCGAACACGACCGCCGCCGCCGTCACCTGCCCAACGATGCCCTGGCTGGCGAGCGGGCTGATGTGGCCGCTTTGCGAGAGCTTGAGCGCGGCGGTCCAGAAGGTGAGCGTGCTGTCCGCGAGCAACTGGCGGACGAACGCCGCGTCCGCGCGGGCCATGAGCGCCCGCATGCCGAGCGGGTAGCCCAGCACGATCACCTCATCACCGGCCGCCGGGGCGTCGGTGTGCAGCGTCAGGGCGGCACTCAGGGCGGCGGGCCCCGTGGCCCGCAGCACCGCGAGATCGGACGAGTCGTCCACGGCGACGAGCGAGAGATCGAATCCATCGGGCACGCCCGGCAGGTAGCCGCGGAACCGCTCGAGCACGGGAGCGAAGCCGCGCTTGAGAATGGCCTGGGCCGCGTCATCCGACTCCCACGGCACCGCCACATGACGATTCGTGAGTATCAGCCCGCCGACGCCCGCCACGAAGCCCGTGCCGGTGACGAGCGCCTCGACCACGGGGCCGTCGCCGTCGAGCGTGAGGACCGGGTCGCCGTCGGCGTCGCTCAGCAGGCTGCCGTCGGGGCCCACCGCGCGGCGGAGCGGACGCTGCGATGCCTGCTCGATAAAATGGTACGCGGTCTGGAGGAAGGCCGTCGACCGCGCGGCTGTCGCGATCACCTTACTGCCGGCCCGCGAGCGCGATTCGAGCGCCTCGAGACGGGTGCTCGCCGCGTGCAGCTCGGTGAGCAAGGTGTCGATCTGCCGGGGGCCGAGCGCGTTCCGGCCGACCTGCGCCGCCGGCCCCGCGATCTGCGCCAGGCGCTGTTCGAGCGTGTAGTTGCGATAGGCCAGCAGGCCCACGGCGCCGCCCAGGAGCACCAGCACCGCGGCGACGGCTCCGCGGAAGCGCCGGGTCGTGCGGGTTGCGAGTTCGAGCGGCACCGCCGTGACCAGCCGGCCGGCCGTCTTGAGCGTGCCGCTCTTGCTGTACCGCGCGGTCGCCCGCCAGTCGGCGAACACATCGCTCACCGATTTCGCCGGCTCCGCGCCCGCGGCGTACAACCGGAAGCGCAGCACCGGCCCGCCGGCCCCGATCTCCACCACGTCGCCGGACGCGAGCACCAGGCGCGCAATCCGTTCGCCGTTCACCCAGACGGGGCAGTCGGGCTGCGGCGCGATCTCGTAGCTCGCGCCGCGCCGTGCGAGTGTGGCGCAGTGGCCGTCCGCCGGTGCGGCGAAATCCGACGCGCTCACGCGCACGTCGGCGTCGGCGCCAGTGCCCACCCGCACGCGCTCGCCGCGCAGCCGGACGCTCGCGCCACGATGCGCGCCGGACAGATGGATCATCACCGCGGTCGGTGGATGCGTGGGGGCCAGCGGAGGCGGGGACGGGGGAACGACGTCGTCTTCCATGCGGTGACTCCGATCGCGACCGGGTCCTCGATGAGAACCGCCTGTTGAGGGCTGGCTCGGCGTGTAAGTTAGGGCATTCCCCCGTGAGAGATGTCCGCGTGGCCGATCGAGGGCAGCGCCGGTTGGGAGGCTGGGGGTTCGAGGGAGAGAGCTTCCCCCCTCGGCCCCGCTGCTGGCGTGGCTCGAAGCTCATCTCGGCACCACGACGCCGCTGCCCGCCGGAGACCCGGCGCACGCACGGCTCGAGGCACCCCGGTCACTCCCGACGCTCGGCGCCTCCGTCTCCACGACGAGCCGCGATCGCCTGTTGCACGCGCGCGGCCAGGGGTTCCCCGACCTCGTCCGCATGCGAGCGGGCGCGATCGGCCGCGTACCGGACGCGGTCGTCTGCCCTGCCGGCGACACCGAAACGGAGGCGGTGCTGCACGCCTGCGCGCGCGCGGGCGTCGTCGTCGTTCCCTGGGGCGGCGGCACGTCGGTCACCGGCGGGGTGAACGTCGCCCCTGGAGACGGGCCGGCGGTGAGTCTCGACCTGACGCGCCTTGCCGGTCTCGAGACGCTCGATGCCGTGTCGGGCCTCGCCGCCGTGGGGGCCGGCACGCTCGGCCCCGCGCTCGAGCGCGCGCTCGCCGCGCGCGGGTTCACGTTGGGGCACTTCCCGCAGTCGTGGGAGCTGTCGAGCGTGGGCGGGTGGATCGTCACCCGCTCCTCGGGGCAGGAGTCGCTCGGCTATGGCTCGATCGACGATCTGGTGGCGGGCCTCACGCTGATCGCTCCAGCTGGGCGTCTCGACCTTCCGGCCTGTCCCGCCAGCGCGGCCGGCCCCGATCTCCGCGAGCTGGTCTTGGGGAGCGAGGGCCGGCTCGGCGTGGTGACGCGGGCCACGCTGCGCGTGCGCCCGCGCCCGGCGCGCGTTGCGGTGATCGGCGCCCTCGCCCCGGCGTGGGAGGCCGGACTCGAGGCGTCGCGGGCCCTGGTGCAGGGCGAGGGACGGCTCACGCTGCTCCGGCTGTCGGACGAGCCCGAGACGCAGGTGGCGATGACGCTCGGCCTGTCGCGGCTGGGCGCCCTGGCTCCGCTGGTCCATCGGCTGGCTCGCGCTCCGGGGCGTGCGGGACCGCGGCTGCCTCATGCTCGTCGGTGCCGCGGGGTCGGAGCGCCACGTGCGCCGCGAGCTCGCGCGCGCCCGGGCATTGCTCCGGCGCCACCGGGCGGTGGGGCTCGGAGCGCGGCCCGGACAGACGTGGCTCGCCGACCGGTTCCGCCACCCGTACCTGCGTGACGCGCTGCTCGAGCGCGGCGTCGCGACGGACACCCTGGAGACGGCGGCCCCGTGGTCCCGCGTGCCCGCGCTCGCGCAGGCGGTGCGCGCGGCGCTGGCGAGCGCGCTCGAACGGGAGAGCGAGCGGGTCGCCGTGCTGTGCCACGTCTCGCATCCCTATCCCGACGGGGCGTCGCTCTACTTCACCTTCTTCTTCCGTTGCCCCGCCGATCCCGATGCGGCCGTGGCCCGCTGGGCGACGATCAAGCGGGCGGCGACGACGGCCATCGTGGCGGGCGGCGGTACGCTGAGTCATCATCACGGCGTCGGCGCCTGGCACGCACCGTGGCTGGCGCGCGAGGTCGGCCAGACGGGTGTCGATCTGCTGCGCGCGGCGGCGACCCGGCTGGATCCCACTGGGGTCCTCAATCCGCACGTCCTGCTCGATCCGACGGATCGACTGGAGAGCTGATCATGTTCCATCCAGGATGGCGCGAGCGTGCCGTGGCGGCCCTCGACGAGCCGTTCGACCTGATCATCATCGGGGGCGGGATCACCGGTGCCGGTATCCTGCTGGACGCCGCGCAGCGCGGCCTCCGCGTGCTGCTGGTCGAACGCCAGGACATCGCGTCCGGCACGTCGTCCCGGTCGTCCAAGCTGGTGCATGGCGGGCTGCGCTACCTCAAGCAGATGCACTTCCGGATCACGCGGCTCGCCTGCCGGGAGCGAGATCGGATGGTGGCGCTCGATCGGCATCTGGTGCGCCCGATCCAGTTTCTCTACCCCGCCCGCCAGAGTGACGCGACGCCGGGATGGACCGTGGACCTGGGGCTGTGGATGTACGATCGGCTCACGAGCCGGCCGCAGCGGCACCGGCACCTCGACCGCGAGGAGGTCGCCGCGATGGCCCCGGGCCTCGACCTCGAGGGGCTGGATCGGGCGATGGTCTACACCGATGCGATGGCGGACGACGCCGTCCTCACCCTGGCCGTCGCCGCCACGGGCTTCGCGTTCGGTGGTCTCATGCTCACGCGTGCCGAAGCCGCCGAGCCGATCCTCGGGGCGGACGGCCTGATCCACGGCGTCGTGCTGCGCGATCTCGAGACCGGCCGGGCGCATCACGTCCGCGCGCACGTCGTGATCAACGCCACGGGCGTGTGGGTCGATCGCGTGCGCGACGCGTTCGGCCTGCCGGGCACGCATCTCCGTCCGTCGCGGGGCTCCCACCTCGTGCTGCGCACGGCGACACTGCCGTTCAAGGCGGCGGTGACGATCCCGTCGCCGGACGACGGCCGGCCGGTGTTCGTGATCCCTCATCCCGAGGGCGTGCTGGTGGGCACCACCGACATCTACCACGAAGGCCGGCTCGACGACCCACGGCCGACGCAGAACGAGGTGGACTACCTGCTGCGCGCACTGCGCTCGCAATTCCCCAGCCGGAACGTGTCGCAGCGCGACGTGGTCGGCGCGTTCGCGGGCTTAAGGCCGATCCTCGACACGCACGCCGAGAACCCATCCGAGGCGAGTCGCGAGGAGGCGATCTGGGAGGAAAGGGGCATGCTGTCGGTGGCGGGCGGCAAGCTCACCACGTGGCGCGTGACCGCGGCGGAGGCCGTGGAGGAAGCGCTCAAGCTCCTTCCCGAGGAGCGCGTGGACAACGTGGGCCCGAGTCTCACCGAAGGAACGCCGCTTGCCGGCTTGGCGCCGCCGCAGCTGCCGGCGGCGCTGCGCGAGCGGGCGGACCTGCTCGACTCCGTGGCGGAGGGGATGGCCCGCCGGCTGCGTGACTACGCGTGGTGGGCGCTCCACCTGTCGCGTGACCGGCGGGAGCTCGATCCGCTGTTGCCCGGCACCGACCTGTCGGCGGCGGAGGTGCGGGTGCACCTGCGCTTCGGCGCCGTGCTGCATCTGGAAGACCTGCTGCTGCGACGCGCCCGGGTGGGCCTGTGGGAGCCGGAGCGCGCCCGCGCGCTCGTGCCGTTGCTGCGGCTGCTGTTCGCGCAGGAGCTGGGGTGGGACAACGCGCGCTGGGGAAGCGAGGAGGCGGGTTTCGCCCAGGCGCTCGAAGCCTGGACGCCGGAGGGCATACGGTGAGCGCCATCGCGGTGTTCATCAATCCGCGCTCGGGGCGGGGTCACGCCCGCGAGCTGTGGGAGGCGCTCAGCCGGAGCGAGCCCCGCCTCCAGTCCGCGCGTGTCGTGGCCGCGCCCGACGCGCACCGCGCGCGCGCGGAGCTGGTCCGGGTGCTGGCCGAGCCCGCGGAGCGGGTCCTGGTGCTTGGTGGGGACGGGACCGTGCACCTCGTGGGCAACGTGCTGCTCGACCTCGGGCTCGGCACCAAGGTGGCGCTGGGCGTGATCCCGGCTGGGACCGGGTCCGATCTCGCGCGAACGCTGCGCCTGCCCAGTGCGCCGCGGGCGGCGCTGGCGCGCGCGCTCGACGCCACACCCCGGAAGATGGACGTGCTGATGGTCGAGGCGGACGACGGGCGGCGGCGCCACGTGCTGAACGTGGCGTCGGCGGGGATCTCGGGGCTGGTGGATCAGGCGGTGAACGCGCTCTCCAGGCGGGGCACGCTCGCGTATTTGCGCGCCACACTGGGCGCGGTGGGCCGGTACCGGAACGTGCCGTGTCGGGTCACGGTGGACGGCGAGGTTTGGCACGAGGGCGACATCCTGCTCGTGGCGATCGCCAACGGCGCCACGTTCGGGAACGGGATGAAGGTGGCTCCGGGCGCGCGGCCGGACGACGGCGTGGCGGACGTGGTGCTGGTGGGGCCGATCCCCCGCTGGCAGCTGCCGCTCCGCCTGCCGCAGATCTACCTCGGCACCCACGTCCACGCGCGCTACGTCCGCACCGGCCGTGCCCAGCGCGTGCGGCTCGAGCCGCTCGGTCTGTTTCCGCCGTTCGACGTGGATGGGGAGATGTTCGCCGCCGGCGCGGCGACGGTCACGCTCGTGCCGGGGGCCCTGCTGGTCTCCGCCTGAGGGGAACGCGCGGCGCCCTCACCGCCGGTGCCGCAAGAACATCTCGCCGAGCAAGCGGCCCGTGTCGGCGTCGCCGCGATACCAGGAGTGGTTGCCGCCCTCGATCACGTAGAGCAGCGTCTCGCCGTCGGCGGTGCAGCCGGCGAACCGCTCGAGTCGCACGCGGTGACTGTCCGCCAGCGCGTCCGGCTCGTACGTCACGATCACCGTGGAGACGTCGCAGCCGTTCCGCCGCGCAAACAGGCGAATGGTCGAGTCGGCCGACAGCCGGCCGACGGCGGAATCGCCGTCGATCGGCACCACGAGATCCACCGAGCCCACCACCAGCGCCGTGGCGATCCGCGCGCGGGGCCGGCACGCAACCGCGACGTCGGCCGACATGGTGGAGGCGACGATGCCGACGGCGGCAAAGGACGGCGCTTCCTCGCAGGCGAGCCGCATGGTGAAGGACCCGCCGCGCGAGAACCCCGTGGCATACACCCGGTCGCGGTCCAGGTTGAGGCGCCGGGCGAGCGCCTCGATCAGGCCGAGCGTGAAGTTCACGTCCTTCGGGCCGTCGAGATCCCAATCGCGGGCGCCCTGCATGTAGGCGACCACGAAGCCCAGGCTGTCGGCGGGGCCGTCCAGCCCGGTGGACGCCCGCATCTCCTCCGCGTTCCCGCCCGCGCCATGGAACGCGAGCACGAGGGGATACGCCTCTGAGCCGTCATAGGAGGGCGGCACGTGCACCACGGCGCTCCGCACCGTATCGGCGATGGCGACCTTGAACTCGAAGTCGTACACGCCGTCGAACGGCGCGACGGCCTCGCCGCAGGCGAGGGCGAGGAGCGCGACGGTCGCGGTCAGCGCCGAGACTGTATGCCGCGACACCGGATACTCCGAGAAGATCTCACCTGTAAAAGGTAGTGGAACGTCAGGTCGCGTTCCGCCCATCGTCACTCAACGTCACGCCGCCTCCGGGGTACCCTATCGGGAGACGGCAGGGGTGAGGGCAACACGCAGCAGCGGGAGGAGATAAAACAGATGCAGACGCGCACCCTCGGGGCTGACGGCCCCGCGATATCGGCGATCGGATTGGGCTGTATGGGGATGTCGGACTTCTACGGTCCGGCCGAGGACGCCCGCTCCATCACCGTGATCCACCGGGCCCTGGAGCTGGGGGTCAACATCTTCGATACCGCCGACGTGTACGGCGTGGGCCGCAACGAATCACTCGTGGGCCGCGCGCTCCGCGACCGGCGCGACCGGGCGGTGATCGCCACCAAGTTCGGCAACGTGCGCGGCGCCGACGGCACGTTCCTCGGCGTCAACGGCCGGCCCGAGTACGTGCGGCAGGCGTGCGAGGCGAGCCTCGGCCGGCTTGGCGTCGAGTCCATCGACCTCTACTATCAGCACCGCGTCGATTCCCAGACCCCTATCGAGGATACCGTCGGGGCCATGGCCGACCTGGTGCAGCAGGGGAAGGTGCGCTACCTCGGCCTTTCCGAGGCGGGGCCAGCAACCATCCGGCGCGCCCACGCGGTGCATCCCATCGCCGCGCTCCAGACCGAGTACTCGCTCTGGTCCCGCGAGCCGGAAGACGGGCTGCTCGACCTGTGCGCCGCGCTGGGCATCACCTTCGTGGCCTATAGCCCGCTGGGACGCGGCTTCCTGACCGGCGCGATCCGGCGACCGGACGATCTCAGCCCCACCGACTGGCGGCGTAACCACCCGCGCTTCTCGGGCGAGAACCTCCCGGCCAACCTCACGTTGGCGGACGCGATCCGCGACCTGGCGCGGGGCAGGGGATGCACGGCCGCGCAACTGGCGCTGGCCTGGCTGCTGGCGCACCGAGGAGTCGTGCCCATTCCAGGCACGCGCCGCATCGAGCGGTTGGAGGAGAACATCGCCGCCGTGGAGCTCGTGCTGAGCCGCGAGGAGCGGGCGCGACTCGAGGCCGCGCTCCCCCCGGGTGCCGCGGCCGGCGCCCGGTATCCCGAGTCCGGCATGCGCACCGTGAACCGATAGACGGGGGGACAACGCGGGAGGCGTTGCCATGACCTTGCCCATGAGGCCGCTCGGCACGAGCGGCATCGAGATCACGAAAGTGGGGTTCGGCGCCTGGGCCGCGGGCGGCGGCGACTGGGCCTTCAGCTGGGGCCCCCAGGACGACGCGCAGTCGCTGGCCGCCATGCGGCACGCGCTGGAGCGCGGCATCAACTGGATCGACACCGCCGCGGTCTACGGCCTGGGGCACTCCGAGGAGGTGGTCGGCCGGCTCCTCCGGAAGCTGCCGGTGGCTCACCGTCCGCTGGTGTTCACCAAGGGCGGCCAGGTGTGGGACCCGGCGGACCGCCAGGCGGCGCCGCGCCGGAACCTCCAGCCCGCGTCCATTCGCGCCGAGGTGGAGCGGTCGCTCCACCGCCTCGGCATCGAGCGGATCGATCTCTACCAGTACCACTGGCCGGACGAGACGGGCGTGACCCTGGAGGACGCGTGGCGTGAGATGGGCCGGCTGATCGAGCAGGGGAAGGTCCGGGCCGGCGGCGTGTCCAACTTCAACGTGGCGCAACTGGAGCGATGCGAGGCCCTGCGCCACGTGGACTCGCTCCAGCCGCCGTTCTCGCTGATCCGTCGCCAGGCGGCGTCGGCCGAGATCCCGTGGTGCGCCGAGCACGGGACCGGGGTGATCGTCTACAGCCCCATGCAGACCGGGCTGCTGACCGACCGGTTCGACCGCGACCGGATTGCCCGGTTCGCCGCGGACGACTGGCGCCGGCGGGCGCCGGAGCTCCAGGAGCCGCGGCTCAGCCGGAACCTCGCGCTGCGGGATGCGCTGCGGCCCATCGCCGCGCGGCACGAGACCACCGTCGCCGCCGTGGCGGTGGCGTGGACCCTCGCCTGGCCCGGCGTGAGCGGCGCGATCGTGGGCGCCCGCTCGGCCGAGCAGGTGGACGGCTGGATCGGAGGCGCCGCGCTCACGCTGTCCGCGGAAGATCTCGCGGAGATCGCGACCGCGATCGAGCGCAGCGGTGCGGGAACCGGCCCCGTTAGGTCAGAAGGCAGGGAGCGCAGATGGGCAGAAAATTGAGGGTCCCCTGGCGCTCCGGCGCGAGACCAGACCAGGTTCGGTCGGGAATGGTCGCCTCACTCACAACACGCTGTATGACAACGGCTTATGCGTCGCAATGATGGCATACTGGCGGCTTGGTGTCGGCTCGCTATGCGCTTGGTGGTGGTGATTCGGCGGCGCGCTGGAAACCACGGCCCGCCCCCGTACGTAAGGACACCCAACCTGAGGCGATGGCCTCGAGGAGGGTGACATGTTGCGACCGGTTCTCGCGCTCGCCGGTGTCGCGGTGGTGGGCGTCGTGCTGTGGAAGCTCGCATGGCTGTTCGTTCTCCCGTTCGTCGGGATGTTTCTGGGTCTCCTCATCCTCGCGGCCAAGGTCCTGCTCATCGTAGGTCTGCTGTACCTGGCCTACCGGCTGTACCGCAAGTGGGTGGTCGGCAGCACCGCAGCGAGCTGAGACCCGCCACGGTCACTGCGGGGCCGGCGTCGCCATCACCGCGCGATGCCGGCCCCGTTTTGCATGCATGGGGGCTGCTGGCACCGGCCTCCCCCGCGGGGTAGGTTTCCGGACCCTTCGGCCCCTTCCTCGGAGACCGCATGACCGCGCCGTCCCAGCCCGGTGCTCCACCGGCCCGCACCGAGTTCGTCAAGGCGATCTCGCGCCTCGACGCGACCGCCCTCGTCATGGGCTCGATGATCGGATCGGGCATCTTCATCGTCACCGCGGACATTCTCCGCACCGTGCAGAGCCCAGGCGTGATGCTCGTCGTGTGGGTGCTGTCCGGCATCATGACCCTGCTGGGGGCGCTGACCTACGGCGAGCTGGCGGCCATGTTCCCCAACGCGGGCGGCCAGTACATCTACCTGCGCGAAGGCATCTCGCCGCTGTTCGGCTACCTCTATGGCTGGACCCTGTTCATGGTGATCCAGACCGGCACGATCGCCGCGGTGGCCGCCGCGTTCGCGCGCTTCACGGCGGTGCTGTTCCCGGGGTTGAGCCCCGACGTCTTCCTCGGGGGCACGGTGACGCTCCCGACCGGTACCTACGAGGTCGGACTCTCGGCGCAACGGCTGCTGGCGATCGCGTCGATCGTGCTGCTCACGTGGGTCAACATCCGGGGCGTCCGCACGGCGGCCTTCATTCAGACCTCGCTCACGATCATCAAGACGGCGTCGCTCGCGGCGCTGGTGCTGCTCGGCCTCTCGATCGGTCGCAACGCCGGGGCGATCGCGGCGAACTTCGGCGCGGCATTCTGGCCGGCCGGCGGCGTCACGCTGGCGCTGGTCCCGGCCATCGCGGCGGCGATGGTGGGGGCCCTGTTCTCGATGGATGCGTGGAACAACGTCGGGTTCGCGGCGGGTGAGCTCAAGCAGCCGGAGCGGGACCTGCCGTTTGCGATGGCCGCCGGGGTGACCCTGGTGACGACGCTCTACGTGCTGTCGAACGTCGCCTACCTCAACGTGCTGCCGGCGGACGCGATCGCGAATGCGCCGCAGGACCGGGTCGGCACCGCCGCGCTGCAGGCGATGTTCGGCGACCCCGGCCTCCGCATCATGGCTGTCGCCGTGATGATCTCGACGTTCGGCTGCAGCAACGGCCTGATTCTGGCCGGGGCGCGGGTCTACTACGCGATGGCGCGCGACAGGCTGTTCTTCCGGCGCGCCGGGCAGCTGCATCCCGAACACCGGACGCCCGCGCTCGCGCTCGTGGCGCAGGCGATCTGGACCAGTGTCCTCTGTCTGTCGGGGACCTACTCCCAGCTGCTCGACTACGTGATCTTCGCGGCGGTGCTGTTCTACATGCTCACCGCGCTCGGCCTGTTCGTGCTGCGGCGGAAGCGGCCGATGGCCGAGCGCCCGGTGCGGGCGGTCGGCTACCCGTGGCTCCCGGCACTCTACGTGGCCGCCACGGCCCTGTTCTGCGTGAACCTGCTGGCGCAGCGACCACTCTACACCTGGCCGGGCCTGATCATCGTGGCGCTCGGCGTCCCGGTGTACTTCGGCTGGAGAGCTGTCGTGCGGGCGCGAGAGGCCAGCGCGGCGGCCTGACGACGCGCGCCGGGCAGGCGCTCAGTGCTGAGCCGCTGCGTGGGGCGGGAGGTCCTCGCCGCCCGGGCGCTCGAGCCGTTGGTCCTGGAACGACGCGGGGTCCTCGATCGGCTCGATGTGGGTGAATACGGTGCTGAAGGGCACCGCGGTCCGGACTTCGTCCTCGATCCGCTCGAGCAGGTCGTGCCCCCGCTGGACGGTCCAATCCCCCGGCACCAACACGTGGAACGAGATGAACCGCCAGCGGCCGGCCTGGCGCGTTCGCAGCGCGTGCCAGTGAACACCGTCGGCGGCGAGCGCGTCGAGCAGGCCGCAGATCTCGCGGCGCAGGTGCTCCGGCAGCGACGTGTCGAGGAGGCCGAGTGCGGAGCGACGGACCAGATTCACACCCGTCCGCACGATGTTCGCCGCCACGAGGATGGCGACCAGGGGATCGAGGATCTGCCAGCCGGTGAGGACCGCGGCGCCGACCCCGGCGATCACGCCCGCCGACGTCCACACGTCGGTCATGAGGTGATCGGCGTCGGCCTCGAGCGTGATGGAGTCGTGGCGCCGGCCGGCCGCGAACAGCAGGCGGGCCACGCCGAGGTTCACCAGCGACGCGACCGCCGACACCCCGAGACCGAGACCCGCCTGCTCGATCGGGTGGGGGGCGAGGAGCCGCCGAATGGCGGCGTACGCGATGCTCCCGGCCGCCACGAGAATCAGGCCGCCTTCGAAGCCGCTCGAGAAATACTCGGCTTTGGTATGACCGTAGGCGTGATCGTCATCTTCGGGCCGCGCGGCGGCCGACAGGGCGAGCAGCGCCACGATGGCCGCAGCCAGGTTGACCAGGCTCTCCAGCGCATCGGAGAGGATTCCGACCGACCCGGTGAGCGCGTAGGCCCCGCTCTTGAGGCCGATCGTGACGAGGGCCGCAGCGATGGAGATCAGGGCGTAACGGCGGAGCGTGGGTTGCTTCATGTCTTCGCGCGGCGCGTGAGGGAGGGAATGTGCGCTGTCGCGCCGCGCCCCGACAGGTCACCGGCGGGAATCCCCGATCGTCGGACCGGGACGGGGGATGAGCTGGCCGCGCTGCGGGGAACCCGGCTCGACGGTCACGCGCGCTTTGGGGGGCGCAAGTAAGTGACCCAAGGTCACTTACTTGCTTGCCTGGTACGTTGTGATATGACCAATGGTCAGTTACGACTTCGAACGCCCTGGTGTCCCCTTGTGCCGTGCCGACCAGACGCCGGCCTGAGCGACACGGTCCGGCAGCGTCACGGAACGCACCACAGGTTCGTGCGTGACGAGGCGATCGTCGGGCGGGTATGGCACCGGGAGGGGCTGATGAGACGTCACCGGATTCGGCAACTGCGCTGTGTGATCGCCCTGCTTGGGCTGGCGGTACTCGGCGCGTGCCACGACGCGCCGGTCCAACCGGCGGGCGTGCAACTCGATTCGATCGTGATTGGCGTGGCCGGTCTGCCTGACGAGTTCGACTCGCTCACGACGTTCACCTTCGACGTTCCGGCCGTGAACGCCGAGTCGGTGCTTGTCGCGCTACTTGATGTCGGCATACCGGTGCGCTACGCCTGGCGCCCGCTCGACAACCGGTGCATGGACCCGATCGGGCCACGCTTCACCGTTCAGTTGCACCGGGATGATCCCCGCATGCTGGATCACGGCTTCGTGCGCGGCGCCGTGGGCCGCCTCCTGTGTGCAAGCCAGCTGATGTGGTACCAGGTACGGCCGGACCCGTAGCGGATGGCGTCTCGACCGGTGTGCCCGCAGAGAACGCGGAGCGCGCGGCGGTCATCCTGAAGGTACGCCTGCGATCTCCGCGATCTCCGCGGTGCCTCCGTCCGGGGCGCTACTTCACGGGCATCATGACGTGCGCGTAGGGCGTGTTCTGGAACATGACGTACGGCGCGCCGCTGGCATGATCCGTGGACATACCCTTGAGCATCGCGGGGTCCGGAAACACCACCATGACGTGCGGCCCGGAGTTCACCCAGCTCGCCCCGGAGTCCGGGTGCGTGGCGAACGGATCCGTGTTGCTCGCGTCCGAGCCGCCCTGGAGCATGTAGGCGAAGCCGGCCGTCTTGAGGGCGGGGATCGTGTGAGCCTGCCACGCGCCCGCCCACTCCATGAAAGCCGCGTCGAGGCACATGGGGTCGGTGCCGGGAGTGCTGGGGATGTCGGGCATGCACGTCCACCCGTTGGTGCCGGCGCGGAGCTCCGTCATCGCCGCGCCGGCGGTCGCGGGCCAATCCATCACCGCGGCGTTCGCGGTAACAGCGGCCGGTCCCGCGCTCAGCGCGTTCTGGATCTTCCACTCGGGTGTTCCTGGGGCCGGCCCGGCGGGCGGCATCGGGGCCTGTGCTTCCTGCGGCGGCTCGGCCTGCTTCTGGCAGCCGACGGTGAGAAGGACGGTGAAGAGGAACGGGATCGAGGCCGACCGCATGCGGCACCTCCCACAGAACCTCGGAACATGCCCCTTCGGGGGCACGCGGACCACGGATCGGAAATTATCCTAATGGTTTAGTCGGAAATGGCAACCCAGTCGGACGGGTCGCGGCGCGGCTAACGCGGCGGGCCGAGCCTGCCGCTCTCGCGTGCCTGGACGAGCAGCCGCTCCATGAAATCCACGCGCTCCTCAAGGTCCAGCATCTGGGTACGCATCGTCTCCAGGTCCTGCCGGACCCGCTCGTCCGGTCGGCCGGCTGCCGCGGGCGCCTCTGATTCGCTCCACCGCACGATCCGGCGGCCCTCGGCGTCGCGGAACTCCCCCGTGGCGATCACGACGCAGTCGGCCAGCCACCACAGGCCCAATCCGCCGAGCGTGCAGAGCATGACGACGCCGGAACTCACCTTCCCTGCGTAGAACCGGTGCGCGCCGAAGACGCCGAGCGGCAGACTGAGCAGCAGCGCCGTCAGGCGTGATCGGTCGGACGCCGTCCCCCGGGGACTCCCCCGCTCGTACTCGTCGCTGGCGTACGGCTCGAGATCGTCTCGCATTGCTCAGTACCTCCAGCTCGCCGTATCCGCCCCGGGCGGGTGGTTCTTGCGGATCTGGTCGGGGATCCGCGGTATGAACATCTGGGGGTAGCGCAGCCGGGACAGCGCGTTGGGACGGGTGTGATCGCCGTTCCAACAATGCTCGGCCCGGTCCCCGTAGTCGATCTCCCCCGCATAGTAGGGATCGCGCGTTCCCGTGAGGAAGTCCTCGACCAGGTAGACCGCGTCGTTGAGGTAGTACGTATCCATGTCGCCGACGTAGATGAACAGCTTTCCCGTGAGCTTGGGGCCGAGGGTGGTCCAGTCGCGCCGGAGGATGTGGGACAGGTCGTAGTGCTCCCGCCAGTAACTCGCGACCGCGTGGTCGATCACGCCGGTCGCCTTGTCCCAGATGGGCTTGGGATAGCCGTCCGCGCCCACCGGGGAGTACACCGCCTGCCAGATGTCCCACTGATCGCCCGACCGCCCGTGGCTGCCGAGCACCATCTCGCGACGGTTCGTCTCCTCGAGGGTCGCCGACACGTGCCCCAGCCAGTCGCGCTCGGCCGGTCGCGGGGTCCGCTTCCAGCGCGAGTCGAGGAAGTACGCGTTGGTGTCCTGGTAGATGTTCACCACGGTGTACGCCCGGAAGTCGATCGGGTCGGGGCAGGCCACCCAGGCCCCGTTGAACTCGTCCGGGTAAAACACCTGGACGGCCATCGCTTCCCAGCCGCCCGTCGAGCCACCGTACGTGAACCGCGCCCACCCCTGCCCGATGCCGCGAAACCGCCGCTCGATCTCCGGGATCAGCTCGCGCATGATGGCGTCGCCGTACGGGCCGTTGTTCGCGGAGTTCACCGCGTACGAGTCGTCGTAGTAGGGCGTCGGGTGCTGGATCTCGACCAGCAGCACCCGCGGGAACCCCGGATCGGTCCAGTCCTTGTACAGCTGATACGCGGCCCGTTCCTGGATCCGGTTGTAGCAATCGAGCCGGAAGCGCGCGCTGTAGACGCAGGGGACCGTCGTATCGGGCGGCGTCTCGCGGAATCCGTCGAACGTGGAGGGGAAGTGTCCGTGGTCGATGACCAGCGGGTACCGCGCCTGCGGATGCGCGTCGAACCCCTCAGGCAGCAGGATGTGCGCGCCGAGGTACATCGGCGTGCCCCAGAAGTCGGTGAGCAGCTTGCTCTGGATCCGCACGTGCTTGATGTACTTGGTCTCCGGTGGATCGGGGATCGGCGGGATCTCCTGGTCGAGCGAGATCCGCGCCACGCCGCCCGATCGCGGGTCGATCGTGACCCAGCGCGGGATGCTGAAGAGATTGCCCGGCTTCTGGTTCCACTGCTGTCCCTCGCCCCGGTCGGGCGGCAGCTGCACGACGTGCCCGTCCGCGCGGCGGAACGTCGCGTAGCGGTTGAGCAGCGCCTGGACCCAGTACCGGCCGCCGGGCAAGTCTGCGAGGCGGTTTACCGGGTAGCCGGACACCGCGCCGTCGATGATCGCCTCCTTGCCAGGTGCCAGCCCCGCGACGTCGATGCCGAAGATCACCTGGGTGGCCGGGCCGTCCGAGATCTGGAACCGCGGCTCGGCGGTCGAGTCGGTCGAGACCATGAGGAGCAGGCGGCCGTCGAGCGGTGGCGTGCGGCGCGCGGCGGGTACGCTGATGGCGAATCGCGGACCCGGCGGGGCGGCGGGAACGGGCGGCCGGTGGGGGGCGTGGAACAGCGCGCTGGGGCCGGCCACGAGCGCGAAGACGGCCGATCCGGTGAAGGTCACGTGTAGTCGTCGCATGGCGGCAAACCTCCGGCGTGGGAACGTCAGGCTCCCCGGATAGCGTAGGCTGCGGAGCCCGGGGCCGCCAGAGCGACTAGCGCTCGTGAAACAGCCAGTCCGGCGGTACCGGGGCCAGCGTGTCGCCTTCCCGGCGCACCTGGAGGCGAAGCTCCCGTCCGCCGCCACCCTGGAAGAACAGCACCTCGATCGGGTGGAGGCCCGCCGCGAGCGCGACCATGCCGGCGCGATCGGTGGGCGTGTGGTAGCCGTCGTGGTCGATCACCACGTCCTGCCCGATCCGCAGCACGCTGCCATCGTCCGACGTGAGCACGAATTCATAGATCCCGTCGGCCGGGACGCGCACGTAGCCCTGGAACCGCAGCCCGAACTCCTCCGGCCGCTCGAACCCCTGCAGCGTCACGCCTGGGGCGATGCCGTGGCGACGCGCGCGCAGGCTGGTGAGCGCGGCGGTCCGTGGCACGCGTCCCTCGTAATAGGTGAATCCCAGGCCCGGAGCCAGGTCCGCTTCCCGCACGGTCGCCGGGGCAAGCAGCGTCGTCCGCGTGAACCGCGCGGCGCGCGGCGGGCTCGCGCGGCCCCCGGGGAGCACGGCCCGGGCGGTGACCACCACCCCCTCGCGCGTCACGGGGAGGCGGAACGGGCCGTCATAGGCATGCACCGGTCCCTCGCTGGCGCCGACGTCCACCCGGTACACGATCGTGGCGTGCGGCAGCAACGAGCCGAGCGTGACCGTCGTGGTGTCCTCGAGGCTCAGCCGGTCCGTCTCCAGGCCCGTCACCTCGGGCACGCGGTAGCGTACGTCGAGGCCGTCCAGCCGGCGGAGCTGGGCCGGCAGGCGCGCGGCGAAATCGCTCCAGGCGCGCCGCTCCCGGGGCGACCACACGACCTCTGACAGCGCGAGCATGCGGGGCAGCGCCATGTACTCGACGTATTCCGGCGTCTCCATGTACTCGGTCCAGACGTTGCCCTGGGCGCCGAGCACGTGCGTTGCCTCCGCCGGCGTGAGCGAGTCGGGCACGGGCTCGAATGCGTAGACCTTGTCGAGCGGCGTGTAGCCGCCGATCGCGAGCGGCTCGAACGCGGGGTCGCCCTGGTAGTGATCGAAGTACACGTGGCTCCCCGGGGTCATGATGACGTCGTGCCCCTGCCGCGCCGCCGCGATGCCGCCGTCCAACCCGCGCCACGACATCACGGTGGCCTCGGGCGCGAGCCCGCCCTCGAGAATCTCGTCCCACCCGATCAGCCGCCGGCCGTGCGCGATCAGGAACCGCTCGATCCGGCGGATGAACCAGCTCTGCAGCTCGCCCTCGTCCTTGAGATGCTCCCGCTCGATCACCGCCTGCGCCACGGGGCTCTCGCGCCAGCGCTCCTTGGGCGCCTCGTCGCCGCCGATGTGGATGTAGCTGCCCGGGAACAGCGCCATCACCTCGGTGAGCACGTTTTCGAGGAACTGGAACGTCCGCTCGCTGGGGCAGTAGATGTCCCGGTCCACGCCCCACACGGTCGAAACCTCGAACGGCCCCGGCGTGCAGGCCAGCTCGGGGTAGGCGGCGAGCGCCGCCTTGGAGTGGCCCGGCATCTCGATCTCGGGGATGATCGTCACGTAGCGCTGCCGCGCGTACGCCACGATGTCGCGCACCTGGTCCTGCGTGTAGAACCCGCCGTAGGGAATGCCGTCGCCCACGTAGGGGTCGACGTTCTTCTGGAGGATGGTCTCCTTGCGCCACGCGCCCACGCCGGTGAGGCGCGGGTACCGCTTGATCTCGATCCGCCAGCCCTGATCGTCCGTGAGGTGCCAGTGGAACGTGTTCATCTTGTACATCGCCATGAGATCGATGTAGCGCTTGATGAACTCCACCGGAAACAGATGCCGGCCGACGTCGAGGTGCATGCCGCGGTACGGGAACCGTGGGGCGTCCTCGATCAGCACCGCGGGGATGCCGCCCGCGGCGTCGCCCGTCGGCGGGATCTGCGCGAGCGTCTGGGCGCCGTAGAACAGGCCGGCCGGCGTCCGCGCCGTGAGCGTCACCGCCTGCGGCGTGACCTCGAGGCGATATCCCTCGCGGCGCGCCGACGCGCTCGTATCGAGCAGCAGCGCGACCGTTGCGGCGCGGCCGGGCTCGGCCGCGGAGGCACCCGGCGCCACCGCCACGCCGAACGCCAGCGTGAGGTTCCGCGCCACGAGGTCGCGCAGCGCGCGGAGCTCGGCATTGGCCGGGTCGGA
Organism: uncultured Gemmatimonadales bacterium; assembly: GCA_963771275.1. Lineage (GTDB taxonomy): Bacteria > Gemmatimonadota > Gemmatimonadetes > Gemmatimonadales > GWC2-71-9 > JAOTWJ01. The sequence continues at coordinate 1,525,830 of CAVYSW010000003.1, forward strand.
GACCGCCACGACGGTCTGGGCGGACACAAGGAACGCGCCGTCACCGGGGACGAGGCGGGCCGGTGCGGGCACGATGGGAAACGAGGCCTGGGCGAGCTGCAGCAGAAACGGAGTGAGCATGGGGCGCGTCGTGGAGTCGCGGGTGGTGAGCCGTGCGTCGGTCGCGATGCGCCGACCGGGGATCCGGCGGAAGGTACGGGCGCCGCCGCGCGCGGGCCAGCGTCCCGCCGGTGAGCACGTTCTCGCCGGCGGGGTGGACACCGGTCGGGTGTGGCCGTATAGTCACGCGCGTCCTGGATCGGTTGCCGCGATCCGTCGGTCCACGTCTTCTGGAGGATCCCAATGCGCAGGCTCGCCCTACTCTGTGGTGCCGTCCTTCTCATCGGCTGTGCGCGCTCCGAGCAGCAGAATGCCGGCGCCGCGGGCGCCCCGCCGGCCATGCTCTCGCTCGCGGACGTCGCCGGCGTGTGGAACGTGAACTCGATGGCCGAGGCGAGCGACAGCGTGCTGGTGAGCTACCAGATGACGACCACCGCCGACACCGCGGGGTGGACGGTCACCTTCCCGGGCCGCGAGCCGATTCCGGTGCGCGGCATCACCGTGGCCGGCGACAGCATCGTGTCGGACATGGGTCCCTACGAGAGCGTGCTGCGCCCCGGCGTGATGGTGTCGGTCCACACGGTTTCCCGGCTCGAGAATGGCAAGCTGGTGGGGCACTTCACGGCGCACTACGCGGGCGGCGGGGCGGACAGCGTCTTCAACGGCCGGTTGCAGGGCGTGCGCGCCCAGTAGCGATCGCGTCCGGGCGGGGCAGGGGCGGCGCTCCCGCGGAGCGGGGACGCCGCCCCGCGTCATGCCCGGCCACCCGTTACCGCAATCCAGAGGTAGCTTCCAGTCCATGATCGCTGATCGGCTTCGCTGCGGTCGCGCCACCGGCCTGATCGCGCTCGCACTCTGGGGTCCCGCCAGGGCCGTGGGACAGGCACCGTACGTGGCCACATCCGAGAACCGCGCCGCGCGAGAGGCGTTCCAGGACGCCAAGTTCGGGATGTTCATCCACTGGGGCATCTACAGCCTGCTGCAGGACGGCGAGTGGGTGATGAACAACCGCGACCTCACGGTCGCGGAATACGAGACCCTCGCCCCGCAATTCAATCCCGTCAAGTTCGATCCGGCCGCCTGGGTGGCGCTCGCCAAGGCGGCGGGCATGCGGTACATCACGATCACGAGCAAGCACCACGACGGCTTCGCGATGTTCGACTCGAAGGTGTCGGACTGGGACATCGTGGACCGCACGCCGTACGGCCGCGACGTGCTGCGGCCGCTGGCCGAGCAGGCGCGGAACCAGGGGCTCACGATCTTCTTCTACTACTCGCAGCTCGACTGGCACCATCCGGACTACTACCCGCGCGGGCAGACGGGCCAGCGCGCAGGCCGTCCGGACCAGGGGGACTGGTCCCGCTATCTCGACGACATGGATGGCCAGCTCCGCGAGCTGCTCACCAACTACGGGCCGATCGGCGGGATCTGGTTCGACGGCATGTGGGACCGCTACGAGGCCGACTGGCGGCTGGCGCGCACCTACGGGATGATCCACACGCTGCAGCCGGCGGCGCTGATCGGGTCGAACCACCACCGGCTGCCGTACCCCGGCGAGGACTTCCAGATGTTCGAGAAGGACCTGCCGGGGCAGAACACCATCGGCTTCAACACGACCAAGGTCGGCGCGCTGCCGCTCGAGACCTGCGAGACGATGAACGGCTCGTGGGGCTACCGGCTGACCGATCGCGCCTTCAAGAGCAGCGCGCAGCTGATCGGGTATCTGGTGAACGCGGCCGGTCGGGATGCCAACCTCCTGCTCAACGTGGGCCCCATGCCCACCGGCGAGATCCAGCCCGAGTTCGCCGCTCGGCTGCGCGAGGTGGGCGCGTGGCTGGCGACGCACGGCGAGGCGATCTACGGCACGCGCGGCGGGCCAATCCCGCCGCGACCGTGGGGCGTCACGACACGGCAGGGCGATCGGGTGTACGTGCACGTGCTCGACTGGACCGACCCCGAGCTGGCGCTGCCCGTGCTGCCGCGCCGCGTGCAGGCGGCGCGGCTGCTGGTGGGCGGCGCCCGGGTGCCGTTCCGGGTGAGCCCGCAGGGCGTGACGCTGACGCTGCCGGCCCGGTTGGCCGGTGAGGTAGATCAGATCGTCGTACTCGAGCTGGCGAGGTGAGGCGGATGGCCGGACGGATACCGGTGGAAGCGTGTGTGGACTCAGTGGAGTCGGCCCTCGCGGCGGAGCGCGGTGGCGCGGCGCGGGTCGAGCTGTGTGCCAACCTCGCCGAGGGCGGCACCACGCCGAGCGGGGCGACGATCGCGGTCTGCCGCGCGCGGCTCGGCATCCCGATCCACGTGCTCGTGCGGCCGCGCGGCGGGGACTTTCACTACTCCGACCTCGAGGTCGAGGTGATGCGTCGCGACATCCAGCTCGCCAAGGAGCTCGGGGCGCACGGCATCGTGATCGGCGTGCTGCGGCGCAACGCGACCGTCGACGTCGAGCGGACCACCGCGCTCATCGAGGTGGCGCGGCCCTTGAGCGTCACGTTTCACCGGGCGTTCGACGTGACGCGCGACGCCGAGCGCGCCCTGGAGGACGTGATCGGGTCCGGCGCCGACCGGGTGCTGACGTCGGGACAGGCGGGGACCGCCGTCGACGGCAGCAAGCTGATCGGCCAGCTCGTGCGTCACGCGGGTGACGCGATCGGGATCGTCGCGGCCGGCGGGATCAACGGCCAGAACGTCGCCCGCCTCACCGCGGAAACCCGGGTGCGCGAGGTGCACCTGCGCGGTGCCGCGCTGGTGCACAGCAGCATGGACTATCACCCCGGCGGCGTGCGGTTGGGCGTGCAGCTGGCCGACAGCGAGGCGGACTGGCTCGCCACCGATCCGGCCCAGATCCGCGCGGTCGTGACCGCCCTGGCAGGGATGGGTGGGAAATAGCCGGCGCGAATTTCTCGCTTGTGTAGGTGCAGCGGGCGCCGCCCACGCGGCGGCGGCACTTCTGCCGCCCGGACTCCGGGCGGATCGCGCCCCGGCGCGCGCCGTCCCCTCCGTGGCGCAGGCGGCGTGGCAGGACCGCGAGGTCGGGATGTTCGTGCATTTCGCGCCGAACACGTGGCAGGATCGCGAGTACGACGACCGCACCACGCCGCTCTCGGCGATCAACTCCGACATCGACACCGACCAGTGGGTCGCGGTCGCCGAGTCGCTCGGCGCGCGCTACATCGTGCTGGTGGCGAAGCACGCCGGCGGGTTCTGCCTGTGGCAGACCGACACGACGGACTACGGCATCCGCGGCACGCCGTGGCGCGGCGGCCGCGGCGACGTCATGGCGGATCTCGGCGCGTCGTGCGCGCGCCGCGGGCTCGGCCTGGGCGTGTACCTGTCGCCCCGGGACGACACGTTCGGGGCGGGACAGGCGGGGCGCTGCGCCACGCCGGAGCTGCAGCAGCGTTACGACGCCGTGTATCGCCGGCAGCTGGTCGAGCTGCTCACGGGCTACGGGCCGATCATGGAGCTGTGGTTCGACGGCAGCAGCGTCGTGCCGACCGGCGACCTGATCCGGCGCTACGCGCCGGCGGCGATGGTGTTTCAGGGGCCGCAGGCCACGGTCCGCTGGGTGGGCAACGAGGACGGTTTCGCGCCGTACCCGGCGTGGAACGCGCTCGCGGCGAGCGACGCGGCCACCGGAGTGGCCACGGCGCTCCATGGTGATCCCGACGGCGACGTGTGGATGCCGCTCGAGGTGGACGTGTCGCTGCGCCGGCCGCGGTGGTTCTGGAGCACCACCAACCACGTCAACCTGCTCTCGCTCGACGCGCTGCTCGAGATCTACTACCGGTCTGTGGGACGCGGCGCGCAGCTCCTGCTCAACGTCCCGCCCGATCGGACCGGGCGCATTCCGGAGACCGATGCACGGCGTGTCGCCGAATTCGGCGCGGAGGTCAGGCGCCGGTTCGGACGCCCGCTGGCCGAAACGGACGGGCGAGGTGGGGGAGTGACGGTCGCGTTGCCCGCTCCGCACCGGGTGGACCACGTGGTGCTGGCGGAGGACATCGCGGGCGGGGAGCGGGTCCGCGCGTACCGCCTGGAGGGCCGGACGGGCGGGCAGTGGACGGAGCTGGGCTCGGGCTCCGCGATCGGCCACAAGCGGATTCAGCCGATCGGTCCGGCAGCGGTCGACGCGGTGCGGCTCATCGTCACCGCGTCCGCCGCCGAGCCGCTGATCGCGCGGCTCGCGGTGTTCGACACCGGGGTTGCCCCGCCCGCGGCGTGGGCCGCGCCCGCGCCCGTCTGGGCGGATAACGCGATCGGGCACTGGGCCCATGGCGAGCTGGCGCTCGACCTGAGCGGCGCCATCCCGGTCCCGGGCACCTACCGGCTGCGGCTCGTGTCGGGGACGGGAGAGCGCGTGGCGCTGCGGGATCCGGCGCTGTCGGTGGGCGGCCGCCAGCAGCCGCAGCTGGTGCGCGCCGAAGCGGGTCGCCCCGACGTGCTGCTGCTCACCATCACCGAAATCGGCCAGCGGATCGCGGTCCGTGGGACGATCCGGGGGGCCGCACGCGGCACGGCGCTCTTGCGGCGGCTCTGAGCGCCCCTCAGGTGAACGGGCCCGGCTACGGCAGGGCCGCGCCGAGGCCGACCTGGAACGTGACCTCGTTCAGATCGCAGCCGCTGCACAGCCAGCGCCGGTAGCCCCCTTCGAGGCGGACGCCGAGCCGCTGCTTCACCAGGAAGCGGAATCCCAGCGCGCCGCCGGCGACGCCACTGTCGGCCCCGTCCCCCAGACGGACCCAGCCCCCGTTGACGGCGACATACGGCGCGGCGTGTTCGCTCGCGCCGAGCAGGAACCCGATCTGCATCACACTGCTCAGCGCCACGTCGCTGGCGGCCGACGAGTACAGCAGGCCGACCTGCGGCTCCAGCATCATCCGGCCGGCGAAGATCGTGGCGTAGAGGGTCGAGTATGGGAAGAGGAACGACGTCGGCCCGGGCAGCCCGACGAGAACCTCCGAGTTGCCGCCGGAGAACGCGAGGACCCCGCCGACGCGGGAGCCGATCTCGAGCTTGGTAGGCTGCTGGGCGCTCGCGGCGGAGCCGCAGACCAGGGTGGCGAGCAGGACGGTGAGGCTGCGCATGTTGGACTCCAAGGCCAGAGGTGTCTGCTCAGTGCCGCACCGGCGTCAAGTGAGCGTCAAGCGCACCCGGCAACCAGTCTATCGCGAGGGGGACCGCTACCTTACTCTCAGGATACATCCGGCGGTTCTGCCGGGGATACCCCCCTGGCACATGGGAGGGGTCGTGGCACGCATCCTCGTGGTCGACGACGACGCGGCAATCCGGAGCGTGATGCGGCGGTGCCTGGCGCTCGACGGGCACGATGTCGAGGAAGCCGCCACGGGGCGCGAAGCGCTCAAGCTGTTTCGCGCCGAGCCGATGGAGCTCGTGATCACCGACCTCTACATGCCCGACATGGACGGCCTCGAGTTCACGCGCCGTCTGATCCAGGAGTTCGTCGGCACGAAAGTGATCGCGATGTCCGGCGGGGCCCTGCAGAAACCGGCGGACGCGCTCGCCGTCGCGAGCCAGCTCGGCGCGATGGCGACCCTCGCCAAGCCGTTCAGCGTGGCGGAGCTCCGTAGCGTGGTGCGGCGGGCGCTGCAGGGGTCGGAGGGCTCCTGATGGCCGTCGCGGCACGCCGGCCCTCGCTTGCCGCCCCGAGCTTGCTGGAGCAGGGTGAAGCGGACGCGGCGCTGCGCGCGGGTCTGGCGGAAGGCCTGGGGCGGCGGCTGCTCGAAGACACGCAGGTAGGCGAGATCGTCCAGCTGGCCCTGGCCCTCCTCCTGGTGCCAATTGTCGGGTTCCCGGGGTGGAGTGAGGGGATCCCCTGGATCGGGCTCATCGTGCTGGCCGCGGCGGTCCGCGCGGGCGCGCGCGTTCGATTCGTGCGGCGGGGCCTTCCGGCGGCCCGCGCCCCCGCCATGCTCCGCTGGACCTTGGTGGTCGTGGCCGTCGCATGGGGTGCGGGCCCGGCGGTGCTGGGGGCGGCACTCCCGTTCGAGCGGATGGCGCTGCTCATGGTCGTCATCGCGGGAGTGGTGGCCGCCGCGGGCGGTACGCTGCTCGCCGACCGGGTCGGCTTCCATGCGCTCAACGCGCTGCTGGCCCTGGGGGTCGCGGTCGGGTTCGTGCGGGGGGATCTGGACGCGGACCACGCGATGGGCGCGGTGCTGGCCGTCGTGTTTGGCGTGCTGATGGCGGCACTGTACGAGCGCAACCACCTGTCGCTCCGGCGCGAGCTCACCCAGGCGTACCGGCTCCACGTGAGTGAGGCGGATGCCGAGCGGCGCGGCGAGTACCTCGACGCGCTGCTGCTGTCGGCGCCCACCGCGATCGCGACGGTGGGGTCCGACGGGCGGGTCGTGGCCGTCAATGCCGCGTTCGAGCAGCTGTTCGGCTACACCGGGGCGGAGGTGGTCGGGCACTCGATGGATGATCTGGTGGTGCCCGAGGGCCAGCTCGAGGCCGCGCGGCGGCTCACGGAGGCGGTGGACCGGGGCACCAGGGTCTCGGTCGAGACGGAGCGCCGCCGCAAGGACGGGCGGATCGTGCCGGTGCGCATCGCGGCGGCCCTGGTGCGAGGGGCCGGCGACGGGACGATCTTCGTGCTGTACGACGACATCACCGCGACGCGCAACGCCGAGCGGGCGCTGCGCGAAGCCGAGCGCCAGTATCGCGAGCTGGTCGAGTCCGCCTCGGACCTGGTGTGGCGGGTGGATGCCGCAGGGCGCTGGTCGTTCCTCAACCGTGCCGCGCTGGAGATCTACGGGGCGGCGGCCGAAGATCTCGTAGGACGCCCGCTCACGGAACGCGTCGCTCCCGAGCAGGCCGAGCGCGACCGCCAGGCGTTCGGGCGCGTGCTCGCGGGGGGCGAGCTGTCGGACTACGAGACGGTCCACCGCGACGTGCGCGGGGAGCCGCGCCACCTGTCCTTCGCGGCGCGCCCGCTGCGTGATCCGGAGGGACGCGTGGTCGGGGCGCACGGAATGGCGCGCGACGTGACGGCCCGGGTCCAGGCTCGGGCGGGTCTCGAGGAGGCGCGCGACGCGGCGGAGCGGCTGGCGGCGCTGCGCAGTGCGTTCGTGGCGAACATGAGCCACGAGATTCGCACCCCGATGAACGGCGTCCTCGGGCTGTCGGAGTTGTTGCTCGACACCGCGCTGACGCCGGAGCAGCGGCGGTCGCTGGAGCTGCTGCACGGCTCCGCCCAGGCGCTGCTCGCGGTGATCGACGACATCCTCGACTTCTCCAAGATCGAGGCGGGCCAGCTCGAGCTGGAGCAGATCCCGTTCGACGTGCAGGGGCTGGTCGACGCAACCGTCCGGCTGCTGGCGGTGCGCGCCGCGGGGCGGGGGATCGAGCTCCTGGCCGACGTCGATCCGGCGGTGCCGCGCGCCGTGCGCGGCGATCCGGGGCGCCTGCGCCAGGTGCTCACGAATCTCCTGGGGAACGCGCTGAAGTTCACCGAGCGGGGCGAGGTGGCGGTCACCGTGAAGCCGGTGGGGGCGGCGTGCGACGGCTCGGTGCAGCTGCGGTTCGGCGTACGGGACACCGGGATCGGCATCCCCGCCGAGCGCATCGGCGCGATCTTCGAGGAGTTCACGCAGGTCGACGCCTCGACCACCCGGCGGTTCGGGGGAACGGGTCTGGGCCTCTCGATCTCGCGCCGTCTGGTCGGTCTGATGGGCGGTGAGCTCGCGGCCCAGAGCGCCGTCGGGGTCGGGAGCGAGTTCTTCTTCACGATCACGCTGAGGATCGAGGCCGAGGGCGCGGTGGCCGGCGGCCGGGCCGCGCTGCGGCACGATGGGCTCCCGGTGCTGATCGTGGACGACAACGCCGCCAATCGGCGGATTCTCCACGGCATGCTGGCGGCGGCGGGACTGGCGGTGGCGGAGGCCGCGAGCGCGGATCACGCGCTCAAGTCGCTCCGCGCCGCGTGCGCGGGCGGCACGCCGTTCCGCCTCGCCGTGATCGACTCGCAGATGCCCGGCCGCGACGGCTTCGACTTCGCGGCCGTCGTGAAAGGTGACGCGGCGCTCGCGGACACCCGGCTGCTGATGCTCACGTCGGCGGGGCGGCGCGGTGACGGCAAGCGGTGCCGCGAGCTCGGCGTCGAGGGCTATCTCACCAAGCCGGTTTCGCGGGTCGAGCTGCTCGAGGCGATCGCGTCCGTGCTGGCCGGTACGGAGCGACTGGAGGAGGTCGTCACCCGGCATTCGATGGCGGAGGCCCGGCGCCAGCTGCGCATCCTCGTCGCGGAGGACAACCCGGTGAACCAGGAGGTCGCGAGGGCGCTGCTGCAGCGCCGGGGCCACGACGTGACCGTCGTGGAGAACGGACGCCTGGCGGTGGAGGTGGTGCAGAAGGGCGGCTTCGACGTGGTGCTGATGGATGTGCAGATGCCCGAGATGGACGGGCTCGCCGCGACCCGGGCGATCCGCGCCTTGCCGGCGCACGCGGGCATCCCCATCATTGCCGTGACCGCGCACGCGCTGGCGGAGGAACACGCCCGCTGCCTCGCGGCGGGCATGCAGGCGTGCGTGGTGAAGCCGTTCCGCCCGGATGCGCTGTTCGCCGTCGTCGAGGGGTGGGGCGGGGGCGACGACGCGGGCCGCGAGGTCATCCCCCCGGCAGTTCCGCACGAGGGCCCGGCGGTCGACGTGGCGGGCCTGCGGCGCAGCATGGCCGACGCCGGGGCCGCGGAGATCGTGCCACAGTTGCTCGCGGCGTTTCTGGCCGATGCCCCCGCGCGGATGGCCGCCATCGAGACGAGTGCCGCGGCGGGTGACGCGGCGGCGCTCGGACGCGCGGCTCACGCGTACAAGTCCGCGGCGGGGGCGATCGCAGCCACCACCCTGGCGGACGGGCTGCGCCGTCTCGAGATGGCCGGGAAGGCCGGGGATCTCACGGCGGCCGCCGGCCTCGTGATCGAGGTCCGCACGCGGCACGAGGCGGCGCTCGCCCAGCTGCGGCGTGAGATTGACGAATAGCGTGACCAAGGAGCAGGCATGAGACTGTACCACCGGACCTCGATTGCCGAAGCGACGGACATCGTGCGCAACGGCTTTCGTGACGCGAAGTGGCGGTTCGACGTCCGGGATCGTGATGGCGAGGTCCTGAAGAAGGTCGGCGTGTGGCTGACGGACCGGCCGCTCGGCGATGCGGAGGGGCCCCCCGGCGACGCGCTGCTGGAGGTGGAGATCGGCCTCGGAGACGAGACGCTCGGCCCGTTCGAGCTCGAGGGCGTGTTCTGGGACACCCGGCTGTTCGTGATCCCGGCCGAGCTCATCAATCCCCACGCGCGGGTTCGCATCGACCAGGTAGACCCGCGGACGTCCTGGTTCTACGAGGCGCCGCGCAACGAGGAGTAGCCGCTAGAGCAGCCCGGACTTCGCCGCCCCCCACAGCTTGTACAGGCGGTCGAAGCCGTCCTGGAGAATGTCCACCTGCTGGGGGCTCGGCTGGGCCCGCAACGCGACGAGCAGCTCCTCGCACAGGTGCGGCATTTCCCGCCTGCCTTGTCTGGCCGACCGGTCTCGCACCTGCTCGATCACTTCCCGCAACCGGGTGCGCGTGGCCTCGTCGGCAGGCACCTGCCAGAGGAACGCCGTCGCCTCCTTCCCTTCGACGATCAGGCGGCCCATGTCGTCGAGCAGGGGTGGCGTGCTCCGTCTGGGCGGAGGGGGCTCGTCAGGGATCATCGGCCGTCTCCCGTTGGGGTGCCGCAGCGTGTCGCGGTAATCTAGCAGGAACGCCAGGAATTCCGATCGCCGCCGAGGGGTACGCGTCGCGTCGGTCTGGCGCGGGCGTGGGGACTGTCTTAGCTTCGCGGTACGCCATGGCGACCTACCGTCTCGTCGTTTCAAACCCGCCGCAGGCGGGCGTCAATGCGGACGAAGCCGCGCGACAGCTCGGCCTCACGCCGGAGCAGCTTCAACGCAAGGCCGCCTACACCGTCCCCGAAATCTGGTTTGCCCATCCCGACCGCGAGCGGGCGGAGGACAGCGCGCGCGCGCTCGAGGCCGCGGGCTGCCGGGTGTCCGTCACGTGGTCCGAGAATCTCGTCGGATTCCCGACCCGGCAGCGGGTGCGGGGGTTCTCGTTCGGCGACAAGGAGCTGGTGGTGCAGCTCGAAAGGAGTGAGGTCGGCATCGCGTATGACGAGCCGGTGGTCGCCGTGTTCTGTCGCCCGCGCGAGCAGCCGCCGGACCTGGCGGCGGCGGCGCGCCCCCGGCGGACGAGCCAGATCCTCACGTACCGGGACTCGCTGCTCGAGGCCGCGCCCGGCGGCGCCGCGCTGACGCCCGGCGAAGAGGGCGTGCCGTATCTGGATCTGTTCGTCGCCAACGGGGGCGGCGCCCGACGGTTCACGGTGATTCAGAACGCCGTGAACTTCTCGGGTCTCGGGCGGGTACAGCCCCGCGCGGCCACCAACATGGAGGCCCTGGTCGGCAGCTGCGCCGACCGGTTGGCCCGGGCGACGTTCGACCGGCGGCTGGTCGGCATGCGGCTGCGCCACCGGGGCAACGCGCGCCCAGCCGGGTCCGAGCACCGGCGCGGGTTCTCGTACGCGAGTCCGGGGCTGCATGCGCTCCTCGCGGCGGTGGGGCGGCCCATCGAGGCCATCTCCCAGCCGGAGCTCGCGACGCGGCTGGCGTTCCTCACGCTCAGCGGCGAAGGCTGAACGACGGGCGCGGCCCAACCGCGCCTTCCCCATGGACGAGACCGTCATCCTGGTTGACGAGCGGGACCGCGAGCGCGGCGCCGCCTCGAAGCTCGCCGTGCACCGTACCGGGGAGCTGCACCGCGCGTTTTCGGCGTTCGTGTTCGATGCCACGGGCCGGCTGCTGCTGCAGCAACGCGCCGGCGGCAAGTACCACAGCGGCGGACTCTGGACCAACACCTGTTGCGGGCACCCGCGCCCCGGAGAAGACATCGTCGACGCCGCCGAGCGGCGCCTGTCGGAGGAGATGGGGTTCGGCGCCGCGCTGCGCCACGTTGGAGCCTTCACCTACCGAGCGGAGGTGGGTGCCGGCCTGGTGGAGCACGAGTTCGATCACGTCCTGGTGGGGGCGTTCGACGGCGAGCCGGTCCCGGCGCCCGCCGAGGTGGATGCGTGGCGCTGGCTCGCCCCCCAGGCGGCGCTCGCGGAGTGCGCGGCGCACCCCGCGCGCTTCACCCCGTGGTTCGCCCGGGCCCTGCGCGTCGCGTTGACGGACCTGGCGGGCTGAGCGCCGCACGTCCGAAGGAGGTCGTCCATGAAGGCGGTTGCGGAAGTCCAGGTCATTCCGATCGGGTCGGGGGTTTCGGTGCGCCGCGAGGTGCGGCGGGCGCACGAGCTGCTCCGGGAGGCGGGTCTGACGGTCGAGCTGCACGCCTCCGGCACCAACGTCGAGGGCGAGATGGCACAGATCCTGGACGCCGTGCGCCGAGTGCATGAAACCCTGCACGCCGAGGGCACCGTGCGGCTGGCCACGTTCCTCAAGCTCGGGACGCGCACCGACAAGACGCCGACGCTGGCCGCCAAGCTGTTCTAGGGGCGCCTCGCCCCCACCTTGCGCGCCCGAGCTGGGTAGCATCTCTTCATGCCGCTGGTCGGGCGGTTCCTGATCCTACGCTGACGGCTGCCGTGCCGTGGAGGTGCCCATGCGGTTCGCGCTGGCGTTCGTGGTGCTGGTCGCGGCGACTTCGTCGCTCGCGGCGCAGGTCAATCCCTTCAAGTCCGGCGGGCGGTCGGTGAAATCGGCGGTGATTGCCTACACCGTGTCCGGCGCGATGAACGGCACGGAGGAGCTGGCGCTCGACGGCGACCGCATGGCGCGGCGCGGCGCGACGAGCATGAAGGTGTTCGGCAAGACCGTGACGTCGGAGACGCTGATGCTCACGACCCGCGACTCCGTCTACAGCGTCGATCTGACGAAGAAGACGGGGTTCGCGATGCCGAATTACAGTCCGCTCCTCGCCGCCGAGTACGACCGCCTGTCGGGCAAGCAGAAGAAGCAGCTGCAGCAGAACCTGGAGCTCGCGGCCCAGACGCTGGGGCAGGCGTTCGGCCTGGGCAGCATCGCCCAGGCGAATCAGGCCGCCGGGCAGGAAACGGTCGCGGGTCAGACGTGCGACGTCCGGACGTTCGGCGACTGGTCGGTGTGCGCCTTGACGTCGGATCCGAGCATTACGCTCAAGACGTCGGGGCAGATCATGTGCATGGAGATGAACACCGTCGCCACGTCCGCGACGATCGACCAGGGCGCCCCGGCGGACAGGTTCGCGATGCCCGCGGGCGTCGCGTGGACGCCGCCCGACACCAGCCTCAGCCGCGATCCCAAGGCCACGGCCAAGGAGATGCTCCAGATGCTCTCGAGCGAGGAGTTCCGGGACTCCCTGCTTGCCGCCCGGAAGGACATGCAGGCGGCCGAGGACAGCGCCGGGGTGAAGCAGATGACCCCCGAGGAGCGGGAACAGGCGTGTGCACAGCTGCGGGAGGCGTACCACGTCGACCTCGGTGCCGCCTTCACGCGCGCGCTCGGCAACGTGGCCCGGAACGCCGCGAAATCGGCCGCGGAGAATGCGCTGACGGGGGCGGCCAACTCGCTCCGGCGGCGGATCAGGATTCCGTAGCGCCGACCTCGTCCAGGTGCAGCACCACGGTGGCCCGCGCGACGTGCGCGGGCCACCGCAGCACCCGCGCCAGACCCTGCCGCGTTTCATCGAAGCCGCTCTCCGATTGCGCCACGGTGCTGATCGGATAGGTCCACGACTCCGCCGCCGGATCGCTTTCGACGCGCAGCTCCCGGGTGAGACTCAGCTCGGTCGCGAACCAGGCGTGGTCCGGGAAGGCGCTGGGCGCCCACTCGTAGTCCACGCGCAGCGTCCCGTTGACGGAAAACCGCAGGCGCTTGACCTCCAGGCCGCCCCCCTCCGCGGGGGTGCAGGTGATGGTCACGCCCTCGCCGTCCGCCACCACCGCGTGGTTGAACGGCCTCCCGCCCCACGACGCGACGGGATCGGCGGTGCCGTTGGCGAGCGCGTCCGCGGTGACGTCCGGCGCGAGCACGCGGTCCACGAAGAGCGCCCGGAGGTCCCGATCCGTGGGCGGCAGACCCTGGTCGCTGAGCCCGCGCGCGCCGTCGTGACGGCCGGCATTGTCCCCGGCACCGTCATGGCCACCCGCGTTGGCGCCGGCGGTTGCGTGATACGGCTCCCGGCGGCGGGTGAGCACGTCCGCGTAGTTGTGCCGCATCCGGAGGCAGGTGTACTCCTCGACCGTGGCGCCGCGCCGCGGGCTCACCAGCGCCGAGAACGCCGGCGAGTGCAGCCACAGCTCGAAGTGTCCGTCGCAATCGAAATCCAGCGTCTCCGCGCGCAGCCCTTCGGTGGCGCGCAGCAGGCTCTCCGCGGCGGCGAGCTCATGCCAGATCGCGGCGCGCAGGTGCGGCAGGTACAGGCCGCCGAAGACGCCGTGCCAGTACGCGTCGTTGCACTGCCCGCGCGCCACATGGTGGCGTGCCGCCGCGGGCGCGCCGCGCTCGCGGCACAGGCCCGACAGGCGCACCATCTTCTTGTGCATCCGGTTGGACTCGGGGTACTTCGCCAGGAAGTTCCGCCAGTGGGCGCCCCGCACCAGCGCCCCCTCGGGGCCGCCGAGCCGCGCCTCGCCGAGCTCGGCTTCGAGGTGGCGCAGGTGCCGGGCGGCTTCCGGCCACAGCGCCCAGCCCTCCATCTCGCGATACGACGCCGTCGGCAGGTAGGCGAGGCCGCCGCTGGCCACCTCGCGCAGCACCTGGCCCGGCGTCGCCAGCACCACCTCTCCCCGCCCGCGCAGATCGGTCAGCATGTCGCCGAACTCGCGCAGCCAGCCGCGGTCGTACACCCATTCCCGGGTCCCCGGCCAGCCGCCGAATTTCTCCCCGTCGTCGGCGAAGATCGCGAGGCGGTGCCCGTGCTGGCGCAGCGCTTCGAAGTACGCGGCCGTGTCCGCCGCCGGGCGGAACGGAATCAGATACCGCAGTCGCTCGTCGATCGGGAGGAGCGCGATACTGCGGCCGTCGCTCTCCGTGCGGAACGGCGCGTGCAGCTGGTCCCGCTCGAATCCGCTGACGAGGAAGTGGCGATCGTCCACCAGCACCGACTCGACCCCGGCATCGACCAGGTCGGTCGCGAGCTCGGGCTCCCAGATGCGCTCCGTGAGCCAGAGCGCGCGCGCCTCCACGCCGAACAGACGCCGGAGCGTGTCCCGCATCGCCGCGATCTGGTCCACGCGATCCCGGCGCGGGATCGAGGCGAGGATCGGCTCGTACAGCCCGGCGAGCAACAGCTCGAGTCGGCCGGCGGCGGCGAGGTGCCCCACGAGGTCGAGATAGCGCCGGTCGTGATGCTCGAGCCACTCGAGCAGGGGCCCCGACACGTGGAGCGCCACGGGGAGGAGGTCCCGCTCCGCCAGTGCCTGGAGAAACGGCAGGTAGACTTCGTCGACGTGGCGCGCGAACACATGGTCGAAATTGCCCACCGGCTGATGCAGGTGGAGGCCGAACAGGAAGCGGATGGGGTGTGTGGTCAGACGAACCCCAGCGGGCGCGCCAGCGCAGCCAGCGCCGCGCCTTCGGCCGGATCGAGGCGCTGCCGGATGGCGTGAAACGCGGTCTGCACGTCGAACGGCACCGGGGCGTCGAGCAAGGAGAACAAATCGAGCAGATCGAGCACCTGGGCCGTGGCCATGGGTGACCGATCCTCCGCCAGCCCGACCACGGCGCGGAGCAGCGCCCCGGGGGCCACGTCCGCGAGCGGCACCCCGCGGCAGAGCGCCGCATCCTCCGCGTCGGAGAACCAGAGATCGCGGATGTCGCGGAGCAGCTCGTCGGCCACAACCTGTCGGGCCCGCTCCGGCAGATCGGCGGGGGTGATCTCCCACGCGTCGGCGCCGCCCCCGCCCGTCACCGAGACGCGCAGCCGGCCGGGTCGCGGGCGATCGACGTGCACCTGGAAGGCGTCCGTCCGTCCGGTGCGCCGCTGCCGCACGACGACGCCGTCCTCGCGCAAGTCCGCCAGGAAGCCGACCGGTACGACGCTCCCGGGATCGGCGTTGGCCGCGCGCGCCATCGCGACGCCGGCGGCGACGCGTGCGGCGGGCGGCGTGGCGGGCCGGGCGAACCGGTCGTAGACGTCGCGCCCCGATCCGATCGCGGGATCGTTGCCGGGCGCGGTGGCCAGGCGCTCGCGCAGGGCGGCCTCCAGCGTCGCCCCGCCGGGGCCCGCCAGCTCGATCGCCCGCGCGGCGTACCGCAGGATCTGCCGGGTCTCGATGCCGCCGACGTCGTCGAAGAACCAGCCACAGGAGGTGAACATGCCGAGCGCGTGCCGCTCCATCTCGAGCAGCTCCGCGGCGCGCCGCCGCCCCGCCGCGTCCGTCGTCCGCCCGTGCGCGGCCAGGAACTCGTCGAGCGGGCGGGCGCCGACCAGCACGGCCCCGTAGCCGTCGCGGGCCGCCCACACGTCGTGGAGCACGGCCGCGCCCTCGGCGGCGAACACCGCGTGCAACGCGGCGGCCAGCGATTCGAGCGCCGCGCGAAGCGGGGCGCGCCAGCGCTGCTGCCAGCCGCGCTCGGGGTGCATCCGGCAGCCGCAGTCGCTGCGCCAGCGCTCGACGCCGTGCGGACAGCTCCACGAGCTCGGGGCCTTGAGCGCGACGTCGTGCGTCGCCGGGTGGCGGGCGAGATAGGCCGCGAAGTTGTCGACCGCGAGTCCCGGACGCCGCGTCACCCCGTCGAGAAACGCGGCCAGAGCCATCTCGCCAAAGCGGTGATGGTGGCCGTAGGTCTCGCCGTCCGTCGCGACCGCGACGAGTGCGTCGTTCGCGTGTCCCGCCACGGCATCGACCCACGCGGCGGCGTCGCGAATGAGCGGGCCGAACGCCACCTCGTGCGACAGCGCGCCGTCGTACACGAACAGCGTGATGCTGCGGCCGGCGCTCGTGCGATACCGCCCCGGCAGGCCGTGGGGAGGCGGCGTCACGACCTGATGCGGCGCCAGGACGGTGAACGTGATGCCCTCGGCGGCCAGGACGTCCAGCGTCTCGTCGTCCACGGCCGTCTCCGGCAGCCACATGCCCTCGGGGGCGCGACCAAAGCGGCGCCGGAAGTCGGCGATCCCCCAGCGGACCTCGGTTTCCTTGTCGCGCCGGGAACTGAGCGGGAGAATCACGTGGTGCAGCGGCGCCGCGATCGCGTTGCCGTGGCCGTCGTGCGCCGCCGCGCTGGCCCGATCCGCGTCGAGCATGGCGCGGTACGTGCTCGGGGCCGCCTCCTCCAGCCAGTCGAGCAGCGTGGGGCCCACGTCGAAGCTCACCGCCTCGAGCGTGTTGACGATCCGGGCGATTCGCCCCTCGGCGCCCGGGCGCCGCGCCGCGACCACCGCCCGGTAGCATTCCTCCTCGATCCGCACGTTCCAGTCGTGGTGCGGCGCCGCGCCGGGCTCGACGGGCACCTCCTCCAGCCACGGGTCCTCCCGTGGGGGCTGGTAGAAATGGGCATGCACGACGACGGAGCGGGGATCGGCGCTCATCGTGTGGCGGGCATCGCGAGGACCCCGGACACGGCATCGAGAACCGCCGGGAACAACGCGTCGCGCCACATCAACTCGGCCGCGCGTCGACCGGCCGCGTCGCGCTGGGCATCCCGCGCCGCGGGGCTCAGCGCGGCGACCAGCGCCTCGGCATCGTCGCAGTGCAGGCGGAAACGCTGCTCCGCGTAGTCCGCCACGGCCCCCGTCGACATGATGAACTGCCAGTCGGACGATTGGGCCAGCAATAGCGACCGGGCGGCTTGGGCCAGCAGCGGCCGGGCCCATTCGTTGGTCAGCGCGTCGGCCGCCGCGGCCCAGAAGGCGCCTTCCAGCCGCCAGAGGCGCTCCCAGGTCCAGCGCGTGCCGTCGTTCATCCACATGTGGTGGTCGCCGTGCGCACCCCACGACCCCTCGGCCAGACGGATGCGCGCCGGACTGCGCGCGTCAAGCTGGCCCGACGCGGTGGCCGCCCGCACGCCGGCCAGCGACCCCAGCCGGCGGTACAGCGCGCCGACGAAGTGCACCCCTTCGAACCACCAGTGGCCGAACAGCTCGGTGTCGAACGGGGCCACGACCACCTCGCCGTCTGCCGCCTGCGCGCGCGCGATGTCCGAGAGCAGCCCCGCGAAGTGCCCGGCATGCACGTCGGCGCGTCCCTGCGCCTCGGCCGGATCGTACGGCTGCTTGCCGCCCAGATCGACATCGGGCCCGGTCACGCGCCACAGCTTGAGCCCGCCCGGCCAGCGGATCTTGTGAAACTCGAGGTACGCCCCGTCGCCCGGGTATCCCAGGTGCCGGCTCCACACCTGCATCGAGGAGCGGGGGTCGCGGATCAGCGCCCACAGGGGTTGCGCCCCGTCGAGCGACACGACGTACGGGCGGTACGGCGAGCGGCTCACCGGGTCGTGGCGGGCCGACGCGACGTCGTGACGCTCGAGGTCGAACCGCTCGGCGCCGAGCGGGACGTCGGGGTACGTGCCGAGCGCCTCGCCGGCCGCGGCAAGGTGCGCGTCCGCAAAGAAGTAGCGGAAGCCGGCCTCGGCGAGGTGCTCGTCGGTGCCGGCGCGTTCCGGGGCCGGATCGCCGCCCCCTGCGCGCCACGGCCCGCGACTGCGGTAGGCGCACTCCGGGAGCCAGCAGCCGCGCGGCGACCGCCCGAACAGGCGACGATGCTCCGCGTACCCGACGCGCAGCTGGAGCCGGATGCTCTCGTCCCGACCGAGCAGCGGCAGGTAGCCGTGCGTCGCCGCCGAGCCGATGATCTCCAGGCGCCCGGCGTCCTGCAGCCGGCAGAGCTCGCCCACGAGGTCGCCGTTGAGCGCGTCGAACAGCCGCCACAGACGTTCGAGCCGCTCGCGCCAGAAGCCGGCGAGCGGGATGAGCGCCTGGTCGCCGGTCGCGGCCAGGTCGTCCGGTGCGCGGGTGGCGTGCGCGAGCCGTTCGCGGAGGAACTCCTCCATCTCGTGCAGGAACGAGGGGTGCGTGAGCTGGTTCGCCAGCACCGGTGTCACGCCGAGCGTGATCGGTGCCGCGACCCCGTCCCGCTCGAGGCGGCGCAGCTCCTCGATCAACGGCAGATAGGTGTCGAGCGCCGCCTCGCAGAGCCAGTCGCTACCGTGGGGCCAGCGGCCGTAATGCAGCACCCACGGCAAGTGGCTGTGCAGCGCGAGGACGAAGTCCATCGTCGTCAGCGCCCGTCGTTCCGCGCGGCGTGAGCCTGCGCGTACGCGGCCTGGTACTTCTCGGCCGACGGGCCCCAACTGTGGTCCAGTCCCATCGCCACCTCGACCTTGTCCTCCCAGTCGTCGCAGTCGTGGTAGCACTCGATCGCGCGGCGCAGCGCCACGTCGAGCGCCGCGGGCGTGTAGGCGTCAAACATGAACCCGCTCACGTCGTCGGTCACGGTGTCACGCAGACCGCCCACGCTGCGCACCACGGGCAGCGCCCCGTAGCGCTGAGCCCGCATCTGGGTGAGGCCGCACGGTTCGTACTGCGACGGCATCAGCAGGAGGTCCGCCCCGGCGAGCAGCCGGTGCTCCGCCTGCTCGCTGAACATCCGGGGGACCGCCATCCGATCGGGCGCGCGCGCGGCGAGGGCGGCGAGCGCCTCCTCGTAGCGCCGTTCCCCGGTGCCGAGAAAGATGCACTGGACGTCGTCGGCGATCAGCGCGTCGCTGCCGAGGATGAGGTCGAGGCCCTTCTGCTCCACGAGCCGGGCGCTCATCGCGAGCAGGGGCACGCGCTTGCGCTGGCGCAGCTTGTACGACCGCTGCACGGCCGCCTTGCAGCGCGCCTTGGGGGTCCGGTCGTCCGGGCCGAAGTGCACCGTGATGTACGGGTCGGTGGCCGGGTTCCAGAAGACGTCGTCGATGCCGTTGAGGATGCCGGTGAACCGATCGCCGAGCGCCGTGAACTGCTCCTGCAGTCCGAAGCCGCCCGCCGGCGTGCGCAGCTCCTCGGCGTGCGTCGGGCTCACGGTCGTCGCCATGTCGCACAGGGCGAGCCCGCCCTTCAGCACGTTCACGTGCCCGTACCACTCCATCAGGCGCCAGTCGTACATGCTGGCCGGCAGGCCGACGTCCGCCAGCATGCCGAACGGGAAGTGGCCCTGGAAGCCGGCATTGTGGCACGATACCACGGTCCCGATCCGGTCGTAGCTCTCCAGGCCCGCGTAGGTGTGGCGCAGGTAGACGATCGAGAGCGCGGTGTGCCAGTCGTGCGCGTGCAGCACGCCGGTATCAGGCGCGATCCGCGGCAGCGCCTCCAGCACGGCGCGCGAGAAGAACGCGAAGCGGCGGGCGTTGTCCGGGTAGTCGCTCCCCTCGCCGTAGATCTCGGGCCGGTCGAAATAGCCGGGGTGGTCGACGAACAGCACCTCGGGCGAGGCCTCGCCTCCGGTTGCCCGATACAGCCGGGCCTCCTCCCACCGGTCGCCGATGGTGAAGCCGAACGGTTCACCGACCGGCGCGAGGGCCGTGTCGCGCTGGCGGACCTGGCGGTGCAACGGCAGGATCACCGTCACCGGCAGGCCCGCCGCCACCTGGTACTCGGCCAGGCCCCGCACGGCCTCCGCCAGCCCCCCGGTACGGGCAAACGGCCAGTACTCGGCCGCGATGTGGACGATCCGCGCGCCGCCCGGCAGCGGCCGTAGCGCGCGCGTCAAGGTGCGGGCTCGGTGGGCACGTCGGGTCCCCATATCCACCTCCTCGGTGTCAGGCCGTCGGCGGGTCCGTGGTCGGCGCCTCGCCGCGGATTGCCGGCAGGTAACTCTCCCTGACATACCGCTGCATCATTCGCCGGGCCGTGAACCGCTCCCCCGCCTGGCAGATCGCGTGCTTCATGCGCTCCACCCAGCCGACCGGAACGCCCCGCGCGTCGCGCTGGTAGTACAGGGGGACCACCTCGGATTCCAGCAGATGGTACACATGAGCGGCGTCTTCGGTGTCCACGTCCGCGGTCACCGCCCGCGGGATGGCCCAGCCGTTGTTGCCCGTGAATCCCTCGGACCACCACCCGTCGAGCGTCCCGAGCTGGGGCACGCCGTTCAGCGCCGCCTTCATCCCGCTGGTCCCGCACGCCTCCATCGGCACCCGCGGCACGTTGAGCCAGAGATCCACGCCCTGCACCAGCCGGTGCGCCAGGTGCATCTCGTAGTCCTCGAGGAACGTGATGCGCCCCTCGAACGTGGGATCGCGCGTGAAGCCGTACACCTGCTGCAGCAAGTGCTTGGCCGGCTCGTCGGCCGGGTGCGCCTTGCCGGCGAAGATGATCTGCACCGGGCGGTGCGGGTTGGTGAGAATACGGCGCAGCCGGTCCGGGTCGTGGAAGACGAGGTCGGCGCGCTTGTACGTCGCAAAGCGGCGCGCGAACCCGATCGTCAGCGCGGTGGGGCTGAGCAGCGTGCCGGCGGCGACGAGATGACTCGGCTCCTTCCACTGATCCCGCCAGCGGCGCCGCGCCTCGTCCCGGATGAATTCGATCAGGCCGTACTTGAGCGTCATGTGTGCCTGCCACAGCCGCGCCTCGTCCGCGGTCAGCAGGCGCTGCCACAACTCCGGCTCGTCCAGCCGGGCGCCCCAATCGGGGCCGAGGTGCGACTCGATCGCGTCCATGATCTGCCGCGCCATCCACGTCGCGAGATGGACGCCGTTCGTGACGTGGCCGATCGGGACGGCCGTGTACTCGCGGTCGGGCCAGAGCGGGTGCCAGATGCGGCGCGTCTCCTCGCCGTGCAGCGCGGACACGCCGTTGACGCGGCCGCTCAGCCGGATCGCGAGGGCCGTCATGTGGAACAACCCGTGGTCCTCGGCGGGGTTGTGGCCCAACCGGAAGAGCCGCTCCCGATCGAGCCCCGCCTCGTCCCAGTACCGGCCGATGCAGTGCTCCATCTGGTCGTGCGTGAACCGGTCGTGACCGGCTGGCACGGGGGTATGGGTGGTGAACGTGCTCGTCGCCCGCACGCTGCCCACGGCATCCTCGAACGGCGCGCCCGCCGCGACCTTCTCGAGCAGCCGCTCGACCAGCATGAACGCGGCGTGCCCCTCGTTCGCGTGCCACGCCCCCGGGGCGATCCCGAGGCGGCGCAGCACCCGCACGCCCCCCACCCCGAGCACCCATTCCTGCCGGAGCCGCGTCTCGGCCCCGCCGGCGTAGAGCTTGTGGCACAGGGCCCGGTCGTCGGGGTGGTTCCGCTCGAGATTCGTGTCCAGCAGGTAGACGGGGACCGAGCCGATCAGGATGCGCCAGGCGCCGACGTGGATGCTGCGCTCCGGGCCCGGCACGCTGGCCAGATATGGGCTCCCGGTCTCATCGAGGATCGGAATCAGCGGTGCCTGCCCCGGGTCCACCGGGTCGTCGGTATCCTCCTGCCAGCCGTCGAGCCGGAGGTGCTGGTCGAAGTAGCCGCGGGTGTAGATCAGCCCCACGCCGATCAGCGGAACGCCGAGATCGGACGCGGCCTTGCAGTGGTCGCCGGCGAGCACCCCCAGCCCGCCCGAGTAGATCGGGACCGAGGCGTGGAGAGCGAACTCCGCGCAGAAGTACGCGATCGGCGTCGTGTCGTGTCGCGCGAAATGCGTGCGGTACCAGGTGCCCTCGCGCGACAGCGCCCGGGCGAGGCTGGCGCGCACCGTGTCGTACAGCGAGACGAACGCCGGGTCGGTGGCGCAGGCCGCGAGGCGCGCCGGATCCACCTGCTGGAGCAGCGCGACCGGATTGTGCTGGCTGCGGCGCCACAGCACCACGTCGATCGACCGGAAGAGGATGCGGGCCTCACGGCTCCACGCCCACCACAGGTTCGCCGCGATGCCAGGGAGTTCGGCGATGCGCTCGGGGACCAGCGGGAATCGGGGAGTGGGGTGCGTCATTGTGCGTTTGAAGGTAGCGTCTGGTCGAGGGGACGCCAGCGGTCCCAGCGCGGCCTGCATAGAACCTTCACGCGACGTTCAGCCTTTCAACACCGCGCTCACGTTAGTCTCGAAACCGAGGAGGGCCGCCATGCTGCGTGATTCCCAAGAGTATCATCGGACGTCAGCCGGGTTCTCGCTGGATGAGGCGTCCCGGCTGTACCGCAGCAGCGCGGTCGGCAACAAGCTGAGGTGCCCCACGTGCGGCGGGACGATGCGCGAGGTAGTCGGGGCGAACCCGCGCGGCGCCGTGTGGCTGCTGCGCTGCGTCGACTGCGGGCGCGGGCTCGTGTTCGACGACCCGTCCGCGGAGGCGGAGGACTAGCGCACGCGCCCGGCGCCCCCCCGCGCGGCGAGCGTGCGCGCCCTTGCGAGCCGGCGAGGGCGCGCGTTGTTTTCGGCCCACGATGTCGCTCCGTTCCCGGCTGCGGGCCCTGCTCACCATGGGCCAGGGAGTGGCCCGCGGTCTTCCCGATGCGGCCGCCGACCAGGACCCCCTCACCCTGTTCCACCGGTGGTTCGACGCGGCGCGGCAGTCGGGCCTCATGCTCCCCGAAGCCATGTGTCTGGCCACCGCCACCCCGGACGGCAAGCCGTCGGCGCGCATGATGCTGCTCAAGGGTGCGGATCAGCGGGGCTTCGTGTTCTTCACCAACTACGACAGCCGCAAGGGCGACGAGCTCGCCGCCAACGCGCGGGCCGCTCTGGTGCTGCACTGGGCCATTCTCGAGCGCCAGGTCCGGATCGAGGGGATCGTGCAGCGGCTCGACGGCGAGGAGTCGTTCGCGTACTTCCGCACCCGGCCACGCGGCAGCCGGATCGGGGCGTGGGCGTCACAGCAGAGCCGGCCGCTCGGGGCGCGGACCGAGCTCGAGGCCCGGGTGCGCGAGACGGCCCGGCGCTTCCCGGGCGATGACGTGCCGCTGCCGCCGTTCTGGGGGGGCTTCCGGCTGATCCCGGAGCGGATCGAATTCTGGCAGGGGCGGATGGACCGGCTGCACGACCGGCTGGTGTTCGAGCGCACCGACGGCGGCTGGCGCGCGATCCGACTCTACCCCTGAGTGGACCGCTGCGCACGAACGGACCCCTGCTCCAGTCGCGGGCCGGTGATCAGCCGGCCCGACGCGTCACCCGAGCAGCGCCCTCCCGGGCGCGCGCCCGCCAGTCGGCGACCTCGTCGCCGCCGCGGTCCCACAGGTCCAGCGCCCGCGTGTAGTCCCGCGCCGCTTCCCCATAATCGTTCCGGCGCTCCGCGATCTGCCCCAGCTCGTAGAACGCCCGCGCCGTGAGGAACCCCATCCAGCTGGTCGGCGGCGCGAGCGAGCGCAAGTAGGCCTCCGCGCTGTCCGCGCGGCCCCCGGCCAGGTGCAGCAGCGCGAGCTGCAGGCGCATCGCCGGCTCGGGGTCGCCCTCGGGCAGGTTGTCGGTGTGGATCGTCCACAGGAGATAGGCACGGCGCGCGTGCTGGAGCGCCTCGGCGAGGTTCCCCCGGCGCATCGCCAGGCGGGCGTCGAAGTCGGCTTGGAGCGCGCCCACCCAGTCCTCCGACAGGCCGCCCGTCTCGCGGGGGAGTCGACCGAGCGCGGCGCGCCAGCGCCGGGTGATGGCGGTGTCGCCGAAGGTGGCGTGGTGCGCGCCGATCGCCCATCCGGCGCGCCAGACGGGACGCCGCTGGAACTGGGTGGCCGCCGAATCGGGAGGGAACCAGACGGCCAGCGAGTCCACGACGCGACCGGCTACCTCGGGGTCGCCCACTCCCGCGAGGTTCGCCGCGACGAGATGGAACTCGACGGTCCGCCGCAGCCAGAGCGTCCCGTCGAGGGCGCCGGACTGGACCACAGAATCCGTGGCGCGGATCCGGCCCTCCGCCATCCAGAGCTGGAGCAGCGCGGCCATCGCGGTCGTCGCAGCGGGGCCGGCGGGCGCCGCGGCCCGGACCCCGGCCAGGAACTGCTCCGCCCGACCTGGGCGACTCACGCGGAGGATGCGCAGGGCGGTGATCCACTCCGGCAGCGGGCGCGCTGCCAGCCGCGGGGTCATGGAGTCGAACGCCGCCACCGACGCGGTGGCCGCGCGCAGCCCCGCGAGCTGGCCACCCACCAGCGGTTGCGCCGTGTCGGCGCGGGCCAGGCGCGCGATCTGCTCCGCGGCGTCGGCGGAGTCCCCTCCCACCGCGGCCAGCCAAGCGCGGCCGACGAGGGAGGGCAAGTGGTCGGGATCCAGCCCGACCGCGTGCTCGGCGGCGGCCCGGACATCGGAGAACCCCGCGCCGTATTGCCAGCCGTACGCCTGGTGCGTGTAGGCGAGGATCTGCCACCCCTCGACATCCGTGCTGTCGATCTCCACGATGCGGCGGGCGGCGTTCATCGCGGTGAGGCCGTCGGTGCGCACCAGCGCGCGAGCCGCCTCCACGCGCAGCCGGTTGCGCTCGCTCAGGGAGTCGGCGTAGCGGCTGGCGCGTTCGACCAGGGGCAACAAGCCGCTGTAGGCTTGTCCGTGCATGAACAGGGACCAGGACTTGATGCGCACCGCCTCGACCAGGGCCAGCGCGAAGCCCGAATCCAGAGCGAGCGCCCGGTCGATGGCCCGTTCCGCGGAGTCGACCATGCCCCCGCGCAGGGCGCGCCGGGCATCCAGGTAGGCCTTGAGCGCATCGACGGAGCGCGTGCTGTAGCCGGTGATCTCCCGTACCTCCGGCAACTGTTCCTCGTGCCAGATCCGCGCGATGACGGCCACGGCGAGCTCCTGCACCAGCGCCGGCAGCGCCATGACGGAGCCGCGCACGGTGAAGGTGTGGACCGGCGTCGCCAAGCCCAGCTCGTAGATCCGGAGCGTGACCGCCAGGCTGTCCCCCGCGCGGAACGCCGAGCCCAGCACGAAGCGGCGGGCGCCCGCCCGCCCCGCGAGGCGGGCCCCCTGGTCGACGCTGGGCGCCACCGCCCGGTCGCCGCCGGCCGACCGGAGGGACTGCCACAGCGACCAGGGATCGGCCACGCTCACGCCCGGCGTGCCGTCGAGCGCGGTGGCGAGCAGGTCGCCCAGCGCCTCGGACCATTCACCCGCGCCGCCCGCGGTCTCGCGGAATGGGAACACGGCGATCCCCAGGCGTTCGGTCGCGACCGCGGGCTTGGGGCTGAGGAACCGGTAGCCCAGGAAGAGAATGGCGATGATCGCGAGGCCGGTGAGCAGCGGACGGGCCAGCATCTGGGCCGCGCGGCGGCTCGCCGGGATCCGTGACGGCGGCTGGCCGGTGTTGGCGCGCAGCGCCGCCGCAAACGCCTGGCACGTGGGATAGCGGTCGGCGGGGGTCGCCGCGAGCGCGCGTCTGACGACCTCGTCGAGGCCGCTCGTCACCGTGGGCCTGACCGGCTGGATCGGGCGCACCTCGCCCGTCAGGCTGCGGGCGATGATGGCCTGCGGCGTCGGGCCCGTGTGGGGCGGCTCGCCCGCCAGGGACTCGTACAGCACGCACGCCAGCGAGTATTGGTCGCTGCGGCCGTCGAGGTCGTCGCCCGCCGCCTGCTCGGGACTCATGTAGGCCGGCGTGCCGATCGCCAGGCCCGTCTGGGTCAACCGCTGTCCCGGCGCGGCCCCGATCGCGCGGGCGATCCCGAAATCCGCGACGACGGCGTGTCCGGACTCGAGCAGGATGTTCTCCGGCTTGACGTCGCGGTGCACCACCCCGTGGCTGTGGGCGTACGCCAGCGCGTCGGCCACCTCCAGCGCGATGGCGTACGCATCGTCCAGCGGCAGCTGGTGCTCGCGCTCGAGCCGCGCCCGCAGGGATTCGCCCTCGACGTACGGCATGACGTAGAACAGGAAGCCGTCGGCGTCGCCCGAGTCGAACAGGGGGAGGATATTGGGGTGACGCAGCGTCGCCGAGATCTCGATCTCGCGCAGGAACCGCTCGGGACCGATCGCCGCCGCCAGCTCGGGGCGGAGCACCTTGAGCGCGACGCGGCGGCCGTGCTTGCGGTCGCGGGCGAGATAGACGGTCGCCATGCCGCCGCGTCCGATCTCGTCCATCAGATCGTACCGCTCGGCCAGTGCCGAGCGCAGCCGCTCCGGAGCTCCCACCGTCCGCCTCCCCCGTTCTGCGGCTAAGATGTCGCGCCCGGCGGCGCGCCGCCAGGAACTAGCCGGTCGAGCTGGGGTGGCGGGCCAGGGCGGCGTCGACGATCACCTTGAGCGCCGCCTCGAAGCTGTATCCGGCCTTCTCCGCCGACTCCATGAACGACACGCCTTCGGTCAGGTCGGGGTTGGGGTTCACCTCGAGCACGAAGGGGTGATCGTCCGGCGTCAGCCGCAGGTCGAGTCGCGCGTAGTCCCGGCAGCCGGTCACCCGGTACGCCGCGAGCGCCGCGTCACGCACGCGCTTCTGCGCGCGCCGCGAGAGCCGCGCCGGGCAGATCGTGAACACCTGGTGGAACACCTCGTCGAGCGGGTTCCACTTGGCGTCGAAGCTGATGATCGTGGGATGGTCGGACGGGAGCGCGGAGAAATCGAACTCGACGATCGGCAGCACGTCGGGATGCTCGTTGCCCCACACCGACACGTGGAGCTCGCGCCCTTCGACGAACTCCTCGACGAGCGCCGCGCCGGGGAATTCGGCGATCGTATACTCGAGACGCGCGAGCAGCGCCGCATGGTCGTGCACGACGGACTCGCGATCGACCCCCGCGCTCGCGTCCTCGCGTCCCGGCTTCACGATCAGCGGGTAGTGGAGCCCGTGCCGGCGCGAGATCCTGGGCTCGGCCAGCACCCGGTAGCGGGGTGTCGGCACGCCGTTCGCGAGCAGCACGAGCTTGGTGAGGCCCTTGCGGCGGCACAGCGTCAGCGCGAACGGCCCGCAGCCGGTGTACGGCACCTCGTGCACGTCGAGCAGGGCCGCGATGTGCGACTCATGCTCGGGGTCGCTGCGATAGTGCTCGACGACGTTGAACACCACGTCGGGTGGCTTCCGCGCGAGCAGCCGCTCGAGCACGCCGAGGTCGTCGCCCAGGTTCACGCCGCGCGCGCGGAACCCGGCGCGCCGCAGACCGTTCACGAGCGCCCGGTATTCCTCCATCACGGTCGCGACGTGGATGTCGTACTCGGGCTCGAACGGGAGCGTCGCGGGGTCGAGATCCCGCAGCTTCTCGTACTCGTCCTCATCCACGTGATTGTACAGCACGACCACCGAAGGCTTCGTGTCCGGCATGATCCGCCGACTGTCCGCGTGTCCCGAAAGGATGCTACGTTGAAGGGTACTCCGGCAAGGTGGCGTGGTGATGGATCGACGCGAGTTCGCTGGGGCGCTGGCCGGTGTGGGCATCGGTCTCGCGGGTGACGGCCTGCGCGGCACGCGTGGGGCCGGGGCGATTCCGCTGCGCCCGCTCGGCGACGCCGGCGTTGCCGTGACGATGCTCGGACTCGGCGGCCATCACGCGGGCCTGGCGGACTCCGCGGGCGCCGCGCGGCGGCTGGTGGACACGGCGCTCGCCGAGGGCATCCGGTTCTTCGACACGGCCGAGAGCTACCAGGGCGGGCGCTCCGAGCGCTGGTTGGGCGCCGCGCTCCAGGGCCAACGCGGCGACGTGTTCCTCGCGAGCAAGACGTTCTCCCCCGCGGAGCGCAGCGCGGACGGCGCGCGGCGTCACCTGGACGACAGCCTCGCGCGGCTGCGCACCGACTACCTCGATCTCTGGCAGCTCCACGCGGTGCGAAGCGTCGCGGACGTGGATCGCGCGTTCGGCCCGGGCGGCGCGATGGAGTACCTCCTGGAGGCGAGGCGACGCGGGCTGGTACGGCTGCTGGGCGTGACGGGGCACGCTACGCCCGCCGCGCACCTGCGGGCGCTGGAGCACTGGGACCGCGGCGCGCGGTTCGACGTGATGCAGCTGCCGCTCAACCCGCTCGACGCTCACCGGCGGGGCTTCCAGCGGCAGGTTCTCCCCGGGCTCGTCGCGCGCGGCATCGGCGTGATCGCCATGAAAGCGTCGGCCGACGGCACGCTGCCTCGCGCCGGACGCTGCTCGATGGCGGACTGTCTGGATTACGTCTGGTCGCTGCCCGTGAGCGTGGTCGTGGTCGGCATGGAGCGGCCCGAGCTGGTGCGCGAGAATGCGGCGCTCGCGCGGCGGCATGCGCGATGGGACGAGCACCGGATGGCGCGACTCGAAGAGCGGGTCGCCCTGCACGCGGGGCGCGCGCGGGAGTGGCACAACGGCGCGTGACCGGATCCCGACCGGTTCGCTCCCCACCACCCTCGCCGCCGCTCCGCCCGACGGGATAACTTCCCCACCGTACCCGCTCCGGATCGGCCCTCCGTGTCCCTCGCTGCGTTCTCCCCGCGACAACGCGCCGTGCTTGCCGCCGTCGCCGATACGCTGCTCCCGTCACTCACGCGCGACCCGGACCCGGGCGACTACTTCGCCACCGGCGCCGTGCGGGCCGGCACGCCCGATCGCGTGCTGCGCCTGATCGCCGGCCTGACGAATCCCTCGGACGTCGCGCGGCTGCGCCTGCTCGTCTCCGTGCTCGGTTCGCCCACCGCCAACCTCGCGGCTGGATTCGGGTTCCGGTCGTTCGCCGACATGGAGCCGGTGACCCGCGAGGCGTTGCTCCGCAGCTGGGCCACGTCGCCGATCGCGCTCAAGCGGGCCGGCTTTCAGGCGCTCAAGCGCCTGTGCCACGTGGCCTACTTCTGCTGGCCGACGGACGGGGTGCGGCATCCGGTCTGGGCCGCGACCGGGTACCCGGGACCGCTGCCGCAGCCCGCGGTGGCGGTGGAACGGCTTCCGGCGCTCGCCATCGACCGTGACACGACGCTCGACTGCGAAGTGGTCGTCGTCGGGTCGGGCGCCGGCGGCGGCGTCGCGGCCGGCGTGCTCGCCGCGGCCGGGCGCGACGTGGTCGTGCTCGAGAAAGGCCCCAATGCGGGGTCGCGCGACCTGACGCAGGTCGAAGGCGACATGCTGAGCGAGCTGTTCTTCGAGCGCGGGATGCTGATGACGCACAGCGGCTCGATGCCGATCCTGGCGGGGAGCTGCGTGGGCGGCGGGACGGCGATCAACTGGACCACCAGCTTCGCGTTGCCGGACGCGATTCGCGCCGAGTGGGACGAGCGCGCGGGACTCGGGCTGTTCACGAGCGCGGCCTTCGGGGCGTCGCTCGACCGCGTCATGGCGCGCGGCCACGTCGGGACCACGTGGACGACGCCGGGCCGCCGGGACCAGCTGCTCGAGCGGGGGCTCACGGCGCTCGGCTGGGACGTGCACCCGATTCCGCGCAACGTGACCGGGTGCCGCGAGGGCCTCGAGTGCGGCTACTGCGGGTACGGCTGCCGGCACGGCGCCAAGAATTCCACCGACCGCACCTATCTCGCCGACGCGACGGCGGCCGGCACCCGGCTGATCCCGCAGTGCGACGTCACGCGGGTCATCGTCGAGCGGGGGCGCGCCGTTGGTGTGGAGGGAAGCGCGCGGGGCGCGGACGGCCGCGTGCACCGCGTCGGCGTGCGGGCGCGCGTTGTGATCGCCGCGGCCGGAGCGATCGCCACTCCGGCGCTGCTCGCGCGGTCGGGCCTCCGCAACCCGCACATCGGGCGCAACCTGCACCTCCATCCCGTGACCGCCGTGCTCGGCGTCTTCCCCGATCGCGTGGATCCGTGGTCCGGCAGCCTGCAGACGCGCTACACCAGTCACATCGCCGACATGGACGGCCGGGGCTACGGCGCGCGGTTCGAGACGGGCCCGCTCCACTTCGCGCTGCCGGCGAGCGCGTTCGGCTGGGAGAGCGCCCGCCAGCTGCGGGAGGACGTGGCCCGGCTGGGGTACATGAGCGTCGTCGGCATCCTGCTGCGCGATCGGGACACCGGCCGCGTGGCGGTGAGCCGGCAGGGGCGGACGCGCGTCCACTACGAGCCGTCGCGCTACGACGTGCAGCACATGCGGCGCGCGATCCGGGCCGCCGCGGACGTGCTCGCCGCCGCCGGCGCCACCGAGCTGATCACGCTGCAGACACCGCCGGTGCGGGCGCGGCCGGGGCAGCGCCGCTGGCTGGACGACATGATGGCCGGGGCCGACGCCGTGGGCTACCGCAGGTGCCGGATGTCGTACATCTCGTTCCATCAGATGGCGAGCGCGGCGATCGGTCGCGACCCGGAGCGCGGCGCGGTCGGCGAGACCGGCGAGTCGTTCGAAGTGCGGGGCCTCTACGTCGCCGACGGCAGCGCGTGCCCGACGTCGACCGGCGTGAACCCGATGATCACGATCATGGCGATCGCCGACCACGTCACCCGGGGAATCGCCCAGGCGTGGTGACCGCGCGGCCCGGCGTCACAGCGAGACGGAGCCCTTCCGGAAGTCGGTGGGGTCGATCAGCACGTTGACCAGCGCCGGCGTGCCCGCGCGCGCCGCGGCCTTGGCTTGGGCGAGCGCCGGCGCGAGCTCCGCGGGCCGTGCGACGCGGAACCCGGCCCCTCCGTAGCCGCGCGCCACGACGTCGTAGTCCGTGCGCCGCAGCACCGTGCCGACGTCGTCGCCCAACAGCTCCCGCTGCTCGCGCGCGATCTGGGTCCAACCGGCGTCGTTCCCCACGACACCGATGACGGGGAGTCCGTGGCGGACGAACGTGTCGAACTCCGCGAGACTGTACGCCGCGGCGCCGTCGCCGTAGATGATCCAGACCTCCGCCTCGGGACGGTGAAGCTTGGCGCCGAGCGCGAACCCGGCGCCCACGCCGAGCGTGCCGAACACCCCAGGATCGAGGTGCCGCAGCGGGCCGCGCGGCGTGAGGATGTAGGACGCGGTGGCCGCGAAATCGCCGCCGTCGAGCACGAACACGCTGTCGTCCTCGGCCGCCGCCTCGACCGCCTGACACACGGCGAGCGGGTTGACGAACGTGCCGGGGACGGCGGCGCGCCGGCGGATATCCTCCTCGCGGGCGGCATCCCGGGCGCGCAGGCCGGCGCGCCACGCGTCCCACGCGGGGGAAGGAGGGCGGGCGGCCGCGAGGGCCGCGAGAAATCCGGCGACGTCTCCCACGGCGGCAATCGCGGGGCGGCGGTTGAGGCGCGCCTCGGCCCGACTGAGATTGGCGGCGATGACGCGCGCCGACCGCGGAATCTGGCGCCCATAGTCGAGCCGGAAATCGCATGGCGCCCCGGCGAGCACGACGACGTCGGCCTCGCGCAACGCCGCCGTGCGCGCGTGACGCAGCAGCAGCGGATGCGCCCGCGGCAGGAGCCCGCGCGCCATGCCGGAGAGATAGACCGGAATGCCGAGCGCGGTGACGGCGCGGGCGAGCTCGTCGGCGGCGCCCGCGTGGATCATGGCCTGGCTGCCGACCAGCAGGACGGGTCGCTCGGCGCGACCGAGCAGCTCCGCCGCGCCCCGCACGCGGCGCGGATCGAGGTCGCGTGATCGGTCACGCGCGGCCGACCCGGAACCGGCCGCCGCTGTGCCGCCTCCGGCGAACATGCGGTCCAGGTGACGACGCAGATACCAGCGCTCGAGCCGCGCGCGGAACGAGCGGGGTGCGGTGGTGCCCGCGTCGTACCAGCTCCGCACGATGGCCTCGTCGTACAGCAGATCCACGGGGCACTCGAGGAACACCGGACCCGGCACGCCGTGCGCCGCCTCGGCGAGCGCGGTCTCGAGCAACGGGACCAGGTCACGCAGCCGCCGGGCGGAGGCGGCCCACTTCACGTACGGCCGGACCACGGGCAGGTGGTCGATGTCCTGCAGCGCGCCGCGCCCGCGGAGCACCGTCGGCGCGGCGCCGCCGAGCAGCACGACGGGCGACTGCGCCAGCCGCGCGTTCTCGAGGGCCGTGAGGGCGTTCGTCACGCCGGGACCCGCGGTCACCGCGGCGACCCCGGGCGCGCCCGACAGGCGGGCGGTGGCGTCGGCGGCGAAGACGGCGGTGGCCTCGTCCCGCACGTCCACGACCCGCAGGCCCCGCTCCTTGGCGCCCACCAGGATCGGCGCGATGTGCCCGCCGCACAGGGTGAACAGCGCGCCCACCCCCCGCCGCGCGAGCACCTCGCCGATCCGGCGGCCGCCGTCCGTCACGCGCGCAGCAGGTCCGGCCGCCAGGACGTGATCAGCCGCTTGATCGCCTCGCGGTCCCGGATGTCCTCGGCCAACACCTTGCGCACCAGCGCCACGACCTCCGCGTCCGCGGCGAACCGCAGACCCACCAGCTGATCGGGAGTCAGGTCGTCGATCCGGCCCTGCAAATCCGGCGGCAGGAGCCGGGCGAGCCGCAGCCGCTCCTCGAGACGGATCACGCGGTCCTGCACCGCCACGGGGAACTGCCGCGCGTAGAGGAACAACAGGCCGACACCGACGGCGAACAGAAAGGTGACCGCGCTGCCCACCGCCGGATGCCGTACGAGCTGTGCGGCGGTCCAGCCGAGATACAGCAGGAGGCACAGGGAGGTGACGAAGTGGTACCCGGGCACGAAGCGCCGGTGGGTTTTGTACGTCTGCGTCAAAGTCTCGGTCATGTGCGATCCTCGGGCTGAAGGGGCAAGAGCGCTCGAACGCGACGCGTGCTACCCCGCCGCCGCGATGGCGCGAACGCCCGCGACGAGCCGGTCCACCTCCTCGCGCGTGGTGTAGCAGGCCGACCCGGCGCGCACGAGGCCTTCGGGCTGCAGGGCGAGCCGCTCGACCACGGTGTGCGCGTAGAAGTCGCCGTGCGACACGAACACCGCGCGATCCGCCAGCCGGCGCGCGACCTCGCGGGACGGCACGCCGCGCACCACCCAGCCGACGGTCGGCGTGCGCGCCGCGCCGGGAGGCGACCCGAACAGCCGGACACCCGGGATGCCACCCAATCCGTTCCACAGCGCCGCGAGCAGGTCGCGCCCGCGGGCATGCAGCTCGGCGAACACGGCCGCGAGACGGGGCCGCAGCGCGCCCGCGCCCGCGAGGGAGCCGAGCCACTCGACGGCCGCCGCGGCACCCACGATACCCTCGTGGTTGATCGTGCCGGTCTCGACGTTCTCCGGCGGCTCGTCCGGGGCGGGAATCAGCCTGGGGAAGTCGGTCGCGGCCAGCAGCGCGCGCCGGCCGAAGAGCACGCCCACGTGCGGGCCGTAGAACTTGTAGGCGGAGCACGCGAAGAAGTCGCAGTCGAGCGCCGGCACGTCGGGCAGGACGTGCGGCGCGTAGTGCACGCCGTCCACAAACACCAGCGCGCCGGCCGCCCGGGCGAGCCGCGCCGCCGCCGCCACGTCGTTGATCGTGCCCAGGGCATTGGAAGCCGCGCCGATCGCGAGCAGGCGCGTGCGCGCGGAGCAGGCGCGCTCGAGGTCGGCCGGGTCGAGCTGCCCATCCTCGACGCGCATCCGCACCGTGCGGATCGTGATGCCCCGCTCCTGCGCGACGGCGGTCCACGGGGCCACGTTCGCGTGGTGGTCCAGCTCGGTGACGATCACCTCGTCCCCCGGCCCCCAGGCGCGGCCGAGCGCCCGCGCGAGGTGCATCGTTAGCGTGGTCATGTTGCTGCCGAACGCGATCTCCTCGGGGGTCGCGTGCAGGAACGCGGCGAACACCGCGCGCGCGTGCGCGAGCGCGGCGTCGGTCTCCGCGCTCGTCGGGTAGGCCCAGTGCGTGTTCGCGTTGTGGTGATAGAGGTAGTCGAGCAGCGCGTCGCCGACGGCGCGCGGCACCTGCGTGCCGCCCGGCCCGTCGAAGTAGGCTACCCGCTGACCCCGGTGGACGCGCTCCAGGGCGGGGAACTGCGCGCGGATCTCGGCGGGCGTCGCGACGGTTGAGGCTTCGATGCGTCGTCTGCGCTGTAGTCATGGGCTCAGGACATTGAGGTTGCGGCTGAGAAGGTCATCGACCTGGGTGCGCTCTCGGCAAGACCGGGGCTGCGTCAGCGCCCGAACCTCGGCCACCGCAGAGCCCGCGGAGCGCGCAGAGACGACCTGGTGCCTGTTAGGGACGCGCATCAGCTACTTCTCCTCCGCGTCCTCTGCGATCTCTGCGGTTCATGCGGTGCCCGAATGCCGGCCCGGAGCGCTGGCTACAGCAGCCGGCGCAGGATCACCAGCACGCTGATCAGCGCCGACAGCGTGAGGATGACGGGTCGCGTGTAGCCGCGGTCGAGCCAGCGCGCCGTGTGGCGCGAAAGCCAGAAGCCGACGAAGACGCCGGGGAGCAGCGTCACGGCGGCGAGGATCTCCACCCCTCCGAAACGCCCGACGAAGTGCAGGGCGATCAGGGACAGCGACACCCCCACCAGGAAGAACGCGGCCAGCGTGGCGCGAATGGTCGGCCCCGATTCGTACTGATACAGCAACGCCATCGGCGGGCCGCCGATCGAGACGGTCGTGCCGAGCACGCCGGAAAGCGCTCCGGCGGTGACGAGCGTCCCCGGCACCGCGGGGACACGCCGGCCGGTCGCGCTCAGGGCGACTGCCAACAGCACGAAGCCGCCGGAGGCGATGGCGAGTGGATCGGCCGGAACGACGGCGATGATCACCGCGGCGGCCGCGATGCCGGCGATGCGGCCCACGAGCGCCCACTTGAGATCCCCCCAGGTCACCGATGCGCGCTCCCGGTGGGCCATCAGGATCGTCAACGGAATGGAGGACAGCAGCAACGGACCGGGCACCAGCTCGGGGCGGATCAGCAGCAGCAGCGGGACGGCGAAGACCCCCAGGCCGAAACCGATCGTGCCCTGCAGCAGGGCGCCGAACCCGACGATGGCGCTGACGAGGGCAAAGAGTGCGGGACTCACTGCGCGGCGACGACTCCCGAGATGGGGCGCGAATGATTGCCGCTGGGGTCGGGCCGGCGCAAGCGGCGCGCCGGCATCACGCGGAACGGGCGCCCGGTTTGCGCCGGACGCCCGTTTCCCCTTGTGGCCCCGATGCCGCTAGTGTCGGCGGCCACCACCGCGACTCGGTGGACTCGACCGCGCCGGAGGAGCCGAGCGGGCGGGCGGCGAAGCCCGGGGAGCCGAGGTCCGCGGCGCCGGCGAAGCCCGCGGCGGGGACGCCGTGCGCGGCGCGGGACCACTGCGCCGCGAGAGGGACGGCGTGCCGCTGCTCGTCGATCGGCCGCTGGATGGGGCCGCGCTCCTGGTCGGCGCGCGCTGACTGCCGGGGCCCACCGGTTGGACACCCGAACGCTCGGCCGGCTGCATCGTGCGCCGCTCCGGGCCGGACACCGGCGCACGCGCCGTCGAGCGCGGCTCAGGCGCGTCGTTCGCGATGCGGAGGCCGCGCGGGGCCGGGCGCGCCGCTGGCTGGTCGGGGGTGCGCGATCCCGATTGCGGCGCCGGTGCCGCGCGCCGGGTCGGCCCGATCCTGCCGAGATTCGTGGAGCCGTCACCACTCGGTCGCTGCGGCTGCGCCGGCGCAACGCGCCGGCCCGGACCCGCGGCCGTGGCGCCGGTGGCGCCGTCCCGCGTGGGTGCCTGCGTCCCCTGCGGTGCGACCCGACGACCCGGACCCACCACCTCAGCCCCGGAGGAACCGCCTCGAACGGGCTGTGGCGCCACCCGGCGGCCGATCGCTGCCGACCGGTCCCCGACGGATGTCCGGGTATTCGTCACGGTGCGCCGCCCGAAGTCACCGTTCCACAGCACGCCGGTGGTGCCACTCGCCAACACGGCTCGAGCGGCCGGCGTCCGCTGCCGCGGGCCCACGGCCCGTGGCTGCAAGCCCCAGCGGTCGTCTGGCGACTTGAACGTGTAGCGCCCGCTGCCGTGTCCCCCGCCCCCGTAGTACCCAGGGCCGTACCCGGGCCCGTAATACACGGAGCGTGTGTAGGGGTAGTGCGGACCGTACCAGCCCCCGTAGCTCCAACCGGGCCAGTAGCCCGGCCACCCGAACCACGGGTCATACCACGGATTGTACCACGGATCCCACCAGGGGTCGTACCAGAACGCGGCCGGCCCGATGCCGAGCCCGAAGTTGATGCTGAACGCGGAGTGGCCGTACCAGGCGTGACCGCCGTAGTAGGGATCGTACAGCGACAGGTTCGCCGCCGCGTCGTACCCGACGTCGTAGCGCGTTACGTCATACTCGAACGTCCCGCCCGCGAGCTTCTGGACGAGCGCGGTGAGGTCGGCCTCCGGGTCGTCCCCCACGGCAAAATCCGGCGCGCGGTAGTCCCAATGGCCGTTCAGCACCAGGCCGTCAAACTGGAACGGATCGCGCGAGACCGCCGCGTACACGTACCCGCTCCCGTCCGTCTGGTAGACCGCGAAGGCTTCGCGATCTCCGCGCCCGCGAATCTCGTAGTCCCGCCCGCCGCGAACGTAATCGTCGTCAGTTGGATCGAGGGGGAAGAGCACGCGCACGCGGCCGGACGGCTCGACATGCAGTACCACCACATAGCCGTCGTCCTGCGTGCGCACGTACGCGCGGATCTTGTCGGCGCGCATCACGTCGCTGCGGTTGAGCCAGACCCGAATCCCCGGGTCGTCACGGCCCTGGGCCTGCGCCGCCGAGCTCGTCGCGGCAGCGGCTGTCAGGGCCAATGCCGCCAATAGGACCGATCGCATACATCCTCCCGGTATCTCGGGATGGGCCGCCTGTCCAAGGAAGGCAGTCCCAGTTCACCGCTCTACGGTACTAGCGAGATGCGTGCCACATGCTAACCTATTGTCAGGCAACCGGTTCAGTAAACTCCGCCGGGGCCAATCCGTCCACTTTTCATGACACCGGAGCGGGGTGGTGACAACGTGACCTGGAAAGCGTCAGCCAGACACTGGACGTGGACCCTGGACGCGGAGTTCGGGCACCGGGATATCACGCCTGATCTCGCAGGCGCCGTCGCCGAGGCGGGGGTCCGGATCGGGGTGGTGACGGTGCAGCTCACGGGGTCAACCGGGGCGGTCACGACCATCGAGTACGAGTCCGGGGCCCTCCAGGACTTGCGGCGGGCCCTGGACCGGATCGCCGCCGCGAACGACGACTACGCGCACAACGCCCGCTGGGGGGACGGCAACGGTTTCTCGCACGTCCGCTCGGCGCTGCTCAAGACCTGCCTCACGATCCCGGTCGTGGAGGGCCGGCTGGCCCTGGGCACGTGGCAGCAGGTGGTGGTGATCAACCTCGACAACCGCCGGCGGGCGCGGGAGGTGGTGGCGGTGGTGATGGGAGAGTAAGAGCGTGTAGCGTGTGGCGTGCAGCGAGGGTGGAGATATCCTGCTCCGGCGGTTGGGTCTTCGTCCGCCTCAGCGCGAGTGTGCCAGGTCGTCCCCGCCCCGTGTATACTTCTCAGATGATGGTGTCATAGTGGGTCGCCACTCCGTCGTTCTCGCCTCGTCCCGTCACCCGTCGTGAGCGCGCGCGCAATCCGCCGCGTCGCGATGGTGGGCAACTACCTGCCGCGCCAGTGCGGCATTGCCACGTTCACGGCCGACTTGAGTGACGCGATCGTTGCTGAGCTTCCGGCGATCGACTGCTTCGTGCTCGCCATGAACGACGGCGGCGCCCGGTACGCGTACCCGCCGCGGGTGCGCTTCGAGATCGCCGAGAACGAAGTCGCCGGGTACCAACGGGCCGCCGACTTCCTCAACGTCAACAGCGTCGATGTCGTCGCCGTCCAGCACGAGTACGGCATTTTCGGGGGCAAAGCCGGTGCGCATGTCCTCACGTTGCTGCACGAGCTGCGCATGCCGGTCGTGACGACGCTGCACACCATCCTGGCCGCGCCCGACCCCCAGCAACGCCGCGTGATGAACGAACTCACGCGACTGTCGGAGCGGCTCGTCGTGATGAGCGCACAGGGCGCGGTGCTGCTGCAGCAGGTCCACGGCGTCCCGGAAGGGAAGATCGACCTGATCCCGCACGGCATCCCGAGCGTCCCGTCCGCGAGCGCCAGCAAGGATCGGCTCGGCGTCGAGGGCAAGGCCGTGCTCTTGACGTTCGGGCTCCTCTCGCCGGACAAGGGGATCGAGTACGTCATCGATGCCCTGCCCACGATCCTCGCGCGCTTCCCGGACGCGGTCTATATCGTTCTTGGTGCCACGCATCCCCACGTCCGGGAACGCCACGGCGAGAGCTACCGGGTCATGCTGGAAGCCCGGGCGCTGCGGCTCGGCGTGGACGCCAATGTGATCTTCCACAACCGCTTCGTGAGCCACGACGAGCTCACCGAGTTTCTCGCCGCCGCCGACGTCTACGTCACGCCATCGCTCCAGCCGGAGCAGAGTACGTCGGGCACGCTGGCCTACGCCGTGGGGTCCGGCAAGGCCGTGATCTCGACGCCCTACGTGTACGCGCGCGAGTTGCTGGCCGATCGGCGGGGGATCCTGGTTCCGTGGCGGGATGCGGCTGCGATCGCGCGCGCGGTGAGCGACCTTCTGGCCGACGACGCGGAGCGGCTCGCGCTGGGCCAGCGCGCCGCCACGCACGGCCGGAGCATGCAATGGCCCGCGGTGGCTCGGCGCTACGTGGCGAGCTTCGAGCAGGCGCGGGTGGAGCACGCCGCCCGGCTCCGGACTTCCTTCCGGGCGAGGACCCTCGCAGAGCGGCCGGCGGGGTTGCCGGAGCTGAATCTCGCGCACCTCCGCCTCCTCACCGACGATACCGGCCTGCTGCAACACGCCGTCTACAGCGTCCCGCGCTACGATGACGGCTACTGCCTCGACGACAACGCGCGGGCCCTGCTCCTGATGACGCTCATCGAGGACGCCGGCACCGATGAGGGCCCGACCGTCCGTGCTCTGGCATCGCGCTATCTGGCCTTCGTGAGCCACGCGCTCGACCGGAGCGCCGGACGCTTCAGGAACTTCATGTCGTACGAGCGGCGGTGGACCGAGACGGCCGGGTCGGAGGACAGCCACGGGCGTGCGGCCTGGGCGCTGGGCGCCGTGGTCGGCCGCCTCGGCGATCCCGGACGGCGGAGCCTGGCCGCCGACCTGTTCCACGCCGCGCTTCCGGCCGTGCCGGCGTTCTCGAGCCCGCGCGCCTGGGCGTATGCGCTCCTCGGAGTGGAGGAGTACCTCGGCGCATTCCAGGGCGACCGCGGCGTGCAGGCGATCCGGGGCGCGCTTGCCGAGCGGCTGCTCGGCCTGTTCCGCCGGACGGCCGGACCGGATTGGCCATGGTTCGAGAACCGCGTCACCTACTGCAACGCCCGCCTGCCGCAAGCGCTGCTCGTGTCGGGCACGCGGATGGACGATCCCGGGATGGTGGCCGCAGGGACGCAGGCGCTCGACTGGCTGGTCGCCATCCAGCGCTCGCCGGACGGCTACTTCGCGCCGGTCGGATCCAACACCGGCGTGGAGCGGGGCGTGCCCGTGGCCGCGTTCGATCACCAGCCGGTGGAGGCGTGCGCGATGGTCTCGGCCTGCCTTGTAGCGCACCGGGTGACCGGCGCCCGCAGCTGGACTGAGCATGCGCGACGCGCGTTCAGCTGGTTTCTGGGGCAGAACCACCTGCACCACTCGCTCTACGACGCATCCACCGGCGGGTGCCGCGACGGGCTGCACGCCGACCGGCCGAACGAGAACCAGGGCGGGGAATCCACGCTGTCCTTCCTGCTCGCGCTGGTAGCCATGCGGTCGACCGACGGGGCCGACGAGCCTCATTCCGTACCCGGAGACGCCAGTCCATGACCGTGGCGAGACACTACGACGTGCTGCTGCACCGGCACGCGAGCAACCCCATCCTCACCGCGGCCGACTGGCCGTACGCCATGCATACGGTGTTCAACGCCGGCGCCACGCGGCTCCCTGACGGCACGACGTTGCTGCTGTGTCGCGTCGAGGATCGCAGTGGTCTCTCACACCTGTGCGCGGCGCGGTCTGCCAACGGGGTCGACGGATGGGTCATCGACGCGGAGCCGACCCTCTCGCCCGATCCGGAGCGCCACCCCGAGGAGCTCTGGGGGATCGAGGACCCGCGGATCACGTGGATCGAGGAGCTGGGCAGGTACGCGATCGCGTACACCGCCTTCGGCAAAGGCGGACCGGGCGTCGCCCTGGCGCTGACCGAGGACTTCCGAAGCTTCGAGCGCCTGGGATTGGCGCTGCAGCCGGAGGACAAGGACGCGGCCCTGCTCCCGCGTCGCGTGGACGGGAACTTCGCGCTGCTGCACCGCCCGATGACGTATGGGCGCGGCGACATCTGGCTGTCGTTCTCGCCGGATCTGCGCAATTGGGGCGGACACCGCCCTGTGCTGCAGGCGCGTCGGGGCGGCTGGTGGGACGCGAACAAGGTGGGGCTGTCGCCCCCGCTCATCGAGACGGCCCGTGGATGGCTGATGCTGTACCACGGCGTCCGCCAGACCGCGTCCGGCAGCATCTATCGCCTCGGCGCCGCCCTGCTCGACCTGGACCGGCCAGACCAGTGCCTCCTGCGCGGCGATGCCTGGATCTTCGGGCCGGAAGCCGCGTACGAGCGCGAGGGCGACGTGGCCAACGTCGCCTTCCCGTGCGGCTACACCATCGACGCGGACGGCGACACGCTCAATCTCTATTACGGCGCGGCGGATACGAGCGTGGCTCTCGCGACCGGGAGCATCCGCCAGTTGTTGTCGTGGCTCGATGCGCACGGGGGGTAAGTCTCACGAGGACTGGCCGTCCCCGGTCAGCGCGGCCGGATCCTGGTGATAGAACTTCCGCAACTCCTCGTACACCTCGGGCGCCTCCCTGAGCAGCCGGCGCGGCTGCTCGAAGAACGCCTCGGTGGCCACGGCGAAGAACTCGGCGCGATTGGTGGCGCCGTACGGGTCCAGCGTGGTCTCGGCGGCCTGATCGATGAGTTGCTGGTAACGCCGGAAGTAGCTCCCCATCACGTATCCCCAGACGCGGTACGAGGACGGCGGCTCGAGCAGGGGCACGCCGTTTGCCACTCCGTCCTCGTGGTCGAGCACGTGCGCGAACTCGTGGAGCACGACATTGTGGGCGTCGCTCCGGTTGCGACTGCCCGAGAGGCTGCTGGGCCATGACAGGATGACGGTCCCCGATGCCCAAGCCTCACCCAGTTCCGGGACCGGCGGCTGGTAGACGGCACCGGTGGGCCCAGGGGCCTCGACGCGGTGAGGGACGAACGTCCCGGGGTAGACGAGGATGTGTTTCAGCCTGGGGTAGCGCGGATACCTGAGCTTCAGCAGGAGCAGGCACGCCTGGGCCGCGATCGTCACGCGCATCTCCTCGGTGAGCACGATCCCGTTACACCCCTCCATCGGCTCCTCGTCGAGAAACACCTGCACGAGCCGGAGCAACCGTTCCCGGTCTGCGGACGGGAGACGCTCGGCCAGGGCCACGTTGCGCGCGACGATGGCATTCCATTCGGGCGGGATCGGGTCGGAGCGGAACCGGACGCGCGCGCCGAGCGGGAGGTAGCGCAACAGGGGCGCGATGCGCCGCATGGCGCCGTAGACGACGAGTGTGAGAGCGGCCAGAGCGACAATGACGAGGGTTACGGCTCCGGCCCCTGCGAGGAACGTCTTCACGGTTTCGAGCATTCCGGGCCCTGTCGTGTCTGGTCATCGCCGGGCTTGTCAGGCGCGGGCCGAGGAGAGCGCGGTCTGCTGGCAGCGGGGCAGACCGCGTGTCTCAGCGCAGCGTCCAGGTGGTGCCAAAGGAGAATCGCGGCTGCATCGTGCCGGCGAGGTTGCTGAAGGTCCCGGCGACCTGGTCGCCCTCCGGAAGGCCCTGTCCGAGGTATACACCGAGAGGTTCGAGCCCGACCCACACGACCACGATCGTCTCCTGCTCGTGCCCCACACAGAGAGGCTCTCCGCCGTTCCGGCGCCGATCGTCAGCGGAGCAGTCAATCACATATGGTGTGATCTGCACCGTGAGGTCGGGGTACTCATGGACCGTCGAATCGAGATCCGGCCGGAGGTCATAGCTCGACCACGTGGCGCTCGCGCTACCCGAGAATCGCCCCACCCCGTAGGAATTCAGGCAACCTTCGACGTCGCAGAAGTCGTCG
Organism: uncultured Gemmatimonadales bacterium; assembly: GCA_963771275.1. Taxonomy (GTDB): domain Bacteria; phylum Gemmatimonadota; class Gemmatimonadetes; order Gemmatimonadales; family GWC2-71-9; genus JAOTWJ01. Next base: position 1,567,800 of record CAVYSW010000003.1, read on the forward strand.
ATCGCAAACTGAGCCCGGAGGGTATCGACCTGTGTCGTCACGACCCCGGTCTCCGAGCCGCACACCAGGATGTCGCGTGGGAGCGGATCGAGGGGATCACAGTCGTAGGTGGTCGTGAACACAGCCACCACCTCGTATTCTCCGCCTACTCGAATGAACAGGCCCGGAACCTCGGTGGGGGATCCGCAGGCGGCGAAGATGGCAATTGCCGCGGCGGCGCCAATCGGGGCGCGCCGCAACGCAACGGTGCGAGACATCATTCGGCTCCTCGCGTCAAGGTGAGCCCCCGCTCACTCGTGGCGCTGGTCCCCGCCACGTCATCCTGGACGGTCACGACCAGCCGATAGCTGCCTGTGCCCTTGGGCAGCCGCAGCGTCATGACATCGGCGGCATACCCTCCGGCTCCCAACTGCCGCTGGCGCTGCCACGTGATGCTCCCCGTCTCACCTCGGAGCCCGGCAACGCGTCCCAGAACGCGCACTAGTTCTCCGCCGGGGGTCCGCCCGCCCGCCGTCTCCGACAGCCGCACGGTCACCGTGTAGCGCGCCATGGAGTCGGCGGCGACGGTGAGCCCATACGTCTCCCAGTAAATCGTGAGGTCGGACTCCGGCTGCGGGAGCGTGTCCGCGCGACCGACCAGCCGCACGTCGGCCCGCTGGTTCACCTCTCCGGCGTCACCCACCAGATCCGCCAGCAACAGATCTGACAGCACCAACCCCTCCGGCGACTCCACGTCGAGCTTCGCGCGGAGTTGCGCGGCAGTCCTCGCTCCCTCAGCCATTCCCTCGACGGCCACCTGCAGCGGGCCAGTCACCACTGGCAGCGTGGCCTCATAGGTGACCGATCCCCGCCCCTGCCGCGTCGTGGTTCCCCGATTCACGAGGCGTCCCTGCACACGCTCGTGGACGAACACCCCCACATCCACACGGTCGGTTTCCGGCAGCGCCGGCTCCCAGCCAAACCGCGCATGCACCTCCAGCACTGGGCGGCCCGGACGCGGGAACCGCGTCACGAGTGCGCTCAACGATCCCGCCCGATAGGGGTTGTCATAGCTCGACGGCAGCACCCGGGCCAGCCCGCTGTCCAGCTGCTCAGTCAGGGTGAACCGCTTGTATTCGAACTCGCGCTCTGAGAGGTTCCGCTCGAACACGAAGCTCGGCACCTCCAGGCCGTAGTTGAAGAACGTCCAACGGCCACCACCCTGGGCAGTGGTGTATTGAGTACCCACCAGCTCCTTGCTCATGTCGCGCACTACCTCCCAGATGTGTACCGGCCAGCCGTACCGGAGCAGCAACTTCCCCGGGTCGGTGTCCCGCCCCGCGATGCCCTCCGTCGGGTCCGTGAACATGATGTCGGCTAGGGCCAGCCGCGCGTACAATTGCACCCGCCGTTCGTTTTCCGGCGTCAGGTACAACGGGTCCGACAATTCCCACACCTCCTCGGCGCGCGCCAGATCGACGTTCCGGCTGATGACAGCGAGGCGCTCGAAGACGGGCCGGAGCGAGTCCGGGATCAGCGAGTCGATGGCGGCGAGGGTCTGGCCGGCTTCTCGGTACGCGGTGTCGTGCACCTGGGCCGCCAGCACGGCGAGCCACGGCGCCACCGCCGCTGGGTCGAGTTGGGCCCAACGGCCCGCCAGCGTCGCGAACACGTGCCAATCATTCTCCACGAGCGCGCGCCGCAGCCGCAGCCGCTCCGCATCGGCGTGCAAGGGGTCGAGGCGTAGCGCCGAGTCCAGCAGTTGCACGACGGCGCGTCGCTCATCGGCGATCACCGAGGCCAGGCTCGGCGCGTGCAGGAACCGCTCATTGAAGAGCCACGGTCGCCTGAAGTTCTCACAGAAATAGCCGTACACGATGCTGCAGTCGGGGGTGCTGACCGGCAACGTCCCCGGGAACTGGACGAGATAGTCGAAGTTCCGCAACCAGTCGTCCATCAGCAGTGCTCTACGGTACAGCACCTCCGCGCGGAACGCCGGCGTCGCCTCGGCGCTGTCCGCAACCAGGAGCCCCTCCACCCGATTGAGCATGCGTATCGCATCTACGCGGGTTCCCTGTTTCTCCTTTAGTAGTACGTAGGCGTACAGACATTGGACATCGCCCCCGGGGAGTCCGCGGGCGAACGCCTCGTACGCTTCATAGCGGATCCGCCAGGTCGACTGGTGCATCGTGGCAGTCGAGGTAAGCAACTCGGCCAATGCGCACCAAGATTCCGGCCTGTCCGTGACCTGTGCTTGCTGGCGCAGGTGCGCGAGCGCAGCCCCCGTATCCGCGCGGGCGAGCAGGAGGGCGGTCGTGGAATCCCATTGGGCGGCGGAGGTCGCGGGAACCACGAGGGAACCGAGAACGACCGACAGCGTGAGGCGGAACCGCATAGGACCTCCCACGGGAACGAACCCGGGGCACGTAGTCCTCCCGCACCCAAGCTACGGAGTGACCGCGGTGGCGCAATTGCTACCAGAAGTAGGGTATGCCGCAGTCGGGATTCCGCCGACCCGGCGGGTCGATGTCGATTCCGGGGAGCCTCGTTCGACGTCCAGGGTAGAGGATGATTCAGCCGGGACCCAGCCATAGCCCGGCTCCGCACCCTAAACCACGAGGAGACACGACGATGCGGTTCATGGTGATGGTCCCCGCCAACCAGGAATCCGAGGCCGGCGTCCTGCCGGACGCCAAGATTCTGGCCGAGATGGGGAAGTTCAACGAGGAGATGGTGAAAGCCGGCGTGATGCTGGCGGGCGAAGGGCTGCACGCCAGCTCGAAGGGGGCGCGCCTCAAGTTCTCGGGCGGGAAGACCACGGTGATCGACGGGCCCTTCACCGAGTCCAAGGAGATGATCGCCGGCTTCTGGCTGATCCAGGTGAAGTCGAAGGAAGAGGCGATCGCGTGGATGAAGCGCGCCCCGTTCGGGGACGGGGTCGTGCTGGAGATTCGGCAGGTGTTCGAGGCCGAGGACTTCGGTCCCGCGTTTACGGCCGAGCTCCGCAAGCAGGAAGAGAGCCAGCGGGCCCGGATCGCGAAGCAGCGGTAACGCCATCCCCCAGCCGCCGCTGAGCGTGAATCGGCCGTTTTCGTTCCACGTGACCACCGAGGAGCATTCCGCATGCAGAAGATCACGACATTCCTGACGTTCAATGACCAGGCGGAAGAGGCGGCCAAGCTCTATACGTCGCTGTTCAAGAACTCGAAGATCGTGAGCACGACGCGCTACGGCGAGGGCGGGCCCGGACCGAAGGGGTCGGTCATGTCCGTGACCTTCCAGCTCGCCGGGCAGGATTTCTTCGCGCTGAACGGCGGCCCGTCGTTCAAGTTCGCGGAGGGGATATCCCTCTTCGTGAATTGCGAGACGCAGGCGGAAGTGGACGACTTCTGGGAGAAGCTCTCCGCCGGCGGAAAGCAGGGACCGTGTGGCTGGCTCACGGACCAGTTCGGGGTGTCGTGGCAGATCGTCCCGTCGGTGCTGGGCAAGTACCTGGGCGACAAGGATGCCGCCAAGGCGAAGCGCGTCATGCAGGCCATGCTCCAGATGACCAAGCTCGACATCGAGGGCCTTGAGGACGCCTACGAGGGCCGGTAGTCCGGCACCGGCCCTCGCTGCATGTTCGCTACCGTCAACCGAGCTGCCCCAGCACTCGGTCGAGGGCGGCGTAGCTCTGGCTGAGGCCCTGCTCCATGCCGGACTTCAGCATGCCATCGCGCTCTTCGGTGGTGTGGAATAGCGACGTGTTGACGACCTTCGTGCGGCCGTCGCCGAGGTCCTCGAGCGTCACGGTCTCGACCACCACGTGGCCCGGCATGCCGTCCCACTCGAAGGTCTGCACGATGCGCGTAGGCGGCGTCACCTCGCGGTAGCGCCCCTCGAAGCCGTGGACGCCGTCCGGACCGTGCTCGACGAAACGCCAGTGACCGCCGCGCGCGACCTCCATCCGCTCGATCACGAGCTTGTTGCCGCGCCCCCACCACTGCGCGATCAGGTCGGGGTCGGTGAACGCCCGCCATACCCGCTCGCGGGGCGCGTCAAACACGCGCTCGATGCGAATCTCGCGATCGCTCGGCGTGGTCAGCTGCGAAGTGCCGGCGGGCTCCTTCCTGGGCGTGCTCATGGATGGCTTCCTTTCGTGCGCTCGAGGAACTCGCCGAGCCGGTCGAGGCGCGCTTCCAGCATCCGCTGGTATTTCGCGATCCAGGCGGTCTCGTCCGTCAGCCGGCCCGGGCCCAGCCGGCAATGTCGCACCCGGCCCACCTTCTCCGTCGTGGCCAGTCCCGCCCCTTCGAGGATCCGCACGTGCTTCTTCATGCCCGTGAGGGTCATCCGAAAGTCCGCGGCGAGGTCGCTGATTGAGGCGTCCCCGCGTCCCAGCCGCTCGAGGACCCCGCGCCGCGTACCGTCCGACAGGGCCGCGAACGCCGTATCGAGCCCCGGTTTATACTGAACCATATGGTTCAGTATAGCGCCTATCAGTCGGTCCCGCAAGCCCATGTCGATTCTCGAACGGCTCATTCGACGTCCTGGTAGAGCCGGAGATGGACCCAGGTCGTAATCAACCGACACCGGCGGGACCTCGAACCGAGAAGGAGACGCGACCATGCCATCCATCACCCCCTCCCGCGAGCGGCGGAACATCAGACCGGGCAACGTGTTGCTGTGGATCGCCCAGGGGCTACTGGCGGCGCTGTTTCTGTTCGCCGGTGTGGTGAAGCTCAGCATGCCGATCCAGGTCCTGGCCCAGCAGACGGAGCTCCCGGGCGCTTTCATGCGGTTCATCGCTGTGGCCGAAGTCTTGGGCGCGTTCGGCCTGGTTCTCCCAGGTCTGCTCCGCGTCAAGCGGGGCCTCACGCCGCTCGCCGCGGCCGGTCTCGCGATCGTCATGGTCGGCGCCGTCCTTGTGACGGTCGCCATGCACGGCGCGGCGCCGGCCATGTTCCCGCTGGTGGTCGGGATCGTGCTGGCCTCGATCGTTCGAGGGCGGCGGGCATGGCTACGCGGGGCCGAATCCTCTCCGCGTCCGGAGCGGGTGCTCTCGGCTCAAGGAGCTTCGATCGCCGCGTAGGGTAGACGATAGCTCAGCCGGCACCCCAGTCCCGAGCTGGCTGCGCACCACCATCGGAAGAGGGAGACGACGATGCGGTTCATGACGCTGGTCAAAGGCTTCGAGGGGGTGGGCGCGCCGCCCCAGGCCCTGATGGACGCGGTCGCAAAGCTCGCGGAAGAAGCGGCGGAGCGCGGCACCCTGATCGAGACGGGTGGCCTCTTTCCCCTGGCGGCCGGGGCACGCGTCCGGCTCTCCGGCGGGAAGATCACGGTGACCGACGGGCCGTTCGCCGAGGCCAAGGAGGTGGTCGGTGGCTACGCCGTGTTCGAGGTGTCCTCAAAGCAGGAGATGATCGAGGGAGCAGTGCGCTTCATGGAGCTACACCAGCGGCACTGGCCGGGCTGGGAGGGCGAGACGGAGATCCGCGAGATGACACCGATGCCGGCTCATTCGGCCGAGGTCGGACGGTAGCGTGGACTCTGGGGCCCACCGCGCGATCGAGGCGGTCTGGCGGATCGAGTCCGCCAGACTGATCGCGGGGCTCGCCCGCCTAGTAGGCGACGTGGGATTGGCCGAGGACCTGGCCCAGGACGCGCTCGTCGCGGCGCTCGAGCGGTGGCCTGAATCGGGCGTCCCCGACAATCCGGGAGGCTGGCTCATGGCGACGGCCAAGCACCGCGCGATCGACCTGATCCGGCGCGACAAGATGCTCGAGCGCAAGCACGCGCAGTTGGGGAGCGAGCTCGAGGCGCGGGAGCGCGACGTACCAGACTTCGCCGCCGCGATCGACGACGACATCGGCGACGATCTGCTGCGCCTCATCTTCACGGCGTGCCATCCGGTGCTCGCCACCGAGGCCCGCGTGGCCCTCACGCTCCGCCTGCTGGGCGGGCTCACGACGGAAGAGATCGCGCGGGCCTTCCTGGTTCCGGTGGCGACGGTCCAGCAGCGCATCGTGCGGGCCAAGCGCACGCTCCGCGAGGCGCGCGTGCCGTTCGAGGTGCCGCGCGAGGCGGAGCGCGCCGCGCGGCTGGGGTCGGTGCTGGAGGTCATCTACCTGATCTTCAACGAGGGCTACTCGGCCACCGCTGGCGAGGACTGGGTGCGACCGGTCCTGTGCGAGGACGCGCTCCGGCTCGGTCGCATTCTGGCCGGGCTCGCGCCCGAGGAGCCGGAGGTGCACGGCCTGGTGGCGCTGATGGAGATCCAGGCGTCGCGACTGCGGGCGCGGGTCGGCCCGGCGGGGGAGCCGATCCTGCTGCTCGACCAGGATCGCGGCCGCTGGGATCGGCTGCTGATCGGCCGCGGGCTCGCGGCGCTGGAGCGGGTCGCGGCACTGGGCGGCGCGCTCGGACCCTATGCTCTGCAAGCCGAGATCGCGGCATGCCACGCCCGGGCGCTCACGCCGGAGGAAACCGACTGGACCCGCATCACCGCGCTGTACGATGCGCTCGGCCAGCTCGCGCCGTCACCGGTCGTGGAGCTGAACCGGGCGGTGGCGCACGCGATGGCGTTCGGGCCGGCGGCGGGGCTCGAGATCCTCGATCCTCTCACGGCCGAGCCGTCCCTGGAGCACTACCACCTGCTCCCGAGCGTGCGCGGCGACTTCCTCTACAAGCTCGGCCGGTTCGACGAGGCCCGTACGGCATTCGAGCGGGCGGCGGCGCTCACGCGCAACACCCCCGAGCGCGAGCTCCTCCTGCGGCGGGCCGCCGCCTGCTCACCGCCGGCCTGACGACGAGACGCGCAACACGTTCCCCCGCAGCGCACGGGCTGAAGGCGAGCCGCCGCAGCCCCATCGCACTGGCCCGCGCGAGCGCAGGCCTGCATCATTAGCAGGAGCCGGCCGTGCCCGCCAATGGAACGCAGTGGGGGGCTCGGGCGGGGGGAGGGAGCTATGCATCGCGGATCGGGGTTCCTGATCGCCGCGCTGTTGTTGACGAGTTCCGCCTGCGCGCACCGCGGCGGGGCGTCCGCCGGCGCACCGAGGCCGGCTGCCGCGGTGCGGCTCGAGGTGACCAACAACAACGGCATGGTCATGGAGATCTTCATCGTCGCGTCCGGGGCGTCTCGCCGGATGGGCATGGTGGCTCCGGGGACGGTCGGTCACTTCGTGGTCCCCCAGAGCATGCTGGGCAATGGCCCGATCGAGGTCGAGGCGATGGCACCGGCCCAGATGATCCGGTCGGGGCGGCTCCTGCTCGCGGCAGGTCAGACCATCGACTTCAAGATCGGGACTACCCAGGTCAACAGCACGGCCACGGTGTGGTAGCCGCCGGTTCGTTGGGCCGGTTTCGTGCCGCGGCGCGGTGCCGCGCGGGCGTGGCTGGCCCGGCGGTCTACATTCCGGTCCGGCCGGGCGGAGTGAAGACCAGCGTGATCGCCTCGACCTCGACGCCGTAGCTGCCCGGCGTCACCGACACGCCGGTTACGCCCCGCAGCGAAAGCTGGAGCCGCTCGACCCGGTCGAGCCGTGGCCTGTCTCCACTGGCGCCGCGCCCCGCCGCGGGTCCCAGCCAGTAGTTCCACTCGCCGGGGAAGCCTTCCGGCAGCATGACGCTCCGGGCAATTCCGAAGGCCGTGAGGGGGAGCGAGCGCTCTCCCCAGGTGCTGTCCACGGTGAGCGCGGTGCTCCAGCTGGTGCCGTCGTCCTCCACGAGCGTGACGTGCAGCACCTGTCGAGGTCCGAGGCCCCGGAGCCGCACCCTCAGCTCGTCGGCGCCTGTGATCGCCTCCCCGCGGGCTTGGACGCGGTCCTTGATCACGAGCGAAGTCGTGTAGTCGGGCAGCGCCTCGCCGCTCGCGCTCACGGGCAATTCGAGGTGGAAGACCGACCGGCCGGTGGCGGCGGAGAAGCCCAGGCGGAAGAGCCCGCGGCGTCCCGCGTCGCCGATGCGGGTGAACGCCAGGCGCCCCGCGTCCTCGGCGGGCTCGAACAGCACGAGTGGCGTGTGGGGCCGGATCACATCCAGCGTCCAGGAGGCCCTGCCGTAGTAGTCCCAGTCGGTGGGCTGCAGGTGGAGTCCCTCGGGGAACGTGATGGCGGAGTCCCCGCGGAACAGCGTGATCACGTACCGGTACGGCCCCTCGCGGAGCGCCGCTGCCGGAACGGACGCGGCGAACACGTAGCCGCGAGCGGGCCGCAGGGCAAAGCCGCGGTAGAACCCGCCGGCCGCGGGCCTCATGAAGAGCTTCGCCGAGTCGGGCGGTGTCGTGTCCACGATGCGGGCCTCGATCTCGGCGTCCTTTCCGCCAAGATACTGGGGCGCGGCCAGGGACTCGACGGACGGCGGCAGCGAATCGAGCGGAGGCGCATGGTACTCGCCAAAGCCCAAGCCACCCACGTATGCCGGCAGCGTGGCCACGTCCACGGGTCCGGCGGCGCTCAGCACGTACACCCCAGGTGTGACGGTGAACCGGCCGGCTGCTGCCCGCTCCGTCCTGGGGTTGCCGGCCGTGATCGGCTGCGCGGAGAATGCGGGCCCGAGGTCCGGGAGTACCAGCGTCATGGGCCAGGCGCGGCTGATCGCGCGCGTCACGATCTTGTCAGGATTGGGGGGCTCGAAGGGATCGCGCACGGGTACCGCGTCCGGGTAGACCTCGAGCCGCCAGACGCCGGGTCGCACCCGGTCCAGGAAGTAGATCCCCTCGCCTTCGTAGGTCACGACGGGCGACGAGCCGTAGCCGGCAATGCGTGTGAGCGTGGCCGGGTCCGGGGGCGTGGAGCGCGTGGAGCCCGCGTAGAGGAACGCGTCGCGGGCCACCAGCTCGCCCACGTCGCCGTCGTAGGAAACGTGGAAGTCGCCGAACCGCGTATTCGCAGGATAGGGTCCGTACGAGCGCATGCGGGGCAGGCGACGCATCGCCTCGGCCGCGATGACGGCGCTCATCGCCTTGCGCGGCGTGTAGACCAGGTTCAGGTAATGGGTCTGCCAGCCCAGGTTCCGCGAGGCGGTTGCCAGCATGTCGTAGGCGAACATCGCGACGAACTGCGCGCCAACCGCCCGGAACGTGCGAGCCATGGCGGGATACATGTACCCGGTGCGCAGGTCCGGCGAGTCGAACTCGTAGACGATGCGCGGCATGCGGGCCAGCTCGGGGCGCAGCATGTCGGGGAAGGCGTCGACCGTCCGGAGGTAGTTGCCTTCCAGCTCGTGACCGGCGTTGAGGCCGGTGGGATACCAGGCGAACGTGACGCCCTGGGCCCGTGAGCGCCGGATCGCTTCGCCGATCCGGAAGTCCTGGCTCACGTTGTGGAAGACGAGCTTCGTGCACCCCGTGCTGCGCACCGCGTCGGCGAGCGCGTCGATGTAGCGGATCGAGCCTTCGAGGTCTTCCGGATGATGCCACGGCTCGTTCACCAGCTCGATGAACAGGATGGCCGGCTCGTCCTTGAGCGCCACCCCCGTATAGGGATTCACGTGATCCAGGATCTGCTTGAGGTAGTTCACCTGCGCTGCGATGGCGGCCGGATCGGTGCCCATGCGCGCCTTGCCGAAGTGGCGGCCGAAGCCCGGATCGGTCGTGTCCTCGAGCGCGTCCGGCCAGTTCGCACCGTAGAGCTGGATGGGGCTGAACAGCAGGTAGATCCCGCGCGCCCGCGCGCGGGCGATGAGATAGTCCTGCAGGTCCAGGTGATCGTTGGCGATCAGGTTGCCGGCGCTGTCGGACGCTTCCCAGTCGCCCCAGAAGGTGAGCCGCAGGCCGTCCCAGCCCATGCGGGCGAACTGCGCCATGTCCTCATCGATCATCTGCTTGCGATCGGCATGGAGGTACCCGGCCGCGCGGTAGTCGGAGGCCGTGGGCAGCACGTAGTTCGCGCCGAACAGGGTGACCTCCTCGCGGTTGTCCCGCCACCGTACGACGCCCCGGTCGTCGAGGTAGACGGCCCGCGTGGCGGGCGCGGGCTGAGCGAGCGCCGCCGGGGACGAGGCGGCGAGCCAAGCCACGATGGCGAGACCGAGCATGGCACGCACTTGAAGGCTCCTTCTCAGGCGAGGTGCATCCTGCGCAGCAATGCCACGAAGCGCGGGTGCGAGCGCAGCGGCGCAAACAGGAACGAGCCCCGGATGCCGTACACGGCACCCGCGTGCTGCTCGAACGCTTGCTCCAGGCACTCGATGGCGCGGTCGTGTTCCCCAAGACCCGTGTACGCGTACGCCAGGTGGTTGGGCGCGACGTATCGCTTGCTCGACTGCTCCTCGAGGTCCCGGAGAACCTCCCGAGCTCGGTCGGTGTTTCCCGCCAGCGCGTATGCCTCGCCGAGCTGGGCCAGCCAGAGGGAGTCGCCCGGCGAGAGCGCCACGGCCCGCTCGAGCGCCGCCAGACCCTCGGCGATCCTGTCCAACTTGAAATAGGCCCAGCCAAGCGTGGCATGGCCCCTCGCACTGTCGCGGCCGAGCGCGATGGCCCGGCGGGCGGCCTCCAGTGCCTCGTCGTACCGCCCGGCCCGCAGGAGCGAGGTGGCGACATCCGCCGGATGTGCCAGTGGGTCGAGCTCCTGGGCGCGCTCCTGCAGCGCGATCGCCTCGTCGTAGCGTTCCAGCGCCGAGCACAGGCGTCCGTACAGGTCATACGTGTCCGCGCTGCTCGGACTCAGCTCGAGTGCGCGCTTGAGCCCCTCCTCGGCGCCTGCCCAGTCAAGGTCGATCGCGAGCCTGCAAAACCCCGCGACGCAGTGTGCTTCTCCGAGCTCGGGGTCGAGCGCGAGCGCGCGCGCCGCAGCTTTGGCAGCCCGCGGATAGGCCTCGTCGGGGCGCAGCGCACCGATTTCCCCGAGCTCCATGAAGGCCAAGCCCACGCTGGCGTGCGCCAAGGCATACCGCGGATCGCGCTCGATCGCTTCCTCGAAGTACCTGATCGCCTGGCGAACCGCGTCCGCGGTGTACCGGATGAAACAGTTTCGGCCTTGCAGATAGAGCTGGTACGCACGCAGGTCGCTGGTTGGCTCCCTCCCCATGCGGGCTTTCTCGTCGGGAGACAGTTCGGCCTTGAGCGCGCCGGCGATATGCAGTGCCACCTCCGTCTGGATGGCGAAGATGTCGGTCAGTTGGCGGTCATACGTCTCTGCCCAGAGGTGCTGGTCCGTCCCCGCGTCGATCAGCTGCGCCACGATCCGGACCCGGTCCCCCGCGCGGCGCACGCTGCCCTCGAGCAGCGCCGCGACCTGCAGTCGGGCGGCGATCTCCCGCAGACCCTGCTGCCGCCCCTTGAACGGCATCACCGACGTGCGGGAGATGACCTTCAACGCCCGGATCTTGGAGAGCTGGGCGATCACGTCCTCCGTGATCCCGTCGGCGAAGTACTCGTTTTCCGGGTCGGCGCTCAGGCTCACGAACGGCAACACCGCCACGGACCGTGGCCTCGGTTGCACGGTGGCTGGCGCGCTGAGTGCGTCAGCGAATGCGGTCACGGTGGCGAAGCGGTCAGCAGGCGCCCTGGCGAGGGCGCGCCGGATCGCGCCTTCCACGAGATCCGGGACGGTATCGCGCACCGCCCGCAGCGAGGGCATCGGGTCCGCGAGCCGGCGCGCCAGTATCGCCTGCGCGGTCGGCCCCGTGTACGGAGGCGCGCCGGCCAGCATCTCGTACAGGACGCACGCCAGGCTGTACTGATCGCTCCGTCCGTCGAGCTGTGGCTCGGCCATCGCCTGCTCGGGGCTCATGTAGGCCGGTGTCCCGATGGCCAGCCCGGTTTCCGTGACCCTCGGTCCGCCGGCGGCGCTCACCGCGCGCGCGATGCCGAAGTCCGCGACGAGGGCGTGCCCGCCGGCGAGCAGGACGTTCTCGGGCTTCACGTCGCGGTGGACGACGCCGAGGCTGTGGGCGTACCCCAGGGCGTCGGCGATCTCGCGGGCGATGTGGAGGGCCTCGTCGAGCGGGAGCTGCCGGTCGCGCGCGAGGCGGTCGCGGAGCGATTCGCCCTCGACGAACGGCATCACGTAGAACAGCAACCCGCCCGCCTCGCCGCTGTCGAACAGTGGGGTGACATTGGGATGCTGGAGGCTCGCGGTGACCTTGATCTCGGCCAGGAACCGCTCGGCGCCCAGGACGGCGCCGATCTCCGGGCGCAGCACCTTGAGCGCGACGCGCCGGTCGTGCCGCACGTCGCGCGCGAGGTAGACGATGGCCATCCCCCCTTCGCCAAGCCGGCGCTCGACCACGTAGCGGTCGGCGATGGCCGCGACAAGCTGCTCGAGGGCGTCCGTCACCCGGTGCTCAATCCTGGAGGTGAGACGGCACGAGGCCGGGGCCCGGCCGCTGGGACCTGGAGAATCGACATCGCACGCTCGCTGGTGACCGGGATTCTCCTTACGGTACTGCGCTGGTGCCGCCGTTGCTAGAGGGGACACGCCGCCCACCCGGCGTGCATTCGGCGGTGCCCTCTGCGCCTCAGGTCGGCTCGTCGGAGGTCGGGCCGAGCCAGGCATCCGTGGGGGATCCGGCAATCCCGGACGAATCGATGGAAGAGTCCCGGCGGCCGCTTGCTCCACCCTGCCTGGACGGTCCACTCACCCCTATCTACTTTGACGGGGCGACCGGGAGTCCCAGTCGGAGCCGCCAAGGCCGCCGGTCGAGCGGGCAGCCCCTTAATTCACCGGATCGTTACAGACGGGAACCCGCTCCGGCTCTCCGGCGTTCAAGGTGTGTCCATCGAATGTACCGTGGAGGAGAAGTGACCGCCCAGGGAATGTTGTCGCGGTCGTGGGCCGCGATACCGCTGTTGTCGGTGCTGGCCGCCGCCGCGTGCGGCAAGGGGGGCGCTGGGTTCGCGTTTCCCCTGACCGAGGTATCGGTGGTGACCATGGCGCCGCGAACCGTGCCGGAGACGTTCGAGTTCCCCGGCCAGGCACAGCCGTACCGCAGCGTGGAAGTGCGCTCGCGGGTGGACGGGGTCATCCTCGAGCGGCCGTTCACGGAGGGGATGATCGTCCGGCCGGGCCAGGTCCTGTACCGGCTCGACAAAGTGCGGTACCAGGCGGCATACGACGGGGCGCTGGCGCGGTTCCAGAACGCGAAGGCGACGTACGAACGGCTCGCCCCGCTGCTGGCGCAGCACGCCGTCGCGCAGCAGGACGTGGACAACGCTCAAGCGGCCTACTCGGCAGCCCAGGCGGCGCTCGAGGCGGCGCGCAAGGACCTCGAGGATACCGACGTCAAGGCGGGGATGGCGGGACGCGTCGGGCGGACCCTGCTGGAGGTCGGCGCGCGGGTCACCGGCCCGGCGGACTTGCTCACCACGATCGACCAGCTCGACCCGGTGTACGTGTCCTTCCAGCCGTCGTCGCAGCAGCTCCTCGAGTGGCGTGAGAATCCGCGCTGGCGCGCGCTGGTCGAGCCGGGAGGCGGGCTCACCGTGCGCGTGGTGCTTCCGGACGGCTCGCTCCTGCCGAGCGTGGGCCGGCTCGACTTCGTGGCGCCGGCGTTCAACGCGGCGACCGGCACGCAGGAGTTCCGGGCGGTCTTTCAGAACGCCGGCCGGCTGCTGACGCCGGGGGAGTTTGTGCGGGTGCGGCTCATGGGCTTCGAGCGGGACAGCGCCATGGCCATCCCGCAACGGGCGGTCCAGACGGGACTCGGACGCCAGTTCGTCTACGTCGTCGCGGACGGCGACACCGTGCGGATCCGCGACGTGCAGACCGGCCCGTGGTCGGACGGAGCGTGGATCATCGAGCAGGGACTCGCGCCGGGTGACCGCGTGGTGGTCGACGGTCTGCAAAAGGCGGTGCCCGGCCGGCCGGTGAAGCCGGTGCCGCTGGCGGACAGCTCGGCGGCCCCGCCCGCGCCGGGGGCCGGGGCGGCGCGATGACGCAGCCGTCCCGCGCGCGCGAGATCGCGTACTACTTCATCCGGCGGCCGGTTTTGGCCGGCGTGGTCTCGATCATCGTCACCCTGATGGGCGCCCTGGCCATCCGGCTGCTCCCCATCTCCCGGTATCCGCAGATCACGCCGCCGGCGATCCAGGTGATCGCCGTCTATCCCGGCGCCACCGCGCAGGACGTCGCCGAGGCGGTCGCCGCGCCGATCGAGCAGCAGCTCTCGGGCCTCCAGGGACTGTTGTACTACACGTCCGCGAACGCCAGCGACGGGACGATGATCCTGTCGATCTACTTCGAGACGGGACGTGACCAGGATCTCGCGGCGGTGGACGTGCAGAACGCGGTGCAGCTCGCCTCCCCGCAGCTCCCGGCGGCCGTGCGGCAGAACGGGATCTCGATCGTCAAGGCGAACACCGACATCCTCGGTGCGGTGGCGCTCACCTCGACCGACCCGCGGTACGACGCCGCGTATCTGACCAACTACATGAAGCTGTATGTCGAGGACGAGATCAAGACCGTGCCGGGCCTCGGCAACTTCCAGACGTTCGGCGGGCTCCAGTTCTCGATGTTGATCCAGCTCGATCCGGACAAGATGGCGCAGCTCGGCACCACGGTGAGCGACGTCGCCAGCGCGGTGCGGGAGCAGAACGCCACCAACCCGGCCGGCCGCCTCGGTCGCGAGCCGGCGCCGGAGGGCACCCAGCTCACGATCCCGGTCACCACGATCGGGCGGCTCCAGACCCCGGACCAGTTCAACGACATCATCGTGCGCGCCGAGCCCAACGGGTCGCTGGTCCGGATCCGCGACATCGGACGCGCGGTGCTCGGGTCACAGGACTACAACCAGGCCGGCCGCCTGAACGGACGGCCCACGGCGCTCGGCCTCCTGTTCCTGCGGCCCGGCGCCAACGCGCTCCGCACCCAGGCGCTCGTCGTGCAGCGCGTGGCGGCGCTCTCCAAGAACCTCCCGCCCGGCGTCACCCTCAACGTGCCGTTCGACACGACGCCGTTCGTGATCGCCTCGATCCACGAGGTGGTGGTGACCCTCGCCGAGGCGCTGCTCCTCGTGGCGCTGGTGGTGTTCGTCTTCCTCCAGAGCTGGCGCGCCACCCTGATCCCGATGCTCGCCGTGCCCGTCAGCGTGATCGGGACGTTCCTCGGGCTCAAGATGCTCGGGCTCTCGATCAACGTGCTCACGCTGTTCGCGCTGGTGCTCGCGATCGGCATCGTGGTGGACGACGCCATCGTCGTGATCGAGAACGTCGAGCGGATCATGGCCACCGAACGGGTTTCGGCTCGGGTCGCCGCGGACCGCGGGATCCGCCAGGTTGCGCCGGCGCTCGTGGCGATCGTGCTCTCCCTGGTCGCGGTATTCGTGCCCGTCGCCTTCACCGGCGGCGTGACCGGCGCGCTGTTCCGCCAGTTCGCCATCACGATCGCGATTGCGGTGGTGCTCTCGGGACTGGTGGCCCTGACGTTGACGCCCGCGCTCTGCGCGTGGCTCCTCAAGGACGTCAGCGAGGCCCACGCCACCGGGCCGTTTGGCGCGTTCAATCGGCTCTTCGATCGGGGCCGCGGGACGTACGTGCGCAACGTCCAGCGCGTGCTGAGCTACCCGCGTGCGGGGCTTGCCGCCTTCGCGGTGGTGATCGCCCTCGCGGTCGTGCTCTGGCGCCACGTCCCCTCGTCGTTCATCCCCACCGAGGACAAGGGGTACTTCGCGGTCGCCCTCCAGCTCCCCGACGGCGCGTCGTTGCAGCGCACCGAAGCCGTGGTGGAACGGGTCGAAGGCTTCCTGCGTCAGGAGCCGGCGGTGCGGAACATCGTCGCCCTCGCCGGCCTCGACATCCTGAGCCGCTCCAACCAGACCAACAGCGCGGTCATCTTCGCCCAGGTCAAGCCCTGGGACGAGCGTGGTAAGGGCGAGGCCCTGGACGCGATCACCGCGCGGCTCAGCGGCCGGCTGTTCGCCATGAAAGACGCGATGGCCTTCGCCTTCAATCTCCCCGAGATCCCCGGCCTCGGCGCCACCGCGGGGGTCGAGACGAACCTCCAGGACAAGACCGGCCGGCCGGTCAGCGCCTTCGCGGGTGACGTGCAGGCGTTCGTGCAGGCGGCGAACCAGCTCCCCGCCGCCGCGGGGATGCAGGCGAACTTCCGCGCCAGTGTGCCGCAGCTCTACGTGCAGGTGGACCGCGCCGCCGCCCTGGCCCGCGGCGTCCGGCTGAGCGACCTGTTCGGCACGCTCCAGGCCCTGCTCTCGACCCTCTACATCAATGACTTCAACCTCTACGGAAAGACCTATCGGGTGCAGGCCGAGGCGCAGGCGCCCTTCCGCCAGACGCCGGCGGACATCGGCCGGCTCTATGTGCGGGGGACGAACGGCGCGATGATCCCTGTCTCCGCGCTCACCCGCACGGAGTTCCGCGCGGCGCCAACCCTGCTCTCCCGGTTCAACGGCTTCACCTCGGCGCTCATCACCGCCGCCCCGAAACCCGGGCGGAGCACCGGCGAGCTGATGACACAGCTCGACACGCTGGTCCGCTCGCCCCGCTTCGCGTCCAGCGGGCTGGCGCTGGCGTACTCCGGCCAGTCC
The DNA here is from genome assembly GCA_963771275.1 of uncultured Gemmatimonadales bacterium. Lineage (GTDB taxonomy): Bacteria > Gemmatimonadota > Gemmatimonadetes > Gemmatimonadales > GWC2-71-9 > JAOTWJ01. The sequence goes on from CAVYSW010000003.1 coordinate 1,584,246, forward strand.
TACCAGGAGCGCGCCTCCAGCGGCGCGGCGGACGTGGTGCTGGTGCTGGGGCTGATCATCGTCTTTCTGGTGCTCGCCGCCCAGTACGAGAGCTGGACCCTGCCGTTCGCGGTGCTGCTCGGCATCCCGTTCGGCGTGCTCGGCGCGTACTTCGGCGTGTGGCTGCGCGGCCAGCCGAGCGACGTCTATGTCCAGGTGGGCCTGATCACCGTGGTCGGGCTGTCGGCCAAGAACGCGATCCTCATCGTGGAGTTCGCCAACAAGCTCCACGCCCAGGGGGTGCCGCTGCTCCAGGCGGCCACAGAGGCGGCGCGCGACCGGTTGCGCCCGATCCTGATGACGTCGCTGGCGTTCATCTTCGGCGTCTCGCCGCTCCTGATCGCGTCGGGCGCCGGGGCGATGAGCCGGCACTCGATCGGCACCACGGTCTTCTCGGGGATGGTGGTGGCGACGGCGATCGCGATCATCTTCATCCCGCTCTTCTTCTACCTCATCCAGGGGCTGGCGGATCGTGCCCGCGGGGCGTCCGTGACGACCGAGGAGGGTGTATGAGGTCCAGCGTCTCCCTCCTCGTGACCGCGGCGCTCGCGGTTCCGGTCCTGGCCGGGTGCGGCCCGGGGTATCACCCCGCGCCGGTCGTCCCCGCCGGGACGCGAGCCGGCGCCCCCGGTGCCGACTCGCTGCGCGCGTTCTTCGACTCGCTGGAGCAGGCCCGCGCCGCCGACACCTTGCCTCCCGAAGGTGCGACCCGCCCGCTCCCACCGCGCGCGCTCACCGCCGAGTCGCTGGCCGACCTGGCGTGGCTCGACGTGCTGCAGGACACGGTGCTCACGGCGCTGGCGCGGCGCGCGCTGCGGGAGAACCGCGACCTGGAGATGGAGCGGGCACGCATCCGAGAGTCCCGCGCTGCTGCGGGGGTGGCGCGCTCCGGCCTCTTCCCCAGCTTGGCCCTCGACGGGAGCGTGTCGCGCAGCAAGGTGGCGTTCGGCACGCTCGCCATTCCGCCGTACACGGCCTGGCGCGCCACGGCGGATGTCTCCTGGGAGCTGGACTTCTTCGGCTGGGGCCCACGGATCAGGGCCGCGAACGCCGACCTGGCGTCCCAGGAGGCCAACGAGCGCGCCGCCGCGCTCGTGCTGGTGAGCGAAGTGGCGAGCGGTTACCTGCAGCTCCTGGAGCTGGATCAGGAGCGCGCGACCGCACAGCAGACGCTCGCCTCGCGCCAGGCGACGCTCGACCTCGCGCGGCGGCGCTACAGCCGCGGCCTCATCTCCGAGCTGGACGTGCGCCAGTTCGAGGCGCAGGTGGCGGTTCCCGCGGTGCGTCTGGCCCAGGTGGAGCAGGCGCGCGCGCTCCAGGAGCACGCGCTCAATGTCCTGCTGGGCGAAGGCCCGGCGCCCATCCCGCGCGGCGCCTCGCTGGCGCGTGCGGCGCGGGCGGTGGCAGTACCGGATTCGGTGCCGGTGTCGCTGATCGAACGGCGCCCCGACGTCCAGGCCGCCGAGCGGGAGTATGCGGCGGCGGCGGCACGCGTGGGCGTTGCGGTGGCGGCGCGCCTTCCGGCCTTCTCCATCACCGGGTCCTGGGGCGCGCAGTCCCCGACGCCCGGCGACCTCACGGCGTCGAGCAGCAGAGTGTATCAGATCCTCGGGGCGATCTCGTTCCCGATCTTCACCGGCGGGCGGCTCATCGGCCAGCAGCGGGTGGCCGCGGCGCGGGCCGACCAGGCGCGGGCGGCCTACGAGCAGACGGTGCTGACCGCGCTTCAGGAGGCGGGTGATGCGCTGGTCGGCGTGCGGGCGGCGCGCGATCAGCTCGCGGCCCAGGCGACGCAGGCCGCCGCGCTCCGTCGCGCGCTCGACCTCGCCACGGTCCGCTACCAGAGCGGCGTCTCGAACTACCTCGAGGTGCTCGACGCGCAGCGCAGCCTGTTCGACGCGCAGCTAGCCGAGAGCCAGGCGGAGCTTCAGGAGCTGGTGGCCGCCGTGCGGCTGTATAAGGCGCTGGGCGGGAGCTGGCCCGAGGGAGACGGGGGGCAGTGACTAGCCCAGCAGGAATCGACCGAAGCCCAACCTGGTCGCCACCCAGCTCGTCGACCAGCGTATCGCCGAACCGGTCGTAGAACTCACGGGACAGCGTCCCCCGTGGTGGAGCTGAACCGCGCGGTCGCGCACGCGATGGCGTTCGGTCCGGCGGCGGGGCTCGAGATCCTGGACCCGCTCGCCGCCGAGCCCTCTCTCACGAACTACCGCCTGCTGCGCAGCGTGCGGGGCGACCTCCTCTTCAAGCTCGGCACGATTCGAGGAGGCCCGCGCCGAGTTCCAGCGGGCGGCGACGCTCACGAAGAACGCCCCGGAGCGCGACCTGCTGCTCCGACGCGCCGCCGCCTCCTCGCCAGCCCGACTGGGGCAGGCCGACCCGGCGCCCTCCGGCGTCGCCGGTCTCGGCGTTGAGACCATCGCGGCGCGGTTGTTCGTGCGGCCGCGATCCCGTTATGATGCGCGGGACGCATCCAACTCCAGGCGCGGTCAGCAGACCCGCATCGCTCCCGTGGCTCGCAGGTCGAAGGAGTCCGCTTCATGTCCCCAACGACGAGCGTCGTCGGCGCGCGCCAGCGACCGCTGCGCGCGCAGTATCGCAACGATCCGTCCGCCGCTCTGGTGGTCGACCATGCGCGCACGCTGGGCAACGCGCCCAGCGATCCGTTTCACTCACAGGTCGAGCCCGCTCCCGGCCACGGCGTGGTGACCCCGATCGCGGTGCACCGGGCGCTCGGTGGCCCGCAGGACGGGCCGACTCCGGGAGACATCCTGTGCTCCGCCCTGGCGGCCTGCCTGGACACATCGTTGCGCATGGTGGCGAACGTCTATGGCATCGTGCTCGAGCAGGTGTCGGTGGAGGTCGAGGGGGAGGTCGACGTGCGGGGTACCCTCGGCATGGGGCGAGACGTGCCGGTCGGGTTTCAGGCGATGCACTGCCGCGTCCACCTCGAAGTCGCGGCAGGTACTCCGCCCGAAGACCTCCAGCGTCTCATCGCGACCGCCGAGCGCGCGTGTGTCGTGCTCCAGACGCTGCGCGCGGGCGTGGCGGTCGACACCTCGGTGGGCGCGTGACGCGCCGCGAGGCACCCTGCCGAAGCAGGCCTCGGCCGCCCCTCTCGCCGTTCACTTCTCAGTCTATGCGTGCTCGCCGGGTGGCAGGTGGCGCACGGTGAGGAGTCCGAGCGCGAGCATCACGGCGGCGTAGCCGAGCGCCCAGGAAACGTGGCCCCACAGCGGAGCGCCGCCGGCGGCGAAGTAGCTCGCGTGTCGGCCTGGTGGGAGGAGGACGTTGAGCACCGCGCCCGCGATGGAGTCGCTCGCCGGCCAGCGGCTGCGGACCAGATCGCCCAGGATGAACGCGAACATGGCGAACAGCCAATCGAGCCGGGAGAACCGTGAGCAAGCGAAGACGAGGCTGCCGAGGAGCATGAAGGTGATGCTCCAGTCGGCGAACGGACGGAGACCTGGCCACATCGGCCCGCGCACCACGGCGAAGATGCCGGTGAACGCCAGCAGGACCGCCAGGAAACTCACCAGCGTCGCGCCGAATGCCACGCCATAGTACGCGACTGCGGAGAGGGGCTTGGACAGGATGAACCGGTAGTATCCCTGCCGGATGTCCGCCCCCACGACGCCGGCGGTCGCGACCAGCGTGAGGAACACTGTGATGTTCCCGAGGACCTGCACGAGGAGCCTGCGCAGCGCCTCCGGGTCCGTCCGGGGCCCGCCCGCGCCGAGCAGCACGGGCAGCGACAGCACGGCGCCCAGGATGAGCATCGCGGCCCCGCGCGTGAGGAGATGGTCCGCGAGATAGCGCGGCAGATATCGGAGGACGACGCTCATGGCTCGCCCACCGCCTCGCGGAACGCGGCCTCGAGCCGGCTCCGCGCGGGAAAGAAGGCGCGCACCTGCGCTCCCTGCCCGAGAATCCGGGCCAACCCCTCGTTCAGCTCGGCGAGCGAGCCGGAGACATCGTACGCCACCTGCCGCTCGCCGGGGGTGCGGACGCAGCGCGGGAACGCGCCGCCGACGTCGTCGTGGTCGGCTGCCAGAACCAGCCGGTAGTGCGCCGTGGCGTCGTCCTCCTCGGCCGAGGCGTCGGCCACGCGGGTCAACCGCCCGCGGTCGAGAATCGCGACCCGGTCGGCGACGCGTTCCAGCTCATCGAGGTTGTGCGAGGCGATCAGAACCGCGCGGTCGGGGCGCCGCAGCTCGCCCACGATGTCGCGGAACCGCTGGGTCCACACCGGGTCGAGACCGTGCGTCGGCTCGTCGAGGATCACGACGGGTGAGTCGCTCAGGAGAGCCTGCGCCAGTCCCAGGCGCTGGAGGTTGCCCTTGGACAGCTGCTTCACCGGTTTGCGGCGTTGCTCGTCGATGCCAAGCCGGTCGATGACCGCCTCCACCCGGTCGACGGCCGGTTGTCCGGACAGACCGGTGAGCACCGCGTAGCGCCGCAGCGCGCCCTGCACCGTCCACCAGGTGGGGATGCTCACCAGCTCCGAGAGGTAGGCGATCCCGTAGCGCCGGACGAAGACGGCGGGCGCCTGGCCGTCGATCGTCACTGCTCCCGCGGTGGGGTGCAGGAACCCCAACGTGAGCGCCAGCAGCGTGCTCTTGCCCGCGCCGTTCGGGCCGGCGATCCCCAGCACCTCGCCGGCCGCGATGTCGAGCGAGAAGCCGTCCACCGCCCGCACCGCTCGGCGGGTCAGGACGGAGCGGTAGGTCTTGGAGACGTCGGCGAAGCGGATCACGGATGCTCGCTCAGTGCGTTCCAGTTGGCCATCGCGTTCAACGCCAGCGCGAACGACCCCTGGGTCTCCCACCGCCAGAACGGCCGGATGGCGAAGTAGACCACATGCCCCTTTCCCAGCGGCGCGTCGATCACCGCCGCCTGCTTGGCGAGATCGCTCCCACCGACCAACAGCCCGGATACGAGCAGCGAGTCCTGGCGCTGATGGAACTGGAGGATCACGCGGGCGCGGAGCCGGTCGATCTCGGCCACCACGGCCGGGTCCATCTGCGCTTCGGTCTCCCGCGCCGTGACGCTCGTGTCCTTCTGCTGCACGGTCATCAGCGGCGAGGCGTTGAAGTACACGGGGAAGGTGCGCTGGTCGTAACCGTAGAGCATGGGGCTGCCCGTCGCCACCGCCTGGGCGCGGAACACCGCGCCGCGCGTGCGCAGGCTGCGGGATTCGGTGATGCTCACGGTCGGCGTGAATCCCAGATCCACCGGGAGCTGTGTCGAGGCCCCCTCGACGAGCAACACGCCGCCCCGCTCGACGAACCGGCGGAGGGCGGCGGCGCCGTCGAGGCCCATGCCCGGCCGCATGTCGTCGGTCTGATCGATGCGCCCGAGATTGGGCGTCTGCGGCGTGTTCTTCCAGGGGATTGGCGGTCCCACCATCGGCGCGCCGTTCAAGATTGACGCTCCGCGGCCGCCCACGTGCGGGAAGACGACCACGTCGAACCGGTCCAGCGCGCCGGGCGCGCGCAGCGCCTGGTCAGAGATGTAGGTGTAGGGAAGACCCATGCGGTCGAACGCGAAGCGCACCCATCCCTCGTTCTGGGTCTCGCGCCAGGTGTGCATCAGGGCGATGCGCGGCAGGGTGACGGGATGGCTGGACACCGCGGGCGCGGCGGAGACGGCGGCAGCGTCGAGCCCGAGCGCGACGATGGCGTCGCGGGTGGCGCTCCCCCCCCGGACCTCGCTCACGATGAACGTGCCCGCCGGGAAGTCGCGGGCGCCCACCTTGAAGGCCGAGTCGGCCACGGCCACCTTGGCGCTTGCGACCTTCCACGGCAGCATGGCGGAGCGCCAGTCGCCGAGATGGCGCACCAAGTACGTGGAGCCGGCACCCGCGACCGCGCCCGCGACGGCGGCGTCGCTCGCCAGCGGGGTCATGGGCTGCGCCAGGACCGCCGAATCGGCCAGCGCCGTCGTCTCCACGTGCCGGAGCGCGTCGAGCGTCCATCCCGTGTCGTCGTACGGCTGCGGGAAGTCGGGTTTGTAGTCCTGGACGGCGAGCACGGTGCGGACGGTCGCCGTGTAGGGCTGGTCCATGCGGACGATCCAGTCACCCGACCGCACGGTGATGCGGTTCCTGGCGGACGTGTCGGCCGCCGCCTTCGGGTCCTTGCGGAGCGTGAAGGCGCGCTCGGCGACGTGGATCTCGACGCCGTTCATGCGGAACAGGTTGACCAGGTCCGCGGCTTCCGCCGCGTGGCGCTGGCCACGCGGGATCAGGTAGGCGTACGGGGCGCTCGTCCTGCCCCGCCGCACCATGCGCTCGGCCTTGGCGGCGAAGTTCGCCAGGAAGGTCTCGCGGTTGTCGGCGACGTAGCGGAGCGCCACCAGCACGCCCGATTCCTGATAGTTGATGTTCGACCGGATGCACCACCGGACGCCGTTGACCGGCGGGTTCGGCCGGTACCACTCCTTGCCCGTCTGGCCACCCTGCAGGTTCACGGTGTGGCAATCCGCGCCCATCGACGTGTAGGTCTCGTAGAACTTGCCGAGCCCGTTGTGCAGGTTGGCGATCGCCAGCACGTAGTTGGGCGCCCAGCCGTCGTAGAAGCCGTGGGTCCAGACGCCGGGAAGCCCGCGGCGCGTCAGCTCGTTGATCTCCTGATACGCGAGCTGGTGCCACTCGTCCACCACGATCGGGTCGAACTCGTCGTTGTACGGCCCCGTCCCCGTGCTGGTGTAGAGGAACGGCACGGACTCGTGCAGGTCGTGGCTCACGGTCGGCTTCCAGTGGAGAAAGCCGCGGATGTAGTTCTGCGTGAGCTTCTGGGACAGCACCATGCCGTCGCGGTTGTTGTCGTGGGCGGTGTATTTCCCCCAGTAGATGAGGTTCACCGCGCCGCGCGGCAGCTTGAGTGCCTTCGTCTCGTTGTACACATCCACCACACGGTCGCGGCCGTCCACTTCCAGCACCGGCGTGATCAGCGTGATGACGTGATCACGGATGGCGCGCACGTGCTCCGACTCGTCCACCGCCAGGCGATAGGCCAGCTCCATCAGCATTTCCGGGCTGCCGGTCTCCGGCGAATGGATCGAGCCGGTGAGCCAGTAGATCGGCTTCGCCGTCTTGACGAGTCGGTCGCGCTCGGCCGGGGTGAGGTCGCGGGGATCGGCGAGCCGGGCGAGCATCCCGCGATACTCGTCGAGCCGGGTGATGGTCACCTCGTCCGAGACGGCGAGCGCGATCATCTCGCGTCCTTCATCACTCATGCCCAGCGAGAACAGCGTGGCCCGTGGTGACGCGTCGGCGACTGCCTTGAGATAACGGTTGATGTCGGCCACGTGGCTCAGCTTCCCGACCGTTCCCGGCACGTAGCCCAGCACCTTGAGGGGGCTCGGCACCGTGGCGGAGGCCGGCAGATAGTCCACCAGCTCGGTGGTGAACTTCCACACCGAGTCGGCGGGCGTGAGCGAGCGGATGGCGGCGGTGTACGCCGAGTCGATGGACTGCTGCGCGGCGGCGGGGCCGGCCAGCAGGAGCAGCGCCAGGGAGCCGAGGCGACGGGACATGGCGGATACCGGCAGGGAAGGGGACCGGAGAAGGTAGGGCGAGGGGGAGGTCGCGGCAATGGCCGGAGATCAGCGCGTCAAGCCCGCCGTTCGCCGGCGCGTATGCACAATCGCTTGATCGGCTCCTTGCTCGATTACGAGGGCGGCAGAGTCCAGGAAAGCGCGAAGCAGCTTGGTGCGGCCGGACTGGAGGAGCCGCTGCGCCGTTCCCCGGGAGACCCCCATCCGTTGTCCAGCCGCCTCTTGCTCCAGGCCGTCCGCGTCGCAGAGCCGCATCGCCTCCAGCTCATCGAGCCCAGCCGCACCACTTTCAGGCCCGACATGTTGTTATGTGCATATGCACAATATCTGCGCCGGGGACCCCCGTTAAGGGCGGCGAGCCATCACCGTTGTCTCGCGGCTTTGCGGTACCGGGCAAGGAGCATTTGGCGGGCGAGCGGCGACAGCCGCCGTCCGCCTCCAGACGCCGACAGGTGCCGTAGCCGATCACGGGGATTTCGACGGAAGATGAGACGTTCATCCCACTATCCCCTCCAGCTTCACGGCGTCCAACCACACCGTCCCCGATCCGCCGATCATGATCACCAGGAGCACTTGGGCTTCGTCTTGCGCGACGGACAGCGTCTCCTCGAACGTTTCCCAGCCGGCGGTGGAAACGGACGTGTCGATGATGAGATCTCGTCGCCGCACCGTCATTCCGGACGCGTCCTGCACGATCCGGTTGACCTTGAGATTGCACCCTTCGTTCCTGAACGACATGCTGAACCGGTAGTTCTTCCCGGGCTGAACCGCGACCTGGCTGCTGCGGAGGGCCGGAAGCCTCTCACTCGGTCGCACGAAGAGCTTGAGGGAGTGGTGTCCTTCGACGACCTCGGCCGAATCCAGGACGACCTGGAGCGTGCTGTCAGCCTTCGGATTGGGGAAGAACGCCCAGTTGACGGGATACCCGGCCTCGGTGATCTCGAAGCTTCCGTTCAGACCGGCCGTGCCGTTCCTCTCGAGCAGCTCGTCGCTCTGGCAGGCAGCCGCAAGCACGCACGCCGCGCCGAGCGTAGCCGCGCGCCATTCTCGGTCGAACTTGCCCATGTGTCTCCCTCCTCTCAGGGTTGGACGCCGCGCTAGCCCGGGTGCGTGGATTGCGGCGCTGGGCTGCCGGCTTCCTCCCCGGCGTCCACGCGCCCCGCCCCTAGCAGCGTCAGCCCACACGCCCCGAGCGGCAGGACCGTGGTCAGCAGCACGGGCCAGGCGTTCATCCGCGTGGTGAAGGACTCGTACAAATCGAAGGCGAAGAACACGTAGAGCGCCACGAGTACGAGCAGAGCGCCGGTGATGCGCGGCCAGCGCCGGGCGGTCCACGCCAACACGAAGAAGGGCACGGCGAGACGCGCTTCCAGAAGAAGCGTCACTGGCTGGGTGAGGTGCGAGAGGCCCGTGAAGACGAGCCAGAACGAACCGAATATCAGGAGAACACGGGAGACCGCGCGCCGCGCGCCCCAGTAGGTGAGCAGCGTGCTGAGGAGCCACACCACGACGAGCAGGATCAGGAGCCCGCCCATCGACAGAGCAAGCTCGGAATCCAGGTTCGCCGTTCCCCGCTGCGCCACGGCCAGCCACACGCTCAGGAACAAGCCCGCCGCCAGGTAGGCTCGGTAGCCTGACGCCCGGGAGGCTTCCCGCTGGAATTCGTCCTGGTCTTTCAGGATCCCCATTTCTCGGAGCGCGCCGGGCCCGAAGGCACCGACACCGAAGACCATCAGGAAGGCCATATCCACGGTGGCGGCCAACACCGCCCCGGCGACCACGAACAGGCCCGCCACCAGCGTGGCCGTGGAAATGCCCTTGCGGCGTTCCGTCCCGGCACCGGATCCACTCATGAGGGTTCCTCCTGGTCATCCAACTGAAAGAGGTCCTCCACCGCAAGCCCCAGCGCCCGGGCCAAGCGGATGGCCAACTCAATGCTGGGGTTGTACTTACCTGTCTCGATGGAATGGATGGTCTGGCGGGTAACACCGACCCGATCGGCCAAATCGGCCTGGGTCATGCCGTCCGCCGTCAGGCGATACCTGCGAAGGTGGTTGTGTACGTGGCCCGTGAGTCCCATGGGCATAAAGTACAGCACGCTTCACATGTCGTCAAGCGTGCTTTACATGCGTCCACGAGAGTTCTGACGGCTGGGCTGCTCGTGCGCGGGTCGGGAAAGAGGCATGTCGCTCTCGGTCTACGGAACGTGCGCAACGGGCCGACGACGCCTCACCCGGCTGGTTCCGGCGCTCACTCGCGAGAACGATCTTCGACCTGCCATGATCGACATCCACGGGCATTCACCGGTGCTGGTCGCCATGATCGGCAACGGATTGGTGGAGTCCGCTCCTGTGTTCAACAGCACCGCCACGGCGCGACGGCAGTCGCTGGCGCCGGCCAGTCGGGCGCGTCAGCTCGGCTCGTCGGGAGTCCCTTCCGCCAGGATCTCATCCGGCAGCCGCCCCTTCATCAGCTCGCGCACACCTCCCTCGACCACCAGCGCTGATGCAGTGGCCATCGCGACGCGTTTGCCCTCGGCATTGTCCACATCGCAGGAGCTGACGCGCAGCAGCCGGCCGCGGTGGCGCACAGTGGCGGTGAACGTGAGGTCCCCCGCGTTGATGAGCGCGGGCCGCGTGAAGCGGATGTGCATGTCGAGGGTGGCGAACACGTCCCCGGCGCCGAGCGTGGAGTACACCGCCGCGCCCATCGTGAACTCGGCAGCCCACGCCAGCAGCCCGCCGTAGATCGACGGCCCGCCATTCGAGAACCACCCGGACGACGGCAGGACCGCCGTGACGTGACCGTCCTCGACCTTGGTTGGGCGGTATCCGGTGAGGCGCCACACCGGGAAGATCTTCTTCCCGGCGGTCGTGAGCCGCTGCAGCTCGATGGGGATGCCATTCAAGACTTCGGCGAGGCTGAAGTAGCCGTCCTCCGGCGCGGGCCGCCGCCAGGGATCTGGGGGGCTGCTGGGACCGGGATCGGGCGCGGGATATTCCGCGCGCGGGTCCACGGGTACGTCGGTGATCAGGCAGCGGGTGCTGCCGAACGCGAGCATGCGGCCGTCCTGATCGGTGATCTGGAGCGTGGAGAGCCCCACCTGGCTTCCCGCGTGGATCGTTTCCGCACGGCCGACCATGTTGTTCGTCTTGCGGCTCATCGGCCGGACGAACGACAGGCTCAGCTCGGAGGTCGCGACCGCCTTCCCGGGAGGAAGCGTGGTCCAGATCGCGGACGCCAGCGGCGCGTCGGCAAAGAGGGCGTACACGCCGCCCCAGTACAACCCAAAGCCGTCCTCCAGCCAGGGGGTGACCGGCATCGCGAACGTGGCCTTGCCGAGGCCCGCCTCCGTCGGGCGCATGCCGAGCAGCCGCGATACCGGCGGGCCCGGGAGATCGCCGCGGATGTAGCGCCTGAAGGTCTCGAGCCCCGGTTGCTGAAAGGCCCGGAGGTCGCCAATCGCGCCCCTGAAGGGCTCGTCCGTGATGTTGTCCATGGCGCCTTACCGGCGGAACGGTCCGCGCCGGTCCGGCGGCGCGCTGACCGGAATGCGGTACTTCGGCGCGCCGGCGGCGAGCGACGCTACCACTCGCCCGCGCACCAACAGCCCAGCTCGAAGCGCTGGGCTTGCGGCGACGGGACCGCCGTAGCGGGGGGAAGCCGGCCCGGGGTCGCTGCCGTCGGTGGTGTAGCGCACCTCGTGCGCGGGCTCCGGGCCTTCGAGCGCCGCCGAGGCGGCGAGAATCCGCGACGAGCCGCCGCTCGGGACGACGGCCAACGCGTGCACCAAGCCGGGGAAGGTGTGCGGTGCGGTCTCCACCAGGATTGTCGAGATGCCGGCGTCACTGGCGAACGGATTGGCGCCGATGAGCGTGGCGCCGCCCGTGACGCCGAACGCCACGTTCTCCCAGGCGTCCGGTACGACCGTCCCGTTCGCGTCGCACAGCGCGGCGTAGCAGAAGACGTGGTCCTTGCGCTCGCGGTCCGGCCGGCGGCCGAAGAGATCGAAGGCGAGCGTCAGGCGATCGACGGCTCCGGGCGTGCGCACCGCGTGCGTAGCCGCGCGCCGGCCCGCGATGTAGCCCACCGCCTCCAGGGTGCCGGGCCGGAAGCCGTCGAGGTGAAACGTGAACGGCGGGTGCGCGAGCCGCGTGCTCGTGCGGTCCCTGTCGGGTTTCTGGCGAGCGACCAGGTTGCCATTGAGCAGGAGGGCGACCTCCTCGCAGTTGCTGAACACGCGAACGTCGGTGGCTGAGGCCGGCGTCCAGTCGCTGGCGATGAAGACCACGGGCTCGCCCGCGGACCGCTGGCTGCGGAAGAAGTGGTAGGAGAGCTTGGGCAGCCGGAAGATGTCCATGCAGCCCGAGGACTCGACGTCCGGCGCGTAGCCCCGGTTGTAGTCGTACATCACCCAGAGGCCGTCGGCGAACGCGATGGTGGCGCGGTTGTCGTTGTGCGCCTCCTGGAAGTTGGTGGCCTGCTGCAGCAACGCCCGCTCGCCCTGCCAGCGGAGCTGGCGGCTGTTGCTCTCCGCCGGCGTCAGGTTCTGCCAGGCGCCCTGGTCGAGTCCGGCGTTCATGGCGTAGTACTCCCAGTCGCCGTACTCGCTCACGAGGCACGCCTGCTCCGTCTCGTGACGGCAGCCGCCGTGCTGGCGCGCGTCGATGAAGACGTCGTAGCCGCGCACCCAGCCGGCCGTGAAGCACTGGTCACCCGGGTATTCCTCGTGCGCGATGGCGTGGGTCTGGGCCACGAACGCCGGCGGCATGGCCGACTCGTTGAGCGAGACCTCCCAGAGGATCACGCACGCATGATTGCGGTCTCGGCGCACGAGGTCACGGCAGTTTCGGTACTGGAGCTCCGCGAAGGCGGGGTCGGGGTTGAAGTACTGCCAGCCGGGAAGGCAGTTCATCACCACCAGGCCCAGCTCGTCACAGGCGTCCATGAACGCGGGCGCGTGCGCGTAGTGCGACAGCCGCACGTAGTCGAAGCCGGCCTCCTTGATCTTCCGGGCGTCGCGGTACTGTGCCGCGTCCGACAACGCGTAGCCGATGTACGGATACTCCTGGTGCCGATTGGCGCCGCGCAGGAACATCGGCTCGCCGTTGATGCTGAACCCGTCGCGCGAGATGGCGATGTGCCGGATGCCGATCCGCACGGTCTCGGCATCCACGATGCCGGCGTCGCTCACGACCTCGCTGTCGAGCGTATGGAGGTTGGGGGTCGCGGGACTCCACAGCTGTGGCGACGTCACCTCCAGCTCCTGCGTCACCTCCGTATCGGCGCCGGACGCGAGGGTCAACGGCTTGGAGATGGCTGACGTCACCACCGTGCCGTCGGGCGCGCGCAGCGTGACGCGCACGCGGAGGCCGCGGGACTCCAGGTGCTCGTTCCGCACGTGGGTCTTGATCCGCACAGTGGCGGCATCGCGCGCGACCCGCGGGTAGGTGACGAATACGCCGCCGCTCGCGGGCCGGCCGGCCAGCAGCGGATCGGTGATGTGCAGGCGGTCCTTGGTGATCAGGTAGACGGGCCGATACAGCCCGTGATACATGTTGAAGTCGAGCTGGGCCAGCGGCTTGGGGCCGGTGATGGGGTTGTCGCGATTGTCGAGCCGCACGGCCAGCAGGTGTTTCTTGCCGGGCGTCACATGCTGGCTCAGGTCCAGCGCGAATGGGAGATAGCCGCCCAGGTGGCCGCCGATGCGCTCGCCATCGAGCCACACCTCGGCCACGTTCATCGCGCCATCGAAGCGGAGCAGCACCGTCCCGCCGGCCGGCGCCGGCTCCAGGGCGAGCGTGCGGCGATACCAGCAGACGCCCTGCCACTGGGCCTCGGGCGATCCGGCCGGCCCGGTCACCAGCGCCTCGATGCGCGCCGTGTGCGGCAGTGTGGCCGCTTCCCAGGCCGCGTCATCCAACGCGGCGCTCTGCGCGCCCTCCGGATCGTCACGCAGGAACCTCCAGCCGTCGTCAAGGCGGAATACGCGGCGCCTGCTTTCCGGGGCCGAGCCCACGGGCCGGCGCGGCGCGCGGAGCGCCACTGCCGCACCCGCGACCGTCATCCCCGCTACGAAGTCTCTCCGCTTCATCGGATCACCGTGCCGCCGGGATCGCCGCGGGCGCGTCGCCCCGCACGACCAGCACGCTCAGGCTCGCCGTCCTGAGCCCGTCCGCGCTGGCCGCGATGCGGAGCAGCCCGGGGAGCGCCGCGCGCAGAATCGCCAGCCCGCGGCCGTTGAACGCGTGCCGGCGGTCGGCGCGGTAGGGGTCGTGATCCCTGAGGTCGGCGTTGTCCAGTGCCAGGATGCTGCCGCCGCTCACCGTGAAGCGCACGAGGTTCCCAGCGGTTGGGACCACCGTGCCGGCCGAGTCGACGATCTCGAACGTCACGTGCGCCACGTCGCCCGGATCGGCGGTGATGGTGTCGCGGTCCGCGGCGAGCCGGATCGCGGCCGGTGTGCCCGCGGTCCGCACCTCCGCCTCGCAGGCCACCGTGCCGTCGCGCCGCTTGCCGACAGCCCGGAGCACGCCGGGCTCGTACGGCACGTCCCAGCTCACGTGCAGGTCGTCGGTCGTGGCATTGACGACGGGCAGCGCGTAGCTGTTCCAGCCGCCGGAGGTACCCTGCGCGGGGAACTCGAGGCGCTTCTCGCCGAGGGAGCGGCCGTTCAGGAACAGCTCCACGCTGTTGCAGTTGGTGTACGCCAGCACGGGAATCGGTTGCCGCTCCCGCCCGGGCCAGTTCCAGTGCGGGAATAGGCGGAGCACCGGCTGGCCTGTCCACTGACTTTGATACAGGTAGTACGAGTCCTTGGGGCGGCCGGTGATGTCAATCGCCCCGGAGCCGGCGCCCACGCCGGGCCAGAACGTCTCGCCCAGGTAGTCGATCCCGGTCCACATGAAGTCGCCCGCGAAGTAGTCGTGCGTCGCCACCCATTTCCAGAGCCGCTCGGCGCGGATCATCCCCGTGGTGTAGTTGGGCTGCACCTTCGAGGCGTCGCTCCCCAGCGAGTACCGGCCGCCGAACGCGTTCACGGCGGGCGCGCTCTCGGTGCCGATCATCTTCCAGTCGGGGTGGTCGTGCCGATCCGGCTCGGCGAAGATCTCCCGGCGCTCGTGCCAGCGGTCCACGTAGTTGTAACCCACCACGTCCAGGGCGTTCAGGAACGGCAGCGTGGCACGACCCCCGTCGGCGGCGATGTGGTCGTTGCCGGTGGTGACCGGTCGCGTCGGATCCTCGCGGTGGAACAGGTCGACGAGCCGGCGCAACACCGCCACGCCGTCCGGCGTGTCCTGCTCGCCGATCTCGTTGCCGGCGCTCCAGAGGACGATCGACGGGTGGTTCCGGTCGCGGTGGACGAAATCCGTGACGTCGCGCTCGGACCATTCGGTGAAGTACTTGTGGTACCCCTCGGTCACCTTGCCCACGGTCCACTCGTCGAACGCCTCCGCCATGACGAGAAGGCCCAGGCGGTCGCACAGGTCGAGGAACTCGGGCGCGGGCGGGTTGTGCGCGGTACGGACGGCGTTCGCACCCATGGCCTTGAGGACCTCCAACCGGCGCTGCCACACGGGCTCCGGCACGGCGGCGCCCACCGCTCCCGCGTCGTGATGGAGGTTGACGCCGTTCATCTTGACGCGCACGCCGTTCAGCAGGAAGCCCTGGTCCTTGTCGTAGGCAATCGTTCGAATCCCGAATGGCGTGGCGGTGGTGTCGGTGACGCTTCGGCCGGCCAGCAGCGCCTGGCGGAGCGTGTACAGGTTCGGCGCCTCGACCGACCACAGCCGCGGCACCTCGACCTCAAGGCGTTGCGCGAGGTCGACCGCCTGCCCGGCCGCCAGCGAGAACGGCGTCTCCGCCCGCGCGGTCTCCCGGCCCGCACCGTCGAGGACCAGGGAACGGAGCACACCCCGGCGTTGCGTCGTGTGGTGGTTCTCGACGTGGGTCCGGACCACGACCTCCGCTCCGGCGGAATCCGCGCGGGGCGTCGTCACGTACGTGCCCCAGTGGCCCACGTGAAGCGGAGCGACGAGAGTCAGCCAGACGTGGCGGTAGATGCCGCTGCCCGTGTACCAGCGGGAGTTGGGCTGCAACGAGTTGTCCACGCGCACGGCAACCACGTTCACACCGGGCACGAGGTGATTGGTGATGTCGTACGCGAAGCTGACGTACCCGTAAGGCCGCCGGCCCAGGTGGACGCCGTTGATCCAGGCGTCGCTGTTCATGTAGATCCCGTCGAACGCGAGCCACACCTCGCGGCCGCGCGCGCCGGCGGGCAGGCGAAACGCCTTGCGGTACCACCCGATCCCTGACGGGAAGTACCCCACACGCCCGCCGCCGGGGGCGTCCTGACGCGGCGTCCCCTCGATGCTCCAGTCGTGCGGCAGGTCCAGCCGCCGCCACGCGCGGTCGTCGAAGGTCGGCCGCTCGGCCCCGGCCTGGTCGCCGAGGGTGAAGCGCCAGCCGGGATCCATGGAAAGGCGCTGCCGCTGACCCGCGGCGGGGCGCGCCGCCACCGACAGGGCCAGGCCGAGAGCGAGCACGGGTGCAGCGCGGATCAGGCGCATCGTTCGGTTCCTTGGTACCGGCAACGCCGGTACATTAGGGCGAGCGCGGGCGAAACCGCAAGAACGACGGGCGGAGGAGGCTCGAGATGCGCAAAGGTCTCGCGGCAGTGGCGGCGTGTGTGTGGTTGGTCGCCGGGTACCCCACGACCCGGCCAGCGTCGGCCCAAGCGTCCGCGGGCGCGCTGGCACCGGACACGTCGTGGGTCGCCCGCAGCGCGCTCTATGAGGTGTTTGTTCGCGACTTTTCGCCGACGGGCGATTTCCGGGGCGTGACGCAGGGGCTGGACCGCATCGAAACGGCGGGCGCGAACGTCGTGTGGCTGATGCCGATCTTCCCGGTCGGGGTCGTGAACCGGAAGGGCCCGCTTGGGTCGCCGTACTCGGTGCGCGACTACCGCGCAGTCGATTCCGCGTACGGCACCGCCGCGGACTTCCGGGCGCTCGTCCAAGCCGTGCACGCCCGTGGGATGAAGCTGATTCTCGGCTGGGTGCCGAATCACACCTCGTGGGACAATGTCTGGGTCCGGGAGCATCCCGACTTCTACGTCCGCGACGAGCGCGGCGCGTTGACCGTGCCGCGCGACGACCAGGGCAAGCTGACCGACTGGACGGACGTCGCGCAGCTCGACTACCGGAATCCCGCGCTGCGCCGCGCGATGATCGCCGCCATGCGCTATTGGCTGGAGGCGTTTGGCATCGACGGCTTCCGGATGGACGTCGCCGGCTTCGTCCCCGACGACTTCTGGCGCGAGGCCGTGCCGGCGCTGCGCTCCGCCGTCCCCCGGCCGATCCTGCTGCTCGCGGAATGGGGCGATCTCAAGATGCACCGGCTCGGCTTCGATCTCACGTACGCGTGGGACTCGTACCGCCGCCTCAAGGCGGTGTGGGCAGGCGCGCCGGCAGACACGTTCGTCCGGAGCGAGCTCGTGGACATGCGGGCGATGCCCCCCGGCGGCATGCGGCTGCGCTTCACCACGAACCACGACGAGACGGCGTGGGACAAGCCGCCGGTCACGCTCTTCGGTGGTGCCGCGGGCGCGCGCGCGGCGTACGTCGCCATGGCGCTGCTGCCGGGCCGACCGCTGCTCTACAACGGGCAGGAGGTCGAGAGCCCGCAGCAGCTCGGCCTGTTCGTGCGGGACTCGATCGTGTGGACGCAGCCCCACGCGGACTCGGCGCGCGCCTTCTATCAGCGGGTTCTGCACCTGGCGCGCACGGATCCGGTGTTCATCGCGGGCGACCTCCGTGCGGTCGGGACCAGCGCCCCCAACGATGTGATCGCCTATCGGCGGGGCAACAGGATCGTGCTCGTGAACCCCCGATCGCGCGAGGTGCGCGTCGTCGTCACGGGTTTCGACGTGAATGACGCGCGGGATCTGCTGTCGGACCGTGTGCAGCGGGGCGACACCGTCGCGCTCCCGGGCTACGGCGCGATGGTGCTCCGTCGCTGATGCACCGCGGAGCACGCCGAACACGCAGAGACGGCTCTTGCTGCCGTTGAAGACGTTGTCTTCCTCCGTGTTCTCCGCGATCTCTGCGGTATCACAGTGCGTCGCTGATGCACCGCGGAGCACGCTGAGCACGCAGAGACGGCTGTTGCTGCCGTTGAAGACGTTGTCTTCCTCCGCGTTCTCCGCGATCTCTGGGTATCGGATTCCGTCCGGCTGCGCTATTGCCGGACGAGGTCGAGCACCAGACTCTCCCTCGAACTGATCTCGCCGGCAACCGGCACGTAGCGCTGGATACGCCCGTCCTCGCCGACGGTGAGCGGCGCGCCGTCCGGGCCGCCGAGCAAGTTGCGCGGCGCGTACGTGCCGGCCGGCAGCACGCCCTCCGCCGAGCCGACCGAGACGCCGGAGGCCGGCTCGGGGCCGAGGTTCGCGACCACGAGCACGCTGTGGTCGCCCGCGCGGCGGAGGTAGGCGGCGACCTGCGAGCTGCCGGTCGAGAGCGGCACCAGCCTGCCCGTCGCCAGGGCCTCGTGCTCGCTGCGCAGGTGGATCAGGCGGCGGTAGAGGTTGAGCAACGAGCCGGCATCGGCGTCCTGCGCCTCCACCGTGGTGGTGAGCGAGTCAGGCTGGGGACCCGCCCACGGCGTGCCGGACGTGAAGCCCCCGCCGGGACGCGGGGCCCATTGCATCGGGGTCCTGAGCCGCGGATCGGGCTTGCCCCCCGTCATCCCGATCTCTTCGCCGTAGTAGACGAACGGCAGGCCGGGCAGCGTGAGCAGCAGCGTTGCCGCCAGCCGCGCGCGGGAGATGTCCCCCCCGAGTGCGGTGAGTGTGCGGGTCCCGTCGTGATTGCTCAGGAACGGCGACCAGCGGTACGCCGGCAGCGTGTCCTGCAGCCGGAGGTAGCCGGGGAGCAGCCCGGCCGCGGAGCCGGTGCGGACCACCGACAGGAGCGAGTCGGACAGCTCGAAGGCGAAGTACGAGGTGAGCTGGTCGGGGTAGTAGGGGCGGAGCGCCGCGATATTGCCCCATGCCTCGCCCACCGTGTAGGCGTCGGGCCTCACGCTCGCGACGTGCGCGGCGTACTCGTGCAGGAAGGCGTGCGTGCCGGCGCAGCTCATCTGGCAGTCCCCGTCCTCCACGAGGTACGGGACCGCGTCCAGGCGGAATCCGTCCACGCCCATCTCACGCAGCCAGTACGTGGCGATCTGCTTCGCTTCCTCCCGCACGGCGGCGGTGTGGTAGTCGAGGTCCGGCATGTCGGGCGAGAACACGCCGTAGTAGTACTCGCCGCGCACCGGGGAACGGCGCCAGGCTGGCTGGCCCCACGGGCCGTTGCCCAGCGGGGTCGGGGAGAACCGGTACCACGCGCGATAGGGCGACGTCGTGTCGCGCAGCGCCGCCTGGAAGTACGGGTGCTCGCTGGACGTGTGGTTCAGCACCATATCCACCAGCACGGAGATCCCGCGGCGATGGGCTTCCGCGACGAAGCGCTTGAAGTCCTCATTGGTGCCGTACGCCGGCTCCACGCGGTAGTAATCGCTGACGTCGTAGCCGTGGTAGCTGGGGGACGCGGCCACCGGCATGAGCCAGATGCAGGAGGCACCCAGGTCGCGCTGGGAGGTTGAATCCCCATCGTTGATGTAGTCGAGCTTGGCCGTGAGCCCGTTGAGGTCGCCGATCCCGTCGCCATCGCTGTCATAGAAGGAGCGCACGAAGATCTCGTAGCACACCGCACCGTGCGTCCACGGGGGCGCAGTGGTGACGCCCGCAGCATGGGGTGGGGCGACGTGCTCGCCACAGAGAACACGGAGACCACAGAGGCTGTTCTCTGCGTTCTCTGCGGTAAGGACACCAGCCGCCACTACTGCGGACAGCGCCAGCCACGGCGATTTCATGGCTGTCCTCCCGCCGGCCGGATGCGGATGGCCTGTCCGCCGCCCGGTGCCAGCGCGATGTGGAGGGTGGAGCCCGCGTTCACGTCCTGGCGGCTGATGGCGACCGGGAACGGGTTGTCCCGCCAGTTCGCGCCGGGCCCGTCGGCGTAGATCTCGGCCACGTAGCGGGTTCCTCGGGTGAGGAACGACAGCGGCACGTCGAACGACCGCGGCTCCTCGTCGGTGATCGCGCCGAGGAACCACTCCGGGGAGCCGCGCTGCCTGCGGGCGACGATCACGTAGTCCCCGATCTTGCCCTTCAGTACCGCCGTCGTGTCCCAGTCGACCGCGACGTCGCGGATGAACTGGAAGGCGGGCTGACCCGCGTAGTTCTCCGGCAGGTCGGCCGCCATCTGCAGCGGAGAGTAGAGCACCACGTAGAGCGCGAGCTGTTTGGCGAGCGTCGTCCGGACGCGCGGCTCTTCCGGCGTGTGCGGCCGGCCCGTGCTCCGCTCGAGAATGTCGAAAATCCCCGGCGTGAAGTCCAGCGGCCCGGCCAGCAGCCGCGTGAAGAAGAGGATTGTCTCGTGCTCCGGGGGGTTGCCACCGTCGCCGCTCCAGGCGTTGTACTCCTGACCGCGGGCGCCCTCGCGGGTCATCATGTTCGGGTAGGTGCGGCGCTCGCCGGTATCGTGGATCGGCTCGTGCACGTCGAGCATGATGCCGTACCGGGCCGCGGTTTCGATCACGCGGCGGTAGTGCCGCACCATGAACTGCGACCAGTGCGAGTCGCCCTGCGCGGTCGTGTCCGTGACGTAGCCGGTCTTGACGGCGTCCACCCCCAACGACCGATACAGCGCGAACGCGCTGTCCAGCTGGCGCTCGTAGTTCTCGATCCCCCCGGACGTCTCGTTGTGCACGATGAGCCGCACGCCCTTCTGCCGGGCGTACGCGGCGACTGCCGCGAGGTCGTAGTCGGGGTAGGGCCGCGTGAACGAGAACGCGTTCCGGTTCGCGATCCAGTCGCCGTCCCAGCCGACGTTCCATCCCTCGACGAGCACGCCGCCGAACCCGTTCGCCGCCGCGAAGTCGATGTACCGCTTCGCATTGGCGGTCGTCGCTCCGTGCCTCGGTCCCGCGCTCCAGGTCATGACGCCGATGTGCATGCCCCACCAGATGCCCACGTACTTCATCGGGTGGATCCAGTCCGTCTTGGGCAGGGCGTTGGGCGGATTGAGGTTCAGGCCGAGCAGCGCGGGCGCCAGGTCCTCGGCGCGGTCGGCCAGCTGGATCGTGCGCCACGGCGTGACGAAGGGGGTGTGCCCGCGCACCTTGACGCCGTCGGCCCACGGCGCCAGCGCCGCCCGCAGGGTGCGGCCCTCCATCCGCGGCCCGGCGAGGTTCATCCGCGCGTAGTCCACCAGGTTCGCCTCGTGGATCACCAGGAAGGTGCGGCCGTCCGTGGTCTCCATGGTGAGCGGCGTCTGGACGCTGTCCAGCGTGCTCACCGGTGCGGACGAGAACAGCTCCTCGGAGCGGTCCATCCGCGGGCGGTCGGACGGGATCCACCAGGCGCGCGCGTTGTCCGCCAGGGCGAACTCGGTGAGCTCGTCGCTCAGCTCGAACGCGCCCAGGCCGGGCTGGTCGGGCACCTCGTACCGGAAGCCCACGCCGTCGTCGAACGCGCGCACGCGCACGGTGAATCGGCGGTTCGGGGCGGCGGTTTCCTCCACGGAGACGGCGAGCTCGTTGTGGTGGTCCCGCACCCGGACGACCTCGCCCCACGGCTGGGTCCACGTCGCGTCGTGCGCCTGCCTGGTGGTGTCCGTGATGCGCAGCCCGTCGCGCAGCGGGGGCGCGCCGCGGAATGCGAAGCCGAGCAGCGAGGGAAGGATCAGCCAGCGCCCGTCGCGCGCCAGGCTGTAGCTGAGCCGACCCTCGCGCACCGCGACGGCGACCCGATTCCGACCGTCCGGCGAGGTGACCAGCACGGAGTCCTGCGCGCCGAGTGGGCTCCCCAGAAGGGCTGCGAGAGCGAGCGCCGCCGCCCCTCGGAGGGTCCAGCGGGTGCGGGGCGAGTGCTTCGGCATGCGGTTCTCCTCCTGGTGGTTCAGGGCCGGGTGAGGCAGGGCGGGTCCTTCATGGTGATGGGTTCTCACGCGAATGGCAACCGTGTCGCACCCGGGGCATGCGCCGATGGCCGACGGTGATGGGCGAGGGACGGTGCGGGCCGGTATCTTCCGCATGGGGAACACGGCCTCGCGGGCCGGATCCGCGGTCCCGCAGTCGCGAGGCTTTGAGGAGGGATGATTCCATGATGTCCCGAGCGCTTGGGCTGTTGCTCCTCCTCGGATGCGCGGGCGGCCGGGCTCCCGCCCCGGCGCCGGAGGCCCCGGCCGACACTGGACGTGTGGCCGCTGAGGAGGCCGGGTGGTGCGTGCGGCAGGCGGGGGTCACGCTCCACGTGGAGAACCGGGGCTCAGCGGACGTGGAGATCACGTTCGGTGCCTACTGGACGCCGGGCCGCGCGGCCCCGGGTCTGTCGCGGACCACCTATCGCGTCCCTCGGGCTTACCTGGCTGGCTACATAGGGCTGCGAATCCGGGGCGGACTCCGGCTGGGGCCGCGCCGGTGGATTCCCACTGAGTACGTGGTCTGCAACGATGCCACCCTGATCATCGGTGCCGAGCCGGGCCACAGCTTCTTCTACGGCGACCTCGTGGGGTTGGGGTGGCCCTGAGCGCGGCCTGGTGAGGGAGGCAGCCGCGTGGCGGCATGGAGCGCCACGGCGCGCCGAGCCTCGAGATCCAGCTGCACTCGACCTGTCGAGTCCACCACGACGCTCCGGCCCACACAGGCCCCGGCCTCGAGACCTCCGGTGAGCGCGTCACAGTAGGTACCGGGCGTGAGGCGGGTCGCGACGTCCACGGCGACCGTGGCGTCCTCCAGGTTGATCGCGACGAACCCGAGATCGCCGCGCGAGAAGGCGACGGCGTTCGCGCCGTCGTCCCACCAGTCGGCGATCGGCGCGCCCGCGACGACGTGGCGGAATCTCACCATGGCCGCTATCGCCGGATCGCGGTGCTCGCACACCCACTCCCCGATCGTTGCCGTCTCCAGGCTCGCGGCGCACGTGAGCGGCACCGCCCCACCGCCACCGGGCGGCGGGCCGGCGTCGCGCGAGGCCGGGCTGTCCCGATCGAACGCGTAGCTCGACATCACGATCGGGTACCCGTAGGGCTGCGCGAGCATCCAGACGTTGGCGAGACGGTAGGCGTCGCCGTCCAAGTACCAGATCCCCCCGCTCCGCTGGGTGTCGTGGTTCTCGAGGAAGACCACCGCCTTGTCCGCCGGCATCAGTCCCCATGCCGCCTGGGAGAACTGCTTTCCGGGAGGACCGCCGGGGTCGAGGTCCGCGAGCTCCTGGCCGTCGGTGCCCAGGAACTTGTCGCCCACCCCGCGGAACTTGAACTCGGTGAGGTCTGCGGCACCGCCCGAACCGTACGCCAGGCCGTAGTAGTCCGACGCGTGGACCGCTTCGCCCCCGTAGTCGATCACCTCACCGAAGGAGTAGGGGAGCGGTAGCCCATCAGCGGCGAGCGACCGGTTCGCCAGCCCCAGAATGGAATCCAGCTCGACCGGTTGAATGTGTTTCGCCGCGTCGATGCGAAAGCCGGCCACGCCCAGCCGCGCGAGGCCCGCGAGGTAACCGGCGATCTTCTCCCGCACCGAGGCGAGACCGGTATTGAGGTCGGCCAGCCCGAACAACTCGCAATCCTGCACGTTCGCGGCGCTCTGATAGTCGTCGACCGTGCAGCCGGGGTGAAAGTCGCTCCGGGTGTACAACCGCGGGTATTCGTACTTCGTGTACGCGGTGCCGGCGCTCCCCGTACCGGAGCCGGCGGTCATGTGGTTGATCACGGCGTCCACGTAGACGTCCACTCCCGCCGCGCGGCAGCGGCGCACCATGTCCTCGAACTCGGCCCGCGTACCGAACGTGGTCTGCCCGAGGTCGTAGCTCACCGCCTGATAGTGCTCCCACCAGGGCCTGCCGTTCACGACGGTGTGCTCCTGCGGCGGCGACACCAGCGCCGCGCGGTATCCGGCCGGGCCCAGCTCGCTCTCGCACTCAGCCGCCACGTCGGGCCAACTCCACTGGAAGAGGCGCACGGCGACGTCGCCCGCCGCCATGTGGCCGCTGGGACGATAGGTGGGGTCGAGGGTCGGCCGGAGTGCAATGGGCGGCGTCGCCGGGCCGTCCGCGCACCCGGCCCAGGCCGCCGCAAGCAAGAGGGCGGTCAGCGTGCGGGTCGCCGCGCGCGGCGCCTGGCGCCGCTGCGTCCTAAACGACGTGCAGCCCCGCCGCCGAAGCGGCGGAGCTGCAGCAGGGTGGAACGTCGTGGGAACGCCGGGCTCAGTAACCCGAATTCTGCGTCAGGTTCGGGTTGGCGATGATCTCGTTCGCGGGCAGCGGGTAGAGGCTATCCCGCGCGGGCAAGGCGACCCCTCCCGGATCGTTGCCCTTCCAGGCCCAGACGTACGTGGCCCCGGTGAACAGTCCAAAGCGGATCAGGTCGGCCCGGCGGCGTGTCTCGTACAGCAGCTCGCGCCCCCGTTCGGCAGAATCAGGAAGTCCAGCGTGAGCTCGGCGTCGGTGATGTCGCCGCTCGCGTCCCCGTACGCGCGCTGACGGAGCGCGTTGACGTAGGTCAGCGCCTGCGCCCGGCTGCCACCACCGCCACGGACCACGGCCTCGGCGTAGATCAGGTACGCCTCGCCCAGGCGGAAGATCGGGAAATCCGTGTCGACCATGCCAAGCTGCTGGCCATTGGTCCCGTCCGACTTCTTGTTCGTGAACTTGGGCGCGGCGATGCCGTTGGTGAAAGTGCCTTTGTCGATCACCGAATCCGTCTGACCGTCCGTCCAGAAGAACGCGGCCCGCCCGTCGAGCTCAGTGTCGAACTGGCGGTACGCCTGCTGCTTCAGGCGGTAGCCCCCCCAGCAGTAGTCGATGCCGTAGTCGGCTGACGACATGCTGCCGCCGCAGCCGGCGTGGATCAGGAACGTCATCCCGCCCCACGTCTGGGTGTGGTTGCCGTCCTGCAGGGCGGCGAAGATGATCTCGGGCGACAAGTTGTTGTCGGACGTGAAGTTGTTCCGGAAGACGGGATTCAGGCTGTACGTGCCCGAGCCGATGACGTCCTCCGCCGCGGTCACCGCGTCGGCCCAGTGCTCCGTGCCGGTGTAGACCTCCGCGTTCAGGTACAACTCGGCCAGCAGCATGTCCACGGCACCGGCCGTCGCGCGGCCGTAGGTGCTGGGCCCGGCCGTGGGCAGCTGGTCCCTGATGTCCTGGAGCTCGCTCACGACGAAGTCGAACAGCGCGGCCCGCGTGGCTCTGCTGCGGCGGCGTCGCGCCGAGCGGGTCCGCTTCGGTCACGAGCGGGATGTTCGCGAACAGATCAATCCCATGCCAGTAGCTCAAGGCCCTGAGAAACCGGGCCTCGGCACGGTACTGATGGACCTGGTCCGCGTAGTCGCTCTGTCCCCGCGCATCGAGCGAGTCGTCCACGGTCTGGCGCAGGAACTCGTTCGCCAGCATGACCTGGTAGAAGACGCGGTAGTACATCGCGTTGACCATGCTGTTGTCCGCCCCCCAGAGCCCCGTGTTCAGATCGGGGAGACCGGGGTCGTTCCAGCCGATCACCGCCTCGTCCGTCGGCATCTCCTGGAGATACCAGTACAGTCTGAGGTATTCTCCGAAGCCCTCGTCGATGCCGCTGATGTCCGGATTCCCGTCCGGCCCCCGTTGCCCGGTCACGATCAGCCCCGCGTAGATCCGCGCGAGGAACAGCTGATACGAGGCCGGATCGGTGAAGATGTTGGCTTCGGTCACCGTGCTCTTCGGAGCCACCGTGGGGTCCGTGCAGCCCGCCGCGGCCACGCACAGCAGGGCGGCGGCGACCGCGAACCCCTTCCACTTTCTGGTGTTCATTGTTCCGTCCCGTCTCAAGTGGTCGAGTCTCATGGTCGCAGCCCTCAGAACCGCACGCTCAGGCCACCCGTGAAGGTGCGCGAGCGGGGATAGATGTTGTTGTCGATGCCGTTCAGGCCGGCCGTCGGATCCACGCCGCTGTAGCCGGTGATGGTGAACGCGTTCTGCACGGTCCCGAAGAGACGCCACGGCTGGCCGCGATAGGTAAACGCGTACCCGATCGTGATGTTGTCCATCCGCAGGAACGACCCGTTCTCCACGTAGTAGTCCGAGTAGTACTGCGGCACCACGAAGCCGGTCTCCAGCACCGACGCCTGCAGGTTGGCCGGCATGGCCGAGCCGGTGAGGTTCTGGTAGGCGCCCAGGCTGGACGCCACGTTGTTGTAGACGTGGTTCCCCAGGTACGCCCGCAGCGTGAAGCTCAGGTCGAAGTGGCCGTAGGTGAGATACGAAGAGTGGCTCAGGATCCACTTCGGCGCCGGGTCGTGGAACGGCCGGCGGTCGGAGTCGTTGATGACGCCGTCCCGTTCTGAAGAGGTCCGACAGTCAGGATCCGCCGGTGTGCAGGTGCTATCCAGGACGGTAAACTGGTCGACGTAGCTTCCCTCGATCGGCTTCCCGGTCACGGAATCGTACTGCTGCTGGTAGACGAAGAACGAGTTGATCGGCGAGCCCGGCAGGAGGACCTCGACGTTGTTCCCGACGCCGCCGGAGATGCCGCCGGTCAGGATCTTCGAGACGCTCCTGGCTGGGGTTGATGCTGAGCAGCTCGTTGGTGTTGTGGCTCACGTTGAAGTCGGCGGTCCAGCCCAGGCCACCCGTCCCGCTCTGCTTGATCAGGGCGCTGAGACTGAGCTCGATGCCGCGGTTCCTCATGCTGCCGATGTTGGTCGTGACGTAGTTCGACAGGTTGGTGCCGGCGGCAACGGGCACCGTGAAGATCAGGTCCTTGGTGTTCTTGACGTACCACTCGATGGCGCCGCTGACCCGCTGGTTCATGAAGCCGTAGTCGAGCCCGACGTTGTAGGCGCTGGTCGCCTCCCAGTGGATGTTCGGGTCGACGGCGCTCGGGCGGATGGTGTTGATGAACTGATCGCCGAACTGATACTGCGTCAGCGGGTCGCTGTAACGTGTACGTCGAGTACTGCAGGTAGTCGCCGAACGCCTGGTTGCCGGTCTTCGCCCACGAGGCCCGGAGCTTCAGGTCCGAGAGCGACGGCCCAGCTCCTGAACAACGACTCCTCCGAGAGCCGCCACGCGAGGGCCACCGAAGGGAAGGTGCCCCACTGGTTCCCCGCGCCGAAGCGCGACGAGCCGTCGCGACGGGCGGTCACCGCCAGAAGGTAGCGGTCGGCAATGTTGTAGTTGAGCCGTCCGAAGAAGGAGATCAGCTTGTAATCCGTGACGTCCTCTCTGGTCGCGACGTTGGCGGCCGTGACGATGCCGTCGGGGCCGAGCAGGTTGCTGCTGAGACCGCGGCGCGTCGTAGGTGAGCCAATCGTTGTGCTGCTGCGTGTACGAGTAGCCGCCCGTCAGTCGAGGTCGCCCGGCAGAGCCTTGAGGGGCGCGGCGTAGTTGAGGTACGTCTCGAGCACCGAGTTGGCCTCGGTGCCGTTCGAGAAGTTGAACTGGCCATGGAACTGCCGCACCTGGTTGGCCAGCGTGCTCGGGTTGAAGAACTGCCGCTCGGCCTTGCCGATGTCGTAGCCGAGGTTGACGTTGGCCTTCAACGCCTGCGACGAAGGGGCAGGCGTACTGGGCCTGCACGTTGCCGACGCTGCGGTAGGCCACGCCGGTGTTCGAGGCCAGGTTGAGGCTCGCCACCGGGTTGGACGGCGAAGCATTGGTCGTGTTCCAGTCCCAGTAGCCGGTCGCGCTGGTCGGATCCAGCACCGGCTGCGTCGGCGCCATCGCGGCGGCGTTGCCGAGCACGTCGGTCGGCGTGAACCCGTCGTTCGTGCGCGCGCCCTTCACGTTGAGCTTGATGTCCAGGTTGTCGTCGAAGAGGCGCTGCTCGTAGTTCACGCCCAGCGAGAGCCGCTGGGTATTGCTGGCCTTGATGATGCCGCTCTGGTTGAGGTAGCCCACCGACAGGCGGTAGTTGTTGCTCTCGCCCGCGCCCGAGAGGGCCACGTTGTGCTCCTGGCCGAACGCGGTGCGGTCGATCTGACTGAACCAGTCGGTGTTCGGCGCCGAGCAACGAGTCGACCCTCGTGGGCGCGTACTGCTCACCGCCGAGTCGGAACTGCGCCGCGTTCAGCAGGCTGGGCAGCCGGTCACCGCCGAGGCGGATGTGCTGCCGGTGTAGTCGAGGTGCGGTCCGCCCCGCCCCCGCTTCGTCTGGATCAGCACCACGCCGTTGGCGGCGTTCGCGCCATAGATCGCCGCGGCCGAGGCGTCCTTGAGTACCGTGATGCTCTCGATGTCGTTGGGGTTGAGGAAGTTGAGCGCGTCCCGGCCGGCGCTGATGCCGCCGCCGGCGCCGGTGCTCACCGGCTGGCCATCAATGACGTAGAGCGGCTCGCTGCTGGCGTTGACGGAGGTCGCGCCGCGAATCCGGATATTGAGGCCGCCACCGGGCTCGTTGTTGTCCACCACCTGCACGCCCGCGACCTTGGCCGCGATGAGCTGCTGCGGGCTGATGATGCGGCCGGTGTTGAACTCCGCCCCCGTGACCTGCTTGACCGCGCCGGTGATCGTGCCCGCGGTCTGCTCGCCGTACCCGACGACCACGATGGCCGACAGGCCCACCGCCTGAGCGGTGAGGGCGAAATCGACGACGACCGCCTGGCCCGCCGCGACCGCGACGGACTGCTCGGCCGGCACATACCCGAGCATGCGTGCGCGCAGGGTGTAGGTGCCGGCGGGGACCTCGGTGATGAGGTAGCGGCCGGTCGTCTGCGTCCGCGTGGTGCGGCTCCCAAGGGTGATGGTGACGCCCGACAGCGGTTGCTGCGTCGCGTCGTCGATGACGCGGCCGCTCACGCTGCCGACGGGCTGTTGCGCTTGAAGCGGTGCCATCCAGAGCGCCGCCAGGAGCGCACCGAAGACGTACCGTGCTCGTTTCATACGCGTCCTCTTGAGCTGTTTGAGCTGTGGGGGCTACAAGCACTCCGGCCGATCGCGGCTCCGGAGCGAAGGGAGCGCGCGCGTGGTGCGCACGGATCGTCCGAACCAACGCGTCGCGTGCAGCAGGCGCCCGGGGGAATGCGCTCAACCGGGAGCCGGCTATCCTGCCCGTGCACCACGCGGTCGTGTGGACAACCGGGCTGCTGTGCCAATGCCGTCCCGCCTGGGAAAAATGAACGCGGGCCCGATGATACCGTGTCTGAGCTAATGCTCCGGTGCGATCCTGTCAACAAGCCGCGAAGAACCTTCGCCGCCGCTTCATCTTCCTTTCACACGCGCCCCGGCAGGTTTCCCGTCACCTCGCCGGCCCGATGACGGCTAACTCCCAGTCTTCGTTACAGATAGGGGCGCCGCCCGTGTTCGACGGTGCTCGACCTGCGGCTCCGGCGACTGACCCCTGACGACAGCGGGAGCGTGTATGGCCAGGTATCGCATCGCGTGGTTGCCGGGAGATGGAGTGGGCGTGGACGTGCTCGCGGCCGCGAGGATCGTGCTCGACCGTCTCGCGCTCGATGCCGAGTACCCGCACGGCGACATCGGGTGGGAGTTCTGGTGCGCCGAGGGCGACGCGCTCCCGCCTCGCACGGTGGACCTGCTCGGCAATGTCGATGCCGCCCTGTTCGGCGCGATTACCTCGAAGCCCGTGAAGGCCGCCGCCGCGGAGCTGTCGCCGGCGCTGCGCGACAAGGCGCTCACCTACCGCTCGCCGATCGTTCGTATGCGGCAGATGTTCGATCTCTACATCTGCCTCCGCCCGTGCACGGCCTATCCCGGCAACCCGCTCAACTTCAAGGAGGGGATCAACCTCGTCGTGTTCCGCGAGAACACCGAGGACCTCTACTCGGGGGTCGAGTTCGCGCCGGTGCCGCAGGAGCTGGCCGACACGCTGCAGCGCCTCGCCAAGCCGTTCGCCCCGTTCGCCAAGCTGCCGCTCGACCAGTACGCGATCTCGTGCAAGATCAACACACGCGCCGGCTCGGAGCGGATTGTCCGCGCGGCGTTCGAGTTCGCCCGCACGTTCAAGCGCCGCAAGGTGACCGTCGTCCACAAGGCCAACGTCGTGCGCGCCACCGACGGGCTGTTCTTCGAGGCCGCCAAGGCCGTGGCCCGGGATTACCCCGAGATCCAGCTCGACGACGCGAATATCGACGCCATGACGATGTGGCTGCTCAAGAACCCGTTCAATTATGACGTCCTCGTTGCGCCCAATCTCTACGGCGATATCATCTCCGATCTGTGCGCGCAGATGGTGGGAGGGCTGGGCTTCGGCTGCTCGGGCAACATCGGGGAGAAGCTCGCCGTGTTCGAGCCGACCCACGGCTCGGCCCCGAAATACGCCGGCCAGTACAAGGTGAACCCGATCGCCACGATCCTCGCCGTGAAGATGATGCTCGAGTGGCTGGGCGAGACGGACCGGGCGGCGACGCTCGAAGGGGCCGTCGCCGACGTGATTCGCGAGGGCAAGATCCGCACGTACGACATGGGCGGGAGCCACACGACGCTCGAGATGGGGCAAGCCATCGCCGCCAGGCTGTGACGGCGGGGAGCTGCAGATGAGGCGCATCACGATCCACGAGGTCGGGCCACGCGACGGTCTCCAGATGGAACAGCAGGCCGTCCCACTCGAGCTCAAGCTCGGGTGGATCCGCCGCCTGATGGACTGTGGGGTGGACATCATCCAGGTGGGCTCGTTCGTCCACCCGGAGAAAGTCCCCCAGATGGCGGACACGGACGAGCTGTTCCGCCGGCTCACCGTGGACAAGCGGTCGCACGCGGTGCTCTCGGGACTCGTGCTCAACGAGAAGGGCCTCGCGCGCGGCTTGGCGTGCGGCGTCGAGCTGTTCTGCATGGGCGCCTCGGCCAGCGAGACCCACAGCCGCAAGAACAGCGGCATGGGCACCGAAGAGGCGACGCGCCGCATCATCGCCGCGGCGCGTGAGGCCGTGGCCGCCGGGAAGCGCGTGCAGGTCTCGGTCCAGTCGGCGTTCGGCTGCGGGTTCGATGGTGTGATCCCCGAGGAGCGCGTGCTCGGCATGGTCGGGGCGTACCTCGAGGCGGGGCTCCGCCAAATCAGCCTGGCGGACACCGCCGGGCACGCGCACCCCGCCCAAGTCACCCGCCTGTTCGGCGCGATCGCCCGGCTCGGCCCCGCCGTGGACCTGACCTGCCATTTCCACAACACGTACGGCCTCGGCATGGCCAACATCTTCGCCGCGCTCGCCGCCGGGGTCACCTCGTTCGAGACCTCGTTCGCCGGACTGGGCGGCTGCCCGTTTACCAGGGTGGCAGCCGGCAACGTGGCCACCGAGGACTTCGTCCACGCGCTGCAGCGCTCGGGCGAGCGGCGCGACGTCGATCTCGACCGCCTGATCGGCGTGGCGCGCGACGTGGCGGCCCACTTGGGGCGCGAGATGCCGGGCTACGTCTACAGGGCGGGACCGATCCCCACCGAGGAGCCGGCATGACGGCGGCGATCCTCGACGGCGTGCGGGTGCTGGACCTCACCAACGTGCTGGCCGGCCCGTTCGCCACGCTCCACCTGGCGCTCCTTGGGGCGGAGGTCATCAAGGTCGAGAACCCGAAGGACGGCGACCTGGCGCGCAAGCTGGGCGTGCTCACCGCTCTCAACGACCAGTTGATGGGCACGAGCTTCCTCGCCCAGAACGTGAACAAGAAGTCCATCACGCTCAACACCAAGGCACCCGAGGGCAAGGAGTTGTTCCGCAAGCTGGCGCGCACCGCGGACGTGCTGGTGGAGAACTTCCGCCCCGACGTGATGCAGCGGCTGGGACTCGGCTACGAGGCGCTCGCGACGATCAACCCGCGGCTCATCTACTGCGCGATCTCCGGGTTCGGGCAGACCGGTCCCGACGCGTTCAAGCCGGCCTACGACCAGATCATCCAGGGCCTGAGCGGCGTGATGGCGATCAACGGCGACGAGCGCCTGACCCCGTTGCGCGCGGGGTTCCCGCTGTGCGATACCGTGGGGGGCCTCAACGCGGCGTTCGCGGTGATGGCCGCGCTGTACCATCGCGCGCGCACCGGCGAAGGCCAGTTCATCGACGTCGCCCTGCTCGATTCGATCATGCCGCTGATGGGCTGGGTCGCGGCCAACCTGCTGATCGGCAAGCAGCAGCCCGTGCTGATGGGGAACGACAATTTCACCGCGGCGCCCTCGGGCACGTTCCGCACGCAGGACGGGTACATCAACATCGCGGCCAACAAGCAGGAGCAGTGGGAGGCGCTGTGCGAGGTGCTCGGCATCGAGCCCCTCAAGTCCGATCCCCGCTTTCAGAAGCGGGACGTGCGCAAGCAGAACCGCAAGCTGCTGACCCCGCTGCTGGAAGCGAAGCTCGCGGAGCGACGCACCGCGGAGTGGGTGGACCTGCTCAACGCCAAGGACGTGCCGAGCGGCGCGATCCTCAGCCTCGAGGAGGCGCTCGCCCAGCCCCAGGTCGTGCACCGCACCGTGCTGCACGACGTGCCGGTCGAGGGAATCGGGGTGCTGAAGCTGTTCGGCCTCACGGCCCGGTTCGACAGGACGCCGGGTCACATCGACGCGCCGCCGCCGCGCCTGTCCCAGCACACCGACGCGGTGCTCGGGAGTCTCGGCGTGACGCAGGACGAGCTGGGCGCCCTGAAGGCCAAGGGCGTGATCTGACGGAAGGGAGAGTCCGGTCATGGGCATGACGGTGGTCCAGAAGATCCTCGCCCGCGCCTCCGGGCTGCCGGCGGTGCAGGTCGGCGACGTCGTGGAGCCCCGGGTGGATCTGGCCATGTCGCATGAAAACGCGGCGCTGGTCATCAACCAGTTCGCGGAGATCTACCAGGGCACGGCGCTCAAGCCCGTGATCTGGGATCCGGCGCGCGTCGCGGTGATCTTCGATCACCGCGTGCCAGCTGAGTCCCCCAAGACCGCGAGCAATCAGAAGAAGGTCCGCGAGTTCGTGGCGGCGCAGCTGATCCGCAAATTCCACGACATCCGGGGGGATGTCGGGGGGATCTGTCACCAAATCCTGCCGGAGAGCGGGTACGTTCGGCCCGGGGCGGTGGTGGTGGGAACCGACTCGCATACGACGAGCCACGGCGCGCTCGGCGCGTTCGCCTTCGGGATCGGTGCCACCGAGATGGCGAGCGTCTGGGCGCTGGGGACGGTGCTCAACGTCGAGGTGCCGGCGACGATCAAGGTGGTGGTGAAGGGGCGGTTCACGAAGCACGTCGGTCCCAAGGACCTGATCCTCCA
Organism: uncultured Gemmatimonadales bacterium; assembly: GCA_963771275.1. Taxonomy (GTDB): domain Bacteria; phylum Gemmatimonadota; class Gemmatimonadetes; order Gemmatimonadales; family GWC2-71-9; genus JAOTWJ01. The sequence goes on from CAVYSW010000003.1 coordinate 1,617,113, forward strand.
CCTGATCGGCCGGCTCAGCGCCCAGGGTGCCAACTTCAAGGTGCTCGAGTTCCACGGCGACACGATCGACCGCATGTCCACGTCGGGACGGCTGGTGCTGTGCAACATGGCGGTGGAGGCGGGGGCGACGGCGGGCATCGTCCCGGCGGATGCGGAAACTGCGCGCTACCTGCGCGACGAGGCCGGCGTGACGGATGGCCTCGAGCCGGTGCGGCCGGATCCCGACGCCCCCTACGACAGCGTGATCGACGTCCGGGTCTCGAAGCTGGAGCCCCAGATCGCCTGTCCGCACACGGTCGACAACGTGAAGCCGATTGCGGCCGTCGCGGGCAAGCGCATCCAGCAAGTCGTGATCGGCTCCTGCACCAACGGCCGGCTCGACGACCTCGCCGTCGCGGCCAAGATCATGAAGGGCCGGAAGGTGGCGCCCACCACGCGCATGCTGATCTTCCCGGCATCGAGCAGGATCTACCGGCAGGCGCTGGCGAAGGGCTACGTGCGCGCGTTCATGGAGGCGGGGGCGGTGGTGATGAACGCGGGATGCGGGCCGTGCCTCGGCGTGCACGAGGGGGCCCTCGGCGACGGCGAGACCGCGCTGTCCACCACGAACCGCAACTTCAAGGGCCGGATGGGGAACCCCAACTCGGAAGTCTATCTCTGCTCGCCGGCGGTGGCCGCGGCGTCGGCCTTGACTGGCGTGATCACCGATCCGCGGGAAGGGGCGCGGTGACATGGCGACGGTCGTCTACAAGGTCGGCGACGATATCTCGACCGACGTGATCTATCCCGGCCGCCACATGGCGACGGTGCTCCCCACCGAGACGCCACAGTTCGCCTTCGCGGACGACGCGGCGTTCAACGGCAGGCTGAAGGCCAAGCAGATTCCGCCGGGGAGCGTGGTGGTCGGCGGCCGCAACTTTGGCTGCGGGTCGTCGCGCGAGCAGGCGGTCTCGTGCATCAAGGGCCACGAGCTCGTGATCGTCGCGCCGGATTTTGCGCGGATCTTCCTGCAGAACGGCATCAACCTCGGTCTCCGCATGGTGACGTGCCCCACCATCGAGGCCGCGGAGGGAGACGAGCTGGACATCACCGCCGACGCGGTCGTGAATCGCAGAACCGGCAAGCGGTTCGCGGTGGTCCCGCTGCCGCGCTCGCGTCAGGCGATCATCGATGCCGGTGGGCTGATTCCGTTCACGCGGCGGCGCCTGCTGGCGGCGAAATGAACGGCGCCGGCCGGCGCAGGCCTGGGCTACCGCAGAGCACGCGGAGCACGCAGAAGGTACTGCTGGAAGGTCCGTCTGCGGTCTCTGCGAGCTCTGCGGTTCCTGTGTCACGGCGATGCCGCTCGAGCACTAGCTAGGGAACGGGGCGCGGGCCGGGACGTCGGTCGTGGAACGGCGCGGGTCGCCACCTGACGGGCGGGACCGCCGATCGCCGATCCAGCCGCCGCAGCCCCAGCGCGTCCGCGATCCGGAGGGCTTCGGCGAACTCGTCGGGCCGGAGCCGGCGGTTCAGCTCGGCATAGCGGTCCGCCCCGACCTTCCCGGCGGGCCGGTACTGGTCCATCAGGTTGATGTAGGTGTCGGTGCCCAACTCCCGCGCCACCCACGCGAGGATCATCCGTGTCTCGTCGAGCGCGCCGGGCATCACCAGGTGGCGCAGCAGCACGCCCCGGGCCGCAACCCCATCGGCCGTCACGCGCAGCCTGCCCACCTGCCGGTGCATTTCGCGAATCGCCACCCGCGCCACCTCCGGGTAGTCGTCGGCCTTGAGGTAGGCGCGGCTCCGCGCCGGCGACCAGCACTTGAAGTCCGGCATGTAGACGTCCACGATGCCGTCGAGCAGCGCAAGGCTCTGGGGCGCGTCGTACGCGCTCGTGTTGTAGACGATCGGCAGATTCAGGCCACGGTCGATCGCGACGGCCAGCGCCTCGAGCAGCTGGGGCACGACGTGCTCGGGGGTCACGAGGTTGATGTTGTGGCAGCCTTGCTGCTGGAGATCGAGCATCATGGCCGCGAGCTCTGCGGGGGTCGAGCCGTCGGCCGTCTCGCGGGCCGGCACCGCCTGGCTGATGTCGAAGTTCTGGCAGAAGACGCAGCGCAGGTTGCAGTGCGTGAAGAAGATCGTCCCCGAGCCGTTCCAGCCGCGCAGGCAGTCTTCCTCGCCGAAGTGGGGGAAGAAGCTGCTGACGACGGCGTAGCGCCCCGTCTTGCACGCCGACCAGCGGCCGTCGAGCCGGTTCACGCCGCAGGCGCGCGGGCACGCCCGGCACTCGGCGAGCGTGGCAATCGCGCGCTGGGCGCGGGCCCGGACGACGTCCGGGGCAAGCTCGAGATAGGCTGGCAGGCGGCTTATGATCATCGGGCCCGGCCTCCAAAAAAAACCCGCCCGACCCCCAGCCGGTCGGGCGGGCACATCTTTACGGACCGGGTCGGCGACTGCGGGAGGACCTCCGTGTCCTAATCGTACCAACCAACTAGAGCCGGAGGCAAAGGCCGCCTTGGTTCCCAAATCCGTGCATGCATCCTAGCCTCCGGAGAGTAAAGTTTCCGGGAAAGTTGTCTGAAGAAACGTCAGGATTGGCTCCCCCTTCGAGGGTGGCGGAAGCCCGACTGGCTTTGTCCCGATCAGCGGTGTAGCGTTCCATGGTTCGATCAGCCCACGCTCGCGCGTCGGGCCCCGGCGGAAGCGGCTCGCAAGTCACGATGAGCCAAGGCGTTGCCCAATCGGCCCTCCGCTGGTGTCCTCTCACCAATGGGTGGTGTCCATGTCAAAGCCTCAGCAGATTCGTCCCGAAGAGTCCGCGCTCCTCCTCATCGACCTGGCCAACGACTTCGTCTACCCGGGAGGCGTCATTGCCGATGCGGGGGGGCCCGCCTACCGGCAGCGGGCGCAGGAGATCATCCCCCGCCTCAAGCGCCTTGTGGCCGCGGCACGGGCCTCCGGCGTCACCGTGGCGTACGCCACCGACGCGCACACCGCGGACGACGCCGAGCTCGCGAAGTGGCCGCCCCACGCCATGAAGGGCACGCCCGACGCGGAGATCGTGCCCGACTTGGCCCCGCGCGGAGGTGATCTCGTCGTGGAGAAGCAGACCTACAGCCCGTTCGTCAGCAGCGACCTGGACGCGACGCTCCGCGCCCGAGGCATCCGCCGGCTCTATGTCGCGGGCCTCCACACCGACTGCTGCGCCCGGCATACCTCCGGCGACGCGTTCCAGCGGGGCTACGACCTCGTGTGGGTGACCGACGGGCTGCAGGCCTTCACGCAGGAGGCCCACGAAGCCGGACTGGAGTACTTCCGCGCCTGGTATGCGTCCGATCCGGAGCGCCAGCTGCGCACGACGGACCAGCTCATGGCCGAGTGGAAGGCGGCCGCCGGGAAGTGAGGCAGGGACGCGCCCCGCGGATCAGCGTTGGTCGCGGCGCGGCGCCTCGGTCTGCGCGCGGCCGAGTCCAGCCAGGCGACGCGCGAGCGAGCGGGCGTAGGAACCCTCGCCGAACGCCACGTCGGTGATGGCGTTCGCCAGGGCGCGGCCGAGGACGCGGTACGCAACCGCTTGGAGCGGCACCGGACCGTAGACGACGCGGGCGAGGATCCGCGCGGCCCGCAGGTCCGGGAGCACGTGTCGCCGCAGCGCGGCGTCGTAGGCCGGCCCCGCGCGTGCGGCGTCCAGCTGCGCGTCGATCAGGGCCTGGGCCGCCAGGCGGCCACTCAGAGCGGCGTAGCTGATTCCCTCCGCCGTGAGGGGGTCGGCCAGGCCGGCGGCATCACCCACCACCATCACGCGGCCCCGCGTGAACGGTGGTCGCTCTGGCCGCAGCGGGATGACATACCCGTGGCGCACGGTGCCACGGGGCACGATTCCCAGGTGGTGGAGGTAGGCCTCGATCGCGGCCCCGAGCGCGACTTTGCCGCGCGCCGTGCTGAGCACGCCGATCGAGAGGTGATCGGTTTTGGGGAACACCCACGCGTATCCCCGCCGGGAGATCCCGAAATCCACTCGGGCGCACTCACCGAACCGCGCGAGCGTGGCACTGTCCACGTACGCCTCGATCTCGAGCGCCGGCGCCGCCCGTCGCCCCGCCGCCCAGCCCGCGGCGCCCGACACGGCTCCCGTCGCGCCGTCGGCCGCGATGACGGCGCTCGCGTCCAGTGGTCCGCGATCGGTTTCGAGGCGCACCTGACCTGATTGGCGCACGACCGCGCCCGCCTTCCATGGGGCGAGCAGCTCCGCGCCGGCGTCGACCGCCGCCCGGGCCAGCAGCTGGTCGAGCGGCGCGCGGCGCGTCATGCGGATGATCGGGTCCGCGCGGCGGCAGACGAAGCTCCAGTCCTGTGGATGCAGGCCCACCGCGACGGCCCGGCACTCGTGCTCGACGACGGGAGCGATGTCGGCGGGGAGCCAGCGTATCGCGCGGGGCACGAGTCCGCCGCCGCAGGTCTTGTGGCGGGGCAGGGTCTCGCGCTCGACCAGAGCGACCCGGACCCCTGCCCGCGCGAGATGGTACGCGGCGGTTGAGCCGGCAGGCCCGGTCCCGACGACCACGACGTCGTACCGCAAGGGAGCTCAGTCCGGGGGGTGTGCGGGTGGTGCGGGGGAGCTGAGCTCCCGCCGGAGCTCGGCCAGCTCGACGAGCCGCCGGGCGACGGCAGCACCGACGCTCCCATCCGGGTAGCTCCCGTCGGCGGCGCGCGCGCCTGCCGGCAGGCCCGTGAGGATCTCGAGACCTTCGTCGACCGTGGCGATCGGGAACACGTGGAACCGGCCCGCGGCGACGGCCTCCACGACATCCCGTCGCAGCATCAGGTTGCGGACGTTCGACTGGGGTATGATGACCCCCTGCCGTCCCGTGAGTCCCCGCACGCCACAGGCGTCGAAGAACCCTTCGATCTTCTCGTTCACGCCGCCGATTGCCTGCACGTCGCCGTGCTGATTGATCGACCCGGTCACGGCCACCGCCTGGCTCAGCGGCACGTCGGCGATCGCCGACAGCAGGGCAAACAGCTCCGCGGCCGAGGCCGAGTCGCCCTCCACGCCACCGTACGACTGCTCGAACACGAGCGTCGCGGAGAGCGAGAGCGGGTGATCGGGCGCGAACCGCGCGCCGAGGAACCCGCCGAGAATCAGCACCCCCTTCGAGTGGATCGGACCGCCCAGCTCCACTTCGCGCTCGATGTCGAGCACCTCGCCTTCACCGATCCGGACCCGCGCGGTGATCCGGGTGGGGTGGCCGAACGTGAACGTGCCGTAGGACGCGACCACCAGCCCGTTCAGCTGCCCGATCCGCGCTCCGTCGGTGTCGATCAGCAGGGTGCCGCGCTCCAGGGCCTCGAGGTATCGCTGGCGCGGGCGGTCGGCCCGGGCGATCGGCGCCGTGATCGCGCGCTCCGCATCGTCGGCCTGCACGACCGCGTGCCCCGCTTCGGACGCCCAGTGGTTCGCCTCGCGGAGCAGGTCCATCACGATCGCGATCCGTGCCGAGAGCTTCCCCTGGTCCTCCACGAGCCGGCCACTGTGCTCCATGACCCGCGCGACGGCGGAACGGTGCAGCGGCCGGAGCTTCTCCTGGCGGCACACCGTGGCGAGGAGGCAGGCGTACTGCCTGATCTGCCCCCCGTGCGCCTCCATCGTCTCGTCGAAATCCGCGGCGACCTTGAAATGCTCCGGGAAATCCGGGTCGAGCGTGTGAACGAGGTAGTACAGTGATGGATCGCCCATCAGGATCACCTGGGCGGCGAGCGGGACGGGCTCGGGCTCCAGCGACACGGTCGTCGCGAAGCCGGACGCTTCCGCGGGGGGCTCGATCCGCACCTGGCAGGCCGCGAGCGCACGCTTCAGCGCGTCCCACGCGTACGGGTTCCGCAACAGGCGGTGCATGTCGAGCAGCAGGTAGCCGCCGTTGGCGCGATGCAGCGCCCCGCCCTTGATCAGGGTGTGGTCCGTGACCAGGGCGCCGAATTCCGCCGTGTGCTCGATCCGGCCGACGAGGTTCTCGTACGTCGGGTTATCCTCGTAGATCACCGGCGCGCCCGACTGCCCCGTGTTGTCCACCACCACGTTGACGTGATACAGCCGCCGCATCGCGGCCGGGTCGGGGCGCCCGGCCGCCTCCAGCCTGGTCGCCGGTGGTCCCTCGCCGCCGCCCGCGACCTCGCGCGCGTGTTCGACGACGTGGCGCTGGACCGCGTCGAGGTGCTGCTGGACGTCCGCCAGGTCGCGGTACTTCTCCCGCACCTCGCCCAGAGGGTGCTCCACCGCGAGCGCGGCGGTCTCGCGGCGCAGGGCGCGCTGCCGCTCGCGCCGCTCCCGGTTCCAGCGCGGCACCTGCCGCAGCGTCTGCTGCACCTCGGCCTGGAGGCCCGCGACCGCCGCGTCGAACCGCGCGCGCTCCTCCGCCGGCAGGTGCTCGAACTGGTCTTCCGTGAGGACTTCCTCTCCCTTGAGCGGCGCGAACGTGAGGCCGGTGGGCGTGCGGAGCAGCGCGAGGCCAGCGCCCCGGGCCCGGTCCCCAATCTCGCCGAGCCGCTGCTCGGGCCGCTGCTTGAACTCGTCCTCAATCACCTGGCGCCGCCGCTGGTACTCGTCCGCGTCGAAGGCGGCCGCGATCACGCTCTGCAGATCCTCGGCGAGCCGCTCCAGATCGCGACGCAGCTCGGTGCTGCGCCCGGCCGGCACCCGCAGCACCTTCGGTTGCTGCGGCTCGTCGAAGTTGTGGAGGTAGCACAGGTCCGCGGGAGTCGGCTGCTGGCGGGCCAGCGCTGCGAGATACTGGTGCAGGAACGAGCGCTTGCCGGTCCCCGGCAGGCCGAACGCGAAAATGTTGAACCCCTGCCGGCGGATCCCGGTGCCGAACGCCACGGCCGCCGCGGCTCGGGGCTGTCCGACGATGCCGAACACGTCCTCGAGCTCGTCGGTCGTCTCGAACGGAGGCAATTCCTGTTCGTAGTGACGGACGAGGGCCTCGGGTGGGAGCTCCCCGGGGTACAGCGGTGGTCGAGCGCTCATGGTCGGGCCCTCCTGCCGCTTCCCGCGGCGCAGTCGTGCATCGAGCTCACGCGGGCGCCATCCCCGGCTTGTAGATCGCGCCGCGTCCGTCCCGACCGCCCATGACCACGACGACCGGCTGGTCGAACCGGAGATGGCGCACGAACCCCAGCTCGCCCTGCGACGGCTGGGTAGCGACCCAGTCCCAGTCCACGAACCCCTCCCCCACCTCCGCGTTCACGGTGAAATAGCCGACCTGGAACGAGGTGAGATTCTGGAAGAAGTGACTTCCCTGGGACGGGGTCACCCGGAAGTCGCGAAACCCGGTTTCGACGATCACGCGCGCGCCCGAGATCTCGTCCCAGGTGACCGGGATCCCCAGCCACGGATCCGTGGACCCCCAGCGTCCCACGCCGATCAGGGCGTAGGGGCGCCGCTCGGCGGAGAGCGTCGCGTTGAAGCGGGCGATCTCCTGTGCCGCGACCCGGCTCTGGGAGCGGTCGAACCGATGGAAGTCCACCACCACCACGTCGTGAATGTCTGTCACACGACCCTGGCCCAGGGCGCACGGGCTGAAGCAGATCAGGTGATCCCGGCGGCCCTCCTCGAGCGAGGGCCCGTCGCTCTCCCGCAACAGCACGAGCGGCCGCATCTGGAGGAAGCCGAACTCGTGGACGCCCGTCTCGCCGCCGAGCCGGACGGCGAACTCGATCTCGGCCTCGCGGTTCATGCCCCGGCTCCCGACTTCCAGCAGGAGCGCGAGGATGTCGGCGAGCGGAAACAGGCCATGCTTCAGCACCGGGGCGAACGTGACGAGCCGGATGCCGCGCCGGCCAAGGCCGTCGTACACGGCGTGGTTTTCGGCGGAGTAGGTGGAGCCCAGGGCGGCCAGCGTCCCGTCGGCCTCGGCGGTGGCGAGGGCGAAGCGTCGCTCCCGCATCGCCTCCTCGGGGTCGAGGTCCGGCTCCGCCGGACCGAGCTCGAGCGCCCAGAACTCGCGCTGCGAGTTGGCGACGACGTCTTCCGCCGACGAGAAATTGAGGATCTGCTGCGGAAAGCGCGGGCAGAAGCTGAGGCACGGCTCGCCCTCGACGACCGTCCGCCCCATGCCGAGGGCCACCGCCGCCACGCCGTCCTGCGCGCGGAGCGGCGGGACCGGATAGAAGTTGTGCGAGCGCGCCACCCCCGAGAAATCCGGGTAGTAACGGCCGCCGTGCGGGGCGCCCACCACCTTCTGGAGGATTACCGCCATCTTCTCCTCCTCGAGCCGGTAGGGCGTCGCGTGCAGGTAGGCCTTGGCGTGGCGGCTGAAGGTCGAGGCGTACACGCGCTTCACGGCCTGCGTCAGCTGGGCCAGCCGCTCCCGCTCGTCGGGGTGGCGGTTGGGCAGCATATACGTGCTGTAGACGCCGGTGAGCGGCAGGTACTGCGAGTCCTCCAGCAGGCTCGAGGACCGTACGGCCAGCGGCCACCGCACCGCGTCGAGGAAGCCGGCCAGGTCGGCGACCACGTCGTCGGGCAGGGGCGCCGCGAGGAACCGCGCCAGGAGCTCCGCGTCGTCGGTGTCGCCCAGCGCCAGAGCGAGCAGGTCGTTCGCCGCGAGGAACCGGTCGAAGCAGTCCGTGGCGAGCACGACGGCGGGCGGCACCGCGACGTGCACACCCGGGAAGTGGCGGCCTACGCCGTGGTAGGCGAGCAGGTAGCGGACGAATGCCAGGCCGCGGGCCTTGCCGCCGAGCGACCCGCCCCCGATGCGCGCGAAGAAGCTCCCCGCGCCGTCGAACGACTCGCGGTCGAAATCCGCCACGAGCGTCTCGCTCTGCCCGCGGCGGTACTCCGCGATCGCGTCGATCAGGTTGCGGCGCAGGTCCTCGAGCGTGGGGAAGTCGGAAACCTTGCGCGGCCTGAGCCGGTCGGCGAGGGCGAACTCGGTGCGTGCCGTGAGCCAGTTGGAGAAGTGGTTGCGCTCGCCGTGGAACGCCAGGCTCTCGACGGGGACCGTGTGGAGCAGGGCCTCGAGGGTCTTGAGGTCGCCAGCCCGTCCGACCTCTTTGCCGTCGGGCGTGCGGAAGATGAAGTCGCCGAAGGCGAAGTGCTCGATCATGAACTGGCGCAGGTCGCCGAGCAGCGTGTCGGAGTACTTGCGTAGGAACTCGGCGCCCACGGCACGGGCCCCGGGTGCGAACTCGCTGCGGCTGGACTGCAGCAGGATCGGCAGGTCCGGCACCGCCGCGCGCGCCATGCGCGCGAGGTCGAAGCCCGCCTCACGGGACGGCGTCCCCCCGCGCGGGAACTCGACGTCCGAGATCAGGCCCTGCAGGTACGGGCGGTACCGCGTGAACAGCTCCCAGGCCTCCTCGAAGGTGGTCGCGAGCAGGATCTTGGGACGCGCCCGCATCCGCACCAGCTTGTGCGAGAGATTGACGCCTTCGCTGATCAGCCGGTGCGACTGGCTGATCAGCTCCGTGTAGATCGTCGGCAGGAACGACGAGTAGTAGCGGACGTTGTCCTCGACGACCAGGATCACGGGCACGCCCACGATCGCCGTGTCGTGGGCCACGTTGCGCCGGTCCTCCAGGCACTTCACGATCGCGACCAGGATCCGCGCGTTGCCCTGCCACAGGAAGATGCGCTCGATGTCGGCGATGTCGTGCCGGGCCATGAACTCCTTGCGCTCGTTGTTGTCGAACGCGAGGACCACGACGGGCACGTCCAGCCCGGCGGCCTTCACGGCCCGCGCCAGCTGCGTGGCGTCCATGTCGCCGGGGTTCGGCGCCGTGATGATGAGGTTGAAGCGCCGGTCGGCTCGGGCCATCGCCAGGGCCTCGGCGCCGCTCGCCACGTGCGTCAGGCCGGGCGTGTGGTGCAGCGACAGCTCGAGGAACTCGTCCAGGATCAGCTCGTTCAACCGGCCGTCTTCCTGCAGCGTGAACGAGTCGTACAGGCTCGCGACGAGCAGGATGTCCTGGACCCGGAACGGCATGAGGTTCTGAAACGCCTGGTAGGGATTGCTCACGTACTGGGCGAAGCGCCCGGGCTGGCTCGTCATCGACGCTCCCCGAGGAACGGCAGCGCGGGGTGGACGAGTCCACCCCGCGCTGTTGTTGGCGACGTCACGGCCTCAGACGACGCCCTGGTCCAGCATCGCGTCGGCGACCTTGAGGAACCCGGCGATGTTGGCGCCGTTGACGAGATTCCCCGGCGTGCCGTACTGCTCGGCGGTCTCGAAGCAGGCCTTGTGGATGGCGATCATGATCTTGTGCAGCCGATCATCGACCTCCTGGCGTGTCCACGAGAGCCGCATGCTGTTCTGCGACATCTCGAGCCCCGACGTCGCCACGCCGCCGGCGTTGGCGGCCTTGCCGGGACCGTACAGGATGCGCGCGTCGAGGAAGGCCTTCGTCGCCTCGATCGTGCACGGCATGTTCGCCCCCTCGGAGACCACGAACACGCCCTGCTTCAACAGGTTGGCGGCGTCCTTCGCGCCGATCTCGTTCTGCGTCGCCGACGGGAACGCGCAGTCGGCCTTGAGGTCCCACAGCGGGTTGTAGTCGAGCCGCGGGTCGGCCGGCACGTACTTGGTGCCCTTGAACTTCTCGGTGTACTCCTTGATCCGTCCCCGGCGGACGTTCTTCAGCTCCATCACGTACGCGAGCTTCTCCCGGTTGATGCCCTCCGGATCGTAGATCACGCCGTTGGAGTCCGACAGCGTCACCGGCTTGGCGCCCAGGTCGAGCAGCTTCTCCACCGTGTACTGGGACACGTTGCCGCTGCCCGACACGATGCAAACCTTGCCGTCGAGCGATTGGCCGCGGCTCGTGAGCATCTCGGCCGCGAAGTACACGCATCCGTAGCCGGTGGCCTCGGGCCGGATCAGCGAGCCGCCCCAGTTGAGGCCCTTGCCCGTGAGCACGCCGGTGAACTCGTTCGCCAGCCGCTTGTACTGCCCGAACAGAAAGCCGATCTCCCGCCCGCCGACGCCGATGTCCCCGGCGGGGACGTCGGTGTCCGGCCCGATGTGGCGGAACAGCTCGGTCATGAAGCTCTGGCAGAAGCGCATTACCTCGGTGTCGCTCTTGCCCTTCGGGTCGAAATCGGAGCCGCCCTTCCCGCCGCCCATCGGCAGCGTGGTCAGCGAGTTCTTGAACACCTGCTCGAACGCCAGGAACTTGAGGATCCCCAGGTTCACGGACGGGTGGAAGCGCAGACCGCCCTTGTACGGGCCGATTGCGCTGTTCATCTCGATCCGGAACCCGCGATTGACCTGCACGTCGCCACGGTCGTCCACCCAGGGGACGCGGAACAGAATCACGCGCTCCGGCTCGACGATCCGGGGGAGAATGCCGGCCGACCGGTACTCGGGGTGCCGCTCCAGCACCAGCGTCAGCGACTCCACCACCTCCAGCACCGCCTGGTGGAACTCCGGCTCCGCGGGGTTCTTGGCCTTCACCATGGAAATCAGCGACGCCGCGTAGTCCTTCATGGTTGCCGATCGTGTGGGAGTCTTGTCGGTCAGACCTGCGCTCATACAGCGACTCCTTCCGGGAATGGCGAGGACGAAATCACCGCCGCTCCATGGACCCGACCCGAGCGAGCGGACGGCGAGTCCCGGGGCGGGGAGGAACCGCCGGAAGATAGCCGCGAGTACCGGGGATGGCAGCCCAAAACACGGCGGCCGGGACCGATCGCCCCGGATCGGGTCCCGGTCGACCTGGCGCGATCAGCTCAGCGACCGAGTGAGTAGGTCAGGGCGCTGGTCAGCAGCCAGTCGTGCTTCTTGGCGTCCCCCGGCGGGTTGTTGTTGACCTCGTTGCGCGAGGCCACCCGGAAGCCCAGTCCCTTCACGATCGTCGTGGTGAGGCTCGAGGTGGAGAGGATGCGGTAGTCCCGGAAATTCTCGGTGCTCGGGGCCCAGTCGAACGTCCACTGGAAGTCGATCGGGCCGAGCTTCTGGGCGAGCGCGGTGCCGGCCGCCACGATCGGCGTGGTGCTCACCGAGTCCGGCGCGTGGAAGTTCTCGCGCCGGTAGCCGGCGGACAGCGACACTCGGAAGTCCGTGGCCGCACTGGCGAACACCTGATACCCGAGTCCGCCGTTGTAGGCGGACCGCAGATCGAGGTTCTGCAGCGTATCGCGCTCTTGGGTCGTTGCCGCGAACGCGAACACGCGGCCGCTGAAGAAGAGGTCGATCCGGCCGTTGCCGTAGAGCTTCGCGACGGTCTGCACGAGCGCCGAGTCCGGCCACGGCGTGGCGCGTTGCTGGGCGATCCCGAACCCGAGCTGGATCCGGTCCTTTGGCGTGCGGCGCTCCAGGCCGATGTCCCCGGTGAGGCCGCGGGAGCTCCCATTCCCCGTCTTGGCGGAGAAGCCGAAGCCGACGGTCGCGCTCCAGAACCGGGTGAACGGGCTGAAGTAGCCGATCCGGACGGGCCGCAGAGCGTCGAGCCGGTTCGGGTCCCCGACGGCCGCGAGATCCGCCGGCGTGATCGTGCGGGTCCGGCCGTCCGCGCCGGTCAGCTGGAGCCGATCCCCCGCCGCCGTCACGGTCCCGGCGAGGATCGCGCCGTCGACGAGGCGGACGCCGACGGGCGCGGAGGTGACGTAGGCCGCGACGTCCCCTCCCGCGATCTTGAGCTCGCCCCCCGCATGCCTGAACACCCACGTGCCGCCCGTGATGGCGACGAGCTTGCCGGTCAGCTGATCACCGTTCTTGAGCGTCAGCGTCTCCTGCGCCGCGGCCGCCGACGCCAGGAACAGGGCCGCGACGACCGCAAGCGCCCGGATCTTCGTCGTCATGCGCGGCCGGTCCTACGACCGGACTACGATGAGGTACTTCGACGGCGTCCAGAACTCCCACGGCGACATGATCCGCAGCTCCCCGCGCACCTTGCCGTCCTTGTCGGGCGGCTCGGCCAGGAACTCCGTGTTCTGGCGTGACACGACCTTGTACGCCCCGGTCGAGTCCGGCAGCGGAATCTCGGTCATGGTGCGGAGGTCGATGGCCGTGAAATCCGCCGGCTTGAGGTCCGTCGCCGGCACGAGCGTCTTGCCGCGCTTGCCGAAGATGAACAGGACGCGGCTGCCGCCCACTTCGGTCACCACGCCCCGCTCGAGCAGCTCCTGCTTCGTGCCGATGACGTAGTACGCCGTGTTCTGCGCCTCGACCAGCTGCTCCACGGTGTCGGTGAGCGCCGCCTTGTCGGTCGCGAGCTGCACGTTCTCCGACTGCAGCGCCTCCACCCGCGCCGTCAGCACACCGATCGTCGTCTTCTGGTTCTCGATCGTCGTCTGCAAGTCGGCGATCGTCGCCTCGAACTGCACGCGGGCGCTGTCCGACGCCCGGGTCAGCGAGCGGATGCGCCGCTGACTCTCCTTGAGGCGCTCTTCGGCCTGCGCGATGCGCGTGGTCACGTCCCCGACCATGGCCCGCAGGCTGTCGCGGCTCGCGGCGATGGGGGATTCGGCCGCCGCGCCGACCTTGGCGAGGCGCTCCCGGTCCGCGACGGTGACCAGCTGGGCGCTGATCTCGCTCATCAGGCGTGCGTTCTCCGCCACCTGGCTGAGCAGGCTGTCCTTCTCGGCCGACACCGACTGGAGCTGCGCGAGCTGAGCCTGCACTTCGGGGCTGGGGCCGCGGTTGCACGATGCCACCGCGAGCGCAACGAGCGCGGCGGTCCCGATTCCTATCCTGCGCATGGGTCCTCCCGGTTGATGCGTCATGATTCCACCTTCTCGACGACGATGCGGAGATCCGCGGCGAGCGCAGCCAGCGCGCCGAGCGCGGCCCACACCGGGGCGAGCACCGCGCCCACGACCCCGAGCGTCAACGGGACCTCGAGCAGTGTCCGTCCCTCGTCATTCTTGATGATGATCCGCCGGACGTTGCCCTGGTGAATGATCTCCTTGATCTTGGCGACGAGGTTCTCGCCGCGCACCCGGAACTCGGAGGTCTCGACGCGCTCGGCCATATGGGCTCCTTTCCGACCCGGGCGCCCTGCCCGGACGCGGTGCAGTCTAGCGCGGCCGCACGCCGAATTCAAACCGCCCGCCGAACGGATGGCGCTAACTCGGGACCAAGGGCTAGTTTACGGTGGCGTCGGGAACTTCGCAGACACCCCAGGGGGCCGTTTGGCTGCTCGCAGGGGTCTGAACCCCATCTACCTGCAGGACCTCGCGGAATCCGGTGGCGAGCCCCTCGTCCGGGACATCGTTCGGACGTTTCTCGACACCGTCCCCCCCCGCGCGGCGTCGCTGCGCGCGGCCCTGGGAGGGGGTGACGCTGCCGCGGCGGGCCGCGCCGCCCACTCGATCGTCTCCTCGGCTGCCATGGTGGGCCTGATCGAGGTCCAGGAAGCCGCGCGCGCCATCGAGCTGCTGGCCGCGCAGGGCGGGCCGGTGCCTCCTGGGCTGATCGGCGTCTTGGACCGGTCCCTGGCGGAGGCCCCGGCGCTGCTCGCTGACGCGATGCGTACGGCCCTCGAGGGAACCGAGGCCGGATGACCATGGACACCCGCGCCCGCGGCCCCCATGTGGTGCTCGTGGCCGAAGACGATCCGGTGACCACGAAGGTGCTGCTCCACCGGCTCTCTAACGAGCACGGCCTGCGCGTGGTGCATGCCGACGACGGGACCGCGGCGCTGGAGCTCGCCGAGCGCGAAGCGCTCGACGCCGCCATCCTCGACATCCGGCTCCCCGGCCTCGACGGACTGGGTGTCCTGGCGCGCCTGCGCGAGATGCCCCGCTATGAGCGGCTCCCGATCCTCATGCTCACCTCACTCGGCTCCGAGAGCGACGTGCTGCGCGGGTTCGAGCTCGGAGCCGACGACTATGTGGTCAAGCCATTCTCCCCAGCCGAGCTGATCGCGCGGGTCCGGCGGCTGCTCGCGCGCGGCGAGACGGACCACGGGACGGCATGACCGGACTGCCGCTGCCCCTGCCGTTTGGTGATCGGGTCTTCTGGCTCCTCAGCCTTTCCATCGTGCTCGTGGCGCTGTGTGCCGTCGGGATGATCGCCACGGCGCTGGTGCTCCGCTGGCGCAACAACCGCACCGCACGCCGGTGGACCGCGCGCGAGGCGGTCTGGGACCCCGTGATGCTCGACGTGCTCGAAGGCGTCCGGCCACCGGAGGAGCTGACCGGCCTCGTCCGGCAGACTGATCGCCGCCACTTCGTGACCTATCTGCTGCGCTACGCGCGGACGGTGCGGGGCGGGGGCCGAGCGATCGTGCAGGGTCTCGCGCGGCCGCACCTGCCGCTGGTGGCGGCGGAGTGCGCGCACCGGCGGGCGGAGCGTCGGGCCCTCGCGGTGCAGATCCTCGGCGAGCTCGGTCCCCACGAGTACCGCGAGCAGATCGCCGGCGCGCTCGACGACTCGGCGCCGCTCGTCACGGTCATCGCCGCCGGCGCCATCGCCCGCGACTACTCACCGCACGACGTTCGCCACCTGCTCGAACGGGTCGGCCAGCTCGAGCTGTGGACGGTCCGGTTTCTCGTCTCGCTGTTGCAGCGCATGGGGCCGCAGTCGGCGTGGGCGTTCCGCGAGGTCCTGGGAGACGCGACCCGCCCCGACCGGCTCCGCGCGATCGCGGGCCACGTGCTCGCCCAGTTCAACGACTTGCCGTCCGGCGACCTCGCGGCCGGCGTGCTCGAGACGTCGCGCGATCCCGACCTCCAGGTCGCCGCGCTGCGGGTGCTGGAGCACGTGGGGACGGCCGAACACCTGGGGATCGTGCGCGCGCTGGCGCGCGACCCGGAGCCGGCGGTGCGCGGCAACGCGATCCGGGTGCTGGCCGCGGTGGGTGGGGACGCGGAGGTGCCGACGATCCGCGAGGCGCTCGACGACGAGTCGCATTGGGTCGCGATCCACGCGGTCGGTGCCCTCAAGCGGCTGGGACGCGCCGACCTGCTGCGCACGCTGGTGGAGACCGGGCACCGCTGGTCGATGGCCGTCCACGAGGTCTTCCTTCCCGGGACCGCATGATGGTCCCGTGGCTGTGGCGGGGCCTCTGGCTCTTGAACGCCGTCGTCCTCGCCTACTTCGTGCTGCTCAACACGATCTACCTGCTCACCAGCCTGGTCGCCTTCAAGTCGCTGCGGCGCTACGTGCATCGCCTGCGCTCGCTCGACGTCGAGGAGCTGATCGGCTCGGGAGCGGCTCCGGCGATCACGCTGGTCGTGCCGGCCTACGGCGAAGAGGCGACCTGCGTCGAGGCGACCCAGGCCCTGCTGACGCTGCGCTACTCGGAGTATGACGTGGTCGTCGTGAACGACGGCTCACCCGACCGCACGCTCGCGGTGCTGACGGAGGCGTTCGAGCTCGTGCCGGCCGCGCGCCTGCCGTCGGCCGCCATCCCGACCGCCCGGGTGCGCCAGATGTACCGCAGTCGGCGTCACGCGAACCTCTGGGTCGTGGACAAGGAGAACGGCGGGAAGTCCGACGCCCTCAACGCCGGCCTCAACGCCTGCCGCACGCCCCTGTTCTGCGTCATCGACGCCGACAGCATCCTCGAGCCCGACGCCCTGATGCGCGTGACCCGGCCGTTCCTCGAGGATGAGCGCACCGTTGCGGTGGGCGGGATCATCCGCATTGCCAACGGCTCCACGATCGCGGGCGGCCGGGTGCGCGACGTGCGGCTGCCGCACAGCCTGCTCGCGCGGCTCCAGGTGCTCGAGTACCTTCGGGCCTTCCTGTCGGCCCGGGTCGCCTGGGCGGAGCTGAACGCGACCCTGATCATCTCCGGCGCGTTCGGGCTGTTCAAGCGGGGCATCGTGGTCGAAGCGGGCGGCTTCGCGACGGACACGGTGGGCGAGGACATGGAGCTGGTGGTGCGCCTGCACCGCCACTGCCGCGAGCGGGGCATCCCCTACCGCATCACGTTCGTGCCGGATCCCGTCGCGTGGACCGAGTGCCCCGAGACGCTCGGCGCGCTCTCGCGGCAGCGGGACCGCTGGCAGCGCGGGCTGGCGGAGTCGCTCGTGCGGCACCGCCGCATGCTGTTCAACCCCCGGTTCGGCGCGGTGGGGCTGCTCGCCTACCCGTACTTCTTCTTCCTCGAGATGCTCGGCCCGGTGGTCGAGATCGTGGGCTACGTCGCCTTCGCGGCGGTCCTGGTGCTCGGGCAGTGGTCGGCGGCGTACCTCATGGCCTTCCTCTCCCTGGCCGTCTTCTTCGGCATTGCCCTCTCGGCGGCCGCCATCGGCCTGGAGGAGCTCACGTTCCGCCGCTACTCGCGGTGGGCCGACCTGCGGCAACTCTTCTGGCTCGCGATTCTGGAGAACGCGGGCTACCGTCAGCTCACCGTCTGGTGGCGGGTGCGGGGGCTGTTGTCGAGCGTGTTCCGGGTGCGCCGCTGGGGACACCAGAAGCGCAAGGGCTTCGCCCAACGCCCGCCGCCGGCCGGCCCGCCGCCCGCCGCGGGGCCGGTGGGGCGCTAGCCCGGGTCGGGGGACGGCGCCCTCCTTGCCGCGCGGTGGGCGCCGGGGTATCAGGGAACGCATTCACCATTTCGGCAGGAGCTGATCATGGAGCTCGAGCGCGAGAGCCACTCGCTGGATCCGGTGCGTCAGGCGCTGCAGGAATTCGAGGAGGCGGTTGTCGCCCGCGAGCACCGCTCCCTCGTCGAGAGCAAGGTCATGAAGCAGCAGGCCGCCGACCGCGCGCGCGCGCGCGTGATCGACGAAATCATGCAGCTGGTGCGGCGGACGATTGCCGAGCGGGAGGGGAAGGGAAGGGCCTAGCTCTTGTGGCGGAACGTGATGCGACCGCGGCTCAAATCGTAGGGGGACACCTCGACGGTGACGCGATCGCCCTGGAGCACGCGGATCCGGAAGCGACGCATCTTGCCCGCGATCGTGGCCAGGACCGTATGACCGTTCTCGAGCTCGACCCGAAAGGTCGCGTTCGGGAGCACCTCCTTGACGGTTCCCTCTAGGACGATCGACTCTTCTTTGGACATACCACTCCGGGGCTCGACAGGGCAGCGGCAAACATAGCCTACAATCGGGGTTCCCGCCCGCCACGAAACCCCGCAGCGCGTCGGGCCGCCCCAAGCGGATCGGGACGGCCCGACGCATCTCCGTAATCCGGCGCGATCAGCCGCCCAGCTTCACGACGTTCTGCGCCGCCGGGCCTTTCTCGCCCTGGACGATCTCGAACTCGACGCGCTCGCCCTCGGCCAGGGTCTTGAAGCCCTGCATCTGAATGGCGGTGTGATGGACGAAGCAGTCCTTCTCCCCGCTATCCGGCGTGATGAACCCGAAGCCCTTGGCGTCGTTGAACCACTTTACTTTCCCGGTGGTACGCATGACCGTACTCCCTACCTCTGGTTGTGTCGTTCGTCGGAGACGGCAGTGCCGTACCTACCGACTACTTGGCGCGTGCGCGGCCGTTGCCCCCGCGGAAGGCTGTCGCTGTGCGACGGCGTAAAGGGTAGTGCGCGGGCCGTCATCTGTCAAAGCCCTGCGGAGCAATGGGTTGACGCGGCCCGGGGGCGCGTCGGCCGGGTCAATTGAGCTTGCTGAACCGGTCGAGAAACGCGCGCTCGTCGGGCGTGAGGCTCGCCAGGCCGGTCCCGGAGATCTTGTCGAGAATCCGGTTCAGCTCCTCCTGGTTCAGCGGATGGAGCTCCTCGCCCCGGATCGCCCGCCACCGGCTCAGGTCCTGCACGTCCGCCGACCGCTTCTGAACCGGTGCGGCCCGCCTCTGGAACCGGGCCGCCGCGGAGTTGGCTTCGGCGAGCTTCAGGAAGAGGAACCCCCCAACGAACCCGCCAAGGTGCGCGAAATGCGCGACGCCGCCGCCCCGGGTCACGGCGCCGAACACCGAGATCACCGTGAAGCCGGCCACGAGCAGCCACATCTCGACGGGCAGCACGCCCCAGATGTAGACCTTCTCGCGTGGCCAGTACCGCGCGAACCCGTAGAGCACGCCGAAGATTGCCCCCGACGCCCCCACGACGAGCGCGTTGGGCGTCATCACGGAGGCGACCGCGCCCATCAGCCCGCTGGTGAAATAGAGGCCCAGGAAGCGTCCACTCCCGAGCCGGGCCTCGAGCCGCGGCCCGAAGAAGAACAGGCCCACCATGTTGAACAGCAGGTGCAGAAAGCCCGCATGGATGAACATGTACGTGACCGGCGTCCACGGCCGGGTCAGCACGCCGGCGGGCCAGAGGCCCAGGATCCGCTCGGTCCCGGGTACGGTGCTGGTGAGCAGGAACATCGCCGCGTTGGCGAAGATCAGGCGGGTGACCCAGGGTGTCATAAGCCCGTAGTTTAGGGGGTCCGTGCCGGCGCGTGAACCCTTGACCGCCGGCTCGGCTCCCTCACTGTCCTGGAGGCACCATGCGGCTGACGGCATCGGCGGTGCTCGGATTGGCGCTGCTCACGGCGTGCGCGCGGTTGACGTTCCAGCATCCGACGGCCGCGCTGGTCGCCATCGAGCTGACCGGCGTGGGACTGCAGGGTGGGGCCCTGACCCTGCAGCTCGACGTGCACAACCCCAACGCCTTCGACCTGCGAACGACCAGGATCGCGGTCGGGCTCGACCTCGACGGGACGCACTTCGGGGACCTGGACCTCGCGCGCGACATTGCGCTGCCCGCCGGTCGGACGAGTCGCGTGGAGCTGCCGCTCAGCTTCGTGTGGAGCGGTGTCGGAGCCGGTGCCCGCGCCATGCTGGGCCGGGGTGCGGTCCGCTATGATCTCACCGGCCGCCTGTTCGTCCAGACGCCGATCGGCGAGCGCGCCGTCGGCGTCCGGGTGGGTGGGGACGTGACGCTCAGGGACCTCGTGCCGTAGCGAGTCGCGCGACCTCCGCGTGGCGAAAGCACCGCACCAGGTGGTCGTTCACCAGCCCCGCCGCCTGCATGTATGCGTAGCAGATCGTCGAGCCCACGAAGCGGAAGCCCAGCTCCCGCAGGGCCCGGCTCATCCGGTCGGAGTCGGTGGAGGTCGCCGGAATCTGCCGCAGCGCCTTGCGGACGGGCTGTCGGGGCGCGCCGCCCACGAAGCTCCAGATGAAGGCGTCGAACGAGCCGTATCGCCGCTGGACGGCGAGGAACGCGCGCGCATTCCCGATCGTGGCCGCGATCTTCTGCTGATTGCGCACGATGCCCGCATCGGCCATCAGCCGGGCCACCGAGCGCCGGTGGTAGCGGGCGACGCGGCGCGGGTCGAACCCGTCGAACGCGCGGCGGAACCGCTCCCGCTTGTTGAGGATAGTGGACCAGCTGAGCCCCGCCTGGAACGCGTCGAGCACGAGAAACTCGAAGTGCCGGCGGTCGTCGTGCAGCGGCACGCCCCACTCCTCGTCGTGATACGCGCGCATCAGATCGCTGGACTCGCACCACTCGCATCGCTGCATCGGCGTCCCTCCCGGCGCGCGGCGCGCGGCTGGTCACGCCGCCGTTGTGACGGTATTCTATCAGCCGGTCTCCGCGACGGCATCGGCACCCGAACCCGCTCGTCCCGTTCTGCCGCCACGCGCCGGGAGTCGCCGTTTGTGCCAACCGGTCCTCGTACCTCCTTCGGGGTGATGCCATGACGCCCGTCCCGCTCCTCCTCGCCGCAGCGCTGCAGGTGGCGATGCAGCAGGTCCAGGACAGCTCGCCGTTCCGCCCGCTCGCGCTCCCGACGCCGACCGCGGTCCGCGCGGCCGACGGCCGCCCCGGACCCGGCTACTGGCAGCAGCGCGTCGATTACACGATCAGCGCGCGCCTCGACCCCGACCGCCAGCTGCTCAGCGGCCGCGAGACGATCCGCTACGTGAACCGCTCACTCCAGGACCTCGGGTACCTGTGGCTGTTCCTCGACCAGAACATCTGCGCACCGACCAGCGTGGCCAGCCAGCTGAACCAGCCGCCACTCGTGTTCCAGGACGACGTGTTCGATTTCTCCTGCCTCGGCTTCGCCGGCGGTGTCACGCTGGACTACGTCCGCGACGCCGGCCGCGAGTTGCCCTACACGGTGCACGGCACCACCATGCGGATCGAGCTGGCCGAGCCGCTCAAGCCCGGCGCGACCATCCGGCTCGACATCGGCTGGCAGTTCCCGGTGCCGGCGTACGGTGCGGGCCGCATGGGACGGGACGGCACGCTGTACGAGATCGCCCAATGGTACCCGCGGGTGGCGGTGTTCGACGACGTGCGCGGGTGGAACAGCGATCCGTACATCGGGGCAGGAGAGTTCTACCTCGAGTACGGCAGCTTCGACGTCGCGCTGACGTTGCCGGCGAGCTACGTGGTCGCGGCGACCGGCGTGCTGCAGAATCCCTCCGACGTGCTCACCGCGGCCCAGCGCGAGCGCCTCGCGCGCGCGGCCCGGTCGGCGACGCCGGTGGCGGTGATCGCGGCGGCGGAGGCCGGCCAGCGGGCCAGCCGGCCGACGACGACCGGCACGCTCACCTGGCGGTTCGTGGCCGACAGCGTGCGCGATTTCGCGTTCGCCGCGGCGCCCAACCTGCGGTGGGACGCGACCAGCTGGCACGGCGTCCTCATCCAGACGTTCTATCGCCCGCAGGCCAAGCTCTGGGAAGAGGCCATCCGCATGGCCGAGCACACGATCCGGCACTTCAGCGAGCGCCTGTATCCCTATCCGTATCCCCAGGCGAGCACGATCGAGGGGCCGATCGCCGGCATGGAATACCCGATGCTCACGTTCGTGCCGGCGGGCGCGACCCGCGAGGACCTGCACTGGACCCTGATGCACGAGTTCGGCCACGAGTGGTACCCGATGATCGTGGGCTCGAACGAGCGGCTGTACCCCTGGATGGACGAGGGCTTCAACACGTTCATCGACATCGAGGCCACCGAGGACTATTTCACAGGCACGGCGTACGCCGACACGATCGGCCAGATGCCGCTCCACTTCTACCGGCAGCATGCCGTGCCGGGACACGAGCAGCCGCTCAGCACCAGACCCGTCGAGTCGCGCGACCTGTTCTGGACGGGGTACTACAAGCCGGCCCTGATGCTGCAGCTGCTCCGCTTCGAGGTGCTGGGCAAGGAGCGGTTCGACCGCGCGTTCCGCGCCTACACCGACGCCTGGGCGTTCAAGCACCCGGCGCCGGCCGACTTCTTCCGCATGATGCGCAACGAGACAGGCGTCGACCTCGACTGGTTCTGGCGCGGCTGGATCTACACCACCGGCCGGCTCGATCAGGCGGTGGATTCGGTCACCGCAGGGCAGGATGGCGTCGCGATCCATCTCTCCGACCGCGGCACGATGGTGATGCCGGCCGAGCTCGCCCTCACGTTCCCCGGCGGGCGCACCGAAGTCGTGAAGCTGCCGGTCGACATGTGGAACCCCGGCCGGCGGTTCACCTATCGCTATCGGGGCAAGGACGTACCCGCGGCCGTGCAGCTCGATCCGCGCGGCGTGCTGCCCGACGTCGACCGCGCGAACGACCGCTGGCCGCGCTGACCGGTCAGCGGACCGGCCCGCTCAAGCCGGAGTGCGCGCGGCCGCCGCGAGGCGCCGCACGATGTCGCCGGCCGGCAGGATCTCGTGGATGCCAGCGACGCTCTTGCCCGCCTGCCAATAGTCGCGCACCCCGCGCTCGTCGAGCGACGCGCGCTTGAGCTGCCAGAGGGAGCGCAGCGCGTAGACGGTGCGCATCCAGTGCTTGGTGCGCCGATGCCGCAGCATCCAGCGCGCGATGGGGCCTGCCGTGAGGCCCATGCGCTCGATGAACGGCGTCCGGATCACCGCGACCGGGACGCCCGTGATCCGCTCGGTGAGGACGATGTCCTGTTCGCGCGCCCGGACGATGGCCTCCTTGTACGCGGCGCTCGCACGGCATTCCGGCGTCGCGATGAAGCGCGTGCCGAGCTGCGCGCCGGCGTAGCCCAGTCGGAGGGCGGCGACGAACCCCGGAGCGTCGGCGATCCCGCCGGCACAGACCAACGGCACGCCCAGGTTTCCCAGCTCGTCCATCAGGGCCTCGGCGCTGTTCGGCCCCGCGTGGCCGCCGGCCCGGCAGTTCACGGCGATCAGGCCGTCCACCCCGCCGTCCAGCGCCTTGAGCGCCCACTTGCGCTCGGTGACGTCGTGGTACACCACGCCGCCGGCCGACGCCACGAGCGTGACCACCCACCGCGGATTGCCGAGTGACGTGACGAAGAAGCGCACGCCCTCTTCCAGGGCGATCGTGACCCAGCGCTCCATCCGTTCGCGGTACGCGCGCGACGCCTGCTCGATCAGGGCGTTCATCCCGATCGGTTTCGCCGTGAGCCGCCGGATGAGGCGCAGACCCTCGCGATAGTCGTGACCGTGCACGTACGTGAGCGAGATCGGCTGCACGATGCCGATCCCGCCGGCCTCCGAGACCGCGGCGACCAGCTCGGGATTGCTGCAGGGGTACATCGCGCCGCAGATGAGCGGCACCTCAATGCCGACGCGGCGCGTGAGCGGCGTGTCGAGCGACGTCGTCATTGGCGCAACGCGCGCCGGCCGCGACGCGCCTAGCGACCGGGCGGGCCGGTGCAGCCCTCCCGGCGGCGGGTGTCCGCGATCTGGATGATCCGCCAGCCGTCGTCCATGCGGGCCAGCAGGAAGGCGTCCACGCCGCAGTGGGTGAGGGTGCCGTCCGCGTAGAACGCATACGGGGTCCAGACGGCGGCGAGATCACCGTCGATCCGGACCTCCGGATCCCAGAACTGTTCGTCCAGGTGGGCGGTCGCGCCCGCGACGCCGGCGATGAAGCGCGCGACCGGCACGGCGCGCACGACGACGTGCCCCTGCTGGTCACGTGCCGGTCCCGACAGGATGGCCTCCGGATGGAGCACCGCGTGGAGCGCCACGGTGTCCTTCGCCCGCATCGCGTCGAACAGGCGTTGCACGACCGCGATGACGTCGGCCGTCGCGTCCTGGGCGGGGAGCCGGGCCGGCGCCAGGCCGGCCAGCAGCATCAGGGTCACGGCGCCGGGCTTCACTGGCTTCCCCCCTGCTTGGCCTCCTCCGGCAGCAGCGTCACCTGCACGTAGTTGTCGAGCCGGAGGTAGCGCCGCGCCGCGTCCCGGATGGTCGCGGCCGTGAGGCCGCCGATCAGCTGATCGGCGGTCAGGATGGTGCGCGGATCGACGCTCCAGCGCTGGGCCGCCACGAGCTGGCCGAGCCAGTAGGCGTTCTGCTTCAGGCTGGTCTCCCGCGTGCGCAGCTGGGTCTCCATGACTTTGTGCACGATGGAATCGGACGGGCCCGCGCTCTGGAACGCCCGCAGCGTCGTGAACGTGCTGTCCACCAGCTCGTCGATGCGGGCGGGATCGGCGCCGAACCCGATGGAGACGCTGTACGTCGTGTCGGGGGCAATCGCGCTCGAGCCGCTGACGCCCACCCCATACACGCCGCCCAGGTCCTCCCGGAGGACCTCCCGCAGCCGGATGCTCAGGGCGTCCGCCAAGGCGCGCAGCGCGTAGCGGGCCTCCCGGCTGTCCTGGAACGGCCCGGTGAAGACGAGCTGCGTCCGCGCCTTGGGCTCCACCCCCTTGTGGACGACCTTGCGGACGATCCCTGCGGGCGGCGGGATGTTGAGGTCGCGCCACGTCTCGTGCCGCCGGATCGACGGCAGGCCGCCGAGGTACTCCTCGACCAGCGGCCGGATGGCGGCGAGATCGATGTTGCCCACGAAGTAGAACGTGAAGTCGCTCGCGTCGGCGAACCGGTCGCGGTAGAACGCCATGGCGCTGCCGAGATCCACTTCCTGCACGACGGCCGGCGTGAGGGGGCGCTCCCGGGGATTGCCCTGGGCGAGCGTCACCTGCAGCGTATCCTGGAAGTTCGCCTCCGGACTCGCCCCGCGGTTGGCCACGAACGCGAGCAGCCGCTGACGCAGCGACCCGAATGCGGCGCTGTCCAGTCGGGGTGCGGTCACGTACAGGTACGCCAGCTGGAACAGCGTCTCGATGTCCTTGGGGGAGGCGCTGCCGCGCAGCCCCTCCTCGGTGTCGTCGATCGAGGGGCCGACCCGGACGGCCTTGCCCGCCAGCACCTTCTGCAGGTCGACGGCGCTGAACGTCCCGACGCCCGACACGCCCACGATGCTGGACGCCAGCTCCGCCGACATGTACCGGTCGTCGGGGATCAGCGACGTGCCGCCGGGGCTCACGGCCTGCATCAGCACCTCGTCGTCCTTGAAGTCGGTCGGCTTGAGCACGACCCGAACACCGTTGGCCAGCGTCCACTCGGTCACCCCGAGCTCCGGGATGGTCCGCTCCGCGACGATCGAGGAAGGCGTCGGCGCCACCGGCACCAGCGGCGCCTGCCCCAGGGTATCGGCGTAGGCCGCGATCTGCTTTCCCGCCACCTGGCCGAACACCGTGCTCAGCTCCGCCTCCGTGGGGACCGGCACGGCCGGCTTCTCGGGCGCGCTCACCAGCACCACCCGGTTCGCCGGGGTGATCCACGCGCGCGCGATACGGTTGACGTCGTCGAGCGTGATGCCCGGCAGGAACTCCCGCGCGAGAGCCAGCTCGGTCGTGATCCCCGGGATCGGTTCCTGCTCCAGGAAGTTGCGCCCGTACTCGTCGGCGTAGGTGCCCGATTCCGTCTTGGCGCGCTCGGCATAGGCCTGCTCCAGGCCGCGCAGCCTGCGCGCCTTCTCGCGCTCGAGCTCGGCGGGGGTGAACCCGAACCGCGCGACCCGCTCCGCCTCGGTGAGCAGCGCGTCGAGGCCCCGCACGGTGCCGCCGTCGCGCACCGCGGCTCCGAGCGAGAACACCTCTTTGGCGCCGATGAAGCGCCCCTGGCCCGCGCCCGCGCCGAGGACCGGCGGATCGGCCTTCTGGGACAGCTCGAAGAACCGGGCGTTCAGCATCGCGCTGAACAAGTCCTCGACGATGCCCTGCCGGTAGGCGCCAACCGTGGAGTGGTCCCGGAGGGCCTGCTTGTACAGCACGCTCACGCTGGTGTTGGTGGCCTCCTTGTCGCTCGCGATGGCGAACAGCGGCTCCGCGTGATCGGGCACGTCGATCGTCGGCCGCGGCCGCTCCGGCGACGGATTGCGCAGCGGCGCAAACCGCTCCCGGATCAGGGCTTCGATGGCCTTGGGATCGAAGTCCCCCACCGCGATCACCGCCATCATGTCGGGCCGGTACCAGTCCCGATAGAACCGCTTCAGCACCTCATGGCGGAACGTCCGGAGGATGTCGGGCTTCCCGATCGGCAGGCGCTCGGCGTATTTCGACCCCTGGAAGATGACCGGCAGCTGCTTGTCCAGCATGCGGGAGCCCGCTCCGCGTCCCAGACGCCACTCCTCGATGATGACGCCGCGCTCCTTGTCGGTCTCGACCGAATCGAACGTCACGCCGTCGGCCCAGTCCTCGAGGATCTGGAACGCCGTCTGCACGACGGACGCCGTGTCGGTCGGGATCTGCAGCATGTACACCGTCTCGTCGAAGCTCGTGTAGGCATTCACCTCCGGCCCGAACTTCATGCCGACCGACTCCAGGTAGTTCACCAGCTGCTGCTTCGCGAAGTGCCGGGTGCCGTTGAACGCCATGTGCTCGACGAAGTGGGCCAGACCCTGCTGGTCATCGTCCTCGAGCACGGAGCCGGCGTGGACCACGAGCCGGAGCTCCGCACGGTGCTCGGGCTTGGCATTGGCGCGCACGTAGTAGCGCAGGCCGTTCGGCAACGTGCCGACGGTGACCTGCGAGTCCACCGGCAGCGGCTGGGCCGGCCGGTCCTGGGCGCCGAGCGCGGCGGGCAGGCCGAGCAGCAGCAGCACCGCGAGCGAGTGCTTGAAGCGGTCGAGATCGCGCCGCTGCTTCTTGGTGGGCCGGCCCTTGCCGTCGTAGAACGCGGTGGGCTGGGATCGCAGCTGGAGGGCCAGGGCCTCCCGGGCGCGCTTCGCCATCGGATCCTCCTCATACAGGGTGGCCGCGACCTTCGCGGGGCCGCGGTGCTCGGAGAGCAGCAACACCTTGAGCTTGTACTCGAACGGCCCGGCCCGGATCCGGATCCGGTCGCCGGTGTGCACATGCCGGGCGCGCTTCGCGCGCTCACCGTTCACGTCCACGCGGCCACCATCCAGCGCCGCCGCCGCGAGCGCGCGCGTCTTGAAGAAGCGCGCAGCCCAGAGCCATTTGTCGAGCCGGATCGGCGCGGCGTCGTCGGGCAATGCCGGCACTCCTCGCGTACTGGGGTCGAGACGTCCTCGCCACCGCCTAAGGTCGCGTGGCCCGGCGCCGTCCGCAACCGGGGACCGCGCGGTAAGTTCCCCGCCATGACCGTCGCCTTGGCAACCTGCGCCGCCCTGCCGGGCCTCGCGAGCGACGACCGGAGTCTCCTCGGCGCGTTGCGGGCGCTGGGGGTGGCGGCGGAGCCCGCCGTGTGGGAGGACCAGCTCTACGACTGGGCCGGCCTCCGCCTGTGCGTCATTCGGTCCGCGTGGGACTACGCGTATCGGCGGCCGGCGTTCGTGGCGTGGAGCCGGCGCGTCGCCGCGGTCACGACCCTGTGGAACCCGGCCCCGATCGTCGAGTGGAACACGCACAAGCGCTACCTCGTGGACCTGGCGGCTCGTGGCGTCCCCGCCGTTCCGACGATCGTGCTCCCGGCCGGCTCCGCCCCGCGGCTGTCGGAGGTCGTGGCCGGCCGGGGGTGGGACGCGGTGATCCTCAAGGCGGCCGTCGCCCAGACCGGCCGGCACCTGCTGCGGGTCGACTCCACGGAGCGGCCCCGCGGCCAGGCGCACCTCGATCGCCTGCTGCCCCACGAAGACCTGCTGGTGCAGCCATTCCTGCCCCGCGTGACCGACGCGGGGGAGGTTTCGCTCGTGTTCATCGACGGCGCGTTCTCGCACGCGGTCCGAAAGCGTCCCGCCGCGGGGGATTTCCGGGTGCACGACGATTACGGCGGGAGTGTCGCCGCCGTCGAGCCGGCGTCGGCCGAGCGCGCGGTCGCGGAGGCCGCCATCGCCGCCGCCGGGACGCCGCTGCTGTACGCCCGCGTCGACCTCGTGCCGGGGCCCGCCGGACCGGTCGTCATGGAGCTGGAGCTGGTGGAGCCGGACCTGTTCCTGGGCTACGCGCCCGGCGCCGCAGAGCGGCTGGCGCGGGCGATCGTGGCGCGGCTGGGCTGAGGGGGCGCCGCCGGCGCGGCGACTACGCCGACACCACCGGGTTCCGCAGCACCCCGACCCCGGGGATCTCCACCTCCACCAGGTCGCCGGCGACGAGTGGGCCCACGCCTTCCGGCGTCCCGGTCGCCACCAGGTCGCCGGGCTCGAGCGTCATCACGTGCGAGATGTAGGCGAGCAGCTGCGGCACGGCGAAGATCATGTCCGCCGCCCGGCCACGTTGCCGCTCCTGGCCGTTGACGCGCCCGATCACCTCGAGCGTCGAGAGGTCGAAATCGTCGGGGACCGTCCGGGGCAGACCGACCGGGCAGAACGTGTCGAACCCCTTGGCGCGTGTCCACTGCCCGTCGGGCTTCTGGAGGTCGCGCGCGGTGACGTCGTTGAGGCAGGCGATGCCAGCCACGGCGCGCCGGGCCGTCGCCTCGTCCGCCCGGCACAGCCGCGCCCCGAGCACGATGCCGATTTCCGCCTCGTGCTCCACCTGCCGCGACGCGGCCGGCAGCACGATCGGCTCCCCGTCGCCGATCACGGCGGAGGGCGGCTTGAGGAACAGCAGCGGGCGCTCCGGCACCGGATTGCCCAGCTCGCGCGCGTGCGCCGCGTAGTTCCGCCCCACACAGACGATCTTCCCCGGTCGTAACGCCATGCCGCCTCCGTGTGGGCACAAAGATACCCGCCTCGCTGTTGGAGGTGGAAAGCCTGCGTATGTTTGAATGCCTGTGAGGAGGAGGGATCCCCGTGAGGCGGCTCGTGATCGCTCTGGCGCTCGTGACCGCGGCATGCGCCGCGCGCCCCGACGCGCGGTCGAGCGCCGGCGACGACAACCCGCTCGGCCTGCGCGGTCGGGTGCTGGCCGAGCCGCTCGCCAAGCCGGCGTTCGTGCTGACGGATACCGGTCATCGCCCGTTCGACTTCCGGCGCCAGACCGACGGCTACCTCACCCTGCTGTTCTTCGGTTACACGTACTGCCCGGACGTCTGCCCGGTGCACATGGCGAACCTCGGCGCGGTGATCGCCCAGCTCGCGCCCTCCCTGGCGGATCGGATCCGCGTGGTCTTCGTCACGACCGATCCGGCGCGCGATACGCCGGAGCGGCTGCGGCAGTGGCTCGACAACTTCGACCGGCGGTTCATCGGCCTGACGGGCGATACGGCGCAGATCGCGGCCGCCGAGCGCGCGGTGGGGCTGCCGGCCGCGGAGATCGGGCCGCGCGACAGCACGGGCGCGTACGAAGTCGGACACTCCGCCGTGGTGGTCGCGTTCACCCCCGACAACCTGGCCCACGTGCTCTACCCGTTTGGCATCCGCCAGGCGGACTGGGCCAATGACCTTCCCAAGCTCCTCACGATCGCATGGCCCGGATCCTGATCGTTCCACTCGCCGTGGGGGTGGCCGTGGCGGCCGCGGCGTGCCGCCGGGCGCCGGAGGGAAGAGCGGGAGAGCGGGACGGAGCCCTCACGATCGCGGACGCCTATGCGGCGGAGCCCGTGAGCGATGAGGCGGCGGTGGTCTACCTCACCATCCGGAACGGCACGAGCGCCGCCGACACCCTGGTAGCTGCGGCGACCCCGATCGCGGCGACCGCCGGGGTCCACCACCAGATGGCCATGGGCGCGATGACCCACATGGAACCCGCCGGGCCCGTCCCAGTGCCGGCCGGTGGGGAGCTGCGGCTCGAGCCGGGCGGGACGCACCTCATGCTGGAGCGGCTGACGGCGCGGCCGCGGGTCGGGGACACGATTGACGTGACGCTCACATTCAGCCGCGCCGGCCCGATCCGCGTGCGTGTTCCGGTGATCGCGTATGCCGAGGTCACCGACCGGGCGGCGCACCCGGTCCATTAGACGATGACCTGGTGGTGCGCGGCGCGGGGTCTCCCCTGGACCTGGGAGTGGCAGGCCTTCCCCGGCGTGTGGCTGTTCGTCGCGTCGCTCGGCGCGACCTACGTCTGGGCCCTGCGGCGGCTGCCACCGGCCCGGTTCGCCGGCGACGACCGGCCGACCACCCGGCGAGAGATCGCGCTGTTCCTCCTCGGGTTGCTCGCGTTGTGGGTCGCGGCCGACTGGCCGGTGGGGCTGCTCGCGGCGGGGTACCTGTTGAGTGCCCGGACCGTCCAGTATCTGCTGTTCGTTCTCGTGGCGCCGCCCCTCATGCTGCTCGGCATGCCGCGATGGCTGCTGCGCCGCTTGACGCGGCCGCGCGCCGCGTTCCGCCTCGCGCGGGTCCTGACCCGACCGCTGGTCCCGCTCGTGATCTACAACGTCGTCCTGGTGGCGATGCACCTGCCGCCGGTCGTCGAGAGCGTCAGCGGCTCCCAGCTGGCCTCGTTTGGCCTCGACACGGTGGCGATCCTCTCTGGATTCGTCTTCTGGTGGCCGGCGCTCGCCCGGCTGCCCGAGCTTACGCCGATGGGCTACCCCGGCCGGATCGGCTACCTGTTGCTCAGCGTGTTCGTGCCCACCGTGCCCGCGGCGTTCTTTACCTACTCACGGTACCCCATCTACGGCCTTTACGAGCTCGCGCCCCGTGTCGGCCATCTCGGAGCGGCGCTCGACCAGCAGCTGGCCGGGCTGATGATGAAGACGGTGGGCGGCGCAATCCTGTTCACCACGATGTCCGTGATGTTCTTCCGTTGGCACCGCACGGAGGCGGCGGCGGAACCGGCCGGCCCCGCCGCGCCGGCCTGACGGCCCCGAGCAGGTCACACTCGAGGGTGGGGACACGGGTGGGCGACCTCCCTGGCGGAGCCGCCCGGCGGGGGTTATTAGGGAAAGGCCACGCGCTCCGGACCCGAAAGGCGGCCGACCCCGGTGCCGTCCACCCCCAGCGCCCGCGTCCCCGCGGCGGTTCGTGCGAGGGCGCGGCGAGCCGTTTTGCCGGCGCCGGCCCTTGCCCTGCTCGCCGTCCTCGGTGGCGGTTGCGATGACGGCGTGGAGGTCGAGGCCCGTGAGGTCAGCGTGCGCGCCGGCCAGGACATCTCGCTCCTGCTGCGCGTTCCCCCCGCACCCGCCCAGGCGAATCCCGCGGCCGCCGCGCTGAACGCACCCGGACACAGCGACGTCGTGGTGCGGCTCGCCGGCACGCAGACGGGCAGTCGCAAGCTCGTTGTCGACGAGGGGTCGGCCAAGGTGCGGCTGCAGGCGCCCGGCGCGACGGCAACCGGGGCCGCGGCGTCCCCCACGTTCGCGCGCGCACCGGGCGAGCGACCGCTCGTCGCGGTCTTCCGGCGATCCGGCGGTGGCTCCGGATGCCGTGACTATGAGGCCCTCGCGTTCGTCGATCGGTTCCCGCTCGCTGCAGGCGACGTCTGCCTTGACGGGGCGGCGGCGTTCGGTGCAGATCGCAAGGCCGAGCCGCTGACGGCGTCCGCCTGGGCCACCGCGGCCACCGCTAACGCGGTCGTGCCACCGGTCGTGATTCAGGTGCGGATCGTCGGCGGCGACAGCCGATCGGAGGCCTGGTGGGCGCTCGCGCGGCGCCAGTTGGGGGTGAATCGGATCGGCGCAGACCTCGCTGCCGTGCCGGACGGCGAAAGCCTTCCCGGTGACGTGTCGGAGTCCGCCGTGGCCGGGTGCGCGTCACTTGACCATGACTGGCGACCCAGGGCGCCCGCCGTCATCACCATCGCGTTCGTGCGGGAGCTGACGGCCGGCAGCGGTATGTCGGAAATCGGTGGGGAGTGGTGTGCGGGAGACTCGGTCGCGATCGTGAGCCTGAACAAGGGTCTTCCCGAGACGCTGCTGCATGAGCTGGGCCACGCCTTGGGGTTGTGCCACCCGGGTGATGGGGTCGATGGACGCGTCACGAACCTGATGTACGACCTGCCGGACCTTGATCAACCGGCCCCCCGGCGCTGGCTCACCGTCGGGCAGGCCTATCGCGCCAATTTCAGCCCCTCGTCGATGTTGCGGGCTGTGCGCGATGGGGTGTCGCCCGACCCGGTGCGGTGTCGCTGCGATCTGTGCCCGAGCGACGCCCTCGACCTCCGGAGAGGGAAGTAGCCGATGCTGGGCAAGCTGCTGGCGCTGCTGGCGGTGCTCCTGGTGGCTGGCGCCATCGCGCTGGCCATCGTCCTCCCGCGCCGCGCCCGGTCGGCCGCCGTCCACGCCTGGCTGGTGTGCGGCGACTGCCAGGAGGACGAGCTCGCGCGCGTGCTCCGGTACGGCGGCAAGGTCGTGGATCCGCTGCGCGATGCGCTGCTCGACGGGCCGTCGCCGGCGCGCCGGCGAGCGATCGCGGCGCAGAGCGCCCAGGCCTACGTGGGCCGGTCCCCTGCGCAGGTCGGCGAGAACGTCGCGCACGACGTGGCCAACTACGTCGCCCTCTACCAGGTGCGGGCGATTCACGCCCTGGCGGCCCTGGCGGACAGCGGCATCGCGAGCGCGGCCGCCGCACTGACGGCGTGTTGGGACAGCACCCAGGCGGGGCGTCGCACGTACCGGCCGGACGTGTGGCGCCGTCTCGAAGTGGCCGCGACGCTGGCGGGCGCCGGACCACTGGGACGCGGAGGCTCCTCCGACACGGCGGCGTTCGGGCAGACCGTCACGGTGCCGCGAACGGCGCCGCCGGCCTGGGGTCCGGCGACTGCTCTCTCCCTGGTCGGATCGCCGTTCGCGGACGACCTGGTTGTGTTCCGATCGCCCGACACGCTCCGCTTCCTCGCGATCGGGTGGGTCGGGCGACAGCTCGTCCGCATCGTGCCGGCGCCCCGGGCCACTCCCGAGTGGCGAGCGCTGTCCATCGGCCGCATGCGGTATCGGATGCGCACGCCGGCGGACGCCGAGACCATCGCCTTGCGCGACAGTGCGCCCCGGTTCGCCGCGCTGAGGCGGGGCACGGACTTTCATCGCGTCGCGTCCGGACACGGGGCGACCACGCTGGCGGACCTCGACTGGTCGGGAGCCGGCTCGGTGTGGCCGGAATGGCGGTCTTGCGCCCAGCCCGATTCTCTGGAGCGGTGGGGATCGCCTTCGGCCACGCGGGTCCTCGGGCGCGTCCTGTCCGCCGGAACGCCGCTGGGGAGGGCCACGGTGGCGGTGGTAGGAACTGCGCTCAGCGCGATGACCGACTCGCTTGGGCGGTTCGCCCTCACCGTGCCGTTCACTGGGCCCAACGCAGTGGCTCTCGCCGTCAGCGCCGTGGGTCATGAGACCCTGAGGTTCCGGGCGCACGTCGGCGTGGGGGACGGCTACGAGGCGCGTCTCGCCCGCACGGGGCGGCCTGACGTCGCCGGCGTGACCCTGCCGAGCGGGCCGCTGGTCACGTGCGTGTTCCTCGCGGCCCGCGTGGATTCCACCCCGGCCGGCGCCGAGCCGGTCGTGGCCCGGCTTCGTCTGCGCTGGCCGTGAGCCCGACCGGAAGCGCCCCGCTCGGGCCGCGCCCGCTGTCGGTCGAGCGGCTGCGCGAGTGCCTGGCGCCGCGCTACGAGGTCGAGCAGGAAATCGGTCGCGGCGGGAACGCCGTGGTCTACCGGGCCCGCGACGTGGAGCACGGGCGGGCGGTGGCCGTGAAGGTCGTGCGCGACGAGATCGCCGTGCTGCTCGGGGTCGACCGGTTCCTCCGGGAAGTGCAGATCGAGGCGCAGCTCCAGCACCCGCACATCCTGCCGCTGTACGACTCCGGCCGCGTGGACGGCCGCCCCTACTACGTGACGCCGTATGCGGCGGAGGGCTCGCTGCGCGACTGCCTCCGGCGCGAGAAGCAGCTCCCGCTGGACGACGCCGTGCGCATCGTGGAGCAGATGGCCGACGCGCTGGCGCACGCCCACGCGCGTGGCGTCGTGCATCGCGACGTGAAGCCCGAGAACATCCTGTTCACCGCCGGCCACGCGGTGCTCGCCGACTTCGGCCTCGCCCGCGCCATCACCGTGGCGGCGGGCGAGCGCATCACCCAGAGCGGGATCGCGGTGGGCACGCCGAGCTACATGAGCCCGGAGCAGGCGGCGGCCGACGGCGCCGTGGACGCGCGCAGCGACCTCTACGCGCTCGGCTGCGTGCTGTACGAGATGCTCGCCGGCAGCCCGGCGTTCGACGGCGCCACCGCGCAGGCGATCCTCGCGCGCCAGCTGTACGATCAGCCGCCGTCGCTCGCGATTCTGCGACCCAAGCTCCCGGCCGGCGTCTTCCGGTTTCTCGAGCGGGCGCTGGAGAAGACGCCGGCGGACCGGTGGCAGAGCGCGGCCGATTTCTCGGTCGCGCTCGCCGCCGCGGTCCGCACCCCGGGGCTTGCCGCTCAGGCCGCCGCACGCCGTCGCCGCCGGATCGTGCTCGCCGCGGCGGCGGTGGTCGCGACGGCCGCGCTCGTCGTCTGGTGGCCGTTCGCACCCCCGACCCTGGAGCGGGACCGCGTCGTGGTCTTCCCGTTTACGGAGCGCGGCGTACCGGTGGCGCAGGCCGGCCTCGGCGCGGAAGTCGCCTTGGGCATCCTCCGGTCGCTGGAGCACGCCGAGGTCATGACCTCGCTCGACGGCTGGGACCGGCTCGACGAGCGCGAGCGGGCCGATCCGGACCGCGTGACGGCTCGGCGCGCGCGGGCCATCGCGCGGGATCGCCGCGCGCGTCACTACATCACGGGCGTCGTGGAAGGAGGGGTGGATTCGGTGGCGGTCTCGGTGCGGCTGTACGACGCCGCGGCCGATACCCTCGTGCGACAGGCGAGCGCCAGTGCGCCGGCCAGCGCGGCCGCCGCGGGCCAGGTGGGAGAGACGGCGCTCAAGGGCGTGCTCCCGGCGCTGCTCGATCCCGGGTCGGCGACCGACATCGGGGTGCTCGGCCAGAGCCAGTCCGCGGCCGTGGCGCTGTGGCTCCACGGCGAGCGCGCGTACCGGTCTTCCCGCTTTCGGGACGCGCTCGCCGCCTTCAGCCGCGCCGTCGCGCTCGACTCCTCGCTTGGCGTCGCTGCGGTGCGCGGCGCCCAGGCGGCGGCATGGGTGGGGCAGTGGGGGCGTGCGGACACGCTGCTCGACTACGGATTGGCGCGGGAGCCAACGCTGCCGGAGCAGTACCGCCTGCTGGCGCACGGGCTCCGGTACTACTTCGACGGCCGGCCCGACTCGGCGGCGTCCTGGCTGACCCGCCTCACGCAGCGACGACCGGAGTGGGCCGACGGCCGGATGGCGCTCGGCGAGGTGTTCTATCATCTGGGGGCGTCCGTGCTGGGAGGCGACTCGCTCGCCGCCATCGAGTTCCGCGCGGCCCTGGCTGCCGACCCGCGGTTCACCCCCGCGCTCCGCCACGTGACGGAGCTGGCGATTCGGGCCGATCGGCCCGACAGCGCCCGCAAGCTGCTCACCCGCTACCGGAAGGTCGAGCCGGACAGCTCCGTCGTGCTGCCCATCGAGTTGATGCTCGCGTGTGTCACCCACGGGCCGGGCAGCGAATGGCAGATGGCAGCAGCGCGGGATCCCGGCGCGGTGATGAACGCCGGGCTCCAGCTTGCCGGGCGCGGGGCGCACCCCGCGTGCGCGGAGGCGGCGTTCCGCGCCCTGCTCGCGGCGCCCGACGCGGATGAGCGCACGCGATGGGGCGGGCTGATCGGGCTCCAGACGCTGCTGGTGGCCACCGGCCGGCCGCGCGAAGCCCGGGCGCTGCTCGACTCGGCGGTGCAGGCCGGCGACAGCGACGCGCTGTCGTACTACGTGATCGGCGCCCTGGCCGGCGCGCCGATGGAGCAGGGCGTGCGGCAGCTCGAGGCCCTCGTGCGGGAGGCGTTCCAGGACGACTACCGCCGCATCGTGGGCGCACGCTACGTGTGGCTGCTCGGCGTCTGGTACGCGCACACCGGCGACGCGACGCGGCTGCTGCGCGCGCTCGCGGCGATCGACGAGAAGGTGGCGCAGCATCACGCGCCGGTCGACTCGAATCTCGCGGCGGCGCTCCGCGCCCACCTGGCGCTGGTGCGGCGGGACACCACGGAGGCGCTGCGGCGGTTCCGCGCCCTGTCCGTGGTGGGGCCGCGCGAGACGTTCGCCTGGAGCCCCGCCGACCCGCTCGCGGTGGAGCGCATCCGGCTCACCGAGCTGCAGCTTGCGACTGGTGCGTTTCGGGAAGCCCTGCGCACCGCGAGCTACCTCGACGATCCCGAGCCCGTCGTCTATCTCGAGTTCCTCCCGATGAGCCTGGCCCTGCGTCTCGCAGCGGCACGGCGTCTGGGGGACCGCCGTCTGGAGCGCCAGCTGGAGCGGCGGCTGGCGGCGCTCGGGCGCGCCGAGCCGAATCGGCACTGAGTCCACTCGTGAGGAGGAGCCATGAACGCAACCAGCAACGGAGTGAGCAAGACGCTCTTCTGGATCGTCGCCGCGGTGGTGTTCCTGATCGAGCTGCTGCTGCTGTGGCAGGTCAACCAGCTGACGAAGTACACACAGAAGCTCGACGGCTGGCTGCGGAGCACCATGCAGGTGTGCGAGGTCGTCGCCCCGAACACGATCCAGTGCAAGAAGCTGGGTGACGCGATCGGCGGTGCGGAGGGGATCCAGCCGCCGCCGAAGTGCTCGTGGGGCAAGTGTCAGTAGCGGCAGGCCCCCGCTGAAGCGGGCGGGGCGACCGAATCGCGTGCCGGTCGCCCCGTCAGGGGGCCCGCCATCGGTCACCGTCGGATCGTCTGCGGCGCTTCCCACGGCCGCGCGATCGTGCTGCGCAGATTGACGCAACAGGGCCACCGCGTACCTTATTACTCGGTGCAGATGCCAAGGGGTTTTCGCGGCTGGAGGATGAGCACATGATGCGTCATGCGCTGTTGATCGGGTTGACGGGCGTCGCGCTCGCCGCGTGCGGGCAGCAGATGACGCCGCGGGACCGGGCAGTCGACGAGCAACTCGTGCGGGATCGCGCCACGGCGTGGGCGCGGACCTTCAGCAACCGCCAACGGGACTCCCTCGCCACGTTCTACCAGCAGACCCCCGAGTTCACGTTCGCCTGGCCCGACGGGCGCCGAACGAGCGGCTGGGAGGAGGAGTCCAAGGCCCAACAGGACTTCTTTGCCACCGTCACGCAGACCAACCTGGTGCTCCAGGACGTGAAGGTCGAGATCCTCACCCCGGCGCTGGCGCTCGTCACGTTCCGCCACACGGCGGATTTCATCGTCGGCGGGAGCGGTGGGAATCCCGCGCGCAACTACTTCACGGGCCTCGGGACGATGCTGTGGACGAAGCCGGATGCCAGGGGGGTCTGGATGGTCCACGCCGGACAGCTCTCGACGACGCCGGCTCCGGCGGCCGCCGCCCCGGCGGGGCGCCGCCGCGGATGACGTGCTCGGGGTGACGGACCCGGCGGTCCGTCGCCCGGTGCAGGGCCGGGGCGACAGCCGGCAACCGGCGGCTTGTGCGCAGCGGCACAACGTCGTATCGTAACGAAACTTCCAAGGGAGCCCAGCGGATGCCGGACCCCTTCCTCAATCCTGAGGATGTCGCTGAGCAGGCCCATCAACTCTATAACGAAGGACAGTACGACGAGGCGGTCGCGGTTCTCCGCGAGGGCCTGCTGGCGTTCCCCTATGCGGCGGAGCTGCACGTCGGCTTGGCGTACGCGCACCTGGCACGGGAAGAGTACGCCTGGGCGCACCGCGCCTTCCGCGAAGCCCTCGCCATCAACGCGGAACACGAGGACGCCCTGGTCGGGCTGGGTGAAACCCTGCTCAAGATCGGCCATCCCGCGCGCGCCCTGGAGTGTTTCGAGCGGATGCTCGTCCTCGGCTTCCAGGACGATCACGATCTCGTGTTGCAGGCGGGCCGCGCCTTGTTCCGCGAAGGCGCGGTCGCGGCCGCGCGCCGCTTCTTCGAGGTGGCGGGCAACGCGCACCCGGATTCGTCCGAAGCGCGGGCGTGCCTCGGGTACGCCGAGCACCGGCTCGGCAACGAGGACGTCGCGGTGCGCTCGCTGCGCCGGGCGCTCGAGCTCGATCAACACCACCTCGAGGCGCGCATCTATCTCGGCAACCTGCTGTACGACCGGGGGGAATTCGAAGCGGCGCTGTATCATTTCGAGCAGACCCAGCCCGACGACCACGTCGACGAGCTGGCGGTGTGGCGGCTGATCGAGCTCAAGAAGTCGATCTACCGGCTGGTGCCTAACGACCCGGAGCTGGCGCCGTGGACCGAGCGCCTCGCGGAGCTGGCCGAGCAGGGCGACGCGATCGATCAGTTGTTCGCCGAGATCGAGGCGACGCAGGCCGACGGCACCGTGCGGGATCCGCTGCAGCTGGAGCTGTTCAGCACGCTGCTGCTCGAGATGGAGGGGATGCACCGGCGCGCGTCCTCGGTGTCGCATCGGGTGACCACCCGGGGAGGCACCAGCTATTCCGGCACGTGGGAGGAGATCGTGCTGCAGATGCGGGCGGACGACCGGAGCTGGGGAGCGGGGTCGCTGCTCGACTACATGGAGCATGTCGCCCGCCGGCACGCCGCCGACGGCATCGCCATTTCGGCGACGGATGCCGAGGCGTTCGTGCTGGGGAGCGCGGCGGCCGGGCTGCTCAAGATCATTTGTTGAACTGCTGTCCTCGTCCGCCGCGCACGCCTCGCCGGGGCGCCAGGCTCTGACCCGTCCCTGCTATCTCCGCTTCATCCGCCACCATGCGCTGGACCGATTCGGTCGTCCGCGAAGTCTTGCCCACGGGGCTAACGCTGCTGGCACAGCGGGATGCCTCCGTGCCCGTGGTCGCGGTCGTCACGCACGTCAAGGCCGGCTACTTCGACGAGCCTGACGAGTGGGTGGGCATCGCCCACGTGCTCGAGCACATGATGTTCAAGGGAACCCCGCGGCACGGTCCGGGCCGGCTCGCGCACGAGACCCAGCTGCTCGGCGGCTACCTGAACGCCAGCACGATCTACGACAAGACGGTGTTCTACAGCACGGTGCCGTCCACCGCCGACGGGCTTGCACGGGTGCTCGCGCTC
The DNA here is from genome assembly GCA_963771275.1 of uncultured Gemmatimonadales bacterium. Classification (GTDB taxonomy): domain Bacteria; phylum Gemmatimonadota; class Gemmatimonadetes; order Gemmatimonadales; family GWC2-71-9; genus JAOTWJ01. The sequence continues at coordinate 1,656,065 of CAVYSW010000003.1, forward strand.
CAGGCGGACGCCCTGATGCACGCCGCGCTCGACCCGGACGAGCTCGCGCGCGAGCTCGAGGTGATCGTCCAGGAGGCGAAGCGCAAGCTGGACTCGCCGGGCGCCGTAACCGCCGAAACCCTGTACGAGCTGCTGTTCACCGTCCATCGCATGCGCCGCTGGCGGATCGGCACGGAGACCGGCCTGCGGCGTCTCGGCGCCGCCGACGTGCGGGCCTACTACGAGACCCGCTACACCCCGGCGCGGGTCATCGTCGCCCTGACGGGCGACCTCGACCCGGACCGCGCGCTCGCCCACGCCCGTGACCTCTATGGCGAGTGGCGACGCCCCCCGGCGCCGGTACCGGGCTCGCCACCGGAGCCTCCCGGCCGCCGCGCCCGGCTCAAGGTGCTGCGCGGCGACGTGGAGCGACCGCTCGCGGCGATCGGGTGGCGGACCGTGGGGCCCCGCCATCCCGATGCCCCCGCGCTCGACGTGGCCGCGGAGATCCTCGGAGCGGGTCAGGGCTCGTGGCTCGCGCAGGCCGTCCGCCGCCCGGGCCTCGCCAGTGCCGTCGGGAGCACGCATTACTCGGTGGGCGACGTCGGCGTGTTCGACATCTCACTCGCGGGCGAGGCCGCGACGCTGCGCGCCGCACTGGCGCGGGCGCTGACGCTCGCGGACCGGCTGGCCGACGCCGGACCGGACCCCGCGCAGCTGGCACGCGTCCGGGCGTTGCTCGCGGCGCACTGGGCGCGACGCTTCGAGTCGGCCGACGGCCGCGCCGCCACGCTCGCGGAGTGCGAGGCGCTGGGGGACTACGCGCTGGCGGATGACTACCCCGAGCGGGTGCTGGCGGCCGGCGCGGAAGCCGTGCGGGACGCGGCGCGGCGCTACCTGGCCGGAGACGCCGCGTGCGCGGCGGTCTATCTGCCGGGTGATGCCGCCGTGGAGCTGGCCGAAGCGGCCTGGCCGCCGGGCGAAGACGGACTCGCGGCGCCCGGGACGGTCCCCGTACGCCTGGCCCGCCCGCCCGCCGCGCCGCCGCCGGGATCGGCCGAGCTGCCCGGCGACATTACCGTGCTCAGCGTGCCGGGCGCCGACGTGCTGGCGCGCCCGCGCCGCGGCCTGGGTCTGGTATCCGTGGGCGTGTACTTCCCGGGCGTGACGGTGCAGGAGACCGCGGCCAACGCCGGCATCACGCGGCTGCTGGCGCGGAGCGCGCTGCGCGGCGCCGCCGGTCTCGACGCCGACCAGCTCGCGGTCGCGGCGGAGTCGCTGGGCGGTTCCATCGCCCCAATGGTGGGCGCGGAGACGGTGGGGTGGGCCATGAGCGTTCGCGCGGCGGCGGCGGGAGAGGCCCTGCAGTTGCTCCGCCTCGTCGCGGGCGAGGCGACACTCGAGCCCGAGGCGGTCGCCGTCGAGCGGACCCTGCAGGTGAACGACGCGGCCCGCGCCCGGGACGACATGTTCCAGTACCCGCTGCAACAGGCCCTGTGGGGCGCGTTCCCGGGACACCCGTACGGGCTGCCATCCCTGGGCGAGCCGGACGTCGTGCGGGAGATCGGCACGGCCGACGTGCGCGCGTGGCACGGGCGTGTGGCGCGCACCCGCGCGATCGTGACGGTCGTCGGCGATCTCGACCGCGACCGGCTGCTCGAAGCGGGGGCGGTGTTCGGGGACTGGCCGGGCCGCCTGCCGGGTGCGGCGGTCGACACGCCTGTCTGGGGCGCCAGCCGCGCGGTCGAGCGACGCGAGAAGGCGCAGACGGCGCTTGCCATGGCGTTCGCCGCTCCCGGCGCGACCGCGCCCGAGCGGTTCACGCTGTACGTGCTGGCGGCGCTGCTCAGCGGGCTCGCCGGACGCCTGTTCGACGAGCTGCGCGAGCGGCGGGCGCTGGCATACACCGTCCAGGCCGCGCCGTGGCTGCGGCAGCGCGCGGGGGCGATGCTCGTCTACGTTGCCACCGCCCCGGAGCGTGAGGCCGAGGCCCGGGACGCCCTGCTCGAGGAGCTGACGCGCGTCGCGCGGGAGCCGATCGGGGACGCCGAGCTGGAACGGGCGCGACGCTACGCGGCCGGCCTGGTGGCGATCCGCCGGCAGCTCGCCGGAGCCGTGGCCACCGAGCTCGTGAGCGGGTGGGTCAACGGCACGCTCGACGCGTTCGAGGCGGAGGCCGCGCGCCGCCGCGCGGTGACCGCCGAGCAGCTCGCCGACGCCGCGCGCCGCGTGTTCGAGCCCGACCGCCGCACCGAGTTCGTGCTGCGCGGCAGCGGGATGAGCCGCTAGCACGCCCGCGGACGACCGCGCGCTTCCGGGGCGCACGGGCCGCTATGTTGGGGGAGGCTAGAACATCGACATCGCGAGAAACGAGCGCAGATTCTCGTTCGTGACCCGCAGCCGGCTCGAGAGCAGGCGGACCACGGCCCAGAGCACCTTGTACGCGATGTCGCGGTTGAAGTCGAGCAGAATCTCGAAATCCGATCGGGTGATGGTGATGAGCGTCGAGTCCGTGTTCGCGATCGCGTCGGTGGACCGCTCCGAGCGGTCGAACACCGACATCTCGCCGAAACACGCCCCCCGCTTCAGCACCGTGAGGGCCTCCTCGCCCGAGCCGGGAATCTGCCGGGAGATCCGCACCTCGCCCTGCGAGATCAGATACAGGCGGTTGCCCGGCTCACCCTCCTTGAAGATCGTCTGCCCGAACTTGAACTGCTGCTCCTTGCAGATCTCGGCGACGTGCACCAGCTCCCCGTCGGTGAGATCGGTGAAGATGGCGGCGTGGCGAAGCAGGGCGGGGTCCATGCAGCCTCCCGACCGCAGTCGGACGCAGAAGAACGATGCAAGCTACCGTTCACGATAGGGGGCGGCAAGCGAGCCGGGCACTGGCGGGCCCCGACGTGCTGAGCCTCGCCCGGATCCCGCTCGCGGTGGCGTTCATCGCGGTGGGCGACACGTGGTTGCGTCCGGCGGTGCTCGCGGTGGCCGTGCTGACCGACCTGCTGGACGGCTTCCTGGCGCGTCGCGTCGGCCCCTCCCGGCTGGGCGTCGCGCTCGACCCCGTGGCCGACAAGCTGTTCATGGCCGCCGCGTTCTGGGTCGTGCTGCGCAGCGGGCTATTGCATCCGCTCGAGGTCGCGGGCGTGCTGTTGCGGGACATCATCGCCTTCCTGGCGTATCTCGCGATGGTCGTGCGGGGCCGCCCCACCACGCTGCCGGCGCGGGCGGGTGGCAAGGCCGTGACGGTGGCGCAGGTCCTCACCCTCATCGCGTTCCTGGCGGAGTCCGACCTGCTGCGGCCGCTCGCGTGGGCGACGGCCGCCGTGTCGGTGTACGCGATCTGGGACTACACGCGCGTCGGGCTCGCCGGGCGGGACGACGCGGCGCACAAGGAGTAGCCATGGGGTCCGATCGAGCCGTCCAGCTGACCTGGCTGGGTACAGGCATGCAGTTCTCGGGTGCCGGCACCGAGCCGGCGACGCCACCGATGGTGATCGACGGGGACGGGGCGGCGGGACCCAGCCCGATGCTGGCGCTGCTGCTCGCCGCCGGTGGCTGCACCGGCGCGGACGTCGTGTCGATCCTCGCGAAGATGCAGGTCCACCTGCGGCGCTGCGACATCGCGGTGTCGGGCACGCGGCGGGACGAGCACCCCCGCCGGTACGTCGCCGTCCGCCTCCGCTTCACGCTCGCGGGCGACGGCCTCGATCGGCCCAGGGCCGAGCGCGCGGTGTCGCTCTCGCTCACGAAATACTGCTCGGTCCTGCACTCGCTCGCGCCGGACGTCGCCATCGAGCACGAGATCGTGCTTGCGTAGGGGCCACCTGGCGTTGCTGGTCGGCCTGGTGTTCCCCGCGCCGGTCAGCGCGCAGCGCGGTCACGACCTCCAGCTGCACGCCATCGGGTTGGTCGGGGGGCGGGAGCTCGTGGGGGTCGGAGGGGGGGCGGGCCTGCGATTCGGCAGGGGGCTGCGCGCGGCGCTCGTCGTGAGCGGGGGATGGCTGGAGCCGGGGCGCGCGGGGGGGCGGGCGGAGCTGCTGGCGACCTTCCACCTCGCGCCGTTCCGCCGCGCGGGCTCGACGGTGTACGGTGGTGGCGGCGTCGCGGCGCTCGCCGCTGATTCCCTGCGCGGCTACCTCGTGCTCCTGATCGGACTCGAAGCCCGACCGGCCGCCGGCGGCGGGTGGTTTGCCGAGGCCGGCATCGGCGGGGGCGTGCGCCTCGCCCTCGGGTACCGGGCGATCAGCTATGCCGCACGACGGCGCTGACGCAAAAGCAAACGGGGACCGGAGCGCAGCGCGCTCCCGCCCCCATCCGAACCCCCTGCGGAACGGCTACTGGCTCGCGAGAACCGTCTCGCTTCGCTGGATCACCGGCTGGCAATACCGCTCGCCCAAGCGTCGCAGCTCGACGAGCTCCGTCGGCGTGAGTCCCTCGTAGCGCTCGGCGAGGTACTCCATCGTATCATCAAACCACTCCTTCTGATCTTCCACCGCCGCCTCCAGCACCCCGCAGCGAAGGATGTGGCTGAACAGTTCGTCCCGCGCCTGATCGAACACGCGATTGGGGGTCGTCGGTTCCCGACGCTTCGGTGCCTTCCCTTTGCCCATGCCGCTGGAACTCCTGTCGCCTGAATGTGATAGAACGGTGCGAAAGGTAAGGGGTGCGGCCGGTCCGCGCAAACCGGTTAGATTCCGCCCTGCGCGTCGCTCACGAAGCCGGGAAACGATATGCCTGAGCCCACCTACGGTCCCGAGCGGGCACGACGGCTCGTGGAGCTGCTGCGGACGCTGGCGGTGCGGATCATCGAGCTGGACGACGCCGCCCTGCTCGCCGCCGGCCCGGCCCTGCTCAAGCTGCTCGGTGACGCACGCAGCGAGCTGTTTCACTACGAAGTGCGCAGCACGTACGACACGCCCGAGATCGCCGAGAGCCGGCGCATCGTGCGCGAGGCGCAGCTCGGCGACGCACTACGTGACGACCCGGACGAGGGGGACGCCCGATGGCGGGAGAGCAACGGATGAAGCGGTTCTACGTGGCACTCGCGGTGATCGCGGTGATCGGCGTGGCGGCGCTGCTGATGGCCCGGAAACGGAGCAGCGACGGCACCCAGGTCCTGGCCTCGGTCGCCGCCGACTCGACCGTGTTTCCGGGGCACGTGCTCGGCAGTGACACCGCACCGGTCACGATCGTCGAATACGCCGACTTCCAGTGTCCGGCGTGCGGCAAGTTCGCGGTGCTCACGGAGCCCGACGTGCGGACGCGCCTGGTGAACACGGGGCGGGTGCGCTGGATCTTCCGCGATTTCCCGCTCGACGGACATCCCAACTCCATGCCGGCGCACCTCGCGGCCGCCTGCGCGGGGGAACAGGGCAAGTTCTTCCAGATGCACGACGAGCTGTACTTCAACCAGGGGCGCTGGGCCCTCGAAGCCCGACCGCAGCGCCAGTTTCGCGCCTACGCCCGGGCGATCGGCCTCGACCTGAGCCGCTACGACGACTGTGTCGCCTCCAAGCGGTACCTGGGCCGCCTGACCGCGATGAAAGACAATGCGCTGAGCCGCGGCATCAACGAGACGCCCACCTTCGAGATCGACAACCGGCGCATGTCGGGCTACATCGACTACGACAGCCTGAAGGCGCTCGTCGATCGGGCGGCGGGCAGCCGGTGACCCATCGCATGATCGCGGCGACACTCGCCCTCGTGGGCCTGTTCGTCGCGCTGTATCTGTGGCTCTGGAAGATCGGCGTCCTCGGAGTGCTCGCCTGCGGGGACGGCGGGTGCGAAACCGTCCAGCTGAGCGCCTACGCCGACCTGTTCGGGATTCCCGTCGCGCTCTACGGCGTGGTCGGCTATCTCGCCCTGCTGAGCGTCGGGCTCGCGGGGGTGCAGGGCCCGCTGGCCACCCGGCGCGGGCCGACCACCGCGCTCGTGCTGCTCGCGGGTGTCGGGGTGGCCTTCAGCGGCTACCTCACCTACCTGGAAGCCGCGGTGATTCACGCGTGGTGCCGCTGGTGCGTGGTGTCGGCCGCGATCGTCACCGCCATCTTCGGGGTCGCCGTCGCGGGGTGGCTCGGTCAGCGGCGTGGGGCCGGCCACTGACGCGGCGCGCGTCGCGGACCGGGCGCCCCGGGGTGAGCCGCGATGCGTATATTCCCCGGCGAAAACGGGGCAGTCGGCTGACGCCAGCGACGCGGTGACGGGAATCTCATGAAAGACGGCGGTGCCAAGCGGCGCGTGTTGTTTGTCGAGGACGAAGCGGGTCTGCGACAGGCATATCGGCGGTATTTCGGGGGCCGGTTCGATGCGGCGTTCGCCGCCAGCGGCGGCGAGGCGCGTGTGCTCGTGCGGGAGTTCGCTCCGGACCTCGTGGTGTTGGATCTGCGCCTGCCCGACGGCGACGGCATGGACCTGCTGCGGGATCTGCGCGGGCTGCGCCCCGACCTCCGCGTCGTGATCACCACGTCGTACGCCAGCATGCAGCCGCTATTCGAGATGCTCGGCATCGCGCACAGCGGCTACCTCGTGAAGCCCTTCTCCCTGAGCGACCTCGGCGCGCAGATCGATGCCGCCTTCTGATCCCGTCATCATCGCGACGGGGCTGTCCCGCCGGTTCGCCTACCGGCCGGTGCTGGTGGACGTCTCGCTGGAAGTGCGGCGCGGGGAGGCGCTCCTGCTCGTCGGCCCCAACGGCGCCGGCAAGACCACCCTGCTCCGAGTCCTGGCGGGACTGCTCCGGCCCACGGCCGGCCACGTGGAGCGCCGCGCGCCCATCGGGATGGTGGCGCACGAGCCGATGCTCTATCCCGCGCTCACCGCGCGTGAGAATCTCCGCTTCTTCGCCCGCCTCCACGGCGTGGACACGGCCCGCGTCGCCGAGCTGCTCGAGCAGGTCGACCTGACGCACCGGGCACACGATCGGATCGGCACGTTCAGCCGCGGCATGCTGCAGCGCATGGCGATCGCGCGGGCCCTCGTGCACGAGCCCGCCCTGCTGCTGTTCGACGAGCCGCTGAGCGGCCTGGACGCCGCCGCGTCGCGCGCGCTGGTGGCGCTGCTGGCCGAGCTGCGCGACCGGGGGACGGCCATGATCCTGGTGAGCCACCAGCTCGAGTTGCTGCGCGGCGTGGGGACCCATATCGTCCACATGGCGGGCGGCCGCCTCGGCCCGGTTGACCCGCTCGACGGCCGCGATCCGGTGGCCCTGTTCACGGCGCTGATGCGCGCGGCGAGCTGAGCCGTGGGCGCCGTGCTGCGGGCGGCCTGGCTCATCGCGATCAAGGATATCGCGATCGAGTGGCGCACCAAGACGGCGTTCGCGTCGGGACTCGTGTTTGCCGTGCTCGTGCTGGCCGTGCTGTTCTTCTCGCGCGATCCCACCGTCGTGTCGTCGCACGACATCGCCCCTGGCGCCCTGTGGGTCACGTTCACCTTCGCGGCGATGCTTGGCCTGAACCGCGCGTTCCTGCTGGAGCAGGAGCTGCGCGGGCTCGACGGTATCCTGTTGAGCCCCGCGCCCCGCAGCGCGATCTTCTGGGGGAAGTTCGGCGGGAACCTGGCGTTCGTCGGGCTGATCGAGGCGGTCAGCATCCTGCTGTTCGTGCCGTTCTACGACGTGCCGATCTGGCTGCGCTTCGGCGAGCTGCTGCTGGTGATCGCGATGACCACGGTGGCCTTCGTGGCGGTGGGTACCCTGCTCAGCGCGATGGTCGTGCGGACCCGCTACGCGGAGCTGATGCTGCCGCTGCTGCTGCTGCCGTTCCTCGTGCCGCCCCTGGTGGGCGGCGTGCAGCTCACCGCCGGGTTGCTCGACGGGCGCCCCTTGAGTGCCCTCTCGGGCTGGCTTAAGTTGATCGGCGCCTTCGACGTGGCCTTCGTCACGCTCGCCGCGCTCCTCTTTCAGGTGGTTTTGGACGAATGACCCTGCAGGACCGGGCGGTCCGGCTCGCCGGCGTGGGGCGCAGCATCACGGTGCTCGCCCTCCTCGGGCTCGCCGGCGTCTACGTGCGGGCGCTGAAATACACCCCCGTGGAGATGAGCCAGGGCCTGGCGCAGAAGATCTTCTATGTACACGTGCCGGCGGCGTGGGCGGCGCTGCTCGCCATCTCGGTGTGCGGCCTGCTCAGCGTGCTGTACCTGTGGCTCAAGGACCGGCGCATCGATCTCGCCGCGGCGGCATCCGCCGAGGTGGGTATCGCGTTCGGCGTGGTGATGCTCACCACGGGGCCGCTGTGGGGGAAGCCGATCTGGGGAACCTGGTGGACCTGGGACGCGCGGCTCACGTCGACGCTGTTTCTCTTCCTGCTGTTCGTGGGCTACGTCGTGCTGCGGGGCGTGCTCACCGACCCCGGGGTCCGTGGCCGGTTTTCAGCGGTGATCGGCATCATGGGCCTGGTGCTGGTCCCGTTCATTCACCTCACGGTGTACCTGTTCCGCACCCTGCATCCGGCGCCGATCGTTCTCAAGCCGAGCGCGCCGTCATTGCCCAGCGTCATGCTGGTGACGCTGCTGTCGTCGGTCGGGGTGTTCACCCTGCTGTACGTCGGCTTCATGATGCAGCGCTACGCCCTGGGACTGCTGCGCGAGCTGCGCGAAGAGGAGCTGGCCGGTGCCGCCCGATAACCGCGCGTTCATGATTGCCGCCTACGTCATCGTCGCGGTCGTGGTCGTGGTGTACGCGATCTCGCTCGTCGTCCGGACCCGCGACGTGCTGCGCAAGTGAGGACTGAATGTCCAATGGCCAATGCTCAATGCCCAAGGCGGAAGGCGACGGCTAACGGCTAACCGCTGCACGCTACACGCTGCACGCTGCACGCTACACGCTGCCCGCTGCCCGCTACACGCTGCCCGCTACACGCTACACGCCGCCCTCCGGCCAGCGGTGCCCGGTCTCCCCTTCCCACAGCGCGATGGCTTGCTGGGCGGCTGCGCGATCGCCCGCGGCGAGCAGCGCGCGCGCGTTCTCCCTCAGCGCTTCGGGCCCGGCGCCCGCCGCATACGCCCGTGCGAATCGCGCGCCGGCGGTGGCGGGGTCGCCCAGCTGGCGGTACAGCCGACCGGCGGCGAACGCCGCGTCGGGGCGCTCCACGAGCTGCAGCGCCCGCTCGTAGGCGACCAGGGCGTCGCGCGTGCGGTAGGCGGCGGCGCTGGCCGCGCCGAGCGCCACCCACGCGTCGGCGGACGTGCCGAATCGCGTCGCCCAGCGACTTGCCAGCGCCATGGCACCGAGCAGGTCGCCCGCGGCCAGCTCGGCGGCAAGCAGCGCCCGATGCGGCGCGCCGAAGCCGGACTCGAGCAGGCAGGCCGCGCGCAGCCAGCGGCGGGCCCTCGGCGTCGTCGCGCCGAGCGCCGTTGCCCGGCGTGAGGCCAGGCCTGCAAGCGCCGCGCGGGCGCGCCGGAAGGGGGACACGCCCCCGGTCCTCAAGGCTCCGGGTCGCCCGGGAGCGGGAGCAGTAGCTTGCCCCACACGAACGCGGCCACCGCCGCGCCGAGCAGCGGGCCGATCCAGTACGCCAGGTGGCCGTGCCAGTCCATCGCGACCAGTGCGGGCCCGAACGCCCGGGCGGGGTTCAGGGCCGCGCCCGTGAGCGGGCCGGCGAGGAAGATCGCGAACAGCAGCACCAGGCCGATCGCGAACCCCCCGACCTGCGGGGCGTGGCGGGACACGGCGGTCCCGAACACCGCACTCACCAGGCAGAGGGTCAGCACCGCCTCGAGCAGCACCGCCTGGGTGAGCGTCACGTCCTGCGCGATGCGCGGCACCCCGAAGCTCGCCTGCTGCGCGGCGCCCGGGGGGAACAGGTGGCCGACGCACAGCACGGCGACCACCGCGGCCGCGAGCTGGGTCACGACGTACAGCGCGGCCCGTCCCGTCTTGATCCGACCCGTCATCCACACCGCGAACGTGACCGCGGGGTTGAGGTGTCCGCCGGAGATGCGCATCGTGACCGTCACCATCACGGCGAACGCGAGCGCGTGCGCGAACGCGATGCCGCCGATGCCGAACAGGTCGTTCCGGGCGGCGTTCGTGACGACGATGCCGGTGCCGACGAACACGAAGGCAAACGTGCCCAGAAACTCGGCCGCGAGCGGTCGCAGGGTGGATCGCATGGGGGTCTCGTCCTCCGTGATCGGGAGCGGCTCCGCGACCGGACCGGCTAGGCCCGTCGCAGCACCAGGCTCGCGTTGACGCCGCCGAACCCGAACGAGTTCGACAGGGCGACCTCCGGCTGGGCCGCGCGCCCGTCGCGCGGCAGGTAGTCGAGGTCGCACGCCGCGTCGGGGGTCTGCAGGTTGAGCGTCGGCGGCAGCCACGCGCGCGCGAGCGCCAGCGCCGTGATCGCCGCCTCGATCGCCCCGCTCGCCCCCAGCGGATGTCCATAGTAGCCCTTCGTCCCGCTCACGGCGAGCCGGGCCGCGTGGTCCCCGAAAACCAGCTTCAGGGCGGCCGTCTCCGTGGAGTCGTTGAGTGGGGTGGACGAGCCGTGCGCGTTGACGTAGCCCACCGCGGTCGGCGGGACGCCGGCGTCGCGCAGCGCCAGCGTCATGGCGCGCGCGGCCTCGCGCCCGCCGGGCTTCGGGGCGGTCATGTGATGGGCGTCGTTGGTGAGCGCGTAGCCGAGCACCTCGGCGTAGATCCGGGCGCCCCGCGCGACCGCGCGCTCCCGGGCCTCGAGCACCAGCACCGCGGCCCCTTCGCCCATCACGAAGCCGTCGCGCCCGGCATCGAACGGCCGGCTGGCGGTCGCCGGATCGTCGTTGCGCGTGGACATCGCGCGGATCAGGGCGAAGGCACCGAAGCAGAGCGGGGCGAGCGGCGCCTCCGCGCCGCCGGCCAGCATCACGTCCGCATCGCCGCGCTGGATCGCCCGCAGCGCGTCGCCGAGCGCGACCGTTCCCGAGGCGCAGGACATGCCGTTCGTCGCGTTGGGCCCGGTGAACCCGAACGCGATGGCGATGTTGCAGGAGGCCGCCCCACCAAAGACCGTGAGCGCGAGGTGCGCGTCGACGGCGCGGAGCCCATCGCGGTGGAACACGATCGCCTGGTGCTCCGCGTGCGCCACCCCGCCGAGCGCCGACCCCATCATGACGCCCACGCGGTCGTGATCCGCGCGCGCGGCATCGAGCCCGGCGTCGTCCAGCGCGAGCCGCGCCGCCGTCACGCCGAGTTGGGAGAATCGGTCGAGCCGCCGCACCTGTTTGGCTTCGAGGTGGTCCTGCGGGCGGAAGTCCGGGATCTCGGCGGCGATCCGGCTGCGGAACGGGGCCGGATCGAACCGGGTGATCTCGCGCACCCCCGAGCGGCGCGCCAGGAGACCCGCCCACAAGCCATCCACCCCCGTGCCCACTGGGGTGACGCAGCCGATGCCCGTGATCACGACCCGTTGCATGCGCGTTCCGCCTCCCGTTTCACGCCCGCCAGGGTGCGGGCGGCGATCCCGTGAATGAATACCGGCCCGATCACCAGCGCGGCGGCCGGCCTGCCGATCAGCGGCCACGGGGGTCCCGCCCACGCGTGGACGATGCGGACGTCCGTGGCCCCGTCGCGCCCGCCCACCGTCCACGCGACGTCCATGCCGCGCGTGATACCCTGGATGTGGCGGTAGTGAATCGTCAGGGCGTCCGGCTCGAGCCGCATCTCCGAGACCCACCACGTCGGGTAGCCCAACGGGCCGAACGGTCGCCACGCCGCCATCTCCACCACGGCCGCGTCCGCCCGCCGCTCCAGCACCCGGACCCAGCGATAGTGCGGCAGGAACGTCGGCCAACGCTCGACGTCCGCCGCCAGGGCGTAGACGCGCTCCCGGGGGGCCGCGACCGCAATGCGGTCAACCGTGCGCATGGCGCGCTCGCCAGACCGCCACGAGGCGGAACCCACGACGGCGGTGCACAGACCCGGCGATCCCGGCCGTCGCCAGCAGCGCGCGGAGCTCGGTCGCCGTGAAGCTGCGGCGCACGCTGAGGATGCCGTCGCGGCGCGTCACCGGATGCAGGCCGAGCGTCAGCGCTGCGAGCCAGATCCCGCCGACCGCCCAGGCCGTGCGCCGCGGCTCCGCCACGATGACCCCCAGCCGCGCCAGTTCGTCGAACGCGCGCACCAGCGCCACCGCACTCGCCCGGTCGAAATGGTGCAGCAGCTGGCTGGCGAGCACGATGTCCACCGATCCCGGCCGCAGCGGGAGGGCCGCCGCCGTCGCCACGACCGGGTTGAGGCCGGCCGCGTGACACAGCGCGCTCGCCGCCGGATGCGTGTCGACGGTGAGCGGCACGAGCGTGATGCCCCGGGCGCGTGCCCGGCGCGCCAGCGCGGCCGCGATGTCGCCGGCGCCGGCGCCGACGTCGAGCAGCGTGAGGCGCTCCCCCGGACGCCGGTCCCGCAGCAGGCGATCGAGACCAAACGCCGCGGCGCTGCGCCCGCCGAACAGGGCGTTCACGGTCCCGAGGTCCTCCAGGGTGGCGCGGGCCACCGGGAGGGGACAGTCGCGGCCGTCGAGCGCCTCGCGACCGAGCGCGGCGGGCGTGAGGGAAATCATGAGCGCGGGCGGCCGGCGCCGGAGAGGACGGCGGCATCCGACACGTCGCGGTGGTGAGCCGGCGGCATCGCGCCCTACCGCACCAGCTGCCAGGCGAAGTCGGGCCGCAGCACCCGCCACGCCGGGACGAAATCGCCGGTCGCGCCGACCAGCAGATCGGCCAGGTCGGCCCGCCGTGCGAGCCGGGCCGCGACGTGATCGAGCACGCGCGGCACCGCGACCGCCCAGCCGATCAGCCGCTCAAGCACCCACTTCCCCCCGAACGCGCGCAGCCGGTCGCGGTCGTAGCCCGCCAGGTCGCCTGCCGCGAGCCGGTCCGTCGCCAAACCGGCGAGCACGTGCGGCGCCAGCAGCTCGGCGCCCCGGAGCGCCGCGAAGATCCCCTCGCCGGTGAACGGGTCGTAGAAGTCCGCGGCGTCCCCCACGAGAGCCACACCATCCCCGGTCGCGCGCGTGGTCCAGCGCGCGAACGGCCCGACGGCCAGCACGGGCGAGACGAACCGCGCCCCCGCGAGCCGGGCGTGCACGGACGGGAAGCGCGCGATCAGCGCCCGGAGCCGGTCCGCCGGCCCGCCGCCGGCGGGGAGCGCCGCCGGCTCCGCGACCGCCGCCACGTTCGTGAGGCCGCGGCCGACGGGTGCCAGCCCCACGTACGCGCCGGCCGCCACGAACATCTCGCCCACCTCGCCCATCCCGCAGACGTCCACCGCGTGCGTGACGAACGCGAAGCGCCGCCGACGCCCCTGGCGCGCGACGCCGAGCCGCCGCGCCACGCGCGAATGCAGGCCGTCCGCGCCGACGATCAGCCGGGCGCTGACGGTGCAGCGCCCGCCGCCGGTCCGCACCACGACCGCCGCGCCCCCCCACGCGCTCGGCGTCAGCTCCTCGACGGCCGTGCGCTCGTACAGTCGCGCACCCGCCCGCACCGCGGCCTCGACGAGGTGCCGGTCGAGCACCGTGCGCGGCAACGCCAGCCCATACGGCGCAAACGCAGGGTATCCGGCTCCGGCGAACCGTCCGAGGAAACCGGTCCCGCTCGGGCTCACGATGCGCATGCCGGTGAGGTGCGCCGGCTCCTCCGCCTCGAGTCCGGCGAGCACGCCGAGCCGCGCGAGGACGCGACCGGCCTCCGGGCTGAGATACTCGCTGCATGGCTTCTCCCGCGGGAATGCATGGCGCTCCACCAGCGCCACGTCCACACCCTCCGCCGCGAGCAGCGCGGCCGTGGCGCTGCCGGCGGGACCGGCCCCGACCACGACGACGTCGTGAGTCACCGTCGCACGCGAAGGCATGGTGGGAGTGGGGAGCGATCTACCGGACGGCTGCGGCGAGGCCGGCGGCCAGGGCCGCGCCGACCCCGGTCGCCGCGAGATTCACCGTGTCGTTCGTCACCCAGCGGCACCCGCGCACGAGGGTCCCCGGCGCGCCGCAGCCGTGCTCCGGCGTTTCCGTCTCCGCGTCGCACAGCGGGCAGCGGTACACGGCCTGCAGCGTGGCGCCGAGCAGCGAGTCGGCCACCATCCCGATGGTGCCCGTCACCGCGGCCACCCCGGCCGTAGGCCCCGGAATTCCGAGGCCCCAGCCCAGCAGGGCGAGCAGCACGGCGCCCGTCAGGCCGGCCAGCGTGCCGCGCGCCGTGACGCCGCCGGACGTCCCGGCCGGCACGGGTCGGCCGGTGGTGATCAGCACCGGCTGACGCGGAGCCCGCGAGCCGATCTCGGTAGCCCAGGTGTCGGCCTGCGCTGCCGCGAGCCCGCCGGTCAGTACGGCCCAGCCGATCCCCGGCGCGACCGGAGCCAGCAGCCCGCCGAGCGCGGCGGTCCAGCCGTTGGCCCAGACCTGGCGGGCGGTACGCCGCGCCGAAGCGCGCGGTGGGCCGTTCCAGGCCGTGAGCGCGCTGCCGGAGACGAAGAACGTTCCGAGCAGTCCCATGCCCGCCAGGCCCGCGCCGGCAAGCACACAGGTGCCCACGGCGGTTGCGGCCGCCGCGGCCCCGCGCGTCAGCCAGCCCAGGCCGTGACCCAGCAGGGCGACGAGCGCGGCAACGCAGAACGCGAGCCAGGGCGTCACGGCCGTTCGGCCGCGCCGCCTTCCAACAGGGTGTCGAGGATCCGCCGCCGGAGGGCGGGAGGGATTTCCTGCGCGCGGGCACGCGCCTCGAGGAACCTGAGGTAGGCATGCTCGAAGCCGAACAGCGAGAAGCAGTAGGCGCACGTGCCGAGGTGCGCCTTGACCGCCGCCTCGCGCTCCGGGGTGAGCTCGCCGTCGAGGTAGTCGTACAGATGCTCGATGGCCTCGAGGCAGGCGCGTGGATCCACGGCGTCGCTCATGGGGAGCCTCGCTTCACGTAGCCCATTTCCACGGCATACTCGTACAGCTCCTTCTGCAGCAGCTGGCGCCCGCGGAACAGCCGGGACTTGACGGTCCCCACCGGCACGCCGGTCACCTCGGCGACCTCCGCGTAGCTCAGCCCTTCGACGTCGGCCAGGACGAGCGTCTCGCGAAACTCGACCGGCAGCCGGTCTACCGCCCGGAGCACCTCGTCGTCCACGATCCGGTCGAAGAACGCGCCCTCGGGGTCCGCCGTCTGCACGTCCCGGAACACCGTGAACCCCTCGATGGCGTGAACGTCCACGGGGTCCGGCCGGTTCCCGGAGCGGCGATACTGGTTGATGAACGTGTTCCGCAGGATCGTGAGCAGCCAGGCACGTGCGTTCGTGCCCGGCCGATACTGCTGCCAGGCCCGGAACGCCTTGAGCATCGTGTCCTGGGTGAGATCCTCCGCCTCCGCCACGTTGCGCGCGAGCCGCCGGGCCACGCGGTATACCGTGTCGAGGTGCGCCAGCGCCTCGCGCTCGAATGACGGCGGGAATCCTAGCGGAGCGTCGGACACGAAAGCCGCTGCCTCACGGTGATCGGGGATGGCCCAAGGATCGCCCGCTCCCGCAGGCCACGCAATGCCTACTGGTCCCGCGGGGGGACCGTCGCTAACTTGCGCCCTCCGTTGCCAGACGCATGTGACAACAACGCCAACCGCCGACGTTTCCGCCGTTCTTCCCCTTGCCGTCCTGGAAGCCCTGCGCGGGCTCGACCGGCCGGCACCCGACGCCTTCGACGAGGTGCATGGCGAGCTGACGGCCAAGCGGCTTGGCCTGAGCCGGACCGTGGCGGCCGAGATCGAGCGGCTCGAACGCCTCGGTCGCCGTGGAGATGGGGTGTCGGCCGCCGAGCTCGCGGCGCTGTTACGGCTCGCGGCGCGCCGCCAGGATGCGGCTCTGGTGTTTTCCGAAGCGGGCCGCCGGGCGGCGCGCCGCGCCGTGCGGCAGCTGCCGACGGTGCTCCGGGTAGGACGCACGACCTTGCCGGACGGGTTGCGCCGCAGCCTCGGGCTGGTGCTGGCGCGGCGCGTCGCCGCGCGGGTGTTCGGGATGGCGCTGTCGCTGGAGGCGGGCGTCCCCGTCGCGACGCTCGCCGAGAGCCATGCGCGGGTGACCGAGCCCGGCCCGGCGTGCGGGTTCTTCGCCTCGGCGCTCGCCGAGCTGCTGCGGCAGACCACGGGGTTCGATGACGCCATGGTGCACACTGCCTGCCGGGGTCGCGGCGATGCGCGGTGCACCTGGCGCGCCGCGACCCTTCACGACTGACCAGAGGGAGGCCGCTTATGCCGGTCCTCGATCGCATCGATCTCGGCGCCGTGCGCGACGCGCTCGGCCGCCGCAAGCTGGACGGCTGGCTGATCTACGACTTCCATGGCGTGAACCCGGTGGCGGCCCGTGTGCTCGGACTGGGCGGCATGGCCTCGCGCCGCATCTTCGTGCTGCTGCCCGCCACGGGACGCCCCGTCGCGATCGCGCACAAGATCGAGCTGCAGCCGCTCGCGGGGTTCCCGGGCGAGATCCTGAGCTACGCCAAATGGCAGGAGCTGCACGCCCACCTCACCAGTGTCGTGCGCGGCAAGCGGCTGGCGATGGAGGTGTCGCCGGACGACGCGGTTCCCTATCTCGACCGCGTGCCGTCGGGCGTGGTCTCGCTGATCGAGCGGCTCGGCGGGCGCATCGAGTCGTCGGCCGATCTGGTGACGCTGTTCTCCGCGCGGTGGAGCCCCGCCGAGCTGGCCGATCACCGCTATGCGGCCAAGGCCCTGGCCGACATCGCGCGGCAGACCGTGGCGCAGGTGGTGCGCGAGGCGGGAGCGGCGCGGGAGCACGCGGTGCAGCAGCGCGTGTGCGAGCAGATGACGCGGGCGGGACTGGTGTGGGACCATCCTCCCATCGTGGGGTTCGGACCCAACGCCGCCAACCCCCACTACGAGCCCGTGGCCGGCACCGATGCCCTGCTCGAGGCCGGACAGGTCGTCCTGCTTGACCTCTGGGGCGGCCGCTCGCTCACCACCGTGTTCGCGGATCAGACCTGGATGGGGTTCGCGGGCCGGACCCCGCCGGACGAAGTGCAGCGCGTCTGGACCATCGTGCGTGACGCGCGTGATGCCGCGATCGCGCGACTGCGCGCGGGCCTCGCCGCCGGGCAAACCGTGACGGGCGCGGACCTCGACGCCGCCACCCGGGCGCACATCGTGGCGCATGGGTACGGGGACGCGTTCGTGCACCGCACGGGACATTCCATTGATATCGAGCTGCACGGGTCGGGCCCCCACCTCGACAGCTACGAGACGAACGACGTGCGCGCGCTGCTGCCCGGCGTGGGCTTCTCCGTCGAGCCCGGCATCTACCTGACGGGCCGGTTCGGGGTGCGCAGCGAGGTCAATGTCGTGCTGCACGAGACCGGGCCGGAAGTCACCCCGGCGGAGCCGCAGACCGAGTTGATTCTGGCGCCGTGACGGCCTGTGTCCACAAAACAGGACACCCGGCCTTGGGGGGTTGACGGCGGCTGTCCGGTAGGCAAGTTACGGTGAGTTTCATCACGGTTGGGTTAGCGAGCGGATTCCCGAGGTCCTTCGCAGGGTCTATCTCGGCGGCCGCGGCGGCCGACGGTGCCGGTTTCCATCAGATAGCGGTTCGGGACTGAGGAGGAGGTCACAGCCACGTCGCGATTCGTGTCCGACTGCAGTCAGCATCCCACAATTCATCGGTTCACCTCGAGCGCGGCGCAATACGGCCGTTGCTCGTCCCGCCTCATCCGTGGGATCGATGGTACCCCGGGGTCTGCGACCTTGGGGCGAGCTTCGCTTTCGCCTGCTCACGTTCTGGGAGGTCTTTTCCATGCTTGAGAAGAGTGGAGCGGCCATGAGCCGTTGGGCGCGCCTGGCGCTCGCGGTGGTCCTGCTCGCGTTCGGAGCCACGGGGCTCTGGGCACAGGGCACGACTGGCAAAATCGAGGGGACGGTTACCGACCCCAATGGCCAGCCCGTTGCGGGCGCCCAGGTCATCATCGTCGGCACGGCGGCCGGGGCGGTCACCGGCGGCACCGGCTACTACTTCATCAACAACGTGCCGGCCGGCGTGTACACGCTCCGCGCCCAGATGATCGGCTTTTCGCCCAACGAGGTCCGCAACGCGCGCGTGCTCGCCGAACAGACGCTGACGGTGAACTTCAACCTGTCGACGGCCACGGTCCTCGGGGCGATCAGCGTCACGGTGCAGCAGAACCCGATCGTGCCGCGCGACCAGGTGACGTCGAAATCGATCGTCACCGGCAGCGTGGTGAACGACATGCCGGTGGACAACGTGCGTGCGGTGCTGTCGCTCCAGCCGGGCGTGGTGGAGTCGGGCAAGGGGGACGGGCTGTCGATCCGCGGCGGCCGGGCCGGCGAGGCGGCGGTGTACGTCGACGGCGCGCTGGTGCGGAGCCAGAACACGGGCGGGTCGCGGCTCACCGTGGGCACGAACGCGCTCGAAGAGGCGTCCGTCACGACCGGCGCGCTCGGCGCCGAGTTCGGCGACGCCCAGTCGGGCGTGATCGCGTACGTGACCAAGGCCGGGAGCTCGCAGTTCAGCGGGGCCGCGTCCTACGAGACCGACCAGCCGTTCGGCAAGAGCATCAGCGTCGGTTACAACCGCGGCGAGCTGTCGATCGGCGGGCCGATCATGAGCAACCTGACGTTCTACCTGTCGGGAACGCTCAACGGCCGGCAGTCGGGCGTCCGGGGGAAGGGCGGGGACGTCATCCCCAGCTACGTCCTGGGCGGCCTCGACACGACCGTGATCGAGACCCAGGCGGACGGCAGCACCAAGGCGGTGGACATTCCGCGGTACGTCCAGTTCAGCGGCGCCTGCGATGCGTCCCTCAACTACGGCTACGAATGCCAGGGGCGCCGCCGGCCGTACAACTGGACGACGAACGCGACGGGCCAGGGCAAGCTGCAGTACAGCTACGGCGGCGGCTCCGCGGTGTCGGCCACCGTCCTGTACAGCCAGGACCAGGCGCGCGACTGGAACTCGGGCTTCAACTACCGCCTGATGACCGGCACCCGCAGCTGGAGCAACGGGTTGATCGCGAACTGGACCCAGCAGGTGTTCCGCGAAGCGGAGCGCGAGCTGGCGTTCGACGTGAACCTGTCCTACCAGACGGACCGCAGCATCTCGGGCGAGCTGGCTCCCTCGTACGAGCTGGGGCACCGCGACCCGTTCAACGGGTGGGTGCTCTCGCCGATGCAGTTCCGCGTCGACTTCGACCACTTCTCGGACGACACCGCTGGGATGTACGGGCCGGGGAACGATACGCTCGTGGTCACCAGCCTGAACGGGCAGGCCGACTGGGACCGCCTGGTCCAGAACATCCGGACCAACCAGGGCACCCGGCTGCCGTACTGGAACCGCCAGGATCTGAACACGGGGCAGGCGTACCGCATGAACCCGTGGGCGCTCACCACCGGCTACTCCACCGACGGGCTCGGCAACTTCAACTCGACGCTCTACCAGGAGCAGCGGTTCCTCGGCCGGGCCAACGTGGACTGGCAGTTCGACCGGTACAACCGGCTCAAGCTCGGCGGCGACGTGCAGCGCTCGCGCGTGAACTGGTTCAACTCCGGCGTGATCCGCCAGATCTTCCAGGAGGTCTACAGCGAGAAGCCGCTGCGCTACGGCGTGTACGGCCAGGACCGGCTCGATCTGGGCGACGTCGTAATCGAGGCCGGGCTGCGGTACGACTACTTCAACACGGGCGCGTACATCCCGGTGGTGCCGGGGCGCATCTTCACGAACCCGAATTTCAATCCGGCCGACTACCTCAATCCAGCCGACAGCGTGTTCTTCAAGGCCAGCGGTCATGGGACCGTGTCGCCGCGCGTGCTGGTGTCGTTCCCGGTGACGGACCGGACCGGCTTCCGCCTGTCCTACTCGCATCAGGTGCAGTCGCCGGACCTGCAGTCGATCTATCAGGGCATCAACAACGACCTCGCGTTCACCAACACGAACGACAACTTCCCGCGCGACGTCACGTGGGGCAAGACGATCCTGTTCGAGTTCGGCATCCGGCACGCGTTCAGCCAGGATTTCGTGTTCGACATCTCGGCGTACAACAAGGACAAGGTGTCGGATCTGGCCGCGCGCATCCTGCCGTTCTACGATCCCGCGACCCAGAAGATCGCGAACATCAACGTCCTGACCAACGCGGACTTCGGGAACACGCGGGGCGTGGACATGAGCCTGATCAGCCGCGTCGGCGACTTCTTCAACGGGACGCTGACCTACACGTATCAGGTGGCCAAGAGCACGGGGACGGATCCGTTCTCGTACTTGAACACCACGTCGCGGGCGACGCTGGCCGTCACCGGTGAGCGGGTGGACCCGCCGCAGGCGCTGCTGCCGTTCGGCGAGAACCGCACGCACAACATCTCGGGCGCGCTCGCGTTCAGCTTCCCGAACGACTTCGCGTCGGGCAGCTGGTACGGCACGGTGCTCAAGAACGGCGGCGCGTTCCTGCGCTTCCGGTTCGCGAGCGGCCTGCCGTTCACCAAGCTGGTCAACTCCGGCGCCGGGCAGCGCGCGCCGTTCGAAGCGTGGGGACTCTCGGGCGCGGGTGCGGAGCCGCCGAACAGCTCGACGATGCCGTGGATCAAGGAAATGGACCTCCGGCTCACCAAGGGTCTCCGGCTCGCGGGCGCGGATTGGACGGTGTTCGCCGACGTCCGCAACCTGCTGAACCTGACGTCGATCACCCAGCTGTTCATCGAGACGGGAGACGTGGTGAACGCCACCCATCGACAGCTGAACTCGAGCAACGAGGTGTCGCGGCTGGTGGCCGAGGCCGGATCGAACGCGGTGACGCAGAGCGATGGCTCGGTGTCGATCATGCTGCCGGCCACTTGCAGCGGCACGACCTGGCAAGGCGGACCGGTCAACTGCGTGCTGCTGAAGCGCGCCGAGGCCCGGTTCGGCAATGGCGACGGGACGTTCACCCGCGCCGAGTACATCGCGATGTGGGACGCGGAGTACGACATCTTCAACGGCAAGTACACGTTCTACGACGCGCCGCGCAGCATCCGGCTCGGCTTCGAGCTGCGGTTCTAACGGGGAGTCGAGGGGGGCGGCGTCCGGACGACCGGGCGCCGCCCACGACGATCACCAGCTCTCGAGGGATTCTGACCTATGCATTCACGCCTGATCAGCCGAGTGACGCGCGCCGTCCTGGTGGGGCTTGCCCTGGCAGTGATCGTGGGGCAGGCGGCCGCGCGTCCCAAGCCGGGCGCGCGCCAGTCGAGGGGGTTCAACCTCTTCGCGGGAGTCAACGTGAAGATGGTGGTGAACCGCGTTGACTGTAACATCAACAACCTTGGCGAAGTGTGCGTCGACCCGACCAACTCGCCGAGCATCCCGGGTGGCTTCTGGCCGCGCGGGACGCCCGACCAGTACATCTTCAACTCCGGCCTGCAGCTCGCGGGGGTCATCCCGGCCAGCGCGGGCTTCGCGTGGGCCGGCGACACTGTGGGCGCCTACTTCATGGACCCGCGCGGTGACCAGGCCGTGGGCCGGGGCATCACGCAGACCTTCAGCTCGATCGACCCAGCCGACGCGGCCGCCTGGCCGTACGCCGCGTACGTCCGCGACACCGCGATCTATGCGTCGGCCCTGATCAACCGCCCCAACGTCTCGCAGCAGGACATGTGGATGCGGGCGTGGGACGGCGACCCGAGCCTCACGACCGGGCGGACCCACCCGATGGGGATCCTGGTCGATCAGCGCGGGCTGGCCTGGAACTTCCCGACCGGCAACGAGGACATCCTCTATTTCGTCTACAATTTCATCAACATCACGCCAACCGATCGATCCGTCTATCTGGCCAACCTGCCGCCATACCTGGCCAACGACGCCCAGGCGGTGGACGAGATCGTGGCCGTCGGGCAGCGCCTGCACGACGGGGCGGCGACCACGCTCGGCGTGACCATTCCGAGCGGCGGGTACCCGATCGACAACATGTACGCCGCGTTCTTCATGGACCCGGACGTCGCCGACGCGAATTTCAACTACTCGACGGCGGTGCTGCCGTTCAGCCTGGCCGTGGCGTACGCGAACACCTTCGAGGGGCTCGCCGGCTACCTCTTCCCGCCCGACATCTTCGGCGCGCCGTTCGCGGCCGCCCAGGGCTTCGTCGGCGTGAAGTACCTCAAGAGCCCGAAGAACCCGGCCACGGGTGAGGAATTCGGTCTCACCATGTTCTCCAACACGCTCAACTTGGGCACCGGCTTCCCGGACCCGACGGGCGTGATCCAGATGTGGCGCTATCTCTCCGGCAACATCAATACCTCCGCCGGGGACAACCCCTGCACGTTCCCCAACCCGATCCAGCGGCGCCTGTGCTACTTGTCGCAGGACCCGGTGGACACGCGCTTCTTCCAGTCGTCGGGTCCGTTCTCGCTCGAGCCCGGCCAGGTCCAGACGATCGTCGTGGCATACGTCCACGCCGCACCGGTGGCGGCCGCGATCGTGGTCGGCAGCGACCTCAAGCCCGGCATCCCGTCGAGCGGCGCGCAGTTCGCGGCCGGCGACACCGCCCGGACCGTCGAGCGGGGAACCGGGTGGGTGAGTGCCACTGACGCGAACGGCAACGGCGTGATCGAGCAGCAGGAAGTCGAGACCGTGCCGCGCTCGCTGCTGTGGAAGTCCCTGGTGGCCCAGGCCGTGTTCGACAACAAGTTCCTGCTGCCGTTCGCCCCGGAGCCCCCGGCGTTCTTCCTCGTGCCGGGCGACAACCAGGTGACGGTGGTCTGGGAGCCCTCGCCGACCGAGGATACGGGTGATCCGTACTTCGTCGTGGCCGGCGCCCCGACGGTGCCCGGCCCGGGTGGCGAGCCCGTGCCCAACCCGCTGTTTGATCCCAACTTCCGCCAGAAGGACGTGGAAGGCTACCGCATCTATCGCGGCCGCACGTCCGGCAATCTGGCGCTGATCGCCCAGCTCGACTACGGGACCACCACGTTCGTGGACTACACCGGCGCGATCGACTACGGGCAGTGCGCGCCCGAGCTGGGCATCGTGGGCCCGAGCAGCACCTGCCCGGTGACGTTCGAGTACCCCGTCACCGAGATCCTGCCGACGACCCTGCATAACGACGTTGGCATCGTCGGCAATGTGATTCAGGTCCCGGCCGGCGGTCGCGTGAAGCTGGCCGACGGCTCGGTGTTCGTCGTGAAGGCCGACACCGCGGTCACGGGCGGCAACACCGGCAAACCGGCGCTGGACGATACCGGCGTGCCGTTCGCCTTCATTGATCGTGGCGTGATCAACTCGGTGACGTACTTCTATGCCGTCACGGCGTTCGACGTGAACTCGCTGCAGTCGGGTCCGTCGTCGCTCGAGTCCCCCCCCATCGCGCGGTCCACGGTGCCACGGGCGTCCTCCAGCCAGCTCGCGCTGGGACAGCTCGGATCCGTCAAGCTGCTCGGGGGCGACGACACCGAGCTCGACCCCAACGCCGCGCTGCCGACGATCGACCCGACAACGGGGATCTTCTCCGGGCCGATGCCGCCGACCGACGGTATCGATCTCGGTCTGGCGGCGTTCATCTCCGAGCTGCTGCCGACCGAAGAGGGCGCGGTCAACGTCACGATCGACTCGATCGTGCCGGGCTACGCCACGGGGCTGGGGAACGGCGCCGCGGAGACCCCCGTGACGTACTACTTCACCGGCCAGGGGTCCGGTGCTCCCGTCCAGTTCTCACTGGCGGTCCAGCAGGAGGTCACCAGCGACCTGGGCCACGGCTCGGCCAACTTCCCGGCCACGAACGTGGACTCGGCGCGGGCCTCGCTCTACGGCGGTGCGCAGAGCGCGTTCCTCGCCGGCAAGGTCTCGGTCACCATTCCGGGCGACTATCGGTTGGCATCGTACGGACGCGCCGCGGCCAATGGTGATCCGGAAGGCGCGTCGGAGCAGACCGGGCCACGCTGGTGGGCCGGGAGCGACAACGAAAACACCAACCTGCCCAAC
Organism: uncultured Gemmatimonadales bacterium; assembly: GCA_963771275.1. Taxonomy (GTDB): domain Bacteria; phylum Gemmatimonadota; class Gemmatimonadetes; order Gemmatimonadales; family GWC2-71-9; genus JAOTWJ01. The sequence continues at coordinate 1,679,958 of CAVYSW010000003.1, forward strand.
TCCGGCTACTGCGTGCCGTGGGCCTCCACCTGCGGCGGCGCAACGCCGGTGCCGGATGTGACACTCACGGCCGGCAAGCTGCCGGGCGTGGATACGGTGTTCCATCCGTCGGGGTACATCTCGATTCAGAGCGTTCCGGGGCGGGACCTCGACGCCGCCTTTGCCGGGGTCGTGCGTGCCGCGGACTTCAGCGTCTACTGGGGTGCCGCAGGCGCGGTGGATTCCGTAATCGACGTGACGCATCACGTCCCCGTGCCGTTCTCCACCAAGCTCCGGGCGTCCTGGGGCATTCTCAACGCGTCGGGATTCGCCGGTACGAACCAGGCGCTGACCGACGACCGGCGCAACGACGTGCTCACATGGGGCGACATCATCTGCGTGGACCCGGTGCCCGCGCTGATGGACGGCACCGGCACGCGCAAGTGCGGTGGCGCGGCGCAGACGCCGGCCGTGTTCTCGCAGACCGCCGAGCTCAGCCTCATCGCGCCGCGCTCGTCGGGGGCCACGCAGCCGAACCTGGCCGCGCTCGCCGCATCAGTGGTGAGCACGCAAGGGTTCATCTTCTATCTCAACGGGCACTTCTTCCTGATGTCGATGGCCAGTCTCCCGGCCTCCGGCACGGTGTGGCATGCCCGGTTCTTCTCAGGCAACGTCACCGGGTACGCGGCCGACGCGAATTACGGCTTCGTGGGGGACATCCGGCCGCCGGCGGTGCCGGGCCTCAGGGTCGCGATCACGTACTCGGGATCGAGCCTGAACGACTCGGTGACTACCGACGCGATGCTGGCGAAGGTGCACACGCTGCCGGATCCGTACTACGTCACCAGCAACATGGAGATCACGACGCAGCGGAAGGTGCTGAAGTTCGTCAATCTCCCGGCGCAGTGCGTGATCCGCATCTACTCGTTGAGCGGCGTGCTCGTGAACCTGATCGAGCACAACGACCCGACGGGCGGCGGCGAGGCTACATGGGGTGTTCGCAACCGGAACAACCAGTTCGTCGCGTCCGGCGTGTACTTCTACCACGTCGAGACGCCCGACGGGAAGCAGAAGGTGGGCCGGTTCACCGTCGTCAACTACGCCCAGTGATTGACCGGGGCGTGGCGGCTCGGCCGCCACGCCCCCGCCTCGGAGGCTGACATTATGAATCGATTCCTGAGTGGAGTCCTCGTCGCGGCGCTGGGCGTGACAATGGCGGTGCCGGTTGCGGCACAGACAACGCCGACGACGAACAACACGGCCTACGGCACGACCTCGGCCGAATTCCTGCTGCTCGGCGCCGGCGCCCGCGGTGCGGCCCTTGGCGGGTCGTTCGCCGCGATCGCCACCGACGTCGAGGCGCTGTACTGGAACCCCGGCGGGCTCGCGCAGCTCGAGCGCCCCGGGCTCACCGTCGGCACGTACAGCTACGTGGCCAACACTCGCTACACCTGGGCGGGAATCGCCTTCCCGATGGGAGGCGGCGCCCGCGCCATCGGCATCCAGGGGGGCAGCTTCGGGTTCTCCGGGCAGCCGATCTACACCCTGGAGAATCCCGAGGGCGACGGCACGACGTACAGTGTCCGTGAGACCTTCGTGGGCCTGACCTATGCGCAGAACTTCTCCGACCGCTTCTCGGCGGGGATGACGGCGAAGTTCATCTCGGACCAGCTGGGCCTCGTGTCCGGTACCGGGTTCGCCCTCGACTTCGGCACCAACTTCCATGCCATGATCGGTCCACGGCCGATCCGCGCGTCGTTCGTGATCCAGAACCTCGGTTCCACGATCAAGCACGACGGCCGCGGCCTCGACGTGACGGCCGTCCGGCCGCCGCCCCAGGGGCAGGTGGATCTGCCGCAGGAGCCGCAGCCGGCGCGCTACCAGACCAAGGACTTCGGGCTGCCGGTCGTGTTCCGCGTCGGTCTCGCCTTCGACTTCATCAGCATGGGGTCGGGACGGGTCACGGCGCTCGGTGAGTTCACGCAGCCCAATAACAGCACCGCCTCGGCCAACGGCGGGCTCGAGGCGACGCTGCTCAACGTCGGCGGCACGGGATTCTCCCTGGCCGCGCGCGGCAGCTACACCTATCAGGCCGACAACAACTTCGACGCCAGCTGCGCGGCAGCCGGGTTCGGCTGCACCGGGACCGGCACGACATTCAGCACCAACGTCAGCAGCAAGGATTGGCAGGACGGGCTGGCCCTGGGCGGCGGCGTCGGCTTCCGGTCCCGCAGCGGGTTCGGGCTGATGGTAGACTACGCCTGGCGGAGCCTGGGTCTGCTGGGTGGGACGAACTTCTTCAGCGCCACGCTGCATTGGTGAGCGCGACGCGTGGGGGACCGGCCGGTCCGGTCGCCCCGCGCGAGGCTGAGCAGGCATGACGAGGTGGACGTACGGCGCGGCGCTGTCCGCCGCGCTGGCGTGCGGCGCGCTGGCGGCGCAGCAGGCCCCCGGCGGTGACGCGACGCTCGCCACGCGGCGGTTCTATCGGGCCGATGGGACGACGGCCGTCGAGGGGGTCTGCCGCGTGCCGTTCGCCATGCTCGAGCAGGTTCGCGGGGGCGGCGAGGCATTCGCGGCATACCGCGTGGCGCTCGTGGTGCGGGACTCGACGGGACTCGCGTTGACCGAGCAGTCCTGGTCGCAGCAGGTCCCTGTGCCGATGCTGGCGATGGCGGGCGCGTCCGCGGGAGAGCAGTTCCGCTTCGCGCTCAACCCGGGACGGTACATGGTCGAGGTGAGCATCACCGACTCCGCATCCGGGCGGGTGGCGCGGACCACGACGGAAGTCACGGCATTCCGCGGGCGGCCGCTCGCCTCGGACCTCCTGCTGAGCGGAGCGATCCGGCAGGGCGGCGACTCGGTGCCGGCGGCTCCGGGAGAGGTCCGGCGCGGCGGTTTCCTCATCGCCGCGCAGACCGAGCCGGTGTTGACGCCGTCCAACACGCAGCTGTTCTACTACGCGGAGCTGTATCCCGGGACGGCGGCCGATGCGGAGCTCATAGCCCGGGTCGTGACGCCCGACGGGCGCCAGATCGTGGAAACGCAGCCAGAGAGCGTCCACGTCGAGCCGGCGGGGGTGGTCACGAGCGGGGTGGACGTCGCCGGCCTGCCGGCGGGCGCCTACCGGCTGGAATTGGCGGTGCGGCTCGGCGACAGCACGGTCATGCGCTCGGCGCCGTTCCGGATGGGGGGGTTCGACACCGAGGCGGCACTCGCGCGCGTGGCAGGTCAGCGCGCGGCGGACATGCTCGCCTCCATGACCGAGGACCAGTTGGACACGCTGTACCGGCCCCTGGTCTACATCATGGAGTCCGGCGAGCGCGGGGTGTACGAGGGCCTGTCACCGGAAGGAAAACGCAACTATCTGCGCTCGTTCTGGCGACGGCGGGATCCCACGCCGGCCACGCCGGCCAACGAGGCGCAGGAGGACTATTACCGGTTGGTCGCGTACGCGACCCGGGCGTACCGCGAGGGTGGCGCCGGAGAGGTGCCGGGCTGGCGGACCGATCGCGGACGGATCTTCCTGCGGTACGGCGAGCCGGACGAGACGCTCAAGCGTCCCCAGGCCGGCGCGACGCAACCCTATGAGGTGTGGAAGTACACCCACGGGCGGTTCAGGAAGTTCGTGTTCTACGACGCTACGGGGCTGGGCCACTACGAATTGATCTACACGGACGAGCAGCGGGAGCCGAGCCGGTCGGACTGGCAGCAACTGCTGGGGCGGGAAGCGGTGCTCGACGTGCAGCGGTTTTGACGAACGACACGTCCACTCGAATGAGCGAGGATCGCATGCAACGACATCTCTTGGGGCTGGCAGCTCTGGCCGTGGTGCTCGGGGCCGCGGGCTGCGTGAAGGACCCGACGAGCGGCTTGGCCGGCACTCCCACGCGGATTGTCGCCTCCTACGCGAAGCTGCTGATGACGGAGGGGGACACGGTGCGGGTGACGGCCGAGCTGCGTGACGAGCAGGGTGCCCCCCTGAACATCATGCCCGTGGCTTCCGCTCCGACGCCGGCGGTTGTGGACGTCGTGGACCAGGAACAGGCCTCGCCGCAGCCCTATCTCCAGTTTGACGTTGCGGGTGTCGCGGCGGGCGCGGGCATCATCGTCCTGTCGTATGAGAACCTGGCGGACACGATCACCGTCGCGGTGTTCCCGGTCGTGTTCGACGGCGCCGTGGCCGTGAAGACCGGTGGCCAGCTCGACACCGTGACCATCGCCGCCGGCAGCGTCGTGTCGTTCGACCCGGCCGCGACCACGGTGACGATCGATGGAGAGCCCGCGCGCATGCTGACGGTGACCGCCGACGCGATCACCGCGATCGCGCGCAATACCGGCGCCGTCGCCACCGCCCAGATCACCATCGACAACGTGGTGTTCCTGGCCGGCACGTCCGACGAAACGCCGATTCAGTCAATCGACGCCGAGGCGACGCCCGCCATCCGGGGCGAGAGTACCGAGCCCGCCAACAACGATCCGGCAACCGCGCCGACCGTGGCGGCGGTGAACGGATTGGTCGAGGGGCTTATTTCCAGCACGGACGCCGACGACTTCTGGGCGTTCACGCTGGCGACTCCCGCGGATGTCACGATCGAAGTCTCCTTCGATGATGACGGCGGCTCGCCCGATATCGACGTGTACCTGCTTGGTCCAGCCCCGGTGGGCGACAACTACTGCGATCTCGACGGGTGCAGCATGGGGACGGGGGCGCAGCCGGAGGGCGGCACGTTCACGCTTCCCGCCGGCACCTACTACGTCGACGTCGAGTGGTTCGACGACGGCGACGCGACGGGACCGTTCTACTACAAGCTGAAGGTGACGACCTAGCGCGTACCAACGGCGCGCGCCAGTCGGAAAACCGCCCCCGGGGGCCGCGTTTGGCTCCCCGGGGGCGGTGTGTTCCTCCCGCCGGGTGACCGGTCCCGCGGTCCCCTACGCCGCGGCCTCCCGCCGCCCTCCTCCGAGCCACACCAGCACGACCAGCGCGACCCACACCAGCGCACCCACAGCGCCATGCGCGACCCGGACCGGCATCGGCAGGTGTTGCAGCACCATGATTGCCGCGATGGTGACCTGCGCCGCCAGCAGACCCAGCACGAGCCAGAGCGCTGCCATGAAGCCCTCGGGCTCGTGCCGCCCCCGGCCCCGGGCCACCATCCCGATCACGTGCAGGAAGAGCCCGTAGGCGATCAGGCGGTGCATCCAGTGGACGTGTGCCAGCCCGCCGCCCGCGGACGGCCACAGGCGGCCGTCGCACAGCGGAAAGCCGCTGCAGGCGAAGCCCGCGCCGAGATTCGCCGTGAGCGCGCCCAGCAGCAGCGCGACCGCCGCCATGACGGCGGCGACCACCGCGCTGCGCCAGGCCGGCGCGGAAGCCGGCGCCGCGGGGCCGGCCACGATCCGATGGGCTCGCAGCGCCGCGACGCACAGCGCGGCCAGCAGCGCCATCGCGTTCGCGAGATGCACCACCACGACCGCCGCCGGCAGCTCGAGCCAGACCGTGACGGCGCCGAGCAGGCTCTGAACCACGAGCAGCACGGCGGCCAGCACCACCGGGCGAAGTACCCCACCCGGGCCCGCCACACCCGGCGCGCCGCGCCTGAGCCAGGCCGTGAGAAACAAGGCCGCGACCAGGACGCTCAGGCCCAGCACCGCGAGGCGGTGTCCCCACTCGATCATCACCGGCAGGTTGTCGAGCGGGGGAATGATGTGGCCGTTGCACAGTGGCCAGTGATCGCCGCAGCCCAGGCCGGAGCCGGTGATCCGGACGATCGGGGAGAGCGCTACCAGGAGATAGCCGAAAGCCGCGGTGGCCGTGGCGAGGGCACGAAGGGATCGCATGGGCGAAAAGGTCGCGAACGGTGCGCCGCGGGACAAGCGCCGGGCCGCTTGTGACCCGCCCCGGCCCGTGCTAGTCTAGCCCGATGTCACAGACCCCGTCCGATCCCTGGGGCGAACGGCTGCCCCGTCGCCTCGGCCTGCTCAGCGCCTGGGCGGTCGTCGTCGGGTCCACCATCGGCAGCGGGATCTTCCGGACGCCCGCGGTCGTCGCAGGGCGCATCGACGTGCCGGCGCTGTTCGTCTCGGGCTGGCTGCTCGGCGCCGTCCTGGCGCTCGCCGGGGCGCTCACCTACGCCGAGCTCGCCGCGATGTACCCCCGGACCGGCGGACTCTACGTCTACCTCCGCGAGGCGTTCGGCCGGCTCCCCGCGTTTCTGTTCGGCTGGGCGGAGCTGCTGGTGATCCGACCCGCGGCCTACGGCGCGATCGCGATCACGTCCGCCGAGTACTTCTGGCGCCTGGCCGGAGTGGACGGGGGGACCGCGGTCGCCTTCCTGCCGCTCTCGCTGGCGCAGGTCACGGCGGCCGGTCTCATCATCCTCGTCGCCGTCGTGAACTACCGGGGCGTGCACCTCGGCGCGATCGTGCAGAACGCCAGCACGTTCTTCAAGGTCGCGGCACTGGGGCTCCTCATCGTGCTGGGATTCGTGCTCCCCCACCATCCCGCGGCCGCCCCTGCCGCCGCTGCCGCTGCCGCCGCTCCTGCCGCCCTCGTTTCCCCCGTCGCCGGGTTCGGCGTGGCGCTGGTGGCGATTCTCTGGGCGTATGACGGCTGGGCCGACCTGTCGTTCATGAGCGGCGAGGTGCGCGATCCGCAGCGCACGCTGCCGCGGGCCCTGCTGCTGGGGACGGGCACCGTCGCGGTGCTCTACCTGAGCGCGATCGCCGTGTACTGGTACATCGTGCCGCTGGCCCAGATGCCGGGCTCGCCGCTGATCGCCGCCGACGCGGCCCAGGCGATCGTCGGGCGCGCCGGCGTGGTGTTCGTCTCGCTCGCCATCATGGTCAGCACCTTCGGCACGCTCAACGGCTCGATGATGACCGGACCGCGGATCTTCTTCGCGATGGCGGAGGACCGGCTGTTCTTCCGCCGCCTGGCCGACGTGCATCCGCGCTTCGGCACACCGTCCCTGTGCATCGTGCTCGCCGCGGTCCTCGGCGTGATCTACGCCTCGATCCGCCAGTTCGCGCAGCTCGCCGACCAGTTCATCATCGGCATCTGGCCGTTCTACGCCCTCGGCGTGGCGGCCGTGTTCGTGCTGCGGCGCCGCCGCCCCGACGCCGAGCGGCCGTACCGCGCCTGGGGCTATCCCGTGGTGCCGCTGCTGTTCCTGCTGGCGTCGGTGTACCTGCTCGGCAACTACATGATCACCGAGCCCAAGGTGTTCGTGGCCGACCTGCTCGTCATCTTGGCCGGCATCCCCGTGTACGCGATCTGGGGGCGCCGGGCGGGGTAGCGACGTCCGACGGACCGATCGTCCCGCAGCGCGTCGGCGTGGCTCTGCTCGCGCGGCTGGTCGGGGGCTCGGGCGAACGCTACGTCGGTGCGCGAAGCAGCAGGACCAGCCCGGCGATCCCGAAGGCGATGTTGGGCACCCACGCCGCGAGTACCGGCGGCAGCAACCCGCCCGCCCCGATGCCTTCCGAGAGCTGCACGAGAATCAGGAACACGACGGTGGTGAGCAGGCTGATGGCGATGCCGATCGCCCCGCTCGCCTTTGGGGCCGTGACGGCGAGCGGCGCGGCAAACAGGGCGATGACGACGCAGGTGAACGGAATCGCGAGCTTCAGCGCCTGACGCACACGCAGCCGCCGGCCGTCCCCGCCGGATCGCTCGAGATCGTCGATGTAGCGGCCCAGTTCGGCGTAGCGCATCTCCTTCGGCACCTTCGGCTCGACGAGGAGATCCGCCGGGGTCTGGGTGATCGAGCGCTGGACCAGCGAATCGAACCCGAACGTCTCGGTCGCATCGGGACCCGTCACGACGCGGAACTGCGGGCGCGCCAGCACCCAGCGGTGCGTCGAGTCGTCGAACCGCGCGCTCGGTGCCTCGACGACGAGCGTCGGGTACGCCGGGCCGGTGCCTTCGCGCTCGAGCACGAGGTCGCGCAGCATGTTCTGTCGGACGTCGAGCGCCCGGACGGCGTACACCCATCCCTCGTCCGCGCGGTACACGAACGAGTAGCGCGCCGGCGTGGAGCGCATCTCGCGCTCGCCGAGCAGCTCGAGCTGCCGGGTGGTGGCGACCGGCGCCCACTCGCCCACCACCAGGGTGGCGAGGGACGCCAGCACGGCGGCGCCCAGCACGGGCGCCACCGTCCGGCGCGTGCTGCGGCCCGACGCCCTGGCCGCGGTGAGCTCGGAGTGGCGACTCATCGCGCCGAGGCTGAACACCGTGGCGAACAGCACCGCCGCGGGCAGCACCTGGAAGATCTGGTCGGGCAGGCTGTACGCGTAGCCCAGCGCGATGGCTTTCGGCGCGATGCCGCGCGACAGGTGGACGTCCAGCGCGTCGGTCAGCTGGAACGCGATGACCAGGAGCGGCAGGCCGAGCGCGGTGACGAGCAGCACGCGGGCCCACTCGCGCAGCAGGTACCGGTCGAGGATGGCGCGTTTCACGGGCCGGCCGCCCTGCGGGCTCCGCGGCGACCGAACCACCGTGGTTTCGCCGCCGTCCGGCTCTGATACAGCAGCACGAGGCCGGCGAGGCCGAACAGGACGTTCGCCGTCCACAGAATCCACGGCGGCGCCACCAGGCGGTCCGCCAGCGACTCGCCGGCGATCAGCACGATGTAGTAGAACCCGGTGATCACGAAGCCGACGCCGAGCACCAGTCCCAGGCCGCCCCGCGGGAACCGGATGGCGGTCGGCACGCCCACCAGCACGAATACGATGCACGCGACGGCGATCACGTACTTCTTGTGCACCTCCACCAGGAAGTGGACCGCCCGGACGGCGGATTGGCGCGCCCGGTCCTGATAGGTCCGCAGCTCCGTCGCGCGGAGGTTGGGGCTGCTGCTCGCCCGCTGGACGCGTGGCACGACGGCGGGCTTCGTGAAGCGCGCCAGACTGTCGTACACCAGCCGCGGCGGCTGCTGGGCCTGCAGCTTGGGCGGCAGCAGCCACGCGGCCCAGCGCTCGAGCGCGGCGCAGTAGGCGCTGCGTCGCGGCGCGGGCGGCGTGGTGTCGGGCGGCAGGTCGGCGAGCCCCACCAGCGAGCGCAGTCCGTTGAGTCGCACGGCGGCGGCGCGCCGGCTCGCCAGCACCCCCTCGCGCCGTGCGGCGTCGATCGACTCCTCCATCTCGCAGATGCTCATCTCGCGGTCGGACTTGTACGGGTCGACCAGCGTGCGCCGCAGCTCGTTGCCCACCCCCCGGACCCGCACCAGGTCGCGCGCAAACGCGACCTGCTGGAACATCTTGGGGTTCGAGTGGTCAAACTCATGCATGACGCCGGAGAACAGCGTGAGATTCAGGTCCTGCTGGTCTTCCGTCTGGCTGAGGTACCCGCTGTCCGCATAGATCACGCGCTTTCGGTCGTTGGCCAGGTCGTAGATCGTCACGTCGTGGAGCGCGTAGCTCGCGCGGTCGATCGTCGAGGCCCGCAGGAAGAACTGACCGGGTCGCACCTCGTTGATGACCTGCTCCTGGAGGATGAAGGTCGGCTTCTTGCGGTAGATATCCGAGTACAGCGTGCGCAGGCGATGGTTCGAGCGGGGCAGCACCTGGTCGTTGAACGCGAAGGACACGAGCGTCAGCACCGCGCCGGCCACCAGCAGAGGGCGGAGGACGCGCCACAGGGAAACGCCCCCCGCGCGGAGCGCCGTGATCTCGCTGTCGCCGGCGAGCCGGCTGACGCTGAACAGCACGGCGACCAGCACGGCGATCGGGAACGACAGGGCGAGGATGAACGGGATCGACAGCGCGAACACCTCGACGATCACGCCCACGGGCAGGCCCTTGCCCAGCAGGTCGCCGATGCGCTTGGCGATCTGGTTGAGCAGCATGATGCCCGTCACGGCGCCGAGCGCGAACGCGAACGGGCCCGCGTGGATGCGGATCAGGTAGCGGCTGAGCAGTGACATGGACCCTGCAAGTTATCAGCTTGTATGGCCTTGCGCGGAAAACTATATTGCGCCTCCTCGCCTCATCCAGGGCGTACCCCCCTCTCCCGGTGAACGTGCCGCGCCTCGCTCCCACCGCGCTGCTGATCCTCGCCCCGCTGCTGGCTCCCGGCAGCGCGGGGGCGCAGGGAGCGGGCGACAGTCTCCCGCGGATCACGCTGCGGCTCGCGGTGCCCCCCCTCAGCGCGCCGCCGATGGCGGAGCTGCGGCCGGGCGGCGTGCTCGGTCTCCGGGTCCCGGCCGCGCTGGTGGGGGCCGCGTGGGAGGCGGCGACCCGTCGGCTGATCGCGGCGAACCGCGAGGCACGCCGGGAGGCGCCGTGGGAGCCGGTCTTTCCGGAGGCCGAGATCCCGAAGGCGGCACCCCCGCCGCCGCCCTTCGCGCTGAGACCCCCGCAGCAGGAGGCGCCGCCAACGCCCGGCACGATCGAGGCGCTCGGCCGCTACGCCGATCTCGGCCTGCAGCTCCACGCGCGGTTCGAAATGAAGATGGACCAGTTCCGCAACCTCCGGTGCACCGCCGCGGACGTGATCAACCCGGTATCGGGGTGCCGGGGCGGGTTCCCGACGCCGTCCCTCGACCAGCAGTTCGACGTGCGGGCGGGCGGGGTGGTGGGGGACCGCGTGCACGTCAACGTGGACTACGACAGCCAGCGGGAGTTCTCGGCCAACAACGACATCCACGTGTACTACGAGGGTCTCGAGGACGAGATCCTCCGCCGCGTCGAGGTCGGCAACGTGACGTTCGCCGGACCGGCGTCGCGCTTCATTACCGCCGCGATCCCCGCCAACTCGTTCGGCGTCCAGGCCGAAGCGCAGCTCGGCGCCTTCGAGTTTCGCTCCATCATCGCCCAGCAGAAGGGCTCGCAGGTCCGCACCCGCGTCTACACGGTCGGGGAGCAGACCACGGAGCCGGTGGATCGCGAGCTGCGCGATCTCGATTTCGAGGTGGGCCGGTTCTTCTTCGTCGTCAAGCCGAGTCTGGTGCCCGGCTTCCCGGACGTGGACGTGCTGGCCCTGACGCCCGATCTCGTCCCGGGCGACGTGCGCCCGCAGCAGGTGCGCGTCTACCGGTTGCGCGCGCAGAGCGCGCAGAACCCGAACAACCCGAACCTCGGCGGCATCACGGCCGTCGCGCTGCGACCGGACGGGCCCCAGCGGGTCGGGCCGTTCCCCTGGGAGCTGCTCGTCGAGGGCCGTGACTATTACCTCGATGCGACGGGCCTGTGGTTCGCGCTGGGAACCAGGGTGGGCGACCAGGATTTCCTCGCCGTCTCGTACATCACGGCCTCGGGCGACACGGTGGGTACGTACCCCGCGGTGAACGGCACGCTCGACACGCTGGAGCTGATCTACGAGCCCCGCCGCGGGCCCGACGCCGCCACCTACGCCTACGAGATGCGCAACGTCTACCGGCTCGGCAGCAGCGATCTCAACCGGACGAGCCTGGCCCTGTCCCTGGTCGTGAACGAGTCGGAGCGGCCGCTCGACGGCCGGGGGACCTACCTCTCGCGGCTCGGGATTGCCCTGGCGTCGGACGAGTCGCGGCTCGACGAGTTCAATCGCGTGTTCCCGCGCGACCGCGACCCGAACCAGGGCGCCCCGATCCGCGATCTGTTCCTGATCTTCCCCAATCTCCGGCCGTTCGGAGACTCGACCCGGCTGGCGACCGCCGAGCGGAACGACTCGTTGTACCAGACGCCCACCTACCTGCTGGCGAGTCAGGGGCCGCCGCCCCGGTTCCGGTTGCGGTTGCACTACGACGCCGTCGGAGGCGGAGACCGCGGCACGCTCGCGCTCGGCGCGCTGCAGATCCGCGAGGGCAGCGAGAAGCTCTATATCGGCAACGAGCAGCTGGTGCGCGGACGGCAGTACCAGATCGACTACGCCGTCGGGCAGGTGACGTTCATCAACTCCGACTCGCTGTTCCGCGGCCCCACGCAGGTCCGCGCGCAGTTCGAGGAGAACCAGCTGTTCGACGTCGCGCCCAAGAGCATTCTGGGACTGTCCTCGACCTACGATTTCGGCGCCCACGGCCGCCTCAACGCCATCGTGCTGAGCCAGCAGGAGAGCAGCGTGCTCACGCGGCCGCAACTGGGCTTCGAGCCCCAGTCGAATTTCCTGGGCGGGCTCAGCACCGAGCTCGATTTCCGCCCCGACATCGTCACGCGGGCGCTGAACGCCCTGCCGCTCATCTCCACGTCGGTCCCGTCGCACCTCACGGTGAACGGCGAGATCGCCATGTCGCGGCCCAACCCGAACAAGGCGGGCCAGGCGTATCTCGAGGAGTTCGAGGGCACCGCCGCCCGCCCGCTCTCCCTCATCGAGAACGCCTGGACGACGGGCAGCCGGCCCGAGTCGGGCCGGGGCCTCGCCCCGCCGTACCTGTCGCCGCTCGGGGGGTTCGCGGACGCGGATGCGGTGCCCCTGGTGTGGCAGAATGCCATCCAGATCGGGAACCAGGCGCTCCAGTTCGAGCCGCGCGACATCGATTCGAGCATCGTCCTGACCGGCGCCGCCCGCGAGCTCGAGACGGTACTGTGGCTCTCGCTCAAGCCCGACACGATCGGCGGCGCGCCCGATCCGGTCACCGGGGCGCCACGCTGGTATCGGCCGCACACCCCCGGCCCCCGCTGGCGCAGCATTGCCCAGTCGCTGGGCGGCAGCGGCCTCGGCATCGATCTGTCGCGCGTGGAATACCTCGAGTTCTGGGTGCTCGAGGACGCCGACCGCAAGGCCAAAGGCGACGGCGTCACGCTGCTGTTCGATTTCGGCACGGTGTTCGAGGACGCCGAAGCGTTCGGACCGGATACGCTGCGTGTGAGCGGCGCGGACACGGCATTCAGCGGCTTCCAGTTCATCGGCCGGGGGAAGCTCGACACCGAACGGGACACGCTCACCGGCGTGTTCAACGCCACGGTGAACGACGTGGGCGTGCTGACGGACCTCCTCCCCAGCGTGGTGAACGGCGCGACGGGCGAGACGCTCACCAATCTCCCGCTGTGCGAGGCGACGCCCGGGACGGGCCTGCCGGTGTTCCCGCTGGGCGACTTGGGGGCGCGTTGCACGCGCCGCAACGGGTTTGCCGACGGCGAGGACCTGAACGGCGACGGGCGACTCGACATCACGGTGGGCACCGTGCAGGAGGACGTGTTCCGCTACGTGTTTCCGGTGGGCGACGAGCGGTTCTTCGTGCGCAACGGCAACACGCTGGTCGACGCCCGCGGCCGGCCGCTGACCTGGCGGCTGTACCGCATCCCGTTCCGCGAGGACACGCTGCAGATCGGCGCCCCGAACATCCGACAGATCCAGGACGTCCGGATCACGGTCGTGGCGCCGGATCGCGGCCCGACCGAGCAGGAAGTGTTCTTCGCGCTGGCGCGCATGGGGTTCGTCGGGGCGCCCTGGATCAAGCGCGCGGCGACGCCGATCGCCGGGATCAGCGGCTCGCTGGGCGAGCCGCACGGCGAGGTCGTGGCGTCGGTGGTCACGACGGAAAACGCGGACCTCGGCTACACGCCCCCGCCGGGGGTGGTCAACCAGGCCGACCAGCAGGGCGCCGGCCTGGAGTTCGCCTCGCAGCAGATCAACGAGAAGTCCCTGCGGCTGCTGGCGCGCGGGCTGCGCGACGGCGAGCGGGCCGAGGCGTTCGTGCGGTTCACCGACGAGGCGGACAAGAACTTCCTGCGCTACGGGAAGATGCGGGTCTGGGCGCGGGGGCGGGGCCCGGGGTGGGAAGACCGGGACCTCGAGTTCTTCATCAAGGCGGGACGGGACGAGTTCAATTTCTACATGTACCGCACGCCAATCCGCTCGGTGGATTGGGTGCCGGAGGTCGTGATCGACCTGCAGCGCTGGCTCGTGCTGCGCGCGCAGATCGAGGCCGCCTTCCTCCGTGGAGAGCCCCCGTCGGGCGCGGAACAGTGCGGCGGCGACTCCACCGCGTACGTCGCGTGCGACGGGCCGTACGTGGTCCAGGTGCGGAATCCGTCGGTCGGCCCGCCGAACCTGGCGCGTGTCTCCGAGCTCGCCGTCGGGATCCTGCGCGTGCGCCAGTCGGTCTACATCGACCAGGCCGAACTGTGGGTCGACGACATCCGCCTGAGCGACGTGATCGACGACATGGGACTGGCGGGGGCGATCGACGCCCGGCTGCAGGCGGCCGACGTGGCGGACTTCGCGCTCGGCTTCACCACGCGCGACGCCCGCTTCCAGCAGCTCGGCGAGGCGCCGAGTTACATCACGGACGCGGCGCTGCGGCTGGGCGGGACGTTCCGCCTCGACCGGCTGATCCCCGGTGGGGGCTTCAGCATTCCCTTCTCCGTGCAATACACCCGGTCGGCGTCCGATCCCTTCTACCTGAACCGCAGCGACGTGCGGGCGGATGTCCTGACCGGGCTGCGGCGACCGCGCAGCAGCGCGACATCCTACGCCCTCGCCTATCGGCGCATCACGCGCGGCCGCTCCCTGCTCGAGAACCTCCTGGTCGATCCGATCTCGGTGCAGGCGTCGCTCACGCAGGGCCGCAGCACCACCGAGCTGACCGATGCCTCCACGACGAACCGCCAGGCGCGGATCGACTACAGCAGTGTGCCGCCCGCGGCGACGGTCCGGGCGGCACCGGGCTTCGTCGTCGCGCTGGTGAACGGCCTGCCGGCGTTCATCCGCAACAGTGAGTTCGCCTCGGCACTGCGCAATGCCCGGCTGCGCCTCACCCCGGCGCTGGTGCGCGGCTCGGTCACGCTCACGGATGCCCGGACGGAGCGGTTCGCGTTCCGCGTCCCGGTGGCACTGGCCGCCGATTCGGCGCTGCAGCCCCTGCGCGGCATCAACGCCACCCTCCGCACCGACGCCGGCATCGACCTCCGGCCATTCCCGACGATGAGCCTGCGGGGGGACTACAGCGCCACCCGCGACCTCCAGGACTATGGGGACACGACCACCGTCGGCCGGCTGCTGAAGGTCGCGAGCTCCCGCTTCCTCGGATGGAACGTGGGGTTCGTGCGCACGAAGACGATGGGGGTCGGGTTCAACGTCTCGCCCGCCCTGGCCAGCTGGTTCCGGCCCCGGTTCGTGTTCGCGGGCCGATCCAGCTTCAATCGGGATCCCAACAACCAGCTGCCGGTCCGTCTGGAGGGGGACACGGCGGGCGCGTACCGGCTGCCCGAGAGCCTGTCCAATTCCCAACACCAGGAGTTCGGCGCCACGGTCTCGATCGGCCAGCTCGCGCAGGGGGTGTTCGGGGACTCGAGCTTCGTCAGCCGCCTGTTCCGGCGCATCCAGCCGATCGACGCGCAGCTCACCCGCGACTTCCGCTCGGGCTTCGATCGACCGACGTTCGACGCCTCCCTGGGCTACCAGCTCGGCCTGGGAGGGCTGGGTGCGTTCCGGGCGCAGCGCGGCGTGCCGGCCACGTCGGCGGGCGACGGCCGCGGCCGGACGGTCGCCGGCGGCCTGCAGCTGCCGCTCGGTCTCAACGTGCGGCTCAGCTACCGGGACCAGCAGAACACGTCGTGGGCGCTGCGGTCCTGGGAGGCCGAGCAGGTCCGATTCGACCAGCGGAGCCGCGAGTGGCCGTCGGGATCCCTGTCGTGGACCTACTCGCCGCGCTGGGCCTTGCGCCGGGTCATCTCGATTCTCAGCGCCAACGCGCGCCTCACGCGGTCGTTCTCGTTGACCGAGCAGCCCGGCCTCGCGGGAGACGAGCCGTCGCGCACCCAGAATACCGCGCGCGCGGTCGCCCCCTCGGTGAGCATCACGTGGATCGGCGGGATCACCACGTCCATGCAGTACTCGCACGCGACGAGCGATGCGCTCAATTCCGGCAATACGACGCGACGCGACCAGGAAGACTGGTCGGGCGCCATGAACTTCGGGTTCCGGCTGCCGCGCTCGCTCATCCGGCTGCGGAACGACATCCGCACGACCCTGTCGGTCAATTCCTCCGTGGTGACGACCTGCCTGCTGCGGGGCGGCACGACCGAGTGCTCCCCCGTATCGGACAGCCGCCGCCGGGCGGTGGACCTGCGGCTCGACACCGGCTTCTCGCCCCAGGTGCGCGGCGGCGCTAGCTTCAGCTACGTGCTGACGGAGCAGCGTCAGACCTCGGCCCGCTACTCGCAGCTCACCGTCACCGTGTTCGCCGAGGTCTTTTTCCTGTCCGGACAGATCCGATGAAACGCCGCGCGATCCTCCCCGTGCTGCTCACGCTCGCCTGCGCCGCCGGCCCGCACGCCACCACCCCGTTCGACGGCGCGACGGCACTGCGCTACGTGCAGGAGCAGGTGGCGTTCGGCCCCAGGGTCCCCGGTACCGCAGCCCATCGCCGCGCCGGCGACTGGATGCTCGATCACCTGCGGCGCACGGCCGACTCGGTCGAGGTCCAGGCGTGGGTCCACGTCACGCAGGCGGGCGACTCGCTCCCGCTGCGCAACTTCCTCGGACGATTCCGCCCCGACGTGGCCGACCGCGTCCTGCTGCTGGCGCACTGGGATACGCGGCCGCGCGCCGACAACGAGGCCAACCTCGGCGCGCAGCGGCAGCCCATTCCGGGCGCCAATGATGGCGGCTCGGGCGTCGCCGTCCTGCTCGGGGTCGCGGACGTGCTGGCCAAGACGCCGCCCACCCTCGGCGTGGACCTGCTGTTCGTGGACGGCGAAGACTGGGGCACCGATTTCTCCGGTCCGGACGCCTTGATCGGCTCGCGCTACTACGCCACGCACCTGCCGCGCGACCGCCATCCCTTGTTCGCCGTGCTGTTCGACATGGTGGGTGACGCCGACCTGCGGATCTACGAGGAAGCGTTCTCCGTGCAGGGGGCGCCGGAGGTCGTGGCGCGGGTGTGGGGGGTCGCGCGGGACCTGGGCTACGGCAACGTGTTCGTGTCGAGCGTCGGGGGCGCGCTGACCGACGACCACATCCCCCTGCTCGAGGCGGGAGTGCGGGCGATCGACGTGATCGATTTCGACTATGGGCCGCGCAACTCCTACTGGCACACCCTGCAGGACACACCCGACAAGCTCAGTGCGAAGAGCCTCAAGATCGTCGGCGACGTAGCGGTGAAGCTGGTGATGTAGGCGATGGCCGTTGGCCGACAGCCGATAGCCGAACGCTCCGCCCAACGGGGGGCCCCGGAGCCGGCCCGTCGCCCTGTCGCGATCGTTCGGCATTCGGCTAACGGCAATCGGCTATCGGCCCTTCCCGCTTCCTTCTGCTCCCCGTCGCGGTGTTTCGGTACCTCCCCCCTCGTTGAGCAACCCTATCGTTGGTCCATGGCGACGTCGGACGATCGCCGGGCCGCGCTCGTGCTGCTCGGGCTCACCCTGGCGGGGGTGGCGGTGCGAATGGTGATGGGCGGCACGGCTGCGCCGGGCTCTGTGGCCTATCGTGCCGCCTCGGAGGATCGACCCGCGGCGGAGTCCACCGCGGCGCAGGCGGCGGCGCTGGCGCGGCCGCTGGCGGCCGGAGAGACCATCGATGTCGACGTCGCGCCCGCCGACGCGCTCGTCCGACTGCCGCGCATCGGTCCCGGCACCGCCGCGCGCATCGTGCGGGATCGCGCGGAGCGCGGGCCGTTCGGGTCGCTCGAGGGCTTGGCCCGCGTGGGGGGACTGGGGGAGGGGACGATCGCGGCGCTGCGCCCCCACGCCGTGTTCTCCGGCCGGCCTCGCCCGGCCATCGGGAAGCCCGCCCCGATGGCACGCGTGCGGATCAACACCGCCGGCGCGGAGGAATTGATGACGCTGCCGGGCATCGGCCCGCACCTGGCGGCCGCCATCGTCGAGGATCGGACGCGACACGGGCCGTTCCACACGGTGCAGGATCTTGCGCGTGTGAGCGGGATCGGTCCCGGAATCGTGCGCCGGCTCGAAGCGCGTATCCTCGTACCTTGACACGACCTAGGGCCCCGGTACTTTAACCGATTGGGTACGACGCAACACTCAGTCTGCTTCCCCATTCTTCATCAGCGGCGGTATGGCGACGGCGGCAGGGATCACGGTTCGGATCGGCGATCTTCTGGTTCGCGAAGGGCTGATCACCCGGGAGCAGCTCGACCAGGCGTTGGTCGAGCAGCGCAACTCCGGGCTGCGGCTGGGCTACTGCCTCGTGAAGCTCGGGTTCGTCCAGGAGACCGAGATCACCAAGGCCCTGGCCCGGCAGTACCGCATGCCGGCCGTCGACCTGTCGCGCTTCGAGGTCGATCCCAAGATCATCAAGCTGGTGCCGGCGGACGTCGCGGTGAAGCACATGGTGCTGCCGCTCAAGCGCGAGGGGCGGACGCTCACGGTCGCGATGGCCGATCCGACGAACATGGGGGTGGTGGACGATCTCAAGTTCATCACGCGCTACGACATCTTCCCGGTGATCGCGGGGGAGTACACGCTCCGCAACGCGATCGAGCGGTACTACGAGCAGACCGATGCGCAGCTGCAGACGATCCTCAAGGACATCGAGGAGACCGACGAGCTCGAGGTCATCGAGGAGCGGGAGGAGGAGACCGGACCCGTCCAGATGGCGGACGACGCCCCGGTCGTCAAGCTGATCAACGGGATCCTCACCGACGCGGTGAAGCGCGGCGCGAGCGACATCCACATCGAGCCGTTCGAGCACGAGATCCGGGTGCGCTACCGCATCGACGGGGCGCTCCAGGAGGTGATGAAGCCGCCGGTCAAGCTGAAGGCGGCGCTCACGAGCCGTGTCAAGATCATGTCCAACCTGAACATCGCCGAGCGGCGCGTGCCGCAGGACGGGCGCATCAAGCTCAAGATGGGCAAGCGGGTGATCGATTTCCGCGTGTCCACGCTGCCCGTGATCTACGGCGAGAAGATCGTGCTCCGGATCCTCGACAAGGGGAACCTGACGCTCGATCTCACCAAGTTCGGGTTCGAGCCCAAGGCCGAGCGCGATCTGATGCGCGCGATTCTCAACCCCTACGGCATGGTGCTGGTGACGGGGCCGACGGGTTCGGGCAAGACCACCACGCTGTATTCCGCGCTGCAGCGGATCAACACCATCGAAAAGAACATCATGACGGCCGAGGATCCCGTGGAGTACAACCTGCACGGGATCAACCAGGTGCTGGTCCGCAACGAGATCGGCATGACGTTCGCGGCCGCGCTGAAGGCGTTCCTGCGGCAGGACCCCAACATCATCATGGTGGGCGAGGTCCGCGACATCGAGACCGGCAGCATCGCGATCAAGGCGGCGCTCACCGGCCACCTGGTGCTCTCCACGCTGCACACCAACGACGCGGCGTCGACGATCACCCGCATGATCGACATGGGGATCGAGCCGTTCAATGTGGCGAGCGCGGTGAACCTGATCGTGGCGCAGCGGCTGGTCCGCCGGATCTGCTCCGAGTGCAAGCAGCCGCAGCAGTACACGGCGGAGGAGCTGGGGGCGCTCGCGCTCAGCCAGGAGGAGCTCGCCGCCATCACCTTCTACCGCGGTGCCGGCTGTGACGTCTGCAACGGCACCGGCTACAAGGGGCGCGCGGGCCTGTACGAGGTCATGGCGCTGTCGCCCGAGCTCCGCCGCGGCATTCTGCGCGGGGCGTCGGCCACCGAGCTCAAGGAGCAGGCGGTCGCCGAGGGGATGCTCACGCTCCGCACGGACGGCATCGTCAAGATCAAGAAGGGCGTTACGACGCTCGAAGAGGTCGTCAAGGAGACCGCGGAGTGACCGGATGACGAATTCACCAGCCCCCAAGATTGGCGCGTCGAGCGCGACCGCCACCGGCATCAACCTGCGTCAGCTGCTCGAGGAGATGATCGAGCGCGACGCCTCCGACCTGCACATCACGGCGGGTGAACGGCCCAAGGTGCGGATCGACGGGGACATCACCAACTCCCGGGTGGAGCACGTCCTCAACCCGAAGGACACGCTGCAGCTCACGTACTCGGTGCTCACGGAGAACCAGAAGAAGCGGTTCGAGACCGAGGACGAGCTCGACTTCTCGTTCGGCATCCAGAACCTGGCCCGGTTCCGCGGCAACTGCTTCAAGCAGCGCGGCTGCGTGTCGATGGTCATCCGCCAGATCCCGTTCTCGGTGAAGACCTTCGAGGAGCTGGGGCTTCCGCTGGTGCTCGCCAAGCTGGCGGAACGGCCGCGCGGGCTGGTCCTCGTGACGGGCCCGACGGGGTCGGGCAAGTCCACCACGCTCGCCGCGATGATCGACAAGATCAACAAGGAGCGGAAGGGACACATCATCACGGTGGAGGACCCGATCGAGTTCATCCACCGGCACCAGGGCTGCATCGTGAACCAGCGGGAGATCGGGACGGACACGAAGTCGTTCGCGGCGGCCCTCAAGTACGCCCTGCGCCAGGACCCCGACACCGTGCTGATCGGCGAGATGCGCGACCTCGAGACCATCGCGGCTGCGCTCACTATCGCGGAGACGGGCCACCTGGCGTTCGCCACGCTGCACACCAACTCGGCGGCGGAGACGATCAACCGCATCATCGACGTCTTCCCGTCGCACCAGCAGTCGCAGGTCCGGGCCCAGCTCGCCTTCGTGGTCGAGGGCGTCGTCACGCAGACGCTGCTGCAGAAGGCGTCGGGCAAGGGCCGCACGATGGCCTGCGAGATCATGGTGGCGACCCCCGCGATCCGCGCGCTGATTCGCGACGACAAGGTCCACCAGATCTACTCGGCGATGCAGGCCGGCAAGAAGCACGGCATGCAGACCCTCGCCGACTCGCTGTACACGCTGTACGTGTCCCGGGAAGTGTCGCTGGAGGAATGCCTGCGCGTGGCCCCGGACCAGAACGAGTTTCTCCGCATGGTGGGTGAACCGGTCGCGGCGGACCAGGAGCCAAGCGCCGCACGACCTGCAGCCGGACGCCGGTAACGGCGGGAGACCACACGTATGCCAAGCTACGAGTACACCGCACGCAACCAGCAGGGCCAGGAATCGACCGGGACGATGGACGCGGTCTCGCGGGATGAGGTCGTCGCCAACCTCCGGAAGCAGCGGATGGTGCTCATCCGGCTGCGCGAAGCCAAGAAGACCACGCGGGGCGGGCGGATCGCGACGCGCGACATCGTGATCTTCACGCGGCAGTTCGCCACCATGATCAATGCGGGCCTGCCGCTCGTCCAGGCGTTGGACATCCTGGCGCAGCAGACCGACAACAAGGCGCTCGCCGAGGTCACCCGCCAGGTCGTGTACGACGTCGAGAGCGGCCACACGCTCGCGGACGCGCTCTCGAAGCACCCGCGCGCCTTCACCGCCCTGTACGTCAACATGGTCGCCGCCGGCGAGGCGGGCGGCATTCTCGACACGATCCTGCTCCGACTGGCCGTCTTCCTCGAGAAGAACGACTTGATCGTCCGCAAGGTGAAGGGCGCGATGATCTACCCGGCGGTGATCTTCTCCGTCGCGCTCATCGCCGTCGTGGTGCTGCTCATCTTCGTGATCCCGACGTTCCAGCAGATGTTCGCCTCGGTCAACATGGAGCTGCCGCTGCCGACCCGCATCGTGATCGGCCTGAGCGACTTCCTCCAGGGATACTGGTGGCTGCTGATTCTGGCGATCGTTGCCGTGGGGTTCGGGATCCAGCGCTATTACGCCACCGAAAACGGCAAGCTGGTGATCGACCGCCTGCTGCTGCGCGCCCCGGTGGTGGGTGACCTGCTGCGCAAGTCCGCCGTCTCCCGGTTCACCCGCACGCTCGGCACGCTGATCTCGTCGGGCGTGTCGATCCTCGACGGCCTGGAGATCACCGCCCGCACCGCGGGCAACCGCGTGATCCACGACGCGGTGATGGAATCGCGGGGCTCGATCGCGGGCGGCGAAACCATCGCCCAGCCGCTGCAAAAGTCGGGCGTGTTCCCGCCGATGGTGACCTCGATGATCGCGGTGGGCGAGGCCACGGGCGGCCTCGACGAGATGCTCACCAAGATCGCCGACTTCTACGATGACGAGGTCGACGCGGCCGTGGGGGCGCTGCTCTCCCTCATGGAGCCCATCATGATCGTCGTGCTCGGCGTGATCGTCGGTGGCATGATCGTCGCGATGTACCTGCCGATCTTCGGTATGATCAACGCGGTGCAGTGACGCGGCCGGGCAGCGCGGCTGGCGCGGGGCCCCGTCCGGACGGCGGGGCCCCGTCGCTTTCGGCTCTCGCCGCGCCGCCGCCGGCGCATCACCGGCCCGACGGACGGTTCCGCAACCCATGGCCCGACGCCGAGCCACGCGGTCTCAGCGCGGTGCTGCGCTGGGGCGTCCAGCGCCTGGTGCACGGCGTGGCGGCCGACCGCGACCCGCCCCCAGCCCCGCCCCCGGCCACGGTTCCCGAACCGCCGGCGCGGCCCGGGTCCCCGCCGGATGGCGCGGTGGCCGTGACGTGGATCGGTCACGCCACGGCGCTCGTGCGGCTCGCCGGCCGCACCGTGCTCACCGACCCGATGTTCGGCGCGCGGGCATCGCCCGTGCGCTTCGCCGGCCCCCGCCGACGGGTGCCGCCCGGCGTGCCGCTCGCCGAGCTGCCGCCCGTCCACACCGTGCTGCTGTCCCACAACCACTACGACCACCTCGACGCGCCGAGCGTGCGGCGGATCGCCCGGCGCTGGCCCGCGGCGGAGTGGCACGTCCCGCTGCGGCTCGCGCGGCTGATCCGCTCGCTGGGGGCGCGCAGAGTCGTGGAGCAGGATTGGTGGCAGGAAGAGACGTCCGGTCCGCTGGTGGTGACCGCCACCCCGGCGCAGCACTTCAGCGCGCGCACCCCGTTCGACCGCGATCGGACCCTGTGGTGCGGGTGGGTGATCGCCGCGGGGGAACGGCGCGTCTTCTTCGCGGGCGATACGGGCTACCACCCGGCGTTCGGCGACATTGCCCGGCGCCTGGGACCGTTCGACGCCGCCCTGCTTCCGATCGGCGCCTACGAGCCGCGCTGGTTCATGCGACCGGCGCACATGAACCCGGAGGAAGCCGTCCGGGCTTTTGGCGACCTGCAGCGCGCCGCGGGGGCGCGCGTGCTCGTCCCGGTGCACTGGGGCACGTTCAAGCTCACCGACGAGCCGCTGGACGAGCCGCCACGGCGGGCACGCGCCGCCTGGGAGGCCGCCGCCCTGCCGCCCGACGCGCTCTGCCTGCTGCGTCCCGGTGAGACGCGTGTCCTCCCGGGGTAGCGCTACCCGTGGTCCACCCAGAGCCGCCAGGCGTCTTCGGCGGGCCCGAGCGACAGCCGCGGGCCGGAGCGGACCAGCGGCATGCGAAGCAGCAGCGGCTCCGCCGCAAGGCGGGTGAGCCAGCCGGCATCGCCGAGGCGGGCGGTGCCGAGGCCCAGCTCGGCGAACCGGCGGCTGTCGCGATCGACCAGCGCCGCCACACCGAACCGCTGCGCGAAGCGCCGCAGCTCCCCCGGGGACGCCGCGCGGACGGCGAAGTCCACGAAGTGCACCGTGACCCGCCGCTCGGCAAAGAACCGCAGCGCCTTGCGCGTGTCGGCGCTCTTCCTGACCCCGAAGACTTGGACCTCCATGCGCCCTCCCGGGAACCCCACCGCCCTGCGCCGTGTTCATCTGGCGGCTGGAGGTTGACCATGACCGACAAGATCGTCAAGCAGGACCGGGAATGGGCGGCGCAGCTCACCCCCGAGCAATACCGCGTCACCCGACGGAAAGGCACCGAGCCGGCGTTCAGCGGCGCGCTCTGGAAGACCAAGGCACCCGGGCGGTACCGCTGTGTGTGCTGCGGGGCCGAGTTGTTCGCGTCGGACGCCAAGTTCGATTCGGGCACCGGCTGGCCGAGCTTCTCGACCCCCGCCAACCCGGCACACATCGGCACGGAGCGCGACGCGAGTCTCGGCATGGCGCGGACGGAGGTCCATTGCGCGCGCTGCGACGCACACCTGGGGCACGTGTTCCCCGATGGCCCGGCGCCGACGGGGCTGCGCTACTGCATCAACTCCGCGTCCCTCGCGTTCACGCCCGACCCGGAGGGGTGAGCCGGGAGAGGTCGGGCAGCGTCCGCGGCAGGGCGCGGCCGGCATTGCACTTTGCAGGGGCGGAATCGATACTTTAGCCCATGCAGGCAGTCGAGGCTCCCCGTCGAAGCGCGGCGCAGCGCATCGAGGCCTCGTTCCCCCGCCCGCTCGGCATCCTGCAGTGGGTCTACGTCGGGCGGGTCCTTGTCGCCCTCGCGGTGTTCGCCGCGGCGGCGTTTTCGTTCCAGGCGGTCCATCCCGCCGTGCTCGTGGTCCTCGCCGTCGCGGCGCTGACCTCGCTCGCGATGAGCGGCGTTTCGGCGTTCTTCACGCACGTCCTCCGCCGGCACGCCGGGCGCAGCTTCCTGTACGCGCAGGCGCTCTTCGATCTCGCGCTCATCACCACGGTCGTCCACGTGACCGGCGGGCCGGAGAGCAATTTCATCCCGCTCTACATCCTGGTGATCGCGGTCGCGGCCGTGCTGCTGCCGCTGTGGTCGGGCCTGCTGGTGACGTTCCTGGCCAGCGCCCTCCTGATCGCGGATGCCGTGCTGGGCTATCCCGCCGAGCTGGGCGTCGCCCTGTGGCTGCAGATCGCGGTGTTCATCGCCGTCGCCGTGACCACGGGCTGGGTAGTGAGCCGGGTGGGGGTGATCGGGCGGGAACGCGAGGTGTTGCAGCAGGAGGTCCGCCGGCTGCAGCTGGAGGCCGGCGACATCCTCCGCCACATCGGGAGCGGCGTCATGACCGTCGACGGCGACGGGAACCTGCTGTTCGCCAATCCCGCCGCCGAGACGCTGCTCTCGCTCAACGCCGCCACCCTGATGGGCCGACCGGTCATGGCGCTGCTGGATACTCGCTCACCCGAGCTGGCGCACGCGATCGCGGTGACCCAGCAGGAGGATCGGCGACGCCAGCGGGCGGAAGGGCGCGTGACGGCCGGCGGCCGCTCGTTCGCCATCGGGATGACGACCACGGCGCTCGAGGTGCCGGACGGCGGCGTGCCGACGGTGACCGCCATCTTCACCGACATCTCGGACCAGAAGCGCATCGAAGAGCTGCATCTGCGCGCCCAGCGCCTCGAGGCGGTGGCGGAGCTGTCGGCATCGCTCGCCCACGAGATCAAGAACCCCCTGGCCTCGATCCGCTCCTCGGTCGAGCAGCTGGCCCGCGTCGTGCAAGGCGGCGAGGACGAGCGCTTCCTCGTCCAGCTCGTGCTGCGGGAGAGCGACCGGTTGAACCGGCTGCTCAACGAGTTCCTCGAGTTCTCGCGCGTGCACGTGGCGCTCTCGCAACCGGTGGATCTCGCGGCCGTGGCGCAGGCGGCGGCGGACGTCGTGCGCCAGCATCCCGCCTGCACGGCGGAGACGGAGATCCGGGTCAGCGGGACCGTGCCGCCGATCGACGGCGACGAGGACCTGCTCCACCGCGTCGTCGCCAACCTGCTGCTCAACGCGGTGCAGGCCGCCGCGGGTCGGGTGACCATCTCCGTGGAGCTGCGGCCGGCCCGCCAGGCCGATCTGCCATCGGGGGTCGGTCTGGAATCGGCCGTGCTGCTCCGCGTCTCCGACGACGGCCCGGGCATTCCGGCCGAGCTGCGCGAGCGGCTGTTCGACCCCTTCGTGACGGGCCGCGCGGGCGGCTCCGGTCTCGGCCTCGCCGTCGTCCACCGTGCCGTCCAGGCCCACCGGGGCGTGATCCTGGTGGACTCCGGGCCCGACCGCGGCACCGCCTTCACGATCCTGTTCCCGGCGCCCGAGCGCCGCTGAGGACGAGGCATGACCACCACCCAGCCCTCGGTGCTCGTCATCGACGATGAATCCGGCATTCTCGACACGCTGCGCATTCTGCTGAAGAACTCGGGCTTCGTGGTCGAGACCGCGCAAGGCGGCAAGCCCGGCCTCGATGCGTTGCGCGCGACGAGCCCCGATATCGTGCTCACCGACATCCGGATGCCGCAGGTGTCGGGGATCGACATCCTCGAGGCCGTCAAGCAGCAGGATCCGCAGACGCCCGTGGTCCTGATGACCGCGCAGGCGGAGCTGAAGTCGGCCATCCAGGCGGTCAATCGTGGCGCCTTCTATTACATCCTGAAGCCGTTCGCCAACGACGAGCTGGTCGCGATCCTGCGCCGGGCCGCGGAAACGCGGGCGCTGCGGTCCGAGAACCTCCACCTCAAGCGCGAGATCCGGCGGCGGGATCGCCACAGCGGCGTCGTGCCGATCGGCAGGGCGAAACGGTTCGTCGAGGTCATCACGCTGGCCGAGCAGGTCGCGCCGACCGAGTCCACGGTCCTGATCCAGGGCGAGAGCGGCACGGGCAAGGAAGTCGTGGCCCGGTACCTCCACGAGCTCTCGGCCCGGAGCGAGGGGCCGTTCTTCTCGATCAACTGCGGCGCGCTACCGGAGAGCCTGCTCGAGTCGGAGCTGTTCGGCCACGTCAAAGGGGCCTTCACCGGCGCGGTGCGGGACAAGCAGGGGCTGTTCGCCGCGGCCCGGGGCGGGACGTTCTTCCTCGACGAGATCGCCGAGATGAAGCCGTCCACCCAGGTGAAGCTGTTGCGCGTGCTGCAGGAGCGCGAGGCCCTGCCCGTGGGTGGCGTCGAGCCGATCCCGGTGGACGTGCGGGTGATCGCGGCGACCAACAAGGACATCGAGGAGGAGATCCGCCGCGGGGCGTTTCGCTCCGACCTCTTCTATCGCCTCAACGTCATCGCGATGCAGCTGCCGCCGCTGCGGGAGCGGCGGGAGGACATCCCCCTCCTGGCGGAGGCGTTCCTCCAGCGGGTCGCCCAAGAACGTGAGCTCGCGCCGGTGCGGCTGGCGCCGGAAGCGCTGGACGCGATCATGGCGTACGACTGGCCCGGCAACGTGCGCGAGCTGGAGAACGCGCTCGAGCATGCCGCGATTCTCGCGCGCAACGAGGAAATCGCGCCCGACTGCCTGCCGGAGCGGATCACGGCGCGCCGCGCGGAGCCGCTCGTGGGCGAGAAGGCGCACGACAACCCCACGTTGGAGCACATCGAGCGCGCCTACATCATGTGGGTGCTGCAGAACGAAGGCGGCAACAAGAGCCGGGCGGCGCAGGTGCTGGGCATCGATCCGTCGACCCTGTACCGCAAGCTGTCGCGCTACGACGCGGTGGACCCGGAGGAATAGGCGGATCGGCGGGGTGGCGAACCGCAAACGCCCTTGCAAATAGCAGGATTCCAGGTGGGGGCCGGGGGGGTCTCGGGGGGGGGGCACCTGCCGTATCTCGAAGTCGGGCCGCGTCTTGCGGTCCTCGGCGCGGCAGGTGGCATGTCGGTTGCCTTATCCGGATCCGAAGGGAACGCATGCCCCGGGAGAAACCCGAGGGGAGAGAACACTCAACACGAGGAGTCGCAATGCTGCGCAACACCAAGGGCTTCACCCTCATCGAGCTGCTGATCGTCGTCGTGATCATCGGCATCCTGGCGGCGATCGCAATCCCGAAGTTCGCGAGCACGAAGGAGAAGGCATACCTGGCCTCGATGAAGTCCGACCTTCGTAACGGCGCGACCGCCCAGGAAGGCTACTTCGCCGACAACCAGGTGTACCTCAGCGGCGTCGCCAGCAATCTGGCCGGTGTGGCGACCCCGCTCGCCGCCATGGGCAACTTTACGCCCTCGGCTGGCGTGACGATCACTTTCACCGCGACCGGTGGCACGGGCTGGAGCGCCGTCACGACGCACAGCGCGACCGCCAAGACCTGCGCCATCTTCATCAACGTGGCCGCGGTGGCCCCGGCGACGGTCGACGGCGAGCCGAAGTGCACGCCGTAATCGCGGACCGCACACGCTGATCCTGGGAACGGGCGGCGGTCGTATCTGGCTGCCGCCCGTTTCTCTGAGACTCACACGGGGAGGCCTGATCATGTACGGCGCAGTGCCGACCATCACGTGGTCCGACCGGCGTGGCTTCACGCTGATTGAGCTGATGATTGTGGTGGTGATCATCGGGATCCTCGCCGCCATCGCGATCCCCAAGTTCGCCAGCACGAAGGAGAAGGCGTACCTGGCCACGATGAAGTCCGATCTCCGGAACCTGGCCACCCAGGAGGAGAGCTACTACTACGATAACAGCGTGTACTACGGCGGCGCGGTGCCCAACGCGGCCCTCGGTTTCTCCGCTTCGAGTCCCGTGACGATCACGGTGACCAACGCGACTGCTGCGGGCTGGTCCGCCACGGCGACCCACCCCGGGGCGCCGGGAAAGACCTGCGCGCTGTTCTACGGCTCCGCGCCGGCGGTGGCGCCGGCGGTCACTGAGGGCCTGGTGGCGTGCAACTGAGCCGCCCACCGCAGAGTGGCGGGTGACCGGGGGTCCGGTCACCCGTTTTTGTTTGACAGATTCCCGCGATGCCGACGACGCCTCGCTCCGGATCGCCCGCCCGCCCGGCCAAGCGCCTTGCCCGGGAGCTGCTGTGGAACCTCGGGCTGCTGACGGTGGCGGCATTGTCGCTCGCCATCGGGACGACCCTCGTGGCGCAAGCGCTCCGTCCCCGGTTTGCGCTCGTCGTCCTGCTGGCGCTGATCGTCGCCGACCTCGGCATCCTGTTCGTGTTCGGGCGCTACCTGATCGGACGCCTGGTGCTCGGGCCGATGCGGGCCCTGACCGACGCGGCCGACGCGATCGCGGGTGGTGACCTAACCGTGCGGGCCCCCGCGGCCGAAACCGAGGAGTTCACGCGGCTCGCCGATCGCCTCAACGACATGACGGAGGCGCTGCTCGACGTGCAGAGCCAGCTGGTCCGGGCGGAGAAGCTCGCCGGCATCGGTCGGCTCGCGGCGGGTGTGGCGCACGAAATCGGGAACCCCCTCGCGGCGATCGGCACCTACGTGGAGGTGCTGCGCCGCCGCCGGGCGGCGCCGGACCTCACGGACGATCTCGCCCGGGAAGCAGAGCGCATCGATCAGATCGTGCGCGGGCTGCTGGCGTACGCGCGCTCGGAAGAGGCCGCAACGGGCGCGCTCGATGTCGGGGGCGTCGTGCAGGGGGTGGTCGCCCTGCTCGAGCGTCAGGGAACGCTCAAGGCGCGTGACGTACGTGTGGAGATCGCCGCGGCCGCGCCGCCGGTCTGGGGACGGCCCCACGCGCTGGAGCAGGTCCTGGTGAACCTCCTGCTCAACGCCCTCGACGCCGGCCCTGACGGGGCGGTGACGGTACGGGTGGTCGGAGGACCGTACGCGCCGGCGCCAGGGACGGAGACGCGCCGCAGCGATACGGGCGCGACTCCGCCGCCCCGCCGGCCCGCCTCCCGCCGCCCGCGTCGGCCCGATCTCCCTGCGGGCACGCCGGGCGTGCTGGTGGTGGTCTCTGACCAGGGACCCGGCGTGGCGGAGGCCGAGCGCGAGCGGATCTTCGATCCGTTCTACACCACCAAGCCGCCCGGCGCCGGCACGGGGCTCGGGCTCGCCATCGTCCAGCGCATCGTGGACGAGATGGGCGGGCTCGTGTGGGTCGAGGATGCGCGCGGCGGCGGCGCGGCGTTCAAGGTGTTTCTTCCGGTGGCGGCGCAGGGAGGGGAGCCATGAGAGTCCTCATCGTGGATGACGATCCGGGGCTGCGGAAATCGTTGTCCCTGCTGCTCGACGGGGACGGGCACGCGGTCGCGGCGGAGCAGGCGGCCGAGGCGGCGCTCACCCGGCTCCGCGCCGAGCGGTTCGACGTCGTGTTGTGCGACGTCCGGATGCCGGGCATGGACGGGCTGGAGTTCCTGCGCCGCTACCAGGCGCTCCGCGGCGAGGCGCTCGTGATCATGATGAGCGCCTACGGCGGCGAGGACGCGGCGATCGCGGCGATGAAGGAGGGCGCGTATGACTACCTCCCCAAGCCGTTTCGCTCCGACGAAGTGCTGCTCACGCTCCGCAAGGCCGAAGAACGGGAGCGGCTCCGGGGGAGGGTGGCGACGCTCGAGGCCGAAGTCGCGCGGTTTCGCGAGCCCGACGTGGTCACCGAGTCGACCGCCATGCGACGCGTCATGGACCTGGCCAGCCGGGTGGCGCCCCACGCGACCACCGTGCTCGTGACCGGGGAGAGCGGGACGGGCAAGGAGGTCCTGGCCCGCGCGATCCACCGCATGAGTCCGCGGCGCGACCAGGCGTTTGTCGCGGTGAACTGCGCCGCCATCCCGGAGGCGCTGCTCGAGTCCGAGCTGTTCGGCCATGCACGCGGCGCGTTCACCGGGGCGGTGGCGGACAAGCGGGGACTATTCGAGGAGGCCGACAAGGGCACCCTGCTGCTCGATGAAGTCGGTGACTTGCCCCTGTCGCTGCAGGTGAAGCTCCTCCGGGTCCTGCAGGAGGGCACGATCCGCCGAGTGGGAGAGGCGCGGGAACGGCGCATCGACGTCCGGCTGATCGGCGCCACGGCCCGCAATCTCGACGCGGACGTCGGCGCGGGCCGGTTCCGGGAGGACCTGTTCTACCGCCTCAACGTCGTGCGCGTCCACATCCCTCCGCTGCGGGAGCGCGCCGAAGACCTCGAGCGCCTGGCGCTGGTACTGCTCCAGCGCGCCGGCGAGCGCGCGGGACGACGCGCGACATTCGCGCCGGACGTGATGTCGGCGCTGCGCGAGCAGCGGTGGCCGGGGAATGTCAGGGAGCTGGAGAACGCCATCGAGCGTGCGGTCGTGCTGTCGGCCGATGGTGTCGTACGCGGCGAGGCGTTCCGGGATGTGGGGCGGGGTGTGCCGGCAGGTGGTCCAGCGCCGCCCGCCACCACCCCGGTCCGACTCAAGGACGCGGTGGCGCTGGCCGAGCGGGAGGCGATCGCCCACGCGCTCGCGGCCGCCCAGGGGAACCGGGAGCAGGCTGCCCAGACGCTCGGCGTGAGTCTCCGGACCCTGTACTACAAGCTGCGGGACGCCGGCCTGGAATGAGTGCAGGTGGCTGCACGAATGCGGGAACTTGCAGGGCCGGCCGGTTTGCGCAAGCGTCGCAAATTGTTCACTGACAACGTGTTGTGTGATGGCGCGATTCGTGTTACGTCCCCACTCGCCATGGGAATGCCCTCCCGAATCCGTCTGGCCTCGCCGCGCTCGCCCTGGTGTCGATCCCGGCGGGACGACCGGGCTCGGCCCGCCGCTTGGCGGGACACACGAGGCTCGACGATCGTCGAGGTCCTGGTCGCGGTCATCATCCTGAGTGTGGGACTTCTCGGGCTGGTGACGACGGCCGGACTCGTGACCGGCATGATCGGGCAGGGGCAGCGGTACACCGAGGCCTCGGTCCTCGCCGGCGAACGGTTCGAGATCCTGCGGGCCCAGCGCTGTCCCAGTCCGGGGGCCGGCTCGGAGATCCGCGGGGCGTACACCGTGTCGTGGCAGATCACCGCGGTTGCGGGGGGCCGCGGCAGGCAGTTCGCGGTCACGGTCCAGTCGCCGACGGGGCGGGGAACGCGGACGGCGCTGTTCACCACCACGGAGTTTTGCCCGTGAGCGGCCGGCGCGGGTTCACCCTCGTCGAGCTCCTCACGGCAGTGGTGCTGTTCGGCATCGTGTCGATCGCGCTGTATCAGCTCCTGATCAACAGCCAGCGGGTCTACCGCGAGCAGACCGAGCGCCTCTCGGCCGACATGAGCGCGCGCGATGCGATCTCGGTGCTGCCCGGCGAGGTGCGGGAGCTGAGCGCGAGCGACGGGGACATCGTGACCATGTCCGCGACGTCCTTGACCTACAAGTCGATGCAGGCGCTGTACGTCCAATGCGATTCCCCCAGTACCGCGAGGCTCGTGATCACGCTCGATCGCACCGCGTTCTTCGGCCTGCGAGGGATCGACGCGTCGCAGGACTCGATCGTGATCTTCGCCGAGGGCGACTCCACGACCGCAACGGATGACACATGGCTCCACGCGGACGTGACCGCGGTCCTCCCCGGGACTGCATGCCCCGGTGGGCGGTCCAGCCTGAGCGTCGCGCTCGCCGGCGTGACGCCGAGCCAGCTGGCGCGCGTGGCGACGGGGGCGCCGGTGCGCACGTTTCGGGTGGCCCAGGTGCTGCTGTACCGGGATGGTGCCGGGGACTCGTGGCTCGGCGGTCGGGAGTTCCAGAAGACCGCAGGCACCTGGGCGACCACGCAGCCGATTACCGGCCCGCTGTCTCCGGCCGGCCTGGAGCTGACCTATTTCGACAGTACCGGTGCCCCGACCGCCGTGCCCCGCTACGTGGTGCGGGTGGGCATCGCCGTCGTCAGCCGCTCGCCCGGGCGAGGACGCGGGTCGGCCTACCTGCTGCAGGATCTGATGACCCAAGTGGCGGTGCGCAATAATGCGCTCTACTAGCCCCGCCCGGGCGCTCGCCGCGAGACCGGCCCGCCCCCCAGTCGGCTGCAGCCGATGCGGCAATCGGGGGTTCGCGCTTCCCATGGCCATCTTCGCGCTGGTGATCGTCGGGGTGCTCGTGGCGGCGGCGTTCTTCGTGGGACGTCAGGAGCAGCTGGTTGGACGCAATACCATGCGCCTCCAGCAGGCGTTCGCGGCCGCGGAGGCCGGTGCGCAGTACCAGGCGGCGGTATGGGACCCCCAGGGGCTGAACCGGCTCGCGGTGGGAGACTCGATGCCGTTCGAGGGGACCCTCGCGGGGAGCGGCTGGTACCGCGGCGCCGTGCGCCGGCTCAGCACGCTGCTGTTTCTGCTGCGATCGGAGGGCTTCAGTCCGGATTCGACTGCGCGCCAGCAGGTTGGCCTCCTCATCCGCCTCCGGCCGATCGAGGTTCGCGTGCGTGCGGCCGTGGAGGCGGCGGGGCCGACCGATATCAGTGACGCTGCCGCGATCGATGGCGCCGACAACCTCCCGTTCGGCTGGACCGGGTGCCCGCCCCCGGGGCCGCCGCTCCCCGGACTCCGCGTGTCCGACGCAGGGCTCGTCGCCAGCTCGGGCGGGTGTGGCGGACTGTCGTGCGTGTCCGGCAGCCCGCAGCTGGTTGCCGACCCGACGGTGACTCCCGCCGCCCTCGCCCGGATCGGGGCGGTCGGCTTCGACTCGCTGCGCGGCGGGGCGTCGAAGATCGTCCCGGGCGGGACCAGGCGCATCGAGCCGTCGGTCACGGCGGGCAAGTGCGTCACGAGCGACCCCAACAACTGGGGCTCCCCGCTTCAGCCTTCGGGGCCGTGCGGCGGGTACTTCCCGGTGGTGTGGGTCGATGGCGACCTCACCGTCACCGGCCAGCAGGGGCAGGGGGTGTTGTTGGTGAGCGGGGACCTCACCGTCCAGGCGAATTTCGAGTTCTACGGGCCCGTGATCGTGAACGGCAGCGTCCGGACGGCGGGGACCGGAGGCCGGTTCACCGGCGGCCTGTTGGTGATCAACCGTGGCCTCGCGTCCAACGAGGTCAGCGGCAACACGTTGGTGCACTACTCCAGTTGTGCCCTCGAACGGGCCCGCGTGCGATCAGCCGGGGCCTCCCTCCTGAGGCAGCGCAGTTGGGTGAACCTGTACTAAGTGACGTAAGTCACTGACACCCTGATACTTGCCCACGGACGTTTAAAGTAGCTTAGAGCTTGACAAAAACTGGGGTGGGCCATAACGTAGGTTGCCGTTCACCCCACTTATCTCCTTGAAGCCTAGGGACATATGGCGTTTCTCGGGCTTGGCAAGCAAAGCAGAACGGTCGGCCTCGACATCGGGAGCGGGCTGATCAAGCTGGCGGTGATCGACCACAGCAGCGGTCGGCCGGCGCTCGCGCAGGTCGCGATCACCCGGGTGCTCGCCGACGCGATCGTCGAGGGCGAGATCATGGACCCGAGCGTGGTCGCCGACGCGATCCGGGGCCTGTTCGTTTCGGCCGGCGTCAAGCGCAAGAAAGTCGCCGTGGCCGTCGGCGGGCGAGACGTCATCGTCAAGAAGATCCAGGTCGATCGGATGAGCGAGGGCGACGCCTACGATGTCGTGCGCTGGGAGGCGCAGCAGTACGTCCCGTTCGACATCGAGGGTGTGGAGCTCGACTTCCAGGTG
The DNA here is from genome assembly GCA_963771275.1 of uncultured Gemmatimonadales bacterium. GTDB lineage: Bacteria > Gemmatimonadota > Gemmatimonadetes > Gemmatimonadales > GWC2-71-9 > JAOTWJ01. Next base: position 1,713,807 of record CAVYSW010000003.1, read on the forward strand.
CTCGATCCGGACGGCGAAGGCCTCCAGATGGATGTGCTCCTGGTGGCCGCCAAGCGGGAGCTGGTGGAGACCAAGCTCGCCCTGCTGGGGGATGCCGGGCTCGAAGCCGCCGTCGTGGACGTCGACGCGTTCGCCCTGCACAACGCCTTCGAGCTCAACTACCCCGACGCGATGCGCGGGGTGGCGTCGCTGATCAACGTCGGGCACGAGGTCACCAACGTGAGCGTGGTGCAGGACGGCGTGCCGCTGCTCAGCCGCGACCTCAACATCGGTACCCGGAAGTTCCGCGAGGATCTCCAGCGCGAGCGGGGCGTCTCCTCGGAGGACGCGGACCGCCTGCTGCAGGGGTTCGAGCGCTCCCCCGATCTGGACCCGTTCGTCCAGAGCCGCGGTGACGAGATCGCCGTGGGTGTGGAGCGCGCCGCGGCGTTTCTGCAGACGGCCTCCCGCAACTCGGCGCGGATCGAGCGGGTGTTCTGCTGTGGCGGGGGCGCCCGGATCCCCGGGCTGACGGCCGTGATCGGCGAACGGCTGCGGCTGCCGGTCGAGGTGGCCAACCCGCTGCAGGCGCTCGAGGTTCGTGACGGCGCGTTCGGTCCGCTCAACGTCGACGAGGTCGCGCCGCTGCTGATGCAGGTCATCGGCCTCGCGCTGCGGCGCGAATAGGACGGGGCAAGACTGCCATGATTCGCATCAACCTGCTGCCGGGACCACAGCGAAAGCGCAAGGGCGCTTCTGGCATCCGCTGGGCGAGTGCCAGCGAGCTGTTCGCCAAGGTCCGCAACCCGTTGGCGATCGCGACGGTGGGCGCCTGGATCGCCGCCGTCCTGGTGGTCGCCGGCCTCTGGGGCCTGCAGGCACGGCAAATGGCCAGTCTGCGGAATGACCAGACGCGCGTCGAGGCCGAAGCGCGGCGGTTCCGGACCCTGATTCTGCAGAAGCGCCGGGCCGAACGCCTGCGGGATTCCCTCGTGGCCGAGCTCACCGCGATCCGGGAGATCGACTCGGATCGCTACGTCTGGCCGCACATTCTCGAGGAAGTGTCCAAGGCGCTGCCCGACTACACCTGGCTCGTCTCGATCGAGACCATCGCGTCGCAGCTCGAGGAGGGCGCGGACTCGACGGCCAAGCCACCCACGCGGTTCCAGATCGACGGCCGGACATCGGATCTGTCGGCCTATACGCGCTTCGTCAGCGCCCTGGCGAATTCTCCCTGGATCCAGAACGCGGAGTTCGGACCGGTGCAATCCGTGCTCGAGGAGGACCGGCCGGTGAACGCGTTTACCGTGACCGTCGCCTACAAGGTGGCCGACTCGGCGTACATCCGCACCGTGCCCGTACAACGCTCGGTGGTCAGGTAGGAGGCGGCCATGGCGATGACCGAGAAAGAACGCAAGCAGCTCATGTGGCTGCTGTTGATCGTCCCGGTCGGGGCGATCCTCCTGTTCTGGTTCCTCGTGCGGCAGCCGCAGACCCTGGAAGCCGCCGAGCGGCGCCACGTGATCGACTCCCTGCAGCTCTCAGTGGACTCGGCGCGACGCGACCTCGCATCGGGCACCGTCGAGGAGCTGCGCCAGCGGGTCGCGGGCTACGAGTCGGGCCTCGCCCTCATGCGGGAGCTGGTCCCCACCGACAACGAGGTCGCCGCCCTGATCAACGACATCTCCGACCGGGCCAAGCTGCGCAACGTCACGGTCACGGACCTCTCGCCCCTCGGGTACGAGAACGCCGGCGAGTACCGCGTGGCGCGGTACCGCTTCGCGGTGCTCGGCCATTACGACGAGATCGGCGCGTTCCTGTCGGACATCGCCTCGCTGCGGCGCATCATGGTGCCCCACTCGCTCTCGCTCCAAATCGCGACGAGCCAGTCGGCCAAGGTGGAGGGAGATACCACCGGCGCGCTGCTCCAGGCCCAGTTCCAGCTCAAGGCGTTCGTGAAGCAACCGCCGGTAGGCGAGGGCGAAGGAGGTCCCGGTGGCGCACGCTAGCCATTGGTCCGTGCTGCTGAGCGCAGGCCTCGCGCTGGCGGCATGCGGGGGCGGCGCCGAGCAGCCGGCGGCTGCCACGGAGCAGGCCGCCACACCGGCCGCCGGGCCGGCCGCCGTGCAGCAGGCGGCGCCGGACACGACGGCCCAGGCCGCGCCGTCCATGGACCTGTCGCGCGAGGTGTTCGCGTTCCGCGGCACCGGGCGCGACCCGTTCCTCTCGCTGCTGAAGTCCGGCGATGTCCGGCCCCTCCCGCAGGATGTCCGCGTGACGGGCATCACCTTCGACCCGCGCTACCCCCAACGAAGCGTCGCGACGCTGCAGGACACGACGTACGGTCGGCGGTACACGATTCGGGTCGGGGACGTGATCGGTCGTATCCGGATCGTCGAGATCCGCGCCACGGAGGTGGTCGCGGTCGTTGAGGAGTTCGGCGTGGATCGACAGTTGGTCCTGCCGGTCCGTCGTCGCCAGGAGGATACCCCATGAAGCGGTCATTCGTTCTTGCTGCCGGGTTGCTGCTGGCGGCGTCCCGTGCCTTCGCCGGACCCGGTGAGGTCAAGGCCGTCAGCGTCCTCCCCGCTCCCGGACGTGCCGAGGTCGTGATCGACGTCGCCGGGAGCATCAGCTACCAGGACTTCGCCCTGGCAGGCCCCGCGCGACTGGTCGTGGATATCACCGGCGCGACCCTGACCGCCACCCGGGCGGCCTACGACGGGGTGAATCGGGGCGGGATCCTCGACGTGCGCTACTCGCAGTATCGCGACGACGTCGTGCGCGTCGTGATCGAGCTCGACGCGCTGCGCGACTACACGATCGTGCAGGCGGAGGGCGCGGTCCGGATCTCCGTGGGGTCGGACCAGACGTTTGCGGCCTGGTCGTCGCTCGAGCCGCGCGCGCTGGCCGCCGCCGCCACGGGCGGCAGCGCCTCGCCCTACGCCGCCGAAGCCCCCGCGATGCTGCCGTCGACCACGCAGAGCCAGCAGCCGCGGATTACCGTCACGTACGACTCCGCGTCGGTGGCGGACGTGATGGCCGGCCTCGCGGCGTTCAGCGGGCGGTCGATCGTCTTGGGCAAGTCGGTCCAGGGCACGGTCACGGCCGAGATCAAGAACCAGCCGTGGGACGTGGCGTTCCAGGTGATCCTCGCCTCGCAGGGCCTGTCGGCGGTCGAAGAGGAGTCGGGCATCATCCGCGTGGACAACCCCGCGATCCTCGCCCAGCGCGACTCGCTCGAGCCGCTGACCACCAAGCTCGTCCGGGTCAACTACGTCCGCGCCGCCGCGCTGCTCCCGGCGATCGGGGCGGTGCTGTCCGGGCGCGGCAAGGTCGTGGCCGACACCTCCTCGAATACGTTGATCATCACCGACGTGGAGAGCCGGGTCGACCGCGACTCGGTGTTCGTGACACGCCTCGACATCCGGACGCCGCAGATCGCGATCCAGGCCAAGCTGATCTTCGTGGACCGAACGGACATCGAGAACCTCGGTGTGCGCTACGACCTGGGGACCTCGAGCCAGTTCTTCAACAAGCTCGTCGCGCGGCCCGACCCCACGACGGCGGAAGGCGTGGACATCGACGGTGACGGCGTCCCGGACATCACGAAGTACGATCTGTACGACAAGAACTCGACCATCGTCAACCTCGGCGGAAACGCGCTGTCCGGCGTCGCCAACGCCGATGCGGTCATCCCGAGCCCGGCGCTCAACCTGATCTTCTCCACCGCGCTCGGCGGGTACAGCCTCACGACGTTCCTCGAGGCCCTGCAGCGCGTCGAGCTGGCGGACCTCCAGGCGGAGCCGGTGATCAGCACCGCCGACAACACCCAGGCTCATATCCTGGTCGGCGAGAAGACGCCGATCCGCATCATCGACGTCAGCGCACCGTCGGGCGGGACCAACAACGTGCCGCGAGCCACGACGCAGATCGTGGAGACCGGCATCATCCTGCGGGTCACCCCGCATGTCACCAGCAGCCGGCAGATCCTGATGCAGATCCACGCCGAGAACTCGTCCATCCGAGTGGCGCCGGCGGACATCGGGTACACCTTCCAGACCCAGGAAGCCGAGAACCAGATTCTCGTGAACGACGGCGAGACCGCGGTGATCGGGGGCCTCACGGTGACCCAATTGACAGTGTCGAAGAGCGGCATCCCGTTCCTCGTCGACCTGCCGATCATCGGAGGCCTGTTCGGCTTCACGCTGCGGCAGGAGCAGCGCCGCGACCTGCTCATCCTCGTGACGCCGCACGTGATCGACGATGCGACCAGCATGACGGCGGCCGGCGGGCGCTGATCGTCCCGACCGGCGTCCCACGCGCGTGACGAGCCCGGCTCCGGCCGGGCTCGTTTGTTGATGGGGTGCGGGAAAGGGATGTCGGTTCCCAGGGACCGCGAGCTAGCTTTACAATGACCAATGTCCAATGTCCAATGTCCAATATCCAATGCTCCAATGATCCAATGTCCAATATCCAAGTGAGATCCGGGACACTTGGATATTGGTCATTGAATATTGATCCTTGAGTATTATGCCGATCCGATGCACCACGGCGGGTGAATCGCACGGCAAGGCCCTCCTGGCGATCGTGGAAGGCATCCCGGCCGGCCTGCCGCTCACGGCGGAGCACGTCGACCGCGAGCTCAAGCGCCGCATGGCGGGGCATGGGCGGGGCGCCCGCATGAAGATCGAGGCGGACCGCGTGGATCTGCTCAGCGGCGTGCGCGCCGGCGAGACGCTCGGCTCCCCGATCGGCCTGGTGATCCCCAATCGCGATTGGGAGAACTGGGCGGACGTGATGGCGCCCGAGCCCGACCCGCCGGGCGCCGGCCCGCGTCGCCGCCAGGTGCTGCGACCACGGCCGGGGCATGCCGACCTGGTCGGGGTGCTGAAGTACCGCCGGTCCGACGCGCGGGACATCCTGGAACGGGCGAGTGCGCGGGAAACCGCCGCGCGCGTCGCATGCGGCGCGGTCTGCAAGGCACTGCTGGCGCAGCTCGGGATGGAGATTGGCAGTCACGTCGTCGTCCTGGGGAACGTCGAAGCGCGGCCGCCGGTCCCGCTGCCGGTGCCCCTCAACCCCGCCAGCGACGCGTCACCGGTCCGCTGCCTGGATGCCGAAGCCGCCGCGGCGATGGTGGCAGCGATCGATGCGGCGGCCGCGGCGCGCGACACGCTCGGCGGGATCGTGGAGGTGATTGCCCACGGCGCCCCCGTCGGCCTGGGCTCGCACGTGTCATGGGACCGCAAGCTCGACGGGCGGCTCGCCGGGGCCCTGATGGCCATCCCGGCGGTGAAGGGCGTGGAGATCGGCGCCGGCTTCGCCGCGGCGCGGCGCCATGGCTCCGAAACGCACGATCCGATCGTTCGCGGCGGGACGCGTGCCGCCGGGGGCTACGCCCGCGCCAGCAACCGGGCCGGCGGGCTGGAGGGCGGGATGACGAGCGGCGAGCCGATCGTGCTGCGCGTCGCCATGAAGCCGATCTCGACCCTGATGCGCCCCCTGCAAACGGTCGACCTCGTGACCGGGGGCTCATCCAAGGCCCAGGCCGAGCGGTCGGACGTCACGGCGGTGCCGGCGCTGGGCGTGATTGCCGAGGCGGTGTGCGCGATCGTGCTGGCGGACGCCTGCCTCGAGAAGTTCGGCGGAGACTCCCTGCCCGAGCTGCGCGACAACCTGGAGCGCTACCTCGACGTGCTCAACCGACGGTGGGCGGAAAGCGGGCCGGAGGCGTGAGGAAGCACGTGGTGCTGATCGGCCTGCCGGGGTGCGGGAAGAGCGCCGTGGGGCGAAGCGTGGCGGCGGCGCTGACCACAGACTGCGAGGATCTCGACGACGCCATCACCGTGGCAGCCGGACGGCCGATCCCGGCGATGTTCGCGCAGCTGGGTGAGCCGGCATTCCGCGACCTCGAGCGCGCCGCGATGCGCCGCGCACTGGCGCGGCCGCCCCACGTGATCGCGGCGGGCGGAGGGTGGGCCGCGCAGCCCGGCAACCTCGAGGCGGCCGGGCCGGACACCGTCATCATTCACCTGTCATGCGGGCCCGAGACCGCCGTGGCGCGGCTCGCCGACGGCCCGGCGCGCCCGCTCCTGGCCGGTGATCCCGTGGCCGCCATGCGCCGGCTCCACGCCGAGCGCGCGACGTTCTACGCGCGTGCGGACGCGACGATCGACACCGAAGGCCGTGGCGTCGAAGCCGTGGCGCGCGAGGTGACCCGGCTTGCGCGATCCTTGGGCAGGTGGTAATAATGCCCGCCGACCTCCGGACCGGAGCTTTTCTGGGGCGTTCCTGCTAAGTCGTTTGTTCACAGAAGGTTGCCAGGTCGGCCTAGACGGGGATCCCGGTCCCGGCTAGGCCGTTTGGATGTTCGGATGGACCAGACGAGAGGATTATGGCGAAGTCACGCAGCGCACTGGTGATCGTCGAGTCCCCCACCAAGGCCAAGACGGTGGGGAAGTACCTCAAAGACCTCGGCGGTGAATTCAAGAGTTACGCGGTCAAGGCGACGGTCGGGCACCTGCGCGACCTGCCGCAGCGCGAGCTGGGCGTGGACGTCGACAACGATTTCGCGCCCAAGTACGTGACGATCCGCGGCAAGGCGAAGACCCTGGCGGAGCTGAAGAAGGCCGCCAAGGCGGTGGACGCCGTCTACCTCGCCACCGATCCGGATCGCGAGGGCGAGGCGATCGCCTGGCACGTGGCGGATCAGCTGGGCTCGGGGCCCGACGTGCGGCGCGTGCTGTTCCACGAGATCACGCGCGATGCCGTGCGAGAGGCCATCCGGCATCCCATCGCCATCGACGACCTCAAGGTCGAAGCGCAGCAGGCTCGGCGCATCCTCGATCGCCTGGTGGGCTACAAGGCGAGTCCGCTGCTCTGGAAGTCGATCAAGACCGGCCTGTCCGCGGGCCGCGTGCAGACCGTTGCCCTGCGTCTCATCGTGGAGCGCGAGGAGGAGATCCGCGCGTTCACGCCGCAGGAGTACTGGACCATCGAGGCGGAGCTCGAGGCCAAGCGCAAGCGCTTCGAAGCCAGGCTGCACAAGATCGCCGGGCACAAGCCCGAGCTGCCCGACGAGGCCGCGGCCCGCAAGGTCGTCAAGGCGGTTACCGGCAAGCCGTTCGTCGTCTCGGAGGTGTCGCGCAAGCAGCGGCGCAAGCACGCGCCGCCGCCGTTCACCACGAGCACGCTGCAGCAGGAGGCGGCCAAGCAGCTGGGCTTCTCCGCGCAGCGCACCATGCGGACGGCACAGCAGCTGTATGAGGGCGTCGAGATCGGCGACGAGGGGGCGGTCGGCCTCATCACCTACATGCGCACCGATTCCACGCGCGTCGCGCCGTCGGCGATCGAGGCCGTGCGCGCGTTCATCAAGACGGCGTTCTCGGCCAAGTATCTCCCGGCGCAGCCCAACGTGTTCTCGGGCAAGGGCTCGGCCCGGGCGCAGGACGCGCATGAGGCGATCCGGCCGTCGGATGTGCTCCGTCGCCCGGACCGGGTCAAGAAGTGGCTGTCGCCGGACCAGTTCCGCCTGTACCAGCTCGTCTGGCAGCGGTTCGTGGGCTCGCAGATGACCCCCGTCGTCTACGACACCACGACGATCGACTTCACGGTCGGCCAGTACCTGTTCCGCGCCACGGGCTCGGTGGTCGTGTTCGACGGGTATCATGCCGTGTTCCACGAGGGACACGAGGCGGAAGAGGGCCGTACGCTCGAGGACCTCAAGCCCGTGCCCGTCCTGGACAAGGGCGACGAGGCGAAGGTCCGGCAGATCACGCCGAGCCAGCACTTCACCGACCCGCCGCCGCGCTACTCGGAGGCGAGTCTCGTCAAGGAGCTCGAGAAGCGGGGTATCGGGCGGCCGAGCACCTACAGCGCGATCATCTCGACGCTGCGCCAACGGGACTACGTCTCGCTCAAGGACCGGCGGTTCCAGCCGACGTCGCTCGGCGAGACGGTGTCCCGCGTGCTCGTGGCGCGGTTCCCGGACATCTTCAACGTCGAGTTCACCTCCGAGATGGAAAACGAGCTGGACAAGGTGGAGGAGGGCGAGCTGCGCTGGGTCCAGGTGCTGCGGAACTTCTACGGCCCGTTCGCCAAGGCCCTGGAGAACGTGGACACGGCGGCGATGATCCGTGAGGCCCACGACGTCGGGGGCCTCGAGGGTCAGCCCTGCCCGCAGTGCGGCAAGGGGACGCTCGCGATTCGGAGCGGGCGCTTCGGGCCGTTCATCGCCTGCTCCACGTATCCCGAGTGCCGCTACACCAAGCCGCTCAGGCGCGATCGGGCGCCGGATCGGCCGACCGACGAGAAGTGCGCGGAATGCGGCGCGCCGATGGTCATCAAGACCGGCCGGTTCGGCGAGTTCCTCGCCTGCACGCGCTATCCGGAGTGCAAGCATACCCGCCCGATCCCGTTGGGCGTGAAGTGCCCGCGCTGCGGCGAGGGGGATCTGGCCGAGCGGCGGACCAAGCGTGGTCGATCGTTCTTCGGCTGCACGCGCTATCCCGCGTGCGACTTCTCGACGTGGTACCGGCCGAAGACCGACGTCTGTCCCGAGTGCGGTTTCGTCGGCGCGGAGCAACGCTCGACGAAGGCGCGCGGCGAGTACCGCAAGTGCCTCAAGTGCGGCGCGGAGTTCCTGCCGGCGGAGGAGGGCGCAGCCGCACCGGCCGGCCCGTGACGGTCACGGTGGTGGGTGGCGGCCTCGCCGGGTGCGAGGCCGCGTGGGTGCTGGCGGAGGGGGGCCACGAGGTGGTGCTCCACGAGATGCGCCCCGGGGTCGCGACGCCCGCCCACCGCACCGATCGGCTCGCCGAGATCGTCTGCAGCAACACCTTCAAGTCGACCGAGCTTACCAACGCGCACGGACTGCTCAAGGCCGAGCTCCGCCTGCTCGGCAGCCTCCTGCTGGACGTCGCGGAGGGCGTGCGCGTGCCCGGTGGCGCCGCGCTCGCGGTGGATCGCGACCTGTTCAGCGCGGAAGTGACGCGTCGGGTGACGGCGCACGCGCGCATCAGGCTGGTGCGGGATGAGATGACGGACCTCACGTCGCCGGCCGTCGTGGCGACGGGGCCGCTCACGTCCACCACCCTCGCCGACCGCATCGCGCAGCGTCTGGGGCAGCAGGCCCTGTCGTTCTACGACGCGATCGCGCCGATCGTGAGCAGCGAGTCGCTCGACCTGTCCCGGCTGTACCGCGGCTCGCGCTACGGCAAGGGCGGGGGAGCGGACTATCTCAACGCGCCGCTCACCCGGGAGGAGTACGCCGCCTTCGTGGACGCGCTGCGCGCGGGGGACCAGTTCACCCCGCACGCGTTCGACCGCGTGCCGTACTTCGAGGGCTGCCTTCCCATCGAGGAGATGGCCGGCCGGGGGGAGGACGTCCTGCGGTTCGGGCCCCTCAAGCCGGTCGGCCTCCCGGATCCCCGGACGGGGCGGGTGCCGCACGCGGTGGTGCAGCTGCGCCAGGAGGACCGTGCGGGCCAAATGTGGAATCTCGTCGGGTTTCAGACGCGACTCCGCATTCCGGAGCAGCAGCGGATCTTCCGGACCCTGCCCGGACTCGCTGCCGCCGAGTTTCTGCGGTGGGGGAGCCTGCACCGCAACACCTATCTCAACGCGCCCGCCGCGCTGAGCGCGCATCTCTCGGCTCCGGACGATCCGTGCCTGCTCTTCGCCGGCCAGCTGGTGGGTGTGGAGGGATACACGGAGTCGCTCGGCACCGGTCTCCTGGCCGGCATCAACCTCGCGCGCCTGCTCGCGGGAGCGGCCCCGCTGGTGCCCCCGCCGGAGACCATGCTCGGCAGCCTGGTGCGCTACCTGCACGCGGCCGATCCCGCCCACTTCCAGCCGATGAACGCGAACTTCGGGCTGCTCCCGCCGCTGGATGAGCGCGTGCGGGACCGCCAGGCGCGGAAGCACGGTCTGGCGGAGCGCGCGCTCGGCGCCATGGGCGGGTTCGCGCGCGACCTCGCCCGCGCCGTCGCCTGAGCGTGCTCCCCGCTCCGCGCCCCGAAGTGGAGGAGTTCCTCCTGTTCCTCGGCAAGGAGCGGAACGACTCGCCTCACACGGTGCGCGCCTACGCCCGCGACCTGCAGCAGTTCCAGCGCTTCGCGGACGAGTACTACGGGGGAGCGTGGGACTGGCGGGGCGTCGACCGGCTCGCGATCCGGAGCTTCATGGGGGCGCTGGCGCGGGCCGGGCAGGCCAAGCGCTCCGTGGCGCGCGCGGTGTCCGCGCTGCGCACGTTCTACCGGTTCCTGGGTCTGCGACACGGCTACGACCGCAACCCCGCGCGCAGCGTGCGGCTGCCCCGCGGCGAGCGGCGCCTGCCGGCGGTGCTGGACCGCGCGCAGATGGAGCAGCTCTTCGCGATCGCGGTGGACGCGGCGGAGCGGGGCGGGTTCCAGGCGGCGCGCGATCTGACCATGCTGGAGCTGCTCTACGGGACGGGGATGCGTCTGGCCGAGCTGGCGCAGCTCAACGCGGGCGACGTCGACGGAATCGCGGACCAGGTGAAGGTGCGAGGCAAGGGGCGGAAGGAGCGGATCCTCCCGGTGGGACGCCATGCCCTCAAGGCGCTGCGGCGTTACGAGCGGGAGCGCGAGACCTTGCTGGCGGGTCGCCCCGCCGGAGCCGGGGACCGGCGCGCGCTGTTCCTGGCGCGCAGCGGCCGGCGCCTGTCGCCGCGAGCGATCCAGTGGGCGGTGCGCCGCTACCTGCGGCTCGTGGGGGAGCGCGCCGGCCTCAAGGTGCACTCGCTGCGCCACAGTTTCGCGACGCACTTGCTCGACGCGGGCGCCGATCTCCGCGCGGTGCAGGAGCTGCTGGGGCACAGCTCGCTCAGCACGACGCAGGTGTATACTCATACCAGCGTGGAGCGGCTGAAAAAGGTGTATCTGCAGGCGCATCCGCGGGCGAGGTAGAGAATGTCCAATGCTCAATGTTCAAGTGAACTGCGGTGGCCCTTGGACATTGAGCATTGAGTCTTGAGCATTGAGTCTTGAGCATTGAGCATTGAGCATTGAGGAGGGGTCGGTGAGAATCCGCGTGCGCGCCACGACGATCCTCTGCGTCCGGAAGGACGCCCAAGTGGTGATGGGGGGCGACGGGCAGGTCACCGTGGGCGACACGGTGATGAAGTCACATGCCACCAAGGTCCGCCTGCTCGCGGGCGGCAAGGTGCTCGCCGGGTTCGCCGGCGCCGCCGCCGACGCGTTCACGCTGTTCGAGAAGTTCGAGGAGAAGCTCGAGCGGTTCCCCGCGAACCTGCCGCGCGCCGCTGTGGAGCTGGCCAAGGACTGGCGCAGTGACCGGATCCTCCGGCGGCTCGAGGCGCTGCTCGCGGTCGCCGACGTGAAGCATGGGTTCGTGCTGAGTGGCAGCGGGGAGCTGATCGAGCCCGACGACGGCGTACTGGCGATCGGGAGCGGGGGCAACTACGCGCTGGCGGCGGCGCGGGCGCTGTTGCCCACGCCGGCCGGCGCGCGGGAGATCGTGCAGCAGAGCCTCGAGATCGCGGCCGATATCTGCGTCTTCACGAACCGTAACATCACGCTCGTCGAGCTGGGGACCGGGAAATGACCAAGGAGCCGGGCGCCGCGGGCGCCGCGGGCGCCACGCCGCCCGCCGGCCCGCCCACGCCACCGCAGGAGCCGCTGCCCTGGCTCGAGGAGCTGCCGCCGCGCCGGATCGTGGCGGAGCTCGATCGCTACATCGTCGGCCAGGACGCCGCGAAGCGCGCCGTCGCGATCGCGATCCGCAATCGCTGGCGGCGGCAGCAGGCCCCGGAGGATATCCGCGACGAGATCGTCCCGAACAACATCATCATGATCGGCCCCACCGGCGTGGGAAAGACCGAGATCGCGCGGCGGCTCGCCCGCCTGGCCGGCGCGCCGTTTATCAAGGTGGAGGCGTCCAAGTTCACCGAGGTCGGCTACGTGGGCCGGGACGTGGAGTCGATGGTCCGGGATCTCGTGGACGCCGCGATCAACATGGTGCGCAGCGAGCGGGAAGACGATCTCTATCCGCAGGCCGAGGAACGAGCGGAAGAGCGGCTGCTGGATCTGCTCCTGCCCCCCGCGCCTCCCGGCGAACCGGCAGGGCCAGCAGGGGTGGCAGGAGCGGCAGCGGGTGCAGGAGCGGCAGCCGCGGCAGGGAAGGGGGGCAAAGGGGCGGAGGTGGGGAAGTTCGTGGTGTCTTCCAAGGGTGAGGCACAGGCGGTGCCCGTCGAGGACGAGCGCCGGAGGCGCACGCGCGACAAGCTCCGGTCGCTGCTGCGCGACGGCAAGCTCGAGGAGCGCGAGGTCGAGGTGGAGGTCTCGCAGCAGAGCTTCCCGCTGCTGGACATGATGCAGCCGCCGCAGGGCATGGAAGGGCCGGACATGAACCTCGGCGAGATGCTCAAGGACATGCTGCCGCAGCGCAAGAAGCGCCGCACCGTACGGCTCACGGAGGCGCGCCGGATCCTCGTGGACGAGGAGCTCCGCAAGCTGGTGGACATGGACGATGTCGTGAACGAGGCCCTGGACCGCGTGGAAAACCACGGCATCATCTTCATCGACGAGATCGACAAGATCGCCGGGGAACGGGCCCAGGCCGGGCCGGACGTGTCGCGTGAGGGCGTGCAGCGCGATCTGCTGCCGATCATCGAGGGGTCCACGGTGCAGACGCGCTACGGCTACGCCCGTACCGACCACGTGCTGTTCGTGGCCGCCGGCGCGTTCCACGTCTCCAAGCCGTCGGACCTGATCCCCGAGCTGCAGGGCCGCTTCCCGATCCGGGTCGAGCTCAAGCCGCTCACCGAAGACGATTTCGTGCGGATCATGACGGAGCCGGAGAACGCGCTCACGAAGCAGTACCAGGCGCTGTGCACCGCCGAGGGGATCACGCTCGAGTTCGAGCCGGACGGGATCCGGGAGATCGCGCGGATCGCCACCCTGGTGAACGATCGGCTGGAGAATATCGGGGCGCGGCGTCTGCACACCGTGCTCTCGACGCTGCTCGAGGACCTGCTGTTCGACGCGCCGGACGTCCCCTCGAAGCACGTCGTGTTCGATGGCGCGGCGGTGCGGGAACGCCTGATGCACATCGTGGAGAACGAGGACCTGCGGAAGTACATCTTGTAGGGGGACGGGCGCTAGGTGGCTTCGGGGCTGGAATCCGCCTCCTCGCCCTCGGACTGGCCGCCGTAGGATCTCCGGTCGCCGCTCAGGCCCAGGAACAAGGTGAGCCCTTCATCGATCGCCCGCATTTCTTCCGATCGGATCTGACCATAGCTCCGGCGGATTCGGCGCTTGTCAACCGACCGAACCTGATCAATCAGAGCATACGAGCGGCTGGTCAAGCCACTGGAACCGGCGTCCAACGCCGGATACAGGGCGCCGGCGGCCGCCGTCCGCGTAACCGGAACGACTGCGATCAGCGGGAAGCGCTGATCCGCCGTGACGTCCGGATCACTTACCGCGATACAGGGCCGGAGACCGCGTTGTTCGTGTCCTCTCGTGGGATTGAGGTCCAGCAGGAGCACGGTTCCACGAGTTGGCTTCACTGGTCGCCCTCGATCCAGCCATTGCCGGGCACCCAGCGAACCGGCGAGCCGGCACCGAGGTCAACCAGATCCGATGCTGGCTCTTCCGGCAGCCGCCCTGCCCAGTCATCGAAGCCTGCTTCCGCCAACGCTTCAGCCTCTGCGTGCGGGGTCGCGAGCGACTTCCGCAGCTCCTCGCGTCGGCGACGCCCAAGCTCGCGTTGCACCGCCTCCAAAACGAAGCCGCTCCGGTTCTTCTCCCGGCGATCAATCTCCTGAACCACGTCGCCGGGCAATGTCACGGTGATACGGGCTGTCGTGGACATGGCACGCCTCCAGAGCCACACTCATACTTAAAGTAGGATCATACCGGGCGTGGTGCAAGAGGACGGAGCTAACGGAGCGCTACCGACGCTTCCCCATTCGGGTCGAGCTCAAGCCGCTCACCGAGGACGACTTCGTGCGGATCATGACGGAGCCGGAGAACGCGCTCGCCAAGCAGTGCCAGGCGCCGTGCGCCGCCGGGGGGATCACCCTCGAGTTCGGCGCGGGCCCGCGGTCCGGGAGCGCCCGACGCGCATCGTGGAGAACGAGGACCTGCGGAAGTACATCCTGTAGGGAACCAGTCCACCGGCCCGGCTATGCACCGCCTATGTTGCTTTCCTGGTCCCCGCTCAGCGTCGTGTCCTGGTTCGACAACACACCAACCGAAACCGAATCGAAAAGCACGAACTCCGACAGAATGTCTGGCCTCGTGCTCTGCTCCAATCATCTGAGATTCCGACCGTGCTGTAATGGTTACCCGCGGCTGCTGCCTGACGCCGAACGGCTGCCTTCGCCTGACGAGCGTCCTGCACCCCTGCTGGGCCCGGCCCGGGAGCCGTGCGGTTTGTTCATTCCACAGGCAGCAGCTCGACCCCCAGCTTCCGGAGACTCTGGTCGAAGGAGTGCACGCCTCTCAGTTGGCGGCTCGAGCAGAGCGCGGTGAGATACGCATCGACCAGATCCACCGGACGCTCCGCCAGGGTGTCGAGACAGGTCCGCAAGACGGGCTTTTCCGGGACGCGGAGCCCCCGGAACGCCAGAAGGTCCCGCAGCTTGGCGGCGGCCTCCGCGCTCGGGACCTCGTAGTAGCTGGTCAGCACGAAGTAGGACTGGAACAGCACCAGCGGTGTGAGGAGGGCCGTGCGCTCGCCGCGCTCGAGCTTCTCGAAGAAGGCGAAAACGCCCCGAAACGGCTTGGTGATGGTCGCGGGATCCTCGACGAGGTAGCGGATGATGACGTTGGTATCAACCGGATCAGCCACGCGGCACCAGCCCCCGGCGCAGCGCCTCCGCGATCCGCCGGTCCGAGGGGAAGCGCTTGCCGCGCGCGTACTGCTTGAGGGAGCCCGCCAGCGATCGCGCCCTGGTCTCGCTGGGGCGGCGGAGTTGGATCTTGCCCTCCTGCGGCAGGACCTCCACCTCCAACACGTCACCCACATCGATCCCCAGTTGCTCGCGGACCTGTGCCGGGATGACGACCTGCCCCTTGTTGTGGACTTTCATCAGCATGTGACACCCTCGGGTTATACTAGCCAGTATAACCTACCCACCGGTCCAGGTCAAACCTCTCGGCCACCCACCGGTTGGCGCCCGTTGACGAGGATTGCGACGGCGGAGACGTAGATGTGGGTGTCGAAGACTGCCCTCACCGGCGGAGATAGCGCGCGAGGTCCCGCCGCGCTCAGCGTCTTCCCCTCCGCGCGCGCGAGCTCCTCCGCCTCCCGCGTCAACTCACGGGGCAGCGACATCGTCTTCTTGACGGCGGTCGCCATCCTTCCCCCTCGTAGACCGTGTCTGGCCCGGTATGAACTATTACTCCCCAGACATGGCTGGATGATCAGGGCCACACGGCCCCGCGGTGCGGGAGCGCCTGATGCGCATCGTGGAGAACGAGGACCTGCGGAAGTACATCCTGTAGGACGCTGACTTGGCTAGTTGGAATCCTCAGGTGCGCGATCCCACCCGCCTCCCAGCCTGATGGTCACGGTGGTCGGTTCGCTGAGCATGACGGGCGCCCCGATCTCGGAACCGGCACGCAGTACTCTGAAGGTCGCGCGGGCAGCGGCGATTTCCAGTGTGAGTGTATCGGGGAGGATCCCCGCAAGGGAGAATCGGAGACCCCCGCGGCCTCGGCAGGCGGAGCTCGAGCCGCCGGAAGCCCTCAGCGTGGCGGCTAGTGGGGCTGAGTCCCCGGGTGCCAGCAAGCGGACTGTCAGTTCCGCCGCACCAGTAACTGAGGAGTCCATGGCGAGCTCGACCGTTTCGCGAGCCGAGCGGGACGCCAATGCAGTGCACGCGATAGCGAAGCGGATGGGGCCAGCGAGCGCCGCGGGGGGGCGTGCCCCAGCGGTGGCAAGACTGTCTCGCGGCTGCGATCCGACAGCGCGACTCGAGTGCCGCGCCGGTACTGCTGGGGCTAGCTCGAGGCGCTCCGGCGCCACGCGCGGGGCGCCTTGACCGGTGAGGTCATAGATGTCGAGCCATAATTCGCCGTACGGACCGGTCACCCAGGCCACCACCCATCGATCGGACGCCGCGGCCGGAGCACGATTGATCAGAACTCGACGAGCAATTGCTGACTGACGATCCACCAGGTCGAACCTCAGCATACCCGGCTCTCGGCGTAGACCGACCCATATGCTACCACCCCCGGACAGCAGTTGCCGCACCACGGCGTACCGCAAGGGTCCGACATCGCGCGATGTGATAGCGTGGCCGCCGACCGAGTTCCCTCGTAAGGCCCGCGCAAGCTCCGCCTCCGGCACCAACTCGTCTGAGGTCTCCGGTTTGCGAAACCAGGTTCCCAGAGTGCCGCCGGGCCGCACCGTGTCCACCTGGAGACGGCTTCCTCTCGCGAAATAGACCAGCCCGCCAGCATCGACGGTCCAGCGCACCTGCCCCTGATCGCGAACGTAGTCGGATGATGTGCTGAAATCTCCCACTCCTGCCACCGGGGAGCCTGATCTTCACAGGACCCTCGGTCGCGAGGCGCGGAGTCACCGCCGAATCCCCGTGATCCGGGCCCATGCGCATGACCATGACGCTGAGGGAATCGCCTTCCCACACTGCCACGGGGACGTACACGCGGCCCACCGAGTCAATGCCCACGCCATCCGACCACACACGGGAACCGCGTTCCAGCGCGTCGACTGCCAGTCCCCAGCTCGCATCGCCGATGCGCTTCACCCAGCGCACGGCACCTGCCGTGTCCCACACGCGCACAGTACCGGAAAGCACGTCAAGGATCGCCAAGAACCCATTGCCTGACAGGGCGATGTGGTCGCCCCACGCGCTGCCCGGCGGGACATCGCTTGGACCCGAGCCGCGCCGGCCCAGGATGCGGTAGGTTCTCGTCTCGAGATTGATCACGACGACCCGCCCGGCGCCGGTCTGGAGGATTGCCAGCCAATCGCCGCTGAGCGCGGCGGACGTCGCGCCGTCCAGGGGGAGGCTGTCGCCTCCCCC
Source organism: uncultured Gemmatimonadales bacterium (assembly GCA_963771275.1). Classification (GTDB taxonomy): domain Bacteria; phylum Gemmatimonadota; class Gemmatimonadetes; order Gemmatimonadales; family GWC2-71-9; genus JAOTWJ01. Next base: position 1,730,830 of record CAVYSW010000003.1, read on the forward strand.
CAGCGCGATTCCCTGAATGCGGTACTCTGGAGCTGGATAGACCCTTGATGGTGGTGCGTCCGCGGCTGGGGGGGTATCCGCGAACCCACACCCCCCAGCCAGGCCACACACTAGGCCAGCGGCGTACAGCATGCGTGGCCGCGTGCGACGATGGGTCACCCCCACGGTCACGGGCAAGCCTGATAGGGTCCGGGTCCGCTGCAACTGGCAGATGCACATCCAGGGCCACGCTATGCAGTTGTACGGCGGATTGATGTCAGGCATACAGTACTGAAAGCACGAACGGAAGTGCGCCGATCGCCAGCAGCTCCTCACGCCCACCGAGGCCCCCAGCCATCGCGCCTCTCCAGCAGGACCTCGGCAAGACGTTGAGAGGCGGCGAACAAGACGACATCGGCCGCCCCTCAAGTGCAGACCAAAGTCGAGGCTAGTACTCCGTTCCCTACAGCGAATCCCCGGGCAGGATAATACAGCCTTCGTCTTCACATCCGCCCGCTGTCTCCCTGCATCTGGTGTCCCAGTGGCTCTGGAAGCAATTGCCTGAATCCAGGCTGCACATGTCCGAATCGCACCAGTCAGCGACAGCTGATGCTGGCACGATCATTGACCCCAACGAAATACCGGCCGCCACAATCGTACCGAGCAACAGAGAGTGGTGTTCGCGGCTGTGCATTCGCATACCATGCCTCCTCTCTTTGGCAGACTAGTTGAGGCGCTCCAACCAACATGCTGACATGGATGGAGTATCGTCCTGCCTGACCAACTATGGCGTGGAATCCGACGGCAGGATCACACATCCTTCGTCCCTGCACCCGTCAGCAGTCTCATCACAGTTGATGCTGTGCGAAACCAGCTGGCAGTTGCCACCAGTTGCGTCGCACGCATTCATGTCGCAATCCCACGCATAGCTACTGGACGGGACCATTGTGGCCCCTATCGCCGCCCCAAGAACAACCGCCATCGACAGAACCCACGGTCGAGCGCCAAGTTTGTTGTTCCATGACATCGGAAGCCTCCGTTATCTGGCTGTTGGACAATGGAATGGTCGGAGCTACTGGCTACCATGAGCCATCGTGCCGTCCGACACGACTCGAGGACTGACTACGCGGAGTTGGCGGTGGGGTTGGCAGGGGTACACCTGCCTTGATCCAGGCTTGGATTTCAAAGAGGCCCACCTTCCGGACTAGTAGCTCTCCGCGGTTTGCTGAGTACAGGGGATCGTTGGACGTACTGTCTGGAACCTGAACGGCACGATGAATCACCAGAAGCGTCGGTGTCGCTGGGGGCCCAGGGATCTCGTTCCAGAAGTACTTGAATGCAAACTCGTTAGCCCATCCACCGCCGACTGAAATCTGGTCAAACGCGCCGAACTTGCTGAGGTGCCTGAGCCCGCTGGTGATGGTGGGATCCAACGCGACGCCCTCGGTCACAAATCGGAATCCAGTCGCAGCTGCCCGATGGCCAAGAGCCTCTTTCACTTCTCTCACTTCTTCGGCGAAACCAGCGCGATTGCACCACGAGCATGATGCCTGGCCGATATAGATCATCACCAGCTCATCGCCCGTGCGCAGCGAACGTCGGGGTGGGTCTGCGAGCCTTACGTAGTGAAAGCCGCCCACCACACGTTTGGCAGCCGCTCCCGCAGCTATCGATCCCACGAAGACAGCCACAGAAACCACCACGAGGCTCCTGTTCCAGACTCTCATGAGGATCGCGTCCCCCATTCGTAGATCTCGATGCGTGGGAAAGGATCCTCCCGCAGCGACACAAAGAAGCCATCGCCGAACGCCACTATCCGTGGGAACCCCCGGCCAAGTGCGACTATCCGTCCATCCTGTGCGCCGATCGCGAATGTGCGCAACTCTGTCAGCTCATTCCGAGCATCCGCGTCTTCGCGACTGACGTAGGCAATCTGCGCAAGAAAGAACGGCCTCGTCACGCCAGGTGGCCAAGGTCTCACAGGCACGAGAGAGTATGTATGGTCGTATCCGTCCTCCGGAATCCGTGTACGTGTACCTCGAGCGGTCCTCGCGAAGTAAATCGGGCGGAAGCCATCAACAACCGTAATCCACTCAGGAGTTCCGTCTGTTCCATAGGCGTGGAACTCTCCCAACAAGGCCATTGGCGCCAACACCAGTCGATCCGGGTCCCGGTCACACGCGAGCAGACTACGGTTCACGTGGACCGCTACCATCGCGTCAGGGGCGTTGTATACCTGTCCGAATGATGCTTCCACGCGCTCACCGGAGACTCGGTGAATCAACGGAGGCGCTTTGAAGGCAGCTCCTCCGGGCGCGAATGTCGTTCCGTGAATGAAGAGCCCTGACGGCAGCACACACACGTCGATGGGCTCAAAATCGTATGAGAAACTCCGCTCGAATCTGAAGCCCGCTCCATCATGGATGAACTTGTGAACGTGGTAGACATCCAGCACATACAAGGCGCCGTCTTGTCCCATCGCCAGCCGGCGAGGTTCGACGAACTCGCCGGGGCCCCTTCCGGCCGCACCGACACTCGCTATGTACTGGCCATCCCGTCCGAAGACTCGAACCGCATGGCTGTAGGAGTCCAGCACGTAGATGCTGTTAGATGAGTCGACGACAACGTCCGACACCTTGCCAAACATCTGCTCACGCGGTCCCTCCAGTACGCCCACGACCGCTGACCGGCGTGCTGCCGACAGCACCCGGAATAGAGGGTGGTCCTCGGCGGCAGCAGCTCCCAGATCAACGCGCGAATGGACCGGGATTGGACGGTGGAAGAATTCCTTCCGGGGATGCACAACATCCCCGCCCGCGGTTCCTGCCGCAGCGCTCCCTCCAGTTCCCCTGCATGAGCACAATGTAACGGCGATTAGAGTCAGTACCTGAAGCTCGTTGAGCATGTTTCACACTCTTCGGCCAGGACAGCAGCAGGACGGACCTCTCATCTCCACACGCGCATCGTCGCCCAAGGGCCTATGCGCATCCTTCGGCTTGGGATCTCCACAGACCGCTCTCATTCCCCTGGGAGCACAACACACTCACTATCGTCGCACGGGTCGCCAGAGCAGTTGATCTCCCATCTCACCGCCTCGCACTTGTGACTATCCAGATTGCATGCCTGATGATTGCAGCTATCTGCGCTACTGGCAGCAGGAGTCAGCAGGAAGCCCACGAAGAGGCCGCCCACGATCATGCCTCCTTGGACCAGGTTCGCAATCGCTTTGCGCATGGCTCAACCCACTCATCGTGAGGGTCAAGTACCCTTGGCTACGGTACGCCGTACTTTATGGCACCGGCATTGTCGACTTAATGCTATGAAAAACCAGAGGCTGCTGCTAGGTCACATTCCCGGTAGACGCGGCACATGCCTCGCGAACCCCGTCACCAGTCTCTGGCCTTCTCGAGCGTCGATACAACCCCTGCCCTGAAGGTGCTTGGTGCGCAGCCAACCACCCGTTGGAACCACCGCTCGAATCCACGAAGATCATTGAACCCCACCGCGAATGCGACCTGAGTAATCGGTATATGACGGCTACGCATGAGCTCCATAGCCTTTTCAGTACGTATGCGCGCAAGCCATTCGGTGAAAGTCATGCCGGTTTTCGAGCGGAAGTACGTTGAGAAGTACTTCGGCTTAAAGCCACTCGCGGCAGCTGCAGCCGTCAGCGAAATCGGTCGCGCTGGATTGCGCAGAACACACTCCGCGACACGCGTGAGCGGCCGGTAGTAGCGCAGTATTGCCCGGTCCACGCCGCCGATCCGCGTGTTCGCATCCATAGTCGGAAGCGTTGCCTCATCGGCATCGGCTGGCTCAGTGACCGAGGGGCGCCCCTTCAGAACATGCATCGCCGCACAGGAGACGGTACCGCCGCGCTCGTCAGCCAACACCTCTACCCCCATCAAGGCATCGGCTTCACCTCGGAAGCCTCTGCGTTCAGTACTCAAGGGCCGGCCGCCACACCGCAGCGTCGCTTCTAGTCCGAAGATGCACCTAGGCGTGCTCCCGTTACATCCCGACCTGCCATGTAGCGCGTGTGCCACCTCCTTGGTAGATCCGCCACACATAGCTATGAACCGTGTGCGCAGAGAGGCCCAAGTGGCTCGCTATGGTAGCCTCCACGTCGCCATCCAGAAGGCATTGCGCGACCTCGGACTCCCTCGGCGACAGCCCAAGGCGATCCGTCACCACGTTCCACTCTCCGGCCTGGAACAACTCGTTGCTGACTTGATGCCGAGGGCCTGCCGATGCTGAAGGAGGATCGGAGGGGGTCCACGCATGTTCATCCTCACTGCTCTGCGAACCCGTGAAACCGGTGAGCGAGTGGGCGTCAGGTGCCGCGATCCGCGAGCGTGCTCACCGCGAAGGTACGGGAGGCGTCCTGCTCGTCAACTGCTACCTGTAGTAGGTTGGGCACAATCCTGGGTCCCACGCCGCTCTGAACCTCCGGGTCTGCAATGTCTTACGCCGCCGGCCATCTGCCGGAAGTCATGTTAAGACGCATCCGCTTCCTGGCCTCCGCGCTTCCCGCTGATCCAGATGAACGGCGGCCACGCCCCGGCGATGAGGTGGTCGCGCAGGGCCCTCACCAGTCGGGGGACGGGGCGGTAGCTCTCCCAGTGCGTGACCTGCCGAGGCAGGAGGTTGAGCCACACACCGACCATCTCCTCCCACCTGGCGCCACGCGGGGTGAAGTGGAGCCGGACATGGGGGTGGCGTGCCTCGTAGTCCTGCGCGCCACGTCGTGGGTACAGCGCGCGCTCGCTGAGGATCGCGTGGAGCTCGGCGCCGGAATCCACGGCGAGAGCGTCGAGAAACCGGAATACGTCCGCCCGGGGATCGTCTCTCCGCTCCCTCGAGGAGCGCAACCCGCCCGCGACTGCCGCGAAGACGCTGGTGAACTCCGGCAGGGCTTCGTTGCCCGGCCTTGCGCGCGCCGAGTTGCACGAGAACACGAACGCGGGGTCCCTCGCCCGCAGATGAACGCCGGCGATGCCCTCGACCCGGAGCGGCGTGAGCGGTGACCGCACACCGGTGGGCGACCCCAGCCGGTGTTCGCTGAGGATCTCACGCACGCGGTGCAAGGACACTGCGGTGCGGTGGGCAAGGGCGGGGATCGCCGGAGGCCGACGCCCGCGCACCGCGGCGCGAAGCGCCAGCGCCACCACTCGCATCGCACTGCGGAGCGGCAGCCCTCGGAGGCCTGCCGGACTTGGGACGGTCTGCCAAGCCGGCCAGCCTCCCCGCGAGGAAGCGCGCGCGCAATCGGCTCACGTGCACAGTGGTGTATCCGGTCCGACGAGCGATCTCCTCAGCCGGCAGCCCCGTGCCGAGCAGCAGCACGGCGTAGGCGCGGCGGCGCCGGCCGGCGGACCCGCCCGAGCCGCCGGCGAGCGCCGTCAACTCGCGGCGCTCGTCTCGGCTCAACCCGACATAATGCCGAGGCTCAGTCATGGATCCGCTCTCGCTCAATACCCAATCCCTAGATGCCGCTGGAAGGCCAGTCGTTACCACCACACCCGTCTTTACACCTACCACCCACGCGGATACTATCCCCCGGGGTCCTGTCAATTTGACCGACTGCCGCCCACGGACATGCCGAAACGAGACTTCCTAGCCATCCCGGACTTCCGCCGCGAGGAGATCGTGGCGCTGTTCGATCTCGCCGCCCGGATGAAGAGCGGGGAGTACCGCGCCAAGCCGCTCGCCGGGAAGACCCTGGGGATGATCTTCACCAAGAGCAGCACACGGACCCGCGTGTCGTTCGAAGTGGGAGCCTACGAGCTCGGCGGGCACGCGCTGTTCCTCTCGTCGCGCGACATCCAGATCGGCCGCGGTGAGCCGATCAAGGACACGGCGCGGGTGCTGTCGCGCTACGTGGACGGGCTGATGATCCGCACGTTCGCGCACGCCGATGTGGTGGAGCTCGCCCGGTTCGCCAGCATCCCCGTGATCAACGGGCTCACCGACCTGCTGCACCCGTGCCAGGTGCTCACCGACGTGTTCACGATGCGGGAGCACCTCGGAGGGTGGGAGGGGAAGGTGGTCGCCTGGATCGGGGACGGGAACAACATGGCCAACTCGTGGCTCAACGCGGCCGCGGTGCTCGGCTTCGAGCTGCGGCTCGCCTGCCCCGAGGGCTACGAGCCCAACCACGAGATCTTCGAGTTCGCCAAGGCGCGGGCCCCGGTGACCATCACCGAAGACATCGAGGAAGCTGTGGAAGGGGCCCACGTGGTGAACACCGACGTCTGGGCGTCGATGGGTCAGGAGGGAGAGGCGGAGCAGCGGGCCCTCGCGTTCCGCGGCTACCAGGTGAGCGCGGAGCTCATGCGGCTGGCCGACCCCAAGGCCATCTTCCTCCACTGCCTGCCGGCGCACCGGGGGGAAGAGGTCACGGAAGAGGTGTTCGAGGGGCCACAGTCCCGCGTATTCGATCAGGCGGAGAACCGGCTGCACGTGCAGAAGGCGATTCTCGCGACGTTGATGGGAGGGGGAAGCACATGAGTGGGGAAACGCTGCAGCGCACACCGTTCCACGCGCATCACGTCCGGCTCGGCGCCAAGCTGGTGCCGTTCGCCGGCTTCGAGATGCCCGTGCAGTATCCGACGGGCATCACCAGAGAGCACGAGATCGTCCGGACCGGGGTGGGGGTGTTCGACGTCTCGCACATGGGCGAGTTCGAGATCAGCGGCCCGGACCGCAACGCCTTCGTCAATCGGCTGACCTGCAACGATGTCGGGACGCTGGAGCCGGGGCAGGCGCAGTATTCGGCTCTGCTCACGGACGACGGGACGTTCGTCGACGACTGCATCGTGTACCGGTTCGACGACAAGCTGATGATCGTGGTGAACGCCGCCAACGCCGCCAAGGACTGGGAGCACGTGCTGAGCCGCAAGGACGGCGTGAACGTGCGGATCAAGGACATCTCGGCGGAGGTCGCCCTGCTCGCGGTGCAGGGGCCCAAGAGTGAGGAGCTGGTCCAGACGGTCACCCAGACGAATCTCGCGCGCATCAAGTACTACCATTTCGACATTGGCGCGGTGGCGGGTGCCGATTGCTTCATCGCGCGCACCGGCTACACCGGCGAGGACGGCTTCGAGCTGTTCTTCCGGCCGCGCCACGCCGACGACGTGTGGACGGCCCTGGTGGGGGCGGGGCGGGCCGCGCCCATCGGGCTCGGCGCGCGCGACTCGCTGCGCCTCGAGGTCGGCTACCCGCTCTACGGCAACGACATCGACGACACCACCAACCCGTTCGAGGCCCGGCTCGGCTGGATCGTGAAGCTCGACAAGGGGGCGCCGTTCACCGGCAAGGCGGCGCTGCAGCGGATCAAGGCCAGGGGCGTCACGCGGAAGCTCGTGGGGTTCGTGCCGCAGGAGGCGGGGGTGATTCCGCGGCACGGCATGGACGTGCTCGTCGCGGGCCGCAAGGTCGACATCGTCCGGAGCGGCGGCTACAGCCCCACGCTGAAACGCGCCATCGGCACCACCTACCTCCCGACCCATTCCGTGGAGCCCGGGACGGGCTTCGAGATCGCGGTGCGGGGCAAGCGCGTTCCGGCGGAGGTGGTGTCGCTGCCGTTCTACACCGGGGGAAGCGTCAAGCGGTAGCCGGCCATGGTGCGCGTCGCGGTACTGACCGTGTCCGACCTCGGAGCGGCCGGCCGGCGGGCGGACGCGTCGGGCGACGCGATCGCCGCCTGGGCGGCCGGCCGGGGCTTCACGCTCGCGGCACGGGACGTGGTGCCCGACGAGAGCGATCGCATTGCGGGGACGCTGGCGCGGTGGGCCGATGACGGCGTCGCCGATCTCATCCTCACGACGGGGGGTACCGGACTCGCACCGCGGGACGTGACCCCGGAGGCGACCCGGGCGGTGCTCGAGCGGGAGGCCCCCGGCATCGCCGAGGCGATCCGCGCCGCCGCCCGCGGCGCCGTGCCGCGGGCGGCACTGTCGCGCGGCCTGGCCGGCGCTCGCGCCGCGGCGCTGATCGTCAACCTCCCCGGCAGCCCCGCCGGCGTGCGGGACGGACTCGGCGTGCTCGATCCGCTGGTCGAGCACGCCGTGCAGCTGCTCACCGGATCGCCCACCGATCACGCATGACCGGCCGCGTGGTGGTCACGATGGACGACCTCGAGGTCGCCGTCCCGCTCAACGCCGGGCTGGAAGCGGCCGCCTTGCACACCACGCTGGTCTCCTCGCTCGACGACGTGCGCGCCGCGGTGCGCCGCGCCGATCCCGAGGTCATCGTGCTGACGGGCGCGCTGCACGAGCGGCCCGCCGCGGAGCTGGTCGGTCTGGCGCGCGGCCGCTCGATCTCGACGCTCGGCCTGCTCGAGGCGACCGACCACGAGCCCGCCCGCCTGGCGCAGGACATCGGTCTCACGGTGTGGATGCAGAAGCCCGTCGACCCCGGCGACGTGGCGGCGGTCGTCCAGCGGCTGATCGAGCGGCGGCAGCTGCAGGAGCGCACGGGGATCCTGGGCGACAGTCCCCCCGTGCAGGAAGTGCTCGTGAAGATCGAGCAGATGGCGCCCGTCTCGAGCACGCTGCTGATCGAAGGGGAGTCGGGGACGGGGAAGGAGCTCGTGGCGCAGGCGATCCACAGCCTCTCGCCGCGCCGCGACAAGCCGTTCGTCGCCGTGAACTGCGCCGCGCTGCCGGAAACGCTGCTGGAGTCCGAGCTGTTCGGGCACGAGAAGGGATCGTTCACGGGCGCGGCCGAGCGGCGGCTCGGCCGCTTCGAGCTGGCAAACGGCGGCACGCTGTTCCTCGACGAGGTGGGAGAGATGCCGCCCGCCGTCCAGGTGAAGCTGCTCCGGGTGCTGGAGACGCGCAGCTTCTTCCGGGTCGGCGGCGTCCAGCCGATCCGCGTGGACGTGCGCGTGATTGCGGCCACCAACCGGTCGCTCAAGGACGCCGTGGCAGTGGGGCAGTTCCGCGACGACCTGTTCTACCGGTTGAACGTGCTGTACATCTACCTGCCACCGCTGCGCGAGCGGCGCGGCGACATCCCGATCCTCGTCCATCGCTTCGTCCGGGACCTGAGCCGCCAGCACGGACGGGAGTTTCGCGGCATCACCCGGGAGGCGATCGAGCTGCTCGCCCGCACCCCCTGGCCCGGCAACGTGCGCCAGCTCCACAATCTCATCGAGTCGATGGTGGTGCTCGCGCCGGGACGCGAGATCGGGGCCCTCGACATCCCGCCCGACATTCGCGATGGCGGGGCGCGACTGCTCCCGGTGCGCCTGCCGGAGACGTCGCGCGACATCACCGGACAGGAGCTGGAGTTCATCTTCCGCTCGCTGGTGGAGCTCAAGGTCCAGATCGAGGACCTGCGGCGGCGGCTCGACGAGACCGACCACCCGGTCGAAGTGATCGACGTGCGGCGGACCCCGCTGCACGGCGACGATCTCGTCCGCGCGCGGGACGGCGGCCCGCGTGAGCCCGAGCCGAGTGCGGTGCTCTACCGCGCGGGCATGAAGATGACCGACGTGGAGCGTGCGGCGATCGAGGCGGCGCTGGAAGAGACCGGCGGGAACCGGCGCAAGGCCGCGGAGCGGCTGGCGATCGGCGAGCGGACGCTGTACCGCAAGATCAGGGAGTACGGGTTGGACTGAAATGCAAAGTGAAAAGTGAAAAGTGAAAAGCGCCGCCCCCGCCGCCCCTGCCGCTTCTGCCGCTTCTGCCGCTTCGTCACTCGCCGCACTCTCGGCCTCGGTGATCGCGTGCCGCGCCTGCCCCCGCCTCGTGGCGTGGCGCGAGCGCGTCGCGCGCGAGAAGCGGCGCGCCTTCCGCGCGTGGGATTACTGGGGCCGCCCCGTGCCGGGGTTCGGCGATCCGCGCGCCCGGATGCTGATCGTCGGGCTTGCGCCGGCGGCACACGGTGCCAACCGCACGGGCCGGATGTTCACCGGCGACCAGAGTGGCGATTGGCTGTACGCCGCCCTGCACCGGTTCGGCTTTGCCAGTCAGGCCGGCTCCGCGGCGCGCGATGACGGGCTCGCGCTGGCGGACTGCTATGTCACCGCCGCCGCACGATGCGCCCCGCCGGGCAACCGGCCGACCGGCGAGGAGCTGACGCGCTGTCGGGGGTACCTCGCGGGCGAGATCGCGCTGCTCCGCCGCGTGCGCCTCGTCGTGACCCTCGGCCGGGTGGCCCACGAGGCGTGGCTCCGGGCAGCGGGCTGGTGGCACGCGCTGGCGCCCGCCCAGCGACCGGCGTTCGCGCACGGCGCCCTGACGACGCTGCCTGACGGGATCCGCGCTGCTCAGCGCCTACCACCCCAGCCGGCAGAACACCAACACGGGCCGCCTCACCCGCGCCATGTGGCACGCGATCTTCCGACGGGCGCGGGGCGTGCTGGACGATGCCGGCCCGCGAGGGAGCGCGGACGGAGAGAGAGCGAGGGGGGCTGGGAGGGAGCGATGAGGGCCATGCTGCTCGAGCGGCAACGCGCGCCGCTCCGGGAGGCCGCCATGGACGTGCCGCGGCCGGGGCCGGGCCAGGTGCTGCTCCGGGTCGGCGCCTGCGGGGTGTGCCGCACCGATCTCCACGTCGCCGACGGCGACCTGCCGGATCCCAAGCTGCCGCTCGTGCTGGGCCACGAGATCGTGGGGGTGGTGGCAGCGGCCGGGGCGGGCGCCGCGCGGTTTCCCGTCGGCGCGCGGGTCGGCGTGCCCTGGCTGGGCTGGACCTGCGGCGCGTGCCGCTACTGCCGCGCGGGGCGGGAGAACCTCTGCGACCGCGCGCGGTTCACCGGCTATCACCTGGACGGCGGCTACGCGGAGTACGCGCTGGCCGACGAGCGGTTCTGCGTGCCCCTGCCGGGAACGCTGTCGGACGCGCACGTGGCGCCGCTCTTGTGCGCGGGCCTGATCGGCTACCGCGCGTACCGCGCGGCGGGTGAGGGCGAGCGGCTCGGCCTCTACGGCTTCGGCGCGGCGGCCCACATCATCGCCCAGGTGGCGATGCACGACGGGCGAAGGGTATACGCGTTCACCCGGGCGGGCGACCGCGCCGCCCAGGATCTGGCGCTCGGTCTGGGCGCGGCCTGGGCGGGCGGGTCGGACCAGACGCCGCCCGAACCGCTGGACGCGGCGATCGTGTTCGCGCCGGTCGGCGGGCTCGTGCCGGTCGCCCTGCGCGCGGTCATCAAGGGGGGCACCGTCGTGTGCGCCGGGATCCACATGAGCGACATCCCGGCGTTTCCCTACGAGGTCCTCTGGGGCGAGCGCGTGCTCCGCTCCGTGGCCAACCTCACCCGGCGGGACGGCGAGGAGTTCTTCGCCGCCGTGGCGGCGGCGCCGGTGGAGACCACGGTGGAGCTGTACCCGCTGGCGGCCGCCGACCGCGCCCTGGACGACCTCCGGTCGGGGCGTCTGCGGGGAGCGGCGGTGCTCGCCGTGCGGGAATGAACCTTCGGGCGGAGTCCGTGTAAGACAAGCCGCCAGCAGCCAAAACGAGACCATGTCACTGCTCAATCTGGATGGCGTCGGCAAGCGGTTCGGAGCCGTCGTCGCCGTCGATGGCGTCGACGCGTCGGTGGACCGCGGGGAAGTCGTCGGCTTCCTCGGGCCGAACGGCGCCGGGAAATCCACCACCATGCGGATGATCACGCAGTTCCTCGAGCCGGATCGCGGGGCGATCCGGCTGGACGGCGTGCCGCTGGCCCAGGCCGGGCGCGAGGCCAAGCGCCGCATCGGGTACCTGCCGGAGAACAATCCGCTCTACACCGACATGCTCGTGGCGGACTACCTCGGCTTCATCGTGCGCCTGCGGGAGATTCCCCAGCCGGCGCGCCGCGGCGCGATCGACCGCGCGGTGGCGCGCACGGGCGTGGAGAGCGTGTACTACCGCAGCATCGGCGAGCTGTCGAAAGGGTTCAAGCAGCGCGTCGGGCTCGCCCAGGCGATCGTGCACGAGCCGGACCTGCTGGTGCTCGACGAGCCCACCGAGGGCCTCGATCCCAACCAGCGGGTCGAGATCCGTCGCCTGATCGGCGACCTCGGCCGCGAACGGACCGTGATCCTGTCCACGCACGTGCTCTCCGAGGCGCAGCACACCTGCTCCCGCCTGCTGATCATCAACCGCGGGCGCCTCGTGGCCGACGGGCCCGTGGGACAGCTCGTGGCCCAGGCCCAGGGGCTGGCGCAGGTGGGTGTGGAGATCGCCGGCGCCGGCGTGGCCGATGCGATTCGCGCGCTCCCGGGCGTCACGCTGGTCGAGGAGCGGGGCGCGCTCGACGGGCGCGTGCGGCTCGGCGTCAGCGCGCAGGGGGAGACGGACGTCCGGCCGGCGATCTTCCGGCTGGCCCACGAGCGCGGCTGGACGCTGTACGAGCTGCACGAGGAGGGTGGCAGCCTCGAGGCGCTGTTCCGGCAGCTGACCACCGAAGGGGGGCGCGCATGAGTCGCGTCTGGACGGTGGGCCGCCGCGAGCTCACGGCGCTGTTCGACGCGCCGACGGGTTATATCCTGCTGATCGTCTTCCTCGCGGTCAACAACTTCCTGTTCTTCCGGCAGGCGTTCCTCATCGGCGTGGCGTCGCTCCGGCCAATGCTCGACCTGCTGCCCTGGATCCTGCTGTTCCTCGTGCCGGCGGTCACGATGCGCTCGCTCGCCGACGAGGTCAGGAGCGGCACGATCGAGGTGGTGCTGGCGCAGCCGATCACGGAGCTCGAGCTCGTGCTGGGCAAGTACCTCGGGGTCCTGCTGTTCCTGTGGTGCGGGCTGGCGCTCACGCTCGGGCTGCCGCTGGGGTTCGCGCTGGGGGCCCACCTGCCGATCGGGGTGATCGCGGCGCAGTACGTCGGCGCGCTGCTGCTCGTGGCCGGGCTCACGGCGGTGGGCCTGTGGACCTCGAGCCTCACGCGCAACCAGATCACCGCGTTCATCGTGGGCGTGGGGGTCATGTTCGTGCTGGTGCTGATCGGCCTCGATCCGCTGATCGTGGGGCTGCCACCCGTGCTCGGCGCCCTCGCCGCGCGGCTCGGCGTGCTGTCGCACTTCGAGAGCATCGGCCGGGGCGTGATCGACCTGCGGGACGTGGTGTACTTCGGCTCGCTCGCGGCCCTGTTCCTGGTGCTGAGCTACGCGGCGGTGCTGGCGCGCAAGCTGCCGGCCGGGGCGCCCGCCGCCCGCCGCCTCCAGGCGGGGACCGCGGCGCTCGCGGCGGTCGTGGTCGTCGTCAACCTGCTCGGCGGCTACATCGGCGGCCGGCTCGACCTCACGCCGGGACGGGCCTACACCCTCTCGCCCGCGACGCGCGCGCTGGTGCGGAACGCGGGCGACATCGTGACGCTCGAGCTGTTCGCGTCGCGCGAGCTGCCGCCCGAGATCTCGCTGCTGAAGCGCGACGTCGACGACATGCTGCGCGACCTGCGGGCGGCCGGCCACGGCAACGTGCGGATCATCGAGCGCGACCCCGCCGAGGACCAGCAGGCCAAGGACGCGGCCCAGGCGGCGGGCATCCCGCCGATCCAGTTCAACGTGATCGGGCAGTCGCAGCTCCAGATCCGCCAGGGTTACATGGGCCTCGCAATCCGCTACGCGAATTCGCAGGAGGCGATCCCGGTGATCCAGCGGACCGACGATCTGGAGTACCGGATCGCGTCCGCCATCCGGTCGATGACCCGCACGGGCAAGCCGGTCGTCGGGTTGGTGATCGATCCCTCGGCCGCGGCGATGGGCCAGCGCACCTACCAGGGGCTGCGGGGCGAGCTGGCGAAGACCTACGACGTGCGCAGCGTGTCGCTCGCCCAGGACTCCGCGCCGACGCGTGATGTCCGGGCCCTGCTGCTCGTGGGGTCGCCGGATTCGCTGCCCGCCGGCGAGGCGGAGCGGCTCAGGGCGTATCTCGCGGGCGGGGGCGCGGCCCTGGTGATGGCCGGCGGCATGGCGATCGATCCGCAGCAGCCGTACTTCGCGACGCCGCGCCCCGTGACGTGGGACGCCGTGCTCCAGGACTACGGCGTGACGATCCGGCCGGATATGGTGTACGACCTGCTCGCCAACGAGAGCGTCGCGCTGCCGACCCAGTACGGCCGGCTGCTCACGCAGTACCCGCTGTGGGTTCGGGCCGCCGGGACCGGCCGGTCGGTGGTGAACGAGGAGATCGCCTCGCTGTTCCTGCCGTGGACCAGCTCGATCGACACGACGGGCGCGCGGGCGGGGACGGTGACGCCGCTGTTCGTGTCGAGCCGCGCCGGCGGCATCTCCGCCAGCGAGACGCTGCTCGATCCCCAGCGGCACTTCGCCACCGATAGCCTCGCGTCCCGCCTGCTCGCCGTGCTCGTCAATCCGCTCAGCCCGCTGGTGTCGGGCGACACCGCGGGACCGCGCGGCCGGCTCGTCGTCGTGGGCAACGAGGAGTTCGCCTCCGACCGGCAGGCGCGCTCCGTGCCGGAGAACCTCACGTTCGTGCTGAACGCGGTGGACTGGCTGGCGCAGGACGAGGGGCTGATCGCGATCCGGTCGAAGGACCGGCGCCCGCCGCCGCTCGCCTTGAGCGAGGGCACGCGCGGCGCCGTGAAATACGCCAACGTGGTCGGGATGCCGCTGCTCGTGGGCCTCGCGGGTCTCGCGCGGCTCGTGGGCCGGCGGAGAACCATGCGACGGACGTACACACCGGGCACGGCCGCCGGAGGAGGGGCCGCATGAGTCCCGCCGCACTCAAGCGCGCGCTGCTGGCGCTGGCGGTGCTGCTGGTTGCCTGGGGAGGGCTCGCGCTGTTCCGCCGCTCGATGAGCGACGCGCCGCTGGCGCTCGCGCTCCCCAAGCTGAGCGCGGCGGACATCGACCGGATCACGATCACGGCGCCCGGCGACACGATCGACCTCAGGAGCACCGCGAGCGGCTGGCAGGCCAACGGGTACGCGGCGGCGGCCGGCTCGGTGGACGACCTGATCGCCGCGCTGTCGGACACGGGCAACGCGAGCGAGCTGGTCGCGCGGAGCGCCGCCTCGCACGCCCGCATGGGGGTGGACACGGCGGGCGGCCGGCGGGTGCGGTTCTTCAAGGGAGATCGCGCGCTCGCCGACGTGATCGTCGGGAGCCAGGGTCGCTCGTTCCAGACCGCCTACGTCCGGTTGGCCGGGGACGACGACGTCTACCTGCTGCACGGGCGGCTGCCGAGCCTCGCGGCGCGCGACCTCGACGCATGGCGCGACCGGCGGATCGCGGCGGTCCCCGCCGACAGCGTGCGATCGGTGGAGGTGGCGCGCGGCGGGCGGCGCTGGGTGCTGTCGCGGGCGGATGGTGCCTGGCGGCTCGGCGCGGCGGCGGCGGATTCCGGAGCGGTCGCCCGGCTGCTCCAGGGCATGGGCGACGTGAGCGCGCTGGGCTTCGCCACCGTCGCGCAGGCGGAGTCGCTGGACTTCGCGCATCCCAAGCGCGCGCTGACGGTGTTGGGCGGCTCGAGCGACACGCTGCTCCGCCTGCTGTTCGATTCGACGGCGGGCGGCTCGTGGGTGCGTCGCGCGACGGGCGGCCCGGTGTACCGGCTGGATTTCTGGCGGCTCGATCAGCTGACGCCGAGCGACAGCACGCTGCGGAAGAAATAGGGACGATTCTCCTCGCGTTTCTCCTCCGTTCCGGGCGGCCGGTGCGCGCCGGAACGGGGGATCCGCAGCCTCCCAGTGGCATACTCTCTGCTCCCCTAAGGCACGCTCCAAGGCACAGGCCCCCGACGAAGGGGCGTGTGTGGAGTGTGCGCAACAAGGGTTGAACCCTGGCGTGGCGGAGGGGGCATAAGTTGCATCCTTTCAACACGTTGAGTCGCATTCGGCCATTGACATCCCCGGGGCGGCAACGCCAATGTTGCCGGGCGTTGCCGTCCTCGGAACCCACGCATTTCGCGCTAGGTCGGCTGCATCGTGCGGTTTGAGGTCAACGACAAGTGCGTCAGCTGCATGGCATGCGTGCGGGTCTGTCCGTCGAACGCCATTGCGGTTGAGGACACGGACGTCTGGATTGTCGACGAGGCCTGCGTGCGCGCGGGGCTGTGCGTCGAGGCGTGCCCGCATGACGCGATCGATGTCGTCGGCGACCGGGCGCGGGTGCGCGAGCTGCTCGCGACCGGCTCCACGGTGCTGGTGTTGGCGGGCGAGGCGGCGGTGCACTTCCATCCGCACGCGCTGGAGCAGGTGGTGAACGCCTGCTTCCGGGTCGGGTTCATCGGGGTGCATCATGGGGTGGTGGGAGAGGAGCTGGTGGCCGCGGAGTACCTGCGGCTATGCAGCGACACGCGGTGGCAGACGATGATCCGGTCCACGTGTCCGATCCTGGTGGAGAAGATCCGGAGCGAGTATCCCGAGCTGGTGCGGTATCTCGCGCCGGTGGTGACGCCGCTCAAGGCCGAGGTGGACTACCTGCGCGACGTGTACGGGGAGGGCGGGGCCATCGTGTACGCCGGTGTGTGCCTGGCGGACGCGACCGGGAACGTCGAGGCGGCGCTGACGTTCCGCGATCTGGAGCTGTTGCTCGAGGAGTCCGGGGTGAGCGTGGGGGCCGAGCCCACGTACCATCGCCGCATTCCGGGCGTCCGGCGGCGGCACGTGAGCACGGCGGGCGGGATGCCGCTCGAGATGCTGCTGCGGGAGCATCAGGCGAGCCGGCGGTTCCGCAAGTTCCGCGGGCTCGGGGCGCTGGATCTGATTCACCACGCGGTGGTGACGGACGGGATCGCGCTCGGCTTCGTGGACATTCTGCCGTGCGAGGGGTGTCTGGACCACCCGCTGCTCGGCCCGCGGGACGAGCTGTTCTGGCGGCGCCGGGTGGCGGCGCAGAGCGAGCCGCCGCGGAGCGAGTTGCCGGTGATCGACCCGGAGGTCATAGTCAACGTCGCCACATCGTTTACATTCCATGGCGACGGGACGCACCCTCCGGACGATGAGATCGAGGCGGTCGTCCGGCAGGTGGGGACCGCCCCGAACGGCGCGCCGTGGGATTGCGGGGCGTGTGGGTTCGGGACCTGCCGGGAGTTCGCGGCGCAGCTGCTGCGGGGTCGCGCGACGCTGCGGCAGTGCCCGCCGTATCAGGAGCGGGTGGCGGCGGAGGCGCAGCGCGAGGCCGCGGTGGACGCGCTCACGGGGCTGGTGACGTACCGCGTGCTGCGGGACCGGTTGGCCAACGAGGCGGCGCGCAGCAGCCGGAGCGGCGAGCGGTTCGCGGTGCTGTTCATGGATCTCGACGGGTTCAAGCAGGTGAACGACACGTTCGGGCACCGGGCGGGGAGCGAGGTGCTGGCGGCGATCGGGCAGGTGGTGCAGAAGGCGGTGCGGAGCACGGATGTGGCGGGGCGGTACGGCGGTGACGAGTTCGTGGTGCTGCTGGTGCGGACGGACGTGTCGGGCGCGCTGCGGGTGGGGGAGGTGATTCGGGAGCGGGTGGAGGCGGTGGGGCGCGCGCTGGGGTATGCGCCGGGGACGATCAGCGCGTCGATCGGGGTGGCGGAGTGCGATCCCGAGGCGGCCAACGGCACGGACGTGCTGGAGCGGGCGGACCGGGCGCTGTATCGGGCGAAGGCGCTGGGCGGCAATCGCATCGAGGTCTGAGGTGGCGGCTTCGAGAGGGGAGCGGGCGTTGACGGCGACAGATCCGAACCGGGGCATGGAGCGGCCGGGCGGGCCGGCGCGGGCGGGCACGACGGCGACGGCGGGAGTGCACCAGGCCGACCCGTGGGGCGTGAAGCGGGCGGAGAACCTGCTCACGAGCCTGCAGGGCGTGCTGTCGGCGCGGGTGGTGGTCTCGCCGATCGGCGAGGTCGAGGAGATCCACGTGCTGACGCAGGGGAGCACGCCGGCGAAGCAGGTGGTGCGCAACGTGGAGAGCGCGCTGCTGGCGCATCTCGGCCTCAAAGTGGATCATCGCAAGATCAGCGTGGCGCAGACGGCGGAGGTGCGGCCGATCGAGGCGCTGGACCAGGACGCGGTGCGCGAGATGGCGATGCGGCGCGGGGTGCTGTTCGGCCGGCTCGAGTTTCAGTCGACCGGCGGGGGCCAGCGGATCGGGCTCCACGTGACGCTGCGCGTGGGGGACGAGGAGGTGGCGGGGACGGCGGAGGCGGTGGACAACGCGCGGGCGCGGCTCAACGGGGCGGCGCGGGCGGCGGTGGCAGCGTTGGACAAGATCCTGACGCGCGGGATGATCGACGTGGAAGGGGTGCAGGTGGTGGAGGCGTTCGACCGGCGCTTCGTGATGGCCGGAATCCTCGTTGCGGAAAGCCGTGGAAGTAGTTTATTGACAGGCACTTGCGAGCTGGCAGACAGTCCTGAGCAGGCGTCGGTGCTGGCGGTGCTGGACGCCACGAACCGGTGGCTTGCATCACGGCGCTAGCGTAGACCAAGTCCTATCATTACTTTGGTTCGCCCAAACCACAGGGCGGGCCGGCGCGGTCCAATCCCATGTCGCGGGTTTGGTTGTGTCGGCTTATTTGATCTGGTTTCTCACCAGTCTTCACGAGTACTTAAGGAGAGATCGAAGGGGCCCCCGGTCGCCGAGCTGCCAGTACGGAGCGAAGTTGATCGGGTAAGACGAGCGGAGCGTCAGGGTATGCCATAGCGGGGCATGCCACTTCTCATCGTGATCCGTCTGAAACGGTCAGGGGGGAGGTGACGCTCAATGCCAGGATTCGGTTGGCTCGCGTTCCTGCTGGGGATTTTTGCTCGAGCTTTCTCCGCGCAGGGAACGATCATGTGGTAGTTCGTCAATCGGGGGCACCCCTCCCTTTTTCGCGTTCAGGATGCAGAGGCCACGGGCGATCCATGTCTATGTCGCCGCAGTCTTCATTGCGGCGGCGGTCCTGATTGGGCGGGCTTCTTGGGTCGTCCCGGGGGAGCCGAGCCAATTCTGGAACGCAATGGCGGCGTTTCTAGTCTTGGCGGTGGTTTCGGAGTTGGCATTCCTCAAGCTCCCCATGGGTACGGCGACCTCATCCGTATCCTTCATTCCCTACCTAGCCGCGATTGCCTTGGTTGGTCCGGCGTGGGCGATGGCGTTGACGGGACTCGCCACGTTCTCGGCGGAGACATTTGTCCGGCGCAAGCCCCTGATCAAGATCATCCTCAACACATCGAAGGAGGTAGTGGGCGTTGGGCTGGCAGGCTTGTTGTACCTGCAGTTAGGAGGCACAGTCTCGCTAACGGGCCTCGTAGTGGCTCCCTTCGCCTTCGCCATTGCAGTCTGTGGTTACATGGTTGTGAACACTGGCGCGCCCGCAATCGCTATCGCGCTGAGTAGCGGAACCGCCCTAGGGGACTCGTGGAATCGACTGGTTGGGGGGTCGCTTCTTTTCGACTTCCTCGCGAGCCCTCTTGCGTTGCTGCTCGCGTTCTTGTACACGGAGGCACAGCTCGCCGGTGTGATCGTAGTGACGATCCCGCTGTTCCTGATCCGTCACGTCTATAGCGTCAACCTGCGGCTCGAGCAGAACAACCGTGACCTGCTTGAGCTGATGGTCAAGAACCTCGAAGCACGGGACCCGTACACATCCGGTCACTCGGTGCGCGTGGCGCGGCTCGCGGACGTCCTGTCGCGCGCCCTCGGGCTGCCTGGCAAGCAGATCGCGCAGATCGGGACGGCAGCTCTCCTTCATGACGTGGGGAAGATCCACGAGGAGTACGGGGTCATCCTGCGAAAGCAGGGACGGCTCACCGCCGAAGAGATGGCTGTGATGCGGACACACCCGATCAGGAGTTACGAACTTGTTCGCATCATTTCTGGGTTCAGAGGTGGCGTCGATCTTGTCGTGCGGCATCACCACGAGAACTATGATGGGTCTGGCTATCCGGATGGCTTAGCGGGGGAGGCAATCCCGATCGGGGCACGGATCATCATGGTTGCTGATACTGCCGATGCGATGACGACGGACCGCCCGTATCGGACAGCCCTAGGGTACAACGAGGTGCTAGCGGAACTTGAGCGGTATGCGGGTATGCAGTTCGACCCGCAGCTCGTGAAGCTTTTCGGGACCACGCCTGCTGTCAGGGCCCTAGTTGAGGCCACCAAGGTTGGCCAGGAATCGCCTCGGGAATTGCCCACCCATAGAGCTGTGCAGCTCGCCTGAGATTCACGATCCCTCTCGCATCGGCCAGTTCAGCTTGGGGTGCGGTTCCCACGACGGCGAGATGCAGCAGGACTCCTGGCACAGTGGCCTGTAGAATCTCCTGAACAACGGCGATTCCGGCCTGCTCGTCACCCCGGACCATCCGCAACCACGCGTCGAGTCCTCGCACCTCAAGCTGGCCCGCGATTGGCAGACGCCCGAGTCGCTCCTCCCGCTGCTCTTGGATGGAGACGTAGGCATCCCAGCCTTGTGTCGCAGCGACATAGTGTCTCAGGAGTCGCTCGTGCCTTCCAGCTTCGCCGGTGGTCACGATCCGTTCGCCCACCGGAAGCACATGTTCTTCCACGAGTCCCCAGGCTAGTTCTGCTTCTTGTTCTGCGAGATGGTAGTCAGCACGAACCAGGAAGACGTCGAGGGCGTCCTGCCGAAATGTGGAGCGTGCAGCCCAGTGCTCTGCTAATCGCAACAGGTCGTCGGCCTGCTGGGCTTGGCCTGTGTCGAGACAGAACGACGCCGCTGCGGCGAATACTGTGGCCTTGGCTCTTGGACTCTGGTGGCGCCGGGCGGCGACGAGCGCGTTGGCAAACGAGCCGGCTGCCTGCAGGAACTTGCCGCGGTCCTGTTGGAGAACCGCGACGTTGCACCACAGAAGCGGCTTCGCTGCTCGCAACGGTTCAGGTGTTGTGCTGACGATCTGAGCGAACGTCGCCTCCGCATGGTCCAGGCGACCAGCTGAGGTGTGAGCCATACCCATGCCGTTCAACAGACGGTGAAGCAGGGACAGGTTCACAATATCCTCCCGCTTCGTCAATCCGATTCCTTCATCAAACACCGTTGCGGCCTCCTCAGGGTGTCCTGAAATCAACAGGCAGTAGCCAACGGTCAATGCGATCATCGCCTTGGAGTGTGGCTCGACAATTCTCGCCCTTACCTCCGCTATCACTTGCTCTATCTGTTGGAGGCGCCGCAAGTCGCCTGCCTCACTGGCCATCTCTGCAGCCACCTGGAGGGCCTCCGCGATCAGGAGCTCAGATCCGTCCCTGATGGCTGCAGCGAGAACGGAGTCGGCCATCTCCCTGACCTTGTGACTCGACTCCTCGCGGAGAGCAGCAAGTGATCGGACCTGCAAGAGAGAGGCGTGGGTAGCCTCGCGGGGCGATACTTGCCGGAGGTCCTCCACCTTCTCCAATGTGGTCAGCGTCTCTCGATCTTTGCCCTGAGCTGACTGTGCCGAAGCGAGTGTGAGGATCGCGTCTACCCCACTCGCGTCTGGAGCTGTCGATAACAGATCCCCAAGAGCCTCCTCAGCTTCAGCAGGTGCCCCGGCGGCCACGGCGACCTTCGCCGCGACACGTATGAGGTTGCCTGCCTCTTCACCGTTCCCGGCTCTCAGAAAGTGGTATCCCTGTTCCAAGCGCTCCTTGAAATGGCTGGGCTTCAGCGGTTCGACGGGGCCACGTGCGAGAATCGTGTGATAGTACTTCTTCCTCTCGGGGCTGGTGGCGAAGTAGACAAAGGCCCGATGTAGCTCACCCTTGAAACGTAGCGCTCCGTGATCGAGGCCGAGGATTCCTCGGTCCAGCAACACCAGTGCGTGTGGATCGAGTTCCCCGACCTCGATGCTCAGACAGCGGGATAGCTCAGCCGGCGTCAGAGATCTGCGTGCCGCCGCCAGGACTTGAAGTAGGTTCTGCGATGCCGGCAACAGCCCCCTGTATTGGTTCGCGAACGCCTGCCTCATCGAATCGGGCGGAGTCCAATCGGCTGGCAACTCGTGGGTTGTCGCACCGGCCGCCAACGAGTCTGCGGCGTACTGCTTCCAATCCGCGACGAGCATCTCCGCGAAATGTGGGTTCCCCTCCGCGAGCTCGACAATGCGCGCGCGCACTCCGCCGGCCTGCACGTTGAGTGACGGTGCGAGAGTGGTGAGCAACGTGTGCATCTCTCCCGCGTCCAGCGGTCCGAGGCGCAACGTCCGGTGCCAGGCGAGCGGCTCGTCGCCCAGGGGGCCGGCCAGCAGCCCTCCCTCGAAGCTGCGCACGCGTGAGGTCGCGACGAGCAGCACCCCGTGGCCCTCGAGGCGACGGGCGAGCACGTGGAGCACGTCCCGCGTTGCCGGATCCATGAACTGCAAGTCGTCAAACACGATCGCGACCGGGCCACCGTCGGCGACTGCGTCGAGCATCTGGAGCACGCCCTCGGCCACACGCAGCCGCACGGACTCGGCCGGTGCGGGTGGCGGCTCGGGGATCCCCGGATAGACCGTGCGCAGGCCGGGATGCACTCGGCTCACCTCCGCGAGCCACTTGGGATCCGTGCCGGCGGCCGCCGGATCCCGCGCCAAGGCCGTCACGACATCCGAGATAGCCGCGAACGGGATGCCTTCGCCGATCTCCTGGCAGCTCACCAGGAACACCGGCTGAGCACGCGCCGCGAGCGTGGCGGCGAACCGGCGGATCAGCGAGCTCTTCCCGATGCCCCCGGGGCCCTCGACGAGACAGGCCTGAAAGCCACCCGTCCGGGCGCAATCCCACTCGGCCTCGAGCTGGGCCAGTTCGTGCTCCCTCCCCACGAAAACCGCCGGCCGCAGTGCCGTCGCGCCGGATGCCATCCGTGGCGGGATGACCTCCACCGGCGGGTGCGCTCCCGCCTCCAACCGGCGCAGGAGCCGCTCGGTGTCCTTCTGCGGCATGCAGCCGAGGGCTTCTCGAACGCCCGCGATGTGCTCGCGCAACAGCCGAATGGCGGCGATCACATCCCCGCGCAGCAACTCACGCTCCGCCAAAGCGTGCACCGCGAGGTCCGAGAGCGGGTCGATCTCATAGAGCACGTGTGCGCACAGGTGCACCCGGTCGAGCTCGCCGTTCCGGCGGTGGCGAGCCATGTTGTCCCGCAGCGCCTGGTCGGCGAGACGCAGACAACGGGCACGAGCCCGCTCCACCCAGTGCGCGAATTCAGCACCCGCCCATTCGTCGAGCTGCGCGAGCGGGTGTGCCACATCGAGCCGCTCAGGCTCGTCCCCCAACAGGTCCAGATCGGTGGCCAGCGCCACCGACAGCCGCACCCCGCTTCCCACCCTGGTGACGGCACGCGGACCCAGCAGGCCGCGAATCGCGCTCACCGCCTGTTCCAACGAGTGTCGCGCGCGCCTGATCGGGACGTGCTCCCACAGCATCTCCGCCAGGAAATCCCGACCGACCGGCTGATCACGGCCCTCGAGTGAGAGGTACACCAGGAGGCTCAGCTGCTTCTTTGCGCGCAGCCGCCGTGGTGTGCCCTCCGGGTCCAGGACCTCGGGCACCCCGAACAGCCTGAGTTCAAAGTCGTCTCGCATAAGGAGACGCCGCCCGTCTCGCTAACGGTCGCGAATTTCCAACGCCAGTGTCAACAGACACTCAACACAATGTGGGACGATAGTTTACAACACTGATGATTGGTCTTGCCAGGGCTAGTGTTGCGTTGACTCAACCGTGTAAGCCGAGCTCCCTGTCCACCATGGCTCCGTCCCGGCCCGGCGTCCGGCGTTCTACGGATGCCGGGTTGTCCCCTCCTCCTGACACCGGAGTCCCCTGAAGGCGACGTCGCGCCTCGGTTGGACGGCGTGCCGCAGCGCCACGGAACCGCGCGGGAACTGGTTCCCGGACGTCAACCCGTAACGCCGAACCGTGTTACGCGCGACGGCGCGCCCCGTTGTTCCCGCGGGTTCCCGTCCACCCAAGGTCCCCGTGGCTCCGGCACGCGTGATGCCCCTCACCACGCTGGCAGTTCATCACCAAAGGGAGGATGTATGAGGTACGCAATGCTGGCTCTATCCTTCGCCCTGCTCACGCCGGTCCGCGCGCCGGCCCAGAGCGAGCCGCCGATCCGACTGAAGCTCTCGGACCGCACGCTCACCAGCGGGCAACGCGAGAGGATCCGTGTGCGCACCGCCGCCGATGGCTATCTGGTCGTGCTGCGGACGGACACGCAGGGCAACGTCCGGGTGCTGTTCCCGGTCAATCCGACGGATAACGGGGCGATCCCAGGCGGCAAGGACTTCGAGGTCCGCGGCCGCGGGAATCGGGACGCCTTTGCGGCGTTCGAGCAGCCGGGCTCCGGTACCGTGCTGGCGGCCTGGGCCGATCATCCGTTCACGTTCACCGATTTCGCGACCCGCGGTCACTGGACCCGGGCCGGTCTGGTGGCCGACAGCGCGGGGACCGATGCCGAGGCCGCCATGCTCGGCATCGTC
This sequence comes from uncultured Gemmatimonadales bacterium, assembly GCA_963771275.1. Lineage (GTDB taxonomy): Bacteria > Gemmatimonadota > Gemmatimonadetes > Gemmatimonadales > GWC2-71-9 > JAOTWJ01. The sequence goes on from CAVYSW010000003.1 coordinate 1,755,110, forward strand.
GACCAGATGAGCACCGGTCCGTACCGGTACGACGTCGCGGAGTACACCGTCCACCACCGCGACTACCGCGAGTTTTATGGTGGGTGGTACAACCCCTGGTACGGCCCGGGTTGGGGCGGCGCGTTCACGCCGTGGTCGTGGAACCCCTACCTGTACGGGCCCCGACTCGGCGTGCGGATGGCCCTGCGTCCGGGATTCGGCCTGAGGCGGTTCGACGTGGACGATGGCCGATAGCCGATCACCGATGGCGATAACCGATGGGGATGCTGTGCGCAGCACGCGCGGGCATCCCTGTCGCGCGTCTGAGTCGCCGGCCGGCAGGCCGGAGGCGCCACGGCCAGGGTAAGCCCGCGGAGAATGCCCAGACCGCCGAGGATCACCCGCGGCGTGACCGGCTCGCCCAGCACCGCCGTCCCCAACAGCACCGCCATGAGCGTGCTCCACCGCGTGAATTCGTCGGGCCTTGCCTTGGCTCCCCGGTGCTCCACATATTCGGGCTATGAGCGCGCCGAAGTTCGACTTTTCCCGGCTTTCCCCGTCTGAGCGCCTCCAGTTGGTGGAGGAGCTGTGGGACAGCCTCACGGATGAGGAGATCGACCTGACCGCCGAACAGCGGGCGGAAGTGGAACGCCGGCGGGAACGCTTGGAGCGGGAAGGCCCGGCCGGACGGCCCTGGCGCGAGGTGCTCGACGATCTCGGCGCGCACGGTGGATGACGCCGCGCGTCGTCCTGGAGCCAGCGGCTGAGGCGGAGTTTCGGGAAGCGGCGTCCTGGTACGCGGCGCGAACCCCAGCCCTGGGAGTGAGCTTTCGGCAGGCGGCGGCCTGCGGTGTTCCGGACGATCGAAGAAAACCCACTGCGCTTCCCGGTCGCCCTTCGGGACATCCGGAAGGCTCGGCTGCAGAGATTCCCGTACATTGTGTACTACGTCGTTCTACCGGAGGCGGTGTCCGTCATCGCCGTGATCCACGGCGGGCGCGAGCCACGGCGCTGGCAAGAGCGCCGCTGAGCGAAACCCGCCGTTCCCCCGACTCCCCCCTCGAAAGTGCACGTCGGCGATCTTGCGTGCAGGTTACGATCAAGAATCGGCAGGTGCTGTTTCAGCCGCCGCCGCCCGAACAGTCGAGTGGCGAGGTAACCCCAGCGAGTGTGCGGTTTCTTTTCGGAGATGCTCCACACGACCGTCTCTCTCGTGGTGCATCCTTCAGCCTGTACGAGGGTCCAACGAAGGTGGCTGACGTAGAGGTGCTCGACTAGGGTGGGCCAGCAAGGGCGTTCCGAGGCTATTACGACGTCCGCCGCCGGTTAGCGACGAGGGCGTCGACGAACTTAAGCACGGCGCGCTGATCGGCTTGCGGCAGCGGCTCGATGCGCTGGAGCCGTTTGAGGAGCCTCACCGTATTGGGTGAGCCTTTCTGTTTTTGCAGGGACAGGGATTCGTACGGCCCTGAGGGGGATGGGATAGGGGGGTGTGGACCCGCCCGTCCGGACGTGTCCAGCGAGCCCCTAGGAAGTGCTCAGACGGCCGCGTACCAGTCCCGCCGCCTTGACCCACCTTCCCGATCGTCGTGCGATGCCAGCGAACGCCATGCGGTGGGTTCCCCGGTTGTTGGACAGTCAGGACTGCGAGTAAGCGAGTCGTCAGGGTCCGGAGTAAAGGACCTTCGTGCGAAGGCCCGGATTGTCTGGAGCCGCCAGCGCGGATCGCCCTGCCGGAACTGCCACTCTACAACGTCGGATACAGTGAGTCAGTCCGCCTGCGCACAGCGGGCTCTACCCCTCGACTTGTGGACGTTGCTCGGCGCTCTCCCGCGCCAGCCGCGATCCGCCGAGCGGCCGGGTGCCCACCGCCAGCACGAGCCCCCCCAGGATCGCCACTCCACCCAGGATCGTGCGGAACGTGACCGGCTCGCCCAGCACCGCCGCCCCCAACAGCACCGCCATCAGCGTGCTCCAGAGCGGCATCAGCATCATCCGCGTCACCTGCATGCGGCGGATCAGCCAGTAGAGCAGCGTGAACGTGAGCGACGAGCCCACCAGCGCGAGGTAGCACAGCGCAAACACGGCGCGCCCGGTCCACGCGAACCCGAGCGGGTTCCCCTCCAGCGTGATCCCCACCATCAGCATGGGCACGAGCCCCACCACCATCTGCACCGCGGTCATCACCACGGGGTCGATGTGTACGCCCTCGCGCTTGATCAGCACGTCGGCGTACGCGGTGCCGAGCGCCGCGACCACGACTGCCGCACTGCCCGCCAGCGCCAGGGCGCCCCGCACCGACAGCTCGTGCGCGAAGATCACCACCACGCCGGCCAGGCCCAGCAGGGCCCCACCCAGCTTCCTCGCGGTGAGCGGCTCGTCCGCCAGCATGCCGTGCGCCAGCAGCATGCCGAAGATGGGGAACGTGGTGTAGAGGATGGCGGCGAGCCCGGAGGTGATGTGCGACTCGCCCCAGAACACCAGCGAGTAGTTGAGTGCGAACGTGAGGAGCCCGGTCACGATCATCAGCCGCCAGTCGCGCCACGCCCGGGGCAGCGGCACGCGGCGCACCACGATCCACAGCACCAGCGGGGCCGAGGCCACCACGAAGCGGATCCCCGCGAAGGTCAGGGGCGGCAGGTCCGCGAGCCCCACCTTGATGAACAGCCAGGTGGAGCCCCAGATGCTGGCGAGCAGCAGCCACACGAGGGCGGGAAGCGTCACGACGCGGATAATAACAACCGTGCAACGTGCAGCGTACAGCGTGCAGCGTGTGAACGACCGTGTAGCATGTGGCGTGCAGCGGAACTGCCCTGGAATCGGCTGTCGGCCATCGGCTATCGGCTATCGGCCAACCGCTCGGCGTGCCGCCGCACGAACCAGTCGGCCAGGAGCGGGCGGTACTCGCGCTGGATTTCGGGCGGGAGCAGGAAGAAGTCCCCCACCGTGGTGCCGCGACACCGCGCCGCCCCGCAGTGGCAGGGCCAGGCGGTCCCGCCGGTGATGTTGACGTTGTAGTCGCAGGTGATCTCCTCGCCGGCACGGATGTCCCGCCGGGCCAGCAGGTAGCAGTGCCCCGGCCGGTAGGCCGCGTAGGCGTTGGGATTGCAGCTGTGGTTGAGGTGCCGGTCCGGAAAGCCGAACAGGACCACCTTGCCGTCGGGATAGTCGCAGTGATCCGCCCGCTCGCCCAGATCCTCCCGCAGGGGAGCCTCGGGCGTGATTTCCCGAATCACGTTGATCTCGCGGATGCGCCGGCCGGCGGCGAACGGGCGGAGCGCGAACAGGCCGAGGCCCTCGATCGGGGAAGCCCGGACCGCGACGTCGCCGAGCGGGACTTCGTCATGCGGGCCGGTCATGCTGTAAAGAACGCGGGCCTTCCGGCGAATGCCAGGGGCGGGAACGCCGCGGCGCACCGTCGCCGGCAGCCAACGCCCGCGCGGATGACCGACGCTCCGTGGGGCTGGTAGCACCCCGCAGCGGCTATTACCCTTCGGCCGGCAGGCCGACCAAACGCGCGACCGGGAGGTGCGACGACCGGCGTCCCGACGGATCCAACGTCCTCGGTGGTGGCCCGGGCGCGCCGCGCCCAGGCACCCTGGGGCGCGCTCGGCGTCCGGGCGCGGGCCCGCCGCCTGCGCGACGTGCGGCGCGTGCTGGTCCGCCGGATGGACGACATCCTCGCCATGATCCGGGCCGAAACCGCCAAGCCCCCCGTCGAAGCCCTGCTCCAGGAGTGGCTGGTGGCGCTGGGCCTGGTGCGCTACTGCGAGCGCCGCGCCCCGCGCGTGCTCGGCCGCCGCCGGGTCGGCACCGCGCCGCTGCTCACCAAGTACGCCTACAAGCAGTACGAGCCGCTCGGCGTGATCGCGGTGATCTCTCCCTGGAACTATCCGTTCATGCTGCCGGCGCTCCCCGCCGTGGGCGCGCTCGTCGCCGGCAACGCCGTCGTGCTCAAGCCGTCCGAGATCGCGCCGCGATCGGGCCGTCTGCTGGGCGCGCTGCTGCAGGAAGCGCTGGCCGAGTTCCCGGACCTGGTGCAGGTCGTCGAAGGGGACGGCGCGGTAGGCGCCGCCCTGGTGCGCGCGGGCGTGGACAAGGTCGCGTTCGTGGGGGGTGGGCTCACGGGCCGCAAGGTGCTCGCGGCCGCGGCCGAGTCGCTCACCCCGGTGGTGCTCGAGCTGGGCGGCAACGACGTCGCCATCGTGTGCGACGACGCCGACGTCGCGCGCGCGGCGGCCGGGATCGTGTGGGGCGCGATGTCGAACGCCGGCCAGTGCTGCATCGGGATCGAGCGGGCGCTGGTGGCTGCGCCGGTGCACGAGGCGTTCGTCGCGGCGCTCCGCCGGGAGCTGGCCCGCCTGCGCCTCGGCACCGGCGACGACGCCGACATGAGCCGGCTGATCCACGCGCCGCAGCGCGCGATTCTCGACCGGCTGGTGGACGACGCGGTGGCGCGTGGCGCCCAGGTGGAGCGCTGGCCGGTGCCGCCGGGCCCGGACGGCGACCGGTTCTACCCGCCGACGCTGCTGGTGGGCGCCACGGCGGCCATGGAGGTCAATCGCTCGGAGGCGTTCGGCCCGCTGCTGTCGGTGATCACGGTGCGGTCGGACGACGAGGCGGTGGCGCTCGCCAACGGCGGGCCGTACGGCCTGAGCCCTTCGATCTGGACGCGGAGCCGCGCCCGCGCCCGGCGGCTCGCCGCCCGGCTGGAGGCGGGCCTGATCACGGTGAACGACCACATGGTGGGTTTCGCCGTGCCGGGCCTGCCGTACGGCGGCGTCAAGGAGAGCGGGTTCGGGCGGCTGATGGGGGACGAGGGGCTGCTCGAGTTCGTGCGGGTCAAGTCCGTGGCGGGCGCCAGGCTCACGTTCCGGCGCGAGCCGCAGTGGTTCCCCTACCGGCCGCGCGACGTGGCGCTGGCGCGGCGCCTGCTCGCGGCGTGGTACGCGCCGGGGCTCGTGGCCAAGCTCCGGGCCCTGCTCGGCCGTCACGTTGCGCGGGACCGGTCTCCTCCATAAGCTTGCGCCTCTGTTGCCCCGAGCCCGCCTGCGGCGGGCGATCCCACGCCCATCCCGACGGAGGCGCCCCCGGTGCAGCTCTTCGCACGCAAGCCGGTTGACCAGCTCGAAGCCGAGGCCGAGGCGGGCTCCACCACGGGGCTGCGCCGCGCGCTCGGCAAGTGGGACCTCACCGCGCTCGGCGTGGGTGCCATCATCGGGGCCGGGATCTTCGCCACCACCGGCTCGGCGATCGCCGGCGGCGGCTCGCACATCGGGGCCGGCCCCGCGATCGTGCTGTCGTTCCTGCTCACGGCGGTGGCCTGCGGGTTCGCGGCGCTGTGCTACGCCGAGTTCGCCGCGATGATCCCGATCTCCGGCTCGGCCTACACCTACTCCTACGCGGCCCTGGGCGAGCTGATCGCGTGGATCATCGGCTGGGACCTGATCATCGAGTACGCCGTGGGGAACGTGGCGGTGGCGATCTCGTGGTCGGGGCACTTCCACGAGCTGCTGCGCACCATCGGGCTCGAGCTGCCGGCCTGGCTGGTGACCGACTACCGCACGGCGCACCAGGCCGCCGCCCGGCTGGCGGAGGCGGTGGGGAGCGGGGGCGGTGTCGACGCGGCCACCCAATACCTGGCGACCGCGGCCTCGGGGGCGCCGCACATCTTCGGCGTGCCGATCATCATGAACGTGCCGGCGGTGGCGATCGTGGCCCTGATCACCGCGCTGCTGGTCTACGGCATCCGCGAGTCGGCGACGTCGAACACCGCGATGGTGGTGCTCAAGGTCGGCATCATCGTGTTCTTCATCGTCGTGGGGGCCACGTTCATCAAGCCGGCCAACTACACGGTGCACGGCGGGTTCGCGCCCAACGGCTGGAAGGGCATCTCCTCGGCGGCGGCGATCATCTTCTTCGCCTACATCGGGTTTGACGCGGTCTCGACGGCGGCGGAGGAGGCGAAGAATCCCAGGAAGGACATGCCGTTCGGCATCATCGCGAGCCTGATCCTCTGCACGGTCCTCTACATTCTCGTCGCACTGGTGATGACGGGCATGACGCCGTGGAACCAGCTCGACACGCCGGAGCCGATGCTCACGGCGCTGGCCGGCGCGAGCGGCAGCCCGCGGCTGGCGGCGGTTGCCCGGGTCGTGATCGCGATCGGCGCGGTGATCGCGATGACGTCGGTGCTGCTGGTGTTCCAACTCGGGCAGCCGCGGATCTTCTTCTCGATGGCGCGGGACGGCCTGCTGCCGCCGTGGGCCGCGAAGGTGCACCCGCGGTTCCGCACGCCGTACATCCCGACGATCCTCACCGGCGTGTTCGTCGCCGTGTTCGCGGCGTTCGCCAACATCGACGAGGCGGTCGAGCTGACCAACATCGGGACGCTGTTCGCCTTCGTGCTGGTGGCGGCGGGGGTGCTGGTGCTCCGGGTCAAGGAGCCGGCGCGGGAGCGGCCGTTCCGGGTACCGGGCTCGCCGGTGACCCCGGCGATCGCGATCGTGGCCTGCTGCTACCTCATGCTCAAGCTCCCGGCGGTGACGTGGTGGCGGTTCTTCATCTGGCTCGCCATCGGCGCCGTGCTGTACTTCTCCTACGGCTACCGGCACAGCCGGCTGAAGCGGCAGGCACAGCCATGAAGCTCCACACCAAGATTCTGCTCGGCCTCGTGCTCGGCGCCGTGCTGGGCGTGAGCGCGAACCAGCTGCTGCCCGGCGCGGCGTGGGTGAAGTGGCTCGCCGACAACGTGCTGGGGCCCGTGGGGCAGGTATTTCTGCGGATGCTGCTCATGACCGTGGTGCCGCTGGTGTTCGCCTCGATCACGCTCGGCGTCTCCGGCATCGGCGACATCCGCAAGGTCGGGCGGGTCGGCGGAAAGGCGATCGGGTACTTCGTGATCTCGACGGCCATCTCGGCGACCATCGGGCTCCTGCTGGTGAACGCCGTGCAGCCCGGCGCGGGGATGGACACGGCCGTGCGGGAGCAGCTGTTCGCCACCTACCGGGGCCAGGCGGAGGGCCTGCAGGCGGGCGGGGCGAGCGCCTTCGGCATCGGCATGTTCGTCAACATGGTGCCGCGCAACCCGGTGCAGGCCGCCGCTAACATGGATATGCTGGCGATCATCTTCTTCTCGATCGTCTTCGGCGCGGCGCTGACGCTGATCCCGCGCGAGCGGGCGGAGCCGATGGTGCGGCTGCTGGACGCGCTGGTCGAGGTGGTGATCAAGATCATCGACTTCGCCATGCGGCTCGCGCCGTACGGTGTGTTCGGGCTGATCTTCGTGGTGACGTCGAAGTTCGGCTGGAGCCTGCTGGGTCAGCTCGGGATCTACATCCTGGTGGTCGTGGTCGGCCTGCTGATCCACGGGGCGGTCACGATCTCGCTGCTGGTCAAGTTCCTCGGCGGCATGAACCCGCTGACCTACTGGAAGCGGATCCGGCCGGCCCTGTTGACCGCGTTCTCCACCAGCTCGAGCAACGCCACGCTCCCCACGGCGATCTCGGTGGCGGAGAAGGAGCTGGGGGTGCCGCCCAAGATCGCGGGGTTCGTGCTGCCGATCGGCTCCACGATGTGCATGAACGGCACGGCGCTGTACGAGGGCGTCACGGTGCTGTTCCTGGCCCAGGTCTTCGGGATCGTGCTCACGATCCCGCAGCAGGTGATCGTGATCCTGCTCTCGGTGCTGATGGCGATCGGCGCGGCGGGTGTGCCGGGCGGGTCGCTGCCACTCTTGATGATCGTGCTGGGCATCGTGGGGATTCCGCCCGAGGCGATCGCGATCATCATCGGCGTGGACCGGCTGCTCGACATGTGCCGCACCACGCTCAACGTGGCGGGGGACATCAGCGCCACGGTCTACGTGGCGCGGTCGGAGAGCCTCGCGGAGGCGCGCGCGGCGGCGCGGGGAACGCTGGCCGGCCCCACCTGAGCGCGGCCGCTCACCGGAGCAGCGTTTTTCCGAGCATAACGCTTGCCTTTTTCGGACCTGGTGGTTGTCCCACGGGTAGCGCATACTGTGTTCGGGCGCTCCTCCGCCGAGAGGGGTCTATGCGCGCGTGCTTCGTGTTGCCCTTCCTGCTCATCGCGACATCCACGGCCGTCGGGCAGACGCTGGCGGACGCCGAGCGCCTGGTGGCGCGCGGCGACACGGCCGGCGCCGTCGCGGCGTTCGAGGCGCTGATCGCCAAGAACGAGCGGAACGCGCAAGCGCACTACCGCGCGGGTCTCCTCCGCCTGGCGCGCGCCCAGGACGACGGCCCGGTCAGCGAAGACCGCCGCAAGGGCGAGGCGCATCTGCGGTACGCCGCGCGGTTCTCGCCGGACAGCGCGCGGTACTGGCTGGCGCTCGCCGACTTCTTCCGGTCCCAGACCTTGATGACGCTGCGGGTGCAGGTGCCGCAACTGGTCGGGAACGCGCAGGAAGCGGCCGATCGGGCCGGCAACCCGGTGGAGATTGCGGACGCGGCGTACCGCGGGGCGCGGGTGGAACTGGACCGGTGGGAGCAATACGGGCGACGCTATACGAACGCGTCCGCCGGGACTCACGTGGTGATGCCGCCGATCGTCGCCGAGTGGAAGGACTGGGACACGTTCGCCACGATGCTGATCCGCCCGGCGGCGCGCGACATGGGGTCCGGGTACCTCGCGGCCGCGGAGCAGAAGCTGCGCCACGGCCTGGAGACGCGCCCGGCCGACGGCCGGCTGCTCGGGTTGCTGGTGGTGGTGCTCGGCGAGCAGAACCGCTGGGCGCAGGCCGTGTCGCTGATGCGCCACGCCACGACGCTCGCGCCCGACAGCGGGCGGAACTGGGCGCTCCTCGGCCTGGCCCTGGCGCGCGGCAACCGCTGGCACGAGTCCCAGGAGGCCTTCCGGACGGCGCTCCAGCGGATGACGCCGGAGGAGCGTGCGCCGTACCGGGATATCGGCCAGATCATGCGTCGGGCCGACCGGCTCCGCTGGGAGGGGACGCCCTACGCCGCGCGCGAGGCGTTCGATTCGCTGTACTGGCGGACGGCCCAGCCGCTGGTGTTCACCGAGACGAACGAGCTGCAGGCGGAGTTCTACGCCCGGCTGACCTACGTCGAGCACCGCTGGACGGATCCGTGGCGGGGCTATCGCGGCTCCCTCACCGACATGGGCGCGGTGTACGTCTCCTACGGCCCGCCGGACGTCTGGGTGGTGCTGGGGGATGATGGCCCCGCGCAGGCGATCGCCTGGTTGTACCGGGTGCCGAAGTTCCGCTTCGTGTTCACCCAGATGCAGGGCTACGCGCATGCGTACTTCGTCGACGACAGCAAGGAAGCGCTGCGCGTGGACCGGATCCTGAGCCCGGCGCGGTTCGACAACGTCCCGGTATACCGGGCGATGGACACGATTCCGGTGCAGGCGGCGCAGTTCCGCGGGCCGGGCGATTCCACCGCGATCGCCGTGTTCGGCGCGGTGCCGTTGCGCCGCATGACGGCCTCGCTGCCGCTCGTGACGGTGCCGCTCGTGTCGGGGGCCTTGCTGCAGAACCAGCGCGGCGTCGAGCTGCTGCGGGACCGGCGCACCGAGACGGTCCGCATCACGGGTGAAACGCCCGCCGTCCAGCACCGCAGCTGGCGGCTCACGATCGGCCCGGGCGAGTACGTGCTGCGGGTGGAGGCCCACGTCCCGGCCCTCGACCGGGCGGCGCGCGGCGTGCGGCCCTTCGCGGTGCGGAGCTTCTGGGGCTCGTGGCTGATGCTGTCGGACTTGCTGGTCGCGGGGCGGGTCGCGCCGCGGGATTCCACCGCCGCCCGGTGGAGTGACTACCTGATCGAGCCGAACGGCGGCTGGTTCACGCCGGGGCAGTCGGTGGGGTTGCTGTGGGAGATCTACAACCTCGTGCCCAACGACGCCGGCCAGGTGTCCTACACGGTGGACCTCCGGTTCACGATCGAGTCCCTCACGCGGCGCAACATCTTCGCGCAAATCGCGGGCGGGATCGCGGACGCGGTGGGGCTCACGGCCGAGGGGGACAACCGGATCGCGCTGCACTACACCCACACGGCGGACGCGACGCCCAGCCGCGTGAACGTCGAATACCTCACGGTGAACCTGAAAGATGCGCCCGAAGGGGTCTACACGATCGAGGTGGAAGTGACGGATCTCCGCACCGGCGGGTCGGTCGTCCGGCGCCAGGTGATCCACGTCGACCGGGCCCCGCCGGTGCGCTGCGACCCGTGCCCGGATCGGGTGCCCTAGCGCCCGACCCCTGCGGGCCCACCTGCGCACGGGCCGGCCGGGCGTGCGCTACTCGTAGCGCAGCGACTCGATGGGGTCGATCGCGGCCGCGCGGCGGGCGGGCAGGATGCCGGCCATGAGGCCGATGGCGACGAGGATCGAGACGCAGCCCAGGGCGATGGGCCACGAGAGGACCGGGTTGGCGATGTACTGCATGGCCTCGTTGCCGTCGGACGGCAGCGCGTTGACGCCGAACACCACCAGCGCCGCCACTCCCAGCCCGAAGCCGCCGCCCAGCAGCGCGATCAGCAGGGCCTCGAACACGAACTGCGCCACGATGTGGGGCCGGCGGGCTCCGACGGCGCGCTTGATGCCGATCTCGCGCGTCCGCTCCCGTACCACCACGTACATGATGTTGGCGACGCCCACGCCGGCCACGATCAGCGTGAACGCGCCGACCAGCCCGAGGAAGATCTGGATGCCGAGGCCGATGGCGTCGGTCTCCTTCTGATCCGCGATGAAGTCCCACATCGCCAGGGCGCGCTGGTCGGTGGGGTCGAACCGGTACTTGCTGCCCAGCACGCGATACAGCTGCTGCTTGACGTAGCCCGCGTCCTCCACCGAGCGCGGCCGGATCAGCAGGTGCTCCACATAGCGGGGGCCGTAGATCGCCTTGAGCGTGGACGCGGGGATGATCGCGCGGTCCTCGTCGGGGCCGTTGTTGCTGGAATCCTGGAACTTGGGCGCCATCACGCCCACGACGGTGAACGGCAGGCCGTCCACGATCACGGTCCGGCCGACGGGGTCGGCCGTGCCGAACAGGCGCTCGGCCAGCTTGTTGCCGAGGAACACGACGCGGCGGCGGCGGTCCACGTCCTCGCGGTTGATGAACCGCCCGCCCGCGGCGGGAAACACGCGCCGCATCTCCGAGAACTCGGGGACCACGCCCTCCATGTAGGTCGTGGTCTTCTGGTCCCCCACCTTGAGGCTCGTGCCCCAGCGGCCGTAGGACGGGCTCCCCATCTCGATCTCGGGGGTCGAGCGCTCGAGCAGCGCGAGGTCGTCCTCGGTGAGGCGAATGCGCCGGCCGGTGGGCAGGCCCTCGAACTCGCGGCTGGTGGTGCCGCCGTACACCATGAAGATCCGCTCACCCGCGTTGAGCAACCCGGCGGTGAGCGTTTGCTTCAGGCCCTCGCCGAACGACAGCAGCAGCACAATGGCGATGGTGCCCCAGGTCATGGCGAACATCGTGAGCCCGGCCCGCAGCTTCTGGGTCTTGAGGTCGCCGAAGAACTCCTCGAGCAGGATCTTCCACATGGTCAGTGCCGCAGGCACTCGACCGGATCGAGCGCCGCCGCGCGCCGGGCCGGGAAGAATCCGGCGAGGACGCCGATCCCCGCGAGCAGCACGAGGGTCACGAGGATCACGACCGGCGAGATCGTCGGCGTGCCGACGAAGTCCTGCATCGGGACGAGGCCCAAGAGCTTGACGATGCCCCACGAGCCGACGAAGCCGAGCACGGCGCCGACCCCCACGACCATCAGGCTCTCGGCGAAGAACTGGGCGAGGATGGTGCGGCGGGTGGCGCCCACCGAGCGCTTGAGGCCGATCTCGCGGGTGCGCTCCTTGACCACGATGTACATGATGTTCGCGACGCCGATGCCGCCCACCGTGAGCGTGAAGCTGCCGACGATGGCGAAGAAGGCGTTGAAGGCGAGGAACAGGTAGCTGAACTGCTGCTCCCAGTAGGACGTGTCCCACACCTGGAGGGCGTCGGTGTCCTTGGGATCGAAGGTGTAGCGGCGTCCCAGCGTCTCGTAGACACGACGCTCGACGTCCTTCGCGATTTCGGGCCCAGTCAGGCGGTAGACGAAGTCGGCGACCCAGCGATCGCCGAACAGGGCGACGTGCGTGCTCGCCGGGATGAACACGCGGTCCTTGTCGCGGCCGTTGTAGGACGAGTTCTGCGTCTTGGGGCGCATCACCCCGACCACCGTGAACGGCGTCTGGCCGAGGAAGATCTGGCCGCCGACGGGGTTCGCGGTGCCGAACAGCAGGGTCGCGAGCTCGTCCCCCAGCACGGCGACGCGGCGGCGCTCGTCGAGGTCCCGCTGATTGAGGAACCGGCCGCCCGTGTCGGCGATGATGTTGCGCATGTCGCCGTAGACGGGGTAGACGCCGGTGATGTTCGGGTTGGCGGACTTGGTCCCGCGCCGCACCGGCGTGCGGCGGTTGCTGTACTCGGGGCTCAGACTCACGATCTCGGGAATCTGGCGCTGGAGCAGAGGGCCGTCGTCCTCGCGCAACTGGATGTAGCGGCCTTCCGGGAACCCCTCGAAGCTGATGGTCGTCCGGCCGCCGAACAGGATCACGATGCGGTCGCCCAGCCCGTGGAACCGCTTGCGCGTCTGGCGCTCGAGGCCGACGCCGAACGCCAGCAGCACGACGACCGCGATCGTCCCCCACGCGATGCCGAGCACCGTGAGGGTGGTGCGCAGCCGTTGCGCCTTGAGGTCGGCCACGAACTCGCGGAACGCCGTGCCGAGCTGCATCGGCCTACTTGATCTCGCGGGGCGGGGGCTCGACGAGCCGGTCGCCGTCGGCCAGCCCCTCGAGCACCTGGACGTTGATCGCGTCGCTCAAGCCCAGCTTGACGACGCGCTCCTCGCGCCGGCCGTCGGGAAGCAGCACGGTCACGCGGGCGGTGTCGCCCGTCATCGTGACGACGCGCTCGGGGATCGTGAGCACGCTGTCGCGCCGCTCGACGATCACGTCGGCGTTGGCGGAGTAGCCGGCGCGCAGCGTGGTCCCGTGGGTTTCCGTCAGCGCGATCTCGACCGGAAAGACGGTCGCGTTGTTCTCGGTCTTGGCCTTGAGCGAGATGCGGGTGAGCCGGCCTGCGATCTTGGCGTCGGGCTGCGCGCCGATCTTGAGCTCGACCGGCATGCCCTCGTGGAGGCGGCCCACGTCGATCTCGTCCACCGTGCCGCGGAACATCAGGGTCGTCATCTCCGCCATCTTGATCAGGGCGGTGCCTTCCTGATACGTGCTGAGCGGAACGACCGGGTCGCCCACCTCGACGGCGTACTCGAGGATGTAGCCGTCGATCGGAGAGCGGATCACCGTCTCGAGGGCCCCCCGGCCGGTGTCAATCCGCCCCTCTTCCATGAGCGAGAGCCGCTCGGCGGCGATCTGGCGCTGGATCTGGACCTGCTCGAACCGCTGCTTCGTGGCCAGGTAGTCCTGCTCCGACACCAGCCCCTGCGTGCGCAGGGTCTCGTTGCGATCGAGCTCGAGCCTGAGGTTGTTGACCTCGAGGTCGCGCAGCTGGATCTGGCGGCGGGCATCGGCGAGCTCGAGCGGGGTCGGCGTCGGCTTGATCTCGATGAGCGGGGTCCCGGCGCGCACGAACGCCCCCTCCTCGGCAAAGCGCCGCTGGACGACGCCGCTGACCTGCGACTTGACGCTGATCTCGACCTCGGGCTCGATCGTGCCGACCGCGAGGGCCTTGTCCACGATGCTGGCCCGTGTGACGGTCACCGTCTTGAGCGAGGCGTCGTCTCCCTTGCCGCCGGCGGCGCGGAGGGCCGACACGCCACCCACGACGACGGCGACGGCGACGATCCCCAGGATGATCTTGGTACGGCGCTTCATGGCGGACGATTCCGGATGGATGGCGATTTTCCCTACGGGTCCCCCCGCCCGGATGTTTCGCCCGTCCGGCGTGCCCGATGACAGGTGCCGTCCGCCCCGGTACAATCCGGGAAAGGAGGTCGTGTCCATGAACCCCATCGCGCTCGTCGTGCTGGTGCTGGCGCCCGCCGGCGGGCCTGCCACCGCGCCCTGCATGGAAGCCGCGTTACCCGAGATCCGGCGTGCCGCCACCCGGGCCGATTCCATCGCGCTCGCCGAACGCTACCTGCGGGAGCCGCCCGGCGGTGACCAGGCCTGCGGCCAGGTACTGGCCGGCTTTCTCCTGGGGATGACCTCGACGCCGGCGGAGGACGACTGGCAGCATCGCCAGCGGGCGGGTGACATGATTACCGCCGCGTTGCGCAGCGCGCCGAACGAAGGGCGGCTCTACCTGGCGCTCGGCGTGACGCTGTACGCGCGCCAGAGCCGGGTGGATGCGACGCGCGCGCTCGACCGTGCGCTGCAGCGGCAGGAGAGCGGGGTTCCGCTCACGCCGCGCGAGGTCGCCCTCGTCCACTACCTGCGGGGCCTGATCGCGCAGGACCAGTGGCGCGATTGGCGGAGCTACGGCGAGCTCAAGACCACCGGGGAGGGACAGTGGCGCTGCTCGTCCGACGAGGCCGGCGGGCAGGAGAACTTCACCAGCTCGGCGACCGACCTCACCTGGCTCATTCCGGTCAACCAGATGTGTCCCGAGCGCTTCGCCGAGAACATGGCGGTCTACTTCGGCGATCGGTCCGCCATGAAGCGCGACGAGCTGCGCGATCTGGAGACCGAGTTCACGGCGGCGATGACCACCGACTCGACCTACGTCGAGCCGGTCGAGGCCCTGCTGGGCGAGTGGGTCTACCTGCGCGACTGGGATCGCGCGCGCCCGGTCGCCGAGCAGCTGGTGCGTCGACTGCCGGAGGACTACCGGTCCCATCTCTACCTCGGACTCGTCTACCACGAGACGGGCCGCGACTCCGCGGCTGCGATGGAGTTCGGGCGGGCTTCGCGCTTCATGCCCGACAGCGTGGCCGCGGTGATCAACGACGTGGTCGGGCTGCTGCGCCCCGAGCAGGTCACGGCGCTCAACGCACTCGACAGCGCAGGCCAGGCGATGGCGGTGGCCGCGCTGTGGAGCTCGCTCGACCCGCTGTTCCTCACGACCACCAACGAGCGGCGGGTCGAGCACTACGCGCGCATCGCGGCCGCGAACCTGATGTTCGGATCGACGGCGGAACGCGAGCCGGGCTGGCACACCTTTGCCGGACGCATCTGGGTACGGTACGGGCGGCCCAAGCACATCTGGGAGCTGTCGGCGCCGGCGGGCCGCGTCGTGTTCTGGGACTACGGGCGCGGGCCCGACGTGAGCTTCACGCGGGGGACGGCGTACCGCGGCTACCGGCCGACCGACGAGGCGGTCCAGTACGCCAACGCCCTGTCGCGGGTGTCGCCGCAGACGTACGACGCGTCGGGCCTGTTCGACACGACCATGACGCTGCAATCGCAGGTCGCCCGGATGCTCGGTCCCTCGGGCAAGCCGCAGCTGCTGGCGTACGGGCAGTGGCCCGACAGCCTGGGGGAGGGCGCCGAAGCCGGCCTCATGCTGCTCGACCTCACGTACCAGCCGGTGGCCCAGTGGCGGGGCCGGACCGCGGACCGCCCCGGGCTGAGCGCCGAGCTGAACGGCATGGCGGCGGGGAGCTACTCCCTGACGCTCGAGGTCTGGGACCACGTGCGCGCGCGGCTGTACCGGCTGCGGGACACCGTCAGCACGCTGCCGATCGAGGACTCGACGTTCGTGGTGTCGGACCTGCTGCTGGTCGGGGACGTCACGTCGCAGCGGGGCGACGATGTGACGAGCCGGCGCGACCTCACGTTCACCCCGCTGTACGGGGGCATCGCGCCGCGAGGCGCCCCCGTCGGCCTCATATGGGAGGTGTACCACCTCACCGGCCCGGCGGAGGGGCGCGTGCGCTATCGGGTGGTGCTGGAGGTGCTCGACGCGGGTCGCCAGCCGGTGTTCGCCGGGGTGCTGCGCGGGGTCGGGCTCAAGGGGGGGCAGCGGCCGGCGAGCCGCATCGCCTACGAGACGTCACGGCCGATGGTGGATCGGCGGGCGGTCGAGTGGCTGGAGCTGACCAGCGATCTCAAGCCGGGCGAGTATCGCCTCGTCATGCACCTGATCGATGCGGAGAGCGGGCGGGAGGTCGTCCGCGAGCGGCGGCTGAAGGTGCGATGAAAGGCTCAATGCTCAATGTTCAGTGTTCAATGTTCAATGTCCAGGTAGTTGAGCATTGAGCATTAAGCATTGAACATTGAGCCTTGAACATTGCTCAGGCCATCCAGCGGCCGTCGGCGATCAGCTCGCTGCAGATGTCCGCCCCGGAGCGCCCTGCCGCCTCCGCGGCGAAGTTCACCACGAGGCGGTGGCGCAGCACCGGCAGCGCCACGCGGCGGACGTCGTCGAGGTCGGCCATGGGGCGCCCGTCCAGCGCCGCCTGCGCCTTGGCGCCGAGCACGAGGAACTGCGAGGCGCGCGGCCCCGCACCCCACGCCACGTATTCGTTGACCAGCGGCATGGCATCCACCTCGTTCGGCCGGGTGCTGCGCGCCAGGCGGACCGCGCTCTGGACGACCTGGCGGGAGACCGGGATGCGCCGCACGAGCCGTTGCATGTCACCGAGCTCGGCCGCGCCGAGCACCGCCTGCACGCCGTGCGGCGCGTCTCCCGTCGTCTCGACGACGATGCGCTCCTCCTCGTCCCGACTGGGGTAGGGCACGCGCAGCTCGAGCATGAACCGGTCGAGCTGGGCCTCCGGCAGCGGGTAGGTGCCCTCCTGCTCGATCGGGTTCTGGGTTGCCAGTACGAAGAACGGCTCCGGCAGCGCGTACGTGGTCCCGGCCGTGGTGACGGCGTGCTCCTGCATGGCCTGCAGCAGTGCGGCCTGCGTCTTGGGGGGCGTGCGGTTGATCTCGTCGGCCAGCACGACGTTGGCGAACACGGGGCCCTGGACGAAGCGAAACGCCCGCTTGCCCGACGTGCGGTCTTCCTCGATGATCTCCGTGCCGGTGATGTCGCCGGGCATCAGGTCGGGCGTGAACTGGATCCGGGCGAAGCGCAGGTCCAGTGCGTCGGCAACGGTCGAGACGATCAGGGTCTTGGCGAGTCCCGGCACGCCGACCAGCAGCGCGTGTCCGCCCGCCAGAATCGCGGTGAGGATGCCGTCGATCACCTCGTGCTGGCCGACGATGCGGTGCCGCACCTGGTCGACGAGGTGGCGCCGTGCCGCGGCAAGTCGCTCGAGCAGCTCGGCGTCGTGCTCGTCGGGTGCATGGTGCGGTGTGGCCAAGAACCCTCCTGGGTGAGCCCGCTGCGCCCCCCGTGGTACGCTCACGGAGCTGGGAAGTTGCGGGGGCCATGGGATCCTGCTCGAGCGGCGCCGGGCCGCCGCGGTCGCGCGGTTGGGCGCCGAATCCTAACCTCAGGCGGCGGGATGGGGCCACCGCGCGGTTGCTTGCGAAACTTTTCACAAGAGGTACATTTCGGCGGCCTATGGACCCCACAAAAGGGCCGGGCCGCGAGCTGAGTGAGGCCCACGGACTGGCCACGCTTGGATATACGTTTGGGGCTGCCGTTGTCGTCTTCACGGGGATCGGCTGGCTGCTCGACCGGTGGCTGGGCACGATTCCGGTCTTCACGGTCGTCACCGCGCTCGTCGGCGCCGTTTTGGGGTTCCTGAGCGCCTATTTCCGCATCCGCCAGGCCACGGAGGCCGAGCAAAAGCGGAAGCGACAGGGCCGATGATCGTCGCGGGCCTGGGTGGTATCGGACTGACCGCGTTGGTGACGGCGATCCTCGTCCTGGCCTGGGGACGTGAAGCGCTTCTCCCGGGCGTGGCGTTCGGGCTGCTGGCGACGGTGATCCAGGTGGTCTCCGCCGCGCTGGTGGGACCCGCGGCCAAGGGGGAGTTCAAGCGCTTGATCCGGCGCTGGGCGATGGGGATGGGGCTGCGGGTCGCAGGGATCGCCGTCTTTGGGGTGGCGGTCTGGGTCCGGCGGGACCTGTTCCCGCCGCTTCCCTCGGCCTTCGGATACCTGGGGGTGGTCGTCCCCCTGCTGTTCATGGAGACGCGATTTCTCAAATGATGCAGGAACCGAACATCGGTGAGATGGTCATGCATCATACGGCCGATGCCTACGCGATCGGCATCGAGCCGTTCTTCTCGTTCCACTGGAGTCGCTGGCCGGATCTCCACCTCGGGCCGCTGACGGTCAACCTCACGCCGACGAAGCACGCGGTGTTTCTCGTGGTCGCCGCCGTGCTCGTCTTCCTGACGATGCGCCTCGCGGGCAAGAGCCTCGAGCGCCAGCGCGCGCACGAGAACGCGCCCAAGGGGTTTGCCAACGCGATCGAGGCGATGGTGCTGTTCGTGCGCAACGACATGGCCATCGCGAACATCGGCCCGGACGGGGCGAAGTACGCGCCGTACATCATGGCGCTGTTCTTCTTCATCCTGTACGGCAACGTGATGGGGCTGATCCCCCACGCGGCGACCCCGACCGGGAACCTGGCCGTCACCAGCGCCCTTGCCCTGCTCACCCTCGGCGTCGTGGAGATCGGCGGGCTCGTGAAGCTCGGCCCGAGAGGGTACCTGCATACGATCTTCCCGCAGGTCTCCGGGCTGTCCGGGCCGTGGGCCGTGGCCCTGCCGATCATCATGGCGCCGATCGAGGTGATCGGCAAACTGGTGAAGCCGTTCGCGCTGGCCGTCCGTCTGTTCGGCAACATGACGGCCGGGCACTTCGTGATCCTGTCGCTGTTCGGGGTGATCTTCATTTTCGGCCGGGCGCACGGCTGGAACTGGGGCATCGGTGGGCTCACCGCGTTGCTCGTCGTCGGCGTGATGTGCCTGGAGCTGTTCGTGGCGCTGCTGCAGGCGTACGTGTTCGCCCTGCTGTCGGCCGTGTTCATCGGGCTGATGCAGCACGAGCATTGAGAAGGCAGAATGCTCAATGGTCAAGGCTCAAGGGTGCGGAAGGGCGGAGAGGCAGAGGAGAGGGGCAGAGGGGTAGGGAGAAGGACATAAGGGGCGGCCCGGGCGCTTCGCGCCGCTCCGTACGTACCCGGTCGAATGACCGGAGAAGCCCGCCGGCCCGAGGCCGAGGGCGGGTCACCCATCGCACGGGATCGCCGGGAGACGGTTCCGGGCGCGGGAAGCGCGACACGAGCACGTCATCTCCCGCCGGAACGAGGGAGCTTCGAGTATGCTGAGCGTCTTGCAGGCGGTGCAGGATACGGTCGCGCACATGGGCGCGGCTGCGGACTCGGTGACGCAGGCGGCGACTGCCGCCGGGATGAGCATCGGCGACGGGCTGGCGCTCCTGGGAGCGGGGCTGGGGTTGGGGTTGATCCTGATCGGCGCGGGCATCGGCCTGGGCCGGATCGGCGGTCAGACGGCCGAGGCGATGGCGCGGCAGCCGGAAGCGGGTACGGAGATCCGCGGCGCCACGCTGGTGATCGCGGTGCTGCTCGAGGGGGTCACGATCATCTCGCTCGTGTTCGCGCTGCTCTTCAAGCTGGCGTAGCGCGGTCATGGTGATGCCCATGTGGCTGGTGCTCGCCGCGACCCAGGAGGGCGACTCGGGCTTCTCCTCGCCGTTCGAGGTGAACTTCGGCCTGTTCTTCTGGACCTGGATCGTCTTCATCCTGCTGTTCTTCGTGCTCAAGCGCTTCGCGTGGCCGGCGATCCTCAAGGCCACCGAGGAGCGCGAGCGCAAGATCGCGCGCCAGTTGAGTGACGCCGAGCGGCTGAACGCGGAAGCACAGGCGCTGCTGGAGGAGCAACGGAAGCTGCTGGCCGGTGCCCGCCACGACGCGCATCAGCTGTTGCAGGACGCCAAGGTCGCGGCCGAGAAGGAGCGGGAGCAGATCCTGACGCGCACGCGGCAGGAGCAGGAGCAGGTGCTCGAGCGCGCCCGGAAAGAGCTGCAGGCGGAGCGCGATCGTGCGATCGCGGCGTTGCGGCGCGAAGCGGTGGACCTGTCGCTCGCGGCGGCGTCGCGGTTGATCGGCGAACGGCTGTCGGCGTCGGCCGACCGTAAGCTGGTGGAGTCGTATCTCCAGTCGATCGAGGAGCAGCGTTGAGGGAGCCGACGATCGCCCGGAACTACGCCCAGGCGCTGTTCGCGGCCGCTGAGCCGGGTGATCAGACGGAGCGGTTCGCCGCGGCGCTCGAAGCGCTCGTGGGAGCCGTCGAGGCGGACGAGCGCGTGCGGCAGGCGCTCGACTCGCCGCGGGTGCCGAAGGCGACCAAGATGGCCATCGTCGAGCGGGCCCTGGCCGGCTGGGCGCCGAGCCGGTTCGTCCGGTTCGTGGTCGCCGTCGTGCGGCGCGGGCGGCAGGGACTGCTCGGCGCCATCAGCCGTGAGTACCAGCTGCTGACGGACGTCAAGTTCAATCGCGTCCACGCCGGTGTCACCCTCGCGCGGCCGGCAGACGCCGAGTTCAGGGAAGCGATCCGGCGCCGTCTGGCCGCCGCCCTCGGCAAGGACGTGGTGCCTCACTTCCATGAGAATCCCGCGCTCCTGGGTGGCGTGCTGCTGCGGGTCGGCGACCGCGTGATGGACGGGTCGCTGCGGCGCAAGCTGAAACAGCTGCGGCGACAGATGTTGGGGGGGTGAGCCGGAGCGGCAGAGGCGGCAGAAGCGGCAGCAGGGGCAGAGGGGGAGCGATGAGCCCCGGGGATTGCTTCCCGGGGCTCGTCGTTGATGCGCTGTTCACTCACGGGGGGACGCATGGCGGAGACGGTGGGGTTCATCGGGCTTGGAGCGATCGGGACGCCGATGGCGCGGCACGTTGCACAGCGGTTCCCGGCGGTGGTGTGGAACCGGACGGCGAGCAAGGCGACGGCGTTCGCGGCGGCGCATGGGGCGACGGCGGCGCCGAGCCCTGCCGCGTTGGTGCGCGCGTGCGGAGTCGTGATCACGTGCCTTCCGACCACCCGCGAGGTGCGGGAGGTGATCGAGGCTGCGGGCGGGGCCTGGCGAACGGGACAGCTGCTGATCGACGCGACGTCCGGCGACCCCGCCGGGTCACGAGCCAACGCGGCGTGGCTGGCGGAGCGGGGTGTGGGATTCGTCGATGCCCCGGTGAGCGGCGGCACGTCGGGGGCGGAGCAGGGCACGCTCACGGTGATGCTGGGCGGTGACGCGGCCTGGGTGGAACGGGCGCGCCCGTTCGTCCAGGCCTACGCCCGGAAGGTCGAGCACGTCGGCCCGGTGGGCGCCGGGCACGCGCTCAAGGCGGTGAACAACGCCCTGCTCGCGCTCAACATCGTGGCCGCCGGGGAGGGGCTGGCGGCGCTGGTCAAGCTCGGAGTCTCCGGACGCCGCGCCGTGGAGGTGCTGAACGCGTCGAGCGGCCGTTCCAACGTGACGGAGAATCTCATCCCGGAGCGGGTGTTGTCGGGCGCGTGGCCCCGCACGTTTTCCCTGGCGCTGCTCGACAAGGACGTGGGGGTGGCGCTCGCCGTGCTGCAGGACGCCGGCGTGGCGTCGGACACCTATCCCGCGGTGAAGCGCGCACTCGAGGAGGCACGCGCGATCCTCGACCCCGCCGCCGACCACGTGGAGGTCATCCGGCGGATCGAGGACCGCGAGGGCGTCACGATCCGGTAGCCGCTAGAACGTGACCTTGGGCGCCTCGGCGGCGCCGGCTTCCGCCTCGAAGTACTCGCGCGATCCGGCGCCGATCGCCTTGGCGGTGAGCACCTGCGGAAACGCGCGAATGTAGGCGTTGTACTGCCGGACGGCGTCGTTGTAGTCCTGGCGCGCCACGGCAATGCGGTTTTCGGTCCCTTCGAGCTGGTCCTGCAGCATCCGGAAGTTCTCGTTCGACTTGATGTCCGGGTTGTCTTCCGCGATCGCGATCAGCCGTCCGAGCGACGCGCCGAGCGAGGCATTGGACTGCGCCATGGCCTTGAGGTCGCCGCTTTCGACGGCGCTGTGCACCGCCGCGCGGGCGTTGGCGAGCTCGGTGAACACCGCGAGCTCCTGCTTGGCGAAGCCTTTGACGACTTCCACCAGGTTGGGCACGAGGTCGGCGCGCCGCTGCAGCTGGACCTCGATCTGGCTGCGGTAGCCGTTCACCTGCTCGTCCAGCGTCTGGATGCGGTTGTAGCCGCAGCCCGTCAGGGCGACGGCGACGCACAGCAGCACGACTCGTCTCATCGGTGCACTCCTTCGAGAGCTAGGCTCGGTCGACAAAGTTCACGAACGCGGTCACCGCGTCGAGGAAATGCGCCGCAAGCGGATCGTACGGCGCGAGCTCCGGCGTCCTGGTGCCGGCGAGGCGCGCGAGGGGCCAGGCCAGCGCGTCCTCCCCGAACCCGCACAGCGCGGCGATCTGCCGCGCCACCTGCGCGTTCGGCGCCGGGGCGTCGCGGCCCGCGAGCCTGAGCCCGGTGCGGAACAACACCAGGAACGCCTTGCAGGATGCCGTGATCAGGTTCCCCAGAGCCTTGCCGTCGGGTGCCGCCGCCGCGTAGTGCGCGGAGAGCTGGATCTGCTTGCCGCGCGCCTCGCGCTCCAGCTCGCGGCGCAGATCGGCGCGCGAGGTCGGGAGGTCCTGCACCGGGTCGGCGCCGCGCAGGATCCGGTGGTGCTGCCGCACGTCTTCGATCTCGATGGGAAAGACGTCCGCCGAGGCGCGCCAGCTCGCCTCGGAGAAGATCAGCGGCGGCGGCTCGCCCGACTTGACCCACTGGCGCACCGCCGGGCCCAGCAGGCGCAGCGCGGCGGCGGAGGCGTCTCCGAGAAGCAGCAACAGGTTCACGTCGGAGCCGGGCCCGACGTTGCCCCGAACGGCGGAGCCGTAGAGCACGAGCGAGCGCAGGTTGTCACCGGCCGCGCGCTCCAGGTCGGTCGCGAACGCATCGAGCCGCTTGTCGAGGTCCCGCAGACGGTCTTGCGCCATGTCAGAATCTCCCGCTTGCGCCGCCACCACCGAACCCACCCCCGCCCCCGAAGCCACCGAATCCGCCGCCTCCCCCGCCTCCCCCGAAGCCGCCCCCGCCGAACCCACCCCAGCCGCCGCCCCGGCCCCGGCCGCTGCTCGCGATCAGCGCCCACAGCAGCCAGCTGAGTCCACTGCCGCGCCGGCGGTACCGCCCTCCCGCCGCCGACGCGGCGAGCGCCCGCAGGAACATGAACGCGATGAAGAGGGCGAGCATGACGCCCGGCCCGATGGGGGCGCTGGGAGGGCGGGGCGCCGGCGGCGGCGTTGCCGCGCCGGTGAGGGCGAACCCGAACTCCCGCGCGTAGGATTCGGCGAGCAGCTGGACGCCGACCAGCAGCCCCGCGTCGTACGCGCCGGCCCGCACCGCCGCCTGGCCGATCGCGTCGCGGATCTGGCCCGCCCGCGCGTCGGTGATGAAGCCCTCGGTGCCGAGTCCCGTCGCAATCGCGACCTCCGACCGGCCGTCGCCTGGGCGCTCCCCGGGCTTGAACAGCAGGACGACGCCGGCGTTCCGCGCCCGGTCGCCGGGTCCGCCGCGCGCGCCGACCCGCCACGCCCGGCCGATCTGCATTGCCAGATCGATCGAGGTGCGTCCCTGGAGATCCCGCACCGTCACGACGACGATCTGGCCCCCGGACTTGGCGCGGACCTCGTCGATCACCGCGGCCATGCGCTGCGCGATCTCCGGCCGGATCAGCCCGGCGAAGTCGTTGACGTAGCCGACAGGCTGCGGGATCTGCAGCTGCAGCAGCAGCACGAGCGGGAGCAACATGACCCGTAAGGTAGCAGGAGACCGGGGGGAGAGGGGGCAGAGAAGCAGCGATGGAGGAGTGGCGGGGGCGGCAGGGGCGGTGGCGGCGGCGGGGGGGCAGGGGGGGCGCAAACCCGCTACTTTTCACGCGTTCGGCCGTTCACCCTATTCGCTCATTCGCCCCATGATCAACGCAGACGGCAATCGCAGGGATTTCTTCCGTGCGACCTTGGGACGGCTCGCGCGGGAGTTGGCCGAGCGGACGGAGCGGCGGGTCGTGGTGGAACGGTACTTCCGGCCGCCGGGTGCGGTGGAGGAGATCTCGTTCCTCTCGCTCTGCACGCGCTGCGACCTCTGTGCTGAAGTGTGCCCGGCCCATGCGATTCTGAAGGCACCGCCCGCCGCCGGGCTCGCCGCCGGCACGCCGATGATCGAGCCCAGGCGGGCAGCGTGCACGGTCTGCGCCGACATGCCGTGCGCGGCGGCGTGCCCGACCGGCGCCCTCGTCGTTCCGGAGCGGCTCTGGGAGGGCTATCGTCTCGGCCGGCTCGAGCTGCTGCCCGAGCGGTGCATCGTGTTTCACGGCACGCCGTGCGGCGTGTGCGCGCGGGCCTGCCCCGTGGGTGAGCACGCCATCGCGCTGGACGGCGCGGGGCGACCGGTGATCAAGGTGGAGGGGTGCGTCGGCTGCGGCGTGTGCGTGCGGGAGTGCGTGACCATGCCGCCGTCGCTCACGCTGCATCGCCTGGAGGAGCGCTGATGGAGACACCCTATCGGGTCGAGAAGCCGTGGGGCCACGAGCTGGTGTGGGCCCGGACCGAGCGGTACGTGGGCAAGATCCTGCACATCGAGGCGGGGCACCTGCTGAGCCTGCAGTACCATCAGAAGAAAGACGAGACCATCTACGTCCTGCGGGGGGAGATCATCTTCCGGGTCCAGGAAGGGGGCAGGGGGGAGGTGCGCGAGGTGCCGATGCGGGAGGGGGACGCCTATCACGTCACGCCGCACACGGTGCATCAGATGGAAGCCGTGACGACCGCCGATCTGCTCGAGGCGTCCACGCCGGAGCTGGACGACGTCGTGCGGCTGCAGGATCGGTACGGGAGGGCCTAGGTGAAGGTCATCATTCCGCTCGCCGGCAAGGGGACGCGCCTGCTGCCGCTGACCCGCCACGTGCCGAAGCCGCTGATCCGCGTGGCCGGTCGCCCGGTGATGGACTACGTGATGGACACGCTCGACGGGCTCGACGTCGAGGAGCTGATCTGCATCACAGGACACCTCAAGGAGCAGGTCGAGGCGTACGTGCGGACGCACTACCGCCAGCCCGCGCGCTTCATCGAGCAGCGCGTACAGGACGGGACCGCCGGCGCCGTCGCGCTGGCCGAGCCGTACGTGGATGGGCCGGTCCTGATCGTCTTCGTGGACACGCTGTTCGACGCGGATCTCTCGCGGATCACGCGGGACGACGCGGACGGCATCATCTGGGCCAAGGAGGTGGAGGACTACCAGCGGTTCGGGGTGGTCGTCACCGATCGGGACGGCTACATGACCCGGATCGTGGAGAAGCCGACCGAGCCGATTTCCCGTCTCGCGAACATCGGCCTGTACTACGTGCGCGATTGGCGGACCCTGTACGAGGGGGTGCACTGGACGCTCGCGCGGCCGCCGCACAAGGGGGAATGGTTCCTCACCGACGCGTTCCAGTACATGATCGACCGCGGTCGCCGGATCCGCGTGGCGGAAGTGTCAGGCTGGTACGACTGCGGCAAGGTGGAGACGCTGCTGGAGACCAATCGCCACCTGCTGCGCACCGAGCGGGCGCTCGTCCCGCCGGCGCGACCGGGGGTCGAGGTCGTGGCCCCGGTGCGGATCGCCGCGGGCGTGACGCTCGCGGACTGCGTGCTCGGTCCGAACGTCACGGTCGATGCCGGGGCCACGATACGTGGCAGCACGGTGCGCCACGCGATCGTGGGGGAGCGGGCGCGGATCGTGGGCAGCACCGTCGAGCACTGCCTGGTCGGGGACGACGCCGTGATCGAGCGGCAGGAGCTGCGGGGCATGGTGGTGGCCCGGGACGAAGCGGCGCCGGCACGATGATCGTGCCGATCACGGGGGTCGCCGCCGTCGACGCTGCCGTGGCGACCCGCGCGGTTGCCGTGCTCTACAAGCACAGCCCGCGCTGCGGCAGCTGCGTGGCGGCGCTCGATGAAGTGCAGCGTTTCGCCGCGGCGCACCCGGACATCCCGGTGTTCCAGGTGGATGTCCTCACGCAGCGCGCCGCGTCCGACGCAATCACCGCCCGACTGGGCGTGCGCCACGCCTCGCCGCAGGCGATCGTGATCCGCGAGGGGCGCGCCGTGTGGTCGGCGACGCACTGGGACGTGACCGCGGCCGCGCTGGCGGAGCAGGTGTCCCGGGTCGGCGCCGTCTAGTGCCGGCAGACGCGGCGGCGCGGTCCCGGGCGGTGTGGGTCCGACGGGCCCTGTGGCTCGTTGCCGGCACCATGGCCTACAACGCCGCGGAAGCGCTGATCGCGCTCTGGGCCGGCGCCGAAGCGGGCAGCATCGCGCTGTTCGGATTCGGGCTCGACAGCGTGATCGAGCTGGCCGCCGGCGCGGTGGTGCTGTGGCGGATGGGCGTGGAGGCGCGGGGCGCGGCCGCCGAGGACGTCGAGCGAACCGAGCGCCGCGTGCGGCGGTTCGTGGGCGTCACGTTCTTCGCTCTGGCAGTGTACGTGACCGCCCAGGCGGCGCGGACGCTGTGGCAGGCGATACCTCCGGGCGGCAGCCCGATCGGCGTGGCATTGGCCGTGGCTTCGCTCGTCGTGATGCCGTCGGTGGCCTGGGGCAAGCTGCGCGTGGCGCGCGCCCTCGGGAGCCGTGCGCTCGTTGCGGAGGCGAAGGAGACGCTCGCGTGCTCGTACCTGTCGTTCTGCCTGCTCGTTGGACTCGGTGCCAACCTGGCCCTCGGGTGGTGGTGGGCGGACCCGGTCACCGGCTTACTCATGGTCCCGTGGCTGCTGCGCGAAGGGATCGAGGGGGTGCGGGGCGAAGGGGACGAGGAGGAATGAGCGCGCTCGAGATCGTGGGACTCGACATCCGGCACTGGGAGGCGGTGCGGGCGATCCTCCAGGAGGGGATCGAGACCGGGCAGGCAACGTTCGAGACCGCGGTGCCCGATTGGAAGGACTGGGACGCGGCGCACCGGCGGGACTGCCGGCTGGTGGCCGTCGTGGACAGCGCGGTCGCCGGGTGGGCCGCCCTCGCGCGGGTGTCGCCACGGGCGGCGTACGCCGGGGTGGCGGAGGTGAGCATCTACGTCGGGGCCGCGTATCGCGCCCGGGGGATCGGCCGCGCGCTGCTCGGCGGGCTGATCGCGGCCTCCGAGGCGGAGGGCATCTGGACGCTGCAGGCGATCGTGTTCCCGGAGAACGCCGCGAGCGTGGCGCTGCACGAGGGCGCGGGCTTCCGCCTGGTGGGCCAGCGTGAGCGCATCGCGCGGCTGGGCGGGCGGTGGCGGGACACCCTGCTGCTGGAGCGTCGGAGCCTCGTTGCGGCGACTGACGCCACGGAGGCCCCGTGACCGAGCCTGAGCCGCTGCGCGCGCTCGTCGCGTCGTACCTCGACCTCCGCTGGCACCTGGACCCGGTGGACGGCTCGGCGGCGGGCCGGGCCGAGCACGACGGACGGCTCGGCTCGTTCTCCGTGGAGAGCGCGGGGCAGCACGTGGCGGCCTTGCGCTCGCTGATGGGCGCGGTCGAGGAGCTCGAGCTGGATGCGCTCGAGGACGAGATCGACCGCACGGCGCTGCTCAACGAGATCCGCGTGGCGGTCCACCGCCTCGTGCAGGAGCAGCCACACGTGCGGGACCCGGGCTACTGGGTGGCGCACGTGCTGGAAGGCCTGCATCAGATGCTGCTGCTGAGCGATCGCCCGGCGGACGCGCGGGCACGCGCCGCCGCGGCGCGGCTGCGCGCCGTGCCGGCGTTCTTCGACGAGGCGCGCGCCACGCTGGCCGGCTGTCCGCTGGTGTTCGTCGAGACGGCGCAGCACATGGTGCAGGCCGGAGCGCCGCTGGTGGACGAGATCGAGGCGGCGTTCCCCGGCGGGCCGGAGCTCGACGTCGCGGCCGCGTGCGGGGCCGCGCGGGACGGGCTCGCGGCGTTCGCCGCGCAGCTTGCGGGGCCGCTCCGCGAGGGCGCGCCGGCCGACGGGTTCGCGATCGGCGAGGACGCGTTCAACTTCCGGCTGCACTTCCAGCACGCGGTGCAGGCCACGGCGACCGAGCTGCTGCGTTACGGATCGCGCCTGGTCGAGCAAGTCGAGGACGAGCTCGCGACCCTGGCGGACGCCATCACGCCGGGCGCTCACTGGCTGGACGTGCTGGACCGCCTGCGCGACGACCACCCGACGGCCGACGGGCTGGTGGCGGCGTACGCGTCCGAGATGCAGCGGGCGCACGCGTTCGTTGCGCAGCGCGGGCTGATGCCGCTGCCGGACGGTCCGCTCGCGGTCGTGGCGACCCCGGGGTACCTGCGGCCGGTGATCCCGCTCGCGGCGTACCTGCCGCCCGGAGCCTGCTCCGCGGACCGGACGGGACGGTTTTTCGTCACCCCGCCGGTGGGAAGTGGCAATGGGGCAGACCACGGGCTGAGGGATCACTGCACGCACGAGATCCCCGCAACGGCCCTGCACGAGGGGTACCCCGGGCATCACCTCCACTTCCTCACCGCGCATGGGAGTCCGCGCCTCACCCGGCGGTTCCTGTTCACCCCGGTGACGGTGGAAGGCTGGGCGCTGTACTGCGAAGACATGATGGGCGAGGAGGGGTTCTACCGCTCCGCGGCGGAACGCCTCTGCCAGCGCGCCGCGCTGCTGTGGCGGGCGCTGCGGATCGTGCTCGACGTCGGCATTCACACCGGGCGCGTGAGCTTCGCGGACGGCGTGCGCCTGATCGAGCAGCGGCTGCACTACTCCCGCGCCCATGCGGAGGCGGAGGTCCGGCGCACCTGTGCGACGCCCGCCTACCAGATGGCGTACGCGGTGGGCCGGCGGGAGCTCCGGGCCCTGCGTGACGACTTCCGGCGCGCGGCGGGTCCGGACTACTCGCTGCGCCGGTTCCACGAGTCGGTGCTCGCGTATGGCGGGCTGCCGGTCAGCCTGATGCGCTGGGGGCTCGGCCTCGGTGGCTGAGTCGGTGGGGCCGGCCGCCGAGGGCAAGCTGCCGCCGGTGGTGAAAGCGCTCGGGGCTGTCTCGCTGTTCAACGATCTCGCGAGCGAGATGGTGTACCCCCTGCTGCCCGCATTCGTGACGCGCGGGCTGGGCGGCGGGGCGCTCGCGCTCGGCGCGCTCGACGGGATCGCGGACGCGGTGTCGGCGGTGGTGAAGATCGCGGCCGGCCGGCTGGGTGAGCGGCGGGCCTGGCGCCGGCCACTGATCGTCGCCGGCTACGCGGTGGCCGCCGTGACCAGGCCGCTGGTGGGGCTGAGCGCCGCAGCCTGGCAGGTCGTGGCCCTGCGCGCCGCCGACCGGATGGGGAAAGGGGCGCGCAACCCGCCGCGCGACACGGTCATCGCGGACGCCGTGGACAGCGGGCAACGCGGGCGGGCGTTCGGATACCACCGGGCGATGGACCACGCGGGGGCGATGATCGGGCCGCTGGTGGCGACCGCGCTCATCGCCCTGCTGGCCTGGACCCCGCGCCGCGTGATCACCTGGAGCGTCGTGCCGGGCGTCGTCGCGGTGCTCGTGGCGGTTCTCGCGCTGCGGCGGACGCCGGCCCTCGCGGCGCCCGAGCCACCGCCCGCCGCGAGCCCGATGCCCACCGGCGCCCCCCCGGCGCCGCTCGTCGCCCTGATCCTGCTGTTCGCGTTCACGCGCCTGCCCGAGACGCTGTTTCTGCTGCGCCTCCAGGAGCGCGGCATACCGGTCGCCGTGATTCCCGTGGTGTGGGCCATGCTCCACGTCGTGCGATCGGCCGCCAGCTACCCGGGCGGCCGGCTTGCCGACCGGATCGGGCCGGCGCGTACGATGCTGGGAGGCTGGGCGGCGTATGCGGTGGTGTGCGTGGGACTCGCGCTCACGGTGTCGCCCGTCGCGGCCGGTGCCTGGCTGCTCGGCTACGGCCTGGTGGCGGCGGCGACGGAATCGCCCGAGCGCATGTTCGTGGCGGCGTGGGGTGGCCGCGCCACGCGGGGGCGGCGGTTCGGTCTGTACCATGCCGGGGTGGGCCTGGCCGCGCTGCCCGGCGGGCTCGCGCTCGGCGCGCTGTACGAGTGGCGTGGCGGGACCGCGGCGCTGCTCGCCAGCGGGGCCGCCGGTGGGCTGCTGGCGCTGGCGGGGCTCGCCGTGACCGGCCCGCCGAGGCGCGCCGCCGGGTAGCGGGTCGCAGGCACGCGGGTTGCCGCCGGGCCCGGCGCGGCGTACCTTGTCCCGGCCTACTCCCGGTGGTCATCATCCCGTTCAACCCGCAGGATTCCGAGTGGCTCGCCAGGCCGCGGGGTCGTGAGAGCGGCGCGGCGCTCGCGCCGCTCCCGCAGACGCAGCGCGCGCCGCTCGCGAGCGGCGGCACCCGGGGCAACACGGCGATCGTGACCGGGGGCGCGACCGGCATCGGGCGCGCCGTGGCGCTCGAGTTCGCCCGGGGCGGCACGAACGTCGCGTTCAACTACATCGATCTTCCGGGACGGGACATCGTCGAGCAGGCGCTGCTCACGGAGACGGCGCTCCGGGCGTTCGGCGTCTCGGTGTATTCCGAGCGGTGCGACGTCCGCGACCAGGACGCCGTCGAGCGGTTCGTGCATCGCGTGAAGGCCGAGCTGGGCGGGGTGCATTGCCTGGTGAACAACGCGGGGATCACGCGCGACGCCGCGATGTGGCGCCTCTCCTCGGAGCACTGGCGTGACGTGATGGACACGAACATCACGGGTGCGTTTCACTGCATCCAGGCGGTCGCACGCCTGTTCCGGGCGCAGCGCGGCGGGAAGATCGTGAACATCGCGTCGATCCAGGCGTTCCACCCGAGCTTCGGCGTCGCGGCGTACGCGGCGAGCAAGGCCGCCCTGATCGGCCTCACGCGTTCGGCCGCGATCGAGCTCGGGCCCTCCAATGTGAACGTCAACGCGGTGGCGCCGGGCTACGTCCGGACCGAGGCGCTGGAAGCGCTGCCGGAGGACGTGGTGGACCGGGCAAAGAAGAACTCGGTGCTGGGCCGGCTTGCCGAGCCGGAAGACGTCGGCAGCGTGGTCGTATTTCTCTGCTCGCCGGAAGCCCGGCACATCACGGGACAGGTTATCTTTGTCGACGGCGGACTGAGCATCGTCTGACCGCCGCCCCCGTCCGCCCGCCCCGCGCGGTGCGGCGGGAGCCGCCTTCCTCAGCAACGGACGTTTCATGGCGCCTCGCTCGAGCGTCATCGCGCTGTCCTGTCTCCTCCTGACGGTCGCCTGCGGCGCCAAGCAGCCACCCGAGAACGCCGCCCCCGTCGCCGCGCTGCCGCTGCCGACGGCGGGGATCGCCGGCCAGGACGTCCCGGTCTACCCGCTCACGCTGCTCTCGGCGGACGCGGCGCTGGGCTGGGAGGCGGCGCTGACCCCCCACCGCGACGCGCTCGCGCGGGCCGACAGCATCATCGCGGCGCTGCTCGCGGAGCGCTCGCCGGAGGTTTCGTGGATCCTGCCGCCGGCGCTGCGGCACGCCGCGGCGCGGGCACCGGGGCTGCTCGCCGACCCCGATCGGATCGGCACCGCCCTGCTGCGCGCTCGCGGCCTGAAGGTGATCCCCGACCCGTTGCGCAGTCAGATGCGCCAGCTCAACGCGGTGGCCGGGGGGCGCTACGCGTTCGTCCCGGCCGCCCTGGTGTACGTGCGCACCCCGGAGGGGCGCGCGCGCGCGGAGCTCACGGTGGTGCTGGCGGACGTGCGGAGCGGACAGATCGGCTGGTGGACGGTGGCCAACGCGGAGGGCGCCGATCCCTGGGCCGCGCTGATCGCGGCGTTCAAGACGCTCACCCCCGCGCTGCCGTGACCCACGCCGTCACGCCGATCCCGGGCGGCGCGATCATGCCGCGCGGCACTGGGACCTGGACGCGGAATCTGGGGAGCCATGCTACGACGAACGAGCTCGCTGTCGCCGTCGTTCGGCGGCTTGCGTGAGCGCGAGTGCCCGCGCTGCCACCGCGAGGTAGACCTGCTGCTGGGCGAGCTCTGCGCCGCGTGCCGGCGCGAGATCGACGGCCGCGCGGCCCGGGTGGCGCGATGGGTGAGCCTCGGCACGACATTGCTGTTCGGCCTCTACGCGATGACGGCGCTGCCGGTCGACCGCACCGCCCGGATGGTGGGGGCGACGGCCACGGTCATCTGGTTCCTGATCGTGCGACGGGTGGTCCAGCGGGTGGCGCGCGAGTGGTTCCTGACCCGGTAGCGGAGCGGCGATGAGCTTCAGTCTGGTGCACCTCGCGGACGTCCACTTCGGCGGCGTCGCGGACATCGCGCAGATCGAGGCGGTGGAGGCCTTGGTGCCCGATCTGGAGCCGAATCTGGTCGTCCTGTCGGGCGATCTCAGCCAGCGCGCGCGGCACGGCGAGTTTCAGCGCGCGCGCGCCCACGTGCGCGCCCTGGAGCGGGCCGCCCCGGTCTATGTGATGCCCGGCAATCACGACGTGCAGTGGTGGTGGCGGCCGTTCGTCCCGCTGGGGGGGGCGGCCAAGTACGCCAAGTACCGGCGTTACTTCGGGCCGACGCTGGCGCCGACGCTCGATCTGCCGCAGGCGCTGGTCGCGGGCGTGCTGACGTCGCACGGGGTGGCGTGGGGATCGCTCACGCCGCGGCTGCGGGACATCGCGGTCAAGGGACACCTGCCCCGGAGCGAGATCCGGCGGGCGGCGGCGGCGTTCGCGCGCGCGCGGCCCGAGCAGGCCCGCATCCTGGTGTTGCACCACAACGTGCTGCGCGGCGAGCTGTCGCGGCGCATGGGCCTGGCGCGGTGGCGCCAGGCGCAGCGGCGCATCGCCGCCTGCGGGGCCGACCTGGTGCTCTGCGGCCACGATCACCAGGAGCAGGTGGGGACGCTGGAGCACACGGTGGTGGCGTGCGCCGGGACGCTGTCGACGCGCGCGCGCGGTCAGCGGCCGTCGGTGTTCTTCCGCATCGTGATCGAGGACGCGGCGACGCACGTGGAGCAGTACCGCTGGGATCGCGCGCATGGCGTGTTCCGGCGCTCGGACCGGCACCAGTTCGCGCGGCGACCGGACGCGCGCCAGCCCGCTGCCCCGGTCGGTTGACGCCGCCCGGGCGGCGGACGCGGCGCTGCTCGAACGGCGGCTCGCGGAGGCCGGGCTCGAGGGCGTCGCCCGGATCGTGGTACACGAGAACCGGGCGGTGCTGGTGACCGTGCGGCGCGGCGTGCTGAGGATCCAGCGCGGCTTCGCGTATGCCCCCGACCGCGTGCTGCGGGCCGTGGCGACGTTCGTGCGGGGCCGGCGACGGTCCCGGCGCGAGGTCGCGCGCGAGTTGCTCGCGTTTCCGGTGCATGAGTACGTTGCGGCGCGTCCGGCGCGGCGGCGCCGCACGCGCCCACGGCCCGGTGACGGCCGGATCGTGGCCGCGCTCCTGGCGCTGCACCGGGAGCTCAACCGGCGGCACTTCGACGGGCGCCTGGCCTCGCCGCGGTTCCGGCTGTCGGATCGGATGCGGGTGCGGCTGGCCGACGTGACGCTGCGCGAGTCCCGGGGCGGCCCCGTCGAGATCGGGTTCAGCCGGCGCCACCTCCGGCGCGACGGCTGGGACGAGATCGGGAAGACACTGTTGCACGAGATGGTGCACCAGTGGCAGGTCGAGTCGGGCCTGCCATTGAACCACGGAGCGGAATTCCGGCGCAAGGCGCGGGAGGTGGGTGTGGAGCCCTCCGCGCGGCGCCGCGTGGCATGGGCGGCCGCCCGGCGGGCGGCGCCCGAGCGGGAGGATTGATGGCGTTCGAGGCAGTGGATTTCTACGACGTCGAGTCGCTCCTCAGCGAGGAGGAGCGCGCGGTGCGCGACACGGTGCGCCGGTTCGTCGACGAAGCCGTGATGCCGATCATCAACGAGCAATACCTGGAGGGCGGCTTCCCCGTGCAGCTGGTGCCGCAGATCGGCGCGCTGGGCCTGCTCGGGGCGAACCTGCCCGAGAAGTACGGCTGCGCCGGGCTCAACAACGTCGCCTACGGGCTGATCATGCAGGAGCTGGAGCGCGGCGATTCCGGGATCCGCTCGTTCGCGTCGGTGCAGGGCGCCCTCGTGATGTACCCGATCTTCACGTTCGGCGACGAGGCCCAGCGGATGCGGTGGCTGCCGCCGCTCGCGTCCGGCGAGATGGTGGGGTGCTTCGGGCTGACCGAGCCGGACTACGGCTCGAATCCCGCCGGGATGATCACGACGGCGCGGGCGACGCAGGACGGCTGGGTGCTGAATGGCGCCAAGATGTGGATCACGAACGGCTCGATGGCGGACGTCGCCGTGGTGTGGGCCAAAACCGGGTCGCTGGACGATGCGAAAGCAATCCGGGGATTCATCGTCCCGACGGACACGAAGGGCTTCACCGCCAGGGACCAGAAGGGCAAGCTGAGTCTGCGGGCGAGCGACACGAGCGAGCTGGTGCTCGAGGACGTCCACGTGGGGAAGGACGCGCTGCTGCCCAACAGCGGCGGGCTCAAGTCACCGCTCAGCTGCCTGACGCAGGCGCGCTACGGCATTGCGTGGGGCGCGGTGGGCGCGGCGCTGGCGTGTTTCGACGAGGCGGTGCGCTACGCCAAGAACCGCATCCAGTTCGACCGGCCGATCGGCGGCTTCCAGCTGCAGCAGGCCCGGCTCGCCGAGATGCTCACCGAGATCACGAAGGCGCAGCTGCTTTGCGTGCAGCTCGGGCGGCTCAAGGATCGGGGCACGGCGACCCCCGAGCAGGTCTCGCTCGCCAAGCGCAATAACGTGAGTATGGCGGCCGAGTGCGCGCGGGAGGCCCGCCGGCTGCTCGGGGCGAACGGGATCCTGGTCGAGTACCAGTCGATGCGGCACATGGCGAACATCGAGAGCGTGTACACGTACGAGGGGACGCACGACATTCACACGCTCGTGCTCGGCCAGGCGATCACAGGGCTCAACGCGTTCGGCGGATGAGCCGATGGCCGATAGCCGATGGCCGATAGCCGACGGGGAATCACCAAGGACAGAACGGCTCTCGGCTAACGGCCAACGGCTAACGTCTTCTCCAGGAACGCCGCCGTCGCCGAGTCCACCGTCACCGCGTTCTGATAGCGCATCCAGTGGTGCGTGTCTCCCGGGATCGCCAGCGCCTCGAACGGAATGCCCCCGGCAACCAGGCGGCGCACCAGGTCCACGCTCTGGCTGAAGCGTACGTTGCGGTCATCGTCGCCCTGAATCACCAGCACCGGTGAGTGCCACGTCGCCATCGAGGAGACCGGTGACGACTGCCAGGCGACCGCCAGCGCACGCGCGAGGTCGGCCGGCTCCTCGTAGCGCTCGCGGTTCAGCATGCCGCGCGCCCGCTCCGCGGTCCAGTCGTGCACGCCGTGCAGGTCCACGCCGGCGGCGAACAGGTCGGAGTTCCGCGCCAGCGCCATCGCCGTGAGGAACCCGCCGTACGACCCGCCGTAGATCCCGATCCGCGCGGGATCCACGTGGGAGAGCGTGCGCAGGTATTCCGCTCCCGCCTTGACGTCCTGATACTCGGCCGCGCCGCGCGCGCCGGTTTCCGGCGGCTGGTGGAATTCGTAGCCATAGCCGATGCCGAGCCGGTAGTTCACCGACAGCACCACGAACCCGCGGCTCGCGAGGTACTGATTCATCGCGTAGCAGTTCGCGTAGTAGTCCGAGTAGTGCCAGCCCAACAGCATCTGCCGCGGCGGCCCGCCGTGCACGAAAATCACGGCGGGCTTCCGGGCCGGGCCGCCGGGCCGCTCGAACAGCTGGGCGTGGACGGTGACGCCGTCCGGCGCGCGGAAGACGACCTGGGTCGGGGTCACGAGCTGCGCGGTCGGGAAGTCGGCCGGGATCCGGTCGGCGGCGAGCGTGCGCTGCGCGCCGCCGTCCAACGGCATCACGCTGACGAGCGGCGGGCGCTGGGC
Source organism: uncultured Gemmatimonadales bacterium (assembly GCA_963771275.1). Classification (GTDB taxonomy): domain Bacteria; phylum Gemmatimonadota; class Gemmatimonadetes; order Gemmatimonadales; family GWC2-71-9; genus JAOTWJ01. Next base: position 1,790,863 of record CAVYSW010000003.1, read on the forward strand.
CGTGGCGCCGATGAACGCCATCGTCTTGCCGTCACCGGTGACGACCGGCGTCCACTCCAGTCCCGTACCCGGCGTCATGACCTTGGGGCTCGCGCGGTCCACCGGCACCTTCACCACGTGCCGCCGGTCGATGTCGAGCCGGTCGCTCCCCGCGTTGGCGGCGAACACCAGCCAGCGGCCGTCGGGACTCAGCGAGATGTACTCGGCCATGAAGTCGCCGGGCGTGAGCAGCAGCGGATCGCCGCCCGAGTCCGCGATCGAGTAGAGATGCGGCCAGCCGTCCTGGTAGGACAGGAACACGATCCGCCCGCCGGCGGCCCAATGCAGGTTGGTCCCACCCTGCGTCGACGGCACCGAGCCGCGCAGCGTTTCCGGCGCCTTCCACAGGCGCCGCGCGTCGCCGGTGGCCACGTCGGCCGTCCAGATCTCCCACGGGCGGTGACGCTGGACGAGCAGGGAGTCGGGTGCGCCGCCCGCGCCGGACGTCCGGATGAAGGCGATCCGAGTACCGTCGGGCGACCAGCGGGGCGAGCCGTCGCGCGCGAACGAGGGGGCGAGCCAGCGGAGCGGCGTCGCGTCGTTGGTGTAGACGCCGACGTACGCGTGGTCCCCGCGGCCCGACATGAATGCCAGGCGCGCGCCGTCGGGGGACCACTGGAGATCGCCGTTGCTCCCGCGGTCGGTGACGATCGCCTTGGCGGGCACGGAGCCGTCGAGCGCCACCGCCCAGATCTGGCCGCCCTTGATGAACGCCACGATGTCGCCCCTGGGGGAGATCGTGGGCTCGTCCCCGTCGCCGATCACTCCGGGCTCGCCGCCGTCGAACGGGACGGCCAGGATCTGCACCTTGGGTGGAGTGGGGCTGGCGGTCACGTTCACCGGCAGAGCGTCGTCCCAGTTGGCGCCGTGGTCGCCGCCCCGTACGTACACGACCCACCGTCCGTCGGCCGAGAGGCTGACACTCGAAAGCTCCTGGCCGTCGTCGGCGAGGTAGCCGGTGAGGCGGCGCGCGGCGAACTCGGGTCCCTCGGCCACGTAGACGTTGCGGAGGCCCTGCTCGTTCATCGCCCACGCGATGCGCGAGCCGGTGGCGGCGGCGGTCAGCTCGTTGGGGAACGGGTAGGAGCGGACCTGGGCAACCGAGAAGCCCGCAGCGGAACCGCGCTGAGCGGTGGCGGGAGCGACGCAGATCGCGAGGGAGCAGAGCGCGAGCGCCAGGCGGCGGAGCATGATGGACCATCCTGCGGTTGGGGAGCGGCGGGAATGTACGCGGTGGGCGGGCGGCGTCGGAAGGAGGGTGCCTCGCGGTACCGTGCGCAGTCTCGGTCCGCTAGCCCTTCGGCTCCGGCGCGGGCGGCTCCGGCTCGTCGCCCAGGCCGACGAGGATGGCGTAGCGCAGCATGGCCCAGTCGCTGTCGAGCCCGATCTGTCGCCGGATGGCCTTGCGGTGGTGATGGATGGTGTACGCGCTCAGGCCCAGGGTGGCCGCCATCTGCTCCGTGGTCATGCCCTGTCCGATCATCCGCACGATGGCCTGCTGGCGCGGCGTGAGCCGGCTGAACCCCAGCCGATCGATCTCGGGACCGCGCCGGACACGACGCGGCAGACGGGGCGAGAGGTAACGTCGCCCCTCGAGGACTTCCTCGATGGCGGTGCGGAGCTCGTCGAGCGAGGCGTCCTTCGGCACGAAGGCGGAGGCGCCGAGGCGGATGGCCGCGTCCACCAAGACGGAGTCCACATGCATCGTGACCACCACCACGCGCGGCGCGGAGCTGATCTCCTGCAAGTCGCCGAGCAGGTCCATGCCGGTGCGGTGCGGGAGCGACAGGTCGAGCAGCAGCACGTCAGGCCGGTGTTCATGCACCGCGGCGATGACCTCGCGCCCGTCCCGCACGACCGCGAGCACGGTGTAGTCCTTTCCCAGCATCGCGCGCAGCCCCTCGCTGAAGAGCTCGTGATCCTCGGCAAGCAGCAGGCGTGGTTTGGCTCTCACGGGTTCGCCTTGCCCGCCGGGACGCACACCGTGACGGTCGTCCCTCGGCCCGGCCGGCTCTCGATGCTTGCCTCGCCGCCCACCAACTGGGCGCGCTCCTCGATGCCGATGAGTCCAATGCCCCCGGTCCGGCGGCCCGCCGCCCTGGCAAACCCGCGTCCCCGGTCCTCGACGACCAACTCGATCCCCCGGGCGTTCTCGTGAAGCCCGAGCCAGGCCTCCGTCACCCCGGCGTGCCGCGTCACGTTGCGGAGCGCTTCCTGCGCCGTGCGGAACAGCGTGAGGCTCGCCTCATCCGAGAGGCTCGTCGGGGCCGCCGGCAGGTTGAGGTGCACCGTGAGCCCCGAGGTCCGGAGCAGCTCCTCGGCGAGCTGCTCGAGCGCCGGGGCGAGCCCGACCTGCCCGATCAGGGTGGGATGCAGCCGATGGGCCAGCCGCCGCAAGGAGACCGCCATGTCCTCCACCTCGCCGAGGATCCCCGAAAGGTGATGGAGCTGGCCTCCGGAGAGGCTCGGCCCGGAGCGTTGTAACTCGTGCAGCTCGTGGGACAAGAGCGCCAGGCGCTGGATGGCGTCGTCGTGCACCTCGCGCGCCACGTGGGCGCGCTCCTCGTCTTGCGCCGCGAGCAGGCGTTGACCGTAGCTGCGGTGCAGGCTCAGGAGCCGGCGCTGGGCCACCACTACGGCGAGGCCGAGGGCGCCGACGAGGACGCCAACGGCGAGGACGGTGGCGAGAAAGCCCCACCAGAGCGCTTCGGCGGCAGCGGGCACAGCACTCCCCGGGTGATGGCGGCGAACGCGAGAATGTCCACGATGGCTTTCAGGTTGAACGCGGACAGAAGCAGATCCCCGCGGCCGACGCGTACAAGATACCAGGCGAGGGGTTGCTGCGCCGTGGCCGTGCCGGTGAACAACATGATGCCGCCCAGGATCCAGAACCAGTCCTGGCGCAGCAGCCGCCCGCGCTCGGCGAGGCTGCGCGTCATGAAGGTCCAGAGCGCCGCGAAGAACAGGACGAGCGCGTGAAATGGCGCCGTGATCAAGCTGTACATCCGCGGGTCGTCCACGCCGAGCGTGAGGCCCGCGCTGACCAGCACGAACAGGGGGATCGCGATGCGGAGCGCGAGCCGGCCGGTCGCACCGCGGTGCCAGCACGACAGAGCCCACAGTGCCACGGCTCCGCCGAGCGGCATGAACAGGTAGCTCACCCAGAGGTTGTTGTGACCCCGGCTCCCGAGGGCGAGGGAGATGCCGTCACTGGCCGCCTGCAACAGGCACCAGGCAGTCACCCAGCGACGCGGGGCGGTGACGAGCCGACCCCATGCGACGCCGAGCAGCGGCGGCAGCAGCTGTGAGGCGGCCGCCGCATGCAGGATCCAGGGTGGCCTGGGCGGCACCGGCTCAGGGGCTCAGCTGGCTCGGGCTGCCGCAGAAGGGCGGACAGGGATAGTGGAGGTCGAGCACGTCGCCGTCGGTCATGTCGTTGCCGCCCTCATCCACCCCGACCAGCACCAGCGCCGAGGCGCCGTCTTCCCGGCGGCCGTAGTAGAAGCGCATGGCTGCGCAGCCCGGCTGCAGCAGCAGCTCCTCGACCGCGGCGCGCGCGAACATCCCGCCGCGCTCGCCTTTCGGGCCGGCGGCATCGCGGTGACGACGTGTGAATTGCGCGGCGTCAGCCAGGGTGATGCGATGGTCACGCTTGGGAGGCAGAGGCATTGATGGGGTCTCCTGGGGAAGGACGTGCTCAACTCTGGTGCCAAGTGCCAGCGCCTGCAAGAGTTGCAAAACGCGACTGCTACCAGTAGCAGGTCATGCACTGCTACCAGTAGCAGGTCGTGCACTGCTACCACTAGCAGGTCGTGGGCTGCTACCACTAGCAGCTTGTGGAATCGCGCCGAACAGCCGAGCCTAGGCGTTGTGTCTCACGTGCCGAGTCCGTCCATCCCGGTCATGGCCGCGGATCTTGGGCACGCCGCTGCTCGGCTGCATGGCCGGGCTGCTCGGCGTGCCGCCGAGCGTGCCGGGGTGCCACGCGGTGCGCTGGGCGTCGCGCTCGTCTGCGTGGCCATCGCAACGCTGTGCGTGGTGGCGTCCGGCGACGTGCTGCATCTCGCCGTCTCGCATCCCGAGCGGCTCGCGCCAGGCGATATCCTGAGGGCCGTGGGGCTGCTCCTGAGCGCAGGGGCGGTGTTCTGCGCCGGCCTGTGGTACTGGTCCGGAGCCGTGCGGCGCTCGAGCGCCGCCCTCGCCGCGCGCGAGCGGCTGCTCGAGGCGATCGCTCGGGAAGCGCCGGTGGGAATCGTGGTGGTCGGGGGTGAGGACGAGGTGGTGTCCTGGAACGCGGAAGCCGAGCGTCTCCTGGGGTGGAGTGAAGCGGACATCCTGGGGAAGCCGATTCCGTGGCAGGGTGAGGACGGGACCGGGCCTTCGTGGGTCGGGCGGGTGCGGCAGGGCGAGCGCCTGGCGGACTCGGACGCGCGGCTCCGGCGCAAGGACGGCTCATGGATCGAGGCGATCGTGTCGGCGGCGCCGCTGACCGATGGCGGCCGGCACGTCGGCGTCGTCGCGGTGCTGGTGGACGTGACGCGGCAGCGGCGGCTGGAAGCACAGCTCCGGCAGGCGCAGAAGATGGAGGTGCTCGGTCAGGTGGCGGGCGGCATCGCGCACGACTTCCGCAACATCCTCACCGTGATGAGCACCGTGGGCGAGGCGATCCGCTCGCGCCTGCCGCCGGAAGCAGGCGAGCTGCAGGCCGATGTGGCGGAGCTGCTACGCGCCGCCGAGCGCGGGGCGACCATCACGCGGCGGCTGCTGATCTTCAGCAGGCTCGAGGAGCTGAAGCTCCGCCCCACGGATCTGCGCACGGAGGTGCAAGAGGCCGTGAGCGTGCTGCGGCGGTTGGTTTCGGCGACGATCGCGATATCCGCCGATCTGCCGCGCGAGGCCGTGCCCGTCAACCTCGATTCGAACGCCATGATCCACATCCTCGCCAACCTCGCGACCAACGCCCGCGACGCGATGCCCGACGGGGGACAGCTGCGGCTGATCGTCCGGCGGGTTGCCGAGAACGGCGAACCGGAGCGCGCCGTGGTGGAGGTGGTGGACACCGGCACAGGCATGGACCCGGACACACTCGGCAAGGTGTTCGAGCCGTTCTTTACGACCAAGCCCGCGGGCATCGGCACCGGGTTGGGGTTGCCGATCGTCCAGGGGCTGGTGGTGGAACAGGGGGGAACCGTGAGCGTGGACAGCAGAGTGGGCCGGGGGACGACCGTCAGGCTGTTCTTCCCGCTCGCCCCCAACGTGCTCACCCGAGCAGCCGCGAGTCCCGGCGTGATCCGCGGCGGGAGCGAAGCGATTCTGGTGGTCGAAGACGAAGAGGCGATCCGCCGTTCCGCGCAGCGGGGCCTCGAGCGCCTCGGCTATACGGTGCTGGTGGCGGCGGACGGTGTCGAAGCGCTCGCGCTGCTCCGCGCCGGCCAGCGGGTGGATCTCGTGATCTCAGATGTGGTCATGCCGCGGATGGGTGGCCTCGAGTTCCGCGAGCGCCTGCTGCAGGACGGCATCCGGACGCGATTCCTGCTGGCGAGCGGCTACTGGCCCGAAGAGCGCGGCGCGGCCCCGGTGCCGCCGCCGGACGTGCCGTTTCTCCCCAAGCCGTGGACGCTGAACGAGCTGGCGCGCAAGGTCCGAGAAGTGCTGGACCAGGAGTGACACGCGCCCGAGCGCCTTTCCGGCATGGTACCCCGGGAAGGCGCTCGCTGGGGGGCTTGGTTCTCCCCCGGTGCGGTGCAGAGCGGCTCGGTCCAAGGCGGTCCATCGCCGAGGAGGGTATCAGGAAGAGGAGGTTTGTCATGCCGAATCTCGCGCTCTTGGTGGCAACCGTGGTCGCGGCCTGTCTCTGGCCCACCGACGAGCCGCCGCAGGGAGCCACGCCCGGCGTGCTGGTGAGCCCACAGGCCCCGATCGACACGACCGTAGGAATGAGCGCCGACACCTACCTGCGACAAAGTGAGCCCAACCGGAACTTCGGTACGGAGCCCTTCCTCCGGGTGCGGCCGACGGGAAAGAATCGCGCGCTGCTCGCCGTGGACCAAACGGCGCTCGCCGCTCTGATCGGCGGGGCCACGGTGACGGCGGCCCGGCTGGAGCTCACGATCACCGAGAACGCCAACAACTGGGGGCCGGAGGGACGGGCCATTGCGTTGCACCGGCTCACGGTGCCGTGGAGCGAGACCGCGGCGACGTGGAACTGCGGGGTGGACACGGTGCCGGGGAACCCGCAGGCGGAGTGCGCGGCGAGGACGGCGTGGGAGATGGGCGGTGCGGGTCCGTGGGTCGTGCCGCCCACCGCGACGGCCACCATCACGAACGGGCTCCGTGGGGTGGTGACGTTCGACGTGGCCGCGGATGTCGCGGCGTGGCTGAGCGGGACGCCGAATGCGGGGTGGATCCTCAAGCGGGTGGACGAGGGGCCGAGTGGGGCGGTGGAGTTCGGGTCGCGGGAGAGTGGGAGCCCGCCCGTGCTGGTGCTCACGCTGGCGGTCGGAGACACGAGCCGACCGCCGATTCCCGATGGGTTCGTGGCACCGGACGGCGCCGTCGCACTGTTGGTTTCTCCGCCGGGGGACGATTCCGTGTTGGTCCTCCGAGATTTCATCCGAATCATCTTCGACGATACAACAAGCGGTTACACCATCAGAAGCGTCTTTGCCCGCTACGGCGGGCACATCGTCGGTGGCGATACGCTGCTCGAGTCTTACATGGTGCAGGTACCAGATCCGGGGCCCACTTATGCTGCCCTCGACTCCCTGCTTTCGCGCGTGCGGAGCGAACCCGGGGTCCGTTTCGCCATTCGGTATGTCTTTAGTGAGCCGGTTCGCGATCCTGGTCGCTACCCCGAGGACGATCCCCAGTCCTCGCGGCGACAGGACTGGTGCGGGCCCGGTACGGATGGAACACGCGCGCTCACGGCGATACGTGCTCCGCTTGCATGGAGCTGCGAGACGGGGCTCTACGGAACAGATGCCGTCGCTATCGGTGTGATGGAGGACGTCGTTGACGCCACCATCCCGGACTTGGCCCCGTCCTTCAGCCGTCTCCATGCTGCGAGTGCAAGTCAGCCCATTAACACAACCGTCACCTTGTCGGTGGGTGCCCTCAGTCACGGGACTGGCGTGGCAGGAGTGCTGTCAGCTCGCGGGGACAACGGTTTGGGAGTGCCTGGTCTGACCTGGCAAAGCGAGCTCCATGTGTTCAGGCTGGCGCGGGAGGACGGCAACACCACCAGGATGATCCGGGATCGCGCGCAGGCCATAGAGCGGGCCATTCGCCTCGCTGCCGCGACCCCCGTGCGGATCCTGCATAGCTCGGTCGAGGCGACTGCGGATCCGGAGGAGGCAAGGGTTCTTGCAGCGGCGATTGCGGATTTCGTGAACACGTCCCCCGGCCGCATCTTCGTCCAGGCCGGCGGAGACAATCGGTACACAATCCGGCCCGATACGATCTTGCAGATAGGGCAGGGCGGGTTCGTCATGCACCAGGCGATGGTGCTGCTCGATCCCACGGTAAAGGCGCGCGTCCTGTTGGTCGGCGCCGCCAATCGGGACGGGACTGATATCTGGGGCTTGGGCCTCGACCCGAACGCGTGGGGTAGTGCGACCCTCATTTCTGGCGTCACGGACATACTCGTGCCCGCTGCGGATATCCTCACACTTGTGCGGCCGCAGGATTTCAATGGCGCCTCCGTCCGGTCGGGGTCCGGGACTTCCTTCGGCGCACCCATGGTCTCCGGCACCGCCGCGCTCTTGTGGGCCTTCGATCCGACACTGACGGCCGACGAGGTGAAGGGCTACATCGTCGACGGTGCCAGAGAGCGGATGAGCGCCACGGGCACGATTGAGCCCAGCCCGGTGGTTCCCAACAGCGGGGGGTTGAATCTGCTGGACGCCTACGAGGCGCTGGCGCGGGCGTCGCGGGAGCGCCCCGGCACGACGCCGATCTGCGGCGGCCAGGTGTGGGCCAGCGAGGCATCCATCCACGTCGATCAGGGAGCGCCGGCGCTCCGGATCATCCCCGTCCCCAGTGCGCGCTTCCTCGGCCTCGCGTCCGTCGCGCAGGGCGGGCGCCGGATTGCCGTGACCGACTTCCGCTTCCCGGATCCGACGGAGACCCTGATCGTGACCAACACGGGTGCCATCGACTCGGTGCTCGGTGGCGTCTACGCCCGGCAGTACCTGGAACGTGGCACGGCCGATCTCAAGGTCGCGGCTCCGGACGGGTCGTTCGCCGAGGGGCTCGTGCTCACGCTGCGCGGCACGGGGGTGGACCTCACCGACCAGCACCTGGACGGCGTGACGGCACCGCCCGGGGCCAGCGAGAGCAGGGCGGAGTACATCATCGTGTCGCCCCTGGGTGACCTGGCCGCCGTGCAAACGCCGGCGTGGATGCCCGACGGCGGCGGCACCGCCCGGTGGGACCTGGTTCGGCTCACGAGCCCGCCGCAGGCGGCTGGGAACATCATGGACCTCCAGTTCCCGGCTGATCCCGTTCCGTGCGCGACCGACTGCCGGCTCGGCATCTGGAATGCCGCGTGGACCCATGACAGCCGGCGGGTGGTCTTCACGCTCGCCCATGCCGACTACTACCAGGGTGGGGGCGGTGGCGGTGATTTGGGGCCGCCGGCCGGAATCGCGACCGGCGCGCAGCTCGAGAACGGCGACCTCATCGCGATTGCGACGCGGCTGATCAGCGTGCCGATCGTGAACGGAGCGGCCCAGGCGGCCGACAGCACGCCGTTGCTCGAGGGAGAGTGGCTGGCGAGCCCGCGCTTCACGGCCGATGATGTGCTCCTGATCGCGGAGCACCTGGGGCTGGTGGACGGTGTGGTGGGGGGGACCTGCGAGGAGAAGCGGCGTCTCCCGGCGAGCCCATTCACGGTGCAGGCAGCCCGAGCACCGCTGTTGGCCGCGTTCTGCGATCCGTACGCCGATGGCCCGCGGATCTTCAACGCCCCGCCGGCGGCCGTGGCCAGCCGCACGAGGTATGTCCAGCGGCGATAGCGGGGAGGCGGGAACGCGGGCTGGTCATTTCCATACGTGCAGTGACCAGGAATGCCAGGAACCGCCATGCTGTGCTCCGTGCATCTCGTGGCCATGACTTGAATCCATCACCCCTTGCGGATGGTGCCCGTGAAAACGTATTGTGGGGTGGTGGCTCAAGCATCCCCGCGCGTCAGACGGAGCCGCAGAGTGCTGTTGCTCTTCGGGCTTCTGGCTCCCACCATTGTGACTTCCCCACTCCTCCGCCGCGTGAGTCAGCAGGATGTCCGTCCGATCTTGCAGGTGGACTCTGCGGCAATGCTCCGGCAGGCGCGCGACACACTGAGACGCGGCGCGCTCGACGCCGCGATCCGCCTGGCCGAGCGCTACGCTCGCCGGTATCCCAAAGACCCCGCCGGACCGCTGCTCCTCGGCGATGCGTACATGCGCAAGATGCCCGCGGGCCGGTTCCGGGCGATGGAGTACTACCGCGCGGCCCAGCGGCTCGCACCGAAGAGCCCGGTGCCGCCCTACCGGCTGGCGGTCGCGGCCTTCTACATCGGCGGCGCGGACGGGGAGCGGATCGCGCGGGATGGGCTGGAACGGGTCCTGGAACTGGAGCCCCAGTATCCGGGGGCGTGGGAGAAATGGCGGCTCCTGTACCGCTCGCCGAGCGACCGCCGCAAGGTCATGGCCCTCCTCCGGCCACATGCGTCGGTGCCGCAGGTCGCCGAACGGCTTGCGGTGCTCCACATCGAAGACGAGCAGTACGGCGCCGCCGACTCGGTGCTGGGGGGCCTTCTCGCTCAGGACCGAGACAATGCGGGCTGGCTTGCGCTCCAGGCCCAAGGCAGGCTGGAGGCGGGTGATACCACGGGTGGCATGGCGCTCTACCAGCGGGCCCTGGCCCACGCCGCCACCGACTCCGAAGAGGTGCTCTGGCAACAGGTCATCGGGATCGCGTCGCCGGAGGAGTTTCTGGCCTGGGAGCGCGGCATCCCGCCGCGCGAGCGGGGCGCCTGGCTGACGGCGTTCTGGGCCCGGCGCAATCCCGATCTCTTCGCGGGCGTGAATCGCCGGATCGTGGAGCACTTCACGCGGCTCCGCTACGCGCGGAAGCGCTACCCGCTGCTCCATCCCATAGTCTCCTACCAGCGGGACGCGGTGGCCCGGGCCATGAACCTGGAGCCCTCCCGCGGCGAGCGGCAATTTCACCTCCGGTGCGAGGTCTACCAGGCGCTGGCGCCGTCCGGCGGCGGCCACGTTGCCCTGCCGGGCGTCTCCCACGCGCGGGAGCGGGCGCTCACCGACATGGGGATCCTGTCGTACCTCACGGATGAGGAGAAGCAGAGTGCGTGGGCGACGGTGCGGGCTGGAGCCGCGAGGGGGCGGATAGACGCGCTACCCAACATCTTGAAAGAGGCCCTGGCGGAGGGAGGGGACCTGGCGTTTGCGCCGACGCAGTTCGCGCCGCTCGGGTTCGACCTGCGCGACGTGGACTCGGTGGCCGCGCGGATCGGCTACAGCCTGGCCACCGGTTTGGATGACCGGGGACTCATGTACCTCCGCTTTGGAAAGCCGGACCAGGCGCTGCTGGGCGGCGACAACTCGCTCGATCCCCAGTGCAACACCAGCGAGGTGGAGCGGTGGCGGTACCCCGGGATCGGCGAGGTCCGATTCGCCAAGCCGAACGCGTTCTCCAAAGGTCTCCGTGTCGTGCCGGAGATGGTGTTCCGGCCGATGAACCCCGATCAGTTCGAGGTGATGCGGGCGGGGCTCACGCGCGATGCCTCCTCCGAGCCCGCACCCTTGGAGTTCGGCGTGTGGACGGCGCAGTTCCGCGATCGCGAGGATCCGGAGTACACGGATGTGCTCGTGGTGAGCACGCTCGGCCGGCTGGCCGCTACGCTGGCGCCGCCGGAAGGCGGAGCCTCGGGGCAACGGGAGAGCGGCACGGGCCGCGTGACGCTGGTCGAGCGGAGCGGGGCGTACGCCCTGCTGGCGCACGCGCGGCAGGGCGACCAGCTCGGGCGGCAGTCCCTCAACCTCGCGGTCAAGGACTTCCGGGGTCACTCGATGAGCGACCTGCTCCTGGCTCCGGCGTGGGAATCGGCGGTGGACAGCGTGACCCGCGCCGACATGATCGCCCGGGCGCCGCGCGACCTGACCTTCGCGGCCGGGGTCACCGCGCGGGCCTACGTCGAGCTCTACGGGCTCACGGCGCAGGCGGGGCGGCAGACCGTGCGCGCGCGGTTTCTCGTGCTGCGAACGCGGGATCCCTATCGCGATATCGCGCGGGAAGCCTGGGAGGGCGCCACGGCGTTCGAGTTCGATCGGGCGCAGCCCGTGAAGGGCGACGACCCCGTCCGTTTGGCGCTGGACATTCAGCCGGGGTATCTCCCGCGGGGCACCTATCTGCTCCGTGCCGAGGTGCTCGACCTCACCTCCGAGCGGCAGCTGGGGCGGGCTGCCATCGCATTCCAGGTGCGTTGAGGGCGGTGCCCCACGTTCGAGCCCCTCGGGGACGCCGCTGGTGGAACCCGCGCGCGGATGTGGATCCTGCTGAAGCCGGCCCTCGGCGTGTCCTATCGCCCAGGCGACGCGTATGCCTCCAACGCGGTGCGATCGCGCAGCTCGTCGTGCCCCTGCTACTGAGCCACGTGGCCTGTGATAGGGAGGCGCGGGCCTCCCATACAGTTGAGCCCCGCGATAGCGCTGGCGTAGTGATCTTCGAAGCGCCGGCCGACGGGCGGCAGGTCCCCACGTGGAGTGTTGGCACGCCCGAGGTGTTGATCGGGGAGGCCGAAGGTGGTGAGCCACTCTATCGAGTGACTGCGGGGCGCCAATTCGTGGACGGCTCGTTCGTGATTGCGAACGAGGGGAGCCATGAGCTGCGCTTCTATTCCCCCCAGGGTGTCCTGGAACGCTCGGTCGGACGTGAGGGCTCTGGTCCCAACGAATTCCGCGCGCTCGACTTCTTGGAAGTAGTCGCTGAGTCGGTGTGGGTGTACGACGGGCTGAACCAGCGGATGAGTGTGCTGGACCGCTCCGGCGGGTTCGCACGGGTCATTCCGCTGGGCACCGTCTCTACCCAGGGGCTCGCCCGCGCCGTGGGCGTGTTTGATGATGGCTCCATTCTCGTCATCAGGAGCGAGCCCGGGACTATCGTGCCGGGGCTCAACGCCATCTACCGGCGAGCCTTCGTGCTGCACCCCGATGGCTCGATCGCCGAGCTAGGGCGATTCTTCCGCGGGGAGTCCTACTGGACCGACGTAGGGGATGGCATCGTTGACGTGGGGCAGCCCTTCGCTCGCGAAGGGCTCATGGCCGTGCGCGGCAGCGAGTGGTTCTACAGCGGGGGCGCGGAGTACCGGGTGGAGCAGTACGACATGAGCGGTCGGCTGAGCGCGATCTTTGCCTATGCAGGGCAGCCGCGAGCGGTGACCCAGGCGGACCTCGATGACTACTGGAAGGAAACCCGTGATGAGGCTGGCGGGCCGAGTCTGCGCGAACAGCTCTTGCGGAAAGCGCCCCTGCCGGAGCGGATGCCGGCGTACGCTGGGCTCCTGATCGATCGGGAGGGCAACGTGTGGGCGGCGCCGCACGGTGGAGTCAAGCCACAGAACTGTTGGCGTGTCTACCAGCGGCGGCCTCCGGCGTTTGCCCAAGCATGTCTCCCGGACCGATTCACGGTGCTCGATATCGCCGGCACATCCGTGCTGGGTGTTCTCCGCGACGAGAACGATGTTGAGCATGTGGCTCGATACCGCCTAGTGAAGTGAGCTGCGGCGCCTTTTCAGCGGGATTCCCTGGTGTGTGTCGCCCGACCGTGGAAGCGGGCTCCAGGACTGCGCGCCACCTGTCAGAAGCGACCCCCCGCGCTATCTTCGGGAAGGCGGTTGATCGCCTTGGGGGGACCGTGATCCAGTCTCGAGCGTCAGTGCCGGATGCCAGACTGCGGGAGGTTGCCCGCGATGTCGCCGGGCGATTCGGTCTGCGACTGGTCGTCCTGTTCGGCTCGACCGCGCGCCAGGAGCCGGAGCCCCGGGACCTCGACCTCGGCGTCTTGAGGTCGGAACCGCTCGATGCGGTGGTGATCACGAACGCTTTCATTCGCGCCTTGGGTACGCAATCGGTCGACGTGACCGACCTGCGGCGCGCGGACCCCGTCCTGCTGGCATTGGCCGCGCGTGACGGAAGGGCGCTGTTTGAGACGGAGCCGGGCCTCTTTGCCCAATTCGCTTCCGTTGCTGCGCGCCGATTCGCCGACACCCGGAAGTTCCGGGATGCGCAGGCGCAGGCGTTGCGCGCCGCGATCGGTCCCCGATCCGCGGCCCCATGACCGAGCTCGATCGCGCGCTGGTGCGCCGCAAGCTGGCGGCGATCGCCCGCAACTTGGCGGACCTTGCACCCATTGAGGCGCTGACCCTCCCGCAGTATCTGGAGGATCGGCTGCGGCGCAAGGCGGTCGAGCGGTTGCTCCAGGAGGTCGTCGAGGCAGGCGTGGACGTGAATCTGCACGTCTTGCGCACCTTGGGCGTTCCGCTGCCCGGCGACTACTACGGAGTGACAGCCACGGCGGTACCCATGGCCGAGGTGAAGGACATCCAACTCACCTCGAACTTCGGGGAGAGCCTCGCTCGTGGCGCACGCCCTCGTGGTCGCGCGGTGCAGAATCGGGGTGAACGGTGAGGTCGTCCTGGATCCTAGCGTTGACCTGTGCGACCGCTGCCGGCAGTGCGGTCGCACAGGCACCTCGGGTGACCCATGTGCCGAATGTGCGGCCGTCGCCCGTGATGCCGGCCATGGACACACTCTGGAGTGTGGGGCTCGACGAAGCAGCAGGCCCGGACTCTCTGTTCGGAAACATGGCCTCTGTGGTGGCGGCGCCCGACGGGCTTCGCATCCTCGTCGCTGACCCTAATGCCGGCGAGATGCGAGTGTTCGATGCGGCCACCGGCCGGCTCTTGGCCAAGATCGGGCGGCGTGGAGGGGGCCCCGGGGAATTCCGCTTCGCAGACCGCGTGACCATCACTCGCCAGGGCTCCATTCTGGCGTACGACCGAGGACGCGGCGTGGTCATCCAGTTCGACAGTACGGGCCGCTACACCAAAGAGGTCCGGCTGGAGAGTCCAGTTTCGCCGGAAACCCTAGTGGCGACTGACAGCCTCTTCGTGTTCTCCGGCGTCATGCACCAAGGGCCATACACTCGCCGCGCCATCCACGTGTTCGACCGTGCGCAGGGCCGTTCCCTCCGCTCGTTCGGCAGGCTTCCCGACGCGCCGTCGGAAGTGATATCTCAGACTATCGGCGCGGGCCTCCTCTCATGGTCCGGGGACGGGAACCTCTGGCATGCGCAGCGCGCGCCCTACCTGATTGAGAAGTTCACGCCTCAGGGCGAGTTGCTTCTCAGCCTGGAGAGGGAGAATGACTTCCTCCCGAGCGCCGCATCCTCGTATCGGGTGGCGTACCAGGCGCAGCGCATGCGGATAGAGGAGGACCCGTATGCCGTGGCCGTCGCCATCCTGGAGACTGAGGACGGCACGCTGTTGCACCAAGTATGGCTCTCCGGCCGCCGATACGTGCTCGATGTGTTTGATGCCACGCTACTGCTCCGGGCAAGCTATGTCGGTGAGATGCCGGTCCTGGTGGCCCCGCTGGGAGACAGCCGCTACGCGGTCAACGGCAAGGGGCCCGACGACCAATACTGGGTCGGCGTGGTCCGGATGCACCTCCCCTAGCGTAACAGGCCGGCGTGCTTTCGCAGGATCCTGCTGAAGCAGGCCCTTGGCGCGTTCTGTCGCCCAGGCGGCAGTTGGCTGCGGCATGACCGTCCTCTCGATTCGGAACGGGTAGCCGTGAAAGCGCACTGCCTCCAACGCGATGTGATCGCGCAGCCCGTCGTGCTCCTCTTCCTGGGCCAAGAGGCCTGTGATAGGGAGGCCCGGGCTCCCCATACAGCCGAGCTCCGGGATAGCGCTGGCGTTGTGATCTTCGAAGGGCCGGCCGACCGACGGCAGGTCCCCACGTGGACCGTGGGCAAGCCCCCCGAGCTTCTGATCGCCGAGGCCGCAGGTGGCGAACCGCTGTATCGAGTGACTGCGGGGCGCTAGTTCGTGGACGGCTCGTTCGTGATCGCGAACGAGGGGAGCCATGAGCTGCGCTTCTACTCCCGCCAGGGCGATCTCGAGCGTTCGGTCGGACGTGAGGGCTCTGGTCCCAACGAATTTCGCGCGCTGGACTTCCTAGCAGAGGTCTCTGATTCCCTGTGGGTGTATGACAGGCTGAGCCAGCGTATGAGTGTGTTGGATCGCTCCGGCGAGTTCGTACGGGCGATTCCGCTGGGAACCGTCTCGACGAAGGGACTCCCGCCACTGAGGGAGGCCTGGCCCCTCTTCACGTACCTGTCATACAGCGCCGAATGCCGCTCATAGCGATCCGCTCCGGCGCCCCTTCAGCGCGCTTCCCCGGTGTGGGATGCCCGACTTTGGAAGAGGGCTTCAGGAGTGGCGCCACCTATCGGAAGGCGCCCCCCGGGCTATTTTCGGGAAGGCGATTGGTCGCCTCGGGGGGGCCGTGATCCGATCTCCAGTGTCAGTGCCGGATGCCAGACTGCGGGAGGTCGCCCGCGACGTCGCTGGGCGATTCGGCCTGCGACTGGTCGTCCTGTTCGGCTCGACCGCCCGCCAAGAGCCGGATCCCCGCGATCTCGACTTGGGTGTGGTGGGGTCAGAGCCGCTCGACGTGGTGGCGATCACGAACGCTGTCATTCGCGCGCTGGGCATGCAATCGGTCGACGTGGCCGACCTGCGGCGCGCGGACCCCGTCCTGCTGGCACTGGCCGCGCGCGACGGGAGGGCGCTGTTTGAGGCGGAGTCGGGCCTCTTCGCCAACTTCGTCTCGGTTGCCGCCCGCCGATTTGCCGACACCCGGAAATTCCGGGATGCGCAGGCTGAGGCGCTGCGCTCCACGATTGGCCGCCGGTCCGCGGCCCCGTGACCGAGCTCGATCGCGCGCTGGTGCGCCGCAAGCTGGCGGCGATCGCCCGCAACCTGGCGGACCTTGCACCCATTGAGGCGCTGACCCTCCCGCAGTACCTGGAGGATCGGTTGCGGCGCAAGGCGGTCGAGCGGCTGCTCCAGGAGGTCGTCGAGGCGGGCGTGGACGTGAATCTGCACGTCTTGCGCACCCTAGGCGTCCCGCTGCCCGGCGACTACTACAGCGCGTTCATCGACATTGGGCGGCACGGGGTGGTGTCGCTGGATCTCGCCGAGCGCCTCGCGCCCGCCGCAGGACTGCGGAACCGGCTGGTGCACCAGTATGACGAGATCGACGACGCCATCGTGCTGCGGGCCGTGAGTGAGGCGCGGCGGGATTTTGGCGCATACCTGTCCGCCCTTGAGGACTACGTGCAGCGAACGGACTGACGGTCCGTCCGAGCCTCCCTTGGACTCTCAGCCCTCTCATCTCGCGCCCTTCACGTACTTGTCACACGCCGCCACATGCCGCTCGTAACGGTCCTTCTGACAGCTCGGCTTGCCGATCCCGTGCGGCTGGCCGTCGCAACGGGTTTCGTAGCCTTCGTGGCGGTTGCGTGCAGCCCGAAACCGCCGGCGTGGTGTGATGCGCCAGCCGGCGCGACAACGATCGTCATGGCCACTCCGACACCCTCGCAGGGAGTGCTTCGGTTGAGGGAAATGTGGGAAGCCCGCCCAGGTGAGGACCTGGGACTCCGCGGCCCGAGCGCCGTCGCGGTTGATCCCGCTTCCGGGATGATCGCGGTCGCGGATCACGTCAGCACACAGCATCGATCTCATCACAGGTGAGGGGACGTGGGCTTGGCGTTGGATGCGTCCGGGACGAGGACCGGGTCAACTCTCCTTGCCCGCCGCCCTCGACTGGGCACCCGATGGCACGTTGGCGATACTGGATCCAGTTCTTCGTAAGATCGTCCGACTCGACTCCGCAGGCCACCATGTCGCGGAATCCCCGTTGCCCCCGGCGCTCATGGGGAACCTGCCTGACTGGTGGGTGTTGCTTCGAGGGTCGGACATCATCGGCGTACCCAGTCCCAGGCTGATGAGCACGGATCCGAGACTTGCCATCGACATGGTGCTGCTTATCTCCAGGAACTACGGCGCCGGCCTCGACACGATCATCACGAAGGCTGTCCGGGTCTTTCAAGGGAGCGGGTTTTCCCCGAGCATCCTCCCAGGGTCGTCCGTTCCGGTCGCCGCGCCCCTGGAGGATGGTCTCCTCGCTGTCGCCGGTGATATCCCGCAATTCCGCATCCGCATCCTGGGGCCCGACGGGAACGTGCTGCGCGTCGTCTGCCGGATCACTCCGGCCCTTCCGCTCTCGGAGGCAGAACTCCGCCTCGCGGCTGAACTCGGTGCGGCTGAGCCCGCACCGAACCTCGCGCGAATCGGCCGGCTGTTCTCGGATGGCGAGGGTCGAATCTGGGCCCAACGGGATCGGGTCTCGGGCGTGTACCTCCAAGATCGATGGTTCGGCCCGCCCGGCGCGACGTTCGATGTGCTCGATGGCAGCGGGAGGTACCTGGGTGAGGTTCAAGCACCTAATGACACGCGACTGGCGGCAGCGCACGGGAACA
The DNA here is from genome assembly GCA_963771275.1 of uncultured Gemmatimonadales bacterium. GTDB lineage: Bacteria > Gemmatimonadota > Gemmatimonadetes > Gemmatimonadales > GWC2-71-9 > JAOTWJ01. The sequence continues at coordinate 1,808,509 of CAVYSW010000003.1, forward strand.
CGGTGATCGGCCTGCGTTCCGACAGCCTTGGGGCGGTGTCGGTCGTGGCCTTCCGGCTGGAGCTGCGGAGCGTGGCGGTTGATCGGTGAGATCGGTGGGTCCTGCACAGGCAACCTCCTGCGCGCTCCCCGCTGCACCCTGCACGCTGCCCGCTGCACGTTCGTTCACCCCTTCACGTACCGATCATACCACGCCAGGTACCGCTCGTAGCGGTCCTTCTGATAGCTCGGCTTGCCGATCCCGTGCGGCTGGCCGGGATAGACGACCAGCTCCGTGGTGCGGCCCAACCGCCGGAGCGCCTGGTAGAGCTGCTCCGAGTTCATGATCGGCACGTTCCAGTCGCGCTCGCCGCCCATGATCAGCGTGGGGGTCGTGATCTTCTCCACCGACCAATAGGGCGAGATCCGGTCCCAGGCCTTCTGGTTCCGCCACGGGAGCCCGAGCTCGATCTCCCATAGGTTCTGGTAGTGGTCGTGTCCATAGTTCGACGTGTACAGCACCTCGCTGGCGCCCGTGATCGCCCCCTTGAACCGCGTGGTCTTGGTGATCACGTAGTCGGTCAGGATCCCGCCGTACGACCAGCCGCCCACGCCGAGGCGATCGGGATCGGCCACACCCATCCGCACGACATGGTCCGTCGCCGCCATCACGTCGTCGAAATCCTCGTTCCCCCAGTCGGCGAAGATCGCGCGCGCGAACGCGCTGCCGTAGCCGGATGACCCCCGCGGATTGGGCAGCACGACCGCGTAGCCCTTGGCCGCGAACAACTGCGCCTCGAAGTTGAACCCCCACTCGTACTCGGACACCGGGCCGCCGTGGAGCCGGAGCAGGGTGGGGGAGCGCTTTCCCGACTCTGCGCCCACCGGGCGATAGAGGAACGCTTCCACCGTGACCCCGTGCGTGCTGGGGAAGCGGATCTTCTCGGCACCGGCGAGCCGGACCTTGGGAGAGCCACTCGTCGTTCGTGTGGCTGATGCGGCGCAGCGTGTCCGGGCCGACCGCGAAGATCTCCGCCGGCAGCTCGGGCTCGCTCACCAGCGCCACGAGCTGCCCATCGCGGCCCGCGTCGAACGTGGAGACCGTCCGCGGCCCGCTCGTGATCGGGACGAGCGCGCCGCCCGTCACGGGCACGCGCACGAGCTCGGAAGCGCCGGCATCCTGAAGCAGCAGCACGATGCTCCGGCCGTCGGGCGCGAACCCGGGGCCCGCGCCGGGCCGGTCCAGCGCGGCGGTGAGCGCACGCGGCGTCGCCGCCCTCCACGGCGACGATCGCCAGATGCTCGGGGTCGTAGATCATCCCGATCGGCTCGGTCGCCGTGTTGCGCGTGTAGGCGATCCAGTGGCCGTCGGGACTCCAGGCCGGTGCGTGGTCGGGTCCCGGATTGTCGGTGAGCCGCCGCACCGTATCGCCCTTCGTCGTGTCGTCGCTCGCCACCAGCCAGAGGTCGTCGTTGTCGGAGCCGTCCACGCTGTCACGGTTGCTCACGAACGCGATCAGCCGGCCGTTGGGCGACCATTCGGGATCATCGTCGTCGTAATCGCCGGCCGTGATCTGGCGGCTGCTCCGGGCCGAGACGTCGAACACGAACAGGTGGGTGCGGCGATGATCGAGGTAGCCCCGGCCGTCCCGCTTGAACTGCAGCCGGTCGATCACCCACGGCGGGGCTGTCTTGGCCGCCCGGCCATACCACGAGGTGTCACCCGCCTGCTCCGGCGTGGGGTCCCGGATCACGAGCGCCAGGCGCGTGGCGTCGGGCGACCAGGTGAAGCCGTCCACCCCCTGCTTGACCTCGGTGAGCTGCTCGGCCTCGCCGCCCAGCCGGTTGAGCCGCCAGACCTGCGTCTCGCCGCCCGAGCGCGCGGCGAGGAACGCGAGGTACTTGCCGTCGGGGCTCCAGCGCGGGCTCGACGCCGACGAGCCCTTGGCGGTCATCGGGATCGCCTCGCCGCCGTCCAACGGCGCCATCCAGATTTGGGCTTCGGACTTGTCGTCCTTCAGGCTCGATGTGCTCACGACGTAGGCCACCCAGCGGCCGTCGGGACTGAGCTGCGGACTCGACACCCGTTTGATCTCGAGGAAATCGTCCACGGTGACGAGCCGGCGGGCCGGCTCCTGGGCGCGGACGGCGACGGGCAGCAGCGTGAGCAGGGCGGCGATGGCGACACGCGACGGTCGAGCGGACATGGCGACTCCGGGTGGCGGATGGACGCGCCGGCAATCTAGTCAGGGTGCCGGAAACGGGGGATTCTCCAGTGGCCGAGGGAGTGGGCTCAGGACGCTGGCCGCGGGGCACTCGGTCCGCGAGCTGGCCGGCCACGCGTGGGCTGGTCACCGGCGCGGGGCGCGGCCATTGCGAACCGCGCCGCGGCGAGGGAGAATGTAGGGGTTCATCGCCCAGGCGGACCGATGGCTTCCGAGATCAAGCTCCTGCTTGAGGTGCTCGACGCGGCGTTCTTGGGCCGCGGCTGGCAGGGGACGACGCTGAGCGGCGCATTGCGCGGCGTCACCCCGACGCAGGCGCTGTGGCGGCCGCGCCCCGGCCGGCACAACATCTGGGAGGTGGCGCTGCACACCGCGTACTGGAAGTACGTGGTGCGACGACGGATCACGGACGACGAAATGCGCGGGGCGTTCCCGCGGAGCCCGAGCAACTGGCCGGCCGTTCCGGCCGCGCCCGAGGTGACGGCCTGGCGCCGCGACGTACGGCTCGTGAAGGAGATGCATGCCGCCCTGCGGGCCGCCGTCGCCGCGCTGCCGCCCAAGCGCCTGGGCACCCGCGCTCCGACGGGAAAGTGGACCTACGCGGAGATGATCCACGGCGTCGCGGCGCACGACCTGTATCACACCGGCCAGATCCAGCTGATCAAGCGGTTGCTGCGCGGCTAGTACATCGGTTCCCAACTACGGTTGCGTATTGCACCGCGGAGACCGCAGCGATCGCAGAGTGACGGCAAGCCCGACTCCGCGCTGGACCGCGGCCACGAGTCTTTGCGTCCGCTGCGCATTCTGCGGTTGATGCATCCATCCCCGCGTTGGAACCGTCAAGCGAGGTTCGCACCATGACACGACGCTACTGGCTCATGAAAGTCGAGCCCTCCGCCTACACGATCGCCGATCTCAAGCGCGACGGCCGGACCGGCTGGGAGGGCGTGCGGAACTACAAAGCCCGGAATCTGCTGCGCGATGAGATCAAGGTGGGCGACGGTGTGCTGTTCTATGCATCGAATGCGGATCCGTCCGGCGTCACCGGGATCGCCGAGGTGGTGCGGGAAGGCTACCCCGATCCGCTCCAGTTCCAACGCGACCACCACTACTACGATCCCAAGGCGAAGACCGACGCCCCAACGTGGTACGCCGTGGACGTGGGGTTCGTGGAGCAGTTCGACGTCGTCGTGAGCCTCGCGGAGCTCAAGGCCCATCCCGTGCTGCGCGACATGATGGTGACCAAGCGTGGCATGCGGCTCTCGGTCCAGCCGGTGACGCCGCTGGAGTTCGAGACGGTGCGCGCGATGGGACGCGCCACGCGCCGACCTCAGGGAGGAAGTCGATGACGAACGCCCCCTCAGCCGCCCCGCACCGACCGGGGCGCCCCTCGCTCAAGATCGGCATGTCTCCCGGCACGCTGATCCACGTGGGCCGACCGCCGGACCAGGCCGTGACCGTCGAGGTGTGCCACTTCGAGAGCGAGCGTCCGCTCGAGCAGTGCGTCCTGGGGCGGGCGGACGAGGCCGCGCCGTACCGGGGCGCGGCCGGCGTCACCTGGATCGACGTGAACGGCGTGCACGACGTGGGCGTGATCGAGCAACTCGGTCAGGTGTTCGGGCTGCACCCGCTGCTGCTCGAGGACATCGTCAATACGCATCAGCGCCCCAAGCTCGAGCTCCACGGGGAGCATCTGTTCCTGGTGCTGAAGATGCTGCTCGACGATCCCGAGGCGGACGGCTTCGAGATGGAGCAGGTGAGCGTCGTGATCGGCCCGCGCTACGTGCTGACGTTCCAGGAACGGGAGCGTGACACGTTCGATACTATCCGCCGGCGCCTGCAGGATCCCGCGACGCGCATCCGGCAGCACGGCGCCGATTTCCTGGCATACGCGCTCGTGGACACGATCGTCGACAACTACTTCGCGGTGCTCGAGCGCGTCGGCGACCGGATCGCGGAGCTGGAGGACGAGGTCCTGGAGTCGCCGGGCCGCGAGGCGCTCCAGCAGATCTTCAGCATCAAGGGGAGCCTCGTCGAGCTGCGCCGCGCGGCGTGGCCGCTGCGCGACGCCCTCTCGGCGATGAGCCGTGGCGACACGCCGCTGATCCAGCCGGCCACGCTGCCCTACCTGCGCGACGTGCAGGATCACGCGCTGCGCGTGATCGACACGATCGAGACCTACCGCGACATGGCGACCACGATGGTCGAGATGTACATGTCGAGCGTCAGCAACCGGCTGAACGAGGTCATGCGGGTCCTCACCGTGATCGCGACGATCTTCATCCCGCTCACCTTCGTCGCCGGCGTGTACGGCATGAACTTCCGGTTCATGCCCGAGCTGGCGTGGCATTGGGGCTATCCCCTGATCTGGGGCGTGATGATCGCGATCGCGCTGGGCCTGCTGGTGTTCTTCCGCCGGCGCGGCTGGACGTGACGTTGCGGGGGCCGGGAGCGATGTGTAGCTTCCGGCGTCCAATCTCTCCGGCGGTTACAGCGCCCCTAAGCTCCAGTCATCCAAGAGGTTACGGTGAAGACAGCCGTCTGCGTGAAGCGGGTACCGGACTCGGAAGCCCGCATCAAGATTGCCGCTGATGGCCGGTCGATCGACGAGGCCGGCGTCAAGTTCGTGCTCAATCCCTATGACGAGTTCGCGGTCGAGGAAGCGCTCAAGCTGAAGGGGGCCACGGGGGCGGGCGAGGTCGTGGTGGTGTCCGTGGGCGGCGACGCGTCACAGGAGACCATTCGCACCGCGCTCGCGATGGGCGCCGACCGCGGCGTGCTGCTCAAGACCGACCGTCGGCCGCTCGACCCGCTGCCGGTGGCGCGCGCGCTGGCGGACGAGCTCAAGTCGGGCGGATACGATCTCGTGCTGTTCGGGAAGATCGCCGCCGACGACTGCAGCCACGCGACCGGCGCCATGGTGGCGGAGCTGCTGGCCGTGCCGTCGGTGACCGCCGTCTCGAAACTCCAGGTCGCGGAGGGAAGACTGTCCGCGGAGCGGGAGATCGAGGGGGGCGTGGAAGTCGTCGAGTGCGCCCTGCCGGCCGTGGTGACGGCGGAAAAGGGACTCAACGAGCCCCGCTATCCGGCGCTCAAGGGGATCATGGCGGCGAAGAAGAAGCCGCTCGAGGTAAAGCCGGTGACGCTGCCGGACCCGGGTCTCGAGGTCCTGCAGCTCGCGTACCCGCCCGAGCGCAAGGCGGGGCGGATCGTGGGCGAGGGGGCGGATGGCGTGCCGGCGCTGGTCGAGGCCCTCAGGCTGGAAGCGAAGGTGCTCTGATGGCAAACGTTCTGGCGTACCTCGAGCAGCGCGACGGCGGCATCAAGCGCGTCGCCCAGGAAGCGCTCACGGCGGGCCGCGTGCTGGCGGACGGCCTCGGTGGAGAGCTGCATGCCATCGTCGTCGGGCCTCCCGGTCTCTCAGTGGACGTGGCGGGCGCGTACGGGGCGGACAAGGTGTTCGTCGCGGCGGACGAAGCGGCCCGGCTCTACCAGTCGGGACTGTACGCCGCGGCGGTCGCGAACCAGGCCCGCGCGGGCGGCTACGCAGCGGTGCTGCTGGGCGCCACGGCGATGGGAAAGGATCTGGGGCCGCGGATCGCCGCGCGCCTCGGCTGTCCGATCGCCGCCGACGTCACCGCGATCGCGGTCGAAGGCGGGATCGTGGTTACCCGGCCGGTGTATGGCGGCAAGGCGCTCTACCGGCTCAAGGTCACGGCCCCGTGCTGTGTGATCTCGCTCAGGCCGAACAACTTCACGGCCGCCGCCGCGCCGCGGACCGGAACCGCGGAGCCGGTGACGCTGCCCGCGGACGCGGGCGCGTCTGCGCGGACCGCGCAGGTGAAGGAGCCGGAACGCGCCGCGCTCGACGTGACCGAAGCCGCGATCGTCGTCGCCGGGGGGCGCGGTCTCAAGGAGCCGCAGCACTTCAAGCTGCTGGAGGATCTGGCGGCGGCGCTCGGCGGCCAGGCCGCGGTCGGCGCATCCCGCGCGGTGGTGGACGCGGGGTGGCGCCCCCACGCCGAGCAGGTGGGCCAGACCGGCAAAACGGTGAGCCCCAATCTGTACGTGGCGGTCGGCGTCTCGGGTGCGATCCAGCATCTGGCCGGGATGCGCACCTCGAAGGTGATCGTGGCGATCAACAAGGACAAGGACGCGCCGATCTTCAAGGTCGCCGACTACGGCGTCGTGGGAGACCTGTTCGAGATCGTCCCGCGCCTGATCGACGAGATCAAGAAAGTCCGGGGGAACTGACATGCTCCGTTCCGGTGTGCTCGCCTGCGCCGCGCTGCTCGCGACTGGGGTCGCGCGAGGACAGGAAATCCGTCGTGTCCAACCCACGGCGTTTCCCGCCGCCGTGGCGCTGTCGTTCGGGCTCGGCTTTGGCGGAGGGCGGGCCGACGCCGCGGCCGGGCAGGGCCTGTGCACCGGCGGCGGTGCCTGCCGGTTCAAGCTCGGATCGGGCCCGACGCTCGGGTTCGATGTGCAGCTGCCGGTGACCAGCACCCTGGGGGTCGGATTGAGTGGCGCCGTGGGGCGCCCGCCACGCGTGACCTGCGGGGCGGAGTGCACCAGCTCGGACAACGCGACCGCGATCCACGTGTCGGCGCTGCTGCTGTGGCGCTTCAAGGCGCGCGCCCCGATCTACTTCGGCGTGGGCCCGACGTTGAGCTGGATCAACCCCGGGCCGGTCCTGCAGTGGGACACAACGGCCGTGAAGGAGCCGGGCGGCGTGCTGGTGATCGGCTACGACTTCGGCATCACACCGACGGTCGGTGGCCGGCTCGCCTGGTGGAACTACCTGACCAAGCCGGACGACTCCAGCCTGCCGAGCGTGCTCACCCCGGCCGGCCTGGCGTGGGACAAGATCTTCACGCTCGGCGTGCGGCTCGGGTTGCACAAGTGAGCGCGAGGACGATCGTCCCGGCGGCGAGCCAGCCCGCGCTGCCGATCGAACGGCTCATGCTCGAAGAGGCACCGCAAGACGAGCGCATCGATCTGGACGTCGTGTTCGTCGGAGGCGGGCCCGCCGGGCTCGCCGGCGCGATCGAGCTGGCACGCCTGGTGCGGCGGGACAACGAGGCGGGAGGCGGGCTTGGGCCGGTCGAGATCGGCGTGATGGAGAAGGCCGCGACGCTGGGGGAGCACTGCCTTTCGGGCGCGGTGCTGAACCCGCGGGCGGTGCGGGAGCTGTTCCCCGACGCGGAGCCCGCCGCCCTGCCGTTCCACACGCCCGTCACGCGCGAAGCCGTCTACCTGCTCACGCCGCGCGGGGCGCGCCGCCTCCCCACCCCGCCCACCATGCGCAATCACGGCAACTACGTGGTCTCGATCTGCGAGCTGGTGCGATGGCTCGGCGCGCGCGCGGAGGAAGCCGGGATCAACGTGTTCGCGGGATTCCCCGCGGCGTCCCTGCTGATGAGCGGCGCCCGCGTGATCGGGGTGCGGACCTCGCCCGCGGGGCTGGGCCGCGACGGCGCGCCGCAGGCGAGCTTCCAGCCGGCGACCGACATCGCGGCGCAGGTCACGGTGCTGGCGGAAGGCACGCGGGGGCCGCTGGCGCAGGCGTGGTTCGCCCGCCAGGGCCTGCAGGGTGCGAATCCCCAGGTCTACGCGCTCGGCGTCAAGGAGCTGTGGGAGACCAAGCGCCCGCTGAACCGCGTCATCCACACCATGGGGTGGCCGCTGCCGCGGGACGCGTTCGGCGGCAGCTGGCTCTATCCGCTGGAGCCGAATCTGGTGTCGCTCGGGCTCGTCGTGGGGCTCGACTACCGCGACGCCGCGCTCGACGTGCACGACCTGCTCCAACGCCTCAAGCTGCATCCGCTGGTGCGGCCGATCCTCGAGGGCGGCGAGCTGCTCGAGTGGGGCGCCAAGACGATCCCGGAAGGCGGCTACTACGCGGTCCCGCCACGCCGCTCGGGCGACGGGGCCCTCGTCGTGGGCGACGCCGTGGGATTCGTGGACGTGCCGTCGCTCAAGGGCATCCACTACGCCATGCAGTCGGGGATCTACGCCGCGCGGGCCGCGTTTGCCGCGCTCAAGGCCGGGGACACCTCGGCGGCCGGCCTGGCCGCGTACGACCGGATGGTGGACGACTCCTACATCATGCGGGACCTCTACCGCACGCGGAACATGCGGCTGGCCTTCAAGGACGGCTTCTTCCGCGGGGCGCTCAAGGCGGGGCTGATGACCCTCACCGGCGGGCGGTTTCCCGGCTCCCGGATCGCCATGGAGCCCGACGCCGCGGCCCCGAAGCGGGTGGGCCCCGCGACGCCGTTCACGCCCGACGCCGCGCTCACGATCTCCAAGCTCGACGCGGTGTTCAAGGCCGGGAACGCGACACGTGACGACATTCCGTCTCACCTGATCGTCCCGCAGGCGGCCGATCGGGACACGGCGGAGCTGTACGCCCATATGTGCCCGGCCGGTGTCTACGAGTGGGTGGACGGCCTGCGCGTGAATGCGCCGAACTGCGTCGACTGCAAGGCCACGGACGTGCTCGGGCCGCGGTGGACCCCGCGCGAGGGCGGGAGCGGGCCGGCCTACAAGCGGATGTGATCGGGCGGTTACTCGAACGGCGGGTCCGCCACGTGGACGGGCTCGTCCAGCAGGATCGCGCTCAGCCTTTCGCCAACCGTCACCGCGTCGCGCGCGGCGGGAAGCACCAGCAGCGCGTTCGCCCGCGCCATCGACGTCAGAATCCCTGAGCCCTGGGGTCCGGTGAGCCGCGCGACGCGCTCGCCATCCTCTTCGACGACGACAGCGCGCAGGAAATGCGTCAGCCTCGCCGGGAAATGGAGTGGCTCGGCAAGGCGTACCGGCACCGTCCGCCGGAAGAACGTGCGGTAGCCGAGCAGCTTGCGCACGGCCGGTCGCACGAACAGCTCGAACGTCACCATGGTGCTCACGGGGTTGCCGGGGAGGCCGATCCACCGCACGCCGCCCAGGCGGCCGTACCCCACCGGCGCCCCCGGGCGCATGCTGATGCGCCAGAACGTCAGGCTGCCGCCGGTCTCCTCGAGCACGCGCCGCATGTGGTCGTGCTCGCCGACGCTGATGCCCGCCGTGGTCACCAGCAGGTCCGCGTCGCGCGCGGCCCGCACTCGGCTGGTGATGTCCGCCGGGTCGTCGCGGGCGATCCCGAGGCTGACGGCGGTGGCCCCCGCCTGCCGGAGGCCGGCGAGCAGCGTGTAGGTGTTCGAGGACGCGATCTTGCGGCCCGCGCGGATCGCCGCGACCTCGTCGAGCTCGGCGATCTCGTCGCCCGAGCCGAGGATGGCGACCCGGGGCCGGCGATGCACCGCGACCTCCGCCATGCCGAGCGACGCCAGCACGCCGAGCTGGGCGGGTCCCAACGGCGTGCCCCGCTCGAGCGGCACGCTGTCCCGGCGGATGTCCTCCCCGCGGCGGCGGACGTTGTGCCCCACATCGCGCGGGTCGTCGATCCGGACCCGATCCCCGTCGAGCGGGGTCGCGTCCTCCTGGCGAATCACGCCGTCCGCCCCCACGGGGAGCGGGGCGCCCGTGAAGATGCGCGCGCACTCGCCGGGTCCGAGCGGACGGGTGGGAAATCCGCCGGCCGGGATGGTCTCCCCCACGCGCAGCTCCACGGCGCCCGGCAGGGCGCCGGCGTCGCCGCTCCGGAAATCGGCGCCTCGGACGGCGTAGCCGTCCATGGCGGAGTTGTCCCACGGGGGCAGGTCGAGCGGGCTCCGCGCGTCCTCGGCGAGCACGCACCCGAGGGCGTCGGGCAGCGCGACCTGCTCCGCGGCGAGCGGTCGGAGGTCCTGCAGGATGGTCCGGGCGGCCTCTCCCGGCGATCGCACGCCTAGCCCTCGACCACCAGCGCCCGTTCCCAGGCGAGATGCGCGAGACTGGTGAACCAGGCGGTGTCGGTGAAATTGAAGACGGGGCAGGGCAGCCGCAGCGTGCGGTCGTCCGTCACCATCGCGATCCAGTCACCGGGCTCCGTGCGCGACAGGTCGAACAGCGGCGTGGAGTGTTCGCTCTTGCGGTGCACTTCGATCTTCGGCAGGGGGTAGCGCTTGAATCCCTCGACCACCACCATGTCGGTGTCGAGAAAATGGGCGCGCACGAGGGCCAGCGGGTCGGCCGTCTCCGCAATCCGCTCGAACAGCACGCGCTGTCCCGGGGATTCGAGCATCGTCTTCACGACGCCCCCCTCGTGGAAATGGCGCCAGGTGTCCTTCCCCTCCTGGTCCACGATGGCGGGGTGATGGCCGTGCTTGATGGTGCCGACGCGCCGGCCGCGTCGCACGTACTCCTGGGCGAGCGCCACGACGAGCGTCGTCTTGCCCGCATTCTTCTTGCCGATCACCGAGATCACGCGCGTTGCCGCCACAGCTCCTCCGCCCGCACCAGGTCCTCTGCGGTATTGACGTTGAAGAAGAGGCGCTCCGGATCCCCGAACTGCGCCACCTGCTCGAGGGGCAGCGTGCCGACGCGCACGTCCGCGTGAAACCCGATGGCGCGGTAGTCCTCGTCGTCCAACCGCCGCCGAATGGCCGGCTCGCACGCCGGACCATAGATCGCGCAGAGTGGCTCCACGGCGCGCCGGCCCGGACTTTGGGGGAGAAAGACGTCGTAGCCCTCCGCCTGCCGGATCAGCGCGGTCAGCAGCTCCTCCGACACGAACGGCATGTCCCAGGCGACGACCAGAGCGGGACCCTCGCCGGCCGTGACCGCCGTGTAGATCCCGCCCAGGCTGCCGCACCCGGGCCTGACGTCCGGCACGGTGGTGAGATCGGGTCGCCACGCGTGGGCGTCGGCGGCGTTCGCGACGAGCAGCGGTGGTGCGCCGACCGCCGAGTGCACGGCGGCCGCGACTGTATCGAGGATCCGTTCGCCGCCGACGCGCTCGAGCCCCTTGGGCGCACCGCCGAACCGGCTCGCGGCACCGCCCGCGAGCACGACCGCGCGCACCTTAGTAGCGCCGTCCACGTTTCCGCTCCAGGACGATGTCGAACCGTGCCACCAGGGAGAAGCTGTGCCTCGTGGCGGTGCCGGTCGGGGCTTCCGCGAGACTGCTCGCCGGCCCGGTCACCGTGGGGAAGAACAGCACGTTGTCGCGGATTTCGAGGCCCACCTGGTAGCCCGGACTGACGGGCACCAGCACCCCGAGCCCGACGGCGAGGGTCGGATGCAGGGCACTGTGGCCGGCGTCCCCGATGACGAGACGGGTCTGCGTTATCCCGTCCACATCCGTGAACCGGCCGACGAGCTCGACGGTGCTCGCGTTGCGCGTGGTGAACCCGCCCTGCGCGCGGAGATACGGTGACGCGAACCCCCCCGGCGCGAACCGATAGGTCCCGCCGATGGCGAACGCGATCGTGGAGGCCGCCCCCCCACGCTCCGTGATGTCGTCGCAAATCTGGAGGTTGACTGTGTCGGCGGGCGGAGCCCGATACGTGAGCTCGCAGCGGTCGTCCAGGCCGAACCCCATGAAGAAGATCTCGCCCGTAATGCCGAAATGCGGCGAGGAGAAGTAGGTGGCGCTTGCCCCGAGCGAGACGCCGGGTTCGAGGCTGCGAGACAGCCGCAGCGTGTCCGACATCGTGGGCTCTCCGAGCAGGGACAGCGGCTGTTTGCCGATCTGCCAGAGCGACGAGCCGGTCGTCACCCCCCCGAAGATCGTCACGAGCAGGTTCGGCTCCGCACGACGCTGGGCGGCGGCCGGGGCCGGCAGCAACGGCAGGAGCAGGGTCCAGCACAGCGCGATACGTGGCATCGCCCGTCTCACGGATGATGGGTCTGCGGGGCGCCGCTCACCGCTCGCCCCACGAGGGTCATGCCGGCGCGCTGGGCGATCGTCCCCGCGAGGGTCGACGGCACGGAGGGGGTGGCGATCCAGGCCAGACGGGCACGCGCCGCCTTGAAGGCCAGTTCCGCGGAGATCCGCCCCGTCACCAGCAGCGCGCGATCGGCCACCGGTCGGCGCGCCAGCAGGGCCCCGCCGATCACCTTGTCCACGGCGTTGTGGCGGCCGATGTCCTCGGCATGGTGCAACAGCGTCGCGCCGTCGGTCAAGGCGGCGGCGTGAATGCCGCCGGTCGTCTGATAGCGCGTCCCGCGGGCGAACAGCTCCTTGAACAACCCGCGCAGCACGTCCGGCGGCGGCGGGTCCCCCCGTGGCGTACCGCGCGGGGTGGTGCTGGGATCCGCCAGGAACACCGATACCGCGCCGCAGCCGGAGGCCAGCACGGGTGAGCGATGCTCGGCCCGCACCGCAGCGAGCCGGTCGTCCGGAATCTCGGCCCAGAACCCGAGATCGGTGGCGCACGGGCGCAGCGACGTGAGGTCGCCCAACGACGCGATGTACCCCTCGCCGTGCAGCCACCCTACCGCGAGCTCCTCGAGCGCCTCGGGCGTGCACATCCACGTGACGGTCGGGCGGCCATTCACCTCGAGCCAGACCGCCACCTCCTCCACGAGCGCGGGCTCGGGCCCGCGACCCCGCCGCATCGCGACCACGGCCCGCTCAGGCTTCGCCACGGTACTCGGCGGAGAGGTCGTCGTCCTCCGCGATCCGCACCGCCTCGAGCCGGACCCCCGCCGGCAGGCGTGGTTGCACGCGCCGCCAGACGTACACGGCCAGCGCCTCGGCGGTGGGGATCTGGCGTCCGAAGGCGAACTCCGGAACGTCGTGGTTGAGATGCCGGTGATCGAGCGGCTGCCGGACCTGCTCATCCAGCAGGCGGTCGAGCAGCACGAGATCCACGAGCATCCCCGTCTCCTCGGAAACCGATCCCGCCACGGTCACCGCGCAACGGTAGTTGTGGCCGTGGCCGTGCTCCCGCGCGCAGGCACCGAACACCGCGGCGTTGCGCTCCTCCGGCCACTCGGGGCGGTGGTAGCGGTGGGCCGCGCTGAAGCGGACCGTGCGGGTGAGTCGGGCCGTGGCCATGCTCGGGAATCTACCGCTCGATCAGAACAGCCGCACGGCCATTGCCTTGATGCTGAACACGACCGGCGAGCCGATCGAGATTCCCAGCTCGGCGAGCGCGACCGGGGTGATCTGGGCCACCAGCTCCACGCCCACATCCGCCGTGAGCCGCACGTGCCCGCGCCCGTCGTCGCTGATCCTCACGACCCGGCCGGGGAAGCTGTTCCGGACGCTCGAGTGGAGCGGCGCCGCGCTCACCACGATGTCGTCCGGCGGAATCGCCAGCGTGGCCGGCCCGGCGCGATCGGTCACCACCGTGAGCACCAGCGGGCCTGCATGGACCTGGCGGGGACCCGAGCCCGGCGGGAGGTCGACGCGAAACAGGTTCTCGGGGGTGACCGGCGTGAGGCGCCCGTCCGCCAGCGCCAGCACCCGGGATGACCAGCGGTACGCGTCCTCGAGCTGATGCGACGCCAGACACGTTGTGATGTCCTGCGCCTCGAGGTAGGCGAGCACCTCCCCCAAGGCGCTGCGCGCCGCAGGATCACCGGCGCTCGCCGGCTCGTCGAGCAGCAGCACGCGCGGGGCGAGCAGCAACGCGCGGGCGATCGCGACCCGCTGGACCTGACCCACGCTGAGCGTCCGCGCCCGGCGGTCGGCGAGGTCACCTGCGCCGACCCGCTCCAGCGCCTGCCGCAGCTGCTGCCGCTCGGCGGCGCGCGTGCGGCGTCCCGCCAGCGTGAGTCCGTACACGAGGTTCTCGCCGACCGTCATGTCGAACAGCAGGGGCTGTTGCTCGACCAGGGTGACGAGCCGCCGGGCGCGCCGTCGCTCGCGTGCCGTCACCACCGGGCGTCCGTCGAGCGCGATCTCCCCGCGCGTCGGGCGCTCGACGAAGCTCATCAGCCGGAGCAGCGTGCTCTTGCCCGAGCCGTTCGGGCCGACGAGCCCCGTGACCGTCCCGGGCTCGAGCGCTGCGGCCTCGATCGCGAGCACCAGCCGGCTCCCGTAGCGGTGCTCGAGGCGCTGGACGCTAAGCATCGCCGCGACCCTGCAGCATGTGCAGCAGCACGTTCACCGTGAGGGCGAGTCCCAGCAGCAGCAGCCCGAGCGCGATCGCCAGCGCGAAGTCCCCCTGCGAGGTCGCGAGGGTCACGGCGGTCGTCAGGGTACGCGTGCTGTAGCGGATGTTGCCACCGACGATCAGTGCCGCCCCGACCTCCGCCAGGACCCGCCCGAACGAGACCACCAGGGCCGTGAGCAGGGCGAATCGGGCCTCCCGCGCCACGGTCCAGTGGACGCGCCATCCGCGACCGCCGAGCGTGAGCGCGGTGCGACGGACCCGCGGGTCGACGCCCTGAACGGCGGCCGCCGTGAGCGCGGCCGCGATCGGCGCCGCGAGCAGCACCTCGGCGATGACGATGGCCCACCAGGTGTACAGCAGGCCGAGCCCGCCGAGTGGGCCGCTCCGGGCGAACAGGCCCCACACGAGCACGCCGATCACGACGGACGGGAACGCCAGCATGGTGTTGAGCGCGGTGATCAAGGCGCGACGACCCCAGAACCGCGTCGTCCCGACCCAGAAGCCGAGGGGAATGCCGACGAGCGAGGCGAGGAGGGTGGCGGCGAGGGCGACGCGGAGCGACAGGGCCGCGATGCTGAAGATCTCCGGGTCGCCACCCACCAGCAGTGCGACCCCGCGTCGCAGGCCGTCAGCGAACACAGGGCCCGATCAGAGTCTGAACGCGAACCCCAGGCCGATCTGCAGACTCGGATGCGCCGTCCACTCGGACGTGGAATTGACCGCCGGGTCGAGCAGCGGCGCGGCGTCCGGCACGCCCGTCGGCGTTTCGAAGAAGCTGGTCGGGTACTTGAGCTGCCAGAACAGCAGCCGTCCTTCCAGCCGCACGAACACCGATTGGCTGGCGTAGAACCGCAGCCCGAGGTGCGGCCCGCTGAGAAACTTGGTCTTGATGCGGAAG
The DNA here is from genome assembly GCA_963771275.1 of uncultured Gemmatimonadales bacterium. GTDB lineage: Bacteria > Gemmatimonadota > Gemmatimonadetes > Gemmatimonadales > GWC2-71-9 > JAOTWJ01. The sequence goes on from CAVYSW010000003.1 coordinate 1,823,600, forward strand.
CCGGAGGAGTCGGCCGGCACCGTCTGGCCGAAGGCCAGCCCGAGCGTGGCGCCGAGGTACGGCGCGAGCCCCTTCCACGTCTTGTCGCCCGTGAGCAGAATCGAGAGGCCACTCTCGACGATCACCACCGACTGGCGCACCGGGCCCGTCAGCTGTGCGTCCGGTGCGGCGGAGGGATGGGGTACCATCCGCTGCAGGCGGTTCCAGGTCAGGCCGAGCGTGAGATCCGTCGGGCCGGTCAGGCGCATGTCGTAGCGCACGCCCGCCAGGTAGCCGTCGGCCGGCCCGACCCCGACCTTGCCGCCCGACCCGGCGAGGTAGCCGCCGACCACGGTGACCCCGCTGCGGATGGTGATTGGATGGAACGGCGAATGCGCGGGATCGTGCCCGACCTGCCCCGCTGCCGTGGCCGGCAGGAGCAACGCGGTGAGCGCGAGTGCAGCGTGGCCCTTTGACATCCCCGTCGGGCGCTCCTAAAATGGTCTAAGTGTCGGCAACGAAACAATGTAGCCACGGTCTTCCGGTGCGACCAGCCTGCTGGGCGGTTTCGATGGCGCTGGTGGCGTGGGCGGGGCTCACTGCGCCGCTCGCGGCGCAGACCCGTTACCGTGTCGCGAGCGAGGAGAATCTCCGCCAGGAGCCGGGCTCCCAGGGGCGCCTGCTCGGGCGCGTGAACGAAGGGACGGAGCTCGCCGGCGGCCAGGCGCGCGACGGGTTCGTCGAGGTGACGCTCGATGGCTGGATCTGGGGGCGTTCCGTGCGGGCGTCCACGACGGCGGGCTTCGACCTCGCGGTGAGCAATGCGCGCGGCGAGAATCTGCGAGCCGAGCCCAACGGCGACGTGATCGCGCGCCTGCTCCAGGGCGCCCTCCTCACGGAGGTCGAGCGCGACGGAGGATGGGTTCGCGTGCGCCGCGTGGGGTGGATGTGGGCGCGTTCGCTCGCCGCGCAGAACGCGCCCCCGGCAGGAGGAGGGCGGAGCGGCACGACGCCACCAGCCGCCGCCAGCCTCGATTGGATGACGCTCGCGGCCGGCGTGCCGCTGCTGGTCGCCCCCGAGGGGGACACGCTGGGTGCCGTGCGCCGCTCCGCGTCGGCGCGCGTGATCGCCCGGGCCAACGGATGGGCCCGCGTGCAGCTCGAGGGCTGGGTGCGCGAGTCCGACCTGCAGCCGGCCGCCGGGGGCGTGCTCACCGGCGTGAGCGGCGCCGAGGTGCGCAGCGGCGGTCGCGCCTTCGAGGGGAAGGCCCTGCAGTGGGCCGTGCAGTACATCGCGGTGCAGACCGCCGACGCGCTGCGCCGGGACATGCCGGCCGGGCAGTCCTACATGCTGGCCCGAGGACCGCTCCCGGAAGCCGGATTCGTCTACCTGCTGCTGTCCGCGGAACAGGCGCGCGCGATCGCGGAGCTGACCCCGCTGACCTACCTGACGATCGTGGGGCGCGTGCGCACGGCCCGCTCCCAGTACCTCGGCAACCCCATTCTGACGCTGGAGGACTTCCGCGTCGTCGAGCGTTGAGACCGGACGGATGTCATGAACGAGCTGCTGCTGAAGCGTATCGAGCGTCGCCTGGCCAATCTCGCCGACGCACAGGGCTACCAGGTGCTGGACTACGTCGAGTTCCTGGAGACGAAGTACGCCGTCGCGCCGCGCGACGAGTCGGTGATGCAGCGGATCGCCAGCGGTGTCGAGGACACGCTCCGCGCGGGCCGGATCCCGGTGGCGGCGATCCGGGGCACCATGAAGGCGATGGACTCGGCCTCGCGGCTGATGGAGCAGCTGGCCCAAGCCGGTCGCGCGGCCGTAGACGAGCTCGGGAAGTCGGTGAATGCGGCCGGGCAGGCGGGCCGCCCGCGGACGCCGCCCGGCGCGGACGAGGCGTCGTCCGCGCCGCGCGATCCGCCGGCCCCCCCCGACTCCGCTTGATTCCGATTCCCGGGCAGAGTACCTTCTGCCATGGAACCCCGGAACCTCTTTCCCACGACCCGCAAGACCGCCTCGGCCCTGCGGGCCGTCGTGTTTTTGGAGTCCGTCTCGTGAGTCGCATTCGCGCCGGCTACGCCCTGACCTTCGACGACGTCCTGCTCGTTCCGCGGCATTCGACCGTCCACCCCGGGGACGTCAACGTCGCGACCCGCTTCGCGCGGGGCATCCCGCTCAATATTCCGCTGGTGTCGGCCGCGATGGACACGGTCACCGAGGCGGCGATGGCGATCGCCATGGCGCGTGCCGGTGGCATCGGGGTGCTCCACAAGAACATGACGATCGACCGGCAGGCCGCCGAAGTGGATCGCGTCAAGCGGTCGGAAAGCGGGATGATCCTCAATCCGATCACGCTTGGACCCGACCGCCCGATCCGCGAAGCGGCGCAGCTCATGCAGCGGTTCCGCATCTCGGGCGTGCCGATCGTGGACGATCGCGGGAAGCTCGTCGGCATCATCACGAACCGCGATCTCCAGTTCGAGCGGCGGATGGACCGGCCGGTCCGCCAGGCGATGACGAAGGAGCACCTCGTCACGGCGCCGGTCGGGACGACGCTGGAGGAGGCGGAGCGGATCCTCGGCGAGCACCGGATCGAGAAGCTGCCCGTGGTGGATGGGGACGGCATCCTGCGCGGGCTCATCACGGTCAAGGACATCTTCAAGCGGCGGGACTACCCCGACGCCAACAAGGACGCGCACGGGCGGCTGCGCGTGGCGGCCGCGATCGGCGTCGGGCACGAGACGGTGGCCCGCGCGAAGGCGCTGCTCGACGCGGGCGCGGACGCCCTGGTCGTGGACTCGGCGCACGGACACTCCGAAGGCGTGCTGCACACGGTCGCCGAGCTGCGGACCGCGTTTCCCGATGCGCAGCTCGTCGGCGGCAACATCGCCACCGTCGAGGGGGCGCGGGCGCTTGTCGAGCGGGGTGTGGACGCCGTGAAGGTCGGCATCGGGCCGGGCTCGATCTGCACGACGCGGGTGGTCACCGGCGTCGGTGTCCCGCAGATCACCGCGATCACCGACGCCGTGCGCGGCGCCGGAGACGTCCCGATCATCGCCGACGGTGGCGTGAAGTACTCCGGGGACGCGGTCAAGGCGCTGGCGGCCGGTGCCGCCAGCGTGATGATGGGGTCCATGCTGGCCGGCACCGAGGAGAGCCCCGGCGAGAGCTTTCTGCTCGAAGGACGTCGCTTCAAGATGATCCGCGGCATGGGGTCGCTCTCGGCGATGCAGGACGGCTCGGCCGACCGGTACTTCCAGGAGGGCGAGATCTCGCTCCAGAAGCTCGTGCCCGAGGGCATCGAGGGACGCGTGCCCTACCGCGGACCCGTGGGTGACGTGCTGTACCAGATGGTGGGCGGCATCCGCAGCGGGATGGGGTACTGCGGCGTCGCCACGGTCGGCCAGCTCCAGGCCGAAACCGAATTCACGCAGATCACCGCCGCGGGCCTGCGCGAGTCGCACCCGCACGACGTGGTGGTGACGCGAGAGGCGCCGAACTACAGCCTCTGATTGACGGTGCGAGCGACGGAGCGTGGGAGGAGAGTGAAAAGGGAAAAGGGAGAAGTGAAGAGCACGTCCGCGCGTGTGCCGGCGCAGGCGCCCCACCTGCAGGCAGGTTCTCTCGTTTCACTTTTCACTTTTCACCTTTCACTTCTTCCGGTCGGAGCCCGCCGCCCGCCCCGACTACGCATCCCGCCCTGTCCCCCTTAAGTTCCGCCCCATGAACGGGCACCCCGAGAACGGTTCGGCACGGCGCGGCATCGGCGTTCCGGCGGCGCGACGCCGGGCGGCGCGGGCCGTCGTGTCCGCCGTCACGCCCGGGATGCGCGTGCTGCTCACCACCCACGTGAACGCCGATGGCGACGGTGTGGGCAGCGAAGTCGCGTTGTGGCACCTGCTCACCGAGATCGGCGCGAAGCCGGTCATCGCCAATCCGACGCCGTTCCCGGACCGCTTTCGGTTTCTGCTGGCCGAGGCATCCGGCGCGGACCGGACGGAGCGCGCGGTACGCGAGATCGAGCGGGCCGACCTGATCCTCGTCCTCGACATCTCGGATCTCGGCCGCCTTGGGCACCTCACCCCGTTCATTGCCGCGCGCCACGTACCGGTGGCCTGCATCGATCATCACGCGAGCAACGGCTCGCTGCCGGACGGCCCGCGTCTCGTCGATCCGGCGGCGTGCGCCACGGGCGAATTGGTCTACGATCTGGCGCGCGCGGCCGGGTGGCTCCTGCCGCTGCCGGCGGCACGCGCCCTGTACGTCGCGTTGCTGACCGACACCGGCGGGTTCCGCTTCAGCAACACGTCACCGCGCGCGCTCCAGGTCGCCGCCCACCTGCTGACCCACGGACTCGACCCGGAAGCGATCTACGGCGAGGTGTACGCCGACGTTCCCGAAGGACGCGTGCGGCTGTTGGCCGAAGCCCTCGATACGCTGGTCGTCGAAGTCCCGCCGGGGCTCGCCTGGGTCACCGTGCCGCCCGGCGCGCTCGAGCGGCACGGCGTGAGCCCCGACGAGCTCGACGGGGTGGTGGAGTTCCCGCGCTCGATCGCCGGCGTCCGGCTCGCGCTGCTGTTCCGCCAGCTCGCGGGCGGCCGCATCAAGGTCTCGTTCCGCTCGGTAGGCGCCGTCGACGTCGCCCGGCTGGCGGAGCAGTTCGGCGGCGGCGGGCACCGTAAGGCGGCGGGCGCATCGCTCGAGGGAACGCTCGCGGAGGTCCAGGCGCACGTGCTCGCGGAGGCCCGGCGCACGCTGGGCTGATCAGGCGTTGCTCGGCCCCCGGGCCGTGTCTACATTCCCAATCCCATGGCTCACAATCCCCTGCAGGCTCGCATCGCAGGCGCGCTCACCAACGTCCGCAGCGCCCGGCTCGGCACCGACGTGATCTCCGGCGGTCTGGTGCGGGATCTGGCGGTCGGTGACGACGGCAAGGTCTCGCTCACGTTCGTGCTGTCCCGCGAGGATCCCGCCTCGCTGGTGCGGGAGGCGCGCCAGGCCGTCCGGGAGGTCGAGGGCGTCACCGACGTCCGGATCAACGTCGTGGAGCCGGCCGGCGCCCCCGGGGCCGCGCCGGCTCACGCCCCCGCGCCGGGCGCGGGGCAGCCCCCCATGCCGGAGGCGCCGGAATCGGGCGCGCTGGGCAAGGTGATCGCGATCTCCAGCGGCAAGGGTGGGGTGGGGAAGTCCACCGTGGCGGCCAACGTCGCGGTCGCGCTCGCCGGCCAGGGCCGGCGCGTCGGACTGATGGACGCCGATGTGTACGGCCCCAACATCCCGCGGATGTTCGGCGTGACGCAGCGCCCGGCGGTGCGCGGCAGCAGGATCCTCCCGCTGGAGGCCCATGGAGTGAAGCTCATCTCGCTCGGCCTCCTGATCGAGCGCGACCAGCCGGCCATCTGGCGCGGCCCGATCATCACCAAGGTGATCGGCCAGTTCCTGCGGGACGTCGAGTGGGGGACGCTGGACTACCTGATCGTGGACATGCCCCCGGGCACCGGCGATGCGCAGCTCTCGCTGACCCAGGCGGTCCAGCTGGCCGGTGCGGTGATCGTGACGACGCCGCAGGAGGTCGCGATCGGCGACGCGCTTCGCAGCGCCAAGATGTTCGAGCGGGTCGGCGTCCCGGTGCTCGGCGTGGTCGAGAACATGAGCTACTTCGCCTGCCCGCATTGCGGCGAGCGGACCGAGATCTTCCTGTCGGGCGGCGGCCAGCGGCTGGCGGACGAGGTCGGCGTGCCCCTGCTCGGGCAGGTGCCGCTCCAGGCGCGGGTCCCGGACCTGGGCGACAGCGGGACGCCCGTCGTCATCGCGGAACCGGACTCTCCCGCCGCCCTGGCCCTGCTCGGTGTGGCCGAGGCCCTGCGCAAGCGCACCGGGCGCACCGTGTCGCTGCCGATCATTTCCGGCTAGCGCCCGTGAGCGGCGGCCGGATCATCACGCTGCTTACCGATTTCGGAACCCGGGACAGCTACGTTGCCGAGATGAAGGGGGTCCTGCTCACGCGGACCCCTGATGCCGTGCTCGTGGACGTCACGCATGAGATCCCGCCCGGGGACGTGCTCGCCGGCCAGTACGTGCTGGCGCGCACCTGGTCGCGGTTCCCGTCGGGCACCGTGCACCTTGCCGTGGTGGATCCCGGCGTCGGGGGCGAGCGCCGCGCCCTCGCGGCGGCGGTCCAGGGACACGGCTTCATCGCGCCGGACAACGGGCTGTTGACGCCGGTGCTGGTCGGTGCCACGGTGGTCGCCCTCCCGGAGCCCGCCGGCGCCGCGCCCACGTTCCACGGGCGAGACCTGTTCGCGCCGGCCGCGGCGGCCCTGGCGTCGGGGACGGCGATCGAGACGCTCGGCGCCACGATCCACGACCCCGTGCGCCGCTCGCCGCCCGAGCCGACCGAGCGGGATGGCGCCATGATCGGCCACGTGGTCTACGTGGATCGCTTCGGCACCTTGGTCACGAACCTGCCGGGCGCGGCCGCCGCCCGCGCCCGCGTCGTGTGGATTGGGGCGCACACGATCGGACCCGTGCGACACTCGTTCAGCGCCGTGCGCCCAGGGGTCCCGCTCGCGCTGGTGGGCTCGGGTGGCGCCCTCGAGATCGCGGTCCGCGATGGCTCGGCCGCCGACACGCTGGCCGCGCAGGTCGGCATGGAGGTCCGGATCCCGCTCAGCGATTCCTGAGGGGCCGAACCCGAGGTCCTACCCCTTGATCTCGGACGTGCAGTTGGGACAGCGCACCGCCTTGATCGGAATGCTCGTGTGGCAGTACGGGCAGTCCTTCGTGGTCGGCGCGGTCGCGGCAACGGGTTCCGGCCGCTGCAGCTTCATCATCGCCCGGATGATGAGGAACACCGAGAACGCGACGATCAGGAAGCTCACCACGCTGTTGACGAACAGACCGTAGTTGACCGTCACCGCGCCCGCGGCCTTCGCGGCGGCCACCGACGCGTACGGCCCGGCCTGGGCCCCTTCCCTGATGGTAACGAACAGGTTCGAGAAGTCCACGTTCCCCAGCAGTACGCCGATCGGCGGCATGATGACATCGTCCACCAGCGACTTCACGATCGTGCCGAACGCGCCGCCGATGATGATCCCGACCGCCATGTCCACGACGTTGCCGCGCATGGCGAATGCCTTGAAGTCCTTGATGAAGCTCACGATGCCCTCCGTCGAGCCGGGTGGCGAAACGCGGAAGCCGGCACGCAGCCGGCCTCCAGGGGACTGAATGGGGTGAGTATGCGCCGCGCGCGCCGGGGCTGTCCAGGGGCCCCCGGAGCGCGCGGCACCGTCAGCCGGCGCTGAGCGCTGCTGCCACTCGCTGCAGCCGGGTCCGCGCGTCGGCGGCGACCTCGGCGAAGACCGGATCGTTCTGGAAGCCGCCGCTCGCGAGCATCGCCTTGGGATCTGCGATGCGGGCGATGCTCCCGCCGCCCGCCGGATCCGCCTCCACCGTCACGTTGCAGGGAAGCATCAGGCCGGCCTCGGCGTCGTGGGCCAGGGCCCGATGCGCCAGCGGCGGGTTGCACGCGCCGAGAATCGCGTACGGCCGGAACTCGACGCCGAGCTTCTCCTTGAGAGTCGTATGCACGTCGATGCGGGTCAGGATGCCGAACCCTTCGGCCTTGAGGGCCGCCGTCACCTTCCCGATGGCGCCGTCGAACCCGTCCCGCAGACGCGCCTCAAATGCGATCGCTGAAGGCACCGCTTGCCTCCGTGTTTTGGGGTCTATCGACAATTTAGCGCCGTTCCTCTCCGGTCCGCATTCTGCCTTCTAGAGGTAGCGCTCGCGCAGCACCCGCACGTGGTGGCGCTCGTGGCCGGCGACGATGTAGGCGATGGCGCGCACCGTGAACTCCCTGCCGTTGGCCGTGCCGCGGCGGAGCAGCGCCTCGTCGCTCAAGCCGCGGAACAGGGTGAGTGTGGCCGCGCGCACCGTCTCCAGCTCGCGCGCCAGCTCGCCCAAGGGTCGCGTGTCGAACCCCGCCGCGGCCACGTAGTCGTCCTCCTCGAAGCCCGGGAGCGGCGCGCGCTCGCTGCGGGAGAAGCAGAGCGCGCGGTAGGTGAAGATCCGCTCGGTATCGCTCAGGTGCCCAACGACCTGCTTGATGCTCCACTTGCCCGGCGCGTATCGGTGCATGGCGCGGGACGCCGGGAGATCGCGGAGCAGGCCCTGGGTCTCCCCCATCTGTCGCTCGAGGATCGCGAGCACGTCTCCGGCTGGGACTGCTCCGACGTACCCGCCGAAATACGGCGCGTACTCGTCAGCAGCAGGGCGCGGGATGCCGGGCATGGGGGAGGTCCTTTCGGAGGAGCGAGATGCGGATCGGGGGCGGTCCCCTCGGAATCCTGAATAGTATCAGCTATCGGCCTTGGGCGAATGGGCTATCCGCCAACGGCCATCGGCCACTGCCCCTCGTTCCCCCCGCAACCGCCTGATCTCCTCCAGCACCTCGATATCGGCCGCGTCCTGCAGCATCCGGTTCGTTTCGAGGCGATCAGGTGATCAATGGAAGCTGCGGGAATCTCCACCCCTTCCACCGTGAAGACCGTCGCATCTCGCCGGACCTCGGGGTAGTGCACGCGCCAGGCCACGGTGAGGATGTCCACTCGGGGACTGTCCCCGATGATCGTCACCGGCTTGGCGACGATCTCTTGCGCCAGCCATTCGCGCGCGAGGCCGAACCCGACCTCCCCTAGGGCCGCGAGCACGCGCCGGGCATTCTCCTCCGTCTTCTCGATCAGGATGTCGATGTCGCGGGTCGCGCGAGCGTGGCCCCAGAGTTGGAGCGCCGCCGCGCCCACGAGCACGTAGTGCGCCTCGTGGCGATTGAGGCGGGAGCAGAGGTCTGCGAGCCGCGTCGCGTAGGTCATCCGCCCGCCGCCTCTCGCCGCTTCCATGCGAGGTAGTCTTCGAAGCGATCGAACGTCAGGACACCGGTCCAGCGCGCGGGCGGCGTTGCCGCGGCCTGCGCCGTGTGTTCGGGGCGCCGTGGCAAGGCCGGGCCGGCCGCCATCCGGTTCCCCGCGGCTCGGCCCGCGGGGCCCCAACGCACGACGGCCCGCCGGAAGGCGGGCCGTGGTCACCATGGGGGCGGAGCCTCGTCACCGCACCCAGGTCACCTCGATGTTGCCCAACACCGCCTTGATATCGAGCGCGACCTTCACTGGCGCCGCGTCGTAGTCCGGGGTGAAGTAGGCGGAGCCGCGCTTCACGAATCCCGCGCGGTCGACGGCCGCGAGGAAGTGATCCACGTCGAGCCGCACGCCGAGACCCTTGGGGATGTGCAGCTGGATCTCGCCCAGGGCGACGCTCATGGTAACGTGCGTGTCCTGACCCGCCGGCCAATCGCCCGTGAAATCGAGCACCATCTGCCCCACGCCGCCCTCGAGACTGATCGCCCTGCACCGGCTGTTCCCGAGGTGCTCGACCTCGAACTGGGCCGCACCCACCTTGAAAGAGAGGTCGCTGCAGGCCACCCGGTTGGGCGTGCTGAACGCGACCGTCGTCTGGCTGGCGCCCGTCTCGATGTGGGCGCTGCGCAGCGACAGCCCGCCGAGCTCGAGCTCCGCCTGGGCGGCGCCGAACTTGAGCGCGAGATCCACCGGCGCGTCGGGGCTCACGGCCAGGTCAAGGCGCTGCTGGGAGGGATCGAAGTCCTTCCGGTTGACGTGTCCGCGACCCGAGAGGTTGACGTCCAGGGCGTGCGCCTCCGCCCGATAGGCGATCGTCGGATCGAATCGGTCCTCGTCGTACGTCACGGAGACGCGGTAGAGCTGCTTCGCGTTTCCTGGGGCGAAGCGGAACTGCCCGGCGGCGTACACCACGTTCACCGCGAGCGGTGCGCTGCCCTCGAGCCGACGCGCCTCGGTCCTCGTCTGATAGGACTGGGCCGCCAGTCCGGCCGGCCCGACCGCCAGCACCAGCAACGCGGCGGCCAGGCCGCGCGGGCGGGTCACTGCTTCCTCCCCCCAAGCCACTCGGCTGTCGAGATCTCGGGGCCCGGCTGCTCGTACAGCGTGGCGGGCGGAAGCGCGGGCGGCACGAACCGCCGTCCGAAGGTGGTGCGAACCCCGCCGCGGGTGAGCAGCGCGGCGCCGAAGCCGGTGGTCGCGAAGGCCCATGTGGTCACCGCGGCGGTCCAGGTCATCACCGGCCCCGCGACCGGCACCCAGCCGAACACGGCGGCCGGGAGCCACACGGCGAGCACGATGCCCAGGCCGGTCGCCACCGACCGCAGAATGCCGAATCCCTCGGTCCCATGGTCGCCGTGCCGGCGCAGCATCCACGCGGAACCGGCGACCCGGGCCACCGCGAGATAGCCGCCGAGCGCGGCGGCGAGCAGGGCCGCCAGGAACGCCACGATCGCCACCGGGATCACGAGCACTCCCACGACCGTCACCGCCAGGGCGACGAGCATGGCCGCAAACGCCGGGAGGATGAGCGGCTGGGCGAACAGCCCCACGAAGAACGAGCGCGCAAACGAGGTGTGCACGGCGTCCGCGATCACGTCGAGCTGCCGTCCGGCGAAGAAGCTGGTGCCGAAGGCGATGGCGCACAGCGCCACGAACGTGCCGAGCAACCCGAACATGGCGTTGGCGGCGCCGGCGAATGGAGCCAGGGCACGAGTCTGCATGCCGGGCTCGGGCAGCTCGCGCAGGCGGATCCGCGGCTCCACGCGAATGCGCGAGACGGCGTCCCGGACCCGCTCGGCAACCACCAGCGCGCTGTCGCGGGCCGCGGCGATCGCCTCGTCGGCGCCGGCCAACGCCGGCGCCACGTCTGCAGGTGGTGCGGGCGGAACGGGCACGACCTCGGCCGCCTGCAGTCCGGCAAGGTGCCGGCCGATCACGCCAAGGGCCCGGGCGTCGTCGCCACCGAGACCGCGCACCTGCCACTGGTGGAGCAGCGCTACCGCCTGATCCGTCGTCAGGCTGGCCGTTCGGCCGAGCACCTCGCGCCACTGCCGATCCAGCGCGCCACCCGGCTGATACCGGCCTGTCTGCACGCCGTCCACCAGCACGGCGCCGTTCCGAAGCGCGATCCGGAGTGAGCTGCCGTCGGCGAGATCGAAGCCGGCGGTCGCTTCCCGTGAAGACGTCGTGACCGAGTATCCCACGACGTGCTTGTCCTGGCCGGCCGCCACCCGGGGCGGCAGCCCAGCCGCGATCGCCAGGCCCACGAGGGCCACAAGGTCACTGCGTCGCATCGATTGTACCCTTCGACTTTGCGGGTTCCGCCATCAGCCACCACATGACGATGGCGCTCACCATCACCACGATTGCGTAGGCGATTACCAGACCGCGTACCGGAAGGCCAGACGCCGCGAGCCACTCCCGTGCGGCGGCCAGGTCTTGCCCGGCCGGGAGCAGGACGGCGTCGGTCAGCCACCGCTGCCCGGCGTCGAGCACCTCGCGCAGCGACCAGCCTGTGCCACGGCTCACCACTCCACGGTAGCGGATGCCGGCGGCGATCACGGATCCCCACGCGGCCGCCGTCACCACGGAGAACGTGGCGAGGATCGTCCAGCCTGTGACGCCGCTCACCAGTCCGCGGGCGCGATCCCGCAGCGCCTTGAGCCAGCGCGGCAGCGGGACCCGGACCCGACCGATGATGCGGTCCTCGAAATCCCGTCGCGGACTGAAACGCCCCAGCCCCCCCAGCCAACGGTCGACTGCGGGGTCTTCTTCGAGGGGCACGGGTACCTGTGGTTCGTTTCTCATACCTGCCCACCTTACGGGGCCGATGCGATCAGGTTTCAGCGGGCGCGGGCCCCCGCGCCATGTTCAATCCCGCAACGGACCGAGTGCGGCGCGCAGCTCCGCACGCGCCCGGTGGATGTACGTCTTCACAGTTCCCAGCGGCAGACCGAGGATCTCGGCGATCTCTTCGTACGCCCGGCCTTCCACGTGGCGCAGCATGATGCAGGAGCGATACTCGGGGCGCAGGCGGGCGATCGCCCGCTCGATGTGCGAGCCGAGTTCCCGCGCTTCCAGCTCGTCGAGCGGCGACTCGGTCCGATCGCGCACCTGGAGTGCGGTGGCCTCCTGACGCGACGTCGTGAGGGCGTCGGGCGCGCCATCCAGCGAGAGCGTGTCCAGCTCGCGCCGGCGCAGGTGATCGATGGCGGCGTTGTTCGCGATCTTGAAGATCCAGGACGAGAACTTGTGCTCGGGGCGATACGAGTCGATCGCGTTGAGCACCTTGATGAACGTCTCCTGCGCGAGGTCCTCGGCCAGCTCCCGGTCGCCGACCATGCGGTAGATGATCGAGAAGATCGGGCGCTGATAGCGGCGGATCAGCTCGCGGAACGCGGTCTCGTCGCCATCCTGCGCCCACGCGACGACCTGCTGGTCCGCCGCGAGCGAGAGGTTCCAGGGGGCCGTCACGGGGCGCGGCCCTCACGGCCGCCGTCGCGCGCCGTTCGTCCGGGGCGCACGACGCGCCCGCGATCTGCTTGCGGCACGTTCAAACCGGCCGGTATCTTTGGCTCCTATGCCGGAAGCGCCGCTGGGCACACGCCTCGTGGCCGGCGACGCGAAGCGGTCGTACGTGCGGGACATGTTCACGGCCATCGCGCCGCGCTACGACCTGCTGAACCATCTGCTCTCCCTCAACATCGACAGGGGATGGCGGCGCCGGGCGGTGCGCCGGCTTGCCTGGGAACGGCGGGCGGACGGCACGTTCCTGGACGTGTGCGCCGGCACGCTCGACCTCGCGGCCGAGCTGGCACACCAGGCGTCGTTTCACGGTCGGGTGGTCGGCGCCGACTTCGTCGTGCCCATGCTCAAGCTGGGTCGCGACAAGGCCCGCGCGCTGCGTCCCGTCGGGGCGGACGCGCTGCGGCTGCCGTTCCCGGACGCCGCGTTCGACGGGGCGACGGTCGGGTTCGGCGTGCGCAACCTCGCCGACCTCGACGCCGGCCTGCGGGAGCTGCGACGCGTCCTGCGGCCCGGCGGTCGCCTGGTCATTCTCGAGTTCACGCTCCCACCTGCCTGGCCGGTTCGGGCGGTCTATCTCGCGTACTTCCGGCACCTGCTGCCGTTCGTCGGCCGACTCGTGTCCAAACATAGGGACGCCTACACCTATCTGCCAGATTCCGTGCTGCGGTTCCCGACTCCGGAGGGGCTCGCCGAGCGGATGGGGCACGCGGGGTTCAGCGAGGTGGGCTTCGAGCGTCTCACGTTCGGCATCGCCGGACTGCATTGGGGAGCGGCCCGGTGAAGCGGCCCAAGCCGCCGGTCAAGCCGCCGCGCCGGCCGGGGCGTCCGGGCAAGCGCGGGCCCCCGCCTCCGGGGCCGCCGCGCCATCCGGTGCGCTCCCCCACGCCCAACCGGCGGGGGCGCTGATGCGGATCGGCGTGATCGCGGACACGCACGGCCTGCTGCGCGACGCGGTGTTCGAGGTGTTCGCCGAGGTCGATCACATTCTCCACGCGGGCGACGTGGGACCGGCCGATCTGCTCACCGAGCTCGCAGCCCTGGCGCCGGTCACGGCGGTTTTCGGCAACACGGACGGACCGGCGATCCGCCGGCGGTGCTCCCAGGTGGCCCGGCTCGAGCTCGACGGTCTGTCCGTGGCCGTGACGCACGGCGACCAGTTCGGCTCGCCGACCCCCGCCATGCTGCACCGGGCCTTCCCCGACGCCGACGTGATCATCTATGGCCACACGCATCGCCCGCTGCTCGAGCTGGTGGATCGTACCGTGACCGTGATGAACCCGGGTGCCGCCGGCCCGCGGCGATTCGACGTCATTCCCTCCGTCGGCATCATGGAAACCGAGGCGGGCCTCCCGCCCCGCGCCCGACTGGTCCCACTCGACGAGTGATCTGCCCATGCTGGCACAGGCTGCGGTCGTCTTCGTCCTCTTTGCCGAGCCCGGCTTCCCCGTGGTGGATGCGCCTCTGCCGCTCCCCGACTTCCCCGGGGCGGCGACCGTCCAGTCGGTAGCCGGCCTCGACAGCGCGCTCGCCGTTCCGGGAACCGTGCTGGTGTGGCGTCATGGATCCGCCTTCCCGGCCGACGCGTGGCCCGCGCTCGAGCGGTTCCTGCGGCGCGGCGGCAACCTGCTCTACGTCGGCGGCGAGCCCTTCACCCGGCCGGTCGCGGGAGTGCCCGGCGCCCGCATCGTGCAGCCGCGCACGATCGCGTACCTGCGGGCGTTGCGCCTGAACCAGTCGTACCGCATCGCGGTCGGAGGAGCGGCGCTCGCGTTTCGGGCGCCGCACGACGGCGTGCCCGAGCAGCTCCTGCCGGCCGATGCGTCAGCCTGGGAGCTCGAGCCGCGCCTCGCCGAGACGGTGACCTTCCCGGGGGAGGACGGCTCCCCCGGGGCGCGGGACGCGGTGGTGCGGCCGCTTGCCATGGTGCACCGCCCCGGGGCCGACCGCCGGTTCCCGGCGGCCGCGGGTATCTGGGCGCTCGACTGGCTGCGGGGGGGATTCAGGGGGGGCCGCTGGGTGCTTCGCCTCACCGACGCGCCGCTCGGCGCTGCGGAGCGCACCGTGCTGCTCGAGGAATCCGCGCGGCCGCCGGTCGATTTCCGGGTGGACCCCACGTTCGGGACGTTCCACGATGGCGAGACGCCGTCGGTGACGGTGCGGCTCACACGCCCCGATGCCGCCGCGGCCACGCGCTACGAGCTTGCCCTCGAGCTGCGGGCTCCCGATGGGACGGTTCGCGCCGCGCCGGCTGCAACGCTGGTGGCGGCAGACGCCGGGACGGTGCGTGTCTTCCTGCCCGGGGCCAACCGGCCCGGCTTGTACCGCGTGCGCGTGCGGGCGCGCGGGCTGCCCGACGCCACGACGGGCTTCTGGGTATTCGATCCCCAGCTGTTCGGGTCGGGCGACAGCCTCGCGTTCGACGGCTACACGCTGCGGCGGAACGGCGTCCCCGAGCCGGTCGTCGGCACGACCCTGATGTCGGCGACCGTCCACCGGAACTTCCTGTTCGAGCCCGACGCCGCGGTGTGGGACGACGAGTTCGCCGACCTCGCGAGCCTGGGCGTCAACCTCGTGCGCACCGGCGTGTGGGCCGGCTACAAGAGGATCTCCCCCGAGCCCCATGTGGTGGACGAGGCGTTCCTCCGCGCGCTGGAGGCGTACTACCTCACGGCCCGCAAGCACGGCATCCCCGTGCTGTTCACGTTCTTCGCGTTCGTCCCCGAGGCGTTCGGCGGCGTGAACCCCTACTTCGATCCGCGGGCGCTCGACGGGGAGAGCGCCTACGTCGGCGCGGTGGCCGCGAGGTTCGCGGGCGCCCGCGAGATGCTGTGGGACCTGATCAACGAGCCCTCCTTCTCCTCGCCCGCGAAGCTGTGGCTCGCCCGGCCCAACGGCGACGCCTTCGAGCGAGCGGCGTTTCTCGCCTGGCTGCGGCAGACGTACCAACCGGCGGGCCGGACCGGTGACGGCGCGGACACGTCCTGGGCGGAGAGCGTGCGCGCCCGCTGGCGGCTCCTGCCGGATGAGCCGATCGGCCTCCCGGCCGACCAGGATTTCGAGGATCGCAACTTGTTCGGATCGGCGCGGCCGTACCGCGCGCGCGACTACGTGCGCTTCTCCCAGGACGCGTTCGCCGCCTGGGTGGGGACGCTGCGGCAGGCGATCCGCGGGGCGGGCTCGCTCGGCGCCATCAACGTGGGACAGGACGAGGGCGGGATCCAGGATCGTCCCAACCCGTTGTTCCATCACCGCGCCGTGGACTTCACGGCGATGCACACCTGGTGGTCCAACGACGCGCTGCTGTGGGACGGGGTCATGGCGAAGGGTCGGGGCACCCCGCTGCTGGTGAGCGAGACCGGCATGATGCAGCGCGAGCTGCTCTCCGGCACGGCGCTCCGCGACCCCGACATGTTCGCGCGCCTGCTGGCCCGCAAGATCGCCTACGCGTTCGCCGCGGGCGCGTTCGGGGCGGTGCAGTGGATCTGGGACGTCAACCCGTACATGAACATCGACAACGAAGCGGCAATCGGCATCCGGCGGGTGGACGGGAGTTACAAGGGCGAGCTCGACGTGCTCCGCGCGTTCGCCGGGTTCGTGGCCCGGAATCGTGCCCGGTTCGAGTCGCCGCCCGAGCCCGACGTGGTGCTGCTTGTTCCGTCCGCCGAGATGTTCGGCCCACGCGCCACGCAGGTGCGCGCCACGCGCCGCGCGGTGGACCTGCTGTACGGCGACCTCGGCGTCGCGGCACAGGTCGTCTCGGAATACCGGGTGCGGCAGGACCTGGGGACCCCGCGGCTCATCATCCTGCCCGCGGCGCGCGGCCTGTCCGACGAGGCCTGGCAGGCCGTGCATGCCGCGGTGGAGCGCGGCGCCGTGCTCCAGGCGTCGGGGTTCTTCGAGGCGGACGACGCCGGGCTGCCGGCCGAGCGCCTCGGCGCCACGCCGCGGCCACTCGCCCTGGTCGAGGCGCTGGACCTGCCCGGTGACACGGCGCCGGCTACCCTGCGGTTCGAGCTCAACGACACCCAGTCGTGGTATGCGGCCGCCGGGTCAGCGCCGACCCGGCGGACGGTCGGGCGGGGCACGGTGATCCACTACCCGGTGCCGCTGGAATGGGCGCTGGCCGATGACGCCCAGCGGCGGGTGTACGCGGCCAGCCTCGCGCAGGCGCGCGTCGCGCCGCCCCGCGTGCGGGCCGTCACGCCGCTCGCCGGCGTGCTGGTGCGGGCGATCGACTTTCGGGACGCCACGCTCGTGGTCCTCGTCAACGAGCGCTCGAGCGACGCGGTCGTGACCCTTCAGACCAGCAGCGCCCCACTCGGCGTGCGCGTGCCCGCCGGCGATGCGCGGATGCTGCTCGTAGACTTGGGGGGGCGGGTGCTCGACGGCACCGCTCCGCTGGAGCGACGCGGCGGCTCGTAGGGCCGGCCGGGGCCTTGGCCTGGAAGCGGGAGAACGGGCTGTCCACCAGCGACCCGCCCCTCGGTTTCCGGCCGAACGGGAAGCGCCACCACATGATCCCGGTCCCGGAGGAACTCGCCATCGTCCGGCGGATCCTCGACCTCTCACGGGCGGGCGAGCGCAGCCATGCGATCGCGGCGAAACTCAACCAGGCAGGGGTGCCGTCGAAGCACAGCGCCCGCTGGCATCACACCACAGTCGGGAAGGTCATAGGGCGGCGGGCCTGGTACGCGGCCCGTCTGAGCGCTTCCTAGGAACTCGCTGGACACGTCCGGACGGACGTGTCCACAGGGCCCTCTGTCGCTGCCGCTGCTTTTCTTCTTAGCCGCTGAGCCCCATCAGGTTTCGATCGTAATATGCACGTCGAAGCCCCGACGTGCATTTTCGAGGGGATGTCAGAGTCACGACAGCACCGCGACCGCCGTCAGGCCACGCGCGTGCCGCGCGCGGTAGCGAAGTGCACCTTCACGCCGGCCCGCGCGAGCATCTCGACGAGCGCGTCGATGCTGAAGCGGTGGAACCGTCCGCGAACAAGGTCGCTCACGCGCGGCTGGCTCACGCGCAGCAGCTTCGCCGCTTGTGCCTGAGTGAGCCGGCGGCGCCGGATCAGCCGATCCAGCGCCAACATGAGTTCCGCCCGGACGCGCAGATGCTCGGCCTCCGCAGCGGAGTAGCCCAGGTCACGGAACACGTTCCCGGAACTCCGGGTGAACTTGACGGCCATGGTGCCTCCTAGCTCTGCTTGCGCTGCCGCAGCAGGTCCGTGAGCCGTGCCCGCGCCAGCTCGATATCCAGCTTGCGCGTGCGCTGAGTCTTCTTCGCAAACGCGTGCAGCACGTAGACCGCCTCTGGCAGGGTCGCGAGGTAGAGGACCCGATGCTCACCATCCGCGTGGACCCGGATCTCACGGACTCCGGCCCCGACTTCGCCGAAGGGTCTCCAGTCGCTCGGCTCGTCCCCGAGCTGCACCCGGTACAGCTCATACCCCGCATCGTGGCGGGCATTCGGCGCGAACGCCCGGACGGCTCTCTGCGAGTTCTCAAGCCAGGGGAGCGGCTGCAGCGCCATGGAGCAATATATCCGATTGGATATGGGCGCGCCAGGTTGCCCGGCGGGGCCCGCGGCCCAGTTAGCATAACCCTCGGTGATGTTAACCCTTCAGGGCGAGCGGCCGGGCGCCGAGGGCCCTTCCGCATAGTGGGCGCCCGTTCCGCCGCCGCCGCGTGCGGTGCGCCGGAGCGGTGCCAATGGCCATCCCCCACTCGACATTGAAGTAGTTCGTGCGATTCACTCCGTTGACCGTGAACTGAAAGGAGCTGGGGTCGGACCCACCATACCCGATGCATTGCGGGTCCGTCTCGATGTCCCCGTACACGACGGTGATGTCGGCTGTGGTGCCGTAGTAGTAAGGGCTCGGTGGATGCTCGGTGATGGCGATGTAGGTCTCGCAGAACTGGAGCTGGGCGTGCGTCGTGGCCGGGAGCAGGCCGAGCACCACCAGGAGCGCCAGACTCGGACGGATGAGGCAACGCATGGACCGCCTCGCGGATGCGGGTTGCCTCCGGTAAGGAGCATATTTCCTGCCCGCCCGGGCTCGCGGGCTAACCGACAGCAAGCCAAGCGGTTCGCGCCGATCGGGCGTGCGGAACGGTGTTCGCCGCGAACACTTCACGAACACCCGAGTGTTCGCCGCCGAACACTCAGCCTGGGAGCGAGGCGAGTCCCCTGACCGTCAACCCAAGGCAGGGTCAGCGGCCAGTTTCGAGGGATCGAATGAGGATAGGATGCGACGCTCTTCCGGCCCTGCCGAGCACCGCTCATCGTGGGGACCGCTCTCGGAGAGCCGGGAGGGGCTACGCCCGCCACTCCCCGAGCGGCACCGTGCGGCGCATCGCCGCCGGATGACGCCGGAACCAGCCCAGCAGCAGCACGGTCTCGTCGATCGCCTCGACCGGGAGCGGCCCGTCGGCGATCTCCGGCCCGGCGTGCTCGGCGACGAGCGCGCGGAACGCCTCCCGCTCGATGGGCGTGCGCGGGGCCGGCGCGGAGGCGCGCACCGTGGCTCGCTTGATCACGTAGGCGCGGTCGTCGCCGAACGCCCCGGGGTCGACGTACACGAAGCTCAGCGCGTCGATCGCGGCGCGGATCCGGTTGCCCGCCGCGAACAGCCACTCGAGCGCTTCGTAGCGGTCGCGCCAGCGGGCTGCCACCTCGAACGCGGACTGCTCGCTGAACCGGGTCATCGCGTCGATGACCCGGTCGATCGGCGCGAGCCCGCGTCCCTCGAGAAACGCCAGGCCGACCTCGAGCCGCGCCCGATAGTCCTGCGCGGTGACGAAGCCGCCGCAGGGTCCGGCGCACGTGCCGAGCTCGTGGCGGATGCAGGCCGCGCGCCGCCCGGCGCCGAATAGGTCGCCCTGCTCGGCGTAGACGATCGGCATGCTCAACGCGCAGTCGCGCAGCCCGAGCTCGAGATTGAGGATCCGCACGGCCTCGCGCAGCCGCTCGCCGCCCCGGTACGGGCCATAGTGCCGCACGTCGCCCTCTGAGCGCCCGGTGCCGACGTAGAGCTTCGGCGCGAGCCCCGCCGAGACCTTCACGAACGCGACACGTCCCGGGCGGTTCATCGTGACGTTGAACGCCGGCCGGTAGCGCTGAATGTGGCGCAGCTCGGTGAGGTAGGCGGAGAACTCCGACGGCGTGTAGTCCCAGAAGATCTGCTGCGTCGCGCTCAAGATGCGGGCCGCCTTGTCCTCGGGGTACTGCGCCCGGAAGTACGAGAGCAGCCGCGTGCGGACCCGCTTCGCCTTCCCCACGTAGATCACCTGGCCGGCCCAGTCGAGCATGCGATAGACACCCGGCCGGTTCTCCGCCAGGGCCGCGACCTGGCGGCGCAACCGGTCGGTGGCCGCGAACGGCAGGGCGAGCCCGCTCATCGCCCTCCGCTCCGCAAGCCGCGCAGGAAGCGGTGCAGCTCGAGGAACTTCTCGAACACGACGACTTCCTTCCGCTTCTGGCCCATCTCCGCCAGCAGCTCGCGCATCCGGCCCCGGCGCGTCACGTAGAACCGGAACGTCTCCGCGAAGTCCTCCTGGGGATGGTTCGCCGCGTAGGCGGTGACGTGCTCGGCGTGCGTCAGCGTCACGCGCCGACGCTGGAAGTCGACCCACGAGTCGTCGCGCACCCGGTACGCCTTGTCCACCTCGCCGAACGCTTCGATGAAGTGCGGCGTGCGGGTCCAGCGCCAATGGTGGTAGAGCAAGCTGTGGCCCAGCTCGTGACAGATCAGGCCGACCAGCACCGACCACGAGATCTCGTCGCGCTTGCGCCGCCCCACCACGTGGCTCTGATCGATCTCGACGATCTTGGGGTAGCGCGGATCCACCCCCGAAAGGCCCGGGCGCAGCAGGACGCGAAAGCCCCAGGGTTTGATCCGCGAGACCAGCAACAGGCGGCGCACGCGCCTGAGGGCGCGCGGGATCAGGTTCTGGCCGGTGGCGTCCTGCCCGCACCACGGGCACGCGTCCATCCAGTCGTCCACGCCGCGGCCGCAGTGGGGGCAGCTCCCCTCGTAGGTCTCGTCCCGCCACTCCTGCTCGGCGCCGCACCACGGGCAGAACGCCATCGGGTACTGCACGCCGCCGCCGCAGCCGGCGTCGCACTTGGCGCTGAACCGGAACCCGGCGGGCGCCTTGAGCGGCTCGTCGCTCGAGACGCCCTCCTCGTAGATCTCCGAGCCGCACCACGGGCAATACGACGAGTAGTCGGACACCATCCAGCCGCAGTAGTAGCACTCGGCGCCGGTCTCGTGGTGGACGTCGCGCCAGACCTGGTCGCGGCCGCAGCGGGGGCAGAAGGCCCAGAAGGGCCGCAGCTCTGCCCCGCACTGGCAGCGGGGCTCGGGTCGCGGCGCGGGCTGGCGTCGGCGCCTAGGCGTCGGCGGTGCCCCGCCCGGGTGTCGCGGGGCCTCCCTGGCAACGCCAGCAGAACGTGGTCTGGCGGCCATCGATGGCGTGGGTGGTGGCGAGCGGCGTGCCGCAGCGCACGCACGGCTCACCCGCCCGATCGTACACGTGCAGGGCAGCCTGGTAGCCCCCCGGCTGGCCGGTGCCGGTCCGGTAGTCCCGCACGGTGGTGCCCCGAGCCTCGATCGCGCCGTGGAGCACCGTCCGCACCGCGTCGAACAGCCGGGCGGTCGCATCGGCGTCGAGCCGGTCGGCCGGCCGCGACGGGTCGACCCCCGCCAGGAACAGGGCTTCGTTGGCGTAGATGTTCCCCACGCCGGCCAGTCTCCGCTGGTCCATGAGCACCTTCTTGATCGCCTGGGTCGTGCCCCCGAGCGCCGTCCGGAACCGGGCGAGATCGAAGTCGGCGTCGAGTGGCTCCCCTCCGATGCGATCAGTATAGGCGCGCCAGGCCCGTTCATCCAAGAGGTGGATCGTGCCGAGCCGCCGCACGTCACGGAACACCAGGCGTTCGCCGCCCCCGCCCGCCAGGCCAACCTCGAGGACCGCGTAGCGGCGCTCCGCCGCGCGGAGCGGCCGGCGGTGCACCAGCAGGGAGCCGGTCATGCGCAGCTGGATCACCATGCGGTGCCCCGACGCCAGCAGGAACACCACGTGCTTGGCCCGGCGGGTGAGCCGCTCCACGCGATTGCCGTCCAGCGTCAGCAGCAGGCGGCGTCGGGAGACACCGCGCAGGACGTCGCTCTTGTGGAGCTGGGGTTGACGGAGGGTGCGGCCGGCGAGGAGGGGCGCGAGGTCGCGGACGATTGTCTCGACCTCAGGCAGCTCCGGCACGCGCGACCTCCCGCCACGCAATGTCGCGCCGCAGGACCTTCCCCTGGAACGTCACCTGATCCGCCAGGCGGCGGCTGGCACGGGCGGCCGCGGCCACGTCGGGCCCGAACCCGGTGGCGCACAGCACACGGCCGCCCGAAACCCGGAGGGTTCCATCGGCATCGCGCGCGGTGCCGGCATGGAACAGGACGGACTCGGCGGCGTCGCCGGAGGGCAGACTGATCGCCGCGCCCTTCTCGGGGGCCTCGGGGTAGCCCGGGGCCGCCAGCACCGTGGTGACCGCCGCCTGGCGGGCCCCGATCCGACTCACGGGCGGTTGCCAACGCTCGTGGGCGCCGATGGCCGCGAGGTGGGCCAGCAGATCGCCGTCCGCCACCGGGAGCACCACCTGCGCTTCCGGATCGCCGAACCGGCAGTTGAACTCGACGACGGCCGGGCTGCCGTCGGGCTGGATCATGATGCCGGCGTACAGCACACCTCGGTAGGGGGCCCCCACCTCGGCCATCGCCCGCAGCGTGGGCAGGATCACCTCGCGTTCGGCGCGGTCGAGCAGGGCCGGGGTGGCGATCGACACGGGCGTGTAGGCTCCCATGCCCCCCGTGTTCGGGCCGGTGTCCCCCTCGCCCAGCCGCTTGTGGTCCTGCGCCGAGGGCAGCAGCACCGCCCGCTCGCCGTCGGTGAGCGCGAAGACCGACAGCTCCTCCCCTTCGAGAAACGACTCGACCACGACCTCCTCTCCGGCCGCGCCGAATCGGCCGCCGAACATCGCCCGGGCGGCGTCCGCGGCCTCGCGCCGGGTGGCGCACACGACGGCGCCCTTTCCGGCGGCGAGCCCCGACGCCTTCACGACCAGCGGCTCGGCATGGGTGTCGATGTACCGCAGGGCATTTGCCGGGTTGGTGAACGACCGCGCGGTGGCGGTGGGGATGCCGGCGCCCTGCATCAGCGCCTTGGCGAACGCCTTGGACGCCTCGATCCGCGCCGCCGCCGCCAACGGGCCGAACACCGGGTGGCCCGCCGCCGCGAGCCGGTCCGCCAGCCCCGCGGCGAGCGGCGCCTCGGGCCCCACCACCGTCAGGTCGATGTGATGCGTGCGGACGGCCTCGAGCAGCGCCGCCTGGTCGTCGGGAGAGACCGGCAGGTTGGTCGCGGTGGCGGCGGTGCCCGGGTTCCCGGGGGCGCAGAACACCTGCGCCGACCGTGCGAGGACCCAGCAGAGCGCGTGCTCCCGGCCCCCGCCGCCGACCACCAGGACCCTCACTTCGGCTTGTTCTCCTTGAAGGCGGCGGCAAACGCGCTGGCCGCGCGCTTGGCGGCCTCCGCCACCTCGACCGCTACGTCGCGCGCCTCCTTCACATAGTGGCTGGCCGCGTCGCCCAGGTCGTCCGTGTAGGGCCGTTGCTGCTGCTCGGCGCCGCGGTGCGCGTAGTCACCGGCCAGCACTTTCGCGTAGGTACCGCCCTCGACCCAGCGCTTGAGCTCGGCCGCGCGCAGCGTGTTGAACGGGTGGGTCATGGAGAGCGTGTTGAGGATCTTGTAGATCGCGTCCAGCGGCCCGCCGCTCGCCTCGTATTCCTTGGCCTGCTCGAGGAACGCGGCGAGGTCCATGTCCTTCATCGAGCCGCCGCCCGCGAACTTGAGGAACAGCCGCGTGGATGCCACCTCGTCCTGGCTGGCCAGCAGGCCGGCGCGGTCGGCGGACAGCTCGCTCTTCCGGTACCACTCGAGCAGAGCGAGCTTGATCGGCAGCAGCGCGATGCCCGCGAGGAACGGCAGGTTCTGGAATCCCAGCTCCAGCAGCAGCACGGTGATGGTGCGGTACAGCGCGTGTCCGCTCATCACGTGACCCAGCTCGTGCCCGATCAGCACCCGCAGCTCGTCCTCGTCGAGCAGGGCGACGGCCCCCGAATTGAGCACGATGAACGGATGCTCGAAGCCCACGGCCCCGGCGTTCACCATGGGGGTCTGCGTGACGTACAGCTCGGGCTGATCCGACCAGTCCATCGTGGTGCAGACCTCGCCGAGCAGCGTGTGCAACCGGGAGAACTGTTGCGGACCGCAACGCACGGCGTTCGCCTGGAACAGCAATCGGATGCCGCGCTCCCCGAAGAACCCGAAGATGCGCTTCACCGCCTCGTCGAAGCCGGGCACCTTGCGCAGGGCGTTCAAGGCCGCGCGGTCGGCCGGGTGTTCCCAGGCGTCCGGGGCGATCTGGGTGAGGACCACGCGTGACTCGCTCATACCTGCCTCCACATACCGTAGACGATCGACGCCAGGAGACTCTTACCCGACCGTACGGCCGGCCGCGATCCGGGTTTCACCGCCGCGCGCCGTCCGTGCGGGCGAGCGCCCGGTCGAGGTCCGCGAGCAGGTCGTCGGTGTCCTCGACGCCCACGGAAAGCCGCACGAGTCCGTCCGTGAGGCCCATGGCGTCGCGCATCTCGCGCGGGACGCTCGCGTGCGTCATCGACGCCGGATGGCCGATCAGGCTCTCCACGCCACCCAGCGACTCCGCCAGGGAGAACAGCGTGACCGATTCGACGAAGCGCCGTGCCCGGTCGAGCGAGCCCAGCTCCAGGGAGATCATGCCGCCGAACCCGCGCATCTGGCGGCACGCCAGCGCGTACTGCTCGTGGGTCGGCAGCCCGGGGTAGTACACCTTCCGCACCACCGGGTGCTCGGCCAGGACTGCGGCGATCTTCCGGCCCGACGCGTCGTGCTGCCGCATGCGCAGCGCCAGGGTCTTGGTGCCGCGCAGCGTGAGCCAGCAGTCCATCGGGCCCGGGACGGCGCCGGCCGCGTTCTGCAGGAATCCCAGCTGCTCGGCCAGATCGTCGCGCGACGTGACCACGACTCCGCCGACCATGTCGCTGTGGCCGTTGAGGTACTTGGTCGTGGAGTGCACCACGAGATCGGCGCCGAACTCGATGGGGTTCTGGAAGTAGGGCGTCGCGAACGTGTTGTCGACCGCGAGCAGCAGCCCCCGCGCGCGGGTCCACGCGCCGACCGCGGCCAGATCCGTCAGCCGCATCATCGGGTTGGTCGGTGTCTCGATGAAGATGAGGCGGGTGCGGTCGGTGGCGGCGGCCTCGATCGCCGCGACGTCGCGCGTGTCCACGAATGTGAAGGTCAGGCCGAGGCGGGTGAACACCCGCTGCATCAGGCGGTGCGTGCCGCCATAGACGTTCTCGCCGCAGATCACGTGATCGCCGGCCGAGAGCAGCTTGAGGACGGCGTCCGTCGCCGCCAGGCCCGAGGCCCACGCGAAGCCGTAGCGGGCGCCTTCCAGCGCGGCCAGGTTCCGCTCCAGGGCGTCCCGCGTGGGGTTGCGCGTGCGGGCGTACTCGAAGCCCTTGTGGCGCCCGAGACCGTCCTGCACGTAGGTCGAGGTCTGGTAGATCGGCGTCATGATGGCGCCGGTCGTGGGATCGGGGGCCTGACCGGCGTGGATCGCTCGGGTGGCGAAGCCGTGCCGGAGATCGTCGTCGGAGGCGCGGGCCATAGGGCTCGTGGGGTCGGGGCTCCGGGAACCTAGCTCCGCGGCGTCGCGAGCGGCAAGCGATCGCCTTGAAGCCGGTCAGGCGGACGGCTACGTTCCCGCGATGCCTGTGGACGCCCGGGTGCGCTGTCTGGTGGTCGAGGACAGCGAGTCGCTGCGCACCGCCGTGGTGCGGGGCCTCACGCTGATGGGCTGCGAGTGCCGGCAGGCGGCGTCCGGGCGCGCGGCGCTCGCGTCGCTCGCGCGCGACCCCGACATCGACGTCCTGATCTCGGACATCCGGATGCCGGAGCTCGACGGCGTCGAGCTGCTGGCGGCGGTGCGCGAGCGCTACCCCGACACGGCCGTCGTGATGCTGACCGGCGTGGCCGACGTCGACACGGCGGTCGAGTGCCTCCAGGCGGGCGCCTACGACTACATCGTCAAGCCGTTCCAGCTCGCGCAGCTCCACATGCGCATCCAGCACGCCCTCGAGAAGCGTCGCCTGACGCTGGAGAACCGGCGCTACCAGGCGCACCTGGCCGAGCTGGTGCAGCAGCAGGGCGCCCGCATCGAAGAGCTGTTTCTCGAAGGCATCCAGTCGATCGTCCACGCGCTCGAGGCGAAGGACGGCTACACCCAGGGCCACTCGGCGCGGGTGGCGGAGTACGCGGTGGCGACCGCCCGCCAGCTCGGGCTCGAGGCGGAGCTGATTCAGCTCATCGAGCTCGGCGCCGAGCTGCACGACGTCGGCAAGATCGGCGTCGACGACGCGATCCTCCATCGGGCCGGACCCCTCACCCCCGACGAGTACGAGCACGTGCAGCAGCACACCGTGATCGGCGCCCGGATCCTGCAGCCGCTGCTCAAGCACGCGAAGCCGGCACTCGATATCGTGCGGTCGCATCACGAGCGCATCGACGGCGGCGGATTGCCCGACGGGCTGCGCGGCGAGGCCATTCCGTTTCACGCGCGGCTCGTCGCCGTGGTCGACGCGTTCGACGCGATGACCACCGCCCGATCGTACCGGGCCGGCATGACGCCGGGGGAAGCGATGAGGGAGCTGCGGGCGAACGCCGGCCGGCAGTTCGACGCCCGCGCGATCGACGCGTTCGCGGCGGCCTACCCCGGCCTGGCCGGGCTGCCCATCGCGACGCCGCCGCCCCACCCGCGCGCGTTCTCGCGCCGCGTTTCGGGGGCCGTGCCGGTGCCCGGCGAGCCGCGATGACGGCGCCCGGGGGCGGCGCGACGCTCATGGTGTCCGTCTCGGGGGTGCGCGGCATCGTCGGCACGGACCTCACGCCCGAGCTCGTGGCGCGGTACGCCGCGGCGTTCGGCGCGATCGCCCGCGCCGCGGGACGCCCGGTGGTGGTGCTCGGGCGCGACGCCCGCACGTCGGGTCCGATGCTCGCCGCCGCCGCCCGCGCGGGGCTGCAAGCGGCGGGCTGCCGGGTCATCGACTGCGGTCTGGTGCCCACGCCCACGGTGCAGCTCGCGGTCGAGCACCACGGTGCGGGCGGCGGCATCGTCATCACGGCGAGCCACAACCCGATCGAATGGAACGCGCTCAAGTTCGTGGGGTCGGATGGGCTGTTCCTCGATGGGGAGGCCGCGGCGCGCTTGTGGGCGGCGGCGGCCGGCGCGATTCCCTACGCGGACTGGGCGGGGCTGGGCGGCCTGACGGAGGATCGCGACGCGGTGCGGCGGCACCTGGACCGGGTGCTGGACCTGTCCGTCGTCGACGTCGCGGCCATCCGGCGGCGGCGTTACACGGTGGCCCTGGACTGCGTGCGCGGCGCGGGCGGCACGGTCATGCCGCAGCTGCTCGAGGACCTGGGGTGCGCGGTCGTGGCGATGGACGTGGAGACCGACGGGCGGTTTCCCCGCCCGCCGGAGCCGGTGCCCGGGAATCTCGGGGGGCTGGGCGATCTCGTGCGGCGCTCGGGCGCCGCCCTCGGCGTGGCCGTCGACCCCGACGTCGATCGGCTGGCGATCGTGGACGAGCACGGCACGGCGATCGGCGAGGATTACACGCTCGCGTTCGCCGTCGAGACCGTGCTGCGGCGCGTGCCCGGTCCCGTGGTCGTGAATCTCTCGACGTCGCTCGTGGTGGACGATGCCGCCCGGCCGTTCGGCGCGACGGTGCAGCGGGCTCCGGTGGGCGAGGCGAACGTCGCGCGGGCGATGCAGGCGGCCGGTGCGGTCGTGGGCGGTGAGGGGAACGGGGGGGTCATGCTCCCCGCGCTCCACCTCGGGCGCGACGCGCCGCTCGCCGCGGCGCTGGTCCTCGACCTCCTGGCGTCGGGGACGGCGCCGGTCTCGGGCCGCGTCGCGGCGCGTCCCCGGTACGCGATCGTCAAGGCGAAGGCGCCGCGCGGGTCGGACCTCGCGGGGGCGTACGACGCGCTCGAGCGTCGCTTCGCCGATGCGGCCGTGGATCGTCAGGACGGGCTGCGGCTGGCGTGGCCCGACCGTTGGCTGCATGTGCGCCCGTCCGGGACCGAGCCGATCGTGCGGCTGATCGCGGAGGCGCCGGGTGCGCGGGCCGCTGAGGACCTGATCGCCGCCGGTCGGGCGGTGTTGGGCCGGATGGCGGGGGAGGGTGGCGACTGATGTGCGGCATCGTGGGATACGTCGGACCGCGGCAGGCGGGGCCCATCGTGCTCGAGGCGCTGAAGCGCCTGGAATACCGCGGCTACGATTCGGCGGGCCTGGCCGTGGTGGACGGCGGGACCCTCACCGTCGAGAAGGCGGTGGGGCACATCGCGGCCCTGGAGCGGCGGCTCGCCGGTCGCGTCCCGGCCGGACATGTGGCGATCGCGCACACGCGGTGGGCCACGCACGGCGCGCCCAGCGAGGCGAACGCGCATCCCCATACGGACTGCGGCGGCACGATCGCCCTGGCGCACAACGGCATCATCGAGAACGCCGGCACCCTGCGCGCGCGCCTGGCGGAGCGCGGGCACCGGTTCCGGTCCGAGACCGACACGGAGGTCGTGGCGCACCTGATCGAGGAGCTGTACCGCGACTCGTTGGCGGACGCCGTGATCGCGGCGCTCCGCTCGATCGAAGGCACGTACGGCCTCGCCGTCGTGTCGACGCGCGAGCCCGGGACCATCGTCGCGGCGCGCATGGGCTCGCCGATCCTCATCGGGATCGGCGACGGCGAGCACTTCGTGGCGTCCGACGCGGCGGCCGTGCTGGACCACACCCGCTCGGTGATCTACCTCGACGACGGTGAGGTCGCGGCCCTGCGCGCCGACGGCTACCGCATCCTCGATCGGGCGACGGCGCCGGTCGAGAAAGCGATCCGCACCATCGAGTGGGACCTCGGGGTGGTGGAGCGGAGCGGGCACGCGCACTTCATGCTCAAGGAGATCATGGAACAGCCCGAGAGCATCGGGAATACGCTGCGCGGCCGCCTGCTCGAAGACTACGGCGGGGCCCACCTGGGCGGGCTCAACCTGTCCGAGGGCGAGCTGCTCGACGTCGATCGCATCGTGCTCACGGCGTGCGGGACCTCGTGGCACGCCGCGCTGATCGGCGAGTACCTGCTCGAGGAGCTGGCGCGCATCCCGTGCGAAGTCGAGTACGCGTCCGAGTTCCGCTACCGCAACCCGCTGGTGGACGAGAACACGCTGGTGATCGGCCTTTCGCAGAGCGGCGAGACCGCCGACACGCTGGCGGCCATCCGGGAGGCGCGGCAGCGGGGCGCGCGCACGGTCGGCATCGTGAACGTGGTCGGCTCGACGATCGCGCAGGAAGTCGACGGGGGCATCTACCTGCATGCCGGGCCCGAGATCGGCGTCGCGAGCACCAAGGCGTTCACGTCGCAGGTCGTCGCGCTGGCGCTGCTCACGCTCTACATCGGCCGGCTGCGCGCCCTGTCGGTCCTGCAGGGCCGGGAGCTGGTCCGGGCGCTGCGGCGGCTGCCGGAGCAGGTCGCGCAGGTGCTGGCGCGGGCGCCCGAGGTGCAGGACATCGCCGAGCGGTTCGTGCGGGCGCCCAACGCGCTGTATCTCGGTCGCGGCTACAACTTCCCGGTCGCGCTCGAGGGCGCGCTGAAGCTGAAGGAGATCTCCTACATCCACGCGGAAGGCTACCCCGCCGCGGAGATGAAGCACGGCCCGATCGCGCTGATCGACGACATGATGCCGGTGGTGGTGGTGGCCCCGCGCGACGGCACCTACCAGAAGATCGTGTCCAACGTGCAGGAGGTGAAGGCGCGCGGCGGGCACGTGATCGCGGTGGTCACCGAAGGAGATGACGAGATCACCCGCCTGGCGGACCACGTGATCGCGATCCCCGAGACGCTCGATCCCCTGACCCCGATCCTGACCGTCCTGCCGCTGCAGATGCTGGCGTACGACATCGCCGTGCGGCGGGGCTGCAACGTGGACAAGCCAAGAAACCTGGCGAAATCCGTCACCGTCGAATGAGGGTCGTGCTCCAGCGCGTCGCCCGCGCCGTTGTAAGGGTGGACGGGCGGGTCGTGGGCGAGATCGAGCGCGGCTTCCTCGTGCTGGCCGGCTTTACGGCCGGTGACACCGACGACACGGTGGCGTGGATGGCGGAGAAGATCGCCGGCCTCAGGGTGTTCCCGGACGACGAGGGCAAGATGAACCGCGCGCTGGACGAGATCGGCGGGGCCGCGCTCGTGGTCTCGCAGTTCACCCTCTACGGCGACGCCCGCAAGGGGCGGCGGCCCTCGTTCGTCGACGCCGCGCCGCCGGCCGTGGCCGAGCCGCTGTACGAGGGCCTCGCCGACGCGCTTACCGCGCGCGGCATCCCCGTGGCGCGCGGCGTGTTCGGCGCGGTGATGGCCGTCGAGCTGGTGAACGACGGGCCCGTCACGCTGATCCTCGAGCGATGATCGTGCTCGCGTCCGGCTCCCCGCGCCGGACTCAGCTCCTCACCATGCTGGGAATCGCCCACGAGGTGGATCCGGCGCACGTGGACGAGACGGCGTTGCCCGGCGAGGCCCCGGTGGCGATGGCCGCGCGGCTGGCACGGACCAAGGCGCTCGAGGTCGCGACCCGCCATCCGGGCCGCGACGTGCTCGCCGCCGACACCGTCGTCGTGCTCGACGGCAGGATCCTCGGCAAGCCGGCGTCGCCGGCGGACGCGGAGCGCATGCTCGGGCGGCTCGCGGGGCGGGAGCACCGGGTCGTCACGGCGGTGGCGGTCGCGCGCGACGGGCGCGTGTGGGAGCGGTACGACGAGACGAGCGTGTGGTTCCGACCGCTGGACGACGAGACGATCCGCACGTACGTGGCGACCGGCGAGCCGCTCGACAAGGCGGGCGCCTACGGGCTGCAGGGACTGGGCGCGGTCCTGGTGGAGCGGATCGCGGGGGACTGCTTCGGCGTGATCGGGCTGCCGCTCCGCCTGGTGGTGGACCTGCTGGCGGAAGCGGGGCGTCCCTATCGCTTCACGCGGTAGACCGGGACGGCCTTCGCCTTGCCCTTGAGCTCGATCGGGTCGAGGGCCTCGAGCGGCGGGAGCGTCCGCAGCGCCCGCATGAACGGCTCCGAGATCAGGATGTCGCCGGGGCCGGCCTTGGAGCAGAGGCGCGACGCGACGTTCACCGCGTCGCCGATCACCGTGTACTCCAGCCGCTGCTCGCTCCCGATGTTGCCGGCGAACACCTCGCCGAAGTTGATCCCGATGCCGATCTCGACCCGCTCCCGCCCCTCGGTCTCCCACTTGGCGTTGAGCCGGCCGAGC
This sequence comes from uncultured Gemmatimonadales bacterium, assembly GCA_963771275.1. Classification (GTDB taxonomy): domain Bacteria; phylum Gemmatimonadota; class Gemmatimonadetes; order Gemmatimonadales; family GWC2-71-9; genus JAOTWJ01. The sequence continues at coordinate 1,854,491 of CAVYSW010000003.1, forward strand.
AGCTGCTGCATCTCGAGCGCCGCGCGCATCGCCCGCTCGGCGTCGTCCTCGTGGGCGATCGGCGCGCCCCACAGCGCCATGATCGCGTCTCCCATGAACTTGTCGAGCGTCCCGCCGTGCTTGAACACGATCTCCACCATCTCGGTGAAGTACTCGGTGAGCAGGTGCGCGATCTCGTCCGGCAGCATCCGCTCCGACATCGGCGTGAAGCCCCGGATGTCGCTGAAGAAGACCACCACCGGCCGCTTCGCGCCGCCGAGCTGCACGACGCCTTCCTGACTCGCGATCTGCTGGGCCACGTTCGGGGCGAAGTAGCGCTGGAAGTTGGACAGCACCACGGCCTCGCGCCGCACCCGCTCGGTGAGCTGGCCGTTCTCGATCGCCACGGCCGCGATCCCGGAGAACGCGATCAGGAAGTCGAGGTCCTCGTCGGTGAAGGAGTTCGTGGCGGACAGGTTGTCCACGTAGATGATGCCGAGGACCTTCGCCTCGCGGCCCATCAGAGGTGCGCACATCGCGCTCCGCACGCTCTGCATCACGATCGACTTGCCCTTGAATCGCTCGTCGGTGGCCGCGTTGTCCGTGAGGATCGCGAGGCGCTCCTCGACGGCCTTCTGCGCGATGGAGCGGGGCACGTGCCGGCTGCCGCCGCCGGCGCCGCCGTCGGCGAGCCGCGTGCGCGACACCCGGGGGATCAGCTCGCGGGAGCTCGGCTCGACCATCAGGATCGAGACGCGGTCGACGTTCATCACCTGGAACGTGATGTCCACCACCTTGTTGAGCAGCTTGTCCACGTCCTGGTGGCGGGACAGTTCCTTGGAGATGTCGAGCAGCACCGAGAGCCCGCGCGCGCGGCGCTCCTCGAGCGACGCGCCTGCGACCTTGAGCGGCGCGGCCCCGCTCGGTCGCTGGCCGGTGGCCAGCGGCGTGTCGGTGACCGGCACGCGGCGCACGATCGTGGCGCCCGGGGGCGCGGCGGTGAACGACGGCTCGATGGCGGGCTGCGCCGCGGCCGGCGTCACCTCCCGCACGTGGAACGCGACCTTCCCGAACGTGACGACGTCGCCGTCGACGGCGAGGGCCTCGGTGATGCGCGAGCCGTTGAGGAACGTCCCGTTGCTGGAGCCGAGGTCCCGGATCTGCACACCGTTCGGCGCCAGAGCGATCTCGGCGTGCCGCCGCGAGATCGTCGGGTCGTAGATCGGGACGTCGCTGGTGGCGGCGCGGCCGACCAGGACCGCCACGCCGACGGACAGATCGACCGTCTGGGTGCCGGTCGTCGCGAACAGCTTGAAGGCTCTCACGCGGGTCTCGCTCGGGCGGGGAATATATCCGCCGAGGGGCCGCCCTGCGACGCCATGGCGATCGCGGTCAGCACCGCCCGCGCCTTGCTCTCCGTTTCCGCGAGCTCGCGCTCCGGGTCGCTGTCGGCCACGATCCCGGCGCCGGCCTGGACGTGCGCCCGGCCGCCCCGCAGCACGGCGGTGCGGATCGTGATGGCCGCGTCCAGCGCCTCGGCCCCCCAGCCGAGGTACCCCACCGCGCCGGCGTAGGGACCGCGGCGGACGGGCTCGAGCGCGTCGAGCAGCTGCATCGCGCGGACCTTGGGCGCGCCGGTCACCGTGCCGGCGGGGAAGCACGCGCGAAGCGCGTGCTCGGCGTCGCAGCCGGGACGCAGCCGCCCGCGCACCTCGCTCACCAGGTGCTGGACGTGCGAGTAACGCTCCAGCACGCGGTCGGCGGACAGCCGCACCGAGCCGAACTCGGCGACCCGGCCCACGTCGTTCCGGCCCAGGTCCACCAGCATGGCATGCTCGGCCAGCTCCTTGGGATCGGCCCGCAGCGCCGCGGCGAGCGTCGGCGTCCTCGGCCGGCGTCGCCCCGCGCGGCCGCGTCCCGGCAATCGGGCGGACCGTGATGTCGCGATCCTCGACCCGGACGAGCACCTCCGGCGAGCTGCCGACGATGGCGAGGTCCTCCAGCGCCAGGTGGTACAGGTACGGCGCCGGGTTCAGCAGGCGGAGCGCGCGGTACACCTCGAACGGCGCAGCCGGGCACGCGACGTCCTGGCGGCGCGACAGCACGCCCTGGAAGATGTCGCCGGCGCGGATGTGCCGCTGCACCGCGGCGACATCATGCAGGAACCGCTCCGCGGGATACGATGTGTCGGGGGTCGGCACCACCGGCGGGCGCAGCGCGAGCGGCGCGAGGCGGGTCGGCTCGTCCAAGCGCCGCAGCAGCGCCGCGATCCGCTCCGACGCGGCGTCGTAGGCGCGCCGGATCGCGGCCGCCGAGCCGTCGCGCGGCGGCGGGCAGCTCGACACGATGATCGCCCGCCCGAACGCGTTGTCGAAGATGACGACCGTGTCGGCCAGCATGAATACCGCGTCCGGCAGGCCGAGATCGTCGGGCGGGGGATCGGGCAGCCGCTCGATGGTGCGCACGACGTCGTAGGCGAGATAGCCCACCGCGCCGCCGGTGAAGCGGGGGAGGCCGGCGAGCGGGGTCGCCCGCCGGGCGCGGAGCTCGGTTGCGAGATGGCCGATCGGATCCGGCGCCGGCCCCGCCGGCTCCCATCCCGCTTCGCGCGTCCACCGCTCGACCCGCCCGGCGCGATAGCGCCACACCAGGCCGGGCTCCGTGCCGAGGAACGTGTAGCGCGCCCAGCGCTCGCCCCCCACCAGCGACTCGAGCAGGAACCCGAACGGCGGCCGGTGCAGCGCCGCGAAGGCCGCCACCGGCGTCAGCGCGTCGGCGCTGAACTCGCGGGCGACCGCGGCGACCCGCCCCGCGCGCGCGGCGGCGCGGAACTCCTCGTACGACGTGTCGCGAATCACCGCGCGGCGGCGAGCACGAACTCCCCGGGCGCATCGATCGCGGCGCCGATCTCGTCGACCCCGGCAGGAGACGAGCCGCGCGCGATCCGCCAGCGGCCGAGCGTGACCTCCTGCCAGACGTCGAGCGCGGCCAGATAGGCCTGCCGGTCTGCGAAGCTCGCGATCGTATCGGCGACGCTCGGGTCGGCGTAGCGGGCGAACGAGAACGTCACGGACGGCGTGCCCCCGAGCGTGAACACGAGGCCGCTCGGCGAGAGCGTGAACCCGTATCCGTCCGGCCTGGGCTCCACCGTGACGAGCAGCGAGTCGGTCACGCTGAGCGGGGTGCCGTTGAGCGACGACAGGCAGCCCGCCGGGAACTGCAGCTCGATGTACGGCGTGCTGAAGGCGTCCGCGTGGCGAATGGTCTGGAAGACGGGCTTGCCGTTGTAGGCGTAGAACGTCACAGGGAGCGGCGTGGGCGCGTTCGCCGCGAGCGGCAACACCACGAGGTCGCTCGTCGGCACGGTCGTATCGCCCGGCGGGCCCACCTCCTGGCAGGCGACGAGCGCCGCGACAGCGAGCGCGCTTGCTGCCGCGACCAGGCGCCGTGATATTCCGCCGCGATGCCCCGTCCGCTCGCGCTCGCCGCGCTTCTGGTCCTCGCGCCCTGCGGTGCGCTCTCCGCCCAGACCTGGAACGACAGCGCGACGCGCGCGCTCGTGGCCCGCGGCATGATGCGGCGCAGCGAGGCGGCGAGCGGGCTCACGGACTACCGGGCGCGGGCACATGGGTTCGTGTTCTTCCTGGCGCAGCTCGGGGACGAGGGCCTCAGCGAGGCTCCGCGGCTGATCCGGTCGGATCAGCTCGAGCTGGAAGTCTACTGGAAGGCGCCGGGTGCCAGCAAGCAACGCATCATCGGCTGGCGCGACCGTGTCGATCTCCCCACCGACATTCAGTACCATCGCGATCACCTCGGCATCGTCCAGAACGGGTTCGGCGACCGGATCCGGCTGGGCGAGGGCGATGAAGTGCGGGACGTGCCCCACCCGCTGGCCCCGGACGGCTTCGCCAATTACGACTACGCGCTGGCCGATTCGCTCACCATCGGCCTGCCGGGGCGGTCGATTCGCGTCCACGAGGTCGCGTTCCGTCCCCGGGACTTCGCCCTGCCGCGCATCGTCGGCAGTCTCTACCTGGACGCCGACGGCGGCGAGCTGGTGCAGCTCCGGTTCAGCTTCACCCGCGCCGCCTACCGGGACGAGAGCCTGGAGGACATCACCATCTTCCTCGAAAACGGCCTGTGGGACGCGCGCTACTGGCTCCCCCGGCGCCAGGAGATCGAGATCCGGCGGCGCACGACCTGGCTCGACGTGCCCGCCCGCGGCATCATCCGCGGCCGCTGGGAGATCGACGACTACGCGCTCAATCAGGAGATCCCGGACCGCACGTTCCTCGGCCCGGAGATCATCGCGATCCCGACGGCCCGCGATTCGTTCCCCTGGAAGGAGCCGATCGGCGCGGCGATCGATGACGTCCTCGGGCCGCAGCGAGCCCTCCGCATGGACGAGCTGCGGGACGAGGTGCGCCACCTCGCCGCCGGCCGCTCGCTCTCGGGGCTCAGGACCGCGGGGCTGTCCCTCCGGTCGTTTTCCGAGCTGCTGCACGTGAACCGGGTGGAAGGGCTGGCGACCGGACTCGGCGGCTTCGTCCGGCCGGGCGGGGGTCGCCTGGCGCTCCGCGGCTGGCTGTCGTTCGGCTTCTCCGACGAGCGGCTGAAAGGAGGAATCCAGTGGCGGCACCAGGGGGACCGATGGTGGGTCGGCGGCGTCGCAGCCCGCGAAGTGCGTGACCTCGGCGATGAGCCGGTGATCTCTCCGATCGTGAACTCGGTGCTGGCGCAGGAGCTGGGGTACGATTTCGGCGACTACGTGCGGCTCGACCGGTTCGAGGTCGAGCTGGGGAGCCGCGCCGTGGCCCTGCGCGTCGGCTACCACCGCACGGCGGCGCTCCCGGTGACCGCCGCGCCGGCGGCCGGGTCGTATCGTCCCAATCCGCCCCTGGGCTCGGGCGGCTGGGTCGTTGGGGCGCTCGAGGTCCGGGATCGCGGGGCCGGCGCAGCGGTGGGTGCTCGGGCGCACGGCTCGCTGGCGCTCGAGACGGGCGTCCGGGCCGACAGCGCGTACGCCCGCGTGCGGGCAGCGGGGCAGATGGTCGTGCCGACCGGCGCGGGGGCGCTGGGACTCGACGCGTGGGCCGGCTGGGGGTCGCCCCGCCTCGCGCCCCACCGGGCCTTCGTGCTGGGCGGCCGCGGCACGCTCGTGGGCGAGCCGTTCCGCGCCTGGGGCGGGCGGGCCGCGGCATGGGCGCGCGTCGCCTGGCGGGTGCCGCTTCCGTTCCCCGCGATCCCGCTCGGTCCCTACGCGTCGACGGGCCAGCAGCTGGTCGTGGCGCCGTACGTGGCGGCCGGGTGGGCCGGGATGCCGCTCGACGGCCTGCCGTGGCGCGCCAGCGACGGCGTGCGGCCCGAGATCGGTCTCGCGCTCGAGCTGTTCCACCGCCTGCTGCGCGTTGACGCCGGCTGGGGGATCCGCGCGCGGCGCGTCGGCGTCTCGGTGGACCTGCGGCGGGAGCTGTGGCCGCTGCTGTAGCCGCCCGGTGGCTCCACGCATCCTCCGCCGTTATTATGGAGTGACACGCATGCCGCCTACCAGCGAGCAGCCGGGCGAGGCCGGGAAGTCCTTCAAGGACGAGTGGATCACGGGCACGATCGAAGAGCTGATCGGTCGTGAGAAGCTCGAAGCGCTGCGCGCGTCGAAGAGCGCCGGCGAGAATCTGTGGGAGACCGCCATCCAGGCGGCGGTGGCGAGCGACGAGCAGATTCTCGAGGCCCTGGCGACGCGGTTCCGCCTCAAGATCGCGGATCTAGGCCAGAGCGAGCGGGGCGCGCGCGACTTCGTGCCCGAGCAGGTCGCCCGCCGGTATCACGTCCTGCCGATACGGATCACCGACTCCTATCTCGAGGTCGCCACGGCTGCCCCGTTCGACCTCGACTGCGAGAAGATGCTGGCGTTCGCCACGGGCCGCGAGGTGCGGATGCAGCTGGCGAGCCCCCGCGCGATCCGCGACCGGATCGACGAGCTGTACCGCCCGGAGAACGTGATCGGCAAGCTGCTCGAGGGGATGGACACGACGGAGGTCACGACCCTCGAGGACGAGCAGCTCACCGACGAGCTCACGGCGTCGGCGGAGCAGGCGTCGCAGCGACCGGTCGTGCGCCTCGTGGACCTGATCCTCTCGGAAGGCATTCTCTCGCGGGCAAGCGACATCCACATCGAGCCGGAGGAGGGCGGTGTGGCCGTCCGGTACCGGATCGACGGGGTGCTGCGCCAGGTCATGAAGGTGCCGCGCGCGGCGGGGCTGCCGCTCATCTCCCGTCTCAAGATCATCTCGTCGCTCGACATCGCCGACCGGCTGCGGCCGCAGGACGGGCGGGCCCGCGTCGCCGTCAACGGGACGCCGGTGGATCTCCGGGTCTCGACGCTGCCCGCCTCGCTCGGCGAGAAGGTCGTGATCCGGATCCTCGATTCGCGGCGCACGGTGCTGTCGCTCGACTCGCTGGGCCTCACCGAGCAAGAGTCCGGCGAGATCCGCGCCCTGCTCGAAAACCGCGACGGGATCATCCTCGTGACCGGCCCCACCGGCTCCGGCAAGACGACGACGCTCTACTCCGCGCTGCGCCACATCCAGAGCGAGGGCGTGAACATCGTGACGGTGGAGGACCCGGTCGAGTACCGCCTGGCGGGCATCGTCCAGGTGCAGGTGCACGAGAAGGCCGGTCTCACGTTCTCGTCCGCCCTGCGATCGATCCTGCGGCAGGACCCCGACGTCGTGCTGGTCGGAGAGATCCGTGACCGCGAGACCGCGCAGATCGCGGTGCAGGCGTCCCTGACGGGGCACCTCGTGCTCTCGACGCTCCATACCAACGACGCGCCCAACGCCGTCACCCGGCTGGTCGACATCGGGGTCGAGAGCTTCAAGATCGCGACGGCCGTGCGCGGCGTGGTGGCGCAGCGCTTGATGCGGCGCCTGTGCCCGTCCTGCAAGGAAGTCTGGGTCGAGTCGACCCCGCCCAAGATGCACCGCTGGATTCCGCGCGACACGCCGCTCTACCGGGCGGTGGGATGTCCCGAATGCGCGATGACCGGCTTTCGCGGCCGGTTCTCGATCATCGAGGTGCTGCGGGTGACGGCCGAGGTGGAGCGCCGGATCGGCCAGAACCTCACGGCGGACAAGATCGCCGAAGCCGCGCGGGCGGCCGGCATGCACACGATGTGGGAGAGCGGCCTGGAGCATGTGCTCCGGGGCGACTCGACGATCGACGAGCTGCTCCGCGTCGTCGATATGCCGCAGGAGGACGAGACCCTGGAGCGGCGGCGCTCCGGCTCGAAGCCCAAGGTCGAGGCGCCGGCAGGTGGGGCGGACGCCACGACCCGGCGCGACACGCCCCCGCCCGAGCCCAAGCCCGAGCGCGCCGCCGGCGAGCCCCACACGAGCTTCGACGGCGCGTTCGAGCTGCTCGAGGAGGAGCTGATGGCCGGGCTCGGCCAGCAGGCCGGGGGCACGCCGGCCCCCGCGCGCGCCTCGGTGCCCGTGGCCCCGCGTCCGGCTGCAGCCACGGTGCTTCTCGTCGACGACGAAGACCAGCTGCGCCGCGTGATGCGGGATCTGCTCGAGCGGGACGGCTACGACGTGATCGAGGCGGGCGACGGTGTCGAGGCGCTGGACCAGGTGGACCGCCACGCGCCCGACATCATCGTGCTCGATCTCAACCTGCCGGGCCTCGACGGCTACGGCGTGCTGTCACACCTGCGCTCGCGCCGCGCGACGGAGCACATCCCCGTCGTGGTGCTCACGGCGCGCGGCGACGAGGAGAACGAGGTGCGGGTGTTCGAGTTCGGCGCGGACGACTTCCTGAGCAAGCCGTTCCGGGCCCGGGCGCTGTCGGCGCGGCTCGACGCGGTGCTGCGCCGCACCAAGCGCCCTCACTGACCCACCAGCCGGCGGCGCCGCAGGATCTTCGCCGTCGCCGCTTTCAGCTCTCCCACCCGGAACGGCTTGAGGAAATAGGGGCACGCCAGCCCCTTGAGCCAGGTGTCCGTCTCGGGCCGGACGTCGGCCGTGAGGAAGATCGTCCGTTCCTTGAGGTCGGGCCAGCGGCGCAGCAGGTGGTCGGCCAGGCGCTCGCCCGCCGACACGGGCGCCCGCGCGTCGGCGATGATCACGTCGAAGTCCCGCTCCTCGAGCTGGGCCACCGCCTGCGTGGCGTCCGAGGCCGTGGCGACCACGTTCGTGGGGCCCGACAGCAGGACGCTGATCATGCGGCGCACCGCCGGGTCTTCGTCCACGAGGAGGATGTCGTAGCGCGGCGCGGGCGTCACGATCTCGTGCTCCTCGGTGACGATCGCGGCGCGCGCCACCGACGGGCGCGGGGGGGCGATCGGTGAGCGGATCGGGAGGCGCATCACGAACACCGCGCCGCCCTCCACGGCCCGCTGGACCGTGAGCGAGCCGCCGTGCCCCTCGAGGATGCGGTAGGAGAGCGAGAGCCCGAGGCCGGTGCCCTGGCCGGGCGCCTTCGTGGTGAAGAACGGCGTGAAGATCTGCCCGACGACCTGCTCGGGGATGCCGGCCCCCGAGTCGCTCACCCGGAGCAGCACCTCGCGGTCCTCCACGGCGGTCACGAGGCCGATGTGCCGTGGCCGATCCGGCGGGTTGGCCTGCACGGCCTGAATGGCGTTCGTCACGAGGTTGACGACCACCTGCTGGATCTGGTAGCGATCGCCGAGCACGGTGGGGACCCCGGGATCGAGCGTCGTCTCCAGTCTGATGTCGCACAGCTTGACCTCGTAGCCCATCAGCATCGCCGTGCGCTGGACGATGTCGTTGAGGTCGAGTTCGGCGACGTCGGCCGGTCCCTTCCGCGCAAACGTCAGCAGGTTGCGCACGATCCGCCCCGCGCGGTCCGCCTGATCGCGCACGACGCGCAGGTGCTCGTGATCCCGCTCCGACAGGGTCGGCTGCTCGAGCAGGAACTCCGCGAGGCCGGCGATTGAGGTGAGCGGGTTGTTGAGCTCATGGGCGACGCCCGAGACCAGCTGCCCGACGGCCGCCAGCTTCTCGCTCTGGATCAGCTGGGCCTCGAGCTGCGCCTGCTCGGTGACGTCGTCGATCAGGACGACCGCCCAGGACGCGCCTGCCTCGCCGCGCATCGGCGCGGCGGTGAACCGCAGCAGGCGGTCGAGCTTGGCCGAGGGCTGGGTCAGGGGACTGGCCGTCTCCCCGCGGCGGGCCGCCGCCAGCAGCTCCGCCAGCTCCGGCGAGCCGCCCACCACGGTCTCGGCAAGCGGCCGCCCGGTGAGCGAGGGAATCGAGGTCCGGACCAGCGTCGCCAGCGCCCGGTTGGCGCGGCGGATGCGGCCCGTGTCATCGACCACCGCGAGCCCCTCGGCGAGCGCGTTGAACGTCGTCTCCCACTGGTCCCGGCCCGCCCGGACGAGATCGAAGAACCGGGCGTTCGACAACACGATGGCGGCATGCGTCGCGACGGTCGACAGCAGGCGGAGCCCCTGCGGGTCGAACGCGCCGCCGAGCGGGTCCACGGCGCCGAGGGCGCCGACCGTGACGCCGTGGGCCCTGAGCGGCAGCACCGCGACGCGGCTTGCCGTTACCTCGGCCGCCATGACCGGTCGCCCCGCGGGTCCCTGCTCTCCCAGCACGAGCTGCTCCTGGCCCATCGCCTTGGCCAGCAGTCCGGGGTCGTCCTGCGGGATCTCCCGGCCGCGCAGGGCGGCCAGCGTGCCGGATGCGGCCGCGATCCGCACCCCCCGCCCGCCCTCCTCCGCGAGCGCGACGAGCGCGCCCTGTGTGTCCGAGAAGCGCGACAGATAGCTCGTCACCTGGTCGGCGATCCGCTGGGGCTGGAGCGACCCCGACAGCACGAAGGACAGCTCCTGCAGCGCGAAAACCTCGTTGAGCCGCCGCGACAGCTCGGCCCGCGTCGTCTCCAGCTCGGCGGCCCGCGCGGCGGTGGCGCGCGCCGCGCCCAGCCACCAGCCCAGGAGCAGCGCCAGCAGTCCCAGCGCGACGACGGGAAGCCAGCCACTCACGGTGCCCCCTCATCCCCGCGCGCGGCCGGCGGCGCGTTGGGCTTGACCAGCTTGGGCACGGCGGGGATCCCGAGGTGCACGTGATACGGTCGTACCGGCTTCGTCGCCACGCCGAGCGCGCCCACCATTCCCTGCTCGCCAATGCCGGCCCCCTCGAGGATCGTCGCGTGGTACGTCACCCGCACGCCGTTCCCCAGCGACAGCGGGCTGGAGCTCACCTGCTCCGGATCGACGAGGTCGTGGGAGTGGGTGTACACGTTGGCATAGTCCGAGATGGACACGCGGTCCCCCAGCGCGAGCCGCTCCCGGTCGTCGAGCAGCACGTGGCGATGGATCACGACGTCGTCGCCGACGTCCATGTTGTAGCCGAACGAGAACTCGACGAACTGGAAGCACTTGAAGTTCCGCCCGCAGCGCCGGAACACGTGGCGGGCCAGGATCCGGCGGAACCGGACGCCCACGTCGACGTTGCCTCCCCCCAGCGGCGATCGGTCGAAGCTCTGCCACAGCCACAACAGCGGCTTCACCCGCGCGTATCGCGCCGCGTCGATCTCGTGGTAGTACTCCGGCTCCAGCGTGACATTGCGCGGGTCGAGCGCGAGCAGCATCGCGCGCGTGGCGAGCCCCGTCTTGGGGCTGGCGAGCAGGGCGTCGTAGTCGTCGTGGCCGGGGCACCAGAGCGCGAACAGGATGTCGCGGCAGAGCCGGTCCCGGTCGCACGCGGGATCCGCCAGCCGCTCCTCGACCTCGCCGAGCCACGCATCGGCCACCCGACCCGCGTCAGCGGGCAGGGAGACTTTGCGGAGCGGTCGGTGGGGCATGAACGGGCTACGGCCTGCCGGCCGCCGCGGCCCGTGACAGCACGGCGGCCCGCTCCCGGTCCAGCACCCGCGCGACGGCCGTCCAGGCGTGGGTCGTGACGCTGCCGTAGGATACGACCAGCTGATCGTCGAACAGGGCGATCCCCGGCTCGTAGAGTGCCACGGCGACCACCGACTCGCGCAGGTCGACCTGGCGCTCGCCCCAGCGCGGACTCATCGGAACGAACGCGACCGGGCGGTAGAACCGCCCGCGACTCTGCACGGTGAGGTCCTCCGGCGTGAACGGCGCGCGCTCCTTGAGTCCGAAGAACGACACCAGGAACAGGGTGGGCGTCGTGATGCCGAACCGGCGCGCGGCCGAGTCCACGCCGGCCGCCTCGAGGCGCTTGAGGCCGCTGAGCGACTCGTACGAGTCGGGCGCGAGCAGGCGAATCACCCGCTCGTCGAGCGGGAGCACCCGTACCCGGACGTCCTCGGTGGAGAACAGCAGGGCGATATCGTCCAGCTTGAGCGTGCCGAAGCCGCTGGGCGGCACGTCTTCGGCGCGCATCTCCTGCCCCGCCAGCGGGGCCGCGCGGAAGCCGGCGGCGCCCGCGGCAACGGCCGCGGCGAGGGCGATCAGCGTGCGGCGCGGACCAGCAAGTCCACCGACTCGCGCAGGTCCGCGATCCCTTCCCTGGTCTGCGCGCTCGTGATCACGCATTGATCCTCCCCCAGCTCGAGGGCGGCGAGAATGGCGTCCACATGGGTGCGGCGCTGCCCTCGCGGAATCTTGTCCGCTTTCGTCACCGCGGCCAGTACCGGGACGCCTTGATCGCCCAGCAGGACCGCCATGGCGTGGTCATCCCGGGAGGGCGGGTGGCGGATGTCCAGGAGCCACAGCACGCCGGTGAGGGTTTCGCGCCGCGCCAGACAGTCGCGTACCAGCTGCCGGAACCCCGCGCGGTGCTGCCGCGAGGCCGCGGCGTAGCCGTATCCCGGCAGGTCCACGAGATAGAACCGCTCCTCCACCGCGAACACGTTGCACAGCCGGGTCTTGCCGGGTGTCCGGCTGGTCCGGGCCAGGGCCTTGCGCCCGACGAGCGCGTTGATCAGGGTGGATTTCCCCACGTTGGAGCGCCCGATCACGGCGATCTCCGGCAGTGGGGGCGTGAGACGGAAGTCGGCCGCGGGGAAACTGCCGACGAACCGGGTGGAGGTCAGGCTTCCTTCTTGGCCCGCGCGCGCTCCGTGACCAGCAGCGGCGTCCGTCCTTCGGTCACGCATTCCGTGGTGATGACGACTTCGCGGATGTCGCTCCGATCCGGCAGCTCGAACATGATGTCGGTCATCATGTCCTCGAGGATCGACCGCAGGCCCCGCGCCCCCGTGCCGCGCTTGATCGCCCGCTGCGCCACCGCCCGGAGCGCGTCGGGCTCGAACGTGAGACCGACGTTCTCCAGCTCGAAGAGCTTCTTGTACTGCTTCGTCAGGGCGTTCTTGGGCTCGAGCAGGATCTTGACGAGCGACTCCTCATCGAGCTCGTCGAGCGAGACGGCGACCGGCAGGCGGCCCACCAGCTCGGGGATCAGGCCGAAGCGCAGCAGGTCGTCGGGCTCGACGTCGAGGTACGGGTTCCGGGCGAGCTGCTGCGCCCGGCCGGTTTCCAGCTCTTCCTTGGTGAACCCGATCTGCCGGCGGCCCGTCCGGGCCTCGATGATCTTGTCGAGGCCGTCGAACGCCCCGCCGCAGATGAACAGGATGTCCTTGGTGTTGATCTGGATGTACTCCTGCTGCGGGTGCTTCCGTCCCCCCTGCGGCGGCACCGACGCGACGGTGCCCTCGAGAATCTTGAGCAGCGCCTGCTGCACGCCCTCGCCCGACACGTCGCGCGTGATGCTCGGGTTCTCGCTCTTCCTGGCGATCTTGTCGATCTCGTCGATGTAGACGATGCCGTGCTCGCACTCGGTGACGTTGAAGTCGCCGGCCTGGAGCAGCCGCACCAGGATGTTCTCGACGTCCTCGCCGACGTACCCGGCCTCGGTCAGCGTGGTGGCGTCCGCGATGGTGAAGGGGACGTCCAGGATCCGGGCCAGGGTCTGCGCCAGCAGCGTCTTGCCGACCCCGGTGGGTCCGAGCAGCAGGAGGTTGGACTTTTCCAGCTCGACGTCGTCATCCCGCCCCGAGTGGGAGTTGATCCGCTTGTAGTGGCTGTAGACCGCGACCGCCAGGACCCGCTTGGCCCGCTCCTGACCGACGACGTACTGGTCCAGCACGTCCTTGATCTCGGCCGGCGTGGGGATCTGGGTGATCGCCTCGGCGACCTCCCGTTCCTCGTCCTCGGCCAGGATCTCGTTGCACAGCGCGATGCACTCGTTGCAGATGTAGACCGAAGGCCCGGAGATGAACTTCCGGACCGAGTCTTTCGACTTCCCGCAGAACGAGCAGCGTAGGTGCTTGTCGTTAGCCATTTTGCCTCGGGTCCCCCGGGTCCCAACGCCTTAAGATGCGTGGCCGCCGGTCAGCCCGTCAAGAACATGCGTCACCAAGCGTTACACGGGCTTCGGGTGCTCCACCTCGGACTTCTGCTGAATCACCTTGTCGATGATGCCGTAGCTCACCGCCTCGTCGGCGGACATGAACCGGTCCCGGTCGATGTCGCGCTCGATGACTTCCTTGGCCTGTCCCGTGTGGAGCGCGAACAGCTCGTTGAGCTGCTGGCGCAGGTAGAGGATCTCCTTGGCCTGGATCTCGATGTCCGCGGCACTGCCCTGGGCTCCGCCGGAGGGCTGGTGGACCATGATCCTGGCATGGGGCAGGGCGGACCGCTTGCCCTTGCGGCCCGAGGCCAGCAGGAAGGCGCCCATCGAGGCCGCCATCCCCATGCAGATCGTGTTCACCGGGGCCTTCATGAACTGGATCGTGTCGTAGATCGCCATGCCCGCCGAGACGATCCCGCCCGGGGAGTTGATGTAGAGGTAGACGTCGCGCTCCGGGTTGTCCGCCTCGAGAAACAGCAGCTGGGCGATGATGATGTTCGCGACGTCGTCGTTGATCGGGGCGCCGAGGAACACGATCCGGTCCATCAGGAGCCGCGAGAAGATGTCGTAGGTCCGCTCGCCCCGGCTGGAGCGCTCGATGATGTAGGGCGGGTAGATCGTCGCCATGGTGCTCAACTCTCGGTCACGGTGGATTGAGCGAGCAGGAACGCGAACACCTTCTCCTCGGTGATCGTCTGCTCCAACTCCTTGAGTCGCTTCGCTTTCTGCAGTTCCGCGTACGCCTGGCCCGGCTCCACGCCGCGCCGCTTGGCGATCTCCTCGACCCGCTGATCGAGGTCCGCTTCCGTGGCCTTCAGGCCGTTTGCCTTGGCGACGTGGTCCAGCACGAGGTCGCGCCGGACCTGGGACTCGGCCAGGGTGCGGAACTCGTTGGCGAACGTCTCGAGCCGCTCGTCCGGGATGCTGTAGGCCTGGGCGTAGGCCCCGATCAGCCGGTCGGTGAGCGCGCGCGGGGCGGGGACGCTGTTGGCCGTTACGATCTGCTCGATCAGCTGGCGCCGCACCCCAGCGTCCGCCTCGCGGCGCGCTTCCTGCTCGAGGTCGGCGCGCACCGCCCGGCGGGCGGCGTCGAGCGAGTCGAAGTCGCCGATCTGCCGAGCGAACGCGTCATCGAGAGGCGGGAGGTTCTGGCGCTTCACCTCCTGTACGGTGATCTGCACGTGGCGGGTCTGGCCGCGCTTGGTCTCGTCGGCGAAGTCGTCCGGGAATCTCACGTCGGCCTCGCCGGTCTGACCCGGGAGGAGCCGCATGATCTGGTCTTCGACGTCCGGGATGGCCTGGCCTTGCCCGAGCACCACGCGATACTGCTTGGCCTCCTGGGGCGTTCCGTCGGTCACGGTCGCCAGACTCACGGCCGCCAGGTCACCGGGCTTGGGCGCCTCCCCTTCGACCGGCACCCAGGCGGCCTGCTGGCGCCGCAGCTCGTCGAGCTGGCCTTCCACCATCTCGTCCGTCACCGGGCGCAGCGCCTGCGTGAGCTTGAAGCCCCCCAACCGGTCGAGGGTCAGCTCCGGCCTGAGCTCGACATGCAGCTCGAACGTGAGCGGGGCCCCCGTCTCGAACTTGAGATCGTGCACGTGCGGGTCGGCGATGGGGTCGAGCTTTTCCTGCTCCAGGGTCGCCTTCCAACCCTCGCCGATCACTTCGCGCAGCACCTGCTCGCGAATCACGTCCTGGTACTTCTTGCGGACCACCGCGAGGGGCGCCTTGCCCTGACGGAAGCCGGGCAGCCGGGCGCGTCTGGCGAGATCTCGGGCCGCGTGCACCTCGGCCTGCTCCACCCGGTCGGGGGTGATCTCGATCCGGAAGCTCGCCTCGCCGGGCTGCTCCTTGGACTTGGTAACCTGAATGCCGTCAACCATCTGGGTTCGTTAGACCTCCGAGCCGAGAAAGCTAATCCCGATTACCGGGTGGTGGCAGGATGCGGGGGGGTGGGGGGGCGCGGCCGAATGCCACCCCCACGCACTGAACTGGGTACGTCCCGTCCCCCCGACTGGTCCACCTTGGCCTCGCCAGCGGCACTCGCGTTGTTGGGTGTCGCGTCGCACCTCCGGTCCCGCCAGCGTGCCAGAACGTGGTAGCGGGTGTGGTGGAAGCGGCAGACACGAATCGCTCGCAACGGTTTGGGCGTGAGCCCGTGTGGGTTCGCATCCCACCACCCGCACCCTGGCTGTTGCACGGGAAGCTCAGCCGAGGCTATACTCGGCGTACGTTGCGAGCGGTTCGCGTGGCACTTTCCGCCATGCCAAAGGTCGCGGGCCTGGAGCCCGCGACCTTTCCGTTGTGTGCCCCGTTGGATGCCGACGTCGAGGAAAAGTCGTCGGGGGCGTCAGCGGCGGTCAGGGCGCCGGCACCGGGCTCAACATCACCCCGGAGACGCCAGTGGCCGTCACGTTCTGGACGATCGTGCCGGGCTCAAACACGAGGCAGGCCGCGTTGGTCGTGCCATCCTCGTTGGCCGTGACCTCGAATGTCCGTCTTGAGACCGGTTTGCGCGCCGGGGTGAGTGCGACCGAAGGGACGCGACGTGAAGCAGAGCGAGCGGCCTCAACCGCGCAGCTCAACCCTCACGTCACGGGCTGACCCACAGGATTAAGTCACGAATGGGTGAGTGGCGGCGGCGAAGCGTCAGGCCCGTCTTGCTTCTCCACCCGGCGGAGGACACGATGCGCAGCCTTGGCCACGAGCTTCTTCGCCGACTCGGCCTTCTCGCCTTCAAGAACGTCACGCCGAAGCACCTCGGTGATTAGAACGCCGCGCACTTGGTCCTCGTCAATGCGCGTGTCAGGAGAGATACGGCGAAGCTCCCTGCGCAGGACGTCTGTGACGGGCTCCGACATGATCAAAGCGCCGAGCGTGAAGCGACTGAGAGCCTGCCGTTGCTGGAAGTACTCTCCGAGGCGAGCCTTCTGCCACCCCTCCTTGCAGAGCAGCCAGACGATCTTCCAGATCGCCATCCTTTCGATGGCTGAGCTCGGACAGGTTGAACTCGACGACGAGTTCCTGCTCGATGGGCTTCGTGAAGTTGACTTTGTAAGCGCGCCAGACGAGTCCGTTGGTGAGGGCCACCCACTCGCATCCCTGGTTGCTCGCGTAATCGACCGCCTGCTTCACATGCTGGTCCTTAAGGTCGAGTCCGATGGCCTTCACCTCGATCAGCAGGGCGAGCGCGCCATCGATCTTGATTGCCAGGTCGCAGAACGTGCCGCGGATGGCATGTTCCGAGGTAATCTCGGTGTACTTGTCGTAGCCGAAGAGCTCGTGTAGCAGGTCCATCACGATGATGACTGTGTCGGACTCGTTGGCGTCCCGTGCACGAGCGGCGTCCAGGATCGGTCGGGGCGCGCTAGCCCGAGCGCCCAGGCCCCTCCGGCGGTTGGTTCGACGCCGGAGGCTAGTGTGATGGGGCTCAACTGTGAGGGGGGCGCTTCGCCGGAGGCGTGGAAGGCGCCGCCCGTCCGAAGCTCAGTATCGCCAGTCCTGTGACGCTTCAGCGTTGGGGCATTGCGCGCCCAGTTCCGCCAGAAACGGACTGGCAATGGTGCGAGCAACTCCCCTCCCTACCCACTTCCCAAGCGGGATGCCGGCCACCCTCGCATCAGCCACGTTGGAAGTCTGGTACTTGGACAGCACCACGGTCTCCGTTGCACGTGTCAGTCCAACATACAAGACGCGTCGCTGCTCCTCGAAGTGCTCGCGGGCCGCTGCATCGGCAAGTTTCGTTCGAGGATGAACCGGGATCAGGCCGTCAACGAGTCCCGCAATCACCACCATCTTGACCGTGAGGCCCTTCGATTTGTGAAGGCTCATCAAACGCACGTATGGCGCGGTCAGCGGAACCTCGGGTGCGGCAACTTGCTTGCGGACTGATGCGACGAAATCACGCAGCGAGATCTCCACGCTCTCAAGCTCCAGGACTCTTTCAGCCGCCGCGCGCAATCCGGATAGGGCTGGAATGTCCGCCGGCAGGACGCGATCGATGATGCCCTCGAGTCCCTCCCCGTGCGCCTGGGCTTCGCCTAGGGCTTCCGTGAGTTCATCCCACTTAGCGGCAATGTCCCCAATCTGTCGCAGAGGTGTCCGCCCGTCCTTCAGACGCTCTAACACGTCCTTTACAGTTAGGCCGTCGTTCCTAGCCAAGGCCAAGATGCGTCGATAGGTTGGCCTGCGCTGTGTGCTGTGATCGAGGGCAAGCCATGCCCGCAGCGCCATCCGATCATCCGGATCGGCAAGGAGCGTCAGGAGGGTGATAGCCCGCTTCGCCTCATCGGTGTCAAATGCCTCTTCGGTGAAGTAGGAGTGCGCGTCGTAGCCATTCCGAACAAGGTGATCCCGCAGGCCATACGCGATCTTACGCCAGTTTGTCAGGACCAGAACATCACCCGGACTTACCCGGCCGGAATCCAGTCGAGATTGAATGAAGTCCGTCAGCCCCTCAGCTTCCGCCTCCATAGTCTGGAACATGACATTGTGTACTTCCCCCATCGGCCGTGTCGGATCAGGCGCCAGCGCGGGCTTCGCTCGTCCTGGATTCCGTTCAATCAACGCCTGCGCCATCGCAACGACCTGCTGGGGGCAACGATGGCAGGTGAGAAGTCGCGCATCCTCGTCCGCGGGGTAGTCCCTGATCCCAGCGGGGTGAGCGTTTCGCAAACTGACGTAGATTGACTGGTCATCGTCTCCGATAATCGCAAGTTGCCCCCGGCCCTGTCGCAGGCTCTCACGAGCAAGGAGGGCTATCAGTTCCTGATCCGCTCTGTTGAGGTCCTGGTACTCGTCCACCAGGACGTGGTCGAACCGGGCAAGTTCTTCGACCAGAGGATTCTGTATAAGGAACTCGCGTGCGATGGGGACCAACTGCCCCAAGAACATGCACTGATGCCAACGCAGCGTCTCGAGAAGGGCATCTTGAAAGGCCTGTGGTAGGCCCGGCGCTGGTGCGCCGGGAGGGTCGCTAGCCAGTGTGGCCCAAGCGCACTCGTATTGGGTCCTCAATCGCCGACGCTCATAGAAGGTGCCGAAGTCACCATCCAGGTCTTTGAGGAGTATGTCCAGCTCGAAGTTCGCGAGAATGCGCGGAACGTACCCCGTCAAACGAAACACCTCTTCCCGGGCTAGAAGCGAGAAGCAAAGTGCGTGGAGTGTTGTCGCTGTGAGTCGTTCCGCGTTCGGCACCTCTGGTCTTGCCAGGCTGCCTCTTAGATCGTCCGCAGCGGTCCGAGTCAGGGTCACAACGAGGAGTCGCTCAGGCGGGACTTGCTCGACTTCCAGAAGACGCTGAACCCGGCGCATCAGCGCGCGAGTCTTGCCTGTTCCGGGACCTGCCAAGCATCGAATGCGGGGTAGTGCCGAAGCGGCGAAGGTGTGGGCATCGCCCACGAGATCGTCATCCCAAGCCACCGCAGCTCCTCCCGTGCTTCGATGAAGTGGTCCATGTACCACCCACCACGAACGAAAGGGAGGGCACTTTGGGCACACAAGCCCGAGTCTGCGTCATGATTCCAAGATGCGGAAGGGCCCTAACTCGTTACATCGCTTTCCAGTGCGACCGGAGGGACTCGAACCCCCACGGGTTACCCCACAGGATCCTAAGGCGCGGCTCGCGGAGCGACTACGGTGATCAGGCGTTATCGGTGCTGAACTTAGCCGCGCGGCAGGTGATCAGAAGTGATCGGCGGTGATCACCGAAGGTGCACCCCAGGGAGCACCAAGGAGGTGCCTCCACGTGGCGCATGCGGAACTTGCCGTTGCCGCGTGGGACAACGTGCTCTAGCTTCGGGAAAGCGAAAGTTTCAGGAGGGAAAGTATGGGAGGGATATTCGAGACGATTGAGGCGCCCACCATTACGGAGCTTCGGCGCCGGACGCAAGAATGGACTCGGAAGATCCGGGAGTCTGACTCCATGGAAGTTCACTGGGGATGGAATCGGGACCGGGTTGAGCAGACGGAGACCGGGTACCAGATCACCGTCCACGCGCACAGCTAGCTCGATGGAAACCGTGCGGAGCATTCTGGAAGTGGTGGTCAAGGAGCACCTCTCCAAAGCGCAGAGTGCCCTTGATCAAGCCACTGCGGGCAGTGTCCATCCGATCCCGGACCAGCGCACCCTGAGGGTCTCCACCGAGAGGCCCAGTGATTTGTACAACGCTATTCACATCGCTCGCGCCGAACTCCGGTCGCTAGCTGGGCTGCTGGACTTTTGTCCGCCAGCACGTCCGCGATTCGGAGTGATGCGGTGTGACTGCCCGCCCGCGAAGCCGTAGAACCCGATTCACCCGATTGATCGAGTAGGGCCTCGGCTTAGGGGACCTTGTGACTCCTCCATCTTTTCGACGGAGAGGAACGCCCCCGGTGCGAGATAGAGGTCGGCGATCTTGCCTTCCCCGAGCGCCTTCGATACCTGGAGGGCGGTCTTGTAGTCGCTCTCGGGCAGTTCGACGTAGGCGTGGTGTGTCTCCTTGCGCGCGTCCTGGTACATTACGTGCCACCTGGCCATTTGAGCCACCTTTGGACTGGTCGGATTTCTCTAAGGTAATTTTGTACAGCTCGCGTCGCTCCACGTCAGCGATTCCCGTCTGTGTGATGTAGTACCGTCCTTCGTCGCTGTGGACATACGCCTTCCCGTCCTCCAGACCCGTGAGGGTGCGTCCGAGGTTGGCGTGCATGCGCCCTGGCACCCCACGTCGCAAGCTCTTCTCGCGTTGCGCCTTCCCGGCCCCGATGGTAAAGCAGCAGCAGCAGGTAGTCGCCAGCCTTGAGGTTCGGATTCAGGACTTTGAGGAAGTTCCCGACCGTCTCCACGGCCGGTGCCTTCCGAGTAACCAGATTCTCGACCATCCGCTGGGCTTCGTCTGCCGCGACGTTGTGGTAGAGTCTCACGAACTCGGCGAGCACCCAATCGAGGACCGTAGCGACCAGCGTGGCGTCTTGAAGGTTCGGATCAATCCCGTCCCCCAGGTGAGCCGCGTCGCGTTTATTACGAACGTCGTAGACTACCCTGAGGGCCCGAGGATTGTGCAGCCGCACGGAGTCGTTGGCATCGGCCGACTTGAGGTTGGCGAGCGCCGTGATGACGGCATCCGTCTCGAGCTTCTGCGAGAGTGGCGTGACTGGCAGCCCGCCGGCCTCTTGCAGGAGCCGAAAGGCTGCCTCACAGAATCGCCCACCCTCCACGGCGCTCAACCGTAGTTCGCCCGCGTAGAAGTTCTGCTTCGCCTCGGCGTATGCCTCCAGTAACTCATCCACAAGTTTGGGAATTAGTGAGGCGACCAGCCCCGCGCGAATCTGCGCGAAGGACGCACCGGCGGTCACTTAGCCAAGCGCTTCCGCCCCTTGGACCTCTTCCGCCGCTTGCCCTTACGGGCCTCGGCTATCACGGCGCGAACTGCGTCCCGATCTGGAAGGGCATCGACCAGTTCCTCGCCAATCCGACTTATCGTCCGTTGGCCCCGGCCGCTCGTGGTCAGGTACTTAGCCTTAAGGGCATTGCCGATGTGCATCGATGCACTGGTGAACTTCGGCTCTTGCGCCTCGTCATTGAGAGCCGTCAGGTCCTTTGTCTCAAACGACGGCTGCTCCCGATGGTGCCTCAGGTAGTAGGCGAGCGTCGCGACCTTCTCGATCGCTTTATCGGGGCGCTTCGCCTTCATGAACTCCTTAGGGGTCAGGGTGGCGACATCGTCACGGCCCCCGTACTCATTAGCATCCGCCTTGGAGCGCGTCTTTCCGGTTGGCGCCTTGACGTTGAGGCGTACGGCCAGGAAATCAATCGCCTGCTGCTTCTCATCGGCCTTCAGTTCGGACATCGCAAGGAAAGCCGTGTTCGTTGCCTCCGGGACCGGGTCCAGTTTGATCCTGGCCTTACCCTTTCTGCTCGCCATCTACAGCCTCGTCTTTCTGTACCAGTTGTCTTAACCACAATTTCGTGCCACGCCATTTACCACCCATAAGCAATGAGATGTGTATAGCGAGAATTGCCCGTTAGCGCAAGTGGTCTGGCAAGTCGATTGCAGCCGGTGGTCAGCAAT
>CAVYSW010000004.1:0-34648 GCA_963771275.1 uncultured Gemmatimonadales bacterium
TCGGCGAGCGCGAGCGTGGTGGACGCCCCGCCGAGGTAGCCGAACGTCGCGCTGATGTTGACCGACTTGTTGGCTCCGTCGTTGTAATCGAACGCCGGTCGAGACCCTCGTAGTCCGTCGGCAGCGTGTACGCCGCTTGCAACCGCTTGTAGGGCCCGCCGAGCGAGGTGATCGTCGGCGTCGGCATGGCCGCGCCCAGGGTCACGGTGCGCGCCGCCAGCGTATGGAAGTACTCCGTGATCAATCGGGAATGCCGTGGTGGTGGACGCGCTCACGAACAGGCCGTGGAAGTCCGTCCCCAGCTGCTGGCCGCTCGGGATGCCGGACGCCGTGAAGGTCGCATCGCCGGTGCCGCCGCTGTAGAGCGTGGCCGTCGCGCAGTTCGCGCCCACCTGGTAGAACATCCCCTGGATGACCGTCTCGCCCCCGAGCAGGCCTGCGAGCGTGATGGTGGCGGTGGCGGGCGCGAACGCCTCGCTGCCCGCAAAATCCAGCGTCCCGACCGAGCCGTTGTCGGCGATGTCCTGGTCCCGGCGGATGATCGCGGCATCGGAACCGCCGATCAGGCTGTGGCGATACGCCACCAGGTCCTGGGCGCCGTCGGGAACACCGGTGAGCTGGAAGTCGGATGGCGGGATGAACGTCAAGACCGTGGCCGACCTCCCGCCGAGCGAGACCGTGGAGATGTCCGTCACGGCGGCACCCGCCACGGCGCCGTTGACGGTCTTGCCGGCGGCGGTCGGGGCACAGAACACCAGCGTGCTCGCCGTGAACTCCGCCTGTGTCATGTACTGCACCGTCACCGACGACACGTCGCCCGCGCCTGCCACGACATACGCCAACCCACCGCCGCTGCTCCCGATGGTGAACGTGTAGACGTCGCCCGTGCCCGTGATGCGGGCCCACGGATTCGCGCCGTCCTTGGCGGCGACCCAGACGGCCCGCTCCGCTACCGGACAGCTCGAGAAGTCCACCGTGACGTTGCCCGTGCCCCCGGTGCCCACGGTGAGTGTGAGCGGCGTCATGCGGGTGCCGGCGCCGCCGGTACCCTCCACGGTTAGGTGGTAGACGCCGGGGGTCACCGCACCGCCCACGTCTACCGTCAGGGTGGAGCTCGTGCCGGTGGGGGCGGACGGATTGAACGAGCCGGTGACTCCGGCGGGCGCGCCGGTGAGACTCAACGTCACCGCGCCGGTGAAGTTGGTGCGGGTGAGGAGGACGGTTGTGGTGCCGTTCCCTCCCGGGGCGATCGAGAGCGCCGACGGCGTGCGCGACAGCCCCAGGGCGACGATCGGCGGACGTTTCATCCGGGAGCCTCGTCGTCACGAAGACCTGGAACGTCGAACGTCGTCACCGTGGTCGGCACGGTGAACTCCCAGGTCTTCGCCGAGGTCGTGGCACCCGACGCCAGCACCGCGCCGTCCGAGTACAGGAAATACGCCTGGTTCGACCCGGTGAACGTCCCCGTGCCGTCGGCGTTCGCCACGCTGACCGTCCCCGACCCTCCGGTCACCGTGGGACCGGAATGGAAGAACACCTTGATGCCGCCGGCGTCCGCGGTGGTCCCGTCGGCCGTGTTCATCGGCTGCGCGACGAGATTCTCGACAGTGACGTTCGACGTGAACGCCTGCGTTCCGCTGTTGTAGGCGGTCCCGCTCGACGCCAGCCGGACCAAGGCGCCCTGACCGCCCAGGATCCGATTGAGGCTTATCCCAGGGGCGGGCCGCGCTTGCGGGGCGCCCTGCGGCTGCGATGAGGCGCAGGTGATGGTCCCGGCGCTCACCGACGCCTGGCACGTGATCAGCTCCGTGCGGAACTGACCCGTCGGCGCCGCGGGAGCATCGGGCTCGGTGCACGCCGCGACCAACAACACGACGGCGGACAAAGCCCCTGCGTCGATCAGCCGGACAGTGCGAAGCATTGTCTACCTCCGGGGGCTCCCGCCCCGCGCCAGCAGCTGTGGAGATATTGGCTTAACCAGGCGAGCTTCCCGCTCCCCCGGGCACATCGCAGGCACGGAAACGGATCGGTCACTCCGGTCTGCTCGGAATCGGAATAGGAATTTCAACCCCCCAAAGTACGGCGGGCTGAATGAACCGTCCAGGGACCCTGCGGGTCGGGTCGATCCGCTGCCGGGGGCGGGGTCTGGGGGCTGCGCGGCGGCGGCCGGCGCGTGCGGGTGCGGCACGGGGGCAAGCAGCGTCTCCTCCAGCCAGAGGCTCCACCGGGGCCGTCACGCCCGGCCGTCAGCCCGCGACTGGCGCCACAAGCCGCGCGCGTGATTCGCCTCGCATCCTCCCGCCCCAACTCGCGACCTTCCAACCCCGCCGTGTGCTGAAACGATGACGTCGCTGAGATCGAGTCCCCCCATCATCCCCCATGCCCCCTTGTCCCGGTCACCCGGAGGACCCGATACTATGGCCATGCCGCTCGCGCACCGCCGCTTCACCGTGGACGAGTATCACCGGATGGCCGAGGTGGGCATCCTGGGCGAGGACGACCGCGTCGAGTTGCTCGACGGGGAGATCGTCCTCATGACGCCCATCGGAGCTCGTCATGCGAGCACGGTCGCTCGGCTCGGACAGCGGCTCGGCCGCCTCGCGGGTGCGGGGGCGACCGTGTGGATCCAGAACCCCGTCCGCCTGGGCCGCTACGCGGAGCCCGAGCCCGACCTCACCCTCCTCAAGCCGCGTGATGACTTCTACGCCAAGCGCCTGCCCGGGCCGGATGACGTGCTCCTCGTGGTGGAAGTGGCCGACAGTTCGCAGCGCACCGACCGCGAGCAGAAGATCCCGCTGTACGCGCGCGCGGGCCTCCCCGAAGTGTGGCTCGTGGACCTCCCGCGGGACGTGATCGAGGTGTATCGCGAACCAGCGGCCGGAGCCTATCGCAGCGTCCAGACCGTTGCGCGCGACGCCACGCTTGCGATCCTCAAGCTGCCCGGAGTCACCCTCCCCGCCACCGAGGTGCTGGGCGCGTAACGGCGCCCTTCCAGGGCGCTGTTCCTTGGCCGAGCGCGGGCGCTCAGCCCGCGACTGGGCGCGAGAGAGGTGGCGCTCGGCCCGCTTGCGCCCATTTGGCAGCCCCGGCATACTCCGCCCATGAACGACGTCACGGCGGCCATTCGGGCCGTCTTCGAGCAGCGGGGAGACGGCGTGGTTTCGGTCTACCTGTTCGGCAGCCGGGCCCGCGGCGTCCCGCACAGCGAGAGCGACATAGACGTGGGCATCGTGTTCGACTACGCCGCGCTGCCCGATCGCGCCGCGCGTGCCCGTCGTGCCCTGGGACTCGCACCGCACCTGATCGCCGCCACCCACGTAAACCGCGTGGACGTCGTGGCGCTGAACGATGCCCCACCGGAGCTGGCAGCGCGCGTCATCCTGGAGGGTATCCGCCTGGTCTGCGCCGACTCCGAGGCCGACCACGCCTTCATGCGCCGGACCCTCCTGCTCGCCGCCGACCAGGCCCCGTTTCTCGAACGGGTCAGGCGGCTCAAGCTCGCGGCCATCGCCCGATGACGTTCCTCGTCGAGCGCCTCGCCGATCTCCAGCGTCACTTGGATCACCTGCGCATGGTCCGCCCGCAGGTCCGCAACGCCGCCCAACTCGAGACCGACCTGTCCCTGCACAACGACGTGCTGTTCTCGCTCCTGGTGGTCTGCCAGGCCGTGATCGACATCGCGGGTGAGCTGGCCGGGCGGCGTGGCATCCGGTTCCAGGACTACGCAGGCGCGATCGGTGCGCTGCGCCAGATCGAGGGCATCCCGGCCGACCTGGCGGACGTTTTGCTTCCCCTCCCCGGGTTTCGGAACATCCTGATCCACGAGTACGTCGACCTGGACTACGGCCGCGTGCTGGAGGCGCTCGATGGCTTGGAGCCGGTCGAGCGCTTCGTGTCGGCCGTCGCGGCACTCGAAGCCGCCTCCTCATAGCCGTTGGCCGTCTAGCTGTACGCTCGCTGCAGCGCTTCCCGCCATTTGGCCTCGGGCGCCAGGGTCACCGCCTCGAGCAGCCCCACGTTTGCCAGCAGCAGCGCGAGGAGCCGGCGCCGCATCTCCGGGTACTCGGGACCCTCGAACAGGTACCCCTCCCACACCTCGAACTTCTCCGGCGTGTAAGCATGGTACTCGTCCAGCGTGATCGGCCGGGGCTCAAGATCCGCGCGCGGGAGTTCTCCAGCGGCTTCGCTCATGACACCTCCGAATCACGGTGCGCCACCGCAGGCGAACGCGTCGCAGACAGCATGCGGCAGAGCAGCGACACGGTTCTCACCATCCAATCGCGCCAGGCGCGGTCCCGCGCGAGCAGGTCTTTCCGAATCCGGTGCTCTGTCTCGTGAATCTCGGCCTCGAGCGAGATCACCCGCCGCTCACCCTCTCCAATGCGCGACGGCGACCAGGACGATTCAGACAACGCGAGCGAATCACGGGCTTCCACGTGATCCTCCTCCGGCAAATGACTCGCACACCGTACGCTCGGCCGGCGAGTCACGCAAGCGCGTAGAAATGGTACGGGTGATATAGTCCCGCACTGAGGTGCGCACTCGGCCGAGGAGCAAAGAGGCTGCAGCGTGACGGGCGGAGCGAGCGGAGCCCGCCCACTCATCCGGCGCCGAGGGACGCCACCAGTCTGGCCACGGTGTCGAAGGCACGGTCGAGGTCGAACTCCGCGAAGTCGCGCGCCCGCAGCACCGGCCGCAACTCCGTCTCGAGCTGCGACCGCAATGCGGCGAGCCGAGTTGGAGAGACATCCACCGGCTCGCTCCCAGCCACGGCGAGCTTCCACCGAACCAGGGCAACCAACTTGGCGTCATCCAGGCGGAGGCCCAGCCGGCGAACCGCGTGATCAATGTCGTAGAAGTCGCGGATCGCCCCTCCACGACGGGTCAGCGCGGCCCGCAGCTTCTCGGCCATGGCCTCCTCGCGCGACAGGCACGGGACGGACACCGGCGGCGCCAGCGGCGAGCCGGAAACCGGATCGAGAAGGAGTGTCCCCGCCTCGCCGAGCGCCACGGGATCGAGCAGTGGCTCGCGCAGGCTCACCTCCACCTGGATGGTTCCCTCCTCACCGCCCAACGGAGAGGTGTAGCCGAGCACGGCGAGGTACTGCGTCGAGGTGTTCGCCCCCGTGAGCGGCATCGTCACGCGGAAGCCTGGGAGCTGCCGGTCAATGCGCGCCAGGGAATTTCTCAGGGTCCGGGCGCGGCTCCGCCGCTCGCTCCGGGTCGCTTCCACCGGTGTCGGGATGGCGAAGTCGAGGTCCTCACTGAGCCGGTAGAACCCCGCGTGAACCTTGGCCAGGCAGGTACCGCCCTTGAAGACCAGCGGGCCTCCGGCCGGCGCGAGGCCTTGCAGGAGGACAGTGCAGAAGTAGTCCTTCACGATGAGCCGTGCAGGGAAGCCGGTCTCGGCAGCTGTGAAGTTCACGGCTTCCCCGAACAGCGCAGCATCGTCATGCAGCCGGAGCGGCGCGGCGTCAGGCGCGCTCATTCAGCACGACGCCCCATCGCCGATCGAGCGTTCCTCGTTTGGGCCGAGTGGGAATCCAGGGGATCAGGCTTGTGGTGGGCTCAAGCGCCCGCTCCAGCGTGCGCAGGTGTGCGGCGCCGACGCCTTCGCGCTCCAGCAGTGCGCCGATTCGGCGGATCGTGCCCGCATTCCCGTATCGCAAGGTCGCCCGAACCAACTCGTTGGCGCGGACCCGTCGTGCCGCCAGCTCGGTCCGAATCCATCCGAACGCTCGCGGCAGGCTGCCGAATCGAGACCAGTCATACACGGCGTCCACCAACGTGCGGGCGCGCGAAGAGTACGTTGCGGTCACGCCGTCCGCCGTCCGCACCTCCTCGGTATCGCCGAGCCGCCCGTCGGCCACTTTGATCAACGTCAGGGCCACGGCGCCGACGGTTCGCGTGCCGGATATTCGGTTGTTATACGCATACACGCGGGCCGGCACTTGGGTGGTGAAGCCGTACCGGTTGAACGCGTTGGGACCGCAGATCTGCCAGCGCCCGCGGCGCTCCATCATCAGCGTGTCGAGGGCGAGGATCTCGTCAGGGCTCCACTTGCCGCCCAGAGGGAGCCGTGGCGGCACGAGGTACAGGCCCCGCCACACCCGGGCGATGAGGCCGGCTCTGGCGAGGCGGCTCAGGAGCTTCGCCTCCTGCGTGCGCGTGATCCGCAGGGCCCGCGTCAGGTCGCCGACGCGGACGGCCCGCAGCTGCCGCATCTGGACGTAGGCCAGTAGTTGGGTTTCGAGCGGGCCCAAGGTCCGTTTCATGGGGGTATTCTATTTATAGCTTATTCCCTTGGCAAGGGAATAAGCAGAAGTGGTATACACCTGGCTGGGAGGCTGTTCTCACCTGAAACGCTGGTGAAGAGCCTCCACGAACGCAGAGCCGCACAACCGGTACAACAGCGTAGTCGCCTCTGCGATCTCTGCGTGCTCCGCGGTGTTACTCGGGTGCCTTCTTCTTGATACTCGCCCACCACGCCAGCCGCTCCCCGATCGTCTTCTCGAACCCGCGGTCGGTGGGCTCATACCACTTGGCGCCCCGCAGCACCTCGGGCAGGTATTCCTGCCCCGCCGCCAGCGCCTCCGGCTCGGCGTGGTCGTAGCGGTAGCCCGCGCCGTAGCCCAGGTCCTTCATCAACGCCGTGGGCGCGTTCCGGATGTGGAGCGGCACGGGCTCGGCCGGGTGCTCCCGGGCGGCCTCCATCGCCTGGCCCCAGGCCAGGTAGATCCGGTTCGACTTGGGGGCCGTGGCCATGTAGACCACCGCCTCGGCAAGCGCCAGCTCCCCCTCCGGCGAGCCGAGGAAGTGGTACGTGTCCTTGGCGGCCAAGGCCAATGACAGCGCCCGCGGGTCCGCGAGCCCGATGTCCTCGGCCGCCATCCGCACCACCCGCCGCGCCACGTACAGCGGGTCCTCCCCTCCCACAATCATCCGGGCGAGCCAGTACAGGGCCCCCTCCACATCGCTGCCCCGTACGGCCTTGTGGAGCGCGGAAATGACGTTGTAGTGCTCCTCCCCCGACTTGTCGTATTTCGGGAGCCGCTTGGCGAGGACGGCTTCGAGAACCTCGAGTGAAAGGGGAAAAGTGAACAGTGAAAAGTCGGCTGCGGTGTAGGTCGCGATTCCCTCGATCGCATTCAGCACCCGGCGCGCGTCCCCATCTGCCACGCGCACGAGACGGTCCACCGCGTCACTCGGAGAGCCAAGCCTCGACGTTCGTTTCACTTTTCACTTTTCTCTTTTCACTCGCCGGCAGTCCCACCTCGGCAAACGCCCGCCGAACGATCACCGCCAGATCCGCTTCCGTGAGGGGTTCCAGCACGTACACCTGGAGCCTGGAGAGCAGCGCCCCCGTGAGCTCGAAGCTCGGGTTCTCGGTCGTGGCGCCGATCAGCGTGATGATGCCCTGCTCCACCCACGGCAGAAACGCGTCCTGCTGCGCCTTGTTGAACCGGTGGATCTCGTCGCAGAACATGATCGTCCCACGCCCCTCGAGCCGGAGCCGCTCCTGCGCCTGCTTGATGATCTCCCGCACCCGCGGCACGCCTTCCGTGACCGCGCTGAACGGCTCGAACACCTTGTCGGTGTGCTTGGCGATCAGGTAGGCGAGCGTGGTCTTGCCGCACCCCGGCGGGCCCCAGAAGATGATGCTCGGCACCTCGCCGCGCTCGATCGCCTGCCGGAGCGGCTTCCCCTCGCCCAGCAGGTGGCGCTGCCCCACGAACTCCGCCAGGGCTTGGGGCCGGAGCCGGGAGGCCAGGGGCTCGTGGGAGTCGGACTCGAACAGCGAGGGCTCGGAGTGGGTCATGGGTGAACAGTAAGAAGTGAAAAGTGAAAAGTGAAAAGTGAACACGTATGGAGCGACTTTTCACTTTTCACTTTTCACTCCGTCCACGACCAGGTCAGCGAAGCTCAGTGAGCACGTGAAGGCTGGCGACACCGCATTCAAGACGTGCGTGGAATTCGGGCCCGGCTCGATCACGAAGTCCATCTCCAGCTCTCCCTTCTCCCGGTCGAACAGCTGCGCGCGGATGCCGTACTTGTCCGCCTTGACGAGGTCGTGGCTCGTGATCCGGGGCAGCATGCCGCGCGTGGCGCGCATGAACGCGGGCTTCAAGAGCCGCGGTGCCTCGGCGTGAAGGTAGTGACGAAAGCCGTTCGGATTCCGGACGTACTGCTGGAGGATCCGGCCGGTGATGGCGCCGAGGTCGCTCAGCGAAAGGTCCTCGAGCCCACGGTAGTTCTCCCGCCCGAACGCCGGCATGGCCGTGGGCCCAAAGTACACCGTGCCGGACACCGCCGTCGTGGCGTGCACGCCGAGGAATGGGAAGCGGAGGTCCGGCACGGGATAGATCAGCCCATTTACGGTGATCGGGCTCCCGGGCCGGAGCTTGTAGTAGAACCCGCGGAACGGGAGGATGCGGTAGCGCTCCCCGACCCCGAACGCGTGGGCGACCTTGTCGGCGTGCGCGCCGGCGGCGTTGATCAGGTGGCCGTAGCGGTAGGTGGTGCCGGCCGCCGTCACCGTGCGCGAGCGGGCGTCGGGCACGGCGACCTCGCCCAACCGCACCTGGACCCCGCCCGCCGTGATCTCCTTGGCCACGTGCTCCACCACCGCCACCGGGTCCAGCACGGCCGTGGCGGGATTGTAGAGCCCGCGCCCGTCCGCCGAATGGGCGTCCGGTTCCACGCGGCGGATCTCCGCCTCGTCGATCAGCCGGAAATCGGCGCCGTTGGCCCGCCCCCGCGCCTGCAGCGTCTCGAGCCGGCCGCTGTCTTTGCGATCGAGCGGGATGATCAGCTTCCCCACCCGCTTGATCGGCAGGCCGTGCTCGTCGCAGTACGCCGCCAGCCGCCTCCCGCCCTCGGCGCAGATCCGCCCCTTGAGCGACCCCGCGCCGTAGTAGATCCCCGAGTGGATCACCCCGGAGTTCCGGCCCGAGGCGTGCGCCGCGAGCCGCGGCTCCTTCTCGAATACGACGATCGAGGCGTCGGGGTACCGCAGCCGCAGGGCACGGGCGATGGTGAGCCCGACGATGCCGGCGCCGATTACGGCGAAATCAACGGAAGTGGGCATGAGTGAAAAGTGAAAAGTGAAGAGTGAAAAGGCGGGGATTCATCACGCTCCGCGATGGTTTGGTTAGTCCGTACCTTGTGGCCGCCCGCAATGTACTGCTCATGTACAAGCTACGGTCACTGAAGGTGTGGGGTGCCGCCAGCCGGCTGGCGCGGGAGGCCTATCGGCTCACGCTCACTCGCCCCCTCGACCGGCATTTCTCGCTGGCCGACCAGATTCGGCGGGCGGCCATCTCCATCCCGGCGAATCTCGCCGAGGGCTACGGGCTCGGCACGACGCCTCAGCTGCTCCGCTGTACCCGCATCGCACTCGGCTCGGCCTACGAGCTGCAGATCCACCTCGAGCTCGTGCGCGATCTTGAGCTCGTCGAGACCGGCAAGAGCGCGACGGTAGAGCAACTGGCGGACGAGACGATTCGGATGCTGATCGGCATGCTGAAGGGTCTGGGACGCAAGTAGTCACCCCGCTCACCCTTTTCACTTTTCACTTTTCACTTTTCACCCAATTCCCACCGCCTCCACGATCTGCTTCGTCAAGAAGAACGCTCCCGCGCCCAGGAAGAACGCCACCGGCAGTCGCCACCCCCGCTTGCCCTGGAACTCCGGCACCAGGTTCGACGCCGCGACGTAGATCGTGACGCCCGCCGAGAGGGCAAGGCCGTGCTCGGTGAGCACGCCGACGGTATCGGTGAGCAGCACGCCGAGCACGGTGGCAAGGCCGAGCAGCGCGGCGCTGCCCACGGCACGGGTCGTCGACGTGCCGCCCGCCACCTGGATGCTCGAGATCGTGACGCCTTCGGGCAGCTTGTGCAGGAAGATCGCGAGGAACAGCAGCACGCCGAGCTGGTTGCTCACCGCGAACCCGCTGGCGATCGCGACCCCGTCGAAGAACGTGTGGAGCAGGAGCCCGATCAAGGCCGAGATGCCGGCCGCGTGCGACACCGAATGGGTCTCGACGCCGAAGTGGAAGTGCGGCGTGAGCGTGTGCTGGGTGAGGTGAACGAGCAGATAGCCGAGCAGGATGAACCCCGCGGCATTTGCCCCGCCAATGGACAGCGCGTGCGGCACCATCTCGGTGAGGCTCACCGCCAGCATGTAGCCCGCCCCGAACGCCACGAACCCCTCGATCACGGCGAGCCCGAACCGGGCGCTCCGCGCCACGGCGAGCCCGCCCGCGACGTTGGCGGCGGCGGCGATCAGCGCATAGAAGACGGGCGTCATGGGGCGCTGGGCGGGGTCGCGGGCCCCGGCGGCTCCGACGCGCCCGACGGCCGCGAGGTGCGGCGCGACCGGCGCGCGGCGGGCAGCGGCAGCTCGGCCGTGATCCGCGTGGCGGCGCGGAGCAGCGCCTCCCGCGTGTTCAGCTCGGGGTGCACCAGCACGAGGTCGAGCAGAGCCTCCAGCACGATCCCGATCTCCGGCCCCTCGGTCATCCCGATCGCAAGGACGTCGGTGCCGGTGACCGCGAGATCGCCGATGCTGAGCGGCGCGTGCGAGGCGCGGACCCGGGCGACGACGTCCGCCAGCTCGGTCCCCCACCCTTCGGCCTGCGCGATCGCCACCAGGTCGTCCGCCGCCGGCCCGACGTCCACCAGCCACTCGCGCACCGCGAGATCGGTCATCACCGTGGGCCAGGCATCACGGCACTCGCCGATCCGCCTGCCCGCGCTCGATCTCGGCGTTGGAGCAGCGGAGACGCGCGAGGGTGGTTGCGGGATCGGACGACAAGAACGACGTGACGAGAACGGGATCCCGCGGCATGAACCTATCCACCACTGCGAAGTCCCCTTTCACTTTTCTCTTTTCACTTTTCACTATCTCCGGGAGCCACGACTCCAGGGCTCCAATCTCAGCCCACAATCGCACCAGCTCCGCCGGGCTCCTTGCGCCCGTCAGTCCCTTGAACCACTCGTCCCGCACCCGCTCGGCCGACAGGTGCTCGAGGCCGGCGACCTCCGCGCGCGCCGCCTCCCACGTGGCCGGCTCGATCACGAAGTGGAACCGCGCCGCGAACCGGAGCGCGCGCACGATCCGCAGATAGTCCTCGCGGAACCGCTGGCGCGGCTCGCCCACCGCCCGGATCACCTTGGCCGCGAGGTCGCGCTCGCCGCCGAACGGGTCGCGCCACTCGTGGCGTATCGGGTGGTAGGCGATCGCGTTGATCGTGAAGTCGCGCCGGGCCAGGTCGTCCTCGAGCGCCACGCCAAATTGGACCTCGGCGTGGCGCCCGTCGGTCCGCACGTCCTTGCGGAACGTGGTCACTTCGTGCGCCGCGCCGGTCTCGTCCATCACCGCCACCGTGCCGTGCTCCACGCCGATCGGGATCGTCCGCCGGAACAGCCGCCGCACCACGTCTGGGGTGGCCGCCGTCGCGAGGTCGAAGTCCTTGTTCGGGATGCCGAGCAGGTTGTCCCGTACCGCGCCCCCGACGCACCACGTCGCGTGGCCGGCTTCCTCGAGTCGACGGGCGATGGCGACGACGGGGGCGGGAATCGGGAGCGAAGGCGGGAAGGTCATGGAAGTGAAAAGTGAAAAGTGAAAAGGAGTGAAAAGTGATAAGTGAAAAGTGAAAAGGGAGAACGGGGCCGGCGTTGACGCAGGCCGCGGAGCATGGAGCACGAATCAGCAGTAATCAGTCTTTTCACTTTTCACTTTTCACTTTTCACCCACATAGCACCGCCCCCCCATTCACGTTCACGATCTCCCCCGTGATATGCCGCCCCAG
The DNA here is from genome assembly GCA_963771275.1 of uncultured Gemmatimonadales bacterium. Taxonomy (GTDB): domain Bacteria; phylum Gemmatimonadota; class Gemmatimonadetes; order Gemmatimonadales; family GWC2-71-9; genus JAOTWJ01. The sequence goes on from CAVYSW010000004.1 coordinate 11,813, forward strand.
CTTCGAGCAGAGAAACACGATCGGCCCGGCGATGTCGTCCGCGGTCGCGACGCGGCGGAGCGGGATCCCGGCCTCGATCCGGCGCCGGCCCTCACCCCCGTCGGCTTGGTAGGGGAGCGCCGCCATCTCGGTGTCCACCCAGCCGGGAGCCACGGAATTGACCGTTACCTCGGGCGCCGCCTCGATGGCGAGCGATTTCACCAGGGCGATCAGCGCCCCTTTGCTGGCGGCGTAGTCGGCGTGGAACCCCTCGCCGCGCTGGCCCGCCGTGCTGGTCACGATCACGACCGACCCGCCGGGCCGGATCACCCGCAGCACCGCGCGGCAGCCGTAGAACACCGAGTCCAGGTTCACCTGCATCGTCTCGCGCCACTGCGCGTCGCTCATCCGGGCGACTGGAACCTCCTCGGGCACCCAGATCCCGGCATTCGCCACGAAGCAGTCGAGCCCGCCGAAGTCGCGCACGACGTCCGCGACGACCCGTTCGTTGGATTCGCGCGAAGCCAGGTCGAGCTGGTAGGCCCGGAATCGGCCTCCCCCCGACCCCCTCAGCTCCCCAAGCACCCGCTCCGCATCCGCCTTCCGCGACCGGTACGTGAACGCCACATCAGCCCCGGCCTTGGCGAATAGCATGGCCGTCGCGGCGCCGATGCCGCGGGAGCCCCCGGTGATGAGGGCGACTTTCCCGGAGAGGTCGATCAACGGCACGGGTGGTTGCTCTCCTCGCGCAGGGGCAGCTCCGTGAGTGAGTGAAAAGTGAAAAGTGAAAAGTGAAAAGAAGCCACTTGGCAAGCTACAGGGCCACCGGGCTGGCAACGAGAATCGTGCGGAGCGGACTTTTCACTTTTCACTTTTCACTTTTCACTAGCTCCACTTCTCGCCCTTCGCATGCAGCCACCCACGAACACGCTCGGCGAAGCCGCCTTGGATTCGAGCTTTCGGCACGGGAACCAGCTTCCCGTCGCCAATCACCGCCCGCGGGTTCTCCACGGTGAGCCACATGGCGGCGTCGGCGGCACCGTGCCGCTCGAGGAATCGCCGGCCGGTGGCGAGGCTGCGCCGGTCGCCGTGGTTGTCGGCGGCGAGCACGTCCGCCAGGCCCGCCCGCAGCAGGCGGCGGGCAAGCTCCCCCCGGCTCGTGGGGCGCGTAATCTCGGTGGCGTCCACCTGGATCGCGGCGCCGACCGTGCGCCACAGATCCACCGAACGGGCCGAGCACAGGCGGTACCGCTCCGGGTGTGCGACGATCGGGACCAGCCCCTTGGAGCTGATCGCCTGGAGCACGTCGGCCACCAGGTGCCCCATCACGGACAACGGAAACTCCACAAGGTAGTAGCGCGAGCCGGCCAGCGCGTACCGCCGGTCTCCCAGCGCCTCAGCCGGGAGCGGCCGGTCCAGCATGATCTCGAAGCCTGGGTGCAACCGGATCCCCGGCGGGGCGGCCGCCTTGAGCTCCGCCAGCCGCTCGTCCCGCACGCGGATGGCGTCCTCCCCCTTGGTGGCGATCTCGCCCGCCCTGAGGTGCGGCGTCATGACGATGTCGGTGATGCCCGCCTCGGCGAGGGTCGTGAGCACCCCCACCGATTGGGCGAGGGAGCGCGAGCCGTCGTCCACCCCCGGGAGGAGGTGGGAGTGGAGGTCAATCACGGCGCCCCCTCTCCCACTCTGCCCCTCTCCCCCTCACCCCCTCACCCCTCACCGGATCTCCCCCAGCCGTTGGGGCTCCGTCTCCCCCACCCATTCGCAGGCCAGCGTGATCAGGGCATCGGCGGCGAGCAGGGTGAGGGCGGTGTCGTGCGTCGGGGGGCCGGCCTTGGCGGCGGCGAGGAGATCTTCCGCGACCGCCCGGAGCTCCTCCTCGAACGGCCGCTGACGCACGCTGCACGCTGTACGGCTGTTACGCTGCACGGCGTCAGCCTCACGCTGCACGCTACACGCTGCACGCGCGGTTATGATTCGGGCCCGCAACGCCGGCGGGGCTTCCGCCAGGCGCTCATCGAGCCAGCCCTCGGGGTCCGTCACGCGCCGGCGCCGAGCGCCGCACGGACGATGTCCGGTATGCGGCGCCGGGTTTCGTCCAGCTTGGTCGGATCGCCGATCCCGCCCGAGGCGAAGTGCGGGCGCCCCCCGCCGCTCCCCCCGCTGATCGCGGCGATCGCCTTCACCAGGTCTCCGGCGCGAATGCCGCGCGAGACGAGGTCGTCCGTCACCGCCACGTGGATCCCCGGCCGCTCGCCGCCGGTGAGCAGCACCTTGATCGCCCGCTTCTGCTGCTCGCGGAACGTGTCCATCAGCATCCCGATCTGCGCCCGGTCCGACACGGGGGATTCGTCCAGCACGAGGGAAACGTCGCCCACGGCCACGGTGCTGCCGTCTGCCCCCTGCCCCCCTCCCCCTCTACGCAGCAGCTCTTCAATCTGCTTGTCCAGCCGCCGTCGCTCCTCGATCAACGACTCGATCTTCTTCACCAGATGCTCGGGGTTGGCGCGCAGCAGGTCCGACGCGGCGGCGATCCGCTCGTCGAGCTGCTTCACGAGATCGTAGGCCCCGGGGCCCGTCACCGCCTCGATGCGGCGCACGCCCGCCGCGACACCCGACTCGTGCGTGAAATGGAACAGCCCGATCTGGCCGGTGCTCCGCACGTGGGTGCCGCCGCACAGCTCGACCGAGAGCCCCGGCATGTCGACCACGCGCACCACGTCGCCGTACTTCTCGCCGAACAGCGCCATGGCGCCCTTGGCAAGCGCCTCGCGGTACGGCAGCTCGTAGGTCGCGAGCTCCACGTTGAGCCAGATGCCGTGGTTCACCTCGGCCTCGATGCGCTTGAGCTCCGCCTCGCCGATTGGGCCGTGATGCGAGAAGTCGAACCGCAGGCGGTCGGGCGCCACCACCGAGCCCGCCTGCCGCACGTGGTCGCCCAGCACGTCGCGCAGCGCCGCATGGACCAGGTGGGTGGCGCTGTGGTTCCGCTCGATGTCGCGGCGCCGCTGCTCGGCCACCGCCGCCTCGACCGGCGTGGGCTCGAAGTCGCCTGCGTAGGGCCCACCCACGATCTGGCGCCCTTCCGCCTTGTGGACGTCGTCGACCTGGAGCTCCCACCCCTCGCCGCGCACCACCCCGGTGTCGCTCACCTGCCCGCCCGACTCGGCGTAGAACGGATTCTCGTGCAGCACCATCTCCAGCCGGTCGTCCGCCCGGCGGAACGCCAGGATGTCGGTCTCGGCCGTGGTGGTGTCGTAGCCCACGAACTTCTGGCGCTTGCGCGGGGTCACCCGCACCCATTCTTGCCCGGTCGCACGCCGAACCCGGTCAACTATCTCCGCCTTCTCTGAGAACCTCGCGGCATCCGCACCCCGAACGTTCCGCGACCGCCGCTGCTGCTCCTCCAGCGCCAGCTCGAAGCCCGCGACGTCCACCTTCCGCCCGCGCTCGGCGGCGATCAGCTCGGTCAAGTCGAGCGGGAACCCGTACGTGTCGTACAGCTTGAACGCGTCGGCGCCGCTCACCGCGCCGCTCGATTCCGTCAGGATCTCTTCCAGGCGCGTGAGCCCGCCCTCGATCGTCTCGAGGAAGCGCTCTTCTTCGATCCGCGTCACCTTCTCGATCTGCTCGCGCCTGGTCTTGAGCTCGGGGTAGACGTCCTCGAGCCCGTCCACCACCGCCATGGCGAGCGGCGTCAGCGTCGGCTCGGAGCGCCCCATGAGATACGCGTGGCGCACCGCGCGCCGGAGAATCCGCCGCAGCACGTAGCCGCGGCCGTCGTTGGACGGGTACACACCGTCGGCCAACAGGAACGCCACGGCGCGCGCGTGGTCGGCGAGCACGCGGAAGCCGGCACCGAGCGGGCCGGGATCGTAGCGGCGGCCCATCACCTCTTCCGCCCGCCGGATGATCGGCATGAACAGGTCGGTGTGGAAGTTCGAGTCCACGCCCTGCATCACTGACGCGATCCGCTCGAGGCCGGCCCCGGTGTCCACCGACGGCGCCGGGAGCGGCGTCCGCGAGCCATCCTTCGCCTGGTCGAACTGCATGAAGACCAGGTTCCAGATCTCCAGGAGCTGCCCTGATTCCGCCAGCTGGACGAACTGGGGGAGGGTGGGCGGATGAACGATGGCCGATGGCCGACCGCCGACAGCCGATTGCCGATGGCCGATGGCCGAATCAGGGGGGGGGCTGGGTCGGCTATCGGCCATCGGCCATCGGCCAACGTCGACATAGATCTCCGAGCACGGCCCACACGGCCCGGTGTCCCCCATCTGCCAGAAGTTGTCCTTGTCGCCCAGGCCGTAGATCCGGGATTCGGCGATGCCCGTCACCGCGCGCCACAGCTTCCGCGCCTCGTCGTCGGAGTGGTGCACGGTGACGTAGATGCGGTCGGGATGGATGCCGAGGTACTGCTCCGACGTCACCCACTCCCAGCCGAACGCGATCGCGTCCTTCTTGAAGTAGTCGCCGAACGAGAAGTTGCCCAGCATCTCGAAGAACGTGTGGTGCCGGGCGGTGTGCCCCACCTGTTCCAGGTCGTTGTGCTTGCCGCCGGCGCGGACGCACTTCTGGACGGTGACGGCGCGGGTGTAGTCGCGGTGCTCGAGACCCTGGAACACGCGCTTGAACTGCACCATGCCGGCATTGGTGAACAGCAGCGTCGGGTCCCCGTGGGGCACGAGCGACGCCGAGGCCACGGGCCGGTGGCGGCGCGCGGCGAAGAAGTCGACGAACGACTGGCGGATGGCGGAAGCGTGCATAGAGGAGGAACTTAACTAGCACCGGGAGAAAGTGAAAAGTGAAAAGTGAAAGGTGAAAAGGGAACCCGAGACCGGGGGGGGGACCACTTTTCACGTTTCACTTTTCACTTTTCACTCAGCCCCACTACCGATACTCTGCCCCGTCGAGAATCACTCCCACAATCCGCTCCGCCGTCTTCCCGTCCCACCGCTCGATCTGCGCTTTGCGGTAACTGGAACTGGCGAGGGCCTCGCGCGCCGCGGTCTGGAGTGCCTCCTGGGTCGGGGCAACCAAGCGATTCGTCCCGTGGGTGCATGTAACCGGGCGCTCGGTGTTGGGTCGGACGGTCAGGCACGGGACGCCGAGGAACGAGGTCTCCTCCTGCAGACCGCCCGAGTCCGTGATCACCAACGCCGCCTGCTCCACGAGGCCCAGCATGTCGAGGTAGCCGATCGGGTCCATGAGCCGGAGGTGGCCACTGGAGGGAGCTTCGAAGCCCAGCCTGTCGATTCGGTCGCGTGTGCGGGGATGCACGGGGAACAGCACCGTCAGGTCGCGGCCGAGGACCTCCAAGGCACCCAGGAGCCCCCGCAGGGCCACCGGCTCATCCACGTTGGCCGGACGGTGCAAGGTCACCACGGCATACCGCTGACCGCTAACCGCTAACCGCATCGGCGTGTTTCGCTCCCGCGCAGCGGGCAGGGCGTGGACGAGCGAGTCGATCATGATGTTGCCGACAAAGTGGATGCGGTCCGCGGGAACCCCTTCGGCCTTGAGGTTCGCGTCGGCATCCCGCGAGGGCGTGAACAGGAGATCCGCCAGGCGGTCCGTGACCACGCGGTTGATCTCCTCCGGCATGGTCCAATCGCGGCTGCGGAGACCAGCCTCGACGTGCCCCACACGGATGCCGAGCTTGGCGGCGACGAGGGCCGCAGCGACGGTCGAGTTGACGTCGCCGTAGACCAGGATCACGTCGGGCTTCTGCTCGAGCAGCACGGGCTCGAGGCGCTGCATGATCAGCGCGGTCTGCTGCGCGTGCGAGCCAGAGCCCACGTCCAGATTGCAGTCAGGTGCCGGGATCCCCAGCTCGTCGAAGAACGACCCTGACATCTCGGGGTCGTAGTGCTGGCCGGTGTGGAGGATGACGTGCCGCGCATCAGAGCGCCCCGCGAGCGGCGGGCCAGCGGGGCGAGCTTCATGAAGTTGGGGCGGGCGCCGACGACCGAGAGGAGGGTCGTCATGACCCTACTTGAAGATCGCGATGAGTCCTGCGATGGCGGCAGGGATGGTGACGATGGCGAGCAACACGCGCGTGCTGCCCTCGAAGCTGCCGATTCCGCGCGGCTTCGCCCCGACGACGATCTGGTCGCCCGCGCGCACGCTCAGCTGATCGAGCGTGCTGCCGCCCGCGATGGCCCGCTGCATCGCCGAGGCATCCCACACCCGCTGGTTCTGGCGCAGGATCGTAATGTCACTCAGCTTCGCGTTCGGGGTGAATCCCTGCGCGGCCTGCAGCGCATCCGAGATCACGATGTCCGTCGGGAGCGTGTAGAAGCCCGGCCGGGCGACCTCACCCTGAATGGACAGCCGGATGTACGATCGGGCCTGGACCGCCGGGTCCCGGACGTACCGGGCGATCTGCGTCGTGAGATAGCCCTGGATCTCCGAGCGGAGCACGCCCTTGAGCGAGACGGCACCGAGCGTGGGGAGCACGACCTCGGGTCCCGCCACCACCGTGAACGTGTCGGTGAGCGCCGTCTCCCGCTCGACCGCAAGCCGGATGCGGTCACCGACTTGGAAGTCGCCGTTCTCGAGCCGCTGATGGACGCCCTCCGCCAATTGTCTTGCTTGCTCGCGCAGAAACTCGCTGTAGGCGGGGGACTCGGCCGACGCCTGATAGCGGCGATAGAGAGACTCGAGCGACTCGCGCGTCGCATAGACCCGTCGGGGATCCCATTCCGTCTGTTGCGCCAGCGCGGGCCCGGCAAGACCGGTGAGCAGCAGCATCGATGCGAGCAAGCGCAGCTTGATCATGGCTCCAATGATAACGCGAGGCGGAGGCGCGCCGCTACTCGACGGTGACGCTTTTCGCCAGGTTGCGCGGCTTGTCCACGTCGCACCCGCGCATGACGGCGATGTGATACGCCAGGAGCTGCAGCGGGATCGAGGTGACGATCGGGGACAGCAGGGGGTGGGTCTTCGGGCACCCGGAGCTGATGCTCGGCCAAGTGGCCGAGATCGCCGTTCCCGGCGCTCGTGATCGCGATGATCCTCCCGCCCCGCGCCTTCACCTCCTGGAGGTTCGACAGGCCCTTTTGATACAGGTGGTCGTTCGGCGCCACGAACACCACCGGCATCTTCTCGTCGATCAGCGCGATCGGCCCGTGCTTCATCTCCGCGGCGGGATAGCCCTCGGCGTGGATGTAGCTGATCTCCTTGAGCTTGAGCGCCCCCTCCAGGGCAACCGGGAAGCTGATCCCCCGCCCGAGATACAGGAAGTTGCGCGACAGTGCGAACTCGGCCGCGAGCCGCTCCACGGAGGGCCCGAGCTCCAGCGCTTGATCCACCAGATCCGGCAGCCGCGCCAGCTCGTAGACCAGCTCGCGGCCCTGCGCTTCGGACAGCCCACGGTGCCGGCCGATGTACAGCGCCAGCAGCACCAGCGCCGCGATCTGGGACGTGAACGCCTTGGTCGATGCGACGCCGATCTCCGGGCCGGCGTGGAGATAGACCCCGCCGTCCGCCTCGCGCGCGATCGTGCTGCCCACCACGTTGACGAGCCCGACGACACGCGATCCGGCGGCCTTGGCCGCGCGTAGCGCCTCGAGTGTGTCCGCCGTCTCGCCCGACTGCGAGACCACGACGGTGAGGGTTCCGGGCACGACGAGGTGGCGGCGGTAGCGGTACTCGGAAGCGTACTCGACCTCTACGGGGATCCCGCTCAGCTCCTCCAACACGTACCGGCCGACCAGCCCGGCGTGCCACGAGGTGCCGCACGCGAGGATCACGACTCGGCTGATCTGCTCGCAGTCCACCGGCGTGAGGTTGAGACCATTGAGCCGGGCGCTGCCCGTCTCGAACAACAGGCGCCCGCGCAGCGTGCTCTGAATGCTCTGCGGCTGCTCGCAGATCTCCTTGAGCATGAAGTGGGAAAAGCCGCCGAGCTCGATGGCCTCGAGGTTCCACTCGATGTCGTGGACCGCGCGCACCAGCTCCCGCTCGTTTTGGTCGATCACGCGGTAGCCGTCCGGCGTGATCACGGCGATGTCGCCGTCGTCGAGGTACACCACCGAGCGGGTGTGCTCCAGCACCGCCGACGCGTCGGACGCGACGAAGTACTCGCCGTCGCCGATCCCCAGCAGGACCGGAGATCCATGGCGCGCCACGACGACCTTGCCGGGCTCGTCGGAGTTGATCACCGCCAGGCCGTACGTCCCTTCGACGCGTTTCACCGCGGCAATGACGCGCTCCTCGAGGGTCCCCGTGGCATCTTCGATGAGGTGCGTGAAGACCTCGGTATCGGTCTGCGTCACGAACCGGTGCCCGCCGCGCTCCAGCACCGCCCGGAGCACGTCCGCGTTCTCGACGATGCCGTTGTGCACGAGGGCGATGTGGCCGGTGCAGTCCGTGTGGGGATGGGCGTTGACCTGGTTCGGCGCGCCGTGCGTGGCCCACCGCGTGTGAGCCACGCCGCTCATCCCGTGGACCGGGGTCGCGGCGAGCAGATCACGCAGCCCGGAGACCCGGCCCGCGAGCTTGCGCACTTCGATGCCCTTGCCGTTCTGGATCGCGACGCCTGCCGAGTCGTAGCCGCGGTACTCCAGCCGGCTCAGGCCGTCCACCAGGATCGCGGCCGCCTGGCGCGAGCCGACGTATCCCACAATGCCGCACATCTAGTTGGATCCTTCGGACCGCCCGGCGACGGCATGCTTCTCGGTGAGACCGAACCGGGCGAGCTGTTTCAGCTTGGCGAGCAGCTCAACGCCCGACGCATGCGCCGGCAGCAGCGCGCCACAGCGCTGGCACTGCAGCTGACCGAAGCGGTCCGCCCCCGCTCCGCCCTCGCGCAACGCCGGCGCCTCCTGCCGCAACCGCTCACAGTCCGGGCAATGCACAGTGCTGCGCTCCCTTCGTACCGGTCTTTGTGCCCTCTCACTCGCGTGAGAATTCAATTTCGAAACCAGCCCGATGACCCGTGTCGCACATCACGGCGCAACACCTTGGCGATGAAGGACTTGAGCGGTGTGAGCGCGACGTTTCTATGACAGATCCCTGGGCGTGCCCGCGTTGCGCCGTCGCCGCATCTGATGGATGCCGCGGGAGCGGGCCGTAGCCCGCCGCACCCCGGCGGGACTGAGGGGTAGCACCAAGCAACTCTCGGGCTGCCAAGACGGGCGGTGGAACGGTGTAAGTACGGCACAGGATGTGCTGCAAAACGCGGCACGTCCACGAGTGGGTGAAGAACGGTGGACCCAGCCCCCTGAGAGAGACCGCATGAGCGAAACGACCCGGCACGCTCGGACGCCGCTGGCCCTGATCATCAACGATCAGGAGTGGTCCACCCGTTCGCTGGAGAGCATTCTCTCCCCCAACGGGTATGCGGTGCTGCGGGCGTATACCGGCGTGAAGGGACTGGAACGGGCGCTGACGTCGCATCCGGACGTGATCGTGGTCGGTGCCAGCCTCCCGGACATGGACGGCCTGGAGGTGTGCCGCCAGCTCAGGTCGGCCCGCGTGTCCGACAGCACGCCGATCATCGTGACGACGACCGCGAAGCCGGCCCGCGGCGAGCGGCTCGAGGCCCTCCGGGCCGGAGCTTGGGACTATCTGGGGCACCCGTTGGATGCGGAGGAGCTGCTGCTCCGGTTCGACGCCTTCGTTCGCGCCAAGCACGACGCAGACCAGGCAAGGCAGGAAGGGTTGATCGATGCGGTCACCGGCCTTTACAGCATGGCCGGATTGGCGCGCCGGGCCCGCGAGCTGGGCTCGCAGGCCTACCGCCAGGGCAGTCCGCTCGCCTGCGTCGTGTTCAGCGCCACGGAGGAGCCGGAGCAGCCGGGCACGACCGGCAGCGAGCTCATCCAGGCGCTGGCGGACGTGCTCCACAAGCACGGCCGGGTAGCCGACGCCATCGGGAAGATCGGCGAAGCGGAATTCGCCCTGTTCGCGCAAGGAGCGAACGACGCCGGCGCGGCAAGGATCGCCCGCCGCGTGTCTGAAGCGCTGCAGGCTTCTCTGGCGGATGGTCAAGCACCGGTCCTGGCGGGGTACTACGCAGTCCCCGATTTCCGAGAGGCCGGCCTCCAGCCCCTCGACCTTCTGGAGCGGGCCACCGAGGCCCTGAACGAGGTCCGCCGCCAGGGTGTCGCGACGCTTCACTGAGGAAACGCTATCGCCCTTTGGCACCTTTCGCTGGCAGCGCCGCGCTCCTCTCCTCCGCCTGCTCCTGTCCCTCGTCCCGCGACTCGTACCCCTCCGTGTAGTAGTGATACCCATAGTACCGGTAGTGGCCGGTGGGCTGCACGTCGTTGAGGATGGCGCCGAGGATCCGAACCGGTAACCGATCCAGCATGTCGAGCTTCGCCTCGGCAAGCTCACGATCCGTGACCCCGGTGCGCAGTACGAGCAGCAGGCTCCCCGTCGCGGTGCCGAGGACGTAGGGATCGACCCCCGCGCCGAGCGGCGGGCTGTCGAGCAGGATCACGTCGTAGGCGCTGCGCAACGAGAGCAGGAGCTGGGACAGGGCCGGCGAGGCAAGCAGCTCCGGGGCGTTCCCCATGCGCGTGCCGCCCCCCACGAAATGCAGTGACGGGTAGCGGGTCTGCTGCAGCACGTCGTCCCGCGACACGGTGCCCTTGAGGAAATCGGTGAGACCCGGCTTGCGCGAGACGCCGAGCAGCCGATGCAGCTCGCCGCGACGCACGTCGCCGTCGATCAGGATCGTGCGATGCCCGGCGTCGGCGAACGCCAGGGCGAGGTTGGAGACAACGAAGGACTTCCCTTCCCCCGGCCCCGGACTGGTCACCGTCACCATCAGCGGTCCCGCGGCGCCGTGCGCGTGCACCAGTCCCAGGCGCACCCCGCGGAGCGCCTCCACGACCTGTGCGGTATCCATGGGCTTGAGCGCCCGGCCGTTGCCGGCCGTCTTGACGCGCGGGATCGCGCCGAGGATCGGGAGCCCCAGATCTCCGGTCACCTGCTCCGGGTAGCGCACGCGCCGGTCCAGGCGATCGAGCAGCACCGCGCCGAGCAACCCGAGCCCCAGGCTCGCGGCGAACGCCATGCCCATCATCCGGACGGCCGTGTCCCGGACCGGCCGCTCCGGCACGACGGCCCAATCGAGCACTCTGGCGCCCAGATCGGATGCGGACTCGGCAAACATGGCATCCTGGTAGGCGGCCTTGAGGCGCCCATAGGCACTGGCCGCGACATCCTGCTCGCGCCGGAGCCGCTGCTCCTCGGTGGAGCGGCGCGGGATTTCGCGCAGATCCCCGGACGCCGACGCGATGCGAGACGACAACTCGCGCTCGCGCGCGCTCATCTGCGCCAGGAGTCCGCGCGCCAGGTCCGGGATCGAGCGATCCTGCAGCTCGCGGATCTGCGCCGCGGCCCGCGCGACATCGGGATTCTCGTCCGTATATCGCAGCCGCAGCGCCCGGAGCTCCGCCTGACGCGCGGTCAGATCCCCGAGGGCCTTGGAGAGGTCCGCCGACTGCTGCACCGCCTGGATGTACAGCAGCGCGTCGGGAGACAACTCACCGCCCTGGGCCTGAACCAGCGCCCGGCTGATGGCTTCGCGGTCTTTTTGCAGCCCGTCCAGCTCGAACTTCATCTTCATGAAATTGTCCATGACGGGACTGCGGGTCTCGGCCAGACCCGGCGGTCACGGGGGTGGCGCGCTCGCTGGGTAGCGTGATCGTCTGGACCCTGAACTGCTCAAGGGCGACGTCAGCCGCGCGGAGGCGAGAGTCCGCCTCGTCGAGCTGGGCGCGCAGGGTGCTCACCATCTCCCGGCTCTTGGCGTTGGTGAGCGCTTTCGCGGTGTCGACGAACCCCTGGGCAACCTTGTTCGATGGTGGCGGCCACGAGCCCGGGGTCGGTTCCCTGAAGGCGAAGGGCGAGGAAATTGGCTCCACGCTCGTTGCAACTGGACGCTCAATTCCTGCTGAAGTCTGAGCGCCGCATCCCGCGGCGGGAGCACGGCGAACCCGATCTTCTGACCCGGCCGCAAGGACCCGTGCGGCGGGACCCACGCGAGGCCCAGATCGGGGCCCACGGAGTCGCCCACTCTCCCCTGCTGGATGGTGATCCCCTGCGCGTTCCGCAGCGCGAACGTGGCGCCGGAGGTGGCGACGTCCAGCTCGTAGCGGCCGGGGACGAACCGCTGCTTGAGCCCCAACGTCGACAGGGCCAGCGAGTCCGGCCCCGCGGTCGGCGACAGGTAGAGACGGAGGTCGCGCACGACGTCGTCCAGCACGACGAACGAGGTCTTGATCAGCTCGATCCAGCCCATCGCAGGAGAAGACCTGGGGCTGTTCGATCGGCCCACCGCTCCGACCCTGGGTCGCCGCTGGCCGGGACCCAGATCGTCGCCTGAGCCTGGTACGTCAGCCGGAAGGAACCGCGACGCCACGACGCCCGCCGCCGTCCCGAGCACGGTCACGGCCAACACGAGCCACTTGAAGCGGAGGACGGCGGCGAGGTACCGGCGCCAGTCCATGCCCGCGCCGTCGCCATCGCCGGCCGGCTCCCCCGCGAACGGGGGCGGCGGAACGGGGGGCGGCCCACCTTCATAGGGGACCGGGAAACCGCGAGTCCGGATCGGAAGTTGTTCAGCCATGAGGCTCGAGCTCAGTAAGCACGGTAGTCGGGGTCATTCCACCACGCGTCACGCAAGAATCGGGACACCGCTCAGACGGCCGGACCCGGTCTCCCGCGACGAATACCCCACTTAGCCAGGTTCGAGGTGTTGCTGACAGCCAACAGGGACCGGAGCCGACCAACCTGACCGTTGCATTGACACAACAACTCATTGCAGTGCAGATTATAACCGCTTGTTACAAGGCCAGATAGGTGGTCGACCCGACTGACGTCGACCCTCGGCCCGGACCCTGCGAACACCGGAGGGGTGATCCATGGCGCGCCAATCCAGCACGCCTCGCCGACGCACCCGAGCCGGGAACGACGCGATGACCGTTGCCGAGAATGAAGACAGCCTTTCCTCGCCCGAGGAAGTCCGGGATGCGGGCCCAGCGGGCCTGACTCCGGATGCCAAGCGCAGCCTCCGCATCCTCACGATCGACGACGAGCGGACCCTCCGGGAAAGCTGCAAGATGTTCCTCGAGAGCGAGGGCTACCGGGTCGAGACGGCGGGGCGCGGGTCTGAGGCGATGGAGGTCCTGCGGCGTCGCCCGTTCGACGTCGTGCTGATCGACCTCAACATGTCCGAGGTCCACGGCATGGACCTCCTGGCGGCCTGCCTGGAGAAGAACCCCGAGACGATCGCGATCATCATGACAGGCAACGCGTCGGTGCAGTCGAGCATCGAGGCGCTCCGGGCCGGCGCCTGGGACTATCTCCCCAAGCCGTTCTCGGCGACCCACCTCCAGATCCTGATCGGGCGGGCGGCGCACGCGGTGATGGTCGCGCGGGAATCGAAGGAGCTGCAGGCGCTGACGGCGCGCGAGCATGGACACAGTGAGAAGGTCACGGTCTTGGGCAGCGCGCCCGCGTTCCGCGCGGCGATCGAGCTGGCGCGCAAGGTCGCGCGAACCGACGCATCGGTGTTCATCACCGGGGAGAGCGGGACCGGCAAGGAGCTGTTCGCCCAGTTCATTCACTACAACAGCCGTCGATCCAGTCGCCAGATGGTGGCGATCAACTGCGCAGCCTTGCCAGAGAACCTGCTCGAGTCCGAGATGTTCGGCCACCGGAAAGGAGCGTTCACCGGGGCCGTGCGGGACAAACCGGGCCTGCTCGAGATCGCCAACGGCGGGACCATGTTCCTGGACGAGCTGGGGGAGATGCCCAAGCCGATCCAGGCCAAGCTGCTCCGCGTGATCCAGGACGGGGTGGTGCGCCGCGTGGGCAGCGAGACCAACGACGCGATCGTCAACGTACGGTTCATCGCCGCCACGAACCGCGATCCGGACGAGATCACGGCGCAGGGGGTTCTCCGGGAGGATCTTTACTACCGGCTGCGGGTGGTCCCCATCCGCATCCCGTCGCTGCGCGAGCGCCCGGAGGACATTCCGCTCCTGGCGAACTACTTCCTGCAGCACTATTGGGCCAAGCACCGGGATGGCGAGCAGGCGCCCAAGCTCTCCGAGGCTGCCATTCGCGCGATGCGGGCCTATCCGTGGCGTGGGAACGTGCGCGAGCTGCAGAACGTGATCGAGCACGCCGTCGTGCTGCTCGAGCCCGGCTCGCCGATCCGCCCGGAGGACATCCCGTTCATCGGCGGGGACTCGGGCGCCGAGGACGTGACCCGCGCCCGCCCCAGCCATGGTGTCGAGCGCCACAGACGCCGATCTGGACGGCGCGTACCATGACGTACGGGACCGCGTGCTGGCGGACTTCGAGCTGCGCTACTTGACGAACCTGGTGCAGCGCGCGGGGGGCAACATGTCCCGGGCGGCGAGGCTTGCGGGGGTAGACCGCACGACCTTATATCGCATCATGGAAAAGCACGGCCTGCAGCGCGAAACGATCATGGTGGAGGCTGATTGAGCCAACCCGCGGCGCAGAGGGCCGCGCGGGCGGCCGGACGCCGCAGCGCACCGAGTGCGGAGGACCCGTTCGCGTCGATTGCGTCACCGGACCTGGCGACCGCGGCGCGGCAGGTTGCGGCGTCATTCCGCAACGAGAGCGGTGACGCCATCGCTGTTGACGAGGTGCGGGACGTCCTCGTCGATCTCGCCCACCGCATTGCGGGCGCGCGACACGATCCAGCCGAGGCCCGAAACGGCGACAAGCGCTCGGTGGCATGGCTCGGGCGCCGCCTGCTCGAGCTGCTGCGCGCCCAGCTGCTGGAAACTTGGGCTGCCGCGCCCCCACCCACCGCCGAGGTCGTCGAGCTGCTCCGGGCGGTGGAGCACGTGCGCGCGGCGGTCGAGCCTGCCTGGTCGGACTTCTTCAGCGCCCGCCTTTCGGGACCGGGTGGCCTCGATCTCGTTGTCGAAGTGGCGCACGACCTCCGCTCGCCGCTGACATCCGTGCTGTTCCTCGCGGAAACGCTGCAGCGCGGGCAGAGTGGCCCGGTGAACGAGGTCCAGCACCGCCAGCTCGGGCTGATCTACGGGGCGGCCTTGGGCCTGAGCGCCGTGACGAGCGACGTGATCGAGCTGGCGCGGGGCGGCGACGTGCTCGTCGACGCCCAGCTCTCCCCGTTCTCCGTGACGGAGATCCTCGACTCGGTGAAGGACATCGTGAGCCCAATCGCCGAGGAAAAGGGACTGTCGGTGTGCGTGAAGCCACCGGCCAGCGACCACCGCCTGGGCCATCCCCTGGCGTTGAGCCGGGTGCTGCTCAACCTCACCACCAACGCCCTCAAGTTCACCGACCAGGGCCACGTGGAGATCTGCGCGGCCCCGCAGGGGCACCAGCAGCTGGAGTTCAGCGTGCGGGACACGGGTCGCGGCATATCCGCCGAGGCGTTGGAAACGCTGTATCAGCCGTTCCGGCGCACGGCGGCGCGACGCGGCGGGTACACGTTCTCCGGCACCGGGCTCGGTTTGGCGATCTGCCGGCGGCTGGTCGAGGCCATGGGGTCCACCCTGGAGGTCGAGACCCGGGCCGACTGGGGGACCCGGTTTGCCTTCGTGCTGGACCTTCCAGGCGCGGGGGTACTGTAGCCACGCGGGTTTCCCTGCTGTAGCACGCCTTGTAGTAGTCCTTCCACAAACGCGGACCATCAACCACGTCGGGTGTTGGCGATGGGCGAGGCACACACGATTTGAGAACCCGTAAGCGCTTATGCCGCAATAGCTTGCTGTCCGTCAGCATCATCGGCTCCGTCCCGCATGAGGCTTGCCATACGTGCGACCGGCAAGACTCGACCCGATTGGAGCCGTTCCGACGTGACATCCCTCAGGCTCAACATCCCGCCCACTCGTTGGCGTGCGCGCAGCGCAGGCCACGAGACCTATCACCCGGCGGAATGGGGTTCGCCCGGATTCGAAATGGAGCGGGAACGGGCGCGGCGGGTGCTCAACGTCGCGGTCGCGGCCGTCGGGCTGCTGATCACCTTGCCGGTCATGCTGGTGGTCGGGCTCCTGATCCGGTTGACCTCACGGGGATCGATTCTCTACCGACAGACCCGGGTCGGGCTCGATCGGCGCGGCGGCCGGCTGCCGGCAGTGCACAGCCGGCGCCAGCACGACATGGGCGGCAGCCCGTTCATGATCTACAAGTTCCGCACGATGTACACGCGACCCCACAACGCGGACGCCGAGGTGTGGGCCAGTCCCGACGACCCGCGCGTCACCCCGATCGGCCGGGTGCTCCGGAAGTACCGCCTCGACGAGCTGCCGCAACTGTGGAACGTGCTGCTGGGCGACATGAACATCGTGGGCCCGCGGCCGGAGCAGCCGACGATCTTCGTGAACTTAAGGGCGCAGATCGAGCACTACGAGGTGCGGCAGCGGGTGCGGCCGGGGATCACCGGCTGGGCGCAGATCAACCACTCGTACGATCGCTGCCTGGACGACGTGCGCCGCAAGGTGCAGCTCGACCTGGAGTACCTGGGGAAGCAGTCGGCCCTGGAGGATCTCAAGATCATGGCGCTCACGGTGCCCGTGATGGTGGGTCGCCGCGGGGCGTGGTGACCGCCGGAGCCACCGGCCTCCGTTCCTTCCAATCCGCATTCAGTAGCTGGCAAAGAGCAGCCCCGATCCTGGTGACGGGGCTCGCGTTCTTTCTGTTGTACCGCCAACCGATCGCGACCCTGTTGCGAGACTGGTGGAGCGATCCGGAGGCGGGTCACGGACTCCTGCTCGGCCCCCTGGCGATCGTGCTGGCGTGGCGGCGCGGTGCGGCGCCCGGATCCCGCCCGCAGCCAATCCTCGGCCTCCTGCTGCTGCTCGGCGCGGTCGTGCTGCGGTACGTATCGGGGCTCGCCGCCGAGTTGTTCACCATGCGGCTCTCGCTGCTCGGCGCGGCCATGGGGCTGGTGGTCTTCGTCGGGGGGCTTCGCCAGCTGCTGCACTGGTGGCTCCCGGCCGTGCTTCTGCTCCTGTCGGTGCCGCTCCCGGCGGTGGTGCTCTCCTCGCTGGCGTTCCCGCTCCAGCTCAAGGCCTCGCAGTTCGGCGCGGGCCTGCTCGAGTGGCGCCACGTCCCCGTCGCCGTGGCTGGCAACGTGATTCACCTGCCGGGACGCTCCCTGTTCGTGACGGAAGCGTGCAGCGGCCTCCGGTCCTTGACGGCGCTGCTGTCACTCGGCCTGCTGATCGGCGCCCTGTTCCTCAAGTCGGTGCCGGCCCGGGTGCTGCTGGTGCTGGCCTCGCTCCCGGTGGCGATGCTGCTCAACGGGTTGCGCATCTTCCTCACGGGGTTCCTGGTGTATTTCGTGAGCCCGGCGCTGGGTGAAGGGGTGATGCATTACTCCGAGGGTTGGGCGATGTTCGTCGTCGCGTTCGCCATGCTCGGGGGACTCGCATTCGTCGCCGCGCGAGTGGAACGGCTCGTCGCTGCGCGGCGGGGCCCGGCATGAGCCGGCCTGTCGCCTGGCTGCCGGCGCTCCTGATGGGGGTGGGCGCCCTGTTCACGGTCGGCGTGAACCTGCAGCGCGCCCTGCCGCTGCGGGAGCCGCTCGCCGCGGCAGTGCCCGTCGAGCTGGCAGGTGGAACCGGCACGGACGCGGCGCTCTCGGATGATGAGGCGCGGGTGGCCGGAGTCACCACGTATCTGCTCCGCAACTTCGAGCCGCGCGACACCGCGGGTGCTTTCCTCCCGTTCTCCGTCTACGTGGGCTACTACGACAGTCAGACGCAGGGGAGAACGATCCACTCGCCGAAGAACTGTCTCCCGGGCTCCGGGTGGGAAGCGCTCGCCTCGACCCAGGTGGACCTCGACACGCCCGCGGGACCGGTCCGGGTGAATCGCTACCTGCTCCAGAACAAGGCGGCGCAGGCACTGGTGCTGTACTGGTATCAGGGCCGCGGGCGCGTGGAGAGCAACGAGTACGTCGTGAAATGGGACCTGCTGCGGGACGCGGCGCTCAAGCAGCGCAGCGAGGAGGCGCTCGTGCGTGTGGTCGTGCCCGTCACGGATGGAGAAGAGCACGCCTTCCGGGTCGCCGCCCAGGCGGCGTCCCTGCTGGTTCCCGCGGTCTACCGCGCCCTCCCAAGCTGATCCGTTTCACCGCAGAGAACGCAGAGCCCGACTTGACAGCTGTGCACCGCAGAGTACGCAGAGAACGCAGAGGCCTCATCTGCTGCGGGAAGATCTACTGTCTCTGCGTCCATGATCTGTCCGCAGAGCACGCAGAGCCGGTGACAGCTGCACCGCAGAGTGCGCAGAGACCGCAGGGTCTCATGCTACTGCAGGAGCACCTACTGTCTCTGCGTTCTCTGCGATCTCTGCGGTTTCTCAGCTTTCTCTGCGGTTTCTCAGCTTTCTCTGCGGTTCAGCCGCCACACACTCTCACTTGCGCCCCGGCCCTTGCGGGACCAGCGCTCCCCGAGACGGCGCGCCGAGTGGGCTCCCAGGTCGGGGTCATGTCCCCGCGCAGGGCGTTGATCCACGCGTGGATGCCAGCGATCAGACCCCAGATCACATAGGCGGGGATCGCGACGATATGCGGCAGCCGTTGATCAGGTCTGAACCACCCGATGGCGGCGCACAAGCTGGCGAAAACGAACGCCGCCGTAATTGGGAGCCGTAGCGAAGGAACCTCGCCAGCGGCGAGCAGCGCGCCCGCCATCCCCAGTACCACGGCCCAAGGCACCAGCCAGCGCGCCAGCTTGTGGCTGATCACCATCCAGGAGAAGCGCCCGTGACGCAGCGGGTTCATCAGGTGGCGCTTGTAGAACAGCGTCTGGAGGCCTCGGCTCATCGTACGCACCTTGCGCCGGTACTCGCGCCGGAGCGATAGCGCGCGCGGCACGAAGCAGACCGCGTCGCGCACCGACACCGAGCGGTACCCGTGCTCGTGGGCGATCAGTGGTGCGGCGAAGTCGCGGCTCAGCGCTTCGGGCACGATCTCTTTGTGCAACTCGATCCGGCTCGCGTAGAAGCAGCCGGATGCCCCCACGATGCCCCCAGCGGCCGTCTCGAGATCGCGCACCCACATCTCGTAGCCCACATACCCGGACTCCCCGACGTTCGCAT
The DNA here is from genome assembly GCA_963771275.1 of uncultured Gemmatimonadales bacterium. GTDB lineage: Bacteria > Gemmatimonadota > Gemmatimonadetes > Gemmatimonadales > GWC2-71-9 > JAOTWJ01. The sequence goes on from CAVYSW010000004.1 coordinate 30,866, forward strand.
CGTCCTCCACCCGCGCGACACTGACGTCCCGCCCGGATGCGACGCCGACCGACGGGTCGCGGAACGCTGCGATGAGCGGCTTCAGGGCCCCGGGGCGGAGCCTGACGGACGCGTCCGTGTTGACGACGACTCCCCCCCGGAGGTGCGCTCGGGCCGCGTTTTCAGCGGCGGTCTTCCCCCCGCGCTCCGGCAGGCGGATCAGCTCGACTCCGCGGGCTTCGTAGGATCGCACGATCTCGTCGGTCCGGTCGGTGGAGGCGTCGGACACCACGAGCATCTGCAACCGGTCGCGTGGGTAATCGAGCTCGAGCAAGCGGTCCAGGGTCGCGGCGATCGCCGCCTCCTCGTTGTACGCCGGGACCGTGATGCTCACCGCCGGCCAGTCGGGGGTGGCGCGAGCGCCCACGCCGTCGCGCCTGCCACGGGCGATCAGCCAGAGGAGGACGGGGTAGCCGGCATACGCGTACAACGGCACCGCCGCCGCCGCGGCAAGGACGATCCAGAGGATCACCATGAAGCGACCGCCCCGTCCGAAGTCGCTCGCGCGGCGTAGATCGCCTCGTACCGGTCGAGCCAGGGGTCGAGCGCGAACGCGGCATCCACACGCGCCCGCGCGGCGCGGGCCCGCTCCTGCGCCCCTGCCGGGTCGTCCAGGACTGCGGCGATCGCGTCGCCGAGCCCAGCCGGGTCGTCCGGGGGCACGAGCACCGCCTCGCGCGGCCCGACGACGTCGGGCACGCCCCCCACCGCAGTCACCACGAGCGGCACGCCCGCACGGACGCCTTCGAACAGCAGGATAGGGGTCCCCTCCGAGCGCGAGCTCAGCACGAGGGCATCGAACGCCTTCAGCAGACGGCCGGCTCCGGGCATCGCCCCATGCCACGTCACGCGCCCCACCATCCCGTGGCGCTCGGCAAGGCGGCGCAACGCGCCTTCCATCGGACCGGCACCAATCAAGGCGGCGTGGGCCGCGTGCAAGCGGGGGATCGCCAAGGCTGCAAGGAACAAGTCGGGTGCCTTCTCGGCAGTGAACCGCCCAACCCAGCCAACGATCGGCCCGCGCACGGCCTCCAGCCCGAGGGCTGCGCGTGCTGCGTCGCGGTCCAGCGGCTCCGGGTCGTCGGGCGCGGCGTTCGGCACCATATGGAGGACCTCGTCGGGCACGCCCGCCGATCGCAGCTCGTGTCGGAGCTGGCGCGACACCGCGACGACGGCGTCGAACCGGCGGAGGCTCCGGCGATCGAGGGCCTCATAGATCCGGTTGCGCCAATCTCCCCCCGTGAAGCCGTGCACGGTGGACACCGTACGCAGCGACAAGCGGCGGCCGACCGGTCCGTCCACGACATCCGACCGGTACCCATGCGTGTGGAGCACCTCCGCCCCGACCGATCGACAGTAGTCTGCCACGAACCGACGCTCGCGGCGATAAGCCCGAGTGCGCACTGTTACGGCGACGACGACCGCGCCGGTCCCATCCATCTGCCGCAACGCGGGGTGGTCGGCGACGGGCGCGTCACCTGTCACAGTGAGCACGTGCACCTGGTGCCCGCGCCGGGCATGGCCGCCGGCCAGCGCACCCACGACGCGCTCCAGCCCCCCGAACCCGGCGGGCGCCAACACATGCACGATTCTCATCGCTTCATCGTTCCGCTGTCCGAATGCCGGGGTCAAGTTCCGTGCCCCCTGCGGCACTTGTGGCACTCAGCCGTTTCTGCGCAGACGCGGGGATTGTGGCGATCGCGCAACGCCGACTCCCCTGGCTTCTCATGCTGGTGCCACGAGCGCACTTAAGTCATTGACAAGCAGCATATTATGGCCATCCTTCTCAACCGCGTCACTGAGTCCGGGACTTGCTCCCGGAGGTGGGCACGTGGTCGGCAGGCCGCTGCGTTCGAAAGGTACTTCAGGGTCGAAAGGTACTTCAGGGATGACATCCGTCCGAACCAAGACCCAGGCCGATCCCCGGCTCGTCACCCACACCGGCGCCCCGCGCGCGGGCTGCTGTCGTTTTTGCGGCGCACCCCTGCGCCACCTGGTGACCGACCTGGGCATGTCGCCGCTGTGCGAGAGCTACCTCCGCGTCGATCAACTGAACCAGATGGAGCCGTTCTACCCGCTGGTGGTCTACGTCTGCGACCGCTGCTTCCTCGTGCAGTTGGAGCAGTTCGTGAGCGGGGAGGAGATCTTTCGAGACTACGCGTATTTCTCGTCCTATTCCGACAGCTGGCTCGATCACTGCCGCCGCTACACCGAGCAGATGATCCGGCAGCTTCCGCTCGACTCGCGCAGCTTCGTGGTGGAGGTCGCGAGCAACGACGGATACCTGCTGCAGTACTTCGTCGAGCGCGGTATCGCTTGCCTCGGCATCGAGCCCGCAAGGAACGTGGCCGAAGTGGCGGTGGCAAAGGGTGTCCCAACGCTGACGGAGTTCTTCGGGGTGGAGCTGGCCACCCGGCTCGCGCGCGAGGGGAAGCGCGCCGACCTGCTGCTCGGCAAGAACGTGCTCGCCCAGGTGCACGACGTGAACGACTTCGTGGGGGGCATGAAGGTCCTGCTCAAGCCGCGCGGCACGATCACCATTGAGTTCCCCCACCTCGAGCGGCTGGTCGCCGAGAACCAGTTCGATACGATCTACCACGAGCACTTCTCCTACTTCTCGTTCGTGAGCGCCGAGACGCTGTTCGCGGCGCACGGGCTCACGCTGTTCGACGTCGAGGAGGTGCCGACGCACGGTGGGTCGCTCCGGATCTATGCCCGCCACGCGGAGGACGGCTCGCGCCCGGTCACTGAGCGCGCCGTCGCCCTGCGGGCGCGGGAGCTGGACGCCGGGGTCGCCACGCTCGGGTACTACGCGGCGTTCAATGAGCAGGTGCGCGACACCAAGCGCAAACTGCTCGAGTTCCTGATCCGGGTCCGGCGCGAGGGCAAGACGGTGGTGGGCTACGGGGCGCCCGGCAAGGGCAACACATTGCTCAACTACTGCGGCGTGCGGGCCGATTTCCTGGATTACACGGTGGACCGGAGCCCCCACAAGCAGGGCAAGTTCCTCCCCGGCACGCACATTCCGATCTACGCGCCGGAGCGCATCTTCGAGACCAAGCCAGACTACGTCTTGATTCTGCCCTGGAATTTGAAGAGCTGAGGTCATCAAGCAGATGGCCGGGATTCGCGAGTGGGGTGGGCGGTTCGTCGTACCGATTCCGGAGGCGACGGTCATCCCGTGATCTTCACGGCCACGGAGTTGCCGGGCGCGTATCCTGCTGGACCTCGAACGTCCAGGACGACGAGCGCGGGTCGTTCGCGCGCACGTGGTGTCGGCGTGAGTTCGAGGCGCACGGGCTGCCGGGTACGTTCGTCCAGTGCAGCGTGTCGTCCAACCGGCGCGCGGCACGCTCCGCGGCCTGCACTATCAGGCGGCACCGCACGCGGAGGACAAGCTGGTCCGCTGCACGCACGGCGCGATCTGGGACGTCGTGGTCGACCTCCGCCCCGACTCGCCGACCTATCTGCGCCACCTCGGCATCGAGCTGCGGGCGGAGACCGGGCAGGCGCTGTTCGTCCCCAAAGGGCTCGCGCACGGCTTCCAGACGCTGGAGGACAACACGCAGGTCTTCTACCAGATGACGGAGTTCTACGTGCCGGAGGCCGGGCGCGGGGTGCGTTGGAACGATCCCGCGTTCGGGGTCCGGTGGCCGATTCCCGATCCCATTCTCCACCCCCGCGATGCCGCGTATCCCGACTTCCGGCCCGTGGCCTGAGCCGGGCGGCTCCGCGGACGCGGTG